>CAVSZO010000054.1:0-256072 GCA_963732335.1 Ilumatobacteraceae bacterium | reverse complement strand
GCAACTCGTCGCTGATCCCGGTGTCGTCGACCGTGTCGAAGGCGACCGGTGTGCTCCCACGAGCGCTCGCTGCCTCCGACGACCCAGATCGCGCGGAGGTAGGGAAGCGCGGGGACGGCGAGCGGCCCCGGTCCCTGCTCGGCGAGCCCGGGCACCGCGTGCTCGAGCCGTGCCTCGTAGTCGGTACCGAGCAACGTGCGCGGCGCGAGCAGCAGGAGACGTCGCCGATGCGCATCGCGTTGCGCAGCTCGGGAGGCCGGTACGTGCTGCTGAACAGCATCGCCAGCCGCGCCGATCGCGCGCCGCCGCGATCCACCCGACCATCCAGTCGACGCTCGAGGGAAACGCGATCCCGACCGGGGTTCCTTTCCCGACGCCTGCCGCGAGCATGCGCTTCGCGAGCACACGGGTGAGGTGCTCCGCCTCGCGGAAGCTGCACCGACGGTCGGCGCTCACCACGAAGTCGGCGTCGCCGTGCTGTTCCACGGCGCGATGGAGCAGGGCCGGCATCGTCGCCGGGAAGTCGAGCTCGGGTGCTCGCATCGGCCGTAGCGTACGGCTCCGCTCGAACTGGCGTGTTCGGACGTGCATCGTTGATGCTGTGCGACGCCACCGGTGAAAGGAAACGGCATGGAGCGTGTCGAGTACGACGAGTTCGGTCTGTTCCACGAGAACGCCGAAGGAGTTCGGGCTGCCCTACGACGGTCCGCCGACCGTCCGCCGCGAGTCGCGTCGACGTTCCCGCCGGGCCGCAAGATCGAGCGCGCTGGTGTGGGGCGACGGGCGACCCGAGTTCGTGCTGCTGCACGGCGGCGCGCAGAACGCGCACACGTGGGACACGGTCGCGATGGCGATCGACCGCCCGCTCGTCGCGATCGACCTACCGGGTCACGGCCACTCCGACGGGCCGCGAGCGACCGGCCTTCGGCCCGCGCGAGAACGCCGCGGCGACGTCGCGGTCGCCATCCGCGAGCTCGCGCCCGACGCGCCGGCGCGTGGTCGGCATGTCGCTCGGCGGCCTCACCACGATCGCTCTCGCCGGCGCTGCCCCCGAGCTCGTGCGCAGCGTCGTGCTCGTCGACGTCACGCCCGGGCGTCGACGGCGAGAAGTCGAAGCCGATCGCCGACTTCATCAACGGGCCCGAGAGCTTCCCCAGCTTCGACGAGCTGCTGGCGCGCACGATCGAGTTCAACCCGACCCGCACCGAGTCGTCGCTGCGCCGCGGGATCCTCCACAACGCGGTCGCAGCGCGACGACGGTTCGTGGGTGTGGCGCTACGCGCCGCCGCTCCGGCGGAGGCGACCGACGCAGGCGACGCCCCCGCCGACACCACCGCGAGCTTCGGTTCGCCTGTGGGACACGGTCGCCGAGATCAAGGTGCCGCTGATGCTCGCCCGGGGCATGCGGGAGCAGTCGGTGGTCGACGACGCCGACGAGGCCGAGCTGCTCGCGACCCTCCCCGACACCCGGGTCGAGCACGTGACCGAGGCCGGCCACAGCCTCCAGGGCGACACCCCCATCGAGTTCGCCGAGCTCGTCGTCGACTTCGTGCCGTAGAAGACCTCGCCACGGGGGAACCGCTACCGTTCTCGACTCATGGGCGAGTCGAGATCCTCCCAGGAAACTGCGACGCCGCGCGACCGCGTGGGTCGAAGCCTCGCTCGGACGACAGCGAGCGTGCCCCGACCGAGCAGCTCAGCCAGGAGCGCATCGTCGCCGCCGCGCTCGCGGTTTCGAAACGGATCGGATTCGACCGGCTCACCATGCGGGCCCTCGCCGACGAGCTCGGCGTCACACCGATGGCGGCGTACTACTACGTGTCGAGCAAGGACCAGCTGCTCGAGCTCGTCGCCGACGCGGTGGCATCCAACACCAGGCCGCTTCCGCCTGACCTGCCGTGGGACGAGCATCTCAAGATCACGGCGTTCGATCTCTTCGATCGGCTGACGGAGTATCCCGGACTCGGAGCATTCCTGCTGGAGCGACCGCTCACGCCGGCGGTGCGGAGGGACTATCCGAGTGGCATCGAGGTCTTCCGCCGAGCCGGGCTCGACGAACACGAGGCCGAGCTGGCCCACGCCACGTACCACACCTTCATGTTCGGGCTCATGGGCATGGAGTACCGGTTCCGGCCCGCCAAACGTCAGAAGCCGGGCGTGCACGAAGACGATGCGATCATCGCCCACACCTCGACCCATGACTTCATCGAGTTCGGCCTCGACATCCTCATCGACGGCATCCGGGCGAGGTTGAAGGACTGACTCCACGACCGCGCCGGCACGTGCGGTGACGAGCGGAGCGAGGAGCTCGCCGGGAGCGAACGGCTGCGAGCCGGGTATCCCGGCTCGCAGTGAGTGACGAGTAGTCAGGCGTTCTAACATCGGCGCCGTTGTACAGCGCACAAAGGGGGGCCACATGCCGGCGCCGATCTGCGAGGGCCTGAACGTCCTCGAGCTCGGCACGGGCAGCATCGCCGCGTCGCTGGCCGGGATGCTGCTCGCCGACAACGGCGCCCGCGTGCTCAAGATCGAGCCGCCGGACGGCGACCGGCTTCGGACGGCGATCGCCCGTCCGGGTTCCTGGTGTGGAACCGCGGCAAGGAGAGCCGTGCCGTCGACCTGCGCACCGACGAAGGGCCGCGCTGCTCGCCGGCATGGCGGCGCGCAGGCCGACGTGCTCATCGACGGCGTCTCGCGCCGGGCCGGCGCCGACGGTGGGGTCTCGGCTACGAGCGCTGCGCGCGGCCAACCCGGCTCTCGTCCACTGCTCGATCACCGGTTTCGGCCCGACCGGGCCGTACGCGCGATCTGCAGGGTACGAGGGCGTCGTGGCGGCCAAGATCGGCCCTGTGCTGCCGCGGCCCGTTCGGCTTCCGCGACGGCCCGATCTTCTACGACGCGCCGATGGGCGAGCACCGGCGCCGCGCACACGGCGCTCGCGCGGCATCCTTGCCGCCCTGATCGCCCGCGAGCAGCACGGGCCGGGGCCAGCGGGTCGACGCCACGCTCGTGCAGGGCATGATCCCCGCCGACTACTTCGGCATCGATGCACGTGGCAGTGACGCCCGGCGGACCGGCGACGCGCCGGCAGGTCACCGATCGCGGCGACCGGCGGCGCCATGGCGGCCAGCCGCACACGCCTGCGTCTGCACGACGGCGACGGCCGCTGGATCAACTTCGACTCCACATGCTGCCCCACCAGGCGCACGCGCTCAGCCGCGCGCGTCGGGATCGAACACACCCTCGACGAGCCCCGCTTCGCCAACGCGCCGATCTTCGCCACCGCCGGAGACGCCCAGGAGTGGGAGGACCTGCTGTGGGAGGCGTTCCGCACCGAGACGCTCGACGAGCTGCACCCGCATCCTGCTCGCGCGACGACGACATCGCCTTCGAGGCTGCGCGGCACGAGCGAGGAAGCCCTCGACCACCCGCAGATCATCGCCAACGGCGAGGTCGTGGCGGTCGACGACCCGTGGTCGGCCCGGTCCGCCAGTCGGGCCCGTGGCGCACCTTCGCCGCGGACGCCCGCTCGGTCATCGACCCGCTCGGCGCCCGACTCGGGCGGCTCAGCCGACGACTCACCCGTGACGCGGTGCCGCGCCGTCAGACGGCGGCGCGCCGGCACCCGAGCACGCCCTGGCGGGCGTGACGATCGTGGAGTTCGGCTACTTCTACGCCATGCCGCTACGGGTCGACGCATCGCGGCCGCCCTCGGCGCCCGCGTCATCAAGCTCGAGGGCCGCCGACGGCGACCCGATGCGCCATGCGTTCGGCGCGCCCGAGGCCGACTCGGTGCGAAGGTGATGGAGGGCAAGGAGAGCCTGCCATCGACCTGCAGCTCGCCGGCAGGGCGGCGAGATCGTGCACGAGCTCATCGCCGAGCGCCGACGTCTTCGTCATCGGCTTCCGGCCCGGCGTCGCCGAGCGGCTGGGCATCGACTACGACACCCTGCAGGACGATCAACCCGAAGCTCGTCTACGTGCACGCCGCCGGCTACGGCGTGCGAAGGCCCGTACAGCCACCGGCCCATGTACGCCAGCGCCGCGCTCGCGCCTCGCCGGCAACATGCCGCCACGCCGCCGATCTGGCTCGATCCCGAGCTTCACCAGCCGGCTGCAGCGTGCCGGAGCTGCAGCAGATCGATCAAGCGCCCGGCTCGCGCGGGCCGGTCGACGGCGACTCGAACGCGGCGCTGACCGTGCTCACTGCGATGATGCTCGGCCTCTCCCACCAGCGGCGGACCGGCGAGGGCCAGTCCGTCGACGTCGATGATCGGCGGCAACGCCCACTCCTACTCCGACGACTTCTGCGCCTACGACGGCAAGCCGCCCCTGGCACAGTCCGACACCGAGAACCACGGCCTCCACGCCCTGTACCGGCTCTACCAGGCCGGCGACGGCTGGGTGTTCCTTGCGGCGACCAACGACAAAGAGCGTGCCGCGCTGCCGCCATGACCCTCGGGGTCGAGCTGCCCGATGGCGACGACGCCCGTGCCGCGGTGCTCGCGGCGGCCTTCGCCGACCGCAAGGCCGACGAGATCGAGGCCGACCTCACCGAAGCCGGCGTCGGGTGCGCCAGCGTCTTCGCCGACGGCCATCCTGCGTTCATCGCCACCGACGAGGCCATCTTCGAGGCCGGGCTCGCCGCCGACATCGAGCACCCGCTCTTCGGCACCATCCGCCGCCACGGTCTCCCCGCCGTGCTCTCCGAGACGCCGGGCCGCCTCGCTCCCGGGTCGCTCCGCGGCCAGCACACGAGTCCGATCCTCACCGAGCTCGGCTACACGCCGGAGGAGCTCGCCGATCTGGAGGCGAAGCAGGTGGTCACCGGCCCGGATTGAGGGTTGCCATCCTCGACGAGGACGGGTACGCTTTACGACGTATAAACGTTGCGTGTCCCAAGGGGGAGCCGATGTTCGAGACCACGCTGCCGTATCCCGTCTTCGATGCCGACAACCACTTCTACGACGCCGAGGACGTGATCACCCGCCACCTCGAGCAGGAGTACGTCGACGCCGGCAAGGTGGCCGTCGACTACCGACCCCCGACACGGTCGAGCGGCATCGCAAGAAGATGCAGGAGGAGCTCGGCAACGTGTTCGGCGTGCCCGGGATCGCACACGTACAAGGGAACCCGCTGCGCATCGCCGATCCTGAAGAGCGCGAGAAGGTCGTGCAGAGCTTCCGGCTGATGGCGCCGGCGTTCCAGAGCCGCGAGAACCGTCTCGAAGTCATGGACGTGCAGGGCCTCGAAGCCGCGATCATGTTCCCGTCCGGTGTCGGTGTGTCGGTGGAGGGCGAGTTCCTCGACGATCCCGCCGCGAACGTGGCCAACGTCCGTGCGTACAACCGCTGGGTGCAGGACGACTGGGGCTTTGCGTTCAAGAACCGCATCTTCACTCCGGCGAACGTGCCGCTCGCGAAACATCGACGTCATGGTCGCGGAGCTCGACCGCACGCTCGCCGAGGGCGCCCGGACGGTGATGCTGCCGCCGGGCCCGCTCAACGGTCGGTCTCCCGCCGATCCCTACTACGACCCGTTCTGGGCGTGCATCCAGGAGTCGGGCGCGGTGGTGGTCGTGCACCTGAACTACACGAACTACCAGCGACTGCCGGTGCCGAGTACGGGTACGACCCGAATACGCACTACTTCGACGGCTTCGACGCGTTCCAGTGGTTCTCGTATTGGGGTGACCGTCCCATCATGGAGACGGTGGCGGCGATGATCTTCCACAACCTGTTCACTCGCTTTCCCGAACTTGCACGTCGGTATCATCGAGTACGGCGCGGTGTGGGCCCCGTACGCCGTGCGCAAGATGGACCACGGGCTTCATGATGGGAAGGAAGCGCGGACGGGAAGCTCGACCGGCGGCCGAGCGACGTCTTCCGCGAGCACTTCGTGATCGCGCCCTATCCGGAAGAGAACCTCTCGCGTATCCTCGACGTACTGTCGCCCGACTGCCTCGTGTTCGGCTCCGACTTCCCGCACCCCGAAGGCCTGCCCGACCCGGTCACCTACGTGAACCAACTGGCACGACCTCCCTCCGAGGCGGATCAGCAGAAGATCATGAGCACCAACCTCGCCGGGTTCCTGGGCCTCGCGGCCGAACGTTTCCGGCACGCAGAAGGGCAGATCGCAATGGACAACTTGCTCTGGACCAACTCCGGCGACTCGCACTTCATCGAGCCGCCCAACCTGTTCAAGGACAACCTCCCCCGGCGCTGGCCGACCGGCTGCCGCGCTCGGAGAAGATCAGCGACACCGAGGAGATCGTCCACATCGACGGCCGGCAGTTCCGCCGGCAGCTGCCGAAGCCGCCAGGCGTCGACGGCCGAGGCCCTGACGGAGTTCCGGGAGGCGCAGTGCCCGAGCGCAGGGCGCCGGGGCGCGGCGAAGCGCCGGGCCCGGCTCGAGCACCTCGACGACCAGGGGGTGTGGGGCGAGGTCGTGTTCCCGTCGCTCGGGCTCTGGTACAGCGAGATCCACTCGACGCCGCACCTCGTCGTCGGCCGCGGCCAAGGTGCTCAACGACTACGTGCACGACGAGCTCATCCGCACCTCGCCGCGCTTCGTGCCGACCGCCACGCTGCCGCTCGCAGTCGGTCGAGGCCTCGGTCACCGAGGTGGCCCAGCGCGTCGCCGGCCTCGGCTTCCAGCGCGGTCTTCCTGCCGACCGCCAGCCCGACGGCATGCCCGTACTGGAACGACGACCAGTGGGAGCCGCTGTGGGCGGCGTGCGACGAAGCCGGCCTGGTCGTCGGCCTTCCACATCGGCACCGACGCCGAGCCCGGCGCGCCGGCCGTACCGCGAACCCGGGCGGCGCGCTGTTCAACTACGTGGACACCACCTTCGGCGGGCAGAAGGCGGCCGCGGCCATGATCGGCCGGCGGCGCGCTCGAACGGCATCCCGACCTGAAGGTCCTGATCTCCGAGGGCGGCGCCACCTGGGCGCCGTTCGTCGGCGACCGGCTGAACGAGTTCTACCGCCAGCACCCGATGTTCGACGACGGCCGCCTGCGCAAGCTCGCCGAAGGAGTACATCATGCGAGCAGGTCTACGCCTCGTTCCAGCACGACGAGACCGCGGTGCCGGCGATGACCGGCGATGGGCTACCGCAACATGATGTTCGGCACCGACTACCCGCACATCGAGGGCACGTTCCCGCACACCCAGAAGGTGCTGCACGAGATCCTCGACGGTGTCGACGCCGAGACAGCGACCGCATCCGCCTCGGCGCGTTCCTCGAGCTCTTCCCGAGCGTCGGCGAACCCGCCGCGCTTGCGAGCAAGTAGCCCTCCGGCGGTCGTCAGTCGTCGTCGGGGAGCTTCAGGTTCATCGGCGGCATTACGTCGAGCAGCTCGTCCATCCGGCTGACCACGTAGTGCTGGCCCATGATGTCCATCGTGATGTTGGCGGCGTGCTTCGCCTGCCGCAGGGGCGCGGGGTCCTTCTGTGGCGACGTCGTGCGCGAACGCCAACGTCTCGGCGTGCAGCGTGTCGAGGTCGGGATAGAGGCGGTTGACCTGTCCCATCGCGTACAGCCGCTGCGCCGGCAGCCGCATCCCGCTGTAGATCATCTCCTTGGCCAGCCGCGGGCCGTAGAACCACGTGTGCAGATGCGACTGGATGCCACCGATGCCCATGGTCGCGGTGGGATCCATGAAGAACGCGTCCTCGGTGCAGAACACGAGGTCGCACGGCCACACCATCCGCTGTCCGCCACCGATGCAGCCGCCCTGCACCGCGGCGATCGTGGGCTTCATGACGGGTCTGGATGAGCCGGATCTCGTCCTCAGGCGCGGTCAGGTCGACCGCGCCGGAGGTGCCGGCTGCGGGTTCCTGCATGTTCGCGCCCACGCAGAAGTGCCTGCCCCTTCGCCTTCATCACGACCACGCGCGAGTCGTCGGTCTTCGCTCGCGCCACGCGCCCTGGAACTCGGCGTGGAACGCGCCGTCGTACGCGTTCACGGGCGGCCGGTCGAGCGTGATCGTCGGTGACATCACCGTCGCGCTCGTACCGGACCATGACCTCGTCGTCTGCCATGACGCGGATCGTACGCCACCCCTCTCGAACGTGCGTCAGTTCGCCCTGTTCGTACGAGGCGTATTGACGCAAGTTGCGTGCGGCGACGAGGGAGCGAAGCGACCGAGTTGCTCGCCAGGAGCGAAGGAAGCGAATCGGGGTATCCCCGATTCGCCTGAGCGACGAGTAGTCAGGTTTGGCGGTACATGCCGCCGTCGACGCGGACGAGCACGCCGGTGACCTACGACGACGCCGTCGCTGGCGAGCCACAGCGCGGTGCCGATGAAGTCGTCGGCGACGCCTGCCCGCTTCAGCGGGTGAGTTGCCCCGACGCCTGGCGCGTGCTTCTCGGCGTCCACGCTTCGGCGATGTCGGTGAGGATGGCGCCGGGCAGGATCGCAGTTGGCCCGCACCTTGGGCCCGTACGCGTCGGCGAGCCCGATCGTGAGCGCGTTGAGCCCCGCCTTGGCGCACCCGTACACCAGCTCCAGGCCGCTCGCGCGCAGCGACCCGATCGTGCTCGACGTTGATGATAGCTCCCGCCGTCGCCGGCCGCCATCCGGGTGCCGACCAGGGCGCCAGCCGGAACGGCCCCTTGAGGTTCACGCTCCTGCGACCTTGTCGTAGTAGCTCCTCGGTGATCGACGCCAGATCGGGATAGAGCGGCGACATGCCCGGGTTGTTGACGAACACGTCGCATCGCCCGAACTCCCGGTACACCGTGTCGACGAGGCCGTCGCACTGGTCCCAGTGGCCGACGTGCCGTCCCGACCGCCAGCGCGCGACGGCCGGTGGTCTCCTCCACCTCGGTGCCACCGCCTCGCAGTTGTCGAGCTTGCGGCTGGCGATCACGACGTCGGCGCCGCGCGCGGCGTAGCCGAGCACGATCGACCGGCCGATGCCCCTGCTCCCACCGGTGACGACGGCGACCTTGCCGGTGAGGTCGAACAGGTCGAACGGCGGGTCCGTGGTCATCAGTGTCGTTCCCCTCGGGCGAACGCGGCCGCGGCGCGCATGAGTCTCGGGACGGTGTCGGTCATGGGTTCTCTCCGCTCGGGAACGCCCGCCGCCGCGTTGCGGGCGTACGTGCCTTCGAGGATCACCGCCGAGCTTGAACAATGAGAGCGCCTCGTAATAGGGGAGCGCCGCAGAGGTCGCGTCCGGTGCGCTCGGCGTAGCGCGCCGCCATCGCCGCGCGCGGCGGGTAGACCGTCGACGCCACCCGGTTGTCGCGCCGATCGACCGGTTCCTCGCCGGGCTCGGTCCAGCGCGCGAGCAGGTGGCCGATGTCGAGCAGCGGGTCGCCGATGGTGCCGGTGTCCCAGTCGACGATCGCGGCGAGCCGGGCCGGGGATCGGGCGCGACCATCACGTTGAACGGGCTGTAGTCGCCGTGCAGGATCGCGGCCGGGCCCATCGTCGGGCCGGTTCGCCTCGAGCCAGCCACACAGGAAGTCGAGCTCGGGCAGCTCGCGCGTGCGGTAGCGGTCGAGCTGGGCGGGCCAGCGCGCCACCTGCCGCTCGAGGAAGCCGTCGGGCTTGCCGAGGCCCTCCAGCCCGCCCGCCACCCAGTCGACCGCGGCCAGCGCGACGATGCCGTCGACGTAGGCCATCGCGAGGTCGTGGCGCAGCGACGTGGTCGGTGGCGAACGGCGGCGGCAGCTCGACCCCGGCGTGAAGCCGTCGACGCGGTCCATGATCATGAACGTCGCGCCGATCACGTCGGGATCCTCGCAGAGCAGCCGGGCGGTGCGGGTGGGGGACCGGCGTCCCTTCGAGAGCATCGGAGGATCCGCCACTCGCGGACCGTGTTCGCCGGCGCTCGGGTCGTTCTTCACCGCGGGCGGCCGCCGGAGCACCCACTCGTGACCGTCGCGCCCGATGAGGTACAGCGCGTTGGCGATGCCGGCTTCCTGGCCCATCCGCTGCAGCGCGAACCGGCCGGCTCCGGGCAGCCGGTCGCCGACCCAGTCGGTGAGTGCATCGATGTCGGGGAGTTCGACGTCGTCCACGAGTTCCCCGCGTCGCGTTGCCCGGCCGAGAAGCAGGAGCATACGGTTCCCCGATGCCCGACGCCCACGACGACGACGTGCTCTGGCGTGTCGCCGACGGTGTCGCCACGATCACGCTGAACCGTCCCGAACGGATGAACGTGTGGACGTGGCCGATGCACTCGACGTTCTTCGAGCTCGTCGACCGCGCCGACGACGACCCCGAGGTGCGGGCGGTCGTGATCACCGGCTCGGGGCGCGGCTTCTGCCCGGGCATGGACATGGAATTTCTGGCCGAGACCTCGAAGGCCGCCGGTGAGATCGTCGCGCGCCGCCCGCTCACCGACCTGGGCGTGCTGCGCAAGCCGGTGGTGGCGGCGATCAACGGCGCGTGCGCCGGTATCGGGCTCGTGGTCGCACTGCTGTCCGACGTGCGGTTCGTAGCGTCGGGAGTGAGGATGACCACGTCGTTCACCCGCCGTGGGCTCCCCGCCGAGTTCGGCGCGTCGTGGTTGCTGCCGCGCCTCGTGGGCGTCGGCAACGCGATGGACCTCCTGCTGTCGGGTCGCGTGATCGACGCCCAGGAGGCGCTCGATCTCGGGCTGGTCAATCGCGTCGTATCTGGCGGAGGAGCTGTTCCCGGCCGCGGTCGCGTACGCACAGGACCTCGCGGAGAACTGCTCGCCGGTCGCGATGGCGGCGATCAAGGCGCAGGTCGCGGCCGACTGGCACCGCACGCCGGGGGAGTCGCTGGCGGAGGCGACCGCGATGGTGGCGGCGCCCGAGCGCCGGGCCGACTTCCGTGAGGGCGTCGACTCCTACGTCGAGAAGCGCCCACCGAACTTTCGCCCGCTCCCGCGGCGCGGAGAGGAGTTGACGTGACGCTCGACGGGCGCGTGGCCATGGTGACGGGTGCCGCTCGGGGCATCGGCGCGGCCGTCGCCGGCCGCCTCGCCGGGCTCGGTGCGTCGGTCGCGGTGTGCGACATCGACGAGGATGCCGCGAAGGAGACGGCGAAGTCGCTCCCGACGCCGAGCATCAGCGTGGAGCTCGACGTGTCGGACCGCGCCGCGGTCGTCGCCGCGGTCACGCACATCGGCGACGACCTCGGCCCGATCGACATCCTGGTGAACAACGCCGGCATCGACGTGATCGAACCGTTCATGGAGTCCACCGAGGAGACATGGGATCGCCTCTGGGACGTGAACCTCAAGGGCCAGATCGTGTGCTGCCACGCGGTCCTCGCCACCCACATGATCCCGAACGCGCGTGGCCGCATCGTGAACCTCGGATCGGACGCGGGCAGAGTCGGCTCGACCGGCGAAGCCGTCTACTCGGCCACCAAAGGTGGCGTCATCGCGTTCACCAAGACGCTGGCCCGCGAGATGGCGCGCTACGGCATCACGGTCAACTGCGTGTGCCCGGGCCCGACGAACACCGACCTGCTCGCGCAGCTGGGCGACGACAGCACGACCGGTCTCCGCGCCGCGCTGGCGAGGTCGATCCCCTTGCGCCGCGAAGGCCAGCCCGAGGACATCGCCGGTGTGGTCGCGTTCCTCGTGACCGACGATGCCGCCTACATGACCGGTCAGACGGTGTCGGTCAACGGCGGCCTCACGATGAGCTGAGCGGGTTCATTCGCTCGTCGGCCCGGTGAAGTCGGGGTCGCGCTTGTCGCGCACGGCCGTGAGCCCCTCGACCGCGTCCGGGACCGCCGAAGCCGTAGAACTCGAGCGCCAGCGACGCGTCGAACGCTGCGGCCCATCGCCCGGTACCAGTTGTTGAGCGCCCACTTCGTCCAGCGGATCGCGCTCTGCGCGCCGCCGGCGAGCGTGCGGGCGACCTCGCAGCGCCCGTTCGAGCACCTGGTCGTCGTCGACGCACAGCGACACGAGGCCGATGCGCTCGGCCTCCTCGCCGGTGAGCGTCTCGCAGGTGAGCAGGTAGTACTTCGCCTTGGCCATGCCGCACAGCAGCGGCCAGCAGATCGCGGCGTGGTCGCCGGCGGCGACGCCGATCTTGGTGTGGCCGTCGATGATCCGCGCCGTGCGGCCGACGACCGACACGTCGGCGAGCATGCGCCGACGACGAGGCCGGCGCCGACCGCGGGCCCGTGCACGGCCGAGACGATCGGCTTCGAGCAGTTGATGACGTTGTAGACGATGTCGCGCGCCTCGCGCATGACGCGCGTGCGCACTGCGTAGTCGGTCGCGAGGTCCTGCGAGCAGCTCGAAGCTCCCGCCCGACGAGAACCCCCTGCCCGCGCCGCGGATGAGCGCGACGCGCGTGTCGGGATCGCGGTCGACGGTCAGCCACACGTCGGCGAGATCGCGGTGCGCCCTGGTGGCCGACCGAGTTGAGTCCCGGGCCGTCGAGCACGATCTCGAGGATCCCCGGCTCCGGGCGCTCGAACGTGAGACTCGGGTACGCGTCGTACGGATCAGCCGCGGTCACGTGTCGAACACGATCACGCTGCGGGCGCCGGTTCCCGCTTGGAGCGTCTTGTAGCCGTCGTTGATCTCGTCGAGCTTGATGCGTTCCGAGATCAGCTCGTCGAGCTTGATCCGACCTTGGCGGTACAGGTCGAGGTAGTACGGCATGTCGATGCGGAAGCGGTTCGACCCCATGATCGAGCCCTGGATCTTCTTCTCCCGGAGGAAGTCGAGCGCCGGGAGCTCGAACATCGTGCCCACGGGAGACAGGCCGATGATCGTGGCCGTGCCGCCCGCCGCCAGCATCCCGAAGGCCTGCTCGCTCGTCGCCTTTCGGCCGAGGGCTTCGAAGGAGTACTCGACACCACCGCGCGTGAGCTCCTGCACCTGGCCCACCGGATCGCCGGCCGTCGCGTCCACGGTGTCGGTGGCGCCGAACGTACGCGCGCGGTCGAGCTTCTCGGCGGCGACGTCGACCGCGATCACGCGCGGCACCGGCGACGACCGCGCCCTGCACGACGTTCAAGCCGATACCACCGCACCCGATGACCGCGACCGTCGCGCCGGGCGGAACCTTCGCGGTGTTGAACACCGCGCCGAGACCGGTGGTGACCGCGCAACCCACGAGCGCGGCGACGTCGACCGGCACCTTGTCGTCGATCTTCAACAGCGCCTGCTCGGGAAGGAGCATCTGCTCGGCGAATCCGCCGACGCCCGCGAACTGGTCGACCGGGACGCCGTTCTCGGACAGCGCCGGGCCGAGGCCGGTGGTGCGGGTGGGCCGGTTCTGGCACATGTGCGGACGACCGGTGGTGCAGGTCGGGCACAATCCGCACGCAGCGGAGGTGCACGCGATCACCTCGTCGCCGGGGCGGAAGTCGGTGACATCGGACCCGACGGCCTCGACGACACCCGACGACTCGTGTCCCAACACCGTCGGCACACCGATCGGCAGCGTGCCCTCGATGCAGTGCAGGTCGCTGTGGCACAGGCCCGCGGCGTTCGTGTGCACCAACACCTCGTGGGGTCCGATCGATCCCACTTCGAGATCGGTGATGTCGAGCCAACCCGGGCACTCGTGAAGGACTGCTGCGCGCATCATGGGCCTCCTTGACGTGGCCGAGGCACCGTAGCCCGGTCCATCCCGTACGGCGTACACTCCGCCGCGTCTGCGGTCAAGAGCGCAGGAGTTAGGTGACGTGCGCGACTACGAGATCGTCTCCACCGACTCGCATCTCGAGGTGCCGCCCGATTCGTGGCGGCCCTTCGTCGACCCGGAGTTCCAGGACTACGCGCCCAAGGTGGTGAAGCTGCCCAATGGCGGCGACGCGTGGCTGATGCCGGGCAAGGAAAACCCGGTCCCGCTCGGGTTGAACTTCTCCGCCGGGCGCGGCTTCGAGAACCTCAAGGTGTCGGGGATCTCCTACGCCGACGGCCTGGTCGGCGCGGGCGACGGTGCAGCAGCGCGTCCGCGAGATGGACGAGGACGGCATCGACGCCGAGATCCTGTTCCCGGCGGTCTCCGGGCAGCGCACGCTCGACACCGGCGCGTTGCCCGCCGAGGCCTACGTGGCGATCGCGCGGGTACAACGACTGGCTGTCGCAGGAGTTCACCGCCGTCGACCGCGATCGGTTGCTCGGGCTCGCCATCCTCCCGGCCACGAACATCGACGACGCGACCGACGAGTTGCGCCGGGTCTCCACCATGCCGGGCATCCGCGGTGTCGTGCTGCACGCTGGCCGAACGGTTCGGGCACGCCTGATCTCGACGTCGACGAGCGCTTCTGGAAGCTGGCGGTCGAGCTCGACGTGCCGATCACCGCGCACGTGAGCTTCGGCGGCGGCGCCGCCGCGGAGATGGCGATCCGGATGCAGGAGGCGGCGAAGACGGGCGAGTCGCTCATGAACTTCGCCCCGATCAACGCGATGTTGAGCAAGGTGGCGTCACACGGCTTCGTCGCCAACCAGCTGATCACGTCGGGCGTGTTCGAACGGGTGCCGGAGTTGCAGTTCTTCTTCGCCGAGACGCAGGTGGGTTGGATACCCGAATTCATGGAGGACGCCGACGAGAACTACGCGCGCGCACAAGTTCTGGTCGGGCCTCGACCTCCCGCACCCGCCGAGCTGGTACGTCGGGCACCACTTCAACTGGGGCTTCCAGATCGACCGCTTCGGGTTGAAGGTCCGCCACGACATCGGCGTCGACCGCATCCAGTGGTCGACCGACTTCCCGCACGTGCAGTGCGACTGGCCGAACTCGCGCAAGGTGATCGACGAGCAATTCGCCGAGATCCCCGACGACGAGCGGCAGAAGATCGTGTGCGACAACGCGGTGCGTTACTTTCATCTCGACCACGCCTGACCCCGGAGGTACACGACCATGAGGATCAAGATCGACGACGAACGGTGTACCGGGCACGGGCGTTGCTACGCACTGGCGCCGGAGGTCTTCGAGCCCGACGACGAGGGTCACAGCATGTTGCTTCAGGAGGAGGTTCCGCCGGAGTTCGAGGCCAAGGCGCGGCTCGGCGTCGACAACTGCCCCGAGCAGGCCATCTCGATCGTCGACTGACTCCCGCCCGCCGACCAACAACCAACCTGCGTCAGCAGACCTCGCTATACGAGGCGTATTGACGCCAGTTGGATCGTGGTCGGAGCGACCTACGCCGCCGACCAGCCGCCGTCGGAGGCGATGACCGCGCCGTTCAGGTTGGCGCCCTCCGCGGAGGAGAGGAACGAGATGAGCCCGGCGATCTCCTCGGGCTCCGCCAAGCCGCTGGCTGAGCGCGAACGACGCCATCAGGCGCTCGCCCGCCCACTCGACCTTCGGGTAGCCGCTGGTCTCCGCGATCGTGGTGGACACGCCGCCGGGACAGACCGCGTTGCAGCGGATGCCGCGCGGGCCGTAGAGGAACGCGATCGACTTGGTGAGGCCGATCAGGCCGTGCTTCGCCGCGGTGTACGCCGTGCCGCCGCCCCCGCCACCCAACGCCGCGACCGAACCGATGTTGGTGATCGAGCCCGCACCGGCGTCCTCCATGAGTGGCACCACCGCCCGGGCGAACCGCATGCAGCCCGTGAGGTTGATCGCGATGATGCGGTCCCACGTCTCGTCGTCGAGCTCGCCGACGGGCAGGAAGTAGTCGGCGACCCCCGCGACGTTCGCCAGGATCGTGACCGGCCCGTTGCCCGTGGCCTCGCCGACGACGGCGTCGACGTCGGCCTGCTTGGACACGTCGGCCCGCATCGCCGACACCGCGCCGCCAGCGCCGGCGATCGCGGCGGCGGTTGCCGCGAGCCCGTCCTCGTTCACGTCGCACGCGACGACGTGGGCACCGTCGGCCGCGAGCCGGATCGCGGTTGCCCGCCCGATCCCGAGCGCGGCGCCGGTGACGATCGCGATCCTGGCCCGCATGCCTCGCGTTGCCCGTCATTCGCGGGGCATCGTACGCTGTCGAAATGACCGAGACCACGACGCCCCGGCCCGCCGCCCGCTTCATCGGACAGTCGGTCACCCGCAAGGAGGATCCGCCGGCTCCTCACCGGTCACGGGCAGTACGTCGACGACGTCGTCGCTCCGCGGCATGCTGCACGCCGCGTTCCTGCGCAGCGAGGTCGCCGCCGGCCACGATCACGAGCATCGACACCAGCGCGGCCAAGGCCGCTGCCCGGTGTCGTCGGCGTGTTCACGTGGCAGGACTTCGACGGTCGCTTCGGCGAGGCGTGGCACGCCATGCTCGGCGAGGAGCTGCTCGGTGCCGCCGCCGCTCGCGATCGGCGACGTGCGCTACGTCGGCGACCCGATCGCGCTCGTGGTCGCCGAGAGCCGGTACGTCGGCCGAGGACGCGTGCGACCTGATCGAGGTCGAGCTCGAGCCCGACGCAGGCGGTCGTCGACTACCGCACCGCGGCCGCCGACACCGAGCACCTCGTGCACGGCGCCTGGGGTCTCCAGTCCAACGCCATGGTCGGCGATGCCGTTCATGCCGATCTCCGGCCGACCTCGACGAGGCGTTCGCAGCCGCCGCGCACGTCGTGGAGTCCGACGATCGAGCAGAACCGCTACATCTGCGTGCCGATGGAGACCCGGGGCATCATCGCCGTCGTGGACGCCGGGCGCGACGAGATCGACATCGTCTGCTCGAGCCAGAGCGGTGCACGAGACCCGCAACTTCTTCGCCCGCTATCTCGACGATCCCCGAGGCGACATCACCGTCGACGCCGCGCGACGTCGGCGGCGGGTTCGGCCAGAAGATGTTCGTGTTCCGCGAGGAGTGCGCGGTGGTGCTCGCCGTCGCGGCTGCTCGGCCGCCCGGTGAAGTGGATCGAGGACCGCCGCGAGAACCTGATCGCCGGCGCCGCACTCCCGCAACGAGTCGGGCAAGGTCGCGCATGGCCATCGACGACCGACGGCATCATCCAGGCGATCACCTTCGAGCACGTCGGCCGACGTCGGCGCCTACCCCGCGTGCCCCGCGGTCGATGAACCCGGCGCTGCTGCCCGGCCCGTACAAGATCCCGCGGCTCGGGCTTCTCGATGTCGATGGTGTGGACCAACACCATGGGCAAGGGCGCGTACCGCGGCCCGTGGATGTTCGAGACGACGGCGCGGGAGATGGCGATCGACTCGCCGCCCGCGAGATCGGGCTCGATCCCGTCGAGCTGCGCCGCAAGAACCTGCTTGCGGCGACGCCGACCTGCCGTTCACCGTCCCCGGCCGGCGCAGGAGTTCGCCGAGATCACGCCGCTCGAGACGCTCGAGCAGGCGCTCGAGATGCTCGACTACGACGCGTTCCGCAAGCGAGCAGGCCGAGGCCCGCGCCGAGGGCCGCTACCTCGGCGTCGGGTTCAGCGTGTACGTCGAGCCGACCTCGATGGCCGGCGCCACGCTGCACACCGAGGGCGCCACGGTGCGCGTCGAGTCGAGCGGCAGGGTCGTCGCCTACCTCGGCACCACGTCGCACGGCCAGAGCGTCGAGACCACGATGGCCCAGGTCGTGGCCGACACCCTCGGCGTCGACTACGACGACGTCACCGTCGTCCAGGCCGACACGCAGTCCACGCCGTACGGGCCGGGCACCGGCGGCAGCCGCACGGCGGTCGATCGCCGGCGGCGCCGCGCGCGCCGGCGGCCGCGGCGGTGCGCGACAAGGTGCTCGCCGATCGCCGCCCACCAGATGGAAGCGCGCCCGACGACCTCGAGATCGCGCGACGGCGTCGGTCTCGGTGCAGGGGCACGCCGAGCCAGGTCGATGACGCTGCGGGAGGTCGCGCAGGTCGTCTACGCGACCGCCGAGCACGCTGCCGCCCGAGCTCGACGCCGGGCTCGAGGCCACGGTGCGGTTCCAGCCCAACGCGCTTCCCGACGTGGTCCAACGCCACCCACGTCTGCGTCGTCGAGATCGACGCCGACACGTGGATGCCGCGCGGTCCTGCGCTACATCGTGTCCGAGGACTGCGGCCGCATGATCAACCCGACGATCGTCGAAGGCCAGATCTTCGGCGGCGTGGTGCAGGGCATCGGCGGCGTGCTCCTCGAGGACTTCGTCTACGACGACGACGGCAACCCGCTCACGACGACGTTCATGGACTACCTGCTGCCCACGACGACCGAGGTCCCCGACATCGAGGTCGGCCACATCGAGACGCGAGTCCACGACCAACCCCGGCGGGTTCAAGGGCATGGGCGAGGGCGGCGCGATCGGCTCGCACGCGGCGCGTCGCCAACGCGGTGGGCGACGCCCTCGCGCCACCTCGGCGTCCGGGTCACGAGGACGCCGCTCGGCCCCAACGACATCTTCGCGCTGGTCCAGTCGGCGGGCGCCGCCGGACCCACCACCTGACCGCGACCCGACCGCGACTGGCGTCACCAGACCAGCGCATCGCTGGTTTGCTGACGCCGGTTCGTAGGATGAGCCGATGAAGATCGGACTGAACGGCGGAGCGCCCACCGTCGACCGGATGGTCGAGCAGGCGGTGCGGACCGAAGAAGAGGGTTTCAGCTCGCTGTGGTACCCGAGCGCGGTCGCGGGCGACCCTCTCGTGGCCATGGCCATCGCCGGGCGCGCGACGACGACGTTGGAGCTGGGCACCGCGGTGTTGCAGACGTACACGTCGCATCCGGCGCTGATGGCGAACCGAGTGTTGGCCGCGGCGAGCGCCATGGGCCGCGACGGGTTCACGCTCGGGATCGGGCCCTCGCACGAGGTCGTGATCGAAGGCTCGTTCGGGATCTCCTACGCCAACGCCGGCCGTCACACCGACGAGTACGTCACGATCCTCACGCAGCTGCTCCACGGCGAAGCGGTCGAGTTCGTCGGCGACGACTTCGAGGTTCGCCTCGGTGCTCCGGTGACCGCCGCCGGCGTGACCGTGCCGGTGCTCGTCGCCGCGCTCGGACGCCGGCTGCTGCGCGTCGCCGGTGCGGTCGCCGACGGCACCATCCTCTGGATGGCCAACGCGCAGGCGGTCGCGACGCATGTGACCCCGCTCATCAAGGCGGCAGCCGAAGATGCCGGCCGTGCACGCGCCGCGCATCGTGGCCGGGCTCCCGGTCGCGGTGCACGACAACGTCGACGAGGCCCGTGAAGCCGCGGCGAAGCAGTTCGGCTTCTACGGCGCGCTTCCCAACTACCGCCGCATCCTCGACCACGGTGGTGCCGAGGGTCCGGCCGATGCCGCGATCGTGGGCGACGAAGCCGCGGTCGCCGCGCAGATCGAAGCGATGTTCACCGCCGGCACCACCGACATGTGGGCGGCGATCTTCCCGGTCGGCGACGACCGCGAGGCATCGCGCACCCGCACCCGCACGTTGCTGCAAGACCTCGCTCGTTCGTGAGCGCGGCATGACCGACGCGTGTTGCGTCCCCGGCCGCGCCCACGATCCCGAGGCGCCGGCGTCGAGCGCCGTCGACCCGACGCCTCCGCGTCCCTCGCCGGGCGCCGCCCCGACGACGCTCGTGCACCTTCCCGGTGGAACGTTCCCCATGGGTGACGACTCGGTCTGGGCCTATCCCGACGACGGCGAAGGCCCGGTGCACGACGTGGAGGTGCGGCCACTGCGTCGACGCCTACACCGTGAGCAACGCCCGCTTCGCCGAGTTCGTCGACGCCACCGGCCATCGCACCGACGCGGAGCGTTACGAGTGGTCGTTCGTGTTCGCGGGCTTCCTGCCCGACGACTTCCCCGACACGCGTGCGGTGGGCAACGCGCCGTGGTGGCGGCAGGTGTACGGGGCCGACTGGCGTCGCCCCGATGGCCCGCACTCCGATCTCGACGGCCGCGCCGACCACCCGGTGGTCCACGTGTCGTGGAACGACGCCAGCGCCTACTGCGCGTGGACGGGCACCCGCCTCCCGACCGAAGCGGAGTGGGAGTACGCCGCGCGGAGGCCTCGAGCGGAACGCGTTCCCGTGGGGCGACAACCTCGAGCCCGACGGCGAGCACCGCATGAACGTGTTCCAGGGCCGGTTCCCCGGCGAGAACACCGCGCCGACGGGTACCCCGGCACCGCGCCGTCGACGCGTTCCCGCCCAACGGGTACGGGCTCTACAACGTCACCGGCAACGTCTGGGAATGGTGTGCCGACTGGTACGACGCCGACTACTACGCGAGGAGCCCCCGCCGGGATCCGCAGGGGCCCGACGCGTGGCACGAACCGCGTGATGCGCGGCGGCTCGTACCTCTGTCACCTCTCCTACTGCAAGCGCTACCGCGTGCTCGGCGCGGAGTGGCATCGAGCCCGAGAGCTCCACCGGCAATCTGGGGTTCCGGTCGTCGCCGACGGGTGATCAGTCGATGATCGGCCCGATGCCCTTGCCGATCAGCACGAAGCCGATCACGAGGAGCAGCACGGCCATGACGGTCGTGTTGTTCTGCGCGAGCCAGGTGCGCATCGTGTCGAGGGTGGGCTGAGCGTGCTCGCCCATCACGTTGTAGAGCATGACGGGTAGAACGACCGTCGACACGGAGATAACGACGAAGACTGCGACGGCGATGAGCGTGTCGCCGTCGGAAAGATCGGCCTGCGAGATCGTCAGCGCAGCCGCGACGATCAGCACCAGGCTCTTCGGGTTCAGCGCCGAGAGGAGCACACCGAGTCCGAGCGCCTTTGGCGGAGTGACGGTGTCGATCGGTCGCAGGTACTTCGGCAGTGTCGGCGTCTCACCTTCCTTCGGTCGGCTTCGCCATTCCCTCGCGGCGAGATGATCAACAAGAGGCCCAGGATGAGCTTCACGGTCGACACCGAGTCTTCGGGTTGGCCGCTGCTCTGCGTGAGGTCCTGCGTGTTCGCGATGATCAGCACGACAACCGTGACGCCGAGCACGCCGACGATCCAACCGACCACGAACATCGCGCTGTTCGCGCTGCGCCCGCTGCGAGAACAGCATGAGGATGACCGCGATGATGGGAATCGGGCAGATCGCAATCCGAGCGCGAGCGGAAGCAGATCGCCGATCGTCTGACCGAGCATGAGACCCCTCTCTCATCGAACTTGCGTCAATACACCTCGCTGTACGAGGTCTCTTGACGCAAGTTGGCGAGGGGTACGTTACAGGTAGCCGTCGTTCATGAGGTTCTTCGTCGCGAACCAGCCCGGCACCGCGGGGATGAAGCTGCTGACGAGCTGGTTGGCGAGCACCGCGGCGACGGCGATCTCGGTGGAGATCCCCACCGCGGTCGAGCGCGCCGGTCATGCCGACCGAGTTCACCGCCGTCCCCCCGCCGGGGATCGGGATGAGCGACGCGATCGTGCCGATGAAGATGTTCAGCGCGAGCAGCGTCCAGTAGTTGATGCTGCCGCCGAACGCGATGATGCACGCGTCGAGCACGAACGTGTACATGAACGCGTTGATCATGTTGCCGCCGAACAGCAGCAGCAGGCGGCGCGGCGATCGCACCGCCTCCCAGATCGTGGTCGCCGCGCTCTTCACCGGCGGCATCACCACGTTGCGCAGGCGGGGTACGGCGAGGACGAGCCCCACCGCCAGGATCGCGACGACGACGATGATCAGCACGCACCGAGATGACGCTGTCGACGGGGATGTCGCCGGTGTGGATCGCGGTCGGGGAGAACGCGACCGCGATGACGAACAGGATCACCTGCGCGGCGATGTTGCCGACGTCGGCGAGCAACCCGCCGGCGGCGACCGCGGACGCCATGTCGATGCCCTGGAGCTGCAGGAACCGGACCTGCGAGGCCAACCCCCCGACGGCGGGCACCGCGAGGTTCGCGAACGACATCGAGAGCTGGAGCTCCGCGGTGCGCATCAACGGCAGGGTCATGGGCACGCACCCCATGAGCGAGAACGCGGTCGCGAAGTTGGTGAGGAAGGAAACCGTGAGCGCGACGGCCAACCACCACCAGTTGGCGCCCGAGATCGTGTCCCAGAACTCCTCGGGATCGCCGATCTGGCTCAACGAGCGCGAAGACCGCGATCAGCGTGCCGACCGCCATGAGCAGGTTCGTGGTGTTGACGCGGTAGAGCTGCTGGAGCGGCGGTTCGTCGGCCGCGGTCGCGGTGACCACGGCCGCACGCAGCGCGTCGACGCGCTGCTTGAGCTCCTTGCGGGCACGGCGGCCGGTCGCACGCAGGTCTGCGCTCAGCGCGCCGCGGTTGGATCACGGGAAGCGTGGCCACGAGCGCGTCCGACCCGATCCCGCGCTGCGCGGCGGCGATCGCGCGCTCGTCCCCGACGATGTCGGCGGTGCTCACGAGGAGCTCGGCCACGTCCTCGGCCTGCCGCATCGAGTTCGCGGTGCTCGACGCCGAGAAGTCGACGATGGTGGCGGCACCCGGCACCACCATGATGTGGCGGGCGTTGAGCGCGCCGTGCGCGACGTTCGCGTCGTGCAATTGCGCGGCCTGGTGCCAGACCTCGTCGAGCACGGCGTCGGTCACGTCCGCCGGGTCGGCGTCGACGAGACGCGTCCCGGTCGGCCGTCGATCCACGAGGAGCGCGGCGCTGGGGCCGGCGGTCCCGGTGACGACGACGTCGGGGACGCGCACGCCGCTCCGCGCCGCGAGCAGCAGCGTGTAGGCCTCGTGCTCGACGTCTTCGAGACGCGTCATGTAGAGGCGCGGCCCGCCGTCCTTGTACAGCACGAAGCGCCACAACTTCGCCATGAACTGCGCGTCGGCTTCGTCCCGCCCGAGCACGCGCACGTGCAGCGGCCCGTCGTCGTCTTCGGCGAGCATCAGGGTCGAGCCCCGAGGTTGGCGACGCGCCAGCTCGACATCGTGCGCGGACACCCCGAGCTCCTCGAGCGCGGCACCGATCTGCGCGCGCGTCGGACGGCCGCCGGGCGAGCCGAACGCGAGGTGCACCGCGGCGCCGACTCCCCAACCGAGCACCACCGCGGCGAACGCGGCGTCGGGCAGCGCGAGACCCAGATAGAGCGATCCGACCGCCATGAGCAGGATCAGCAACCGTCCGAGCCGGCGCGTCGGCCGGGTGAGGAACGGTGACGCCGCCGCGATCACCGCCACCACCACCGCCACCGGAGTGACCGGGAACGCCGGCGACGCGTCCCCACGCGGGTGACGACGTTCAGGCTCTCGCGGAGGCTGTCGTTCTCGACGACGAGCGCACCGATGAGACGCGCGAGGAACCACGCGACGAAGCCGG
Source organism: Ilumatobacteraceae bacterium (assembly GCA_963732335.1). Taxonomy (GTDB): domain Bacteria; phylum Actinomycetota; class Acidimicrobiia; order Acidimicrobiales; family Ilumatobacteraceae; genus Desertimonas. The sequence continues at coordinate 232,996 of CAVSZO010000054.1, read as the reverse complement.
CAATGGCGAGGTCGCGGGCGAGGCGCCAGCGACGGGCGATGAGCGCGGCGGCGACGACGACACCGACCGCCCAGAGCGCGCCCACCGCGAAGATCGCTTCGAAGAACGGTTGCAGATCGTCGGGCAGACCGTTGATGAGCTGGACGAGGTCGATCTCGCTGTCGGAGGGGTGTCCCTGGTGGAAGCAGAGCCCCACCATGATCCCGACCGCGATGACGAGGCGGAACCAGTCACTCGTGCGCCGTCGGTACGGTTCCTCCGACGCCGGCCCGAACGTGCGGGACCGCAGGCCCTGGATCGCGAACCGGGATTGGGGGGAGCGTCCGGCTTGGCAACTTCTGTGTCGGCTGCCACGGGCGGGAGTATCGCACGGTTCGCCAACGCCGGTCGGTGAATCGTCCGACCTAGGCTCGCCGCGATGGCCGTCGCGACGGAGGACGCGCGTCCGCGCGACGAAACGGCGTCACCGCAGTCGGGCCGCATCCTCCAGCTCGCGCTCCTGCTCGCACCGGTCGTGTTCCTCCTCGTCATGGGGTGGGTGCGCCGTTGGGTCGAGGAGGACGCGTTCCTGAACTTCCGTGTCGTCGAACAGATCCGCGCCGGCCACGGGCCGGTGTTCAACGTCGGCGAACGCGTCGAGATCTTCACCAGCACCCTGTGGTTGGCGATGCTCACGGCGGCGCGCACCGTGCTCCCCTTCGTGAAGATCGAGTACCTGTCGATCGCGGGCGGCTTGCTGCTCACCGGACTCGGTCTGTGGTGGGCGGAACGTGGCGCCGCGGTGTTGTGGCGCTCCGAAGCGGAGGAGCCGGGATCGAAACCGACGCTGCTCGTGCCCTTCGGCGCGGTCGTCGTCGTGGCGGTGTCGGCGTCGTGGGACTGGGCGACCTCCGGGCTCGAGAACGGGCTCAGCCTGGCGTGGCTCGGCGCGCTCGATGCTCGTGGTGGCGACGGTCACGCGTCCGCTGCGCGTGCCCGTTGTCGATCCCCGGTGCGCTGGCGGTGGGCGTGCTCGTGGGCCTGGGCCCGCTGGTGCGGCCCGATCTCGCGGTGGTGAGCGTGGTCGTGGCGGTCGCGGTGCTGTGGTCGCGGCGCCCTCGTGGTGCCGAGCTCGGCTGGCTCGTGGCCGGCTTCCTCGCGCTCCCGGTCGGCTACGAGATCTTCCGCGCCGGGTACTACGGCGCGCTGGTCCCGAACACCGCGCTCGCCAAGGACTCCGGCGGCATGTACTGGTCGCAGGGCTGGAACTATCTCGTCGACCTCGTCGTGCCCTACTGGCTCTGGGTGCCCCTGCTCGTGATCGTCGCGACCGCGGTGCTGATCGCGTGGGCGAACGGACCGCGTCCCGAGTTGGTGAGGATGCTCGCACTCCCGATCGGCGGCGCGCTCCACGCGCTGTTCATCGTCGAGAGCGGCGGCGACTATCTGCACGCGCGATTGCTGTTGCCGAGCCTGTTCGCGATCGTCGCGCCGTTCGCGGTGCTTCCCTGGCGCCCGCAGTTCCGGTTGCCGCTCGCGGTCATCGGCGTCTGGGCGTTCGTCGCGATCGCGTTCCTGCGCCCCAGCCTCCATCAGCAGATCGTGCCGCTCACCGACTACGACGTCGTCGACGGGCGCACGTTGATGAGCGACCTCACGAAGCCCGGCCACCGGCCGATGCTCGCGACCGACTTCGCCTTCGACGACGGCCTCCGCGCCAAGCGACTCGAGGAACGCGGCGCCCGCGGCGCTGGTGACGCCGGGGATCGACGCTCCCCGACGCCACGCCCGCCGCGCACCACGTTGGTGACGTCGGCGAGCGGGATCAGCGGCTACCGCGCCGGCCCCGAGGTGCTGGTGCAGGAGGTCAACAGCCTCGGTGACCCGGTCGGGAGCCGGATGCCGCCCACGCCGTTGAGCAAGCCCGGGCACCGCAAGCGCGAGGAGTGGCCGTGGATCCTCGCGCTCGACGACGCGGCCCGGCGTCGAAGACGGACTCGACGTGCGCGACCTCGAACGGACCGACTTCCCCGCGCCGCCGCTGCGACCGGGGGAGGTCGCGGCCGCGCGCCACGCGTTGCGCTGCGGCGCGCTCGCCGAGGTGCACGCCGCCACCCGGGACCCGCTCACCGTCGACCGCTTCTGGTCGAACCTCACCGGCGCGATCGGCCGCACCCGACTCGTTGTGCCCCGCGACCCGTTCGCCGCCGAACGCAAATTTGCGGCCCCTGACCAACGAACCTGCGTCAACAGAACGGGTGTTATAGCCCCGTCTGCTGACGCAGGTTGGTGGGCCGCTACTTGAGCGGGAGGAGCGCGGTGGAGGGGAGGCGCTCGACCTTGACGTCGGCGGGGATGGGGTGCGACAGCTCGGGGAAGCGGCGCTGCGCCGCCTCGCGGTACCGGGTGGTCGAGTGCACCGGGTCGCGGTCGAACTCGGGGATCACCTTGTCGCCGAACAGCTCGAGCATCTCGAGGATCTCGTCGTGCTCGATGCCCTCGCCGGGCAGGCCGAACACCACCTGGTCGCAGCCGACGTCCTGGTAGCGGCACGACCTGCTCGCACACCTCGTCGGGCGTGCCGCACAGCATGTAGCCGCCCTCGATCAGCTGGTCGAGCAGCTCCTCGGTCCAGCGGCGACCTGCCGATCGGCGGGCTCGGGCCACGTGATCGCGTCGGGCGACTTCGGCATCGTGTCGTGGTAGAGGTTCACCATCGTCACGAGGTAGCCGCGGCCCGCGGTCATCGCGATCTCGCGGGCCCGCTCGCGGTCGTTCAGGCAGATGCACCGCGTTCGTCATCATCACGTTGTCGTTCTTGAACTGGCCGATCTGCTCGGTGCGGGTTCGCGATCGCCTCCTTGTACGCCTCGACCCGGCCCTTCAGGTTGTGGATCGGCTCGAAGTTGAAGGCGATCGCGCCGATGCCGAGCGAGCCGGCCTTGGCGAACGTGGGCGGGTTGCCGCACGCCACCCAGATCGGCGGGTGCCCCTTGCCGTACGGCTTGGGCAGGATGTTGTGCGGGTCGGGCACGGTGAAGTGCTCGCCCTGGAACGTCGTAGTCGCGCTGCTCCCACATCCGCGGGATCTCGCGGATCGACCTCGTCCCACTCGGCCTTGGTCTCGTTGGTGTCGAGGATGTTGAACGTGGCCACCTCGTGGCTGCCCGCGCCGCGGCCGGTACCGAACTCGTAGCGGTGGTCGGTGATGTGGTCGAGCATGGCGGCCCGCTCGGCGAAGCGGACCGGGTGCTCCTTGCGCGGCGGCAGGCTGACGATGGCCGACGCCGAGGTGGATGCGCTCGGTCGCGCGCGGCGCAGTAGCCGATGACCACCTCGCTGCGCCGACATGTGGCTGTACTCGGTGAGGCGAGTGGTGCTCGCCGAACCAGGCGTACTTCCAGTTGTGCTGGTCGGCGAGGATCGTGTACTCGGTCTCCCGCATCGAGCGCGGTGTGCTCGGCCAGCGTGTCGTGGGCCGCCGGGCCGGGGATGTAGCCGTTGAGGAAGATGCCGAACTCCACGAGGTGTCCCTCCGGGGGTACATGGTCGCCAGGGCGTGTTAATGGGAGACATTAGACCGCCGGGGACCGTCCCGTCAAGCGGCCCGCGAGGCCACGCCGCCGGGCGCATCGGTTACCGTCGCCCACCGGTGGACACAAGGACGCGCCTGAGCGCGCTGCGCTCGGCCGCGCTCGTCGGCATGGCAGCCGCACTCGTCGCGCTGGCCGGCGCCGCCTGTGGCGGCGGGGCTCCGCAGAGCGGGTCGAGCGGCGCGGCGCGCGCCACGTGCTGGCCGCGGCCACCCCGACCACCACGATCGGGAAGCACGACGGCTCGCTCGGCGATGCCGACAGCAAGCAGGCCTGCACCCTGCTCACCGCCCCCGAGATCGAGGCGCAGTTCGGGGGACCGGTGGGCGCGGCCACCCCGATCTACCCGTACTGCCAGTGGCTCGTGGGCACCGACGCCTTCCTCGCGGTCACGATCTACCGCCAGCCGATCGCCGAGGCGCGCGACTTCCACCCCGTGCGCTTCGACACGACCGGACTCGGCGACGACGGCGGCTACATCGCCACGACCCGTGCCGTGTTCTTCGGCAAGGGCGACGTGACCTATTCGATCCTGTGGCAGAAGGTCGGCGACTTCACCACGGTCGAGACCGAGAAGCTCTGCCGCGCTCGCGCTCGCCGTGCTCGGGAGGGTGTGAGCGGTGCAACGCCGTCCCGCCTCTCGTGCCCCGCGTCCGTGGCTGGCGCTCGTCATCGCGGTCCTGCTCCTGGCCCTGCTGGCCGCGCTCGTCGCCGTCATCGACTCGAGCGCGCCCACGGAGTCGATCACGAGCAGCGGCGCTCGCGAGCAGGCACCGGAAGATGTGGTGGCGACCACGCCGAGCGGCACCACGCCGACGAGCGACCCTTCGTCGTCGTCGACGCCCACGACGACGACCGCCCGGTCGAGTGCCGGCGGCGGGACCACCCCCTTGCCCACACCGACGGCGGCGGCGCCGCTGCGCCTCTGGGTCGGCGGCGACTCGCTGGCGGCGGGACCGTCGTGGGCGGTCTTCGTCGACGCGACCGACACCGGCGTGATCACGCCACAGGCGGAGTACCAGGTGGGCACCGGCCTCGTGCGCAACGAGTTCTGGGACTGGCCCAAGCACATGGACGCGGTCATGCGCGCACGGGACCCCGAGATCAGCATCTTCATGGTGGGCGCGAACGACGACCAGGGCATCGACGTCGACGGGCACGTCGGTGAGCCCGCCCGATCCCGCGTGGATCGAGGAGTACCGGCGCCGGGTCGACACGCTGATGACCACGATGACCGCCGGCGGCCGGAAGCTGATCTGGATCGGCATGCCTCCCGATGCGCGACACCGAGTACTCGCAGTCGATGCAGCTCGTCGACCAGGTGTTCCAGGAGGAGTCGGCCAAGCACCGGCGGGTGACCTACGTCGATACGTGGACGCTGTTCAGCGCGCCGGGATCGCCGGGGACCTACGCGCAGTACCTGCCGAACGAGAGCGGCGCGTCGACGAACATGCGGCTCGACGACGGCATCCACCTCAACGTCGAAGGCAGCCAGCACCTGTCGCGCACGGTGATGGCCGAGCTCGCCAAGTTGGTCACGCTGCCACCGTCCTGACCCGGACTCCCCGCGATCCCGGGAGCAGCACCGAAGCGGTTTCGTGTCGGCGGGCCGGAAGGGCCAAGATGACCGTCCGAACACGTCGAGACGGACGAAGGGGATGCGGACATGAAGGACCTGGCCGGGAAGGTTGCCGTGGTGACCGGCGGCGGGGCGGGGATCGGCCGGGCGCTCGGCGTGCGGTTCGCGCAGGAGGGCATGAAGGTCGTGCTCGCCGACGTCATCGAGGACACCCTCGCCACCACCGTCGACGAGCTGCGCGCCGACTTCCCCGACGTGACCGGCGTGGTCACCGACGTCGCGTCGTACGAGTCGGTGGAGGCACTCCGTGACGCCACGCTCTCCGCGTACGGCGCGGTGCATCTCGTCTGCAACAACGCCGGCGTCAGCTCCGGGTCGGAAGGCCACCTCTGGGAGCACCACCCGCAGGACTGGCGCTGGTCGGTCGACGTCAACGTCTTCGGCATCATCCACGGGATCAACGCGTTCGTGCCGGTGATGCTCGAGCAGGGAACCGACGGGCACGTCGTCAACACGTCGTCGGGGAACGGCGGCTTCTCACCGCTCATCAACAGCGCGGTCTACGCGACCACCAAGGCCGCGGTGGTGACGATCACCGAGTGTCTCTGGGGTCAGCTCCGCGAGATCGACTCGCCGGTCAGCGCCTCCGTGCTCTTCCCGTCCACCCGCACGCCCGGCATGCTGAACACCGGCATCTGGCAGCCGGGCAAGAACCGCCCGGATCGGTACGCCCGTCCGGGCGCGAACCCCGAAGGGCGCGACGCGCTCGCCGAGTACAAGAAGCGGATGGACGAAGCGGGCCAGGAGATCGTGTTCGCGCCGCTCGAGGAGGTGGCCGACCTCTGCCTCGAGGGCATCCTCGCCGACAACTTCTGGATCACCGCGTCGAGCGACCGCCAGGCCGAGACGCTGCGCGCACGCGTCGCGTCGCAGATCGACCAGACGCCGCCCGATTACCTGCTGGCCGGCTCGATGATGACGCAGCGTCCGGCGGAGAAGGCGGAGAAGGGCTAGTGCTCCACGGCTAGTGCTCGACGTCGTGGCCTGAGCGGTCACGCCGTCGCCGCCACGGCAGGAAGTACCAGAGCACGAGGATCACGACGAGGAGCGCCGCGGTCACGAACAACCCGGCGGTGAGGCCGTAGAGGTACTCGGTGATCAGGAACAGCACGCACAGGATCGCGGCGCCGATCACCACGCTCGCGGCGATGAGGAGCCGGTTCGACTTCTCCAGCAGCGCCTCTTTGTCGTGCTCGCGGAACCGGAGCCGGTGTTGGATGCCCGGTGTCATCAGCAGCACGATCGCGAGGCTGGTCAAGGCGACCGCGGCGAAGTAGACGCCACGCTCGCCTTCGGTCAGCGTGTCGAAGCGGTTGGTGAACGGGACCGTCAGGAGGAACGCGAGCAGCACCTGGACGCCGGGCAGCATGACCCGGAGCTCCTGGAGGAGCTCGTCGAGCTCACGGTCGAGGTCCCGCTGTCGTTCGGCCTCGCCGCGCTCCGAGGTCTGGGTGACGCTCAGCTCTTCTTCTTTCTCGCCGTCGCCTTGCCGCCCTTCCGGCCGGCCGCGACCTTCTGCGAGTGGTTCCCGCCCGAGCCCGAGCCGCTCCTCTTGCGCGACTGCGACGATCCCGAGCTCGTGCCGCCCTTCTTGGACGCACCCGGGCGAGTTCGCGATCTTCGCCGCCCGCTCCTTCGACATCCCCTTGTCCTTGAGCGCCTCGTACTGCTTCTCGTTCTTGACGTTCGCCCGCTTGGTCGGCATCGCTACCCCCTCGTGTGTTCTCGGAGTGCCCAGGCGACCGGGGGTTCAAACCGTGCAAACCCGCAGGTGCATACAAGGCGTGCGCCGGCGGGTACACCTCCGCCGACATGGGCCGGATACATCGTGTGACCGACGAGGGGGAGGGCATCCGACGCGTGCGCGCCGGGCGCGGCTTCTCCTACCGAACCTTCGACGGCCGCACCGACCACGGGGTCGTCCGCGACCCCGTCATCCTCGACCGCATCCGTGCCCTCGCGATCCCGCCCGCGTGGACCGACGTGTGGATCTGCCCGTCGCCCGATGGCCACGTCCAGGCCACGGGTCGCGACGCGCAGGGCCGCAAGCAGTACCGCTACCACGCGCGACTGGCGCGTGGCGCGGGAACGCCAGAAGTTCGACACGCTCGCCGGCTTCGGGGTCGCGCTGCCCGCGATCCGCCGACGTCGCGCCGCGACCTGCGCGTGGCGACCTGAGCCTGGAGACGGTCACCGCCGGTGTGGTGCTCCTGCTCGAACGCACGATGATCCGCGTCGGCAACGAGGAGTACGTCCGCGCCAATGGCTCGTTCGGCCTGACGACGCTCCGATCCCACCACGCACGGGTGAGCGGCGACCACGTCGACCTGCGGTTCATCGGCAAGGGTGGCATCCCCCACGACGTGACCGTCGCCGACGCCCACATCGCGGAGCTGGTCCAGCGGTGCCGCGGCCTCGACGGTGACCACCTGTTCCAGTATCTCAACGGCGACCGTCGTGCAGCACGCGATCCAGTCCACCGACGTCAACGACTACCTGCGCCACGCCGCCAAGGCCGACGTCACCGCGAAGGACTTCCGACGTGGATGGCCACGTTGATGGCCGGCACCGCGCTGGCGACGATGCCCCCGCCCGAGAGCGCGACCCAGGCCCGTCGCGAGGTGAACGCGGTGATCGACCACGTGGCGTCCCGGTTGCGCAACACGCGTGGTGTGCCGCGCCTCGTACGTGCACCCGGCGATCGTCACCTCGTTCCACGACGGCACGCTGGCCGATCGTTGGCAGCCGCCGACCGGGACGCGACCGTGCGGGTTGAAGGCGGACGAGCAGTTGCTGCTCGGGTTCCTCCGCTCGCTCGGGTCGGACGTCGCCGAGCTACCGCGCGCGGCGTAGTCCGCCCGACGTCAACCTCCCGAGGCGCCGCGCAACAGACGCCCGGGTAGGGCGCCGGTGTGCTCGCCGTCGTCGCAGCACCACCTCGCCGGCGACGACGGTGGCGCGGAAGCCCGTGGCCTTCTGCACGAGCCGGCGCGCGCCGCGCGGGCAGGTCGTGCTGCGACCGTGGGCAGGCTCGGGCCCGACCGCGGTCGGGATCGAAGACGTTGAGGTCGGCGACGAAGCCCTCCCGCACGCAGCCCGCGGTCGGCGAAGCCCCACGCGGTCGGCCGGCGCCAGCGTGATCATGCGCACCGCCTCCTCGAGGGTGAACGCCTGGCGCTCGCGCACCCAGTAGGCGAGCAGGTGGGTCTGGATCGAGCAGTCGGCAGATCTGGCTGACGTGCGCGCCGGCGTCGGAGAACGTCATCACCGTGCGAGGGTGGCTGCATCGACCGCGAGGAGACGTCGGCGTCGTCCATCGGGGTGACGGGCTGGACGAAGAACTGGTCGAAGGTCGGTCTCGAGCGCGAGGTCGATGATCAGCTCGACGGGATCGACGCCGCGCTCGGCGGCGACCTCGGCGACGGTCGGGTTGGGCGGCACCGGGCGGTCGAAGACGCGCATCCGCGTGTAGTCGGGCTTGCGGGCCTCGGCGCCGATGGCCCGGCCGTAGTCGCCGTGGTGCGCGGCGTCGACGAGCTTCCGGCGCAACGGCTCGGGTCGCGGAGCGCCGCCAGCTGCTCGTCGAGGGGCAGCGCGCGCACCTCGCTTCCACACGGGCAGCACGTCGAAGGGCAGTCGGGTCTGGAACGACGAGCACGACCGAGATGCCGCGGCTGTGGGTCTGGCCGAACATGCGGCCGCCGGCGGCCGCGGTCGCGTCGATCAGGTCGAGCATCTCGCTCGAGCGCGGCCGGCCGTGGGCGCGCACGCCGAACGTGATCGGCACGCCGGTCTCGACCGCCAGGTCGCGCATGCGCGTCGAAGTACCTCGGCGCGTCCGGTCGGGGTCCGTGCCGCGCGTTGACTCGGTCGCGATCTCGAAGATGCCGGTGCCGAGGTCGCCCATGACGCCGACGAGCCGGCAGACCTCGTCCCACGTCGCGAGCCGGCGAGGCGACCGGTCGGTCGTCGGACGTCTCGTGGCTGGTCGGTGCGCGACGTGGTGAAGCCCGATCGCGCCGGCCCGCAGCGCGTCGCGCAGCTCGCGCTCCATCACCGCGAGGTCGTCGTCGGTCGCCTGCTCGCTCGAAGGCCCGCTCGCCCATCACCCAGGTGCGCAGCGCCGAGTGGCCGATGCTGCGCGGCGTAGTTGATGCCCTTGGGCAGCCGGTCGACCGCGTCGAGGTACTCGGGGAACGTCTCCCACGTCCAGTCGATGCCGGCCGCCATGCGCCGCCGGCGACGATGTCCTCGGCCCGCTCGAGGTTGCGCACGACCAGGTGCCGCTGCGTCGGCGCGGGCCGGCGCCAGGGTGAACCCGCAGTTGCCCATCACCACGGTGGTGACGCCGTGCCAGCACGAGCAGGTGCCGAGCGGGTCCCAGAACACCTGGGCGTCCATGTGGGTGTGGCCGTCGATGAACCCGGGCGTGACGACGTGGCCTTCGGCGTCGATCTCCTCGCGTGCCCCGCTCGCGGATCCGGCCGATCGTCGTGATGCGCCCGTGCGTCGACCGCCGACGTCGGCCCGGTACGGGGGCAGGCCGGTACCGTCGACGACCGTGCCGTTGCGGATCACGAGATCATGCGTCATGGGCACCATTCTCTCGCGTCTCGCGGGTGATCGGTAGAGGCGCGGCGGCGGTTTCGAGGTCGTAGACTCGCGCCCCGGTGTGATCAGCCCTACCTTCTCCGTCATCGTGCCCACGTACAACCGGGCGCGATGGCTCCGCGAAGCACTGGAGTCGGTGCTGGCGCAGGACTACGACGACTTCGAGTGCGTCGTCGTCGACGACGCCGGTACCGAGCCACTCGATCTTCCCGGCGACGTGCGCATCCGTGTGTTCCGCCACGACACCAATGCGGGGGTCGCCGCGGTCCTGAACACCGGTCTCGACCACGCGCCGGGGGAGTACGTCACCTTCCTCGACGACGACGACGGGTACACGCCTGACCGGCTGTCGATGACCCTGCCGTTGCTCGGCCGCGCGACCGATCGTGTTCTGCTGGTCGCAGCCGATGGGCCGCCCGCCGCCCGCGCCGGGCGCCGACGGTGGTCTCGGTGCTGGAAGGCAACGTCTACGACACGATCCTCGACCGGCGCGTGCCACCGAAAGGGGCGGCGGTGATCGAGCGCTCGGTGGCGCCGCGCTTCGACGAGACGTACGTCGTGCTCGAGGATCTCGAGTGGTGGTTGCGCGGCGACGCGGTCGGTCGACGTCGCCACCGTGCCACGGGTCGGCTATCGCATTCGCCTGCACGGTGAGGTGGACGACCACGACGGTCGACTCGAACGCCTCCGGTACGGACAGATGTTGCTCGACGAGCGGGACGACTACTTCCGCGTGCACCGGCGGGCAGCGGCGATGCGCTGGTTCTCGATGGGTCTCGTCGCACGCGAAGTCGGGGACAACCGCTTCGCGCGTGGCGCGCCATGGTCCGCTCGCTGCGCGCCTACCCGGTCCCGAAGCGTCTCGGCCATCTCGCCCTGACGATGCGTCCGTCCACGCAGCGCGTCGACGTCGGATGACGGGGCGGAGGTGACGGGCGCGGGGCCGCTCGTGAGTGTGCTGCTCCCGGTGTGGAACGGCGCGGCAACGATCGGTGCGGCCGTGGACAGCATGCTCGGCCAGACGCTCGCCGACATCGAGGTGATCGTCATCGACGACGGGTCGACCGACGACACGCCTGCCGTGCTGGCCGGCATCCACGACGTGCGCATGCGGGTCAGCCGCAATCCGGAGCGGCGCGGGTTGACCGCGTCACTGAACGCGGGCGTCGAGATGGCCACGAGCGGCCTGATCGCCCGCATGGACGCCGACGACGTCGTGTACCCGGATCGGCTCGCGCTCGAGTTCGGGCTGTTCCGTGCGTCTCCGCAGGTCGGCCTGGTCGCGACCGCATACGACGTCGCCGACGGCGCCGGGTCGCGCTACGTCGGCGTGCCACCGGATCACGCGTCGGTGGCACTGTGGTTGTTGTTCGGGTGCTGTCTCGCGTACCCGACGGTGATGTTCCGGCGCGACGTCTTCCGACTCGTCGGCGGCTACCGGGAGTCGGAGTACCCGGCCGACGACTACGGCCTCTGGTTGCGGATGGTCGACGTCACACAGGTCGCGACGGTTCCGTCCCCGCAGCTCGCGTATCGTCCGTCGAGCACCGGCGTCTCCGCCGTCGATGCCGACGGAATGCGCGACGGGACGATCGAGCTTGCCGCCGGCGCCATCGAGCGCGCCACCACCAAACGGCCGTCGCCGCGCATCGTCGCCGGTCTGACCGGTCTCGGTCCGCCGCTCGGATGCAACGACTGTGACGAGGCGTCGGACGTCGTGCTCCGCGCCTACAAGGCGGTCCGGCGAGCGTCCCGTGCTCGCCAAGCGCCACGCGCCGAACTGCATCGCCAACTTCCGCGTCTCGCCTTGCGGTGCGGAATGCGCGGCCCGGACGGCGTGTGGTGCCGTGCCTGCCTCGCCCGGTTGGCCATCCGTCACCCGATGCTCGCAGCCCGCCTGGCCGTTCGGCGTCTGCGTCGCGCCTCGCTCGTCTAGCGAACCGGCGCCATCGCCCATTCCGCCACCGGCCTGCCGTCGACGTCGGGCAGCTCGACATCGAACCAGCTCGCGATCGTGGGCGCGAGGTCGATGACCGGGATCGGTGTCGGTATCTCGTTGGGAGCGATGGTCGGACGTCGGAGCAGGACCAGGCCACCCGACCGGTGGTCGCCGTTGCGGATCGCCGTGTTGTCTCCCCGGATGACGCCGATGCGAGCCGAGCGCGGCGGCGCGGATCGGCGACGCGCGTGGTTCCAACCGGCGAGAAGATCGGGGAGGGTGTCGACGAGCGGACCGTCGTAGACGTCGGTCGTGCGGAGGATCTCCGTGAACAGCGGTTCGCCGGTCTCTGCGTTCTCGATCTCGAGCAGATGAGCGGTGAGGGTCGCGATCCTCGCATCGAACTCGGCGCCGGGCGCGACACGACCGCGCGGCTCGCGACCCTTCACGTTGAGACGGATGCCTGCGTACTGCTCGTTGTTGGGAACCTTGAAGTAACGACGGGCACTGTCGAGAGGGAGGGCGCGGCGGGCCTGCCGACCTCGACGCTGTAGCCCCCGCACGACCTGCTCGCGCACTTCGAGCAGCCGGGAGGTGCCCTCGTGGGCGTCCAGCGTGCGCAGGATCGCCGCCATGATGTGCTCGCCGTCGTAGTGCGGCCCGACGCCGTGGCTGAGCAAAACCATGAGCGACGCGTCGTCGGGGATGTGGGTCAGCACGTTTCCAAGCGACGCGTCGATGGCCTCGTAGACGGCGAGGATCACGTCGCCGTACGCCTCACGCGTGATCGGGTCGTGATCGGGATGGGTCGGATCGTGATTGCTCCAGAAGTGATGCCCGGCGCAATGGCTCTCGCTGAAGGTCGCGAAGAAGAAGTCCCACGTGTCGCGATCCAGCAACGAGCTGAACAACTCGCCCTTCAACGCCGGGGCCCGGAGCAGCGCGTCGCGCAAACCGCCGTAGTCGCCGGCACGCGCGTAGTCGTCACACTTGCCGATCACGGCGTAGTCGCCGAACTGTTCGACGACCTCGTCGGCGAACTCAGGCGGCTCGCTGCTCAATGGTTCGAAGCCGTCGTGGGCGCCCCACTCGACGAGCTGCGCGCCGCCGGGGAGTGGCTGCGGCACGGTGATCGGTGCATCGAGCACGATGCAGCGCCGGCCCGCCGACGCGAGCGCGCTCCAGAGTCGCTGCTGGGCGATGTTTCGCAGACCCGCATGTGGCGCCTCGTAGGTACCAGGTGCCAACTGCTGGTCGCAGTAGAAGCCGTGCCTGCTCGGCAGGCATCCGGTGGTGATCGAGGGCCAGCTCGCGCCGACGGCCATGCCCGGAGGGCTCAGCGTGCGGGCCCACGAGGTGGATTCGAGGAGGCCGGCGAGCGTCGGGAGCTTTCCTTCGCGCACCATGCCGAACGCGATGTCGGCATCGAACGCGTCGAGCCCGATCACCACGGCACGCTCCGTCGACACCACACGCGGACGGTAGCAGTCGTCGAAGTGTGGTCAACTCTGCGTCATGGCGGCTTCCGCGACCGAGACCCCCGCCGGAGCCGGCACCAAGAAGGCCAAGAAGGAGAAGACCGACTGGGGGAAGTACGGGCGGAACCCACTGATCGTGCTCTCGCTGGTCGCGTTCATCGATTCGGTCGACCGCGGAATCCTCCCCGGCGTGCTCGACGACGTGCAGGACGATCTCGGCTTCAGCGACTTCCAGGCCGGGTTCCTCGGCACCGCGTTCGTGCTCGCCGGCTTCGTCGCCGTCCTGCCCGCCGGCTACCTGGCCGACCGCTATCGCCGCACGCGCATCATCGCGATCGTGCTGGCGTCGTGGGGCGCCATCTCCGCGCTCAACGCCGCGGTGACCAACTTCGTGCAATTCGCGATCGTGCGCGCGACCCTCGGGATCGGTGAGACCGTCGACAATCCGTCGTCGCAGTCACTCATCGCCGACTACTACAAGCCCGACCTGCGCGGGCGCGCGTACGTGTACCAACGCGTCGCGCCCACCGTCGGCCAGGCGATCGGGCTCGGCATCGGCGGCATCGTCGGATCCGTGTTCGGATGGCGCGCCGCCTTCCTCATCGTCGGTGTTCCCGGTTCGATCCTCGCGATCGTCGTCTGGCGGATGAGAGAGCCGATCCGTGGCGAGCACGACCTGCTCGGTGGAGCCCGACGTTCCCGCGCTCGCCACGACGCGACCCGAACGCGAAGCCGCGTCGGTCGACTCGGAACCGGTCGCCGGCGAAGACGAGAGCGAGCTCGGCGCGACGCGCGCGGTCTGGCGGGACGGGCGGCGCATCCTGCGCGTCCGCACGCTGCGGTATCTCATCGTCGGCAGCGCGATCACCGCCGGCGCGCTCTCGGGCATCGGGTTCTGGGCCAAGACGTTCTTCGTGCGCCACACGACGCTCACGTCGGGGCAGGCCTCGGGCGTCGTTGCCGCGCTCCTGTTGGTGGGGGCGGTGCTCGGCACCGTGCTGGGGGGAATTGCGACCGACCGCCTTCGGCGCCGCGTCCGTGGCGCCCCGATGGTGGTCGCCGGGGTGAGCCAGTCCCTCGGCGCGCTGTTCCTGATGGTGGTGTTCATCGAGGTGCCGCTGCCCGTCATGCTCATCGCGGCCCTGATCGGCGCCGCGCTGCTCGTCGCCGGCTTCCCCGCGCTCACGACGATGACGGCCGAGGTCGTTCCCGCGTCGATCCGCGGCCTCACCTTCTCGGTGACGTCGTTCCTCGCCGCGCTGGCGTCGGCGGCCTCGCCGCTGCTGATCGGCGCGATCGCCGATCAGTTCGACTACGACGTCGACGGCACGATCAAGGGCAACCTCAGCTACGCCTTCCTCATCGTGACGCCGTTGGTGCTCATCGGCGGTCTCGTCGTGCTGCGCGGACGCAAGTTCGTCGAGGCCGACACCGTCGCGCGTGGCCGCGCTGGCCACCGAGATCGCGGCGGAACGGCGTGCCGACACGACGCCGTCCGACCCGACGGGCAACTAGCTCGCGTCAGGCGTCTCCACGCTTCTTGAGCATCTTCTCGATCTCCGCGCAGTGCATCTCTTCGTTGCGGATCGTCTGGCGGGCGAGCTCTTCGAGGGAGACGTCCACGCCTTCGCTGACGCGCAACAACTTCTTGTACAGCTCGATGCCATGGCGCTCGTGGATCAGCATCTCGCCCATCATCTCGTCGACCGCGTCGTGGTGCGTGCCCACGAGCTCGCCGATGTCGAGTGAGACCTTCCCGCCGAGCGACGTGACTTCTTCGCCTGCGGCGGTCGCGTGGAGCAACGCCTCGGCGCTCTGGCCCCGCATCCAGTCGATGATCGGGATGCGTGCATGCCCGAACACCATCAACGAATACTGCGTGTAGCGAACCGCCCCGGCAAGCTCCAGCTCGACGATCTCGTTCAGTACTGCGATGGCCTCGTCACGATCCATATCCACGACTGTCCTCCCCAACGTGTCGAATGACGCTCATTGAAGCGCGATACCCATTCGTGTGCACGCCGATACGCTCCGCTTCGCTGGTGCTCACCGGAGCAAGCACGCGCTCCTTCAACGAACCTGCGTCAGCTCCAGACCGAGGAGATCATGGCGCCGGTGGCGGCGACGACCTCGGCGTGGGGGCGGCCGGCGCTGGCCATGGCCTGTTCGTCGGCGCCGGGGTGGGAGTAGGCGCGTGGGCCCTTGCCGAGCTGTTCGAACAACGCCGCCGCGACCTGCTGCGGGGTGCGCGGTTCGTGGCCTTCACCGTGTCCGCCTCGGTGGACGCCGAGAACGTGGGGGTGGCGGTGGCGCCGACCACGTACCCGAGGGCGTCGACGCCGTGGTCGCGGAACTCGTCCCACAGCCCTTCGCCGAGGATGAGCTCGTAGGCCTTCGCCGCGGCGTAGGTCGTGAAGATCTTCATGCCGCCGTGCGCCGCGCCCGACGACACCAGCACGAGCCCGCCGCGGCCGCGATCCACCATCTTCTTGCCGAGCATGTGGCTGAGAATCGTGGGAGTGGTGCAGTTCACCGCGATGTTCTGCATCTGCTCTTCGAGCGGCACGTTCACGAAGAGCCCTTGGGGTGCGAACGCGGCGTTGTAGACGAAGAAGCCGACGTCGATGTCGTCGGTGACCGACGCCACCAGCTCGCCGATGTCGGGCCGGCCGAGGTCGGCGACCAGCGTGCGGGTCTCGACGCCGTGTCGCTCGCGGATCCCGGCCGCGGTCTCCTCCATCAATTGCTGGCGACGGGCGACCAACACGACGTTGCAGCCGCGGCTCGCGCACTCGTCGGCGAACGCGGCGCCGAGCCCTTCCGACGCTCCTGCGATCAACGCCCACGGTCCGTACTGCTCGTTGAAGTCCATAGCGGCGGACGCTATCCGGGCCCCCGCGACCACGGCGAGTTGGTCGAACGTCAATCCCAGAAGTCGCGCTCGTCGCGTGGTGCAAGCAGGTCGTCGACGCGCGGCTCGGGTCGTCGTCGCCGCCTTCGCGACGCGCCCACCGATCCGCCGATTCGGCGAATGCGGGGGTTGGGTGGCCACCAGCGCCGCGAACCAGGTGGAGATCGGGACCGCGGCGACCAGGCCGATGCTGCCCACGAGCACGGACACGATCTCGACCGCGACGATCTCGCCGTTGGCGACGCTGCCCAGGCTCTGCCCCGACAGCGTGAACAGGAGCAGCAGCGGCAGCGAGGCACCGGCGTAGGCCAGTGCGAGGGTGTTGACCGTCGAGGAGATGTGGTCGCGGCCGATGCGCAGACCGGATCGGTAGAGGTCGCGAACGCGAGAGCTCGGGCTGCGCGGTGCGGAGCTCGCCGACCGCGGAGGCCTGGGTCACCGTGATGTCGTCGAGCGCGCCCAGCGCGCCGAGCACCATGCCCGCGAGCACGAGACCCTTGAGGTCGATGGCCGACGTCCCGAGACCGATGAGCAGCGCGTCCTCGTTCGCCGCTCCCGTGAAGTGCGCGAGGTTGGTGAACAACGTGGCCAGTCCCACCGTGATCCCGAGCGCGGCGAGGGTGCTGAGGAGTGCCACGGTCGTCATCGGTCGGATGCCGTTGGCGAGATAGAGCGCGAGGAACGCCACCGCGCTCGCGCCGACGATCGCGACGAGTGGCGGGCTGTTGCCATCGAGCATCGAGGGCAACATGAACTGCAGGATCACGAGCAGGCTCGCACCCAGGCCGACGAGCGCGCCGAGCCCTCGGAGCCGGCCGAGCCCGATCACGACGACGGCGAAGAGGATCGCCAGCCACATCAACACCGGTCGGCGTTGGCGGTCGGAGTACGTGTAGTCGAATGGCGCCTGCGCACCTTCGACGTGGTTGAGCACGACGGCATCGCCGGGTTCGAGTTGCGGCGTGCTCGTCGACGTCGCGAACTCGATGGTGCGTGCCGCGCCGGCGTTCGGGCCCTCGGTCAGGCGGAACTTGACGTTGGTGCAGACGACTCGACGGATGCTGTCCTCGGTGCCGCGGCACGGGCCCTTCATGACGCTCACCACGTTGGCTTCGTGGACGTGCTTGACCAGGCCCAGCTTCTCGACCTGGCCGCGCGCGTCGTCGCGCGGCCACAGGACGGCGACGCCGCCGATCGTGACGAGCGCGAGCACCACCGCGGTGACGGCCAGCCGGCGCCGGGTCCGCCGCGACACCGCAGCATCCCCGGCGGCGTGATCGTGGCCGTGACCCATCCGCCTGGATTCTCGCACTCGCGCGTCGCCTGGTACTATGAGACTCATTCTCATTATGGATCGGATGGCCGGGATCGTGCGAAGGCTCGCGCTGCTGCTGACCGTGGTGGTGGTCGCGGCCGCTGCCGTCGTGCCCGCGTCCGTTGCGCAGGCGGCGACGAAGCAGCAGCAGGTCGTCGCCTCCTTCTATCCCTTGGCGTACGCGGCCGAGCGGGTGGGCGGCAACCGCGTGCACGTGGCGAACCTCACGCCCTCGGGCGCGGAGCCGCACGACCTCGAGCTCACTCCCAAGCAGATCGACCAGTTGCTCGACGCCGACCTCGTGCTCGACCTCGGCCGGAACTTCCAGCCTGCGGTCGAGCAGGCGTCGGAGCAGCGCGACGGGCCGACGGTGAAGCTGCTCGACGTGCTCCCGGTGAAGACCGGCGGGAAGACCGTCGACGAGGACGACCCGGATGCGCTCGATCCGCACGTGTGGCTCGACCCGGTGTTGATGGGTGAGATCGTCACCCAGGTGCAGCGGGCGCTCACCAAGGCGGACCCGTCAGGACGGGCCACCTACCGGCGCAACGCCGACGAGTTCCGTGCCCAGCTCGCGGCGCTCGACACCCGCTTCACGGAGGGCCTCGCCGACTGCGCCCGGTTGCTCATCGTCACCGCGCACGAGGCGTTCGGCTACCTGGCTCGTCGCTACGGCCTGCAGCAGGAGGGCGTGGCGGGGCTGTCGCCCGATGCCGAGCCCGATCCGAAGCGGCTCGCCGACCTCGCCGATCTCGTGGAGCGCGACGGCGTCACCGTGGTCTTCACCGAGGAGCTCGTCTCGCCGCGCATCGCCGACACGCTGGCGCGCGAAGCCGGTGTGCGCACCGAGGTGCTCGACCCGCTCGAGGGGCTCAGCGCGTCGAAGCAGCGGCGCGGCGCCACGTACACGAGCGTGATGGACGCGAATCTGGCGAAGCTGCGCGACGCCCTCGGTTGTCGGTAGCGGTTACGGGCCGGGCTGGATGCCTGCGTCGCGCGAGATTCTGGGCGACGCTGCCGGGCACCGCGACGCGCCAACCGTTCTCCGCGAGCTCGGAGCGTGGCACCGAGATCTCGCCCGCGTTCTTCCCTGCGTACGAGAACCGGAAGATCCACGTGTCGCTGTTGGTCGATGACGTCCTGGGTCCGACGTGGTGGCACCGCCACCGGTCGCGACGCTGATCGGGAGCCAGCCGTCGCGATTCACGTCGGACACGTCGACGTTGAGGTCGTAGCCGCTGCGGTTCGTCACGCTGACGTGGTCCACGAAGTCTGGTGGGCGCACGAGCCACATCGAGATGACGAGCACCGCGACCACCGCGAGCACGACGCCGATCTTGCCCGCGATCGGCCTGACCCGCTGGACGTTCGAGGGTGCTGGTTCGACGAGAAGTTGGTTCATTGCTCCTCCGGGAGATGACCTGGCCACGAGCCACGCCATCCGGAGTGGCGTCGCTCAGAACAACTGCATCGCCGGCACGAGTGGGGGAGCGCGACGGCCCGCACGGACGAGTCGTTGCCGGACCGCGAACGCAGCGCGCAGCTGCTGGAGGTCGCGGCGGGCGAGGAAGCGGAGCGAGATGGCGATCGCGGCACCGAGCGCGAGCAGCGGCATGATCCAGCCCGACGAGATCTTCGCGTCGGCGGCGGTCGACACCACGGCGGCCTGGTCCGAGATCGGCGAACGCGACACCACCGAAGTGACGCACGACCGTGACCTCGCCGTTCCCGGCGCCGCTCCAGACCGCACCGGCGGCGACCATCAACAGCGCGGCCACCAGGCCGAGGGCGCGGGAGCGGACGATTGCTGAGCGCGTCATCGTCCACCAAACGGTAGCCGCGGCCCCCAATCGCCCTCCAACCTGCGTCAGCTGAGGGGGTATCGATGCTGAACTGGCGGTGTTGGGCCATCTCGGTGCCTTGGTCCCAGGTGATGCTGCGCCGCAGTGATGCCGGCAAGGTTGTGGTGGCGGTCATCGCCATCGCGGACAGCCTCCGCGCTGCGACCATGCGGAAGGTGCAAGAGCAGCAGGTAGCGGGTGGCGCGTTCCACGAGCGTTCCGATGGCGCTGTTGCCGTCTTTGCCGAGGATCAGGTCACCTTCCCAGTGGCCGGGCACCGCGCGGTCGTCGACGTCGGCGGGTCGTTCGCTGATCATCACCATGTCGGAGATGCGGGCGCCGTGTTCCACGCGCCCCGGGGGCGGCGTTTGCGCGCCGGTGCGGAACAGCGTGCAAGTTCGCGGCGCAGCTCTCCCCGGCCTTGCACGTAGAGCGACTTGTAGATCGTTTCGTGAGACACCCGCATGCTCCGCATCGTTGCCTTTAACTCGTCGGTTAACCAACAGTCGATCTGTTCGGTAGTCCGCCCGGCCTCCAGATCGGCGATCACCCCCCAAGCCAGCGAACCGGCGTCAACAAACGGCGTAGAACCCCCGCAGCTGACGCCGGTTGGTTCTAGTTCCGGGTGCTGGCGGAGCGGATGGCGTTGCCGATGGTGGTGGGGCGGGCGCCGGTGGGCTCGCCGTCGAGCACGGTGGGCTGCCGCCGACGACCGTGGCGCGGAACCCCGCGCGCGGCCGGGTGAAGCGCCATCCGCCGTCGGGCAGGTCGTGGGCCGGACGAAGTCGCGGGTCTCGATCTCGTCGAGCGCGAACACCGCGAGGTCGCCGCGCTTGCCGGTCTCGATCACGCCGCGGTCGTGGAGCCAGAAGAAGTCGGCCGTTCCGCTGCGTCATGCAGTGGACGGCCTGCTCGATACCGACGGCGGCCTCGTCGCGGGCCCAGTGCGTGAGCACGTACACGTTGCGAGCCCGCGCCGCAGAACATGTGAGGTGCGCGCCGGCGTCGGTGCCGCCGATGAGCGCGTACGGGTCGTCGAACGCGGCTTTGACCCGCTCGTCCATCTCGAGCTGGTTGTCCTGCGGTCACGGACCGCGAGCTTCGCTGTAGCGCGACCCGATGCCGTTCGCGAGCACCCAGTCGGCCAGCGCGTCCGACGGGTGCAGGCCGCGCTCCTCGGCGAGGTCTTGCAGCGAGACGCCCTTCGGGCCCGGTGCCGTTCTCGGAGTCGGAGAGGATCAGCATGTGCAGCTGCTCCTTGCGGAAGGCGTTCTGCTCGTCGAGCGGGTGGTCCCAGTCGTGGCGCGCCCGTGCCCGCCATTCGGCGTCGGCGAGGAGACCGAGCTTGTGCTCGGCGGGGCCGTTGATCATCTCGTGCCACGGCGGGCACCGCCGCCGCCGCGATCGTGCTCTCGAACCCGAGCATCGGGCTGAACGGCTCCGTCGCCGCCGCCGAGGTACACGGGGAGGTCGTCTCGGCCTGACGCCGCCCACGCCGTCGCCGAGCGACATCACCCGCACACCGCGCGCGCAGCGACTTCTCCAGCACGCGGCGACGGTCGGTCGCTGCCGCGTGCGATGACCTGCAACGTGGCGCTGCGGTGGCGGGCGAGCACGTCGATGAGCGCGTCGAGCTCGGCATCGTCGGACAATCGGCTGGGCACGAGCTCGCGGTTGCGGTCGGTGTCGAACCAGTTCGTCGACATCCCGAGCGAGCCCGTGGGCGAGCGCGTCCTCGAGCAGCATGACCATGAGCTCGCGTTCGGCGTCGGTCGCCGCCCGTTCCCACGCGTCGCGGCCCATCGCGAAGCCGCGCAGCGCGTTGTGCGCGGTGTACGCGAACGGCGTGACGGTCGTGGGCGTCTGCGAGGCGACCGCGCGGTACTCCGACCACGTGCTCCAGCCCCACGGCACGCACTTCGTCGACAGAGCGAGGCGGCAGCTCCTCGATGAAGCAGAGCAGGTCGGCGATGTCGTCGCGCACCTCGTCGCGCGACCGGCGCGATGCCCAGCCCGCAGTTGCCCATCACGATCGTGGTCATCCCGTAGCTCGGCAGCGGGTCGAGCGTGGGATCCCAGAACATCTCGAGGTCGTAGTGCGTGTGCGGGTCGATCAGGCCCGGCGTGACGAGCGCGCCCGACGCGTCGATCACGTCCTCGCCGTCGGGGGACAAGCCCTCGCCGACCTCGGCGATGATCCCGTCGCGGACGCGGACGTCGCCCGCGGCGCGCGGCCCGCCGGTGCCGTCGACGATCGTCCCACCCCGTACGAGTACGTCACCCACAGCCAGGCTCCCCCAGTTGATCCAATTGGTGATCCAATCGGCGATCCGATCCGGCGGCCATCATCGCAGACCGGCCGCGTTCCGGGATCCGGCCTCAGGCACCGGAGCGGGCGACGGCGGCGACGAGGGCGTCGATCGCGCCCGCGCTGGACCCGGCGTTGGGCCCGTTCACGATCACGCTGAAGACGAACGCGCGGCCGGCGGCGGTGGTGCCGGTGCCGGTGAGTGCGGCGCCGCCGATGATCGTGCCGGTCTTGGCGTGCACGTTGTCCTCCGCGGCGGTGCCCCGGAACCGTCCCGCGAGCGTCCCGCTGCGCCCGGCGCGCGGGAGCGCGTCGAACAGGATCGGCCACCACGGCTGGCGCCGCGCCGCCTGGACGACGCGCCCGCAGCTCCCGCGCCGATCGGGTGTTCCCGCGGCTCAGGCCCGATCCGTCGTCGGTCGTCCCCGTGAGCGGCACGCAGAGCGGCGCGAGCGCGTCGCCGGTCGCGGCCGCGCCGCTCGCCATCGATCCGCGTGCCGGTGGCCTGCGCGCCGATGTCCTTCACCAGCATGTCGGCGATCTGGTTGTCACTGCGCTGGAGCATCTCGCGCACGAGCTCGGCGACGGCGGCCGACGCGAACGACGCGACGCACGGTTCCTTCGACGGCGGCGCGGCGCGTACGCGGTCGGGCCCGCGACGGTCACGCCGTTCGCGGCGAGGGCCGCGCGGAAGCGCTCGGCGTTCGCGAGCGCGGGATCGGCGAGGAACGCCGGGTCGGCGCGCCAACGGTTGCGATCGACCATGAGTGCCGACAGCGGCCCGGTGTGGGTCGGGATCTGCCAGTCCTGCCAACCGGAGGCGCGGCGCGCGCCGTCGTGGCGCGTCTCGTCGACGAGCAGCGCACCCGTCACCTGCGTGACGCCGCGCGACCGCACCTGGGCGGCGAGCTCGGCGAGCGAGTGCGGGCCGCGCCGACGCGAGCGTGGGATCGCCGCCGGGCACGATCACGAGGTCGCCCGAGGGCGCGAGCCTCACCTCGGTCGCGAGGCGCGTGTCGGGCCCGAGGACCGCCAGCGCGCCCATCGCGGTGAACAGCTTCTGGTTCGACGCGGGCGCGAGCGCGACGTCGGGATCGTGGGTCAGCACCTCGCCGAGCCCGTCGATCCACACCGACACCGAGGCGGCGTTCGGCGCGATGCGTCGCTGTCCGCCGCGAAGGCGGCGAGCGCGGCCGCGAGATCCGCGGGCACCGGCGCGGCGGAGGCTTGGCCGAACGACGGATCGGGCCAGCACGACGGGAGGACGGACAGGTCGAGCGTGGTGGTGGTCGGCGCCGGCGAAGTGGTCGCGGTCGTCGACGGCGCTGAGGTGGCCGGCGGCCTCGCGGCGCGGGTCCGGTCGGCCGCGGATGAGTCCGACGGAGCGCACCCGGCCGCGCCCATAGCGGCGACCAGCGCGATCGCCGCGCCGAACCGCACCCGGCGGCGCACTCCTGAGGACGGTCGACGCATCGGCACTCCGTCGACCCGACGAGCGCGACGGGCCCGGGGTTTACCCGTGTCGGTGGCCATGTCGGTGGCCCGATCGTCACCGAAAGTGGGAAACCGAGGGGCGAACGGCGAGACTCGCGTGGTGACCGACGGAACGAACGGCGCGTCCGGCTCGGCGCCCGCGGCGCCGGGCACGCTCCGCACCGGGACCGCCGCCGGCCGGTGGGTGATCACCGCGGCCGTGCTCGGGTCGGGGTCGCCTTCCTCGACGGCAGCGTGGTGAACACCGCGCTCCCCACGATCGCCAAGGACCTCAACACCGACCTCGCCGGACTCCAGTGGGTCCTCAACGCCTACCTGCTGACTCTCGGATCGTTCCTCGTGGTCGGCGGCTCGCTCGGCGACCGCTTCGGACGCCGGAAGCTCTTCCTCATCGGTCTCGTCTCGTTCGGGGCCGCGTCCCTGGTCTGCGGCCTCGCGCCGACGACCGTCACGCTCATCGCCGCACGCGCCATCCAAGGGGTCGCCGCCGCGCTGCTCGTGCCCGGCAGCCTCGCGATCATCTCCGCCTCGTTCCGCCCCGGCGATCGCGGCACCGCCATCGGCGCGTGGGCGGGGTTCGGCGGCGTCGCCGGCGCGATCGGGCCCTTCCTCGGCGGCTGGTTGATCGAGTCGGTGTCGTGGCGCGCGGTGTTCTTCATCAACCTGCCGCTCGTCGCGGTCGCGTTCGTGTTGACGCTCCGCCACGTCCCCGAGTCCGCGCGACCCCAACGCCGACCACTCCATCGACGTCGCCGGCGCATCGGCGCTCGCGATCGGCCTCGGGTGTGTCGTGTACGCGTTGATCGAAGGCCCCGCCAAGGGCTGGGGCCCGACCGAGATCGGCATCGGTATCTTCGGGGTCATCGCCCTCGTCGGGTTCATCGTCATCGAGCTCCGCACGCCGCACCCGATGGTGCCGCTCGGTGTGTTCCGGTCGCGCCAGTTCTCGGGGGCCAACATCGTCACCTTCGGCGTGTACGGCGGGTTCGGCGCCACCACCTTCCTCGTCGTCGTGTACCTCCAGACCCGGATGGGCTACTCGCCCATCGCCGCGGGCGCGTCGCTCCTCCCGCTCACCGCGATGATGTTGCTGTTCTCGGCGCGCATCGGGCGCGCTCGCGCAACGTATCGGCCCGCGACTCCCGATGACGGTCGGGCCGGTGGTCGCGGGCGCGGGCATGGCGCTGTTCTCGTTGCTCGAGCCGGGCGTCTCGTACTGGAAGGGTGTGTTCCCCGCGGCGATGGTCCTGGCGATCGGGCTCACGATCACGGTCGCGCCGCTCACCGCCGCGGTCCTCGCCGCGGTCGAGGATCGCCACGCGGGCCTGTCGTCGGCGATCAACAACGCGGTCGCCCGGATCGGGGGACTGCCGGCGATCGCGGTGCTGCCGGCGCTGGCGGGCATCGCCGTCGGCGGCACGGGCGTCGATCTCGACAGCGGGTTCAACACCGCGATGTACATCGCCGGCGGTCTCAGTGCGGCGGGCGGTGTCGTCGCCTGGTTCACCATCCGCACCGCCGGCGAGTGCGCCGGTCAGCACCCGCGGCGATCTCACGATTCCGTGCGAGCCCGAGTGCGTGGAGCTCCCCACGCGCGAACCGGCGCTCTACAAGCATGTAGAGCAAGGTCTGCTGACGCCAGTTGGTCGTGCAGAGCTACGCGAGCTTCGGCTGGCAGGCGCTCGGCCCCTCGGAAGAAGCCGGTCCGGAACGCCGAGACCCGGCTGAACGCCGTGCCGCGCGGCGCCGTCGTGGCTGTCGGCGGCGACGAGCATCGACACGACCTCGTCGAGGTCGCCGGGCGACAGCGTGATGCTGTCACTGTCGGCTCGACCCGAGGTGCCGTCGAGGCTCGCGGCGAACGCGCCGGTCATGCACGTCGCGGTCCTGCCGTGCCGCCTCCGACCCGAGCGACTGGCCCTTGCCGTGGCTCATCGCCGACGACCACTCGGCCGCGACGAGCACGCCGGATGCGAAGTCGCCGGATCGAGCCGTGCGTGTCGATCATCGTGCCGCGCTCGTAGGCGATGGTGTTCTCCGACGGGCAATAGGTGACGGAGTCGACGAGGACGCCGCCGTCGGTGTCGCCGTCACACGATGGCCGCGTCGTCCACGTTGTAGGCGACCACCTTCGGGTCGTCCTTGCCCCAGTACGTCGACAGCGAGTCGGTCACCGCGGGCAGCACGTCGGCGAGGCTCATGTCGCCGCCGCTCGCGTAGTCGGCCTAGCTGGTGTAGCCCGACTCGGTGACGATGGGCGGGTCGTTCTCGTACGTCGGCGCACGTCTCCGCGCCACCCTCGTACCCGTCCTGGAACGCGCCGACCCGGTCGAAGCCGTTGCCGTGCGCGCCGTCCTGGCTGCCGTCGACGCCGACGGGTCGCGCAGCTGCAAGCAGACCGGCGAGCGCGGTGTCGAGGTCGTCGACTGTTCATCTCGACGCTCGCGTCGCCCTTGGCGACGTGCGCGGCCCACGCACCGGCGAAGCAGTCGGCCTGCTGCTCCATGTAGACGGTCTGGTACGTGTTGAAGCCGACGCGTGCCTGGACCGCGTGGCCCCACTCGTGCGCGAGCACCAGAGCGCGGCGCGAAGTTGCCGAACCGCTCGACGCAGCTTGGGCAGGAGCTCCTGCTCGTCCCACGCGACGAAGTCGCCCTCGCGAGCAGTAGAACGCGTTGCCGGCCACCTCCGAGTACGGCGTGCGTCCCGCGGCCGCCGCACGCCGGCGGTGGGTTCGACTGCGAGTACGGGAACAGCCGGTCGCTCGGGATCGGCTGTACGCCTCCTCGGTAGACCTCGGGCATGGTCGTCGCCCAGTACGCCTGGATGTCGGCGATCGTCGCGTCGACGTCGGCGTCGTAGCGGGGAGCGGCCGACCCGGACGGTGCCGTGATCGCGCCGGTGATGGCAATTGCCGCGACCACGGAGAGCACGACGAGCATGCGGCCGAGGGCGCGTGGTTGGAGACGCTTCGTTTCAATCATGCAACGAGAACGCCGACGACGCGAGCGACGGTTCCCGCTCACCTGAGAGGTCGCTGTGGAACGCGCTCGTGATGCACGGGCGGAAGGACGCTCCGAGTTAGATCACTTCACCCGTGCTGCCACGCTTCAACAGCCGGTTCCGCCCGCCGCCGTCGTCGGTCGTACACGCCGATGCGCAGGAGATACACGAAAGCCAGCGACGCCGGGATGACCGCGAGCCGGATCGCCACCCATGGGTTCACGAGGTGTCTCGGCGACGAGCACGCCGAGCGTGCACGAGCATGCCGTGAAGGCGCCGAGGATCCAGGTGACCTGGATGGGTGGAACCCGAGCAGCACCAACCGGTGCGAGGTGTGGTCGGTCCCGCCCATGAAGATGCGCCGTCCGGTGCTGACCCGCGGACACCACGACGAGGGCGGTGTCGAACACCGCCGGCCCGACGAGCAGGACGAGCGACGACGCGCTGGCGAAGTGCGACACGTCGGTGCGCACCTTGAGCGAGATGACGGCGAGGAGATACCCGAGGAACAGCGCCCCGGCGTCGCCCATGAAGATCCGGGCCGGATGCCAGTTGTAGAGCAGGAACGCGATGCAGGCGGCGGCGACGACCACCGCGAGCCCGCCCACCGAGCTGCTGGCCTTCGAGCAGGGCGACGACCGCCAGCGCGCTGGCGATGATCGTCGAGATCACCCGGCACGCGGCGTCCATGTTGTCGAGCAGGTTGAAGGCGTTGGTGATCACCACGATCCACACCACCGTGATGATGGTGTCGATCGGGTCGCCGAACAGGCTGGCCTTGGCGCCGGCGGCCACCGCGATCGACGCCGCCGCCACCTCGACCAGGAGCCGGACGCCGGGCGCACGGTTCGCACGTCGTCGACGAGCCCGACGATCCCCACCATCACGCCGCCGGCGAAGATCGCCGCGGCCTGCGCTTTCCACTCGGGAAGGGCGAAGGAGAAGGCGACCGCGCCCAGCGCGATCGCCACCCCGCCGAGGTACGGCGTCGGGGTGGTGTGCGCTTTCCCGGCGGCGGGATGGTCGGTGATCCCCTTGGCCAGCGCGAAGCGCCGCGCGAACGGGATCAACGCCGCGACGACGACGAACGTGATGCATCCGGCGAACACGATGCGGGTCATGGATTCCTTGGCAACCGCATGGATACAGGGATCGGAACTCTACGGTCGGGCGGTCCGACAGGATTGGGTGCCGCGCGCCTCACGGTGCTCGGGTGTCGACTTGGGGACGGCACCATACCATCGTTTTCCGGACTGTTGTCACTCTCTGTGGTCACGATTCCCCTACGCTGTGCCCGACGTCACCCGACGTCAACCCGTACCACCTCGACCTCACGCCCTCGTCCCGACCGGCGGTGAGCACTGGTGGATCGACACCGAAGCCAGCTTGGATGACCCCGCCGGGCCCGTCCACGGAGAACCAGGAGCGCCGCGACGTGGCCACCACGATTCGAACTGCTCGGAGACCAACGGGCCGTCGTGCCGCTTCTGCGGCGCACCGCTCGAGCACACCTTCGTCGACCTCGGCATGTCGCCGCTGTGCGAGAGCTACGTGCGCCGCGAGCGAGCTCAACGCGCATGGAGCCGTTCTATCCGCTGCACGTCTACGTCTGCGAGCAGTGCTTCCTCGTGCAGCTCGAGGAGTACGTGAGCGCCGGAGGACATCTTCACGCGACTACGCCTACTTCTCCTCCTACTCCGACACCTGGCTCGCGCACGCGCAGGCTACGTCGAGATGATCACCGAGCGGCTGCGGCCTCGGCGCCGGACAGCCTCGTCGTCGAGCTCGCCAGCAACGACGGCTACCTGCTCCAGTACTTCGTCGAGCGCGGCATCCCCGTGCTCGGGATCGAGCCGGCCGCCAACGTCGCCGAGGCCGCGGTCGAGCAAGGGCGTGCCGACGCTCGTCGAGTTCTTCGGCGCCGAGACCGCGCGCGAGCTGGTCGCGCGAGGGCACCAGGCCGACCTCGTCCTCGGCAACAACGTGCTGGCCCACGTGCCCGACCTCAACGACTTCGTCGCCGGCATCGCAGATCCTGCTCAAGCCCGGCGGCGTCGTCACGATGGAGTTCCCGCACCTGCTGCGGCTGATCGACGAGAACCAGTTCGACACCATCTACCACGAGCACTTCTCGTACTTCTCGTTCGCTCACCGCGGAGACGGTCTTCGCCGCCCACGGCCTGCGCTCTTCGACGTCGAGGAGCTGCCGACCCACGGCGGCTCGCTGCGCATCTACGCGCGCCACGCCGACGACGCGGCGCAGGCCCGTCAGCCGACGCGCGCGCGGCAGCTGCTGCGCAGCGCGAGGAGCGACGCCGGGCTCGAGCGACCTCGAGACCTACGCGCGCTTCGCGCGAGCAGGTGCGAGGAGACCAAGCGCAAGCTGCTCGACGTTCCTGATCGACGCCAAGCGCGCGGGCAAGCGCGTCGCCGGCTACGGCGCGCCGGGCAAGGGCAACACGCTGCTCAACTACTGCGGCATCCGCACCGACTTCCTCGACTACACCGTCGACCGCAACCCGCTACAAGCAGGGCAAGTTCCTGCCCGGCACGCGCATCCCGATCTTCGCGCCGGAGCGGATCGCGCGAGACGCGGCCCGACTACCTCCTGATCCTGCCCTGGAACCTCAAGGACGAGATCATCGCAGCAGCTGGCGTACATCCGCGACTGGGGCGGCCGGTTCGTCGTGCCGATCCCCGAGGTCCGCGTGCTCGAGTAGAGGTGCGACGGTGCTCTCGCTCGCCCTGGGGCTCGGATCCCAACTCGCCGATCGACGTGCTCTGCATCGGCGCGCATGCCGACGACATCGAGATCGGTTGCGGCGCGACGTTGCTCCAGCTCACCAAGGCGCGTCCCGTCACCTGCCACTGGGTGGTCTTGAGCGGCGACGACGAGCGAATCGAAGAAGCCGACGGTCTCGGCCAACGCCTTTCTCGAACACTGCACCGAGGTCGACGTACGCGTCGCGTCGTTCCGCGAGAGCTACTTCCCGTACCTCGGGAGCGAGGTGAAGGACTACGTGCAGGCGCTCGCGGCAGACATCGCTCCGGATCTCGTGTTCTCCCACCACGGCGACGACCTGCACCAGGATCATCGCGTCGTCGGCGAGCTGTGCCGCAACGCGTTCCGCGACCACCTCATCCTCGAGTACGAGGTGCCGAAGTACGACGGCCGGCACGGTAACCCCAACGTCTTCGTGCCCGTCGAGCAGTGGGCGCTCGCCCGCAAGCTCGAGCTGGTCATCTCGCGGTTCCCGAGCCAGTCGAACCGCTACTGGTACACCGAAGACACGTTCACCGCGCTGATGCGATTGCCGCGGCGTCGAAGCCCGATCACCGACCGGCTACGCCGAGGCGTTCTACGGCCAGAAGGTGACGATCGCTCCCTCCTGACGTGCGCACGCGCCCGCCGGGGCGCGGAGCTTCACGGGAGGTAGACGTCGAGGATCTCCGCCTCGTAGCGGCGTGCGAGCTCGGCGGTGTCGATCCGGCGGCCCGCGGCGCACGCGGCGTCGGCGAGCGACCGGCGACGGTCGTCGTTCGTCGCCAGCGCGACCACCGCGTTCACGAATTCGTCCGGGCTCTGCACGAGCACGCCCGAGCCCGTGTCGGCGACGACGCCGGTGACGGCGTAGTCGTACGCGACCGTCGGCACGCCCGCGCCCATGTACTCGGCGATCTTGATGCTCTGGACACCCTGGTCGGCGGTCCGCGCGTAGAGCCCCACGTCGAAATTGGCGACCCGCGGCAGCACCTCGTTGGGCGCGACGCGTCCGAAGAGCACGACGTTCCCGAGCTCGTGGCAGCGGGCCTGGATGGTCTCGCTCGCCTGCCCGACGAGCCAGAGCCAGCGCGCTTCGGCAGCTTGGCGCTGATCACCTTCCAGAGGTCGAGGAGGTGATCGACGTTGCTCAACGGATCGTCGCCACCCCGATCACTCGACGACAAGAGCCACGCGGCGACGTACCCGAGGACGAAGTCACCCGGCTCCCGGTCGCACGCCGCGCCGCGGCGATGGCGTCGGGGAGCAGGAGGTCGAGCTCGACACCCTGCGGGATGACGTGAAACGGCTTGTCGACGCCCATGGCCTGGTACCTGTGTGCCGCGACGGCGCTCGTCACCACGTAGGCGCTGACGTTCGGGGACGCCAGGAGGCGGGCCTCGTAGTCGGCGAAGGAGGGGTCGTCGATGTCCATGACGACGTTGCCGTGGAACAACGGGATCTGGTTGAAGTCGGCGCACAGGGCGCGGTCGTACCGGCGGTTCGCGGCGGCGAACAACGCCTTGTAGCGCCACCGTTCCGTCGAGTGGATCACCCGGAACTCGACGCCGCGCCGGACGCGGCTCACTGGCGCAGAGCGTCATGTAGAGGTCGATCCGGGGCAGACGGGGGAGGAGCGCCCGGTACCGCGCGTTGTTGTGACCGTCGCGGAACCAGACGTTGTGGTGGAAGATCTGTTGGCCCGTGGTGCCGGTGCCGAGCAGGGACCGCGGCGGGACGGCTCGCGCGCGGACTGACAGGATCGACCATCGCTTGTCCCCGGCCCACCTGCGCACGCTACTTGGATCGCGAGGGACCTACCGGGTGCCGGGTCCGGTCGACGTCGGTGCGATGCGCAGGTAGAGGTCGGAGATGTCGGAGACGAGTCGCGCCGCCGCGAATTCCTGCTGCGCGTCCCGGAGCCGGCCTCGCCCATCGTCGTCCGCAGCTGCGCGTCGTCGAGCAGGCGTCGACGTCGCCGCCGCGAGCGGGCGGCATCGCCGTCGGTGACGAAACCGGTGACGCCGTCGAGCACGACTTCCGGCGCACTCCCGACGCGCGTGGTCACGGCCGGGAGTCCGAGCGCACGGCTTCGATGAGCGAGACCGGCATCCCCTCGTTGTCCGACGTGAGCAGCACGATGTCGCACGCCGAGTAGAGCGTCTCCACGTCGCCGCGCCAGCCGAGGAAGACCACGCGGTCACCGAGCGGACGGGCCTGGACGCGGAGCTCGTCGAGCAGCTCTCCTTCGCCCGCCACCGCGAAGACCGCGTCGGGTGATCACCGCGCGACGAGCAGCGCGGTCTCGATGAAGCGATCCGGGCGCTTCACCTTCGTGAGCCTCGCCACGAAGCCGACGACGGGAACGTCGGCCGGCAGCCCGAGGACCGGCGCGCGCCGCCGCGGGCTCCGGTGGTGTCGGGAGCGCGACCCCGGGCGGGACCACCGTGTACTGGCCCCGACGCCCGATCTTGGCGGTGAGCAGCTCGTCGCGCACCTGGGCGCCGACCGCCACGAGCGCGGTCGTGCGGCGCGAGGAGCCGCTCGACCTCGACGACGGCACGCGTCTTCGACGGCGAGAAGTACCCGTGGAGGAGATGGCCGTGGAACGTGTGCACGGTCGCCGGCACACGATTCCCCCACGCCGCGAGGCGACCGAGGACGCCGGCCTTCGCCTTGTGCGTGTGCACGATGTGCGGCCGGAAGCTGCGGATCACCTGCACCAGGCTGGCAAAGGCCGCGCGCGTCGTCGAGCGGGTTCACCGCGCGGCCGAGTCCTTCGATGCGCTCGACCGGGAGATCGGCGCGCGGAGCTCCACGTAGTCGCCCTCGTGGGGATCGACCGAGCCGCTGAGGATCCGGTGCTCGAAGCGTTCGGGATCGAGTCCCTCGCTGAGGACGGTCGCCTGGAGTGCCGGCCCGCCGACGTTCAGCCGGTCGATGATGCGCAACACGCGCAACCGCTCAGTCATTCCTTCCTGCGGCTTCTGCCGGCTACTCCACCGCCGGCAGCAGGCCCCGCTCGCTGCTCGCCGGGATACCCGGCTCCCGACGCTCGCTCACGTCAATTTCCTCGTAGACATCGACCGTCTTCGACACCATCGCGTCGAGGGGAAGTCGCGGTGCGCCCGCAGCCTGCCGGACGCTCCGAGCGACTCGCGGCGCGACCGGGTCGCGTGCGAGGTCGACGAGCGCGGTGGCGAGCGCGTCCACCGACGCGGGTGGGACGAGGATGCCGGTCACGCCGTCCTCGACGACCTCCGGCAGCGACCCGGTCGCCGACGCGACGACCGGCTTGCCCGCCGCCATCGCTTCGAGCGCCGCCAGACCGAAGCCCTCGCTGAGCTCCGGTTGCGTCGGGAACGCGACCACGTCGCACGCCGCGTAGAACGCCGGGACATCGGGAAGGAAGCCCAGCACCTGCACCGTCCCCGGTGGCCCGCACTGCGTCGCGAGCTCCTCGATGCGGGCGCGCTCGGTGCCGTCGCCCGCGATCAGGAGCTTGAGCTGGGGCACTCGAGCCGCGCCCGGCCGAGCGCTTCCACCAGGACGTCGTGACCCTTGCCCGGGATGAGGCGCGACGCGATCCCACCACGATGTCGTCGTCGAGCAGCGCGACGACCCTGCGCGCCTTGCTCCGGTCGGCGGCGCTCGACTCCCAGGGTTCGGGGTCGATGCCGTAGTAGACGACCCGGATTCGATCGGGCGCCGCCAGCCCGGTCGATCGCAGCCACGAGGCGACGTGCTCGGAGATCGCGATCCGGCGCGACGCGAGCCGCCGGCCAGCTTCCCGGCGGTGAGGTACGGCTGGCGCAGGTAGAACGACGGCGTTCCGTGCACCGACGACAGGCCGGTCACGCGGGCCGCGCGCGCGGCGACCTGACCGTAGACATCGGCATGGACGAGGTGGGTGTGCACGAGCTGCGGGACGGAACCGCCGGATCTCGGCCACCAGTTGGGGGACCAGCAGCGGGTTGGCGTCGTGCCCGCCCCGCTTCACCACCACCTCGACGCCCTCGCCCCGCATCTCCTCGATGAACCGCTCGCCGTCGCCGATCTCGAGCACGCACATCCGCACGTCGATCCCACGCGCTCCGGAGCGCGGGCAACAGTGCGAGGAGATGCCGCTCCGAGCCACCGATTCCCTTGACGCGTTGTACATGCAGGACGCGCATCGAGTCAGGCCGCGACCGTGACCGTCTGGATCGCGAACAGGCCCTTGATGTCCTCGACGGAGACCTCGATCCGGTTGACGCCGGCGTGCAGCGGGACGCCGTCGGCCGTCCACTTCATCTGCCAGGTCCAACCCGCCGGCGGGGTCTCCCCGGCTGTCCCACTCCATCCGGGCGGCACCGGTTCGTCCGTCCTCGGTCTTCCAACGCACGCACCCGGACCGCCTGGTTGTCCATCGCGACCCCGGCGAGGCTGGTATCCTTCGCTGCCGCGGCCACCGTGGGCTGGTCGACCTGGATCCGCGGGGGGACGTCGTCGACGACGCCGGCCTTGGATGCGGCGCGCATCCCCGCCACGTACGGCCCGTAGTCGAACGTGCGCAGGTTGTCGAAGGTGTAGTTGGCGAACGTGCGCTCCATGCCCCAACGGCCGCGGCCGCGAGCTGATCGGCGACGTACGGCGGGTCCTTGGCCACCTCGAAGTCGGTCGACCGTTGCTGATCCAGACGAACGGCGTCTCGGAGACGCGGTCGGCGGCACCCGCCCAGTTCGACAGTCGTTGCGAGAGCATCGCGAAGAAGCGGTTGTACTCGTACGTGTAGGCGGTGTCCCAGGTGGCATCGGTGATGTGGGGAGTCTTGTAGAAGATGGCGTTGAGGAATTGGATCGACTCGTTCCGTTGGGGATCGTCATCCCGTCCCACAGGTCGATGAAGACGAAATCGCGATTGGCGGAGGCGTCCCGGTTGACCTCGAGCTGCACCAACTCGTCCCAGACGTCGGGGAAGAAGCTGCCGTAGGCGAGGATCTCCACCTTCGGGAAGACGGAGAGCAGCCGTCTCCATGATCTGCTGCCCGCGGGCCTTCACCTGTGACCGAACCTCGGCTTCGGTGTGCGTGTTGCCGTTGTAGGCCCACGACCGGCTCGCGGTGGACGCCCGTCATTCTGCGGTAGAGCTCCTGATCGAACGTGATGCCGTCGAAGCCGAGCGCCTTGGCCCCGGCGGCCAGCGCCCTTGATCTCCGGGAGCACCGTCTTCGACCATGCGGCGTCATCGAACCACTCGGCGAGTGGCGTCCGGGTGTTCAGCGAGTTCGCGAAGTAGAACCCGAGGTACATCTTCATGCCGAGCTTGTCCGCGCGCTCCACGATGTTCGAGATGCGGAGGTAGCGCTCCCAGTTGTAGTTCTTCCCGCTGATCACGTTGAGATCGCCGGTGAAGCGGTGTTCGCCGCCGAGCTTGAACAGGTGCCCGATGGTGCACGCGGAACCGTCCACGCCCGCGTCGGTGCCACCGTTCGAGCTCGGCATCCTTCATATCCATGAGGTCCGGGCACCCGCTCCAGAACACGATGCGATCGGCGCTGTTCGGCTGCCTCGGAGACGCTGCGTCTGCGCACTGCCCGGTCTCGCGGCGAACGACGTGAAGACGACGCCCACGCACGACGGCGAAGCACGAGGGCCACCCGGTCGTCTCCGCCGAAACCCTCCCGATAGCTCGACGCGTGCAAATGACAGCGTCTGGCGTGCTGTGGCCACCTCAGCTCGCTTCTCCGCCGGAAGGCTGACGTGGCGAACATAGCGGCTGAACTTGTGCACCGAGGTCAGCGTCGCGTCGACCTATCATCGCGGGCTGGGATGATCTTCGTGTTGTCGGTCGCGGTCGGGACCGCGGTCGGACGGCTGCCGAGCGCGCCGCCATGGCTGTGGCTGCTCGCAGGCCCGGACTCGTGCTGCTCATCGTGATGCTGACACGCAGCGCCCGCGTGTGCCTGGCGCTGCTGATCCTCGTCGACGTGCTGGGTTTCTATCTCGATTCCGTCAACGTCGGGCCCGTGGCGCTTCGCACCATCGACCTCTTCTGGTTCGGTCTCGTGCTGTGGGTCATCGTGATCCGCGCCGCCGACGGTCGTGCATCCGTGCGCCGAATCGGGCAGCCGCAACTCGCATGGTGGCTCATCGCCTTGGGCATCTCGTTGTTCCCGATCGCCGTCCAGGCACTCGGCGACGCGACCGATCCGCTGGTCGCGTGGCTCCGGCTCGTCCAGACCTTCTCGCTGGTGTGGCTCGTGCCCTACGCCGTGCACGACCACGACGACAACGAGTGGGTCCTCGGCGCGGTCGAGCTCGCGCTCTTCGCCGAGATCGCCCGCGCGGTCGGCGACGCCTGCTCCGTGGGAACTTCGTGGATCGGCTGGAGGGCGCGAACGGCCCCGACACCACGGGACTCCTTGGCCGCCTGCTCCTGATCGCGGCGGCGTCCACGCCGCGCCGTTCCCGTCGCGTCCCCCTTCGGGCGTCGATGTTGGTCGCCGGCGTCACCGGTCTCTTGATGTCCCGCTCGCTCGGCGCGACCGCGGCCATCGCCGCCGCGCTCGGCATCTTCGGGCTCCGGCCGTGGTCGGTGCCAAGCAGTCCACGAGCGCAACGCACTGCTCGCGCCGGTACGCATGGTGCTGCTGTCGTCGTCGCCACGGTCGCGATCGTGTGCCAGCTTCCGTCCCGAGAACCTCCCGACATCGAGCCAGTTCGAGCGGAGCACCACCGTCCACCGCGCGGTGCTCGCCACTGCGGGGCTCGAGCTCTTCGCCGACCACCCGCTCGTCGGTGTGGGCTGGCAGCGGTCCCGGAAGTCATCGACGACGCCCGACTCAACGACCGCTTGCGACGCCGGTTCGGAGCGACGATCAATCCCGAGTTCCTGCCCGAGAAGAACCCCACCGAGCGTGCACAACGCCTACATCCAGATGCTGGCGGAGGCGGGCCTCGTCGGCTTCGGCTGACTTCCTCCTGCTGCTCTTCGCGGCGACGAGGGGCATTCGCGACGTCGCTGCGCAGCGTGCGCGACGATCCACGGACTCTCCGCGTGCGCTCGCCGCGCGCTCGTGCTGCTCGTGGTGCATCCTCGTGTGGTGGAACGACAACGCGCTGTTCGGCGCGCAACCCGAGACCGTGCTCGCGGCCACGTTCCTCGGCCTCCTCGCGGCGACGCCCGCCGTGGTCACGAGCGGTCGAGGAACCTCCTCGCGGTTCCGGCGGTGCGGTCGAGGCGGCGGTTCCCGCCTGATCTCCGACGACCCGCGCGACCTGGTCCGCCCAGTGGCCGAGCGAGTGCTCGCGTTCCACCGTTCGTCGCAGCGAGCCGCCGACGCGCGCGAGGGTGGCCGGCGGCACCCCGGCGAGCTCGCGCAGTCGCTCGACGTCGCGCTCGTCGTCGCCGGGGTCGTAGCTGCAGCGCGCACTCGGCCGGGTCGAACAGGCCGTCGAACGCCGGGCTCGCCACGAGCACCGGCCGCGCCGCCGCCATCGCCTCGAAGACGACCTTGTCGGCGCTGCCGGACTCGGTGGCGTTGACGAGCACGTGGCTGTCGTCGAACACCTCGGTGATCGCTCACGGGCGATGCCCGGCTCGACGGTGCATCGCCCCGGGCGCGAGCGTGTCGGCGAGGTCGAGCAGCTCGGCGCGGTGCGCACGCTCCGACTCGGTCATCGACGGCCCGACGATGCGGAGGGTGACGTCGACGCCGGCGCGCCGGGCGGCGGCGACCCCGCGGATCAGGCCGTCGTAGCCCTTCACCGGCGACGTGCGGCCGAGCGCCAGCAGGCGGAGCGGCGCTCCGGATCGCGCCGGATCGGCGTGGGGACGATGGACCCGGTGTCGATCGCGTGCCCGATCGCGTGGATCTTCGGCCCGTTGCCGCGGGTACGAGCCCGGGCTGCGGTGAGGACGGCGTCGGAGAGGCGCTCGGTCGCCCGAAGCAACGGCGAGTCGGCGGGGTGGACGAACCAGAGCATGCGTCGGCACCCTGCCGATCTTCGTGACCGGCGCGGCCAGGGTGAGGTACATCGGGCACATGTGCGCGAGGAACCCCGCCGGGTGCCGCCGCGTCGCCGAGCCCACCGCTCGGCCACGTACCGGGCGCCCCGGGCGAGCCGGCCTGCGCCGTGCTCCTTCCCGAGCGAGACGACCTCGGCCGACAGGTCGCCGGGACCCGGCGGACTTCGTTCGCGATCACGACGACGTCGAAGCGCTCGGTCAAGCGCCCGGATCTGCGGCACGACGAAGCCCAGCACGGGATCGTCCGGGTCGATCAGCTGCGTCACGAAGACGAGCGTCTCCATGGGAGCGAGGCTACTCGGTCACCGGTAGTGATCGCCGCGCCGTGTGACCACCGTACGCGGTCGCCGGTATCATCGCGCTTCCCCTCACCTGCCTCTCGAGGAGCAATCGTGCGTCCTGTCTCTTTACGCCCTCGCCTCGCGGCAGCGCTCGGACCACCTGTCCGCGTCCTGATCGTCAGCGGGATCTTCCCGCCCGACATCGGAGGGCCTGCGACGCACTCGTCCGACCTTCGCGGCGGAGTTGCGCAACGCGGGGCCACGACGCCCGCGTGCTCACGCTCACCGACGAGCCCGAGTGGTCGTCGACTGCCGTCGGTCGTGCGGTTCCCGCGGCGATGGCCGTGGCCGCTGCGCAGCGCGCGGTGCTCTTCGCGTGGCTGGTGGCGCACGGCAGGAAGAGCGACGTCGTGTACGCGACCGGTCTCGCCGCGCTCGCGGTGACCGCCGGGCGGCTCATCGGGCGCCCGGTGATCGTGAAGGTCGTCGGCGATCCGGCATGGGAGCGCGGATCACGGCGCGGCCTGACCAGCCTCACCTTCGACGAATTCCAGGAGCAGCCCGCGACCGGAGCGCGCGTCCGCAGCCATGCAGGTGGTGCGGAACCGGTCGACCGGGGCCGCGACCGCGGTGGTCACGCCGAGCGGGCATCTCGCGCGAGACCGTGAGCGGGTGGACGGGGCGCGACGATGTGTCCGTCGTGCCCAACGGGGCGCGTCACGCCGCCGGAGGCCGAGACCGACCGTCGCGGTCGAATCGCTCCGGGACTCGATCTCGTGTTCGTCGGCCGGCTCGTCCCGGTCAAGCAGGTCGATGTCCTGATCGACGCGGTCGCCCGGCAGTGCCCGCCGCCGCCTCACGTCGTCGGCGACGGTCCCGAGCTCGAGCGACTCCAGCGGCACGCCGGCGACCTCGCGGTCACCGAGCGCGTCACGTTCATGGGTGCCCTCGGTCACGACGAGGTCATGCGCCAGCTCGCCGACGCGGACGCGCTGGTGCTCGCCAGCAGCCACGAGGGCCTTCCGCACGTGCTGATCGAGGCCCTGGCGTCGGGCACGCCCGTGGTGGCGAGCCGCGCCGGTGGCGTCGCGCGAGGTCGTTGACGGACGGCGTCGACGGCCTGCTCGTCGACGACGTGACCGCGGCGGGGTTCGCGCGACGAGTTCGCAGCAGCTCGTCCGACGATCCGGCGGCGCTCGCGGGCCTCGCCACGCGGCGCGGCGACGACCGGCATGGACTGGCGATTCGAGCGGTGCGCCGACCGGCTGCTCGAGATCATGTCCCGGGTGACGCGAGCCGACGCGCCGTCGGGCGGTGTTCGTCGGCAAGTCGCGACGCCAGATCCCGCCGACGTCCCGACGACGAGCGCAAGTACGCGATCAACGAGCGTCACGTGCACACCATCGTGGTGTGCACCGCGCGGCCGCTTGCCGCGGTGCTGCGGCCGTCGGGGTCGACCATCCTGGCGCTGCCCGCGATCGGGGTCCCGGTGCTCGGCAGCGCGCTCTTCTACACCGTCGGCACCGGTCTCGAGTCTGGCGCTCGCCGCGGGACGTCGGAACGCGGCCATCTCGTGCCAGAGCCCGTACGAGGCGTTCGGCACGCTCGTGCTCGCGGCGCTGCTGCCGCCGCGCCTGCGGCCCCCGGTCCAGGTCGAGCTGCACGGCGACTGGCGAACCGCCAGCCGGCTGTACGGCAGCCGGAAGCGGCGGCTCATGGCTCGCGCGACCGACCGGGTCGCCGAGTGGACGCTCCGGCGGGCCGACCGGGTTCGACCCGGTGAGCCTGGTGCTCGCCGACCGGGCACGCGGCCGCGGGATACGCCGGGCCGATCGACCGCTATGTCGCGTTCAGTGACTACAGCTCGTTCCTGGACGCGCCGCTGGCGCCGCTCCCGGAGTCGCCCGCGCGCGCTCTTCGTCGGCGTGCTCGAGGCCTACAAGGCGCTCGACGTGCTGCTCGACGCCTGGCCGTCGGTGCTCCGGGGCTGCCCGACGCCCGGCTGACCATGGTCGGCGGCGGCAGTCTCCACGGCGAGCTCGAGCATGCACGTCCGCGCCGAAGGGCTCGACGCGCAGCGTCGAGATGCTCGCCCGCCCGTGATCCGCTCGAGCTGGTCGCGCTCATGGACGACTCCTCGTGCCTCGTGCTGCCGTCGCGCTCCGAGGGCCTTGCCCGCATCGTGCTGGAGGCCATGGCCCGTGCGAGGCCGTCGTCGCGTCGCGGGTCGGGGGCATCGACGAGGTCGTCGAGGACGACGTCAACGGACGCGTGGTCGAGGCCGAGGAGCGGTCGCGCTCGACGACGGCGCTCGTCGACGTGCTCGGCGACCGCGATCGAGGCCGGCGCGATGGGCGAGGAGTCACGCCGTCGGATGGATGGAACGGGACCCGCTGGGCGAGTACGACGCCGGGCATGGCGCGCTTGGCGGACATGGATCCGACAAGTGTGACGAGTGTCGTACGGTCTGGTTCCCCGGTTTTCGAGCGGTTCCCGGCTGTGTGCAGGGGTCTGACGAACACGTAGAGTGAGCGTCTTGAGCGCGGAATTCAGCTCACTAGGGTGGAAGGGCCAGCCCGACGACCACGGCTCTTACGTGGTACGACTGGGCATTAGGGGCGCGGCCATGGGCAGAGAGCGAACGACCTCAAGGTCGTCGTCGTCGGGCAGGGCTACGTCGGCCTGCCGCTCGCCATGCGCGCGGTCGAGGTCGGGCACGACGTCGTCGGCTCGAGGTCGACGCGCGATCGGGTCAAGCGCCTCGCGCGCCGGCGAGTCGTACGTCGAGGACGTCTCCGACGAGCGTGCTCGCGGCCGCGCTCGCCACCGGCCGCTACCGGCCGACGAGCGACCCGGCGACTGCGCCGGCTTCGACGTCGCCGTCATCACCGTGCCCACGCCGCTGCGCGACGGCGCCCCCGACCTGTCGCTACATCGAGGCGGCCGCGCGCGACGCTGGCGCCGCTACCTGCGCCCGGGCGCCACCGTCGTCCTCGAGTCGACGACCTACCCGGGCACCACCGAGGAGCTCGTCGGCGCCGCATCCTCGAGGAGGGCTCGGGCCTGCGTCGCCGGCGCCGACTTCCACCTCGGCTACAGCCCCGAGCGCATCGACCCCGGCAACCCGACGTGGACGCTTCGTGAACACGCCCGAAGGTCGTCTCCGGCATCGACGCGGCGTCGCTGGCCGCGGTGCAGGCGCTTCTACGACCGCATCGTCGAGCGCACCGTGCCGGTGTCGGCGCCCAAGGAGGCCGAGCTCACCAAGCTGCTCGAGAACACGTTCCGGCACGTCAACATCGCGCTGGTCAACGAGCTGGCGATGTTCGCCGGCGACCTCGGCATCGACGTCTGGGAGGCGATCGACGCCGCCGTCCACCAAGCCGTTCGGCTTCATGCGCTTCACGCCCGGGCCCGGGCGTCGGCGGGCACTGCCTCCCGATCGACCCGAGCTACCTCTCGTGGCGGGTGCAAGCAGCTCGCTCGGCCAGCAGCTTCCGCTTCGTCGAGCTCGCCAACGACGTCAACGACCACATGCCCGACTACGTCGTGCGCCGGCTCATGGTCGGCGCTCAACACGCGGCGCAAGGCGGTCAACGGCAGCCGCATCCTGCTGCTCGGGCTGGCCTACAAGCGGAACACCGGCGACGCCCGCGAGTCGCCCGGCGTCGCGCGTCGGCCGCCGGCTCGTCGCGATGGGCGCCGACGTGCGCGCCGCCGACCCCCACGTGCGCGAGCCACGTCGACCGCCGCGCGTCGAGCCGCGTCGACGCTCACCGCCGAGGAGCTCGCGGCCGCCGACGCCGTCGTCCTGCTCACCGACCACGACGCCTTCGACTCTCGAGATGGTGCGAGCAGCACGCGCCGTTCGTTCTCGACACCCGACGCTGCGTCTCCACGGCGACAGGTCGAGCGCCTGTAGCGCACGCCGCGTCGCGCGCGTTCACCAGTGTCCACCCCATCCGTTCTCGAGGAGGACCGACACCTCATGTCGCAGACATATCTCATCACCGGCGGTGCCGGCTTCATCGGCTCGCACCTCACTGATGCGCTGCTCGACGCGCGGCGACAGCGTCGTCGTGCTCGACGACCTGTCCACGGGGCGGCTGGAGAACCTCGCGGCGTCCGCGATCCACCCACGCGTTGCAGCTCGAGATCGGCTCGGTGCTCGACGAGCTCATGGTCGACGAGCTCGTGCACCGGTGCGACGTCGTCGTGCACCTCGCCGCCGCGGTCGGGCGTGAAGCTCATCGTCGAGGAGCCGCTGCGCTCGTTCACCACCAACATCCGCGGCTCGGAGATCGTGATCGACGCCGCCCACCGCTACCGCCGCAAGATCCTCGATCGCCAGCACGTCGGAGATCTACGGCAAGAACGGCGCCGAGCCAGCTGACGAGACCGCCGACCGGATCCTCGGCGCCACCTCGATCGTCGCGCTGGTCGTACAGCACCGCCAAGGCGGTCGACGAGATCCTCGCGTTCGCCTACCACCGGGAGCGTGGCCTCGCAGTCGATCGTCGCGCGGCTGTTCAACACCGTCGGCCCCCGCCAGAGCCCGGCGTACGGGATGGTGATCCCCCGGCTCGTCCGCCAGGCGCTCGCGGCGAGCCGCTCACGGTGTACGGCGACGGCGGCCAGAGCCGCTGCTTCTGCCACGTGCACGACGTCGTCGACGGCGCTGCTCGCGGCTGCTCGACGCATCCCGGCGCGATCGGCGAGGTGTTCAACGTCGGCGTCGCCGACGAGATCTCGATCCTCGACCTCGCCCGACCGCGTCGTCGAGCGCAGCCGGCAGCTCGTCGACGATCGAGCTCATCCCCTACGAGCGAGGCCTACGCCGACGGCTTCGAGGACATGCGCCGGCGCGTGCCCGACACCACGAAGATCGCGCGCGCTCACCGGCTGGGCGCCCACGCGGACGCTCGACGACATCCTCGACGACGCGATCGCCTACAGCCGGCGTGAGCTCGGGCTCGAAGACGGCATGCTCGACCTCATGGCCGAGGAGCAGGAAGACCTGATCTCGGTCGCGCGGCACGCGTCGTAGACCGAGTCGCCCGTCGAGTCGACTTCGGCGCGCGTCACGCCCTGGGCTGTGCGGCGTGGCTCGTGACCTGGTGGACGACCTGCGCAACGTGGTGCGTGGATCTGACTCCATTGGTACTTCGCGAGATAGAGCTGTTCGGCTTCGTCGACGAGCGTGTGCCGTAGTTCGAGATCGCGCAGGAGCCGGACGCACCGTCGCGAACGCGTTCGTCGTCGTCGGCGAGGAGCAGGTGCGTACCGTCGACGACCGCGAGCCCTTCGGCGCCGATCGACGTCGAGACGGCCGGGATGCGGTCCGCGAACGCTTCCAGGAGCTTGATCCGGGTGCCGCTGCCGAAACGGATCGGGACGATCACGACATCGCTGCCGCGAGCTCGTCCTCGATGTGCGGGACGTAGCCCGTGACCGTCACGTTCGTGTGGGATTCCAGCTGCACGACGGCGGCGTCGCAGCGGCCCACGATGCGAAGCTGCACGTCGGGGTGAACAGGCCCGGATCCGGGGGAACACGTGCTCCACGAAGTGCACGGCCGCGTCCACGTTGGGCTCGTAGGTCATCTGGCCCTGGAAGAGCAGCGTCGGCGGAGCGCCCACTGACGGCCTTCCTACGGGTTCGGGGGCCGCTCGTACCCGTTGGGCACCACGAGCACATGCGCCGCCGAGAGGCGAGCCCGGTCGGTCTCGCTGCACACCAGGACGTACGCCGCCCGGCGGGCCCGATCGTCGCTGAACGCGGTCCAGCGGCGCAGGTCGAACCACGCGCCGCGAGCCGCAGCGGGCGGCGCCACAACTGCTCGGCGCGGATCCGCCCTCGGATCCATTCCTCCTCCAGGTCGTAGCGGTCGACGATGACCGGTCCGAGGTGGCGACTCCCGAGGAGGTCGGACGCGAGCGGAGCTGCGTCCCAGACGACGTCGTAGGACGCCTGCGCCCAATCGTCGAGCGCGGCGACACGGAGGCGACATCCGGAACCAGACCGACGGCGGTGTCCGGCGCGCGTCAGGCAGCGAGCGAGGTTCGAGACGGTGGTCGGCTTGCGGGTCGGCAGAGCCGCAACCACCCGGACGTCCGGGAGCAGCCGGGTCATGTCGTCCACGGCCGCGGGGTCGGTGTGGGTGAGCACGACCATGTCGACGTCGGCGACCGAGTCGATGGCGACCAGCATGTGCCACAGGCGCTGCGTGCCCCCCGTCTCCGGCGGGTACGGAAGCTTCGACGCGAGGAACAGCGCCCGCGGCTTCGCCGGGTGCGCCGGGCGGCGAGGCGCGGGGGAGATCCTCGAACGGGGAAGCCATGGTGCGACGACGCTACTGGCGCGTCGATCGCCGACCGCTCACGCGCAGCTCCCGCGTGGTGTCAACCCGGCGTTGGTGGCGTCGCGCTCGACCGCCCGAGCCTTCGCCCTCGCCCGGCGCCGCCGAGCGAAGAGCTGCACTGCTTCGACGCTGCGCACGGTCCCCGGACCAGCGAGCCTTCCACCGCGACGCTGTGACCCTCTTCGATCACGCCGCCGAAGCTGAGCTTGAAGCGACCGATCGAGCCGCTCGTCGAGCCGCCCCCGAAGTCGTAGGT
Source organism: Ilumatobacteraceae bacterium (assembly GCA_963732335.1). GTDB lineage: Bacteria > Actinomycetota > Acidimicrobiia > Acidimicrobiales > Ilumatobacteraceae > Desertimonas. The sequence goes on along the minus strand of CAVSZO010000054.1, from coordinate 189,216 downwards.
GGCGTAGCCGGCATCGTGGTAGTGCAGCATCTCGCGCCAGTGCAACCACCGGTTCACCGGCCCGACCCGCTCCGCCGGGCCGCCGTCGTCGAACCGGGCGGAGGCCGAGAGCACGAGGCGGACGCGGCTGGCTTCCGGATCGGCGACGAGCAGGTGGCCGGCGACGGGCACGCCGTCGAGGTAGGCGACCATCACGTCGCCGATCTGGAGGTAACGCTCGTAGCGCCGCGCCGTGATCGGCTTCGTGTAGCCCTTCCACTCGACGAATTTGTTGTAGAGCTCGAAGTAGTCGGCCCGGACCGTCGGGTCGGTGGTGCGGAAGCTCAGGCGGTCGCCGAGCTTCTCGGCCCGACGGATCTCGTAGCGACACGACTTCGCCGACATGTTCTTCAGCAGTGTGTCGGCCGGCAGGGTGAGATCGAGGCAGCTGGTCGTGGAGCGATCGATGATCCGGGTGCGGATCGCATCGATCGTCCCGACGACGTGCGGCGAACGGAACACTTCGTAGGGCCGGCACGCTGTGGCGAGGGCTCGCAGCTCCGTCGTGGTCGGGAAGAACACCTGGTGGTCGCGAAACGGCCCGCGCCACGCGCTCGTCACGATCACCCGTCACGCCTTTGCTCGAGCTTCCCGACGCACATTGCGGACCACGAGCGTAGCGGCTCGGTACGACACGCTGGACGGGATCGACGGCGCGGTATTCTGTGCGACATGGTCGCCCCAGCCGATACCCGAGTGTCCGACCTCGCGGTCATGCGGGGCGAGAGCGCGCTCGCGAAGGCGCAGGCGGTCGTCGACTCCTTTTCCGGGATCTGGCGGCACAAGACCGGTCGTCGACGTCGGGCTCGCGGTCTCGTGAGCTCGAGACCGCGCTCGTGGGCGTCGCCGCGCACTACACGGGGGTCGACATCGATCCCTCCGCGGAGATCGTCGCCGACCTCGGAGACCGCCTGCCCTTCGACGACGACTTCGCACAAGTCGTCGTCGCGCTCGACGTGCTCGAGCACACCGACGACATCCACCACTCGTTCGCCGAGTTGTGCCGCGTCGCGTCGGAGCACGTCGTCATCGCGCTCCCGAACGTCTACGTGATCGAGTGCCGGATCGCGGGCGACGGGGCGAGTGGCTGTCGAAGTACGGGCTCCCGATCGACAAGCCCGACGACGACATCGTTGGTTCTTCTCCTACGACATGGCGCGGATCGTGGACCGGAACAGGCCGCACGGAGCGGGTGGCGGGTGATGGACGAGCGTGCCTGCTCGGCCCCCCGCGCGGTCCGCCGCACAGGATGGGCGGCGAAGCGTTGGCCGAACTGTTCGCGCAGACCTACTCGCCTTGCTCGAACCGCGAGGGCGCGCCGGCGGCGCGCCGATCCGACGATCGCCGGACCCGTCGGTCGGCGTGTTAGACACCACCGATGGACGGCCGCCGCTGATGGGTATCAAGCATGGTTGCGCCGACCCTGGCGGGGTTCGCGAACCGTGTGGTCAACGAGCTCGACGACGGTCCGCGACACGGTACGGATCGGCTTCCTTCCGCGCTCCGGAGACGCCGGGATCGTGCACTTCGAACCGACCCCGGCGAAGGAGGACGTCGTGATCGTCCCCCCGTCGTGGGCGGGGCGCGGGCGACGGTGAGCCGCCGGTACCGCCGGCCGCGTTGTGGCACAACCTGGAGGAAGCGCGGAGGAAGTACCTCGAGAGTGGGAGGCGTGACACCGAGGCGACGGTCATGGGCTCGCCGACGTGGGCGTCCGGTCGAGGAGCGCACGAGTTCTCGACTCCGGATGCGCGACCCGCGGATCACGCGACAGCTCCTCGGGGTCGCGACCCCGACGCCAGGTCTGGGGCGTCGACGTCCACGCGCCGAGCATCGCCTGGTGCGCGGAGAATCTCAGCCCGCCGTTCCACTTCGTGACGGTCACGACCGCGCCGCACCTCCATTCCGGCGATGGCTACTTCGATCTGGTGATCGTGGCGTCGGTGCTCGACACGATGGTGGAGCTGCGCGACGCCTGGCTGCTCGAGCTGCGCCGGGTTCTCGCTCCGGGCGGCGCGCTGTACCTCACGCTGGTCGACCGCGGGTCGGTCGAGATCCTGCTGGGCGTGCCCGCGGAGCACCGGCTCGCGCCGGTCGGCGACACGATCCGCCGGGCCGAACAGGCCGTCGAGTTCCTCGGGAGTGACTGGTCGACGTCACCACGGCGACCATCCAGGTCGGGACCACCGCGCACGCGCATCTACGACCTCGACCAGTTCCGGAGCATGTGGGAACACGCCTTCGACATCGGCCCGCCGCACCCGCGCGTACGCCGATTCGAGACGGCACTCGTGCTGGGGCACCCGTCGGAATCGAGCTGACGCTCCTCGCTGCTTGCCTGCGCTCAGGTGGGTGACGAGGAGCCGAACCACGACTCGAGGTGCGGGCGGATCTCGGCGAGCGACGGTGCTGCCTGATCGCGCGCCGAGAGCACCGGATCGGGGAGCGGCCACTCGATCCCCAGGTCGGGGTCGTTCCAGGCCAGCCCGATGTCGAGCGACGGGTCGTGCACCGCGTCCATCCGGTAGCAGATGTCGGCCTGCGTCGGTGAGCACCTGGAAGCCGTGCACGAACCCCGGCGGCACCCACACCTGGCGGTGCTCCACGTCGTCGAGCACGAGCGTGTCCCACTGCAGGAAGGTCGTCGACCACGGACGCAGGTCGAGGATCACCTCGAAGACGCTGCCCGACGCGCAGCGCACCAGCTTGCCCTCGCTCAGCGACGGCGCGGCCGTGGAGGCCACGCAGCACGCCCTTCGCCGATCGCGACTGGCTCTCCTCGACGAACCGCGTGATGTCGAGCCCGCGTCCGCCAGCGTCGCCGCCGACATCGTGCGGACGAAGAAGCCGCGATCGTCGGTGAACGGTTCCGACTCCACGACGAGCACGTCTTGGAGCGTCCACGGCTCGATCTTCACGCGCCTCCTCGCCACGAGCCGGGACCGGTGCGAGCAGGTCGTGATCGACGAGCACGTCGGCGGCGCGCTGCACCGCGTCGAACGGCAGGCCCGCCGCGGCGACGATGTCGAGCAGGTCGTGCTCGCCGTCGGAGAGTTCAGGACCCAGAGCATCGCCATCTCGATCGACTGGCTGTCGAACGTCGCCCCGATCGCGCGGTACAGCCCCCGGCGGCCGAGCTGCGGCTCGCACTTGGGGTTCTGGTTGACGCAGCGTCCCGTTGCCCTCGAGGACGTTCGACGATCGTCGAGCACCGCGTCGAGCGCGTCCGGCGAGTTGCGCCGGCCGATGAACTCGAGGTCGTCGCCCGACGTGTGGTACTCGGGGTACTCGCCGTGCAGCGAGCGACCGAGGCGGCCGACCGGAAGGTCGAATCCCGGGGAGCAGAACTGGCGCTCGTCGTACCCGTACGGCGAGAAGTCGACGACCGCGCCGTCGTCGCGCGTCGTTCGCAGCACGTGCTGCGACGGCACGGTCGATGTCGGCGTCGCCGCGCCGGCTCCGCTTGTAGGTGAAGGGCCGCGGGTCCCCGATGCCCGTGACCACCAGCCCGTGACGGATCCGGCCGACGTTGGCCTCGTTGCGAGCCAGCCAGACGATCGATCCGATGGTGCCGGGGATGAACAGCAGCCGGTACGAATAGCGGAGCGCATCGGCGCGGAGCAGCTCGCGCCGAGGAACGTGGCGACGCGCGATGCCCGACAGGTTGTCGTTCGCCAGCGACGGGTGGCAGACGTGGGTCGAGAGCAGCACCTCTTCGTCGCTCGCCCGGCAGGACGGCACTCGCCGTAGGTGAGCGAGCCCGGTTCGAGCGACGAGTCGACGCACGACCTCGTACTCGCCGTCCTCGCAGCGACAGCAGCGTCGTCGTGGGCGAGGCAGAAGCCCCAGCTCTCGTCGTAGTACGACGTCCGGTACGGGATCGAGATCGGGCGGTCGGGCAGCGAGAAGCAGGTGGCGGCGCAGCTCGTCCAATGGGAGGCGCGTCGCGCACCGGCGCGCTGTAGCTGACGACGTGGAGGTTGGACCGCGCGAAGTCGATGACCCGCTCGCCGCGGGCGTCCTCGACGAAGGCGTCGCGGATGTTCCACTCGGGCGGGACGTCCAGTCGAACGCCGGGGTGCCCGACGGGACTTCGTGGATCTCGAGCGGGAGATCGGCGCTCCCGATCGGCGCAGCGTCTCGCGCACTCCGTCACCGGTGATGCTCCGGGTGATGGGGAAGAGGTCGACGCAGAGTTGGTACATCTGGGCAGCGTCGACCGGAATGTCGCGGCCGCTCATACCGCTAGTATGCCGTGCTTCCGCCGTGAGTCCCCGACGCAGTCCTCTTCAGTACTTGCGCGATCCCAGCGAGGTAGAGCAACATGCGGGTCGTGTGTCCGACGATGCACGCCGAGCATCTTCATTTGGACTCCGGTGTGGGCCAGCGACCCGTGCGACCTTGTCGAAGTCGCCGCTGCGCTGGACCATCTTCGTCGATCCGTTGCTGGCACGAATCGAGGGAATCGACCTCCGCGACCAGTTCGCGTGGTTCGCCGATCGCGGTCACGAGATCGCGATGCACACGCATCATCATCTTCTCCAAGGCACACCCGGGCCACACGACCGGTTTCCTGATGGGACAACCGCTCGACGAGGGCGACATCCATCGTTGCCTGAGCGAGAACTACGAGTACCTCGGCGAGCGTGGCCACACACCGAGAGGGTTCTTGTCCGGCAACTGGCTCGTCCTCGGCGCGACCGTCGAATGGCTGTCGGCGACCGGGCTTCGAGTACGACTCCACGCTCCGCACCTATTCCGGCGCGCATCCCAACTCGACCCTCGTCCCGAACGAGCCGCGTGCCACCGTCAGTCACCTCGGCGACCTCGTCGAGATCCCCACGACGGCGTCGCTCAAACAGCAGGTGCAGGCCGACCTCACGTTCCGGCGGCGAGCGCGTCGACGTGGAGGACCTGAGCTACGAGCTCTATTACCTCCACGATTACGATCTCGTCTCCGCCAAGAAGCGCGCCGCGGTCCGGGGGCTCGGAACGCTCCAGCGCTTCGCGCACAATCTGACGGTGCATCAACTCCTCGAGCGGATCGGGCCAACGGTTGACCAGTGAGCCCGTGAGCGAGCAGCACGCCACGGGTGCTCGACGGCGTGAAGGTCGTGCACTTCGGCCATTTCGATCCCCAGTATTCGCGCAACCGGATCATGGCCAAAGCGCTGCGCCGCGCCGGCGCGACCGTGCGCGATGTCAGCGAAACCGGCCGCTTCACCTCACGCACGCCGCGTCTCCTCCGCACGCTGCATCCTTCCGATGCTGACGTGGTGCTGGTCGGTTTTCCCGGCCATGCCGACGTGCCGGTGGCGCGCCTCGGGAGCGCCCGACAGCGCACGCCCGGTGCTCTTCGACGCGTTCGTGTCGTTGTCCGAGAGCGCCGAGGACCGCGGCCACGTACGACCGGGATGGTCTCGCGGCGAAGCGGTACTGGCTCGAAGACCGTGTCGCCTGCCGTTTTGCGACGCGGACGATCCTCGACACCGACACGCACGCGAGCTATTTCGCCGACTCGATCGGCGTCCCGTCGAGTCGGCTGCGGCGCGTCTGGGTCGGTGCCGACGACGACGTGATCAAGCCCGGGTCCGACTCCCGACGATTCCGTGTTCCGGGTGTTCGTGTACGCGAGCTTCATACCGCTGCACGGGCTGGAGCACGTGGTGCGCGCCGCGCACCTCCTCGAGCAGCACGACGACGGCATCCGCATCGAGATCGTCGGCGGGGGCGACACGGAAGCGAGGATCCGCCGGCTCGCGGCGAGCTCGACGTCCAGAGTCGTGCAGTTCCTCGGTCGCCGCCCCTACGAAGAGCTCCCCGGCTCTGATGGCGGCGAGCCATGCGTGCCTCGGGATCTTCGGCACGTCCGGCAAGGCGCAGCGCGTCATCCCGAACAAGGTGTTCGACGCGCTCGCCGCGGCGCGGGCGGTCATCACCGGAGACACGCCGGCCGCGCGCGAGGTGCTCACCCACGCGGACACGGCGTGGCTGTGCCCGCCCGGCGATCCGCGCAGCGCTGGCCGACTCGATCCTCGCCCTCCGCGCCGCGCCGGACGCTGCGGCGCGGATCGCCCGCCGCGGGCACGAGCTGTTCCAGCAGAAGTTCTGCATCGACGCGATCGCGGCCGACCTCGCGCCCATCGTGCTCGAGGTGCTCTGATGCCCGAGGCCGATCGACGCCTGCGCTACGTCGCGTTCTACCTTCCCCAGTTCCATCCCATCCCCGAGAACGACGAGTGGTGGGGGCCCGGGTTCACCGAGTGGGCCAACGTCGCCCGGGCGCCGCCGCTGTTCCGCGGGCACGACCAGCCGCACCTGCCCGGCGACCTCGGGTTCTACGACCTCCGGCTGCCCGAGACGCGCCAGGCGCAGGCCGCGCTCGCGCGCGCGCCACGGCATCGACGGGTTCTGCTACTACCACTACTGGTTCGACGGCCGGCGGATGCTCGAGCGACCCTTCGACGAGGTCTTCCGCTCGGGCGAGCCCGACTTCCCCTTCTGCCTGTGCTGGGCCAACGAGAGCTGGACGCGCGTCTGGGACGGCGAAGTCCGACGAGATCCTGCATCGAGCAGACGTACTCGCGCCGACGACGACCTGGCCCACATCCGGTGCGCTCGCCGAGGCGTTCGCCGATCCTCGCTACCTCCGCATCGACGGACGTCCGGTCTTCCTCGTGTACCGCGCGTTCCAGCCTCCGCGACCCGCGCGAATTCGCCGACGCGTGGCGCGCCGAGGCGCAACCGGCTCGGCATCGGCGAGCTCTACCTGTGCGCGGTCAACGGCGGCCGCGACCGACTGCTCGGTCCGCGACGACTTCGGCATGGATGCCATGGTCGCGTTCGCGCCGTTCTACGGGCTTGTTGCGAGGCAAACGAGACGCCAAGGTCGCGCGTGCGTCGCGCGGACTGCCTCCGGTCGAACAACCAGTACGTGCAGCATCGCATCTACGACTACGAGACGGTGATCGAGGACAACCTCGATCGCCCGGTGCCGCCGACACAAGATCTTTCCCGGCGTCTCGCCGGGATTCGACAACTCGCCCCGCCGGCCGTCGGGCGCGACGATCATCACCGGGTCCACACCCGAGCTCTACGAGCGTGGCTCCGCGAGCCGCGATCGAACGGTTCGAGCCGTTCTCGGCCGAGGAGAACCTGCTGTTCGTCAACGCCTGGAACGAGTGGGCCGAGGGCAACCACCTCGAGCCGTCGCGGCGATGGCAGCACCAATATCTTGAGGCTCATGCGCGAGCCGCGCTCCTGAGCCGGAGCCCACCGCCGCGCGCCGCGCGATGCCGAGCCCGCAAGCGGGCGCGGCGCTCCGAACGCACGCGTCGTCGCGCTGTACCTGCCCCAGTTCCACCCGATCCCCGAGAACGACGAGTGGTGGGGGCCGGGCTTCACCGAGTGGACCAACGTGGCCCGGCGCGCCCGCTGTACCCGGGTCACGACCAGCCGAAGGTGCCGGCCGATCTCGGCTTCTACGACCTGCGCGTCCCCGAGGTCCGCGCGGCGCAGGCCGAGCTCGCCGCGGGACACGGCATCGAGGCCTTCTGCTACTGGCACTACTCCCAGCGCTGCCGGCAGTGGGATTGGGTGACGCGGCAACGAGCACACGAATTGGAGTTGAGCGACGACGAGTTGGTGATCGCCCGAACGGCGCTCGACGAGTTGCACGACCAGCTCTACGTGTTGGCTTGCGCGGTGGAGGACACCGACGCCGACCTGGCCGCCGCCGTCGCCACCGGCCCGCGAGCTGCGCCGCATGCTCGACTGGCTGCTCGACGCCGCGCGTCCCGTGGCGACCCGCGAAATCGCCGCACCATCAGCACCACCTCCCCTTTCGTCATGACGAAATAACGGAGGCTGGCGGCGACGGGTCCGGCCACGCCGACTTCACGCCTGTTGTTGCTCTTGAAGGCGGGGCGTACCGCCGGCGCGGCGGGTCGGAGTGTTTGCGGCCTCGGAGTGTCACGTGTCCGGCAGCTCGGCAGTAAAACTCGAAGGCCGAGTTGGCCGGACCCGGCGCGGCGGGAGACACGTGATTATCGGCGGAGCCGCCCAGCCGGAGCGCAGCGACCGGCTCGCGACGCGACGCCGATAATCGACGTTATGTCAGAACCGTGGACCCGGGCTGACCGGCCTCGATCTCGGCTGATTCGCCGTCGTCCCTGCTCATGGGCGTGCTGCCGCGGTCGTGTCCAGGCGTGCCCGGCGGCGCTGTTCGGGTGCGCCGCGTTCCGGTCGAAAGGAGAGCTGTCCATTCGATCAGAGAGGCACGATTGAAATGACAGCCACTTCTCGTCCGTCGCCGTCCCGGCACGCCCGACGCCTCGGCATCGCCGTGGTCTGCATCGGCGCCCTGGCGATGTCCGGCACCTCGACCCTGGCGTTCGCCGACGGCGCTCGTCCCGCCGAGAGCACGGCGGCAGCATCGGTGGTCGGCCTTCGCGAGGGCGACAGCGGCGCCGACCGTGCAAGCCGTGCAGCAGAAGCTGATCGGCTTCGGGTACTACGTCGCCGGCGGCGCCGACGGCCACTTCGGAGCCGGCACCGCGGCCGCCCTGCGCGTGTTCCAGCAGCAGAACGGTCTCAATCCGACCGGGGTCGTCACCGAGAACACGGCGCGCTATCTCGGACTCGCCGGCGGCGTGCCCGCCGGTGGGACGCCGGCGGCGCCCCGGCCGGCGCCGCCCGGCGGCCCGGCCGCTCGCCGCCCCGTCGGGGTCGGTCGTCGGGCTCCGCCAAGGGATGACCGGAGCGGACCGTTCGGCAGCTGCAACTCGCCATTCTCGCCACGGGGCTGTACCTCAGCGGCGGCGCGGACGGCACGTTCGGACCATCCACTCACCGTGGGGTGACGCTGGTCCAACGTGTCAACGGCCTGCCGGAGACGGGAGTAGTGGATGCGGCCACGGCCGGCGTCCTCGGTCTGACGGGGAGCGCCTCCTCCCCGTCGACCCCCGCTCCGGCAGGCACCGTTGTCCAGCTCGGCGCAACCGGTGCGTCGGTGCAACGCGTCCAGCAACTGCTCATCAAGGCCGGCATCAACGTCGTCGGCGGCGCCGATGGCGTGTTCGGCCCGCAGACGCGTCGCGCGGTCAGCGCGTTCCAGGGATTGCACGGGCTGCCCCAGACCGGGAGCGTCGACGCGGCAACCGACGCCGCCCTCGTGAAGGCGGCCGGCGGAGGCGCCGCGGCGCCCAGCACCTCGTCGTACGTCGGCCTGCGCGTCGGTTCGACGGGTCCCGCCGTCACCAAGCTGCAGCAGGCGATCATGGCCACCGGTCTGGTCGTCCGCGGCGGCGCCGACGGCATCTTCGGTCAGCACACGCGCACCGCCGTGCTCGTCTACCAGCGGGTCAACGGCCTCCCGCAGACCGGCATCGTCGACGAGGCGACGGCCCGCCTGCTCGGCTTGCTGACGCCGGCGCCCTGCCGGAGGCGGCAGCACGCCGGCGGGTGGTGGTTCCACCGCGTCCGGCTTCGCCACCTACGACGAGCGGGGCAGCCCGCGTGGTCGCGTTGCAGCGGGCGTTGCTGCAGCGCCGGGATCAGCTTCTCCGGCGGCGCCGACGGGATCTTCGGGTCGGCGACGGCGGGTGCGGTGATGAAGTTCCAGCGAGCGCGCGGACTGCGTGTCACCGGCAAGGTCGACCAGGCCACCGCTGCCGCCCTCGGCTTGCAGGCGGCGCCGACGCCGGCGCCGGCGCCGCCGGTCAACGTGACGCTGCAGGCGCGGCCGCTCGCCAACGGCCCGTGCTGGTACGGCGACACGTGGCAGGCGGCGCGGGGCAGCGGACGGGTCCATCTCGGCGTCGACATCGGCGCACCCGAAGGGACTCCCCTGCAGGCCGTCGCCACCGGCCGCATCTCCCAGGTCTACCGCGATCGTCCGGGTTCGCTGTCGGGCAACGGTCTGAAGATCAGAACCGCCGACGGCACCTACTTCTTCTACGCCCACCTGGCCAGCATCGCCCCCGGCATCGACGTCGGCGTCCCGGTCAGCGCCGGCCAGACGATCGGCACGATCGGCAGCACCGGCAACGCGGCGATCACCCACCTCCACTTCGAGGTGCATCCTCGTGGTGGCGCGGCGGTCAACCCGTTCCCCTACGTGCGGGCAATCGGCGCCTGCTGACGAGCGGCCTGCGCTAGTCTGACAGCGCCGATGAACCCGCCGGGAGAGCTGGTCGCCGCAAGCGAGCAGCGCCGAAGGAGCAACCACCCCGGAATCTCTCAGGCGAAGGGACCGACGGGCGAGGCAACGCTGGAAAGCAGTCTGGGTCGAGCCCCAGGCTCGCCGAAGGGGAAAGTCCGGTTCGCAGGTCGTGGGGTGCCCAGGATCAGCGGCCGGCTGAAGCTCTCAGGTGCCGACGACAGCGGGGGTGCAACAGTCCCCCGCGCACCCCGGAGAGCTCGAGATGATCACAGCCGCCGGCCAGCACTCCCCCGGCACCCGCCGACGACTTCGTGCGGCGCCACGTCGGTCCCGACGACGACGAGCTCGGCCACATGCTCGACACCCTCGGCGTCGACACCCTCGACGCCCTCCTCGACGAGACGCTGCCGGAATCGATCCGCGACGACACCCTCGACCTCCCGGCCGCCCGCAGCGAGCCCGACGTGCTCGCCGCGCTGCGCCGGATCGGTGCCGAGAACGCGCCGCGCACGAGCCTCATCGGGATGGGCTACTACCCCACCGTCACCCCGGGGGTGATCCAACGCAACGTCCTCGAGAACCCGGCGTGGTACACGGCGTACACCCCGTACCAGCCGGAGATCAGCCAGGGTCGCCTCGAGGCGCTGCTCAACTTCCAGACGACGATCACCGAGCTCACCGGCCTGGAGGTCGCCAACTCCTCGCTGCTCGACGAGGCGACGGCCGCCGCCGAGGCGATGAGCATGGCGCGACGCCTGTCGAAGTCGACCGTCGGCACGGTTCTTCGTCCACCACGACACGCACCCGCAAACGATCGCCGTGCTCTCGACGCGGGCGGAGCCGGTCGGCATCGAGCTCGTCGTCGGCGACGTCGACGAGCTCGCCGACGGATGCTTCGGCGCGCTGTTCAGCTATCCGACGTCGACCGGTGCGATCGTCGACTGGCGCGACCACGCCGCCGCCGTCCACGACCAGGGTGGCCTCGTCGTCATCGCCACCGACCTGCTGGCGTGCACGCTGCTCGCTCCCCCGGCTGCAGCTCGGCGCCGACATCGCCGTCGGGTCAGCCCAACGCTTCGGCGTGCCGATGGGCTTCGGCGGCCCGCACGCCGCGTTCATCAGCGCCCACGCCGCGGCCGCCCGGGCGATGCCCGGACGGATCGTCGGGGTGAGCACGGACACCGAGGGCCGGCCGTCGCTCCGCCTCGCCCTGCAGACCCGCGAGCAGCACATTCGCCGCGAACGCGCCACCTCGAACATTTGTACGGCACAGGTCCTGCTCGCCAACATCGCCGGGCTGTACGCCTGCTGGCACGGTCCCGACGGCCTCCGGGCCATCGCCGCGCGGGTGCATCGCCTGGCGTCGTCGCTCGCTGCGACGCTGCGGGCCGGCGGCCTCGACGTCCGCCACGAGTCCTGCTTCGACACCGTCACCGTCGACGGTGTCGACGCCGACACGGTGCTCGCCGCCGCCGTCGAGCGCGGCATCGATCTGCGCCGAGTGAGCGACGACGCCGTCGCCGTCAGCTTCGACGAGACGTCGACCGTCGACGTGCTCGCCGACGTCGTCGCCGCCTTCGGTGTCGACCGGCAGCGGACTCGTCGACGACGACGGGGCGCTCCCCCGGGCACTGGCGCCGGACGGGCGAGTTGATGACCCAGTCGGTGTTCCACCGCCTGCGCTCCGAGCACGAGATGCTTCGCTACCTGCGCCGCCTCGCCGACCGCGACCTCGCCCTCGATCGCACGATGATCCCACTCGGCTCGTGCACGATGAAGCTGAACGCCACCACCGAGATGGCGTCGATCACGTGGCCGGAGTTCGCCGACCTCCACCCGTTCGCCCCGGCGGATACCTCGGCCGGCACCCGCCGGATGATCGCCGAGCTGGAAGCGTGGTTGGCCGAGATCACCGGCTACGACGCCGTCAGTGTCCAGCCCAACGCCGGGAGCCAGGGCGAGTTCGCCGGGCTGCTGGCGATCCGCGCCTACCACCGATCACGTGGAGACGATGAGCGCACGGTGTGCCTGATCCCGTCGAGCGCCCACGGGACCAACGCCGCAAGCGCGGTGATGGCCGGGATGGACGTCGTCGTCGTCGCCACCGACGCCGACGGCAACGTGGACGTCGCCGACCTGCGCGCCAAGCTCGACGAGCTCGGTCGACCGCGTGGGTGCGATCATGGTCACCTATCCCTCGACGCACGGTGTCTTCGAGGAGCGCATCGGCGAGATCTGCAGCCTCGTCCACGACGCCGGCGGACAGGTCTACGTCGACGGCGCCAACCTCAACGCCCTCGTCGGGCTCGCCAGGCCGGGCACGTTCGGTGCGGACGTCAGCCACCTCAACCTGCACAAGACGTTCTGCATCCCCCACGGCGGCGGCGGCCCAGGAGTCGGCCCGATCGGGGTCCGCGCCCACCTCGCCCCGTACCTCCCCGGCGACCCGCTCGGCGGCGCGACCAAGAGGTCGGGCCGGTGTCCGCCGCGCCGTTCGGCTCGGCCGGGATTCTCGGCATCCCGTGGGCGTACATCGCCCTGATGGGGCCGGCCGGGCTGCGCCACGCCACGGCCGTGGCGATCTGCTCGGCCAACTACGTCGCCATCCGCCTCGCCGAGCACTACCCGGTGCTGTACACCGGCGCCAAGGGTCGGGTCGGCCACGAGTGCATCATCGACCTCCGGCCGATCACCAAGTCGACCGGCGTCACCGTCGACGACGTCGCCAAGCGGCTGATCGACTTCGGGATCCACGCCCCGACGATGAGCTTCCCGGTCGCTGGGACGCTGATGATCGAGCCGACCGAGAGCGAGACGCTGGCCGAGCTGGAGCGGTTCTGCCAGGCGATGATCACGATTCGCGGCGAGATCGACAACGTCGCCGACGGCACGTGGCCGCTCGAGCAGAGCCCGCTGCGCAATGCCCCGCACACCGCCGAGGAGCTGATCGGCGAATGGTCGCGGCCCTACTCCCGGGAGCTCGGCGCCTACCCGGTGGCGTCGTTGCGGGCCGCCAAGTACTTCCCGCCGGTCTCGCGGATCGACGGTGCCGCCGGTGACCGCAACCTGGTGTGCTCGTGCGAGCCGCTCGAGGCGTACGCCGAGCGATCGAGGTAGCAAGCCCTCGACGCCGAGCTGACACCAGCTCATGGCGAACCCCGGCCAGCTAGCGTCGCATGGCGATGGCCGACTCCGGCGACCTCCACGCGACCCGTTCGAGAGCCTCATCTCCCTCGTCGCCGGTCCGATCGCCGCGGTGATCCGCTCGTTCGACCAGTTGCGTCGCGGCTCCGACGAGCTGATCAAGGGTCTCGAGAACTTCAACCGCACGATGCAGAACCTCAACGCCACCGCCGAGCGGGTGAACGGCCTGCTCAACGAGTTCGAGGAGCCGGCCCGGGCGATCCTGCCGCAGGTGACGCGCACGGTGAATCTCGCCGAGGAGCTCGCCACCCGCATCTCTGGTCCGATCGATCAGGTCGTCCCCGGGCTCACGCGGCTGGCCGACACCCTCAGCTCACCGGTGTTGACGTCGCTACCGAAGGACCTCGGGAGCTTCGTCGAGGCGATCAACGACCTCGTCCGCCGGCTTGCCCCGCTCGGGCAGATGGCCGAGTCGGCCAGCGGACTGTTCGGACTGCGCCTTCCGGGGATGTCCGCGTTCGGCCCCGGCCCCGGTGCTCACGCCGGCCAGCGAGCCTGGCGTTCCGCCAGTGCCGCCGTCGGCGGCGACGGAGCCCAAGCGCCGGCGAAGCGCAAGGCGCCGGCGAAGCGCAAGACGGCGGCGAAGCGCAAGACGGCGGCGAAGCGCAAGACGGCGGCGAAGCGCAAGGCGGCGGCGAAGAAAGCGGCCAAGCGACCGCCAACCCGCTGATCGCCACGCCCAACTCAGCAGGTTGTGGCGATCGGGACGTCCGCCTCGATCACGACGTCGACGCGGCGGTCGGCGGCCATCTCGGAATCCGACGGGTCACCTTGGGCGGCCTGGCTCTCGCCCAGCCCGGCTGCCGAGATCAGTTGCTCGTCGATCCCCGCGTCGACGAGCGCCGCCGCCGTCACGTCTGCGCGGGCCTGGCTGAGGGCGAGGTTCTCGGCGTCGGTGCCACGGTGGTCGGTGTGCCCTTCGACCGTGACGTGCCTGATGTCGCTCGTTTCAGCGACGATGCGCTCGAGCTCGTCGATCGCCGCTGCGGTGAGCGCTGCCTCGCCCGGTTCGAACAGGGCATCGGCGGCGAACGAGCAGCGGATCGTCGTCGGGGCCGGGATGGTGGAGGTCGTCGTCGTCGTGGACGTGGTGGTCGTGGACGTGGTGGACGTGGTGGTCGTGGACGTCGTGGTCGGTGGCAACGTCGTCGTGGTTGTCGTCGAGGTCGGCGTGACGAACTCGACGCGGTCGTCGTCGCCCGAGGTGCCGAGCGGTAGCGGGTCAGCCGACTCGGCGGTGGCCACGCCGTCCGTCGTCGCGTCGTCCGCGGTGACATCGGTGGGCGGCGTCGGCTCCGGTCCGGCCGACTCCCCCGTCGCGCTGCAGGCGGCACCGACGTGAGTCATCGCACTCAGCACGGCCAGCCATCCGAGCACCGAGGCGCGCCGGTGGCTCATCGTGGTGTCACCTGCTGCCCGGTTTCCATCGCCAGGATCGCCGCGACGGCAGTGGACACCTCGTCGCGCCCGAACGTGTCGATCGTGCGGATCGATGCCAGGCCGAGTCGAGGGTCTTCCCAGAACGGCCGGGAGGGCTCGAACGCGCCACCACCGTTCATGGCGATGAGGTGGAACGTGGCGTCCTGCCCCGGCCCGGTGATCGTCGCCGCCGTGGCGTCGAACTCCGCTTCGGACGTGGCCTCACCGTCGGTCACGAGAACGACGACACGTTGAGTTTCCCCGCACGTGCGATCCATCGCATCGAGTGCTGCCGTCAGGCCGCCGGAGATGATCGTGCCGCTGCCCCAGGCCGCTCGGCGGACTGGGTGAGCCCTGCGCCAGCGTCGCGTGGCGGGGTGGCTCGGCAGCCGGCCGGTCGGCGAACCACGTCACGCCGATGCGGTCGTCCTGGAGGCCGTAGGCGGCGAGGAACTCGCCGGCGGCGCGCACGGCGTCGGCTCGGGTGCCGGGCTCGTCGGCGGTTGACATGCTGGCGCTTTCGTCGATCACCACCATCCAGCAGCGCGCCGCGGTCGTCCGCTCCCCTGTCGGAGTGGCGAAGGCGACGATTGTCGACGTCGGCGCCGGCGATGCGGACATTGTCGATGGCATCGCTGCGGTGGCTGGTGGATCGTCGACCAGGCGGACGGCGCCCCACGCCAGGGGCAGGGCGAGCGGCACGAGCCACGGCCAGCGCCGGCGCCGTCTGGCGAGCCGGCGTGGTGACGGCGGGCGCAATGGCGCGGCGGCCCGGGAAACAACGCTCATCGCCGGTCGGCCGCTACCCCGACTACCGCCTCGTCGTGGCCGTTGCGGCGGGTCTCCAGCGGCTCGGCGAGCGGAGCGCCGAGCAGTTCCGCTGGCAGGACGGGCGCCGGGAGCGTCGACGACCACCGCGTCGAGTGCGTCGCTGCGGCTCGCTGGAGCACTTGGTCGACGCCCAGCTCGAGCTCGTCGAGGCCAGACTTGGCGTCGCGCCGTGTGGTGCCGCGAGCGATCCGGTCGTGGACGGACTCGACGACCGATAGGCCGAGCGGGTGGAACAGCTCTGGGTGTTCGGCGCGGGCAACCGCGATGCGGGCAGCCGCCATCTCCATCTGGACGCGCCATGCTGGCTCGAACACCGACCACAACTGCTCGATCTCTGCCTGCCGCATGCGGTAATCGCCCTCGACGGACGCCAGCTTTCGATCAGCCCGGCGCAGACGGCGCTGGACGCGACGTGAACGGCGCTCGAGGTCGTCACGCTCATCGAGCGGCTTGCTCGCCCACGTGTACTCGACGAAGAAGGCGCCGGCCAGTGCCGAGGCCGAGAAGGCAGGAATGGCGAGCCAGAACCAACGAGGCACATCGATCAGGGCGTAGACGCGGCAGGGCGGCCCCGGCTACGAGGAGCCCGACCGCACACAGCAGCGCCGGCACCCCTGCTTGCCGCCACACCCGCCCGGCGTGGAGCTGGTCCTCGACGGCCGACTCCGGGTCGACGAGGCGGTGGTCGCGTGCCGAGTGCAGGGCCTTGAGCTGCTCGGCGGCGAACATCGCCGCCACCACCATCCCGAGTGAGAGGAGGCCGAGGAGATACGAGTCGATGATCGCCGGCCACTCGTCGGACGTGTCGAAGGCGACCTCGACGGCAGCTCGGTACGCCGCAACGTCGACCACGGCGAGGAGCACGACCAGGGCGATGCGGACCACACGCGGAAGGTGTCGACCGTGGTCGCGCATGGCGCGTTCTGAACGTGCCGCGCGGCGGACGCGCTGGTCGGTCTCGCGGGCGTCGTCACCGAGGCGGAGCTGGGCGACCTTGCGTCGTTCCAACTGCGGAGCGCGCTTGGCGAGCCGACGGAGCTGCTTGCCCAGCGACCGGTGGTAGGTCGCTTCGATCGTCCGTTGCGACGAGTGTCCTTCGGCGACCTCGGCGTCCTCGGCCGGCGTGAAGACCGCCGGCGGATCGCTCGGTGGGATGAGTGCACCCAACGTCCCGAGGTCGGCGATGACCGTTCTCGCGGCCAGCTTTCGCCGGCGCCACCACCTCGTGACGCCTCCCATCCGGCGGTTCGAGTATTGGAACATCCGGCTCGCCTCCTTGTCTCGTATCGCCGTCCATGTGCTGCAGGTGGTCAGAGGTGCGGGGGAAGGTTCGGGTCGACCCGACATGCCGCCCCGGTTGCGTCGCACAGCGCCTGGTTCAACTCGATGAGGAACGTGACGGATTCGGCGCTGAGGTCTTGATCGGTCCGTCCGATCCCGCCGATGACGATCTCGACTCCCGTCGGCGTCAGGGAGCTGAGTCGGCTGCCACACAGTTGGCGACGAGCTGGTCGATCAGCGAGCGATCGGACACGTCGGTCGCCTCGGGCAATGTCGCACAGCCGGCGGTCGAAATGCCGTCGGTGTGGATGACCAGGCTTCGGGTTCCTTCACTCTCAGCGAGACGATCGACGCCCGCTCGAATAGCCGCGGTTGGGTCGCTCGTCTCGTAGCCGGACGAGAGCGCGGCGATCTCCTCCGCGGCCGCCTCCAGCAGCGCCGGGCGATTGCGCTCGCGGGTGCGTGCGTTGTTGCCGCGTGCGACGAACGTCGTGCCGTCGAGGCACTGAGAGAATCGCACCTCGGCGTCGGACCCGCCGAAGCTGCCGATGGAGACGTCGAGTTGGGCGTCGTGTGTCGACTCGTCGAGCAGGGCGACGAGGTCGGTCACTCGCCCGGTCTCGCCGGCCCCCTCGACGGACAAGGTCCCGTCGACCAGCACCACGATCGCACCGTCGCGGTCGTCCTCGTCCACGTCGCCGAGAGGAAGGTCGCAGCTGCTGCCCGACGACCCTCCCCCCGCCGACGTCGTGGCGCCGCTACCCGCCGCACCCGCCAGTGCGACTGCCGTCGCCAGTACGACCAACCCGCGGTGCCTCACGTCGCCTCCTCCGCTGGCCCCGTTCACATTACGAACGCGTGAAGGCGACCGTAACACTCGCGCTTCAACGATGTCCGGTCAGCGCAGCAAAATCGCCGAATTCGGGTGGTGACCAGGCTATTGCCAGGTTGTGGTGGTTTGCGTTGACGTTACGGTCAGCTAGCGGTTGACGAAGGGCGTGGCGACGACGCTGGCACGCAGCAGCGTGCCGCGAACGTCAATCTCGACCTCCGCACCGACCCCGACGTGGGGCGGAACGAACCCGAGGGCGATGCCGTGACCGAGGGTCGGCGAGAAGTTGCCCGACGTCACGATGCCGCCGATCGCGCCGTCGACGAGAATTGCGCAGTCGGCGCGGGGAGGGCGGCGACCTTCCACGGCGAGACCCACGAGGTGGCGATCGACACCTCGGGCCTGTTCGGCGGCGAGTGCGTCACGGCCCCGGAAGTCAGGCTTCACCCAGGCGACGACCCAGCCGAGCCCGGCCTGCAACGGGGTGATCCCGGGGCCGAGCTCGTGGCCGTGGAGTGGCAGGGCGGCCTCGAGTCGCAGAGTGTCGCGTGCACCGAGGCCGGCTGGCTGAATGCCGGTGGCGACGACGGCCTCCCACAACCCCGGTGCGGCGCCCGCCGGGACGGCGATCTCTACGCCGGCCTCACCCGTGTAGCCGGTTCCGGCGACGGTGCATTCGGCGCCTTCCCAGGATGCGTGTCCGACGCGGAACCGACCCACCGCTGCGGCGTCCGGCCAGATCGTCGCGAGGCGGTCGCGGGCCTGCGGCCCCTGCACGGCGAGCACAGCTCGCTCGTGGGTGGTCTCCACTCCCCCGATGGCGGCGCGCACGCGATCGGTGTTGGACGCATTCGGCATCACGTCGAACACGGGTCCCCCGTCAACCGTGTCGGGATGCCACCACACGATGATGTCGTCGAGCACCGAGGCGTCGTCGGGATCCAGCAGGTGGGTGTATTGGGCTCGGCCGGGGGCGATCTTGCCGAGGTCGTTGGTCAGCTCGAGCTGCAACGTCTCGAAGGCGCGGTCTCCGTCGACGCGGACGGAACCGAGATGCGACACGTCGAACACCACGGCGTCGCCGCGGCAAGCGAGGTGCTCAGCGATCGTTCCCGTCGGGTACTCGAGCGGCATCTCCCACCCCCCGAAGGGCACCATTCGCGCCCCGAGGGCACGGTGGACGGAGTCGAGCGGCGAGCGCTCGAGCGTCATACGGCGTGTTGGTGCAAGCCGCGCTCGGAGTCGCTCGGCAGTGATTCGATCCCGGCGTCGACGCCGGCCTTGACGCCGGCCAGCGGGAGGATGTTGAGGACGCCCTGGCCCCGGCTCATCAGCTCGATCGAGCTCGTCGCTCGTCCGCAGCACGACCGACGTCGTGCCGCTGATCACGATGTTGGCCGAACTGATGTCGGTGCCCACGCTCGCACGCAGGTTCTTGAACACGTCGCGCACGGACTCGAGCTTGATGCCGGCGTCGAGCAGCGTCTTGATGATGCGGAGCTCGAGCAGGTCGCGGTAGCTGTACAGGCGCCGGCTGCCGCTGCCCGTCGCCTCGGCAAGAGACGGCTTGAGCAGGTCGGTGCGCGCCCAGTAATCGAGCTGACGATAGGTGATGCCGACGATCTTCGCCGTTTGCGTTCCGCTGTATCCGGCGCCCTCGACCACTCTCATCGCGGCTCTCCCTCCACGTTCCGACACCGACGTAGTTACGACGTTGTGAGCTAGAGAAACTACCACCCACCGGCCCAAGGTCAAGGTTTCTCGTGGTCCGGCGAGGGTCTGTGGACCCGGCGCCGGAGGTTCTCGAGGGCAGCGGCCGTCGTGCCGTCGAGCCGCGAGATGGACGCGCACGCTATGAGCGCGGAACTCTCATCGCGCGGTCCGAGCCGTCGCGACGACCAGCCGCCACCGCCTTCAAGAGCCAGCGGCCGTGATCACCGACCACCCCGGTGTAGGCGCGACGCGGTGACGCTTCGCGCCTCTTAGCCGAAGTCGTCGGGATTCACGTGCTCGATGAAGTCGCGGAACTCGTCGATGATCTCCTCGGCGGCTTCCTCGGGCTCGGGGGCCGGCTCCTGGCCGACGAGGTCGAGTAGCTCCTCGGTGGCCAGCATCGGGGCTTCGCAGCGCACGGCCAGGGCGATGGCGTCAGACGTGCGGCTCGACACGACTGTCAGCTCGGCGTTGGGCCGGCGCAGATGCAGCTCGGCGTAGTAGGTGTGGTCGCGCATCTCGGTGACGACGATCCGCTCCAGTGAGACGCCGAGCTCCTTCAGCGTCTGCACGAACAGGTCGTGAGTGAGCGGGCGCGGTGCCGTGATGCCTTCGAGGGCGTAGTGGATCGATGTCGCCTCGGGCGTACCGATGTAGATCGGCATCAGGCGGTGCCGGCCGGTGGCCTCGCGGAGCAGGACCATCGGGGTGTTCGCCGGTATTTCGACCCGCACTCCGACGACCTCGAGCGGTACCACGAGTCCGAGCGTACAACTCGCGCGGCGGTCAGGGCCGTACAGGCCTACAAGTCGAGCTGTTCGTGTACGGCGGCCCGCAGCAGGGCGCCGCGGAGCTTGGCCCCCAGGGAGCTGAGCTCGTCGAGTTGGGCGACCACCTGACCGCGCGCCTGCGGATTGCGCTGGCGCAGCAGCGGCATGACGAGCTGCTCGTAGAGGCCCGCTTCGCGCTCGACGGACGTTCGCCAGGCGCGGAGATGGCGGGCGTCGATTCCGGCACGGAGCAGGCCGGCAGCGGCCGCGGCGATCTCCACGGTGTCCTCGTTGTACAGGTCGTTGCCGCCTTTGCGGCGGCCGATCACGCCGTACTCCTCGAGCGAGGCGAGTTGGGCGACGGTGATCGATGCCATCGCGCACAGCTCGTCGCGGCTCACCACGACGCCGGGGAGCAGTCGCGGCGACGGTTCGGTAGTGGGACGTGGGATCGAAGCGGGCGTCGGGGCGCCTTGACTGCCACCGGACGTGGACGCGGGTGGTGATACGGAAGCAGTCGCCGCCCTGCCGTTGCGACCGGCCGCGGGATGATTGGCGATGGCCGCCGCGTTCGGCGTTGCGACAGTCCGATCCGGCGCTGAACTGCCGTGCGGTGGAGTGCCCGCCGCCTCGATGACCCCGGCGTCGATGCGGTCCTTGATCACGCGCAAGGGAAGAAAGTGCTCCCGTTGCTCGCGCAGGATGACACGGAGCAGCTCGACGTCGTGCTCGTAGAACTTCCGGTAGCCCGACGGGGTTCGTTCCGGTTCGATCAACCCCTGGCTCTCGAGGAAGCGGATCTTCGAGATCGTGATGTCGGGGAACTCCTCGAGGAGGAGGCCGAGGACTTCGCCGATCGAGAGGTGTGAGGTGTTCGGTTCAGCCATCGCCACGCTCGAACAGGACGAGGCGGAACTTGCCGATCTGCAATTCGTCGCCGTGCCGGAGCACCGCCCGGTCGACTCGTTCCTGGTTGATGTACGTGCCGTTGAGCGATCCCTCGTCGCGGACGACGTACCCCTCTGCGGTCCGCTCGATGGCGACGTGCCGGCGGGACACCGTGATGTCGTCGAGCATGATGTCGGAATCAGGGTGGCGCCCGAGCAGGGTGACTCCCTCGCCGAGCTCGAACCGCTCCCCCGCCTGCGGACCTGACCGGACGATGAGAACTGCCCCGTCGCGCGGCACCGAGTTCATGGGCACGGCGATGTCGTCCTGGCTTCCTGCCGCGTCGAGCAGTGGGTCCACCGCCGTCAACGTGATCGTACGGTCCTCCAACGAGTCGAGCGCCGAACCGCAACTCGAGCAGAAACCGCTCGTCGGTGGGTTGCGGTGACCGCAGTTGTTGCAGAACACGTACGTCACGCCGTCAGCCTTCGATCAATCCGCCGTAGGCGGCCGCGTCGAGCAAGCTGTCGACCTGTGCGGCGTCGGACAGCTCGATCTCGCAGATCCAGCCCTCACCGTAGGGGTCCTCGTTGAGCAGCTGGGGAGAGTCGACGAGGGCGTCGTTGACGGCGACCACCGAACCCGACACCGGCGCGTAGATGTCCGACACCGATTTCGTGCTCTCCACCTCACCGATTGTGTCACCGGCTGCGAACGACTCGCCGACTGTCGGGAGCTGCACGAAGACGACATCGCCGAGGGAGTCCTGGGCGTAGTCGGTGATCCCAATGCGCACCCGGGAACCGTCGCGGCTGAGCCATTCGTGGTCCGAGGAGTACCGCAACTGATCGGGAACGTTCATGGTGCTCCAACGTATCGAACGGCGACGGCTTCACGAGCTGTTCCGGCCGGCGGCGATGGCGGCGCGGACCCGTGGCACATAGGCAACGGCGGTGACCCATGAGAGTACAAGACCGGGGATCCCGACGATCCATGCGGCGACCTGGAAGCCGGTGTTCCCAGGAAAGTCGCTCGCTCCGAGCAGGAAGCCGGGAAGGGCGAACATCAGAAGGAACGTCGCCAGCTTGCCCCACCAGCTGACGTCGAAGCGGGGCATGTGGAACACCAAGGTGGCGACGGCCATCATCGCCCCGACGAACACCTCGCGGATGACGATCGCCCAGCAGAACCACAGGGGTGCCGCGCCATCGATGATGATGCCGAACAGGGCGACGATGAACAGCAGGCGGTCGACGGTCGGGTCGAACACCTTGCCGAACTCGCTGACCTGCCCGAGACGACGGGCGAGGTAGCCGTCGACCCAGTCGGTCGCACCAAGGCCACCGAGGAGCCAGGCGGCGGCGGCCCGGTTGTCGCGTCCGAGCAGGAGGTAGAGGAAAAGCGGCAGACACGCCAAGCGCAGCAACGTGACGAGGTTGGGGACGGTGAGGATCCGTTGCGTACTCGGATCCGCTGCGTGCACCGCGGCCGCATCGATCCCCGCACCCATCGAGGTCGACTTTAGGGTGGCCACATGCCGACCATCTTCACCCGCATCATCGACGGCGAGCTGCCGGGGACATTCGTCTGGCGCGATGCCAGCGCTGTCGGCTTCATGTCGATCAATCCGTTGGCTGCCGGACACGTGCTCGTCGTGCCCACCGTCGAGGTCGACCACTGGATCGATCTCGATGCCGAGCTGGCGGCTCATGTCTTCGAGGTTGCCCGGGTGATCGGTCTCGCCCAGGCAGCCGCCTTTCGATGCGCCCGGGTAGGTCTGATCGTGGCCGGATACGAGGTTCCGCACACCCACGTGCACGTGATTCCGACGACCTCGATGAGCCAGCTCAACTTCGCCAACGCGGCAGCGAGAGTCGACCCCGCCGAGCTCGAGGCGGCGGCCGAAGCGATCAGGAGACAATTGCGCGCCGCCGGCCGATCCCACGTTGCCGGCTGACTCACGCCTCCAGCGGTTCGATCAGCTCGGGGCCCCTGTTGCGGACGTTGTTGACGTCGGGCTTGACCGGGTGAACGGTCAACACATCGTCGCCGGCGGGCAGTAGTAGCTGGCCGAGCCGGTCGGTGTCGTGGTTGTCGGGATCGAGCCACTCCGCCCACAGGGACTTGGGCAGGATCACCGGCATGCGATCGTGCACCGGGCTCATCGTCGAGTTCGCCGACGTCGTGATCACGGTCGTCGAGTGCAACCACTCCCCGTCCTTTCCTGCCGCCGGGTCGCGCCATGCGGTCCACAGCCCGGCGACGGCGAGCGGTTCACCGTCGGCGCTCTGGAAATACATCGGCTGCTTCGCCGGCTTACCCTTGGCGGTGAGCGGGCCGTCCTCGCTTCCGGCCTTCCACTCGTAGAAGCCGTCCATCGGGATCAGGCAGCGGTGCTTGCGGAAGATTCCCTTGTACGCCGCCTTCTCGCCGAGCGTCTCGGCCCTGGCGTTGATCATCTTGGCGCCGATCTTGCGGTCCTTCGCCCACACCGGGATGAGGCCCCAGTGGAACACCTCGAGACGCAGGTTGCCGTCGGAGTCGGCGACCACGCCGTACACGTCGTTGGTTGGCGCAACGTTGTAGTTCTCGCCGAGGGTCTCGCCGGCGAACGTCGCACCGAAGTACTCGGCGATCGCCTCCGGCGAGCTCGACGACACGAATCGGCCACACATTGGCGCCCATCATCGCCGATCGTGAGGCTTTCACGGCTACGGTGCGGCGGGTATGAGTGGATCGATCCGCCGCGGTCGAGTCGCCATCGGGGCGCTGACGTGCGGCGCAGTCGCCGGAATCTCCGTGTTGGCGGCGATCGCCCAGGCGGGTGGTTCGGTACCACCGACCGAGCCGGGCTCGACGATCGAGGGCAGTTCCACCACCGGGATCCCGGCGTTCACCGACGGCGAGGATGCTCGACCGCGCGGCGGAAGAGCTCATCGGCGCCTACATCGAGTCGGAGTTCGATGTCGAGGTCACCGATGCCGCGTGTTCCGTGCCGGCCACCGGTGACGTCGGCGACGAGTTCGCTTGCTACGGCCTCAAGCCGGGAAATCTGGTGATCGCCCTGCGCGCAACCGTCGGGGAGCAGCGACTGATCGAACTCGAGTTGCTGGTCGACCAGTCAGCCACCACGACGACCTCCGCCGGACAGGGCACTACGGAGGCATCCTGACCGGAGGAGGTCCGGTGCGCTCGTGAGCGCTGAGGTGCGCGACCGGCGGACGGTCGTCGGTTACGTTGCCATCCAGGGATGGAAACGCGGCCGCTGTCGCCTGATCGCGCTTCGGCGACAACTGAGCCGAGTGCCGTAGCGCGTCGACAGCCGGCCGCTCGGCGTCATCTCGATCGGGCTCGACCGCCCTCCTCGCCGGCGGTTCGACGATCGCTGCAGGGTCACCTCGAGCGCGGCTTCCGACCAGACATCGAAGGGCTTCGAGCGGTCGCCGTCATCGCCGTCATCGCCTACCACGTCCGTGTCCCAGGTGTCAGCGGTGGGTTCGTCGGCGTCGACGTGTTCTTCGTCGTGTCCGGCTTCCTCATCACCCGGTTGATCCTCGGCGAGCTGGCCGCCAGCGGCACGATCTCGCTGCGCAACTTCTGGGGCAGGCGAGCCCGCCGCCTGCTCCCGGCGGCGACGCTCACCGTGATCGTCACGGTGATGTTCGCCCAGCGAATGCTGCCTCCCCTGTCATTGCGATCGCTGGCCACGGACGCCATCGCCGCCGGCACGTTCACGATCAACTTCGTGTTCGCCCACCGCCTCGGCGACTACTTCGGTGCCCAACTCGGCTCGAGCAACCCGTCGCCACTGCTGCACTACTGGTCGCTGGCGGTCGAAGAGCAGTTCTACCTGTGCTGGCCACCTCTCCTCGTCGTACTCGCCCGCCGCCCGCTCCAGTACCGGCGACTCGTGCTGGCGACGATCGCCGTGCTGGCCACCGCCAGCTTCATCGTCTGCCTCTGGCTGACCGCCCGCCGCCCGTCATCGGCCTTCTTCCTGCTGCCGGCGCGGATGGGCGAACTGCTCGCCGGTGCCGGCCTGGCGGTCGTGGGGACCGGCATCACGGTGATCCCGGCGCGCTGGCGCGCCGCCTTGGGCTGGATCGGGATGTTCGGCATCGTGATCGCGTGTTTGATACTCGACGAGACGATCCCGTGGCCTGGGGCTGCGGTGCTCCTGCCCGTGGTAGCGACGATGGCGGTGATCATCGCCGGAACGTCGATCGGTATCCCGTGGGCGCCGGCCGCGACACTCGCCGTCCCTCCCCTGCAGTGGATCGGCCGTCACTCCTATGCGCTGTACCTGTGGCACTGGCCGGCGCTCGTGCTCGCCGACGCAGAATGGGGCCCGCTCACGTGGCCGCAGCGTTTCGCCGCGATCGGCGTCGCGGTCGGTGCCTCGGCGCTCTCGGTGCGGCTGGTCGAGAACCCGATCCGCTACTCCCGCTACTTCTCGGCGGTGTCGTGGCGCAGCCTGGTGCTCGGGTTGGCCATGTGCCTGCTGGTCGTCGGCGTCGGGCTGGACCTGCGCTCCTCCACGATCCGTCTCGACGGTGGTGTCGAGGCGGCTGCGCCGGAGCTCGCCGAGGCGACCACCGTGTCACCGGGCGGCAGCCCTGCCCCGGCGGCGGTGCCATCGAGCACCGCGCCGACCACGATCGCTGCCGCGCCCGCTTCCGCGGATCCGGTCACCACGCTGGCCACACCTGATCCCCCAACAGGCCAGCTCGCCCAGCTGGTCGCCTCGACCCAGCAGGCGTTGCGTCAGGCATCTGGCTCATTCCCTGTGCCGTCCAACCTTCGTCCTGTCGCTGTCGGCGGCCCGTGATCGGTCGGCTCCGTACCGCGACGGGTGTGTGAACATCGGCGCCAACTCCCAGTTGCAACCGTGCGAGTACGGCGTACCCAGCGGCGGGCGGACCATCCTGCTGTACGGCGACTCGCACGCTGTGCAATGGTTCGAGCCGCTCGAGCAAATTGCCCTGCAACGGGGCTGGCGCCTCGTCGTGCTGGCCAAGGGCGGTTGCCCCGTCGCCGAAGTCGATGTACCGACCCCAGTCCTGCACTACACCTGCCCGCCGTACCGCGACCGGGCGGTCGCTTGGATCGAACAACACGAACCTGACCTGGTCGTCGTCGGCAACTCGTACACGCAGTACCCCGCTGATGCAGAGGAATGGGCGGAAGGCACTGAGGCGACCATCGACCGGCTCTCCGAGGCGGGGTCGCCTGTCGTGTTGATCGGCGACAACCCGGCGAGCACCGTGGATCCTCCGGCCTGCCTGTCCGAGCATCTCGACGACGTGTCCGAGTGCGCGACGGCCCGCTCCGACGCGGTGCTCCCCGAACGCATTTCCGCCGAGGTGGTCGCCACCCGCGATCACGGAGTGACGTTCGTCGACACGACCGACTGGTTCTGCACCGATGACGTCTGCCCGGTGGTGCTCGGCAACCTGTTGGTGATGCGCGACGAGACCCACATCACCGCCCCAATGGCCGAGTTCCTCCGCCCGTTGCTGGAGGCCGCCATCGCCAACTCGATGTGACGGGGAGGCCTAGGGAACGCGGCAGCGAATGCTCCCTCCCGATTCCGTCGTTGACGGTACGCCCCGATGGATTTACGGGTTGTGGCGCTCGGAACCGTGGC
The DNA here is from genome assembly GCA_963732335.1 of Ilumatobacteraceae bacterium. Classification (GTDB taxonomy): domain Bacteria; phylum Actinomycetota; class Acidimicrobiia; order Acidimicrobiales; family Ilumatobacteraceae; genus Desertimonas. The sequence continues at coordinate 162,430 of CAVSZO010000054.1, read as the reverse complement.
CTATCGTTCGCCCACCCCCGAGGCGGATCGGGGGACGGCGGAACAAGGCGGACAAGGACGGACATGGCGGACAGTCCACGAACAGGCAGCGGTCCACACCTCGATCGCGGCACGCAGCGACAGATTGAAATCGTCCCAGCAGTCGGCGACGACCGGCGGCGCGAGGTCGACGAACTGCCCAAGATCATCGCCCGACGGCGAGCGGTGAGACGCGCAAAGGACGATCTCCGAGCGCGTCGCCCGCACGCCTGAGAGCTGCGTTCGTCGCTCCGGGGGAATCCACCACCTCGAGCGGCGGGACCGGGGAGGGGACGGGTTACCGCCTATCCCCTCCCCGGTCACGATCCGGCTACCGTCAACCTGTCGGTCACTGTCGACCTACGCAGACCGTCCAGCGCAGGCCTCCGCGGTCCCTCGGATTGCGGGGGCCGTGGCGCGTCTACGACCGGGGCCACTTCGGGAACCCATGAGCGCTTCCCGACATTCGAGAAGTGGGGAACCGGTGTCGGCGTCCTAGGCGGCGGAACCTAAGCCGTCGGCACCGGTTCGACCCGCTGACCATGGTGTCACACCGGTCTGCGGCGACCAGCAGCCTAGGCCGACAGCACGATCGTTTCGCAGTCGGCGTTGTCGAGGTAATCCAGATCCGTGCGGTACTGCGCTGGACGCCGACCATCTGCGAAGAGGTTGATCGTCGATGGTCGAATGCTGATTAAGGAATTATTCCGGACTCACTCAACAACCGAGTAACCCAGACAAGTCGAGCCGCCTGTGCGGCAACGAAGAGGAGAACGAGCATTAGGAATGGCGCGACGTACTGACGCGAGTAGCCAAACTTCGTGCAGCAGCGAGCAAAGACAATCAAACCGATCACGACTACCGGTAACCAGTATCTCGAGATGATTTCTCGGTGTATGGACCAGCGCTCGAACACAATGAGGGCCACGTAGCTCATCCAGAATAGCAACCATACCGACGTTCCCGTCGAACGAAGAACGCTCTGCAGCGGCCGCAGCCACTCAACTCGAGAACCTCGGTTCTGTTGGCTGACTATGCGTTCGCGGCGGGTGAGCACCGCTACAGCCAATAAAGGACTGACTAGCGTCACAATCCCGAGCCCGACAAGCGCAAAATACGAGGCGGCAGAGGGTCCGATCACGGCAAGCCCGGCTTCCCGTGCGCTCCTCATGACATCGAGTCGAAGTCCAGCGCCGCCTTCTGCTGAGCGCAGGTGCGATGACCACGCTTGCTTCTCTGCGTTCAGGCTGTAGGCAGCCACCGGAGCAACGGCGACGGCCGTCACAAGAATGATCAAGGCGATACGTCGGCGCCAAGCGTCGTATGATCTCCACGCCACGACGATAAGCGGCACCAAGATCGCGATTCCCGCGTATCGCACTAATACCAGAAGTCCGGACAACGCTGCCCCGCTCATTAGCAATCGGAGTTGTGGCCGGTTCAGTTGTTGTTCTAGTAAGATCAACACCATCAGAGCGAGTACAATGAAGACCGGTTCTGTTAGTGCTCGGACCGACAACCGAAACAACGGGTACGAGAATGCCACCGTTGCTGCGGCAAGAATCGCCATGGATCGATTCGAGCGATCTGGACGCAGCGCCGAGAAGTAGACCACCAACGGGACCAGCCCCGCGAACACGGCGTTGAGAACACGACCAACGACTAACACGTCGTCGGTTCGCGTGAGCCATGCCATTGTACCGACTAGCATTGACCAGCCAGGCGCGTAGTGTGTTGGACTTGGAACTGGCACGACGGGATAGGGGCTACGGCCATCCGCGAACTCATTTGCAATGGAGACATAAGCGCGACCGTCCGTAGTTACGCCGATACCACGCGCCGTCGCTATCAGCACTGCAGTCGTCAGCACGACCGATAGGAGCAGGAGCGCAGCAACGGTTGACCGACGCGAAAGTGTTCCGACGGTGGCCACCTGTAGGCGAACCTCAGGAGCAGTAATGATCCACCTCGAGACCCGGTGCGATCGGCCACGAAGGCGAGCGCACGGCACTTCGACGTAGCCACTCAAGTGTGATATGCCGCAACCGCGTGCGAGTAGCCCGCTCGTCGATGCGACCGTTCCCGGCCACAGCGCCGGACTCCTCACTCAAACCCGTCCGGCGCTCGAAGATGTAGATCTCGGCGTTCAACTCCGACGTGCGCTGCAGGACCGGCTCCACGTTCTCGATCCTCTCGCCAAGCTGGGCGTGGCGGTCGAGCACCGCCTGCTTGGTCGGCTCCAGCAGGCAGTCGAGCCGACGCAGGACTGTTAGCGGCAGGATCACCTTGCCGTATTCGGACTGCTTGTAGTCGCCCCGTGGCAGGTCGGCCACCGACCAGATGAACGCTGCGTGGTTCTGAATCGACTGGGCCGCCAAGCGTCCCTCCCCTGTGATGTGATACTCGACCCAACATCGTGGCAGCCCTGTCCCCAGAAACAATCACGTTCGAGCAGTGCGCACGGGTCACAGCCCTGGCCCATCTGGCCCGGCGGTGCGGTCGTCACTGCCAGCGAGTGCGCCGCCTTGCGCTGACGTCAGACGTCGTGTGACTCCCCCGTCGCTCCGCCCGAGCAGGGGTTTGCTGTCCGCCGCGGCAGTCGAGGCGGCCCGGATCGGTGAAGACCACCCGGTTTGCCGCCGTACGAACCGGGGGTACCCGTTCTCTACATAGGTCCCCTGCGGCCAGCAGAGCGCAGGCTGCTGAGCCAGATCTCGTCCATCGGGAATGGCGAGTTAGATGACATCGCGCCGTGTCCCTTCGTGTTCGGGCCAGCCGCCGCCGGTACCGAGAAATGCCCCCTGACCAGGGCTAACGCCCCGGTCTTGTCGGGCTGGGGAGATTTGAACTCCCGGCCTCCTGACCCCCAGTCAGGCGCGCTAACCAAGCTGCGCCACAGCCCGTACCGGGCCCGATGCTACCCGGCCGCTCAGCCGAAGAACATCGAGCCGAAGCGGTACACGAGGTACACGACGAGGGCGACGACCATCAGCTTGAAGTGCCACGGAGCCTTTTCCTCGACGTCGGCCTCGCCGCTTCTAGACGTGACGAGCGCAGGAGCGTCGAGGTCGGCACCACAGCGTGGGCACGACCCGTCGTCGTTCATCGACGACGGCGCCCAGTACTTCGAGCAGCCGTCACACCACGGCATCGCACCAGCTCGTTCGCTCAGCCACCGCGCTTGCGCACTCGCAACTTGATGGGCGTCGAGCCGAAGTCGAAGGCGTCACGGATCGCCCGTTCGAGATAGCGCAGGTAGGGCTGGGGCAGCGTGCGGTTGACGAACAGGGTGAAGGTCGGTGGGTCGCTGGCGCCTTGCACGGCGAACAGCACCTTGGCCCCGCCGGCGCGCCGGTTGACGCTGCTGGGCAGTCGGCCAGGACGCGGTTGATGTCCCGAGTCGGCACGCGGCGGTGATACTGGGCGATCGCGTCCTGGAGAACAGGGCGCAGCCGGTGGACGCCCTTGCCGGTGAGTGCCGAGATCTTCAGCACCGGCGCGTCGCCGATGAAGGCAAGTCGTCGCGAGAGCTCGGCGAGGCGGGCGGCCCGATCGTCAGGGTCGGTCAGCAGCTCCCACTTGTTGAGCATCACGACGATGGGGCAACCGCTGGCGTCGATGCGCTCGGCGAGGCGCTGGTCCTGCCCCGTGACACCCTCGGTTGCGTCGATCACGAGCAGGGCGATGTCGGCGTCGTCGATCGCCCGCAGGGCTCGGACGAGCGAGTAGTACTCGGCGGAGTCGTCGATGCGTGAGCGACGGCGCATCCCGGCGGTGTCGACGAACACGATCGGGCCGTCTTCGGTGTCGACCAGGGTGTCGATCGCATCGCGGGTCGTGCCTGGAAGGTCGTGGACGACCGAGCGATCGTGACCGACGAGACGGTTGAACAGTGTCGACTTGCCGACGTTGGGACGGCCGACGATGGCGACGCGTGGGGCGTCGAGTCCTTCCTGCGCCGGCTCGAGATCCACCTCGCCGTCGCCTTCAACCGCGTCGTCGCGACCCTCGATGGCGTCGCCGTCCGGCGCGAAGCGATCCACGACGACGTCGAGGAGATCGCCGGCGCGGCGGCCGTGCAGAGCGCTCACGGGATAGGGCTCGCCCAAGCCGAGGGCCATGAACTCCCAGCTCTCGTTCTCGCGACGATCGTTGTCTGCCTTGTTGGCGACGAGGATCACGTCGTGGCCGCCCCGTCGGAGCCAGTCGGCGACGGCCTCGTCGTCGTCGGTCACGCCGACCGCGGCGTCCACGACGAAGAGGATGACGTCGGCGTCGCCGACCGCGGCCTCGACCTGCCGAGAAACCTTGGCGTCGAGCGTGGCGCCGTCGCTGCCTGGCATCCAGCCCCCGGTGTCGACGATGCGGAACGGGACGCCGAGCCATTCCGCCTCGAGGATCTTGCGATCACGTGTGACCCCGGGGCGATCCTCGACGATCGCGGCCTGCTCGCCGATGATGCGGTTGAACAGGGTCGACTTGCCGACGTTCGGCCGACCGACGACGGCGACGAGGGGCAGACGCTCAGCGCCCATCGACACTCCGCGCACCGAGGGCGTGCCGGAGTGCCCGGCCGTCGGTGGCGATCACCTCGACCGGCCGTGGCAATCCATCGACCGACCCCACCATCGAGGAAGCGCCCGTCGTCCGACAGGCACACGTCGGGAAGGAGGTAGCGGTGCCCCGCCGGTTCGTCGGCGAGGACGCGGGCAAGATCGGCACCGACCATCAAGCCGCTCACCCCGGTGTTGCCGCCGAAGAACTCGTTGATCACCGGGATCACGCGAACGTCGGGGCGTTCGAGCGACGCGACCAGCGGCTGCAACACCTTGGCGCCGAGCTCGCCCGAGAGGATGCCGATCGGCGCCGAACGCCGCGGCGCCAGCTTGACGCGGGAAGCGACCAGACCTTCGCTGGAGCACGGCGTGCGGTAGTCGGTGGGGTTCCGCGGCGTGTCGACGGCGGCGAAGAAGCCGCTCCTTGTGCCGGTGACGTCACTGACCCGCCCGTGGAACTCCCGTTCGAAGGTCCGCGCCATGCCGACACCGTCCTCGTGCATCGGGAAACCCTCGTAACGGTCGACGGAGGGAAACTCTCGACCCGCCATGACGTAGTACTCGTCGGCGGCGTGCACGAGCCGGCGCCCGAGGGCCGCGAGGTAGACGTCCTGCCAGTCGTCGACGGCATCGATCACAGCACCCGCCTCGTCGATCGTGTGCACGCGCAGATTCGCCTCCGGGTTGAACCGCGAGATCCCCAGCGGGACGACAGCGACGGTGGCCAGCTCCGGGTACTCGTCGAGAATGCCGGCGAGCGTGTCGTCGAGCCGTGCTCCGTCGTTGACTCCTGGGCACACGACGATCTGGCCACGGACCTCGATGCCGTGGTCGAGCAGGGCCCGCAGCCAGCGCAGGCTCGTCGCGCCCCTGCGGTTGCGCAGCATCGTCGCCCGCAGCTCGGGATCCGTCGAGTGGATCGAGACGTGCAACGGCGACAGGCGCTCGGTGACGACCCGCTCGAGGTCGGCCTCGGTGAACCGGGTCAATGTCGTGAAGTTCCCGTAGAGGAAGCTCAGCCGGTAGTCGTCGTCCTTGAGGTACAGGCTGCGGCGCATCCCCTTGGGCAGCTGGTAGATGAAGCAGAACTCGCAGTGGTTGTCGCAGGTGCGGACGCGGTCGAACACGGCGCTGGACACCTCCGCTCCGAGCGGCTGGCCGGCCAACTTGGCGATCGCCATCTCGACCTCGATGCCGTTGCGCGAGAGGAGCAGATCGACCTCGGGCTCGTCGGACCACAGCTGCCATTCGATGACGTCACGGGGGACGCGCCCGTTGAGCCTGAGCACGGCGTCACCGGGTTGCACACCCGCTGTTTCGGCGGGAGAACCAGGCGAGACGGCGACAACGACAGGGATACTCACGGCCGTACCAGGCTACGGGTGACCTGCCCCGCTCGTAGCCTGAGCTTGTGACCGTGGAGAAGGTGCTGCTCGCCGAGCCGCGGGGTTTCTGCGCCGGTGTGGAGATGGCGATCAAGGCGCTGGCGTGGATGGTCCGGGCCTTCGAGCCGCCCGTGTACTGCTACCACGAGATCGTCCACAACCAGTTGATCGTCGAGCGCTTCGAGCGCCAAGGCGTCGTCTTCGTCGACGACATCACCGAGGTGCCGGCAGGACACCCGATCATGCTGTCGGCGCACGGCTCGGCACCGCAGGTCGTCGCAGCCGCGCGAGCCCGGGGCAGCTACGTCGTCGACTCGGTGTGCCCGCTCGTCACCAAGGTGCACCACGAGGTCCGCGTTCGCTCCGGGAAGGGCTACCGGATCGTCTACGTGGGCCACGAGGGCCACGAGGAAGCCGTCGGCACGATGGCGGTCGCCCCCGATGCGATCAGCCGGGTCGAGTCGGTCGCCGAGGTCGAGGCGCTCGAGCAGTTCACCGAGCCGGTGGCGTTGCTCGCCCAGACGACGCTCTCGCACCGGGACTGGAACGATGTGGCCGTCGCCGTCAAACAGCGCTATCCCGACGCATGGACCCCGGGCCGCAGCGACCTGTGCTTCGCGACGACGAACCGACAATCGGCACTGATGGAGTTGGCCGCACGATGCGGGGCGATCGTGGTGATCGGCTCGGCGAACTCGTCGAACACACGGGCGCTCGAGAAGCTGGCGCGGGAGGCGGGCTGTGCGCGCGTCGCCCGGGTGAACACCGCCGCCGAGATCCCGGCCGAGTTCTTCGATCCCTCCCTCGTCGTCGGCGTCACCGCCGGGGCCTCGGCGCCGAACGAGGTCGTCGAGCAGGTGATCAGCACGCTCGCCCCCCGTAACGGCGTCGAACTCGTGCGGGTGACGGAGGAGGACGAGTACTTTCCGCCGCCGCGGAAGCTACGCGACCTCCAGTCGGCGATCGAGCTCGCCGCGACGGCAATGCTCGGTGGCGCATCCGAGAATGCACGACGGATCGACGACCGCCGCCTCAGCGCGAGCACCGTGCTCGCGGCGCTCGCTGCCGGCTAATCCCAGCGCGTCCCGACGTACAAATGACAACCTGCGGGCCGTGAGCGCCATCCGCGTTGGGTGCATCCTCCCGGGCATCAGCCTGTTCGAGGCGTCGCGACGTCGTGCCCTGATCGAGCTCGCCGAGCAAAGTGGCCTTGATCATCTCGGGGTGGGCGACCACGTCAGCTTCGTCATCGGCGCCGGATTCGATGGATTGCTCGGCGCTGCGGGAATCCTTTCGGTGGCCGAGCGAATGTCGGCGAACACCGCCGTGTACCTGCTCCCGTTGCGCCACCCGGTCACCGTCGCCCGGCAGCTCGCCGACCTCGCCGCCCTGGCGCCGGGCCGGTTCCTGTTCGGCGTCGGCGTCGGTGGCGAGGATCCCCACGAGATCGAGATCTGTGGTGTCGATCCGGCAACACGGGGCCGCAGGATGGACGAGGCGCTGCACATCGTCAGTCAGCTGATGTCTGGTCAGCCCGTCGACCACGACGGAGCGCACTTCACACTGCAATGCGCTCAGATCCTCCCCGCTCCGTCAGTACCGATCCCCATCGTCGTCGGCGGTCGCTCGGACGCGGCGATCCAGCGGGCCGGTCGGCTCGGCGACGGATGGTTTGGCATCTGGGTGTCCCCCGCCCGTTATGCCACGGCGGTTGAGGCGATGGCGACGGCCGCCGCAGACTGCCGGCCGGGTCGCGCCGAACTGGCTCAACGCCCTCAACGTGTGGGTCGGTGTCGACGACGACGCCGCACTGGCCCGCGAGCATGTCGCTCCGGCGATGTCGACGTTCTACGGGATCCCCTACGAGCGGTTCGAGCGCTGGAGCCCCGCCGGAACGACGAGACAGATCGCCGAGTTCCTCGAGCCGTACGCGGCTGCGGGTTGCCAGGTGTTCAACCTCATCGCCAACGGCCGCAGCCGCGAACACGAGATCGAGGCGACCGCGGAGATCCGCCAATTGCTACGCACGGCGGTTGGCTGACGTGACGAAACGGTTGCTCATCGAGCGTGCGATCGGGAACGTTGGACCCGGTCACCGATGTGGTGCATTTGGCTCCGCAGTTCGGCAGGATCCGTTTGGAACGCGTCGCACTTGGCGCCGTTGAGCACCGTTTTCGTGCTCAGCCGCACCAAGATCCAGGCTCGGGTGCCTGATCCAGCTCCAATCAGACGATCGCGTCGTCGCCGAATCCGGTGTCCTCGAACCCGCTGTCGGGCGCAGGTGGCGGCTCGGCGAAGTCGCGTTCGCCCGACAGGTCCATGGCCGGCATCTCGATCTCTTGCATCGCCACCGCATCAGCGGCAGCGGCGGGCACTTCGAGGTCGAGCTCTGCCGCCGAGGCCGAGTCCACCGCGTCCACGTCGGCCGCCGAGGTCGCCGGCGTATCGGAGCCGACCTCGTCGCTGAAGTCCCGGAGGTCGTCGTGGACCGGCGGGGGCAAGGTCACCGGTCGGGTGGGCTCCGGACTCGGCGGCGCGGAGTCGATCGTCGACACCGGAGGGTCGGGCACCGTGGCCACCGGCTTGTCGAAGGCATTCCCACGCTCGGCGGCCTCGGCCGCGAGACGGCGGTGCTCGGCGGCGGCGGTGCGGATCCGTTCCACACCGGGCACGCCGCGTGCCTCCAAGTCGGGAAGAGCCTCCTCCAGACGCTCCGCCTCGCGGAGCTCGGCGGCGGCCACGCGGTACTCCTTGGCCTGCTCCTCCTGAGTGTCGAAGACATCTTCGAGTTCCTTGGCGCGGCGCTTGGTGCCGACCACCTCGGCCTCGAAGCGTTGCTCCTCGTCGGCGTGACGCGCCGCCGTGGCCCGATGCTTGGCCAGCGCCTCGCGGGCCGTCTCCTCCTCCAGCCGTGCGTTGATCTTCATCACGGCGAGCCCCTGGGCCGATTCGGTGGCTTCCTGTGCCAATGCGGTGTCACCGGCTGCCTTGGCGGCGTCGGCCTTGCGCCAGGACTCTTGTTCGAACTTGGCGAACTCGTTGCCGCGGTCCCTGGCGTCGTCGGCCTGGCGTTCGGCCTCCCTGGCGGCACCCTCTGCGGCAGCGTGTTCCCGGCCTGCCTCATCACGTCTCGTGATCGCGGCGCGCTCGCCGTGCAGCATCTCCTCGAGCGCACCGATGCGAGCGGCTCCGGCACCGAGGTCGAGGGCTGCGGCCTCGGCCTCGAATTCGTCGATCGTGTCGAGGATGACGCGGTCCTCCGGGAACAGCACCGGGTCCGGACCAGGAGCGACTGGCCGGTAGTCGAGCGAGCCGTCAGGGTTCGCCGACAGCGAGTGGCCGTTCGTCATCTCGGAGAGCAGCCGCCCACCCGACACCTGATCGTCGAAGGCGGCCTGCAGCCGGGCAACCTGAGCGGCTGGTGGCTTCGGTGTGTCGCGGGCGAGGAAGTATTCGACGCGGCCGTCGGCGTGGACCTGAACGTGGGCGCCCTCGCTGATCCCCTGGCGGACGAGCAGCCGTTGCTGCTCGCTGAGCGCTGGGTCGGGGTCGTACATCACCTTCGAAAGGTGATCTGCCCGGTCGGCGAAGATCGTCCCGTCCGGCTTGACGCCAACGCCGTACCGGGCGCGCGCCAGCTCGATCACGTGGCCGAGCTTCGACTCGATGAACGCTTCCTGTGTCTCGCTCATCGGTGTGCCGGCGTCTCGCGACACGTACACGTGCCCGTCGGACGCCAGCGTCACGTGCTCACCCTCGCGGAGCGCGTTGCGCATGGTCCGCAGATCGTCGTCGTCGCCGATGACCTCCCTGGGCGCGGTGGCGATGTGGGGATTCAGCGGCGGCGGCTCACCGGGCATCGCTCAACGGTATGACGCTCGGCCGGTCGACGGCACCGGGAGGATTCCCGGTCTTTGCCCGGCTCGTCAGTTGCGCGGCACCTGGCTCCACGGGACGTCGCGATCGACGCGCACGTCGCCGGGGAGTCCGAGGACGCGCTCGCCGAGGATGTTGTACATCACCTCCGACGTCCCTCCCTCGATCGAGTTCGCCCGACTGCGCAGGAACGCCTTCTGCACGCTGTCGGTGTCGGACGAGAATCGCGGGCGCTTCATCGTGTAGTCGCCGTACAGCATTCCCTCCGGGCCGAGCAACGTGACGGCCAAGGCGAGCACGTCCTTGTTGAGTGCCGCTGCCGCAGCCTTGCCGATCGAGCCCTCGGGGCCGGGATCGCCCAGCTTCCGATTGACGCTGGCGCGGATGTTCGTCAGGCGGAGCACCTCGGCGCGGATCCACATCCTGGTCACCTCGTCGCGGCGTGCTGCATCGCGCTCGGCCGCGGGCAGTTGCGTCCACACGCGGACCAACTCGGCGATGACTCCGGTCCCCCGTTGGGGGATCAAGCCACCGATCGAGACGCGCTCGTTCATCAGCGTCGTCAACGAAACGCGCCAGCCGTCGCCCGGATTGCCGATCATCGCGTCGGCGGGAATGCGGGTGTCGGTGAAGTACACCTCGTTGAACTCGGCGTCGCCGGTGATCTGGCGCAGCGGTCGCACCTCGACGCCGGGCGCCTCCATGTCGACGATGAAGGCGGTCAGACCGGCGTGCTTGACGGCTTCCGGATCGGTACGGACGACGAGCAGGCCCCAGCGCGACACGTGGGCCAGTGACGTCCAGACCTTCTGCCCGTTGACGACCCATTCGTCGCCGTCGCGCACGCCGCGGGCGGCGAGCCCGGCGAAGTCCGAGCCGGCCCCCGGTTCGGAGAACAGCTGACACCAGATCTCCTCGCCGGTGAACAGCGGGCGCAGGTAGCGGCGCTTCTGCTCGGGCGTACCCCACGTGATCAGCGTCGGGGCGACCATCCCGTGACCGAGCGGGTTGCGCCACATCGCGCTGGGAGCCCCGGCGTCCTGGAGTCGCTCGTCGATCGTGCGCTGGTACTTCGGGCTGAGCCCGAGCCCACCTTCGCCGATCGGGAAGTGCACCCAGGCGAGGCCGCGGTCGTACTGCGCGGCCAGGAACGTCGACGCGTCCGTCGCGTGCGGTGGAAGGTCCCTGAGCAAGTCATCGACCAACTCGTCGATTCGCCCTGTGGCAGCAACCTCGTCGGCGACGACGTCGGCAGACGTGTCGAGAGTCATCGTCAGAAGGTATCCCCGGCGTTCACGAATTCTGCGATTCGGGCGGCTACCTTGCCGCTCGATGTACCCGGGCTCCCACCTCGCGACCCGCGCTGACGAACCCGCCCTGATCTGGGCGCCGACGGGCGCCGTCACCACGTTTGCCGAGCTCGACGCGGCGGCGAACCGGCTGTCCCGCCTCCTTCGTTCGCTGGGCGTCCAAGCCGGGAGGGCACATCGCCCTCTGCCTCGAGAACCATCCGCGCTACGTAGAAGTGCTGTGGGGATGCCACTACGCCGGCGCCGTCTACACCGCGGCGTCGTCCCGGCTGACGAGCGGCGAGCTCGCCTACATCGTCAACGACTGCGGCGCCGAAGTCTTCATCACGTCACGACATCTCGCCGAACTCGCCGGGTCGATCGTTCCCGACACACCCGACGTGAGGTCGAGGTTGATGCTCGACGGCACAGCCGATGGTTACGCCTCCTACGAGGAAGGCGTGGCCGTTCACGATCCGACGCCGCTGCCGGACCGTCTCGCCGGCACCGACATGCTCTACTCGTCGGGAACGACCGGCCGGCCGAAGGGGGTGTCGGTCAGCCTCGGAGCCGGTCCGCTGGAGACCACCGACACCAGCGTGACGAAGCTGCTGCAACTGCTGTTCGGGTTCACGGCCGACGACGTCTACCTGTCGCCTGCACCGATGTACCACGCCGCCCCGCTGCGCTTCGTCATGAGCGCCAACGCCTTGGGCTGCACCACGGTGCTGATGGACCGCTTCGATGCCGAGGAGTTCCTGGCGATCATCGAGCGCTATCGGGTCACGGCCGTCCAGGTCGTACCGACGATGTTCGTCCGCCTGCTCAAGCTGCCGGCCGAAGTCCGCGCCCGATACGACGTCTCGTCGCTGCGCTGCGTCGTCCACGCCGCGGCCCCGTGTCCCGTGCCGGTGAAGGAACAGATGATCGAGTGGTTCGGACCGGTGCTCCACGAGTACTACGCCGGAACCGAGGCGAACGGGTTCGTGTACTGCAACTCGGCGGACTGGCTCGCCCACCCGGGTACCGTCGGCAGGGCGCTCGTCGGCACCGTCCACGTTTGCGACGAGGACTTCAACGAACTCCGACCCGGCGAAACCGGCACGATCTGGTTCGAGGGCACCGCGCCGTTCGAGTACCACAACGACCCCGACAAGACTGCGAGCTCACGGAGTCCGCAGGGTTGGACGACGCTCGGGGACGTCGGTTATCTCGACGCCGACGGGTTCCTCTACCTCACCGATCGCAAGTCCTACATGATCATCTCCGGTGGGGTGAACATCTACCCCCAGGAAGCGGAGAACGTCCTGATCACCCACGACAAGGTCGTCGACGTCGCGGTCTTCGGCGTGCCCCACGAAGAATTCGGCGAGGAAGTCAAGGCCGTCGTCCAGCCCGTCACGATGCCCGTCGACGACACCGAGGCGGCGGCGCTTGGCCGCAGAGTTGATCGCCTACTGCCGCACCCACCTCGCCGACATCAAGTGTCCCCGCTCCATCGACTTCCGTACCGAGCTACCCCGCCACCCGACCGGCAAGCTGTACAAACGCCTGCTCAAGGACGAGTACTTGGCGGCAGCAGACAGGATGGGCTGATCCGATGCGTCACCGTCGCGAACCGGAGGCCGTTCGCGCACGAATAGGGGAGCGATGAACCGCTCCTGGCTCGCCCGACTGTTGCTCGTCGCCACGGTTGCGCTGACCGCCTGTGCCGACGACAGCAATGCCCGCCAGGTCAGCGCCGTCAACAACCTCGGTGGGGCCCCGGAATCCACGGCAACTGAGACCACCACCGAGTCCTTCGAGATCGAGATCGCCAACTTCCAGTTCGTCCCGGCGGAAGCGGTTGTCGCCGCCGGCACGGAGGTGGTGTGGCTCAACGCCGACACGGACATCCACAGCATCATCTCGACCGGCGAGCTGTTCACCAGCTCCGACACGTTCGCCAACGGCGAGAGCTACTCCGTCGTGTTCACCGAGCCAGGCACCTACGAGTACACGTGTGGTGTCCACCCATTCATGATGGGCACGATCACGGTGGAATGAGAGCGCGACGCCATCAGTGATCTCGGCGGGGGCTCCGGCGGAGCCTCCCCCGCACCCCCGGCAAGGCCATGAGAACCACATCGGTTCAGGGGCTCAGCACCACCATCCGGATCTCGGTCATCTCGCGGATGGCGTAAGCCGGGCCCTCCCTGGTGTTGCCGCTGTCGCGGAGTCCGCCGTAGGGCTGCTGGTCGGCACGCCACGTAGGCACCTCGTTGACGAGCACGCCGCCGAAGTCGAGCGAGTTGAACGCCCTCATCGCGTCACCCAATCGGTTCGTGAAGATCGCCGCCTGGAGGCCGTAGCGAGTGTCGTTGGCGAGAGCGATCGCGTCGTCGAGGGTGTCGTAGGAGGCGACCGCGACGACTGGGCCGAACACCTCGCCGCGGCACACCTCCATGTCCGGCGTCACGTTCGTGAGCACCGTCGGAAGGAGCACGCCGTTGTCGTCGAGCTCACCACCGATGGCCACCTTGGCGCCCTGGTCGGCCGCCTCGTCGATCCAGCTCTTGACGCGGTCGCGCTCGGCGGACGAGATCAGCGCCGAAACCTCGGTGTCGTCGTCGAGCGGGTCGCCGACGACGAGGGTCGCCACCTCGTCGACGAGCCGTGAGGTGAACGCCTCGACGATGTCTTGATGCACGAGCACGCGCTGGGTGGAGATGCAGCTCTGCCCGGCGTGCGAGAACCCCGCGACTCGGATCTTGCTTGCCGCCGATTTCCAATCGCTGTCGGACTCGATGATGACGGGAGCGTTGTTGCCGAGCTCGAGGCCGACACGCTTGCGCGGAGCCCGAGCGCGAATGCCCCACCCGACCTCGGGCGACCCGGTGAACGTGATCATGGCGATGTCGGGGTGTTCGACGATGGCGTTGCCCACCGTGCTCCCACCGCCGGTAACGACGTGGAGGTACTCGGCGGGTAGGCCACACTCGTCGACGAGCAGTGTCGCGAGGGCGACGGCGCTGAGTGGAGTCTGCGATGCCGGCTTGAGGACGACGGGGCAACCCGCGGCGATCGCCGGAGCAAGCTTGTGGGCGACGAGGTTGAGCGGGAAGTTGAACGGCGAGATCGCCCCGACGACACCGATCGGAACTCGCATCGCAAACCCGACCTTGCCCTCACCTGCGGCGATCGCGTCGAGAGGGACGACCTCTCCGGCAAACGTGCGGGCCTCCGCGGCGGCGAACTGGAAGGTCCCGACGGCGCGCTGCGCTTCGATCCGTGCCGTGCGGATCGGCTTGGCAGACTCGGCTGCGATCGTCCTGGCGAACTCCTCCTCGCGTTCGCCGAGCAGGCGGGCCGCCGTATCGAGGATCTCGGCACGCTTCCAACGCGGCAAGGTCCCAGCCTGCATCGCCTCCTGTGCCCTCTCGACGGCGCGGTTGACGTCGTCGGTGTTGGACAGCGGCACTCGGCCGATCTCGGTCCCGTCGAACGGCGAGTTGACAACGATCTCTTCGCTGCTCATGGTGGCGACCATACTTCCGGCATGGCCGCCCGCCATCCTTACCTGGATTGGCCGGGGCCGGTCGCCCTCGCCCATCGCGGCGGGGCTGGCGACGCCCCCGAGAACACCATGCGGGCGTTCGCCCACGCACGTCTCCCTCGGCTACCGCTATCTCGAGACCGACGTCCGCGTCACCGCCGATGGCGTCGTCGTCGTCTTCCACGACGAGGACTTGTCACGCTTGTGCGGACGCCCGGGGCGGGTCGCCGAGCTACGTGCCGCCGAAGTCGCCAAGGCACGCGTCCATGGCACCGAGCCGATCCCGACACTCGACGAGCTCCTCGATGCCTGGCCGGACGCTCGTCTCAACATCGACTGCAAGAGCGAGGACGGCGCTCGGCCCCTCGTCGACGTGATCAAGCGACATGCCGCGCTCGAGCGGGTGTGCCTCACCTCCTTCGACGATCGGCGGGTCCGCACCCTGCGCCGCATGTTGGGGAGAGGGCTGTGTACCGCGGCCGGCACGTGGGAACTGGCCGTGTTGCGGCTCACCGGGTTCTCGAGCGGTGCGCAGGCGGCACAGGTCCCCGTCCGACGAGGGCCTGTCACGGTCGTCACTTCCGGCTTCATCCGGCGCTGCCACCGTCGCAACATTGCTGTCCACGTGTGGACCATCGACGATGCGGCGGAGATGCACCGACTCCTCGATCTCGGGGTCGACGGAGTCATGACGGATCGTCCGGCAGTGCTCCGGGAGGTGCTCGCCAGTCGCGGCACCTGGCACGAGTAGGCGGCGTCGGAATTACTCTCATCCTGTGACCGCTCGCCAGGTCCCGTTCCACGCGGTGCGCGGCAGTCGCTCGGTCGTCGCCGCCGCCGACCAGCTGGCCACCCAGGCGGGGATGTTTGCGTTCGCCAGAGGTGGCAATGCCGTCGACGCGGCGATTGCCGCCAACGCCGCGATCGCCGTCACCGGGCCACACCTGTGCGGCATGGGGGGTGACCTCTTCGCCATCGTGTCGACTCCTGGCGGCGATCTCGTCGGCCTCAACGCCAGCGGACGCGCCGGTTCGGGAGCCGACCCCGCGGCACTGCGCGACGAAGGATTCACCGTGATGCCGTTCCGCGGCGATCTCCGCAGTGTGACCGTCCCGGGCTGTGTCGACGGATGGATGGCCCTGCACGAACGTTTCGGGCTGCTCGACCTCGATGTCATTCTGACCCCGGCGATCCGCCTCGCTGCCGGTGGATTTCCGGCTGGCCCACTGCTCGCCCTCGTCGTGACGTTCCTCGACGATGGCGGCAGGCGCGAGCTGCACGAGCTCGCCGACCAGGCCGTACGACCTGGGGCGGTGGTCCGCCGTCCCGGTGTGGCGTTGACGCTTCAGGCGATCGCCCGGGGCGGTCGCGCCGCCTTCTATGGCGGCGCGTTCGGAGAGGGGCTCGTGCACCGCGGCGCCGGCCTGTTCAGTGAGGCCGACCTGGAACACAACCAGGCCGATTGGGTCGACGTGCTCAGCGTCGAGGTATTCGGTGCCGAGCTGTGCTCGCTCCCGCCCAACTCGCAGGGCTACCTCACACTCGGCACGACGCGGCTCGCTGCCGACGCCGGCCTTCCGACCGACCCCGATGAGGCCCTCTGGGCCCACTTGTTGATCGAAGCGGCGACCGCCGCGTCCTACGACCGGCCGGCGAGGCTGCACGAACGCGCCGACGGCGACGCTCTCGTCGCCGAGGTCATCCAACGGGGAGAACTGCTCGACCTGGCCGGCGCGTCCCGGCGGAAGTTCGCCACGTCCGAGGGCGACACCACCTACCTCTGCACTGCTGACGCCGATGGGTGGGCGGTCAGCCTGATCCAGTCCAACGCCTCCGGGTTCGGTGCGTGTCTGGTCGAGCCGACCACGTCGATCAATCTGCAGAATCGTGGACTCGGATTCTCCCTGGTCGAAGGGCATCCGGCGGAGCTGGCGGCCGGGCGCCGTCCTCCCCACACGCTGTGCCCGGCGCTTGTCCGCCGAGACGGGCGGGTCGCTGCCGTGCTCGGGACGATGGGCGGCGACGCCCAACCGCAGATCCTCGCCCAGCTCGTGGCCCGGCTGTTTCACGCCGAACAACCGCTGGCCACCGCGGTGGCGGCGCCGCGGTGGGCTCTCCGCGGCCCGGAGACTGGATTCGACACCTGGACGACCTCCTCGACGCCAACCGTTGTCGTCGAGGACGGAGCGTCGACGGCCTGGATCGAGGGCCTGCGGTCGCGCGGCCACGACGTCGCCGAGGCACGTCCATTCGATGGCGCTGCCGGGCACGCCAACGCCATCGTCATCGAACCGAACGGAACGTTCTGTGCCGCGGCCGATCCACGGGCGTTGATCGGCGCCGCTGCGGCCGTCTAGGTCACTGACGAGCCCACGCGCGGCGCTGCCAGAGCAGGCTGCCGATGGCGATTGCCAGCAGGACCGCGCCGCTCGCGGCGATGACGCGGATGCAGCAGCGCCGCCGTGAAGACCGAGCAGCGCGACGGCCGCCGTAGCACCAGGTCGGGCTCGGCGTTGCCGCGCCGCCGGGGCCGCAGCGGCGAGGGCGATGAGCACGACCGCGGCGACGAGCAGGACGACGGACCGTCGAGCACCCGGCCGGGGAAGCCGGCGACGAGCGGCAGCCCGAGGCAGCAGCACCGTCGCGGCGATCGCCACCCACAGCGCCGGATGGCGCCCGTCTCGCCGTGGCTCACGATGCCGTGTGCTCGTCGCGGTACGGGTTGTCGGAGCTCGTCCACACGGCCGCCACGGCGGCGGCGACGCCGAGGTGGCGAGGAAGGCGACGTTGAGGCTGATGCTCGGGAGCACGAACAGCACCCACCAGAACACGAGGAAGGCGGCGCCGACCGCGGCGATCGTCCAGGCCAGCTTCTGGCCGGCAGGTTGAGGACGCTGCGCAGCGCCGGGAGCAGCGTCGCCACACGGCGGCGGCGATCGCCACGATCGACCACAGCGGAGCGCTCGTGCATTGTCCCAGCAGGTTGACGCTCGGCGCGCCCTGCGCCAGTCGGACTCCTTGAGCAGCAGGCCGAGCACGACGCCCGACGGCGACGACACCGAGCACCAGGCTCGGCAGTCAGATGTCGACGGTCGGCGCCCCCGCGCCTGGTGGTCGTGGCGGCCACGCCCGCCGTCTGGTCGACGGCCGAGAGTGGCGGTTGGCCCGGTCACGTCGGCGGCGGCGTCGGCGACGCCGGCGGCGGTGGTGGAGGCGGAGGCTGGGGCTCGGCGTCCCGTGCGGGTTGCTCTCGTCGGACATGCAGGTCCAAGCTAGTCAGCAGGTTCGCGGCTGGGCGGGTGACCCGTCGTCGACCTCGGCCAAGTGCGAGCAGCGTCTGGAGCAGCACGTTCGCCCCGGCGGCGACGTCGTCGGGAGCCGTGTACTCGGCGATGTTGTGCGAGAGGCCGCCGGCGCTGGGCGTGAAGATCATCGCCGTCGGGCAGATCCGGGCGAGCATCTGGGCGTCGTGGCCGGCGCCGCTCGGCAGCCGCCGCGTCGAGTAACCGAGGCGCCGTCGCGGTCGCCTCGACGAGTTCGACGGTCGGTGGATCGAACCCGACGGGTTGGAAGCGGGCGAGCGAACGTGTCGCCACGGTGACCTGCTCTGCGTCGGCGAGGCGAGCCACCTCGGCGGCGAGCGCGTCCTCGGCGGCGACAAGAACCTCCTCGTCGGTGTTGCGGAGGTCGACCGTGATCGTCGCCGTTGCCGGCACGACGTTGACAAGGTTGGGGCGCAACTCGATGCGGCCGACCGTGGCCACCTGAGCGCCGCCGAGGCGCTCGGTGAGCCGGCGCACGAACGTCGTGATTGATGCGGCGACGAAACCGGGATCGCGGCGCAGCTTCATCGGGGTCGTCCCGGCATGCGCCGAACGACCGGTGATCGTCAGCTCCGTCCAGGAGATCCCCTGTACTCCTTCCACGACCCCGATGGTCACACCTTCGTCCTCGAGGATCGGCCCCTGCTCGATGTGCAGCTCGACGTAGGCGTGTGGCGCCGACGCCGCGGGGCATGGGAACGGACCGGCGTAGCCGATGCGGACGAGCTCGTCGCCAAGGCGGGCGCCGTCGTCGGTCGCCGTGACATCGAGCGCCTGCTCGAGGGCCATGCCCCCGACGTACACCAAGCTGCCGAGCATGTCCGGGGCGAAACGGGCGCCCTCCTCGTCGGTGAAGAAGGCAACGCTGATCGGCCGGCGAGTCGCGATGCCGAGGGTCTCCAACGTCTCGACGACTTCGAGCCCGGCGAGCACACCGAGGTTGCCGTCGAACCGGCCGCCCGTGGCGACTGTGTCGATGTGCGATCCTGTCATCACCGCCGACGCGCGCGGGATCGGTGCCGGCACGCGTGCCGATGACGTTGCCGATGGCATCGACGATGACGGTGAGCCCGAGATCGCGCATCCAGCTGGTGACGAGGTCGCGGCCCTGGCGATCCGCCTCGGTGAGGGCAAGTCGGGCACAGCCGAGCTCGCCGCCAGGACCGGTGATCGCGCCGATCTCACCGAGGGCGACGATGCGGCTCCATAGCCGGTCGCCGTCGATGCGGACGTCGGGCCAGGCCACGTGGCGAGGCGCGGCGGTGTGGGATCGCTCGTTCATCACGGCAAGTCTGGCCACCCACGTACACTTGACGTGAGATCGCCATGCTCAGATTCTCGCTTCCAGTCGGCCGCGCGGTCGGCGCCAAGGTGAGGGTTCACTGGACCGCGCTGGTGATCGCCGCCCTGCTCGGCTTCGCGCTGGTCGTCGATCTCGGCGTGGTCGTGGGGACGATCGGCGTCGTCAGCTTCTTCGTCGCCATCCTCGTTCACGAGATCGCCCACGCCCTCGTCGCCAGGAGGTTTGGGATCCGCACGGAAGCGATCGAGCTGTGGGGGCTCGGCGGGATGGCGAGACTCGACCGCGACCCGTCGACGCCCAAGGCGGAAGGGTTCATCGCCGCCGCCGGTCCGCTCAGCAACGCCCTCGTCGGGGGCCTCGCCGTGCCGATCGCCTACGGCCTCGATGGTGCCGGAGCGCCCCGCTCGCTCGTCGTGTCGGTCGCCTGGTTCGCTGCCGTGAATCTCGTCCTCGCCGCCTTCAACGTCCTCCCGGGAGCGCCGCTCGATGGTGGGCGCGTCGTCCGTGCGGTGCGCTGGTCGCAGCACGGCAGCCGGTACCGGGCGATGCGTGAGGCGGCGTATGTCGGGAGCATCCTCGGTTGGGGGCTGGTTGCGCTCGGCCTGTCATTGGCCCTGAGCGGGCGGTCCGGCGTGTGGATGATCGTCAGCGGCCTGTTCGTGGCGATGAGTGCCCGTGTCGACGTGCTCACGGCGACGATCGGTGAGCGCCTCGGCTCGGCCAAGGTCAACGAGTTCACCTGGTTCGGTGTCGCCGAGGTTGGACCGGACATGGACGTCGATTCGATGATCTGGCAGCGCAGCCGCCTCGGCGGTGCCGGCGCCGTGGCGATCCGCGGCGAGAGCGGCAGGCTCGACGGTCTCGTACTCGAGGATCAGCTGTGGGCGGTTCCGTCGGAGCGCCGGGCGTGGACGATGCTGACGTCGTTGATGGCGCCGCTTGATCGATTCCCGCGCGCCGACGTCGACGACGACCTCGCCGGCGTGCTGCCGAGGGTCCATCCGCTGCGCCCGGTGATCACCGTGTGGCGTGACGGGCGGTTGCTCGGCGTTGTGCCGCCCAAGGTCGTGCGCGAACGGATCGAGAATCTCGCTACGGCGTCTTGAGACGGCTACGGGCTTACTTGACGTAGTCGCGCACGCTTCCGGCGCGCTTGGCGACCGGATCCTTGTCGCTCCACGGGAAGTTGATCCACAGGTCGGTGCGCTTCCACACGTAGTCGCACTGCACGACCGAGTGCGACTTCTCGTAGAGCACGGCGGTGCGCACCTCGGCGACCTTGCCCTCGCAGAACAGTTGCACGCTGCGCAGCGTGTGACCGGTGTCGGCGACGTCGTCGGCGATGAGGATGCGAGCATGGGAGACGTCGACGAAGTCGGGCGCCGGCGGCAGGATGCGGGGGACGTCGAGGCGCTCGTCGACGCCGGTGTAGTACTCGACGTTCATCGTGTAGACGTTCTTGACGGCCAAGGCGTAGCCGAGCGCTCCTCCGATCAACAGGCCGCCACGAGCGATCGCCAGGATCATGTCGGGCTCGTAGCCGTCGTCGACGACCGCCGTGGCGATGTCGCGACTCGCTCGTCCGAAGTCGTCCCAGGTCATGATCTCCTTCGCCACCGCACCCTCGTCGCTCGCCATGCCGCCGACGCTACCGGCCCCGAGGATTGGTGAGTTCTGGCAACACATTTCTGCTGTCAGATCTCACCAAAGCCGAGGCGACGCTGCTCGACGACCTCCTTGACGATGTCGATTACCTCGGCTGGGCGCTTGGTTGCGTACCAGCCCAGGTAGAGCAGCTCCCAGCCGCACCGGGCCAACGGCAACAAGTTCGTCGCGTTGCAAGCGCTCCGGCCGAACTGCGGAGCCCGATGCACGACATCGGTGCAACCGGCGCCACGGTTCCCGACCCGCGTGCCATGCGACAGCTCACAATTCTCGGCGCTGGCCGGACCGCGGGGCACGACAGCGGCGCGCCGCCCCTTCCAGAGCCTGCGACCGCAAACCGCGGGACCGCCGAACCCGTTCACTGACAAACGGACCCACGGGGAGGTGCCCAGCGTCCGGAAACCTGCACGCTGGGCTCACCAATCGGCTTGGAGGGCGATGTCTTGGGGGCGGACGGGGACGCGGGTGATGCGGTCGGCGCGGTCGGAGTTGCCGTCGGCCTGGCGCAGGGCGTCGCGGATGGCGGCGACGATCGCCGGGGTCACCGAGATGCAGGGCGGCTCACCGACGCCCTTGGCACCGAGTGGGGCTTGCGGGTCGGGCTCCTCGATCAGGGTGGCCACCACCGGCGGCATGTCGAGCATCGTCGGCAGCAGGTAGTCCGTGAAGCTGGCGTTGCGGATCTTGCCGTCGATCTGGACGATCTCCTCCATGACCGCCAGGCCGAGTCCCTGGGAGATTCCGCCTTCGATCTGGCCGAGCACGGACAACGGGTTGAGCGCCCGACCGACATCCTGCGCCGTCGCCACCTGCACGACACGCACCAGGCCGAGCTCCGGATCGACGTCGACGACCGCCCGGTGGGCGGTGAAGGCGAACGCCGTGTGGCAGTTGCCCTGGCCAAGTTCGTCGAGCTCCTCGGTCGGCCGGTGGTGGTACTCCACGGTCCGCTCGAGGACTGCGTCGCCGAGCGCCTCGGCAACGGGAACGCGCAGCGGCCCGGTCGTGTCCACGACGTCGTGGCCATCGACGGCGAGGCGGAGCGGGTCGATCCCACGTTCGACGCCGACCAGCTCGAACAAGTCCTCGCGCACCGCCCGGCAGGCGGAGTCGACCGCTCCCCCGCTCATCCATGTCTGCCGCGAGGCCGACGTCGAGCCGGAGGACCCGATCTTGTGTATCGACACGCTCGATCTCGATGTCGTCGACGCCGAGGATCGTGCGGGCGATCTGCCCGGCGATCGTGACGAAACCCTGGCCGACCTCGACGGTTGCGAACTTCAGCGTCACCCGTGGCGCCCCGTCGACGAGCTGCAGGCGGCACCTGGCAGTCGAGTAGTCGTCGAAACCCTCGGAGTACATCAGGTTCTTCATCGACACGCCCCAGCCGACTCCTCGCCACACGTCACCTACATCGGTCGTCAGCCCGGCGCCGCCGGGGAGTCGCATCGGATCGAACGTGTCGGCGTCGACGTCGCCGGAAGGGAGCGGGAGCGCGGCCGTCTCGGTGATGCAGCGTGCCACCGGGGCGACGCTCTCGACGACCTGGCCGGTGATCAGGGAGTCGCCCGTGATCATGGCGTTGCGCAGGCGAATGGCGACCGGGTCGAGGCCGCAGGCGGCGGCCAGCCGATCCATCTGGCTTTCGTGGGCGAAGCACGCCTGGACGACTCCGAAGCCGCGCATCGCCCCGCACGGCAGGTGATTGGTGCGCACCGCGTACCCGTCGACGAGAGCATTGGCACATCGATACGGACCCTGCGTATGGGTGATGGCGTTGAGCAGGACCGCTGAGGAGGTCGACGCGTAGGCGCCTCCGTCGAGCACGAAGCGTGCCTCGATCTTGACGAGCTCGCCATCGCCGGTGGCGTGGTGGCGCATCCAGATCGTCGCCGGATGACGGTGAACGTGACCGAGGAAGCTCTCCGCCCTGCTGTAGTGCATCCGCACCGGCCGGCCGAGGCGCAACGCCAGCAGGCACGTGTGCACCTGCAGGCTGATGTCTTCGCGGGCGCCGAACGCACCGCCGACGCCGCCCAGCACGAGGCGCACCTGCTCCTCGGCGACGCCGAGGCAGGCCGCGATCTGACGGCGGTCCTCGTGCATCCATTGGGTGGCGACGTGCAACTCGACGCCACGCCCGTCCTCGTCTGGAACGGCGAGCGCCGCTTCGAGCCCGAGGAATGCCTGGTCCTGCATGCCGACGTGGTACGTGCCCTCGACGATGACTTCGCCTGTGGCATCGGGGTCGCCGTGGACGATGCGCTGATGACGGAGCACATTGCCGTTCGGATGGATCGGGGCGTGCGTACCGGCGATCGCCCCTTCGGGGTCGAGCAACGGCGTCAGGACGTCGTAGTCGACGGAGATCGCCGCCACGGCGCGGCGACACGTCTCCTGAGATTCAGCGGCGACGACGGCGATCGGCTCGCCGACGTAGCGCACGTATTCGCTGGCGAACACCGGCTGGTCGGCCGTGATCAGCCCATACGTCGCTGCGCCCGGCACGTCGTCGGCGGTCAGCACGGCGTGGACGCCGGGGATCACCAGCGCCGCCGACGTGTCGATCGACACGATGCGGGCGTACGGGTGTGGCGAGCGAAGCGTTGCTCCCCACACGGCGCCATCCATTGGCAGGTCCGACGAGAACGCGAACGCCCCCGCCACCTTGGCCAGGGCATCCGGGCGCACCGGCGAGTCGCCGATCCGGTTGCGGAGCTCGGTCGGGACCTCAGTGACGGTCACTCGCGATTCTCCGGTTGATCGCGACCTGCTGGACGGCGGCGACAATCCGCCCGTAACCGGTGCAGCGGCAGATGTTGCCCGACAGCTCCTCGGCGATCTGCGTGGGTGTCGGTTCGGCGATGCGGGCGAGCAGGTCGTGGGCCGCCATCACCAACCCAGGCGTGCAGAACCCGCACTGCACCGCGCCGGCGTCGACGAATGCCTGCTGAACGTCGGTCGGCTGCCCTCCGTCGCCGATGCCCTCGATCGTCACGATCGGCACACCCACGGCGCTGGCCGCCAGCACGAGGCACGAGCACACCAGCTCGCCGTCCACGAGCACGCTGCACGAGCCACACTCACCCTGCTCGCACGCCCCCTTGGCGCCGTACAGCCCGAGGCGCTCACGGAGGACCAAGAGCAGGCTCTCGCCGAGCCACCCGCCGGCGATGTCGTGATCGACGCCGTTGACCCTCAGCTGGTAGTGCTCAGTCATCGGACTCCGCGACGACTCACTCATGCCGGGACCTGCTCGGCGCCGATGACCGTGAACGCCCGCCGGAGCAACCGCCGGGCGAGAACGTCAATCGAGTGCCGCCGGTACGAAGCTGTCGAGCGGTGGTCGTCGATCGGACTACTCGCCGCGGCGGCCAGTCGGCCGAACGTCGGCAACGGCGTCCGCCGGGATCGTCCCGGTCGCCCAATCGACCGTCTCGGCGGCGTACGCCTCGGCCTCCCGCGCCCTCACGATGGTCGGGGCGACCGATCCGAGGGCGATGCGCACCGAACGTGAGGACACGTCAACAGCAAGGCACGCTCCGGAGATGGCGATGACCATGGCGTTGCGCACGCCAACCTTGGAGTAGCCCTGCCAGCCGTCGAGCAACGGCACGGTGACGGCGGCGAGCAGCTCGCCCGGGCGTAACGCCGTCTGTTTGACACCCGTCATGAACTCGCCGATCGGAATCTGGCGCACCCCGACGGCACTCACGAGCTCAACGGTGGCGTCCACCGCCGCGAGCACGGGCAGGCCGTCGCCCGCTGGCGAACAGGTGACGATGTTGCCGCCGAGTGTCGCGGCGTTGCGAATCTGCGGCGAGCCGACGGTGCGCGCCGCCTGGGCCAGGGCGGGGACGACTTCGGCGAGCGGGCGGCGCGGCCAGTTCGGCGTAGGTGACGGCAGCGCCGAGGCGCACCGTGCCCGCCGTTCGATCGAGGGTCCACGATCGCAGCTCCGGGATGCGGTTGACGCACACGACGACCTCGTCGTCGCCGACCCTGGCGGTGTCCCTCGTTGACGGCGACCATCAGGTCGGTTCCGCCGGCGAGGACGAGCCCGTCCGGGCGCTCGGCCAAGGACGCGACGGCCTCCGCCATCGTGTTCGGGATCACCACGGACACTTGACGAACTGTACAAACCCGGTGGAATTACGGGACGACGAGGCCTTCGATGCCCGGCTCCGGCTTCGGGTACTGGGGATCAAGACGCTCGAGGGTGTGCCGGAGGATGCGGGCGACAATGAGGTTGCGCACCCACTTGCGGTCGCCGGGCACCACGTACCACGGCGCGTCCGCGGTCGAAGTCCGGGCCAGGGCGTCCCGGTATGCCCGCATGTAGTCCGGCCACAACTTGCGGTCCTCGAGATCGCCGAGACGGAACTTCCAACGTTCGTCGGGGCTGTCGATGCGGTCCTGCAGACGTTCCCGTTGTTCCTCGGCGGAGATGTGCAGGAAGAACTTGACGATCGTCGTGCCTTCGTCGACGAGCAGCTGCTCGAACTGCCGGATCTGGGCGTAGCGCTTGCGCCACACGGCCGGTGGCGCCAGCTTCTTGACGCGCACGACCAGCACGTCTTCGTAGTGGCTGCGGTTGAACACGGCAATCTGGCCATCGGCGGGTGTGTGCCGGTGGACCCGCCACAGGTAGTCGTGGGCGAGCTCTTCCTCGGACGGTCACCTTGAACGAGGTGACCCGCACGCCCGCCGGATTGAGCCCGGTGAGCACCTCGCGGAGTGTGCCGTCCTTGCCACCGGCGTCCATGGCCTGGAGGACGACGAGCAGGGACCGCGTTCCTTCGGCGATACAACAGCTTCTGCAGCTCGGCCAGGCGCGTCACCTCGACGGCGAGCTCCGCCTTCGCCGCCTCCTTGTCCCAGCCGAACGTCTCGCCCGGATCATGATTGGCGAGATCGAGCCGGCTCTCGGCACGTACGAGGTCGAGCAGCTCCTTGGTGGTCTCGACAGGCCTGGTCGGACGCGGCATCGAGCACACCGTAATCTCCCCGGTCGTATCGTTTCTCGGGGGTGCGCATGGCCAACAGGTACGTGAGCAAGAACACCGACACAAGTGATCGTCGGCATGGCGATCGCCGCCACGACCGCGTGGGTGACTGTCGTTCACGCCGGCGCTGCGGATTCGCTCGAGGCCGGCCCGGCCGCGACAAGCCCTGGTGATGGGTGGGCACGTGACCGTTTCCGGCGATGCCGAGGTGAGCAGTCCCGTGGACCCCGGCGGCGATGCGCTGCGACGCCTACTGCTACATGCGTGCCCGCACGTTCTTCGACTCCGTCGCCGTGTTCGGCGACCGACGGCCAGGTCCACGGAATGCTCGCCGAGTCGATCGAGCCGAACGAGGACTTCACGCAGTGGACGATCACGATCCGCGACGGACATCACGTTCACCGATGGGACCCCGGTCAACGCCGGAGCGGTGATCTACAACCTGCAGGCAACGGGCACCGGCGTTCTCGTCAGTGCCGCCCTCAAGGACGTCGCCAAGGTTCCTGACCCGAACGATCCCGAGCGGATGGTCCTCAAGATCGAGCAGCTCGACGAGATGTCGTTCGTGATCTACACGGGCGAGGATGGTGACCCGGACAAGCCGCTGCCGTGGCGCAACTTCCCACACGTGCTGACCGGCCAGTGGGGGCTGATCGCCTCGCCGTTCTGGCTCGCCGAGGTCGCCGAGAACCCCGAGCTGGCGACTCGACCGGTGGGCTCTGGCCCGTTCATCGTCGACAGCTACGAACCGCGCGGCATCGCTCGAGGTGAGCCGCAACCCGGACTACTGGATGACCGACGCCGGCGGGCAACCAACTCCCCTACCTCGACTCGATCTCGTTCCGCGTGATCGAGGACTCGGAGATCGCCGCCGAGGCACTGCAGTCCGGCGAGCTCGACCTCGTGCCGTCTGTCGAACGGGCGGGCGATCTCGACGATCCAGGGGCTCGGCGACGAGTTCGACGTCTACCTGCAGTCGGACTACATCGAGACCGGCTACCTGCTGATCGACCTCGACAAGCCCGGCCCGCTGCAGGACCGCCGGGTCCGTTGTGCGATGTCGCTGGCGATCGACCGCGAGGAGCTCGTCGCGGCGACGACGAACGGCTTCACCGAGCCCGCCAACGGGCTGTTCTCGCCCGGCCAGCAGGGCTACCTCGACGACAACGGACTGCCGATGGAGCAGGACCTCGAGGCGGCGGCGGCGATGATCGCCGAGTACGAGGAGGAGAGCGGCACCGAGGTGGAGTTCGTCCTCGGCCACGTCCCGTCGAACGTCGTCGTCCAGAGCGCCGAGTTGCTGCTCGGCTGGTGGTCCGAGATCGGCATCGACGTCAGCGACCAGTCGATCCCGCAGAACGACTTCATCAACCTCGCCGTGTTCGGGGTACCCGAGTTCGAGGTCTTCTCGTGGCGCCAGCACGGCGGCGTGTTCGTCGACCAGCAGTACCTGTGGTGGCACTCGGAGAACGCCTTCCCCGACGGTGAGCTGTCGTTGAACTTCGGGCGCCTGCGCGACCCGGACATCGACGCCGCTCTCGACGCCGCACGCACCTCCGCCACCGACGACGAGGCGATCGCCGCCGCCGAGGAGGTCAACCGGATCTTCGCCGAGCAGTGCTACTACATCCCGCTCAACTGGCTGCGGTGGGGCCTCCTCGCCAACACTCGGGTTCACGGCGTCGGCGAGCTCGTCCTTCCCGACGGAGCCACGGCACTCGACGGCACCAATGCCGGGCAGTGGTGGATGCAGACGATGTACGTCGACGAGAGTTGAGCGCATCGAGCACATTGAGACGGGCCTCTAGACAGCCGGCCGATGCGATACGCCATTGAGCGCCTGACGCGCTTCGTCCTCGTCTTCTTCATCGTCACGTTCGGCGTGATGGTGCTGTTGCGCCTCGGGCTCGACCGCCCGGGCGATCCAGCTCGCACGATGCTCGGCGGCTTCGCCTCCGACGAGGAGATCGAGGCCACCACGGCCAAGTTCCACCTCGACGAGAACTACCTCGTGCAGTATCTGCACTGGCTCCGGTTGATCGTGTTCGAACAAGACTTCGGCTTCTCGGTGTCCAACAACATCGCCGTCAGCTCGCTGATCAGCCGCCGCATCATCACGACGTTGCTGCTCGGCGTCTACGTCCTCACGCTCGCCCTCGCCATCGCCGTGCCGCTGGCGGTGCACCAGGCCTACCGCCGCGACCGTCCCTTCGACCGGGCCGCCACCGTCACGTCGTTCGTGTTCGTCTCCGTGCCGGCGATCGTTGTCGCCGTGGTGCTCAAGCTGCTGTTCGTCGAACAGTGGCACGTGTTCCCACGCATCGCCGAGAAGGTCTACCCGTGGGACGACTTCGGCCAGCACGTTCGCAACTTCGCCCTACCGGCACTGACCTTGGCACTGCCTGCGGCAGCCGTGTTGACCCGTCTCCTGCGCGCCGACCTCGTGCTCGTCCTGCAGAGCGACTTCGTCCTCGTCGCCAAGGCGAAGGGCATCTCACCACGCCGCGTTCTGTGGCGCCACGCCCTCCCCAATTCGGTGTTCACCCTGCTGAGCTCGGTCGGTGTCCAGGTGGGCGTGATCGTCGGCGGCGCCGTCGTCGTCGAGACGTTCTACGACCTCGACGGCATGGGGTCGCTGCTCGTCGTCGCCGTGTCTGAGCAGCGACCTGTTCACCGTGCAGGCGATCGTCGCCCTGTTCGTCATCGCCGTCGTCGTCATCAACCTGGTCATCGACCTGCTCTACGGCTTCATCGACCCGCGCGTCCGTCTCGCCAGCGAGCTGCGATGAAGATGAACCGGCCGTCGATCGGCGCCTTGTGCGGCATCAGCTTCCTGGTCGCCCTGGCGCTGCTGGCGCTGCTCGGGGATCGTCTGTGGTTCGTGCGCAGCTTCGACGAACGGGTTCGGGTCGACGGCGAGATCGCCAACCAGTACGCCCTCGGACCCGGTCGGATCGCCTGGTTCGGAACCGACGCCCTCGGCGCCGACGTCTTCGCCAAGTGCCTCTACGGCGCCCGCACGACGCTCGTCGTCGGCATCATCGCCACGACCATCGGGGTGCTCCTCGGCGGGGTGCTCGGTCTCGTCGCCGGCTATCGCCGGGGGACGACGGATCGCGTCGTCGGCATCGTGACCGACGCCCTGCTCTCGCTGCCGGCTGTCGTGCTGGCGATCGTGATGATCGTCAAGCTCGACACCGTGAAGGAGTCGCAAACCTGGCTCGGCTGGCTCGACCGGCGCTGGCAGATCACGTTCACCCTGGGAATTCTCGCCATCGCCCCCCTTTCCCGCATCGTGCGGGCCCGCACGTTGGCGCTGCGCGAGGCCGACTACGTGCTCGCGGCGCGCAGCCTCGGAGCGACGAGCCGTTGGGTCATCGGCCGTGAGGTGCTCCCCAACCTCGTGCCGACGATGCTGACGGTCGCATTCACCGGGCTCGGCCTGCTCGTCGCCGCCGAGGCAGGCGCTGGCGTTCCTCGGGCTCAGCGTCGAGGCACCGACGCCGACCTGGGGCAAGCTCATCGACCAGAACCGCAACGCCATGTCGCAGGGTTGGTGGGCGACGGTCTTCCCATGTCTGATGCTGTTCCTCACCGTGCTCTCGTTCAACCTCATCGGTGACTGGCTCGCCCGCCGCTTCGACATCCGCAGGTGCTGCGATCTGATGGGCGAGTCGAGCGAGCCGGGTACCCCGCTGCTCGACGTCGTCGATCTCGTCACCCAGTTCCGAACCCCGCGCGGGATCGTGCGGGCCGTCGACGAGGTGTCCCTGTCCGTGCAGCGCGGTGAGGCGCTCGGCATCGTCGGCGAGTCGGGCTCGGGCAAGACCGTGCTCAGCCGCTCGATCATGGGCCTGCTGTCCGGTCCCGAGGTCGTCCGTTCCGGCTCGGTCAGCTTCGACGGACGCGAGCTCGTCGGGCGCACCGACGCCGAGCTGCGCGGCGTGTGGGGAACGGGGATGGCGATGGTGTTCCAGGATCCGGCGGGCTCGTTGAACCCGCTGATGCGGGTCGAGGAGCAGATCGCCGAACCGCTGCGGGCCCGCCTCGGCATGACGCCGTCGCGACGCCCGGGCGACGGCGATGCGGCCTGCTCAGCGACGTCCGCATCCCCGACGCCCAACGGCGAGCCCGCCAGTACCCGCACGAGCTGTCCGGCGGCATGCGTCAGCGGGTGATGATCGCCATCGCCCTCGCCTGCGGACCGAAGTTGCTGTTCGCCGACGAGCCGACCACCGCTCTCGACGTCACCGTGCAGGCACAGATCCTCGCCCTCATCGGTGAGCAACGTCGCGACCGCAACATGGCGGTCGTCCTCGTCACCCACGACCTCGGGCTGATCGCCGGGCACACCGATCACGTCGTCGTCATGTACGCCGGGCGCATCGTCGAGCGAGCTCCGACGCGGGCGTTGTTCGCCGACGTCAAGATGCCCTACACGGAGGCGCTGATCGAGAGCATCCCGGCGATCGAGGCTGCGCCGCACACCCGCCTGCGGACGATCCCCGGCCGCCCTCCCGACCTCGTCGATCCGCCTCCAGGCTGCCCGTTCGCGCCTCGTTGCGCGTACGCCCGGGACCGCTGCACCGCCGAGCCACCTCCACTCGTCGCCGCCGAATCGCCGAACCACCACTTCGCCTGCTGGTACCCGGTCGGCTCGCCCGGAGTACCGTCGAGCGCAAGGCCCAACTGCGCGGCGGCGATCGCACCTGATGGCCGGAACGGGCAACGCCCATCTGCGCCAGCGGACGACCGCACGGTGCTGCGCGCCGAGAACATCGTCGTCGAGTTCCCGGTCGGGCGCACGGGATTGGTCGTCAGCGCCGTCGCAGGTGTCAGCCTCGACGTCGTGCGCGGCGAGACGGTCGGTGTCGTCGGCGAGTCCGGCTGTGGCAAGACATCCATGGCGCGGGCCGTGATGCAACTGCCTCCTCCGTCATCGGGAACCGTGTGGTTCGAGGGACGCGAGCTCACCGGACTCGACCACAAGGCGATGCGTGCGGCGAGAACCGGGATGCAGATGGTGTTCCAGGACCCGATCGCCGCCCTCAACCCGCGGCGAACCGTCCGCGACAGTGTCCGCCAGCCGCTGTCGATCTGGGGTCGTGGCGATGACGCCGAGCAGTGGACGGTCGTCGATCGCCTCCTCGAAGAGGTCGGCATCGACCCGGCCCGCGCCGCCGAGAGCCGGCCCCACCAGTTCTCCGGCGGGCAGTGCCAGCGCGTCGCGATCGCCAGAGCGCTGGTCCTCGAGCCGAGCGTGGTGATCTGCGACGAGCCGGTGTCGGCACTCGACGTCAGCGTGCAGGCCCAGGTTCTCAACCTGCTCGAAGACCTCAAGGCCCGCCACGGCCTGTCCCTGCTGTTCATCGCCCACGACCTGGCTGTGGTCAAGAACGTCAGCGACCGTGTTGCGGTGATGTACCTCGGCAAGCTCTGCGAGGTGGCGGCCAGCGAACTGCTCTATGCCGCGCCGGCGCACCCGTACACGAGAGTGCTCATCGATTCGATACCGGTGCCGGATCCGACCGTGGTGCCCACACCGCCGGTGGCCGGCGGTGAACCACCCTCGGCCGTGTTCGCCAGGACCGCCCAGCCGACCGGATGCCGTTTCGCCCCGCGGTGTCCGCGGGCGACCGAGCATCTGCACCGAAGTCGAGCCGACGGTGAGGCCCGTCCCCGGCAACGGCGACCACTTTGTCGCCTGCCATCACCCATTGAGCCGTGACAGCCTGCTGATACGGTCCGCGACGATGACCCTGACGGAGAGCCTGCCGCTCGACCAGCTGCAGCAGCGGGCGATCCGCCTCAACCTCGCCTGGTATCGGACCGGGCGCGGCGACCCGACCACCTGGCTCGGTGCCGGGGCGATGGTCCGTGCCGTGCACACCCCAGACGGTCCGGCAACGTTCCGTCTCGGCTGGAACGAACCGGCACGCGGGTTGACGGTCGACGCCTGGGGACCGGGCGCGGCGTGGGCGGTTCGCAGCGGCCCCGGCGATGACCGCGCTCGGCAAGGATCGTCGAACCTCCCGCCGACCACCACCGTCTCGTCACCAAGGCGGCTCACCAGCGCCCCGGATTCGCTGCCGGCGCCAGCGGCGACCTCTACCACGCCTTGCTGCCGACGGTCATCGCCCAGCGGATCACGGCTGGCGAAGCGGTTCGCCAGTGGGCGATGCTCACGCGGCGTCTCGGTGAGCCTGCGCCCGGACCGTTCCAGGGCCTGCTGCTGCCGCCGCATCCTGAACGGCTGGCGGAGATGCCGACGTGGTGGTTTCACCCGATCGGCATCGAGGTCAAGCGGGCGCGAACGCTCGTCGCCATCGCCCGCGTCGCCCATCGGCTGTGGGACTGGGCGCCGCTCGGCGCCGACGGCGCGGCGGCAAAGCTCGCTCTCGTGGCGGGAATCGGTCCGTGGACGATCGGCATGGTGCGCGGCCCGGTGTTCGGCGACGACGATGCCGTGCCCGTCGGTGACTACCACTTCCCGCACACGGTCAGCTGGAACCTCGCCGGCGAGCCCCGCGGCGACGACGCCCGCATGCTGGAGCTGCTCGAGCCGTATCGCCCTCAGCGCGGCCGGGTGCTGCGCCTCATCGGGTTGGCCGGAAAGCGGGCGCCGGCGTTCGGTCCGAAGCGACGGATCCTGCCGATGTATCGATGGTGAGCACACTCGAACACGCCGTCGCAGACGATGGGGCCACCGTCTCGTCGTCGCCCGAGGCTGCTCGGCGCGAGTGGCATCGGGCAGTCGCCGTCGGGATCGGCGCCTTCGTGGTGTCCCGCCTGATCGTGCTGTTCGGCGGCTACACCAGGTCGGCCCAGGTCGTCACCGACCGGCAGGGCCGCGGCAACCCGTTCCCCCAGAGCACGCGGCCGATGATCGAGGCGATCTTCACGCAGTGGGACGGCAAGTGGTACCGCATGATCGCCGAGAACGGCTACCCGAGCGACCTCCCCGAGCGGATCACGTACATCACCGGCAACGGCGCCACGGTCGCCTTCTTCCCGGTCTACCCGTTCCTGGCGCGATGGTTCGACTTCGTGTTCCCGGGCGGGATCATCCAGGCCCTGCTCGGCGTCAACGTCGTGTTGTCGGTCGTCGCGGTCGTGCTCGTCGGGCTGCTCGCCCGCGACCTCTACGGCACTCGCCACGGCGCAGCGCGCGATGGTGCTGTTCGCCCTGTTCCCCGGATCGGTCGTGTTGTCCTGGTCGTACGCCGAGCCGGCACTCATCGTCTGCGCCGCGGCGTGCCTGTTGTTCCTGCAGCGCGAGCAGTGGGTCCTCGCCGGAGTTGCCGCGGCGGTCGGCACGGCGACGCGTCCGAACGGCATCGCCATCGTCGCTGCCTGCGTTGTCGCCGCGGCGATCGCCATCTACACGAAGCGGCAGTGGCGATCGCTCATCAGCGTCGCCCTGGCACCAGTGGGCGTGCTCGCCTACCACGCCTACCTCCGCGTCCACACCGGCGAGTGGGGAGCGTGGAACCGCGCCCAACGCGACGCCTGGAACGAGGGTTGGAGCTGGGGCGCGACGGCGATCCGCTTCACCTGGCGCTTCCTCGAAAACCCGCTCGGCACCGCCTACGGCGCCACCTATCTCCACACCGCACTCGCCGTGGCCATGCTCGGGTTCGGTCTGTTCTGCTCGGTCCGGGTCAGGCTGCCGTGGCCGATGCTCGCCTACGTCGCCGTGATCGCCGTGTTGATGGTCGGCCCAGAAACCGTGTCGGCGCGTCCACGGTTCGTGTTCACCGCGTTCCCACTGCTGCTCGGGATCGCCGCGTGGTGGCCGCGCCGGCCTCGTGAGGCGTGGGATGCGGTGGTCGTGCTCTCGGCGGGTGGCCTTGCGGCAGCGGCGATGTTCTACGGCTCGTTCGCGGCGATCCCGTGAGTGCCACGCTCACGGCTGTCAGGCTGAACACGGGATGAACCACTTGACGCCACGCCCGTGTCTGTCCGTCGCCGTGCCCTGCTACAACGAGGCGGATACGGTCGCCGCGCTTGTCGAGCGGGTGCTGGCCTCGCCGTGGACGGCGGAGGTCGTCGTGGTCGACGACGGGTCAACGGACGGCACGGCCAAGGTTCTCGCCGACCTCGTCGCCGAGCTTGACGATCCTCGCTTGACCGTCGTCACCCATCAGCGCAACCGCGGCAAGGGGGCGGCGCTGCGCAGCGCGTTCGCCGTGGTCTCCGGCGAATACGTCGTCGTTCAGGACGCCGACCTCGAATACGACCCGCGCGAGTACGAGGTGCTCCTCGAACCGCTCGAGCGGGGTGTCGCCGATGTCGTGTTCGGGTCCCGCTTCCTCAGCGGCCGGCCGCACCGTGTCCTGTACTTCTGGCACTCCCTCGGCAACCGCTCGCTCACGCTGCTCTCGAACATGTTCACTGACCTCAACCTGAGCGACATGGAGTCGTGCTTCAAGTGCTTTCGCCGCGAGGTCCTCGACAGCGTCTCGCTCCGTGAGGATCGGTTCGGGGTCGAGCCGGAGCTCACAGCGAAGGTTGCCGGCGGTGGGTGGCGGATCTACGAGGTCGGGATCTCCTACAGCGGGCAGGACCTATGCCGAAGGCAAGAAGATCGGCTGGCGTGATGGCATGTGGGCGGCCATCTGCGTCGTCCGCTACTCCCCCGTCCTCCGCCGCCTCGGACGCAAGCTACGCCGGCGGCGTTTCGAGCGCCCGTAAGTCAACGACGTATCGCATCGCGTACTGCCCACGTCGTGACCAGCCACATCGATTCGGCGACGATGCGGCCGGACATCTTCGACGTGCCGTAGCGACGGTCGCGGAACACGATCGGCGTCTCCATCACCCGCAGACCGGCTCGAACGAGACGGCGCACGAGCTCGGTGAGGAAGGCGTAGCCCTCGGCGCTCGTCGTCCCGGGGTCGATCTCCTTGAGTGCCTCGGCGCGATAGGCGCGGTAGCCCGACGTGCAGTCGCGGACCTGCAGGCCGAGGACGAACGAGGTGTAGCGGTTCCCCCAGCGCGACAGCACGCGGCGATGCCACGGCCAGTCGACCGTCACCCCACCGGGAACGTAGCGCGACCCGATGACGGCATCGGCGCCGGCTTCGATCAGCCGGAGCAGCTCTGGGAGCACCTCTGGATCGTGGGAAAGGTCGACGTCCATCGACACGACGACGTCGTAACCGTGATCGAGGCCGTACTCGAAACCCGCCCGGTACGCACTGCCGAGCCCCTGCTTCCCGGGCCGGCGCAGGACCGTGATCTGCCCGAAGCTCCTCGGCCAGTTGGGCGACGACGTCGCCGGTGCCGTCCGGACTGCTGTCGTCGACGACGAGCACGTCGGCACTGGGGACCGAGTCCCGTACCGCCGGGAGCAGGAGCCGGACGTTGTCGCGCTCGTTGTAGGTCGGCACGACCACCAGCACGCGCATGGGTCGGCGATCCTAATCTCTGCGTTCCCCGGCACGCAGGCCGCAGCTGGCCGCTCGCTCGCTAGCGCTCGCTCGCTCGCACCCGAGCACGGGTTCGCGCTCAACCAATCAGCCGCTCATGTGCGTACGGAATCGGCGCATCACCTCGCCGTGCAGTACCTCGAGGACGCCGGTGGCCGAGCGTTCCCACGTCAACGTTCGGGCCCGAGCGACTGCTGCTCGTCCCAACTCGTCGCGCAACGCGTGGTCGACCAGCACGGTTTTCAAGGCGTCGCCGAGCCCGTCGGGCGAGGCGAGCAGCCCGGTCCGCCCGTCGACGACCGAGCAACGATGACCGCGGATGTCGGTGGCCACGGCTGGGGTCCCACACGCAGCCGCTTCGGTCAGCGACAAGCCCCACCCTTCGGCGAGCGAGGCACTCAACACGACCCAGGCTCGGCGGTACTCGTCGCGCAACCGGTGTCGTTCGACGTAGCCGGCGAACTCCACCCAGTCGCTGGCATCGTGGGCCGCGACCCACGCCCGCAGCTCACCGGCGAGTGGCCCATCGCCGACCAGGCGCAGGCGCAGGTCCGGGACCGCTTGCCGCGCCTGGGCCGCGGCTGTGAGGGCGAGGTGGAACCGCTTCACGGGGGCGAAGCGGCCGACGGCCACCACGAGCGGCGACGCCGATCGCTGTCCACCGGGCGTGAAGAACTCCTCGACCCCGTTGGGCACCGCCGTGACCCTGTCGGGGCAGAAACCGAGTCCGAGCAGCTCCTCGCGGGTGGATGCGGAGGGCGTCACGGTGGCACCGCGCCGGTAGAACGGCGGGGCCACCCGGGCTTCCATGACGCGACCGATTGCCGCGAACGGCTGCGGCATGATCTGGTCCCACATCGGGCCGTGGACGTGGTGGACGATCGTCAGTCGCGGCCTCCGGTACCACAGCGGCGAGAACCACGGAACGCCGTTCCAGATCTCGACGAGAGCGTCGGATCGGCCCATCCGCCCGAGCAGCTCGGCAGCAGCGGCTCGCGGGAAGACGGTGTAGCGGCTGCCCCGCCGGATCACCTCGTACCCACGACGCCGAGCGTGCGCCGGCTGGCCACTGGCAGCCGACGTGCGATGAACGATGTCGAGTCCGGCCGTCGCCCAGCGGCTCATCAACTCGTCGGCATGGACCTCGGAGCCACCTGCATCGACGTCGTCGAGGTCCCGCCAGGCCAGCACGTGGATGCGGCGAGCCCCGGCATCGATCATGCCGGCGGCGAGGTCGTCGATGGCCGGCACGAGGTCGAACGTACCGCGCCGACCGAGCCCCGAGGTTGCCGCAAGCGGACCACTAACGTGCCGTCACCGTGATCAGGAACCTGCGGCCGGTCCCGCTCACCCGCCTCGTCGAGGAGTTCACCGACCGACTTCTCCTCGTCGACCTGCCCGCCCTGACGGCAGAGCGGCGCAGCAAGACGGTGGCGTTCACGGGACGGAGGATCGCCATCCTCCCCTCGCCGATGCGGTTCGGGCTCACGGTGGTCGCCACCGTCGTTGCCGGCGTCGGACGGGTTGCCGGCCCAGCGACGCGTCGCCCGGTTGCTGGCCAGCCGTCCGCTCCCCGTGCTCGGCGACTATGTCCGTCTCGTCCGCTCGCTGGCCTACGCCTATGTGTGGGAGACGTGGCCGTCGACCGCCGCCGACGGAGCGTCCAGTTGACGACGGCGCCACCATTGGCGACGGTCGATCGCCTTCCCCCACACGCCGACGTCCTCGTCGTCGGTTCCGGCGCGGGCGGCAGTCCGACGGCAGCCCTGCTCGCCGAGGCCGGCCTCGACGTCGTCGTGGTCGAGGAGGGCGAACTCGTGCGGCAGGGCGACGTCGTGCCGTTCTCGCTGGAGCAGATGGGCCGTCAGTACCGCGCCGGAGGCGTCACCGCCGCGCTCGGCCGACCGGCGATCGCCTACGCCGAAGGGTGCTGCGCCGGCGGCGGCACGGAGATCAACTCAGGGCTGTACCGCCGCCCACCGGAAGATGTCCTTTGGCGCTGGCGCCGGAAGCATGCGCTCGACGATCTCGACGTGGCCGAGCTGTACGCGATCTGTGACGAAGTCGAGCGAGAGCTGACGGTGCAACCGCTCCCGGGGCCACCGATCCCAGCGAGCGAGCGCATGCGGATCGGCGCAGTACGGCTGGGCTGGGATCACGGGGAGATTCCCCGCTGGATGGCCTACTCGGGCGTCGACGCCGGCAGCGCGCGCCGGCGCAGCATGACCGAGACGTACCTCCCGCGAGCGACGTCCGCCGGTGCCCGGCTCGCCGTGGACCGGCGGGTGGACCGTCTCGTGGTCGATCGCCGAGCCGGAGGAGCCGTCGCCACTGCGGCCATCGTCACCGATCGAACGGGGGCGACGACCCAGATCCGTTTCGGTGACGTGATCGTGTGTGGTGGGGCGATCCAGACGCCGGCGCTGTTACAGCGCTCGGGATTGGGCCGACGGTTCGGCGCCCTGCTCGCCGCTCACCCGACGGTCAAGGTGGCAGCCCGCTTCGCCGACGAGGTCAACGTTCCCGACGACGTCCCCGTCCACCAGGTGACCGAGTTCGCCCCCGACCTTTCCTTCGGCGGCTCGGCATCCAGCCCGGGCCTCGTCGCCCTCTCACTCAGTGACCACTGGTCGTTGTTCGGTGAAACCGTCACAGCATGGCCGCAGATAGCCGTGTACTACGCCGCGATCACCAGTGAGGGACGCGGGCGCGTTGTGGCTGTGCCCGGTTGGCGCGACCCCGTCGTCACGTACCACCTGACCCGACGCGACCGGGCGCTGCTCGGCCGGGGACTCGCCCGTCTGGCCCTCCTGCTCCTCGAAGCCGGGGCCACTGCCGTGTACCCGTCGTTCCGCGGCGCGCCGATCGTGCGATCACGGCGCGACCTGGCGATCCTGCAGGGGACGTTTTCTGCCGACCGGGCCAGCCTGATGACGGTTCACCTGTGCTCGACGGTGCCGATGGGCGGGGATGCCCGGCGCTCGGCGACCGACGGTCACGGCCGGGTCCGCGGCACTGCCAACGTATACGTCAACGACGCCTCGCTGCTGCCCGATGCACCTGGCGTCAATCCGCAGGCTTCCGTGATGGCGGTTGCCATCCGCAACGCTCGGCGATTCCTCGACGCCCGGGGCTCGCGATCGTGGAAGTGAGATTCCGCGATCCGCCCGACGCGACGGTCGTCACCGGGGCGAGTGGATGGTTCGGTCGGGCCCTCCTCGCCGCCTTGACGGATTCCTCCAGCGCCCATCACCGGCGGTCGATACGCGCCCTGGTGACGTCCGCAGGTGCCGCAGGCGAGCTGAAGGCGCTGGCCGGCGTCGAGCCCGTGATCGGCGACGTCCGGACGTCAACGGGCCTCGACGAGCTGTTCGATGGCTTGCCCGGCGACGCGTCGATCGACGTCATCCACGCCGCCGGCGTGATCCATCCGTCGACGCCGTCGGACTGGGTCGAGATCAACGCCCGGGGCACCGCCAACGTGGCCGCCAAGGCTCGCGCCGCAGGCGTCCGGCGACTCGTCCACGTCTCGTCGAACAGCCCGTTCGGGACGAACCCGCATCGTGACGACGTGTTCCGCAACGACGAGCCGTACGACCCGTACCTGGGCTACGGCCGCTCGAAGATGCTCGCTGAGCTGCGGGTACTCGATGAGGTCGCCAACGGACTCGATGCAGTGATCGTGCGGCCGCCGTGGTTCTACGGGCCGCATCAGCCGGAACGACAGACGAAGTTCTTCACGATGGTGCGCAAAGGTCGCTTCCCGGTCGTTGGCGACGGCCGTCAGCGGCGATCGATGGTGTATGTCGACGACCTCGTCGAGGGAGTCGTCCGGGCCGAACTGGTGGAGTGCCCTGCCGGCCGCGGCTGGTGGGTCGCCGACGCCCGGCCCTACGAGGTCAACGAGATCGTCGGTGCTGTCGCCGAGGCCCTCGCCGCCGCTGGGCTGGACGTCGCCCGCCGTCAGCTGCGCGTCCCGGCATTCGTCGCCCGGGGTGCCGCCGCCGTCGACGGGGCGATCCAGCGCCGTCACCGCTACGTCGCCAGCATGCATGTCCTCGGCGAGCTCGGGGCGACGATCGCCTGCGACATCTCGGTGGCGCAGCGCGAACTGGGTTTCCAACCCTCGGTCGGTCTGCGGGATGCGCGAGCGTGATGATGCCTGCCAGGGATCAGCTGTGACGAGTGGTGCCCTGGCACCAGCGAGGGGATCAAGGCTCGTGGGGAACGCAATGAACGTCTGGTCACTGGGGGCAACGGCTACTTCGGGAGCCTGCTCGTCAACCACCTCGTCGAGTCTGCGGACAGCGTCCGCGTGCTCGACATCGATCCGACCGGAACGCAGCCAGATGGTGTGGAACTGATCGTCGCCGACATCCGCGACGACCCCACCGTTCGTGAAGCGACTGCGGGGATCGATGTCGTTTACCACTGCGTCGCCGAGGTGCCCCTCAGCGGCGATCCGGTTGCGCTGCGATCGGTCAATGTCGACGGAACAGCAACTCTCCTGAAGGCGTGTCGCGCTGCCGGTGTCGGCAAAGTCGTTCACCTCTCGTCGAGCGCCGTGTTCGGCGTCCCGGAGTCGAATCCGGTGCTGCGCGACACGATCCCCCGGCCACAGGAACCGTACGGAGCCGCCAAGCTGGCTGCCGAGTGGGCGTGCTTGCACGCTGCAGCCGGCGGGCTCGACGTCACGATCGTGCGACCGCGCACGATCCTCGGTCACGGACGCCTCGGCATCTTCGCCGTCTTGTTCGACTGGATCGCCGACGGCGCCGATCCGTTCGTGCTCGGTGACGGCTCCAACCGCTATCAGTTCGTCCATGCCGACGACCTCGCGTCGCTGTGCGTGGGCGCCGCGGCGCGTCCCGGTGCGGCGATCTACAACGCCGGAACCGACCGCTTCGGCGACGATGCGCGAGGCGATCGAGCACGTCTGCGCCCATGCCGGCACCGGCGCCCGGGTGCGGTCACTACCCGTGCGTTCGGCGGCAGCGGCGATGCGGGCAACGGCGCGCTTCGGCCTCACCCCGTTCGCGCCGTACCACTGGCTGATGTACGCCCAGTCGATGTGGTTCGACATCGACCACGCCCGAGACGAACTGGGCTGGCGGCCGCGCTACTCCAACGATGAGATGCTCGCCGAGAGCTACGACTGGTACGTCGCCAACCGTACGAGAACCGAGCGACCGACCGGATCCCCCCACCGCAGGGCCGCGTCGTCACGGCTGCTGACTGCCCTGAAACGGCTCAGCCGCACGCTTCCAGGCTGATGCGAGCATCCACCCGCCGTCCCATCGTGCTCGGAAGCGGAATGTTTGGTGTTGTCGTGATGGCGGTGCTCGCCTACCTGCCAGCACTCCTGTCGTCGCCGGGGCGGATGCCGGCCGACACCAAGCTGTACCTCTACCTCAACCCGCGGCGTCTCGTCAGCGACTCGATC
Organism: Ilumatobacteraceae bacterium; assembly: GCA_963732335.1. GTDB lineage: Bacteria > Actinomycetota > Acidimicrobiia > Acidimicrobiales > Ilumatobacteraceae > Desertimonas. Next base: position 121,600 of record CAVSZO010000054.1, on the reverse strand, counting down.
TGGACGTTCGATGCCCGTCAATTCGCCGGGTGGGTGCCCCACCAGATGATCGCCTACGCCTGGCCGAGCGGACCGTGGTACGTCGTCGCCCAGGCCCTCGGCCTGCCGGACTGGGTGGCCCACCGCCTGTGGATCGGGACGATCATGCTTGCGGCCGGCACCGGAGTCGCCTGGGCGGCGCGCCGGCTCGGGCTGTCGGTCGAGGCGGCGATCGCCGCCGGTCTGCTCTATCAGCTCTCGCCGTACCTCGTCCCGTACGTGTCGAGGACGTCCTCGATGCTCTTGCCATGGGCCGCCCTCGGGTGGATCGTCGGCCTGACGATCGGGGCGGCGACACGAACCCGCTGGCGCGACGCCGCCCTCTGTGCACTCGTCATCGGGACGGTCGGCGCCGTCAACACGACCGCGATGCTGCTGATCGCCCCCGGCCCGGTGCTGTGGCTCGCCGTCGCCGTCGCCGAGCGCACGGTCTCCGCGCGCGCCGCACTCAGCGCGGCGGCGCGCATCGGCGGGCTGGCCCTGGGTGCGTCGGCGTGGTGGTTGACGATGCAGGTGATCCAGGGCCGCAAGGGTGCCGACCTGCTCGCCTATTCGGAATCGCTCGAAGACGTCAGCGTGACCGCAACGTCCGCCGAGGCGTGGCGGTCGCTCGGCTACTGGTTGATGTACATCCGCGACCCGTATGCACCGACGACGACGGCGGGGGCGGACTACATGACCGACCTGCTGACGATCGTGTGCGGGTTCGTCCTCGTCGTCGTCGCCCTTGTCGGATTGGCGCTGGTCCGCTTCCCGGCTCGTCGTTACGCGATCGCCGTGACGTTCGCCGGACTCGTGCTAGCGGTGGGTGTCCATCCGTTCAGCGACCCGTCGCCGATCGCTCGGCTTTTCCGCGGCGACGGCCAGGCCGGTCTCTCCTTGGCGTTGCGCTCGAGCACCCGCGCCCTGCCACTGCTGGCGATCGGGCTCGCCCTCGGCGCGGCGGCGCTGGTCGACGCGACGGGGCGTGTTGTCGCCTGGCGCCGGACGGTGCTGGCGATGGCCGTCGTCCTGGCCGCTGTGGGAAATCTTCCGGTCCTCACGAGTCATGGTCTCGTCGACCCGGCCCTCGAGCGGGACGAGCAGCCACCGACGGCGTGGACCGACGCCGCGGCGGCGCTCGACGACCTGCCACCCGGATTCCGTGTGCTGCACCTGCCGGGAGCCGAGTTCGGGGCCTTTACGTGGGGGTACACCGTCGACCCACCGCTCCCCGCACTGACCGAGCGGCCGATGGCGACGCGCGATCTCCTCCCCCTCGGTTCGCCGGCGGCGATGGACCTGCTCTACGCCCTCGACGACCGCTTCCAGGTCGGATCGGCAGAGCTCGCCGCCGTCGCCCCGATCGCCCGCCTGTTCGGCGCCGACACGATCTGGCTGCCGGGCGACGCCGCCTTCGACCGCTTCCGCACGCCACGGCCCGAGCTGACGGCCGAGCTGTTCGCCGGGGGCGCCGACGGCCTCGGAACTCCCGTGCCCTATGGCGACCCGGCCGTCAACGCCCCCCAGGTGCCGATGGTCGACGAGCAGTCGCTCGCCGAGCCGGCGGTCGGTTCGGCAGTCGCTCCGATCGAACTCGTCCCCGTCGTCGATCCGGTGCCGATCGTCCGCGCCAGCGACACGGTCATCGTGCTGTCGGGCAGTGGCGACGGCATCGTCGACGCGGCCGCCGCCGGGCTGATCGTCGGCGAGGAAGCGATCCGCTACAGCGCGTCGATGTCCGCAGACGAACTCGCAGCGACACTCGAAACGGCCGACCTCGTCGTGGTCACCGACAGCAACCGGCGCCGCGCCCACCACTGGCGTGGCTCCCAGGACGTCACCGGCTACACCGAACCGGTGTCGGGGCCGCAGACGCTGTGGGAGGACTCTGGTGACGCACGCCTCGACGTCTTCCCCGACGCCGGCCCAGCCGCCTACACCGTGTCGGTCCAGGACGGGCCGGTTGCGGCGACTGCGACCAGCTACGGGGAACGGTTCAGCTACCTTCCCGAGGCCCGCCCGGCGCTGGCCATCGACGGTGATCCGAACACGTCATGGACCGTGCTCGATCCAGCCGGTCAGTTCATCGAGATCACCACTGCAGCCCCCGTCGACCACATCACGGTGCTGCAGCCAGACGGTCTGCGCCACGTCCGACATCTGGAGACGGTCTCCGTGACGGTCGACGGTGGTGAACCCCAACAGGTCGTACTCGACGATCGCTCGCTCATCTCGGGGCAGCGCATCCCGTTCCCGGCGACCTCCGGACCGGCGACGGTCCGAGTCTCCCTCGGGCGGGTTGTGGAGGCGGAGGGGCACCACGGACACGACCATCCCGACCGCACGCCGGTCGGGTTCGCCGAGCTCGACGTCGGCCTCGGCCAGAGCCCGGAACGGATCGTCGTCCCCAGCGACGTCACCACGGCGATGCGCGACGCGAATATCGAGCGCCCGGTCACCTACGTGCTCACGCGCGAGCGGGTGCGGGCGACGAACCGCTGGCGTGCCGACCCGGAGTGGCGCATCGTCCGGGAGATCGATGTCCCCTCCACCCAGGACGTCGACGTCACTGCAACTGTGCGTCTCGACCTGCGCGCGTCGGACGCCGTGCTGGCCGACCTGCTCGGGATCTCCGGGCCGACGGCCACGGCGCGCCTCACCGGCGTGCCCGCCGCAGGTGGGTGGGCGGCGGCCGACGGTGACAGCGACACGGCGTGGATCACCCCGTTCAACGAGGTCGTCGGTGCCGCCCTCGACGCTGAGCTGCTCGACCCGTCGAGGCCATTGACCCTCCAGCAGCGGCTCGGCAACTACTCGCTCGTCACCGCCGTGCGGCTGACCCAGGGTGATCGGGTGTCCGACGTTCTCGTTCCGCCGCCGGGCGGCGACGGCGTGTCGGCGATCGAGGTTCCGGATGGGTTCGGCGCCGGACCACTACAGATCGAGATCACCGGGGTGATCGAGCGAACCACTCGCGACCGCCGGTACGCCGACACGGTCGTGATGCCGGCGGCCATCAGCGAGGTCGGCAACATCGCCACGAGTTCGCTGCCCTCGCAGTTCGACACCGGATGTCGCGACGATCTCGTCGCGATCGACTCGACTCTCGTTCCAGTGCGGGTCGCCGGGTCCGTGGCGGAGGCGTTCGACGGAGCAGTCCTGGAAACGTCGACGTGCTCGGGTCCGGTGACGCTGGCCGCCGGTTCGGTGGCGGTGACCGGACAGCAGAGCCGCCGAAGCGGACTGCAGGTCGATCGCATCGTCCTGGCGGGCGATGACGTGGCAGTTAGTGGTGGCGGCTCCGACGTCGGCGGACCGACGGCAACGGTGCTCGACAGCGATCGGCTGGGCCGGACGATCACCGTCGAGCAGTGTCCCGATGGCTGCTGGCTGATCGTCGGTGAGGGTCACCACCCGTCGTGGTCGGCGATGACTGTCGCCGGTTCGCTCGGACCGTCACAGTTGGTTGGCGGCGGGTTCAACGGCTGGCGAATCCCTCCTCACGACGGCTCGTTGACCGTGTGGGTCGGCTGGACGGCGCAGCGACCACTCAACGCGGCCATCGCCGTGAGCCTGGCCGCGGCGTTCGTCGCTCTCGTGCTGGCGATCACTGACCGGCCCCGCCGGATGACTTCGCCGGTAGCCGGCCGGCAAGCCCTGCCACGGTGGGTCACTTTGGAGTCTGACGGACTGCGCCGCAGCATCGTTGCGGCGCTCGTCTGGATCGCCCTCGCTGGACTGTTCGTCGACCGCGAGTGGGCCTGGTGGGGTCTCCTCGGGGGCGCCGCCGTCGTGGCGACGCGGCGGATCCGTCTCGCCGGGCTCGTCGCCGCCGCCATCATCGGACGGATCGCCGTCGACGTCGTGACGACCGTGCGCCGGGACCATCCCCCGGCGACGCCGGGCTTTCCCCTGTTGTTCGAGGATCTCCACAACCTCGGCCTGTTCGCCGCCGTCGCCGTCGCCGTGAGCGCCCTCGCCCGCCGCCGAAGCTGAGCGAAACAGCCTTCGTCGCAGCTCTACTCCTCCGGTCCGACAGGCTTCGGCTGGGTGAGCCGCCAATGGTTGCCGAAGGGGTCACGAAACGCGGCGTCGATGCCGTAGAAGCGCTCCTCCGGCTTCTCGATGAACTCCACACCCTTGGCCTCGAGTTCACGGTAGGTCGCCCAACAGTCGTCGGTGGCGAGCGCACCGGGTCCGAGGTAGCCGGTGGCGACGAGTGATCGGAGCTGCGCGGCAGTGGCGTCATCGACCGCCGGTGGCCCGGGCACGACGAGCATGATCGGCACCTCGGGCTGGGTGGGGGCGTGGACGACGAGCCAGTGGAAGCCGTCGCGTTGCATGTCGAAGCTGACGTCGAACCCGAGCGTGCCCACGTAGAAGTCGCGGGCCTCGTCGATGTCGAGGACCCAGACGCACACCAGCCCGACACCGGTGATCATGGCCGGCGCCCTTCCCGGAACTTCACCAGCACAGGCGCCAACGCCTCGCCGGCCACGTTGTGGTCCTGTCCCACGAGGACCTCGTGGTGGGCGCCGGGTATCGCGGCGGCGGCTCGGGTCGCGGCCGTGCGCATGAACTCGGGGCTCTCCGAGCCGGCCAGGACGAGCGTCGGCGTGTCGATCCGGCCGTAGCGCTCGACCGGGACCGTGGAGTCGCCCATCACCGCGGCGTCGTACGCCAGTGTTGCAGCGAGACTCTCGCCCAGCTCCCAGTACGGCGATTGACGCATCCCCGCGATCATCTCCTCCGGGAGGCCGACGAATCGCATGAAGTGCGCCAGGGCGTCGCCGCGCCGGCCGGTGGCGAGCAGCCTGTCGAGCTCGTCCGCGTACTCCTTCGCCCGCCGCACTCGATCGGCGTCGACGCTGAACGGCGGCTCCCACATGACCAGAGTGTCGATCGACAACCCGTGGGCCGCCGCCTCGGCGGCAAGGGCTGCCCCCGACGACAGTCCGACCAGGGTGGCGGAGCCTCCTGCGGCGGCGAGCAGCACGTCGATGTCTTCGACCTCGCGCTCGACGGCGAACGGCAGCGTGTCGTCGCTCTCGCCGCGGCCGCGACGGTCGTAGTTGAGCACGGTGAAGTCCTCGGCCAGCACCGTGGCCAGCGGAGCGTCGATCGACCGGTCACAGGACGCTCCGGCGACGAGGACGAGGGGCGGGCCCTCGCCCAGCTGATCGAACGCGATCGTCGTGCCGTCTGCCGACTTGACCTTCTCCATGAGCTACCTCCCGATGCCGTGTGGGACATCAACGACGATAAGAATCGAGCGCCCCGCCGGCTTCTCGAAAACTGCCCACTTCAGCCGCGGGGGCGAGTCCACATCCGCACGTAGCAGTTCGGCAACCGCGCCAGCTCATCGTGACCGTCGCGGTCCCGGTAGGCGCTCGGCGTGTCGCCGACGAGCCGCTTGAACTGGGAGCTGAACGAGCCGAGGCTGCCGAATCCGACGGCGAAACAGACGTCGGTGACGGACATGTCGCCGGTGCGCAGCAACGCCTTGGCCCGCTCCATCCGCCGAGTCATCAGGTACTGGTGCGGTGTCTCGCCGAACGCCGCCTTGAAGCTGCGACTGAAGTACGCCGGCGAGACGGCGGCGCTGCGGGCGAGCGCCGTAACCTCGAGCTGTTCCGAGTAGGCGCGGTCGATCAGGTCGCGCACCCTCAGCAGGTGCCGCGAGAGCGGAACGGCCGGGCGGGTCACGGCCCTCATCCTGCACCGTTCTGGGCACCATTCCTTACGGGTCGCGCAACGATTGGTGCCCAGATGACGAGGGTCACGTGTTCAGTCGACACGAGGTTGGGCTAGCTCACGGCATCGGCGTCGGGTGGGGCGACGAACACGGCCATCGGCTGGCCGAGGTCGAGCAGCTCGGTGATGTCGACGAGGTCCTCGGCCGAGATGCGCGGGTCGAGTGACGCCCCGAACAAGTTGGTGTCGACCTGCTCGGCGACGTCGTCGAGCCCCTCGACGCGAAGCCGGGCGATCAGGCGGGCGCGCACCTCGTTGGCGCGGGCGATCTCCTCGAGCGTGCGCGGCTCGTACGTGGCGACCTCGACGGCTCCGGGCAGCTGGCGCCAGCGGTCGACGTAGCCGCCCGTGGCGAGGTGGACCTGGGCATCGGCGCGCTCGCGTGGACGCACCCGGTGCTCGGTGACCGGGACGTGGAAGAACGGGTCGGCGGCGACGTCGAGACCTTGACGCTCCAGCTCGTTGAGCAGTCCGAAGCCGGGGCTGCCAATGTCGGCCGCATCGCTCCAACGGACTTGGTAGGTGCCGTCGATCCCTGTCGCCGGGCCGGCTCCGTCGGCGATCGCCGCGTACGTCGCTGGCGCCAGCGCTGCGACGGCCCGGCTCAGGCGCTCCTCGGGCACCTCGGCGCTGGCGAACGTCACCACAGACGTCATCGTCGTGACGGAGAGGACCACAACGCTGAGCGTGGGCAAGGCGACGGTTGCAACGTTGGAGTGGCCGACCGTGCGCCACCAGGACAGGATCGTCCAGGCGACGGCGCCGACGGCGAGCGTTGTCGTCCCCCAGGCCCACAGCGTGAGGTAGTACCACGGCAGGCCGAAGATGCGAGTCATCGAGATCAGCCCGAGCAGCAGTGCCGCGGCGATGACGGCGTGCAGCCGCCGCAACGAAGGTGGTCCGTGGCGCAACGAGGCGATCGCCGCGACCAGCCATACACCCAGCGTCGCCGTGCCGCGCCACGTCTCCGCCGGCGAGACGAAGCGGCCGGCTCCCTCGAGGTCACCGGTGAAGCCGGCGAACCCCGCCCACACGTCGAGATGACGGACTGCCAGGCGGATGCCTTCGGTGATGCCGAGGACCGGCTCGGGTGGGTCGCCGAAGTGGTCGAGGAGGGTGCGGATGTTGCCGGGGTCGTTGGTCGCCTGGTCGATGAGCGACGGCACCCACAGCACCATCCCGAGCGCCGTGGCAGTCACGACGTTGCGGTCGACCCATCGGCGCGCGGCCGTTGAGGCGCCTGTGGCCGCGGTGCCAGGTGGCGAACGCCAGCGATCCGATCGTCAACACCGCGCACGGCAGGAGGTACGGCACGTGAGTCTGGGCGCACAGCGAAGCGGCGACGACGAGCGGCACGAGCATCAGCGAGTCGCCGCACAGCACCGACCACGTGGCGAGCAGGACCACGAGCCAGGCGAGCAGCGGCAGATAGGGGTTCCACGGCTGGGTCAGCAACAGTTGCCCGTAACCGCGGATCGCCACGGCGAGCAGCGCGGCGACGCCGACCACACCGCGCCAGCCGGCCCGGCGCTGGCCGATCCACAGCGCAGTGACGATCGCCGCGACGTGGATCGCCACCGTTGCCGCCTCCAGCGCCCAGGACGTCGATCCCAGCAGCCGGTACACCGGGGCGAGGAGGTAGAAGCTCAGCGGCCCGGGGTGACTGCCCTGGTTCGGGTACTCGCCGATCCTCCCAGGCAGCCCGATGAGCGGGGTGTGCTCGCCGAAGGCGTCGCGGACCCGGAACTCGGTCATCGCCAGGTCGAGGACGGGGTACCAGTGCGAGCTGGCGAGGTCACCGAGGGCGACCAACAGCGGTAGGGCGACGACGGCGGTGGCGATCATCACCGTGGCCCAGGGCCGGCGGGCACACCGGCGGCCGAGCGCCTCGCCCACGCCCACGAGGTCCACGAGGGCGCCACGCTAACAACCGGGTGCCACTAGCTTGCTCGCCCTGTGACCGGCAACTGCGTTCCACGCGGTCGGGAACCGCGGAGGCGGTTGCACCGATGTGGTGCACGTCGCTCCGCAGTTCGGCAGCATCGCTTGGCAGGCGTCGGACTTGTCATGAGTTCTGACCCGACCGCCTTCGTCCTCGGCGGCAGCGGTGGCCTGCGGCGGCACGACCGCGGCGCGTTGCGCACCTGGATGGGTATCGGCGTCGTCGCCCTGCTCGTCGTGATCCCGCTGCGCGGCCTCTACCGCTTCACCGGCGGGACGATGGAAGAGGGCTTCATGCTCTACTTCCCCGAGCGAATCAGCAAGGGTGACGTCCCCAACGTCGACTTCCTCCACCTGTACGGGCCGGGCTCACTGCACGTCCTGGCCGGCTGGTACGAGCTGTTCGGCAACACGCTTGCGGCCGAGCGGACGTTCGGGCTGGTCCAGCACGTGGCCATCATCTTCGGACTGTTCACCCTGGCCCGCCCGTGGGGACGAGCTGCCGCCACCCTCGTCGCCGCCTTCGCCGTGTTCTACGTGCTGACGCCGATCGGGCTGACGGCGATGGCCTGGAACGGCGGCCTCGCCCTCACGCTGTGGTGCGCCGTGTTCGCCGTGCGCTCGACCAACGTGGCCGGTCGTTCCCAGCTGCTCGCTCGAGTTGCCGCCGGCGTGCTCGGCGGGCTGGCCCTGACCTACCGTCCCGACCTCGTCCTCGCCGTCGCCGTGGTGCTCACTTGGCTGATCTGGACCCAACGCGCGTCGTGGCGGGCAGTCGCCGTTGGCGTGGTTGCCGGGCTGACGCCGCTCTGGGCACACCTCGCCATCGCCGGTCCGCGGGCCGCCTGGCAGGGCATAGTGGTCGACCCGGTCGTGCATCTGCGCTCCGGCCGGGAGTTGCCCCGGCCGCCATCGTGGGATCGCCTCGACGGCGCGCTCCAGGCGATTGCCGAATCGCAGCCGCCGTGGTGGCACCTTCCTCATGTGCGTGCCTCCCAGGCGATCTTCCTGTGGTTCTTGGCGATGCTTGCCGGAACTGTCGGCTTGCTCGTTCTGGCGTTGTTGGAACGTCGCCGTGGGCGTCGAGACGGCCGTTCCACCGTTCTCCTCGTAGTGGCGCTCGTCAGTGTGGCGATCCTCCCGCAGGCGTTGCAGCGGCCCGATTCGACCCACCTGACGTGGGTGACGTGCGTGTCCTGGCCGTTCGCCGTCGTCGCCATCGCCGACATCGTCCAACGCCGGTGGCCGCAGACATCGATGCGCAGCGCGGCCGCCGCCGGCGCCGCCGTCACCCTCGTGCTCACGTACGCGCTGACGTCACTGTTCACGTTCCGCCACTACCTGCTGCACACGCGCGCCGGGTACGGCTTGGTGCCGGCGACCTTCGAGATCAACCGAGACGGGCGCAACTTCTACTTCGGAGCCCCTCGCGCTGCCCTCGCCAGCCAGCAGGTCATCGATGATCTGGACGGCCTGGCTCGACCCGGCGACCGGCTGTTCGTCGGCCCGATGGATCTGTCTCGGACGTGGTACAGCGATGCCGTCTTCTACTGGCTGTTCCCAGAGATGGAGCCGGCGACGTACTTCATCGAGATGGATCCCGGCCTCGCCAACGCCGCAGGTTCGCGACTCGCCGACGATCTCGCCACCGCCGACTTCGTGATCCTCACGGCGTTCTGGGCCGGCTGGCGGGAGCCCAACTCGTCGATGGACTTCGGATCCCCGGAACCGAACGAGGTGCTCGCCGAGCGCTTCTGTCAGTACCGCCAGTACCAGGACGGCCTCGTCCGCCTCTACTACCGCTGTCGCTGAGTCCGAGTGTTTGCGTCATCCGAGTGCCGCCGCACGACAGGTGGCTCGAATCGCTCGGCTGGGCTACATCGGGACCCGCCGCCAGAGCGGCGCCGGGAGGTGCCGGGCAATGCTCATCAGTGGTCGCAGGGCCGGCGGAACCCAGACGATCCGCCGGCCGGCCCGCAGCGCCTTGACGGTGGCGGCGGCGACGGCCTCGGGCGTTGTCGCCAACGGCGCCGGCTGCATCCCCTCCGTCATCTTCGACCGGACCCAACCAGGCCTGACGATCAGGACCGCCCGCCCCGCTGCCGGCCAGGGCATCGCTGAGTCCTTGGGCGAAGCCGTCGATGCCAGCCTTCGACGCGCCGTACACGTAGTTGGCCTTACGCACCCGTTCGCCGGCGACGCTGGACAAGACGACGAGGTGGCCGTGGCCCTGCCGGCGGAACTGCCGGGCCACCGCGGTGCAGATACTGACGGCCCCCGTGAAGTTGACGTCGACAAGGTCGGCGGCGGCGCGCGGGTCGTCCTCAAGCTCCGCCTGATCGCCTAGCTGGCCCCACGCAGCGATCACGACGTCGAGATCTCCGTGGGCCGACACCAAGGAGTCGATCAGGTTCGGGTGCGACGGCGATGTCGATGGCGTCGAAGGCGACGGTCTCGACGGTCACGCCGCGGGCGCGCAGCGCGGCGGCATCGACCTCGTCTGGTCGCCTGCGCAGCCAGTACGACCGTCGTCGTCGCCGGAGAGACCAAGGCGTCGACGATCGCCGTCCCGATGTCGCTCGTGCCACCGAACAGCACGATCGTCTGGGCTTCGCCCAGGGCGTTGTCCATCACGGCCTCCCGGACTGGCTCCGTCAGCCGCAGGCGACGGCTCTGATCACTCGCCCAGCGGCCGTGCGGATCGACGGAGTCGCGGACTGCTTGCCACTCGGCGAGACGCGGATAGCCGCGGCGGATCGCTTCGGGAGTGGCGACCGCGTCCTTGGCGAGGTAGTGCCGACCGCCGGCGTCGAGCACGACGTCGTCGAGTTCGGCGAGCAGCTCGGCGAGGCCGTCGACGGCCGCGGGGATGTCGAGGGTGAGCGTCCAGCCCGGGGCCGGGAAGCTCAACGGTGCCGGGTTCGCTGCTCCGAACCGCTTGAGCACGGACAGGAAGCTGGGTGTACCGGACTCGGCGAGGCGGGTCACGACCCGGCGCAATGCTTCCTCGGCGCCGAACGGGACGAGGAACTGGTACTGCACGAGCCCGCGCCGCCCGTACAGGCGGTTCCACGCCCCGACAGCGTCGAGCGGGTGGAAGAACCGCGGGATCGCCACGATCTCGCCGACGCGCCGTCGCGGCGCAGCCCGGAACCACAGCTCATTGAAGGCGGCGATCGTCGTGTGGTTGAGCAGCCCGCGCCCAGGTACCAACGACGGCACCGAGGCGAGGTGGCCCGGCCGGTACGCCAGCGGCCGCACCGCCTGTCGGGGCGTGAGCTCCTCCACCCGAGCGTGATCGCCGCGGGTCAACACGCTGCGTCCAAGCGGCTGCGCCCCGCGCCAAGAGGTCGATCCACGCCACCGAGTAGCGATAGCGGTGGTCTCCGCTCGTCATCAAGTCGAGCAGGTGGTCGAGGTCGTCGGCGCGCTCGGTGTCCACCGTCATCTGGCTGGTCTCGATCCGCAACATCGAGATCGTCGCCTGCACCACGATGCCGGTCAGGCCCATCCCGCCCACCGTCGCCCAGAACAGCTCCGGCCGGCGATCGGGACCGATGTCGACGGTCGACCCGTCGGCGAGCAGCAGCGTCAGGCCGCGGATGTGGGTGCCGAACGTGCCGTCGACATGGTGGTTCTTCCCGTGAATGTCGCTGGCGATCGCCCCGCCGACCGTGACGAAGCGGGTACCCGGGGAAACCGGGACGAACAACCCCTGCGGGATGCTGGCGCGCAGCAGCCTGTCGATGCTCACACCGCCCGCAGTCGTGGTCGTCGCCGCGTCGGCGTCAACCGTGATCGCCGCTGGCGTGAGCTCGTCGTCGAGGCGAATTGCCAGGCCTCCGCCGTTCTGGGCGCTGTCGCCGTAGCTGCGCCCGAGACCACGGGCGATCGCCCCGCGCGCCGGCAGGCTGCGCACGAGTTCGGCGAGACCCGTGCGGTCGCTGGAGCGCCGGCGCACGACCGTGCCGGCGGTCGCCGCCGTGCGGCCCCATCCGGTCAGCAGCTCGGCGCGCCATCCTAATACGGCCACTCCGGGACTCGGTTCGTCCGAACCGTCGCAGCGCCTTGCCGCCGCCGAGCGTCAACAGCACCTTGAGGGCGACGTTGCGGGCGAACCAACCGAGCTGGGACAGCTGGGCGACGGCGTTGCGCGCTCGCGCCGGCAGACCGGCCCCGGCGAGGTCGGCCCGGTACTGCGCCAGCGAGCGAGACCGCCCGACGTAGCGGAAGCGTCGCCCGAAGACCAGCTCACGCAGGATCGCCGCCGTCACGCCGACGGAGGAGAACGCATCGTGGATGAGCAGCGCGCCCCCGGACGAGACCCGCCCGCCCCAATCGCGAATGTCTGCCCGCGCCGGTCCGTAGCGGTGGGCTCCGTCGATGAACAGCACATCGATCTCGCCGTGGACGTCACCGTGCGCTTCGCGCCGAATTGGCCCTGACGTGACGAACCCGGTGGCGGACTCCGGCCGACGCCAGGTTGTGTTCGAAGGCGATCCGGTCGGCGGCCGCCGCTTCGGCATAGCCATCGAGCTCCCCCGGACCGCGGTCGTTGCCAGCATGCGGGTCAATGGCGACGATCGCCGCACCCTCGGGCGCATGGGTGGCGAGAACGATGGTCGAGAGTCCACGGAAGCTGCCGATCTCGACGATCTCCCCGTCGTCGGGACAGGCCGCTGCGGCCGAGGCGAGCATCCGAGCCTGCTCCTCGGTGAGCCACCCCTCGACGCCGGATGGGAGGACGCCGGCGCTCATCTGAGATACACGCCGAGCCCGAACGTGATGACCCACGCCAGGCCGAGCAGCTGCAGCACACGGTCCTTGGCGAACACCTCCTCGGGCGCGCCGCCGTGTCCCTCCTCGATCAGCAGCAGGTACCGCAACATCGCCGTCAGCATCGGCACGATCGACAGCTCGTAGAACGGCAGGTCGGTGCCGGCAAGCTCCTTCGTCTCCAACGCCCAGAGGCAATAGCTGATGATCGCCGCGCCGCACGACATCGTCAGGACACCACGCAGGTACGTCGGCGTGTAGGTCTCCAGCGTCGGACGGACGTCGCCGGCACCGTCGCCGATCTCGCGCAGCTCGGCATAGCGCTTGCCGGCGACGATGAACAACGAACCGAACACCGTGCACAGCACGAACCACTTCGACATCGGGACGTCGACAGCGACCGCACCGGCCGCGGCCCGAAGCACGAAACCGGAGGCGATCAGGACGAGGTCGACGACGGCGACGTGCTTGAGCCACACGCTGTACACGATCGTCGCCGCGATATAGGTGACGACGACAGCGACCGTCTCCCACCGACCGGTCGCCGCGGCGACCGCGCAGGCCGCGACGAGGAGCAACGTGCCAGTGAGTTGAGCGGTCCCGATCCCCAGCTGACCGGCGGCGATCGGTCGCAGCCGCTTCGTCGGGTGGCGGCGGTCGGCCTCGACATCGAGAACGTCGTTCCACAGGTAGATGCCGCTGGAGGCCAGGCAGAAGGCTACGAAGGCGAGCAGTGTCGCACCCAGCTCCGGCCAGTCGTCGAGCACGCCGGCGGCACCGGGAGCGGCGAACACGAGGACGTTCTTGGTCCACTGCAACGGTCGCGCCGTGCGCACGATTGCCGCGGCCGTTGACAGGGCGGACGGTGGACTCCTCGCCGCGCCCGCCGTTCACAACATCGTCGAGGATCATCTAACGGCCCACCCAGACGGGATGGTCGGCATCGGCGAGCATCGGCTCATCGCCGCGCGAATCCCCGTACGCCCACAGCGTGACGTTGCCGCGCCCGCCGAAACGTTCATCGAGCCAGCGATGCAGGCGGACGACCTTGGCGGCACCGCGACAGTTTCCACCATCGAGCGATCCCGTACACCTTCCGTCGCCACCGACGGCCAGTTCGGTGCCGATCACGTCCGGCGCCACCGAGGTGCTCGGCGAGGGGCACGAGATAGGCGACGTAGGAGGCCGACACGAGAACGATGTGGTCGCCGTTGCGCCGGTGCTCGCCGAGCGTTCTCACGGTGTCGTCGCGCAGCCATGCGGACGCCACGTGGGCGGCGAACTCCCGGCCGGCTGCGTCGATCTCCTCGGCCCGCCGTCCGGCGAACACGACGTCGGAGGCCAGCTCCTTGAGTCGGTCTCGATCGCGATGGGTCAACGCAGGCACCAGCTCAGGGGCGCGGCGGCCAAGACCGGCGACCAAACCGGCGGTACCGGCGACTCGGCGCAGGAACGGCACCACGCAGTCGCGTGTCGTCAACGTCCCGTCGACGTCGAATGCTGCAATGACGCGCGTCGACCGATCGGGCACGGCGACGACATCCTGCCAGCCCACGCGCGCCGCTGGCGATCTGCCATGATCCGGATCTGTGCCCCAGCTGGCCCGCAGGCTCCGCTCGTTCCACAGCCGACGAATCGCCATCCCGGTCGGCTCGGACGCCCTCGTGCTCGACGTCGGCAGTGGCGACAAGCCGCACTGGCGGGCCGACGTCCTACTCGACCGTTACACCGGCGCCGAGCACGGCGGGCAGCGGTCCGGTCGTGCTGCCGCCCGGATCACCAGGCCGCTGTTCGCCGCCGACGCTGCCGACATGCCCTTCGCCGAAGGCGTGTTCGACTACGTCGTGTGCTCCCACGTGCTCGAGCACGTGCCCGACCCCGCTGCGGTCATCGCCGAGATCACTCGTGTCGGACGTGCTGGGTACATCGAGGTGCCGCAGGCAGCGAGTGCCAAGATCCTCGACTTCCCGAGCCATCTGTGGTGGTGCCGGCTCGACGGGTCGACGCTCGTGTTCACTGCCAAGCACGCCCGGGCCTTCGATCCGGAGATCGCCGGCTACATCGAGCGGTCGGGCGTCGAACGCGAGTTGGAGCGCCTGCTCGACCGGGCGTTCGACTACCGGATCGTGTCGTTGCGCTGGAACGAGAACATCGACGTGCGGATCGAAGGTTCGCTCGACCCGCTGTTCGAGGCGACGGCCCGTTCGGCCGAGACACAACATCGTCCCGGTCAGACGCTCGGTGGCCGACTGCTCACGGCGACGATGGCGCTCCCCCACTGGCGCCACCGCCGCAGCGCGCCGGTGCTGTTCGACGACATCGTGAAGCCGGAGCTGCGAACCGGGACGGGCGAACGGCTGCAGAAGCGGCTCTACTGCCTGCCCAGCAGCGTGTCGTAGGCCGTCCAGAAACCTGGCCAGCTCTTGGTGACGACGGTCGGGTCGTCCACGGCGATCCCGTCGACGGCGGCGGCGAGCACGGCGAACGCCATCGCCAGCCGGTGGTCGTGATGCGTGTCCAGCTCGGCACCGTGCAGGCCGGCGGCGCCACCGGGCACGGGCTCGACGTGCAGACCGTCGGCGGTCTCGCTGATGCGCGCTCCGGTCCGCGCCAGTTCCCGGGTGAGATCGCCGAGCCGATCGCTCTCCTTGGCGCGGATGAACCCGACGCCGCGGATCGTCGTCGGTGTCGAGGCCGTCGTGGCGATCGCCGCGACGGTTGGCACGAGATCGGATGTCGACGCCATGTCGACGTCGATGCCGCGCAGCGGCTTCTCAGGAGCCCGCACCACCGTGAGCGGAACGACCGTCGGATGTCACGTCACATCCCATCGCCGCGAGTAGCTCGACGATCGTGATATCGCCCTGCGCCGAGGCCGTGCTCAGGCCGGCGACGGTGACGGCTCCACCTCGTACCGCAGCGATGGCCAGTGGATAGCTCGCCGAGGAGGCGTCCGGCTCCACGACGAACGAGGTGCCGGCGTAACGACCTTCGGCGACGACGACCTGATCATCGGCGACACCGACGTCGGTGACCCCGAACGCCTCCATGACCCCTGCAGTGAGGCGGACGTACGGCACCGAAACGAGCGGTGATGTCAATCGGAGGCGCAGCCCGCCCTCCAGCAACGGGCCGATCAGCATCAGGGCGGTGACGAACTGGCTGGACACGTCTCCCCGCATGCTCACGGTTCCACCACGCCGCAGCGGTCCGGTGACGGTGACCGGGAGGCGGCCGACGACACTCCCGGTAGGCGACGCTGGCACCAAGTGCTTCGAGGGCGTCGTGCAACTCGCCCATCGGGCGGGTGCGCAACGGCGGGTCGCCGTCGATGGTGATCGGCGTGTCGGCGAGAGCGGCGAGGGCGGTGACGAAACGCGACGTCGTCCCGGCCAGCCGGGCGTCGAGCCGCCCAGCAGTCGGCCGGATCCGTCCGTCGCTGCCCCCGACGAACACGATGCCGCGATCGCCCGCCTCGACATCGACGCCGAGGCCCGCCAGGCAACGCAGCATCGCTGTGGTGTCGTCGCCGTCTGGCACGTTGGTCAAGCGTGCTGCCGCCTCGGGCAAGGGCGGCGGTGACGAGCGCCCGGTTGGCGATGCTCTTCGATCCGGGAACGGTCACCTCGCCGTACACAGGGCCGGCGGCGGCGCGCAGGCGCTTCACGTCAGCGGCGACACGGCCGGGTGCAGACCCTGGCCGGCGAGGGCGGCCCGGTAGGCCTCGGCAGCATCGGCATCGACGAGGACGACGGCGACACCGACGTTGCTCTCGGCGAGGTGGACGACCTCGAAGCTGGCGATGTTGATGCCCTCGCGCGCCGCCAGGGTGAAGATCTCGGCGGCCGCTCCCGGGCGGTCGGGAATGGGGATGCGCACCTCGGCCAGCGTTTCCGGCCGCACGATCCGCGAGGGGAGGTTCGTCCGGGCCTGGCGCGCTCGCTGCAACCGGTCGAGCAGGCCATCGCGATCGACGGCGCCGACGAGGTCGCGCATCTCTCCGAGCCGGTCGATCAGGCGGTCGAGGCCGTTGACGATCGCCTCGCGGTTCTGATCGCAGATGTCCAGCCAGATGTCCGGATGTCCACTGGCGATGCGGGTCATGTCGCGGAACCCACCGGCGGCAAGGCGCAGCAGCGCGGCATGCTCGTCGGCACCGTCGGCGGCGAGCCCCATCAGGCTTGCCGCGGTCAGGTGGGGCACGTGACTGACCACGGCGACCATCTCGTCGTGACGCTCCGGGGCCATCGCCACGATCTCGGCGCCGAGCGCGGTGACGGCGGAGGCGACGGCGGCGATGGTCGTGTGCGAGGTCTCGGTCGTCGGAGTGAGTACCCACACCGCCCCGCTGAACATGTCGGCGTCGGCGCCGTCGAGGCCCTCGAGCTCGCTGCCTGCCATCGGGTGGCCACCGACGAAGCGAGCGTCGTCGATGGCCGAGCACAGGGCTCCTTTGACGCTGCCGACGTCGGTCACGACTCCGGACGTCGCCTTGAGGGCTTGCTCGACGGCCTCCTGGGCGGCCAGCACCGGCACAGCGACGAACGTGATGTCCGCACCGGCGTCGATTCCACCGGTGTCGATGCACCCCCGGCCGAGGGCATCGTCGACGCGTGACGGACGACAGGTCGTCACCGTTGACGTGCCACCCGCGCGCCCGCAGACCGGCGGCGATCGAGCCGCCGATCAGCCCGAGACCGATCACGTTCGCACGCATCACCCTCCCACGCTCACGCCTGGCGATCGTACCGAGGGGTCCGTCGACCGGCCCGCTTCGTTGCCGCCGTGGCGACCGCGAGCTGGCGAACCTCTGCGGGCGACAACTCCCGCCACTCGCCCGGCTTGAGGCGCCGGTCCGTCAGTGGTCCGATGCGTACACGGACGAGCCGGCGCACTGGGTGGCCGACTACCTCGCACATCCGCCGGATCTGGCGCTTGCGCCCTTCGTGGATCGTGATCCGCAGCACGCCGGGTGACGGTTGGGTGACCTTCGCCGGCGCCGTCACGCCGTCGTCCAGCTCGACACCGTCACGCAGCGACCGGATTGCCGCCGGACGCACACTTCGGCCACTCGCCACCTCGACCTCGGCGAGGTACTCCTTCTCGACGCCCATCGATGGGTGGGCGACCCGGTTGGCCAGCTCGCCGTCGTTGGTGAGCAGGAGGAGACCCTCGGTGTCGGCGTCGAGGCGCCCCACCGGGAACACGCGGGGCTCGGCGGGGACCAGCTCGACGACCGTTCGCCGGCCGTGAGTGTCGCGAGCTGTCGTGACAACCCGGGCCGGCTTGTTGAGCAGGTAGTAGACGAGCCCGGGGCGGACGCCAACCGGCGCTCCGTCGACCTCGATGAGGTCGCCCTCGGGATCGACACGCCGGCCGAGCACGGCGACCTCTCCGTTCACCCGGACCCGCCCGGCGGCGATCAGCTCCTCGCAGACACGGCGGCTGCCCCACCCGGTGGCAGCGAGCACCTTCTGCAGTCGTTCGCCCCCCTCACCCATCGCGCCAGCCGCACACAAAGCGCCCTGGCGTGCAGTTTTCTCGCCGCCAGGACGCTCTGTGCGCATTTTCGTGCGGTCGGGCGGAGGGGTCAGGGGCGGTCGACGCGCAGGCCGACCTCGAGCGCCTCGACCACCTCGGCGCCGGGGATGAACTCGGCGATCGGTGGCAGATCAGCCGTCGAGTCGAGGCCGAGCCGTTCGAGGAACTCGGCCGTGGTGCCGAACAGCACGGCCTGGCCGGGGCCTGGGTCTCGTCCGACGGCGTCGACGTAACCCCGCGACTGCAGGGTGCGCAGCACTCCGTCTGGATCGACTCCGCGTATCGAGGCGATCTGCGCCCGCGAGATCGGCTGCTTGTAGGCGATGATCGCCAGCGTCTCGAGGGCGGCGGCCGACAGTCGAGCCCGCTGGTCGCTGAGCAGGAAGCGCTCCACGTAGGCGATCTGGTCGCCGGCCGTCTGATAGCGGTAACCGCCGGCGACGCGAACGAGCTCGAAGCCACGCCCGTCGTCGCGGTACTGGCTGGCGAGCCGCGTGCACCACGTCTCGATGTCGCCGACTGGACGCTCGAGCAGCTGGGCGAGCACATCGGGCGGCACAGGGTCGTGGGCGACGAGGACGATCGCCTCGATCGCCCGGAGGTACTCCCCGACGTCCTCGCCTGTTGCGTCACGGATTTGGAGCTCATCCCTCATAGACATCGACCGCCACCGCCAGTGCCTGCTCGGCGTCGCCGCCGACCCATTCGATCGTGATCTCGCCGAACAACTCGGCTTGGTCGACCTCGACGAGACCTTGCTTGAACAGCTCCAGAACCGCCAGGAAGCGAACGATGACCTCGAGCCGCTCCCCGAGGTCGGCGGTGAGACGGGCGAACGTGATCCTCCCGGCTCGCGGCAGCTCGTCGACCAATTCGGCGACAGCGTCGGCGACGCTGGCGCGGATCGGCGCGACGTGATGGAGGTCGATCCGTGGGACCGGCTTCGGCGTCAGGGCGACGATCGCCGCGTCACGCAGGCGTAGCGGCGAGATCGTGGCGAGCAGGTCGGGAGCGACGTCGTCGAAGCGCTCGTCGGGACCGACCCGGCGGGCGACGCTCGCCGAGGCCCGCTCGCTCAGCGTCCCGAACACGGTGGACACATCCTTGAACGTCTTGCACTCGAGGAGGCGGGCGAGCAGCAGGTCGCGCTCCTCCCACAACGCCAGCTCGTCGTCGAGGTCGATGTCGGCACGCCCGGGCAAGAGACGGCGGGCTTTGAGCTCGACGAGGGTGGCGGCGATGAGCAGGAATTCGGTGGCGACGTCGAGATCGAGCGTCTGCATCCGTTCGATCTCGGCCAGGTAAGCGTCGACGATGCGCGCCAGGCTGACCTCGTAGAGGTCCACCTCCTCGGCCAGGATCAGCTGGAGGAGCAGGTCGAACGGACCTTCGTAGACGGGAGTCTCGACACGGGTCGCCATCGGTGCTTCGACGCTACCGAACCATGTGGTCCGGTTGGCGGATGGGCCGTGCCCCCGGCGTAGGGTTCGCGCCGGTGGCCAGGACGTTCACGAGCGACGACGACCTGCGTGGGGCCACCTTCGACGCCACCGATCTCAGCGGTGCGGTGTTCCGCGAGTCCGACTTGTCCGGTGTGCGCATGCACGGCGTTCTGCTGGTCGACGTCGAGTTGTCCGGGCTCGTCAAGGGACTCGTCGTCAACGACGTCGAGGTCGGTGAGCTGGTCGAGGCCGAGTTGGACCGCCGCCATCCCGAGCGCCAGTGGTTGCGCTCCGACGACCCCGACGACCTGCGCCGCGGTTTGGCGTTCATCGAGGAACAGTGGGCGTCGACCGAGCGAGCGCATCCGCGCCCTGCCCGAACAGCAGCGCCAGCAACGCGTCGGCGGCGAATGGTCAGCGGTCGAAACGTTGCGCCACCTGATCTTCGTGATCGACTCGTGGTTCTCCCACGAGGTGTTACGCGTCGACCGATCCGTTCCACCCCGTCGGTCTGGGGCCTGACTTCGTGCCCGCCTGGGACGAGATGGGCATCGACCGTAACGCGAGGCCGACGTTCGACGAGGTCACCACTGTCCGTGCCGGCCGGCTGGCGACTGGTCCGCGAGTGGCTGGCCACGGCCACGGCCGACGATCTGACGCGGCCCACGGCGCCACGAAACGACGAGGCGTGGCCACCGCCCGGAACTCGGACGGTCGGCAACTGCCTTCACGTGGTTCTCGGCGAGGAATGGTGGCACCACCGCTTCGCCGTGCGTGACCTGGCAATCCTCGAAGGCGGCGAGCAGGCAACTCCGTAGCATGAGCCCGTGACCAGAGTCCTCTCGTGCGTGCAACCGACCGGCGACGCCCACCTCGGCGCCTACCTCGGGGCCTTCCGCAATTGGGTGGCCGGGCAGCACGAGAAGGAGGTGTTCCACGGCATCGTCGACCTCCACGCCCTCACCGTGACGGAGCGTCC
This sequence comes from Ilumatobacteraceae bacterium, assembly GCA_963732335.1. Taxonomy (GTDB): domain Bacteria; phylum Actinomycetota; class Acidimicrobiia; order Acidimicrobiales; family Ilumatobacteraceae; genus Desertimonas. Next base: position 101,146 of record CAVSZO010000054.1, on the reverse strand, counting down.
AGGCGTCGTCGGCGAGCGCACGATCGAGCTCGCTGCCATCTTCTTCGCCGTTGGTCTCGATCCCGATGTGGCCACCGTGTTCGTCCAGAGCCACGTACCAGAACACGCCCAGCTGGCGTGGCTGATGGAGTGCAACGTCAGCTTCGGCGAGCTGGGCAGGATGACGCAGTTCAAGGACAAGTCCGCCAAGCGAGGCGGCGACTTCATCTCCGCCGGGTTGTTCACGTACCCGGCGCTGCAGGCGGCGGACATCCTCCTCTACGACACCGACGAGGTTCCGGTCGGTGACGATCAGCGCCAGCACGTCGAGATCACCCGCGACATCGCCATCCGCTTCAACCACCGCTTCGGCGAGACGTTCGTGCTGCCCGAGGCGGTGGTCCCGAAGGCCGGGGCGCGGGTGATGGACCTGCAGGACCCGACGTCGAAGATGTCGAAGTCGACGGAGAGCGACGCCGGCGTGATCGAGCTGCTCGACCCTCCCGAGACGATCGTCCGCAAGTTCAAGCGGGCGGTCACCGACTCCGAGGCGGAGGTGCGCTACGACCCGGCGACGAAGCCGGGCGTCAGCAACCTGCTGGAGATCCTCGCCGCCCTGCGCGACGAGAAGCCGGAGAACGTCGCTGCCCAGTACACCCAGTACGGACCGTTGAAGGCTGACGCCGGCCGACGCAGTGATCGAGGCGCTGCGACCGGTCCGGGAGCGCGCCACCGAGCTGCTCGCCGACCGCGGCGAGTTGGCGTCGCTGCTCCACAAGGGTGCCGAGAAGGCGCGAATCGTCGCGTCGGCGACGCTGGATCGGGCCTACAACGCCGTCGGCCTGATCCCCCGCTGACCGCCCAGATCCTGTCAACCCGGTTCTGGGGAAGATCGTGTCAGGGCTGATTCACATCTTCCCCAGATCGGCGATGACACGATCTTCCCCAGATGGGGCGTCAGATGCTGTCGTCGGCGGCCCGCAGATCGGCGGCAGCCGGCCCGTCGCCGCGGATGAGCGCCACGGTGGCCGGATCGGAACCAGCGTGCGCCGCCATGTTGGCGCCGATCTGCTCATGGTCGTGGTACTGACGGAAGCGTCGTGTTCGGGGACCGACGACCGTCGCCGCGACGCGACCCCAGCGTGCCGAGCCCCGACTGGACCTTGCCGACGTCGTGGAGCAGCGCGCCGGCGATCTCGGGGCGGCTGGCGTCCGGGCGGCGCGCCAGGAATCGCCGGCACACCTCGACGGCGTGGCGACGGTCGGCGCTCGGCATCGCCGCCCACAGCTTCGCCTCCTCGTCCGTCAACCACGTGCGGGCCCAGTCTTCGTCAGCGGCCGACGGCGGGCGCCGAGACAGGGACGTGACGAAGCGCCTGGCGAGGTGGTCGAGGCTCACGAGCGCGATCACGGCACGCGGGTGAGCCTCGCGGTACACCTGCCACAAGCGCTCCTGGCTGACCTTGGTGTACACCTGCGTCGTCGAGATCGAGGCATGGCCGAGCAACTCCTGGACGACGCGCAGATCGGCGCCGTGATCGAGCAGGTGGGTTGCGCAGCTGTGGCGCAAGACGTGCGGCGACAGCTGGTGGTGGGCATCGAGACCGGCGCGACGGCCGTACTTCTTGACGACGGCCCACGCCGCCTGCCTGGTCAGCCGCCCGCCGCGGGTGTTGAGGAACACGGCGTTGGCGTCGTCCCGTCGCCGCCACTGCGCCGGAGCGAGATCGAGACGACCGCCCGGGGCGAACCAGTGGTCGAGGGCGTCGGCCGCCGCCCGCCCGAACGGGACGATGCGCTCCTTGGCCCCCTTGCCGAACAGCCGCACGAGCCGCCCTTCGAAGTCGATGTCGCCCATCGACAGGTCGCACACCTCGGAGATCCGCGCGCCCGTGCCGTAGAGCAGCTCGAGCAGGGCCCGATCGCGGCGGGCGATCGGATCATCTCCGGTGACGGCCGCCAGCAGGGCGTTGACCTGTTCCTCGGAGAGCGCCTTGGGGATTCCGGCGGGAGTGCGGACGCCCTCGACATCGATCGTCGGGTCGTCGCTGCGGCGGTCCTCGTTGACCAGGAAGCGGTGCAACGAGCGGATCGCGGCGAGCTGACGAGCGATCGTCGACGGCGCACTCCCCTGCATCCGTCGTTCGGCGATCAGCTCGAACAGGTCCTCGGCGCGTCACCGTTTGCAACGTCAGGCCGCGCCCCGCGAGCCAGTTGGCGTATGCGGTCAGGTCGCGCCGGTAGGCGGCCAACGTGTTCGCCGCTCTCCCCCGCTCCGAGAGCAGCCACGACAGGAACTCCTCGACCTCGATCGGCAACCCGGTGTCGAGCTCAACCGACTTCACGCATCCGCCGATCGGCCAACAACAGCCCGACGACCGACTTGGCGTCGATGATGCGACCCGACACGACCCATTCGACCGCTTCGGCGAGCGGCAGTTCGAGGATCTCGGCGTGCTCTTCCTCGGGTCCGTGCGGGGTGCGCCCGACCGGCGTGCAGTCGGTGGCGAGATAGATCGAGTTCACCGAATTGGTCATCCCCGCACTCGGGTAGATCGATGTCAGCAGCTCGACCCGGCCCGGCAGCAATCCGACCTCCTCGACCAGCTCACGCCGGACGTTGTCCTCGTCGGCCTCGCCGTCGACGTCGCGCACGCCCGCCGGGATCTCGATGACCATCTCGTCGTGGGGGGCGCGGAACTGGGACACCAGGACCACGTTCGGTGTCGACCGTTCGTCGTCGGCGTCGTCGTACACGATCGGCACGGCCGAGACAGCGCCCGGAGAGCACATGATGTGCCGCTCGAATCGCTCGCCGCTCGGGCTCTCGAACGTCGACGTGACGACTCGGTAGATCCACCCGGACCACTCCTCGCGCTCGTCGACGCGACGAAAGCCGGTCAAGCGTCCGCGTTCGCCGCCGGAGCCGCCACGGGGCCGGCGAGCCGCTCACGGCGAAAGGCCAAGGCCGCCCCGATCAACTCGCGGAACAGCGGATGGGGCCGGTCCGGGCGGCTCTTGAACTCGGGATGGGCCTGGGTGCCGACCCAGTACGGGTGGTCGGCGAGCTCGATGAACTCGACGAGGCGACGGTCCGGTGACGCCCCCGAGCACACGAAGCCGTGCTCGGCGAGTCGGGCGCGGAAGTTCGGGTTGAACTCGTAGCGGTGGCGGTGCCGCTCGCTGACCACCGGTTCGCCGTACGCGGCAGCGACCTTGGTGCCCGCTTCGAGCACGGCGTAGTAGGCGCCCAGCCGCATCGTGCCGCCCTTGTCGGTGATGTCGAGCTGATCGTGCATCAGATCGATGACCGGATGCTGAGTGGTTGGGTCCATCTCCGACGAGTTGGCGTCGGCGAGCCCGAGCACGTTGCGGCAGAACTCAACGGTCATCGCGTGCAGGCCGAGGCACAGGCCGAGGCACGGCATGCCCTCCTCGCGGGCGTAGCGGGCAGCGGCGATCTTGCCTTCGAAGCCGCGGGCGCCGAACCCGCCGGGGATCACCATCCCGTCGAGGTCGGCGAGCCGTCCGGCGGCGAGCAGGCCTTCGACCTCCTCAGCCTGGATCCAGTCGATCTCCACCGCCGCGCCGTGGTGGAAGGCGGCGTGTTTCAGCGCCTCGACGACCGACAAGTAGGCGTCGGGAAGCTGGACGTACTTGCCGATCAGGCCGATGCGCACCGGTTCGGAGGCGGCCTCGATCTTCGCCACGACCTGTTCCCACGGCGACCCATCGAGCGGGTGCGCCTCGACGTCGATGCGCAATACGTCGCACACCACGTCGTCGAGTCCCTCGTCGTGGAAGATCAGCGGCAGCTCGTAGATGTTGCGGGCGTCGGCGGCGTTGACGACCGCTTTGGCATCGACGTCGCAGAGGTTGGAGATCTTCACCTTGAGGTCGTCCGACAGCGGCTCAGCGCTGCGGCACACGATCAGATCGGGCTGGATGCCGCGGCTGCGCAACTCGGTGACGGAGTGCTGGGTCGGCTTCGTCTTCTGCTCACCCGACGGCCCGATGAACGGCACGAGCGTGACATGGACGTAGCACACGTTGTCGCGTCCCGCCTCCTTGCGGAACTGACGGATCGCCTCGAGGAACGGGAGGATCTCGATGTCGCCGACGGTGCCGCCGACCTCGGTGATGACGACGTCGACGTCGTCGGTGGCCAGCCGGGCGATCCGCCGCTTGATCTCGTCGGTGATGTGGGGGATCACCTGGACGGTCTTGCCGAGATAGTCGCCACGCCGCTCGGCGGCGAGCACGGCGCGGTAGATCGACCCGGTCGTGGCGTTGGAGTCACGCGACAGGTTCTCGTCGATGAACCGCTCGTAGTGACCCAGATCGAGGTCGGTCTCACCGCCGTCGTCGGTGACGAAGACCTCGCCGTGCTCGTACGGGTTCATCGTCCCCGGGTCGACGTTGATGTAGGGATCGAGCTTCTGCAGCGTCACGCGCAACCCGCGCAGCTTGAGCAGGCGGCCGAGCGAGGAGGCGGTGAGGCCCTTGCCGAGCGAACTGGCGACCCCACCAGTCACGAAGATGTGTTTCGGCACGGGACAACAGAGTACCCCGGCACCGCCCCCTCTGCCGCGGACCCGCCCGCCTAGCGGGCGAGCAGCTCGGCGGCGTGTTGTTCCGCGGCCACCCCGCCGGCGTCGCCCGACAGCATGCGGGCGACCTCGGCGACGCGCCGGTCGCCGTCGACTCGTTCGGCTGAGGCGATCGCCGCACCGTCGACGACCGCCTTGGTCACGGTGATCTGCGTATCGGCGAGAGCAGCGACCTGAGCGAGGTGGGTGACGACGAGCACCTGGTGCGACTCGGCGACGGCGGCGAGCGCCTCTCCGACGGCAGTCGCTGCGGCACCTCCGATGCCAGCGTCGACCTCGTCGAAGATCAATGTCGACCGGCCACCCGGCGGTGTCGCCCTCGACGACCGATCATCACCAGCCGCAACGCCAGCATCGCTCGCGCCAGCTCGCCGCCGGAGGCCACCTTGCTCAACGGCAGCAGTGGCATTCCCGGATTGGCCGACAGCAGGAACTGCACGTCGTCGAGGTCCTCCACGGTCACCTCGAGCACTGCGTCGGGCATCGCCAGCGTCTGCCAACTGGTCCGTCACCGCTGCCCCGAAACGCGGCGCCGCTTCGACGCCGGGCGTCGAGCACGGCGGCAGCCTCGGCATCGGCCGCGGCGATGGCGTCGTGGCGTTCGGCATCGATCGTCGCCGCCCGCTCGTCGTATCGCTCCAGCGTGTCGACTCGTTCGGCAACCTCGTGATGGAAGCGCTGCACGTCGACGAGCGTGTCGCCGTACTTGCGGCGCAAGTCGTGGAGCAGCTGCCGGCGGGCGCGGACGACGCTCCAGCCGCTCGGGATCGTCGGCGATCTGCTCGGCCGTGTCGCGGACTGCCGAGCCGACGTCGTCGAGCTCGGCGAGCACGTCGGCCAGGCGGTCGGCCAGCGCCCGGTACGGTGCCCGTCCGGCCAACGCTGCTGCGGCGGCAGCGACGGCGTCCCGAGCACCGCCATCGCCGGTCAGCGTCTCGTAGGCCAACGCCCCGGCCGTGCGATGCTCCACGGCGCTCGCCAAGGTGTCCTCGAGCACCTCGAGTGAGGTCTCTTCGTCGGGATCGTCGACGGCGGCGGCGTCCAGTTCGGCCAGCTGGAAGCGCGCCAGATCCAGCTCACGGGCCCGTGCCCGGTCGTCGCCCCCGAGTGTCGCCAGCTCGGCGTCGAGCTCGGCGACCCGCGCCCGCGCCGCCCGCAGCCGGGTCAGGTCGACGCCGCCGAAGGCGTCCAGGGCCGCCCGCTGGCTGACTGCCGACAGCAGGCGCTGGTGGGCGTGCTGGCCGTGGAGATCGACGAGCTCGATCGCCACGTCGGCAAGCGCCGCCGCCGTGGCCGGCCGGCCGTCGATGTATGCCCGCGACCGTCCTTCGGCGGGGATGACGCGGCTGAGGACGACCTCATGGCCGTCGTCGTCGCTGACGAACCGGGCGTCGACGCGCGCCTCGGTTGCCCCGGGCCGAACGATCACTGGATCGGCCCGCCCACCGACGACGAGTTCCAAGGCCTCGACGAGCATCGTCTTGCCGGCACCGGTCTCCCCGGTGATCGCCGTCAAGCCTGTCGCCGAGGACGAGATCGACGGTCGTCGATGACCCCGAGGTTCTCGATGTGCAGCTCGCTGAGCACCGGTTCCCATCTTTCCCGAGGACTACCGGTCGGTCAGCCCGAACTTCTGCTTGAGGATCTGGTGGTAGCGGTACGGACCGAAGCGAATGAATCGGGCCGTTTCGGCGGCGGGGCGGCATTGCACGACGTCGCCGGGATCGACGGTGCGAACGAGGCGGCCATCGACTGCCACCTCGGCTCGGCGATGACCGATCACCTCGATCTCGACCTGTTCCGCGGGGTCGAGCACGAGCGTGCGGTCGAACAGCATGTGCGGCGACACGGGCGTGAGCAGAAGCGCCTTGTGGCGCGGCGACACGACGGGCCCGCGGGCCGAGAGTGAGTAGGCCGTCGAGCCCGTAGGGGTGGCGACGATCAGCCCGTCGGCGGCGAAGCTCGTGAACGGCTCCCCATCGATGCGGGCGAGCAGGCTGACGGTGTGCCCGGCGGCGTGCTTCTCGACGACGACCTCGTTGAGCGCTCGCCACCGTCCGAGCTCCTCGTCGCCTCGTTTCACCGTGGCGGTGAGCATCAACCGTTCGTCGAGGTGCCACACGCCCGCATCGGAGCGCTCACTGGCGCCGAGCACGCGATCGAGTGAGTCGATCAATTCGGCCGGCTCGATCTCCGTGAGATACCCGAGCTGTCCGAAGTTGACGCCGAGGAGCGGCACGGGTGCCCCGTCGAGGGCACCGACGGCGCGCAGCATCGTTCCGTCGCCGCCGAGGCAGACAACGACGTCGGCGTCGGCCAATGGCCGTTCGTCGGCGTGCTGTTGCAGATCGAGCTCTGCGCCGTCGTCAGGCAGCAACCACCCGTCGTGACCCCGCTCGGCCAGCCACGCCATCGTCTCCTCGATGAGGGCGACGACGTCAGGCCGCTCGTAGTGGGCGACGCACCGCCACACGCGTCATGGCGCGACTGCGTGCACGAAGAATTCGCGGTTGCCCTCGGCACCGAGGATCGGCGAGTTCGTCCAGCCGAGCACCGCACACCCGGCATCGTCCAGGGCATTCTCGATCTGCTGCCGAACCGCGTCGTAGACCGCAGGATCGCTGACCACTCCCCTGCCGCGGCTGACCACGTCGCGTCCGGCCTCGAACTGCGGCTTGACCAACACCACCATCGGCGCCCCAGGTTTGCACAACGCCGCCAGGGCGGGGATCACGACGGTGAGCGAGATGAACGACACATCGGCAACTGCAACGTCGACGTAGCCACCGATCGTCTCGGTGGTCGTCGTGCGGATGTTCGTCCGTTCCAGGACGGTCACCCGCTCGTCGTCTCGGATGCGTGGGTGGAGTTGGCCGTGGCCGACGTCGAGGGCGACGACCTCGCTCGCTCCGCGCTGCAGAAGGCAGTCGGTGAAGCCCCCGGTCGACGCTCCGCAGTCGAGCACCCGTCGTGCCGTGACGTCGACGGCGAAGTGATCGAGGGCGGCATCGAGCTTCTCCCCGCCCCGGCTCACGAATCGTGGCGGCGGCCCGAACACCGTGACGTTGTCCGCTGGAGCGACGAGATGTGCCGGCTTGCCCGCAACGGCGCCGTTGACGAGCACACGTGATGCGGCGATCAATTCGTGGGCGTGGGCGCGACTGGTGGCGAGTCCCGTGCGAACGAGTTCGGCGTCGAGGCGCCGCCGGGCGGCCACCGCCGAGGCGCTGCGGGTCAGCTCGACGCGCTGGCCTTCTTGGCCGGGGCCTTCCGCGCCGTCGACTTCTTCGCCGGCGACTTCTTCGCCGCCGACTTCTTCGCCGTCGACTTCTTCGGCCGTCGACTTCTTCGCCGCCGCCTTCTTGGCCGGCCGCCTTCGCCGGGGCCTTGGTTGCCGGGGACTTCTTCGCTGCCGGGACAGTCGCCGGGGCCCCGCCGCTCCCGGTGAAGCGGCTGACGAATCCTTCGACCTGATCCTCGAGTTCGTCGACCCGGCCGGCCAGCCGACCGAGCTGCTTGCCGACCTCGGTTCGGACCACCTCGGCGATCATCAGCGACGTTTCCCTGCCGCGCTCGATCAAGCTCTCGACGGTCTTCGCCGCTTCGGCGCGACGCACCTCACCGCTCTTGACGAGCTCGCGGACGACCTTCTCGGCCTGCCTGCGTTGCACCTCGGTGAACTGCAGTCCGGAGTCGATCAGGTTCTGGAGGACGTTCGTAGGCATCGCGCGATGCTATCCGGGAGGTGTCGACGTCCGAGCGGTCAGCAACTCGTCGACGACCGCGGCGAGATCGGCGCCGTCGAAATCCGCGGGCGGATCGACGTCGATCTCCGGCGCCGTGTTGCCCGTGCGGACGAGCGCGAAGCGGCAGCCGAGCGCTTCGGCAAAGCGCCCGTCCGTCGACACCTGGTCACCGACGACGACCAGCCGCTCGGCGTCGACCCCGTCGCCGAGCAGGCGGCGTACGGCGCGAACCATCGGAGGATGCGGCTTGCCGGCCGTCTCCGGCTCGACACCGCTGGCCGTGGCGATCGCCGCAACGATCGAACCACCGCCTGGGATCGGACCATCGGGCGTCGGGAACAGGGGATCACGGTTTGTTGCCACGAACCGCGCTCCGTTGCGAATCGCCAGTCGTCGCCAGGCGCAGGCGGTTGTAGTCGAACGTCCGATGCAGCCCGGCAACCACGACGTCGATTCCTTCGGAGACTGCCTCGACGTCGTCGCCGTCGAACGGGATGGCACCGGCGGTGCGGACGGCCTCGACGACACCACCGCCGCCCGACACGAGGACGCGCTCGCCGGCCACAACCAACTCGGCCGCCGCGGTGGCCGACGAGATCACGTCGCCGTCGGCGACGATGCCGATGCCGGCGAGGGTCGCGGTGTGCTCGGCGATCGTCGGCGCCGAGGAGTTGGACACGAACACGACCCGGACACCCGCGGCGCGCAGCCGCTCGATCGCCGCAACCGATCCGGGGATCGGCACGCCGCCGAGCCAGACCACTCCGTCGAGGTCACAGAGAATGGTGCTGAGCGAAGCGAGCGGCCTAGCCACTGTTCCGCAACCCTGTGGCGATGGCGTTGATCGTCAGCTGGATGCCCCGGGCGACGAGCTCGTCGTCTTCGCCGGCGCGGCGGCGGCGGAGCAACTCGATCTGCATCACGTGCAGTGGATCGAGGTAGGGATACCGGTTGCGGATGCTGCGGGCAAGGGTCGGGTTGTTGGCCAACGGATCGGGTGACCCGGTGATGCGGGCGTGCCAGTCAGCGGTCAGGGCGAACTCGCTGGCGATGCACCCGAACGCTCGTGATCGGAGGCCCGTGTCGGTGACGAGGCCCTCGGCGTAGCGCGCGCCGATGTCGAGATCGGCCTTGGCCAAGACCATGCCGAGGTTGTCGACGACGGACCGGAAGAACGGCCAGCGGGCGTACATCTCGGCGAGCAACTCCTGGTCGCCGAAACGATCGAACGCCGACCCGCACCCGAACCACCCCGGCAGCATCACCCGGCACTGCGTCCAGCCGAACACCCAGGGAATCGCCCGCAGGTCCTCGATCAGTGGCGATCCGGTTCGTGACGCCGGCCGGCTGCCGATGTTGAGCGTGGCGATCTCCTGGATCGGGGTGATCGCCGCGAAGAAGCCGGCGAAGTCGTCGTCGCCGAACACGAGCGACCGGTAGCGGGCGTGGGCTGTCGTCGACAGTTCGTCCATCGCCGTGGCGAACCGTTTGGCGTCGTCGCCGAGGTCGTCGTCGACGCCTGCGGACGCCTCGATCGTCGCCGCCACCAACGTCTCCAGATTGCGCCGGGCCGACGCCGGCTGGGCGTACTTGGCCGCCACCATCTCGCCCTGCTCAGTGATGCGAATCTGTCCTCGGACCGACCCGGGCGGCTGGGCGAGGATGGCCTCGTACGCCGGTCCGCCGCCGCGTCCGACCGACCCGCCCCGGCCATGGAACAGGCGGAGCCGCACACCGTGCGAGTCGGCCACCGCCGCCAGGCGCTGCTGGGCTTGGAACAGCGCCCAGTTCGACGTGAGGTAGCCGCCGTCCTTGTTCGAGTCGGAGTAGCCGATCATCACTTCTTGCCAGTTGCCCCGGCCGGCGACGATGCGGCGGTAGAAGGGCCAGCGCGAGCAGCTCGTCGAGCACTCTCGCCGCACCGTCGAGGTCGTCGATCGTCTCGAACAGCGGAACGACATCCAGCGCCGACGGGTGCTCGTCGAGCGGACGGACGAGGCCGACCTCCCTCAGCAGCAGCAGCGTCTCCAGCACGTCGCTCGCCGAGTTGGCGCCCGACACGATGTAGTGCGGGATCGTCGCCTCGCCGTGACGGCTCGACGGCGTCGGCGGCGGCGGCCAGCACCGCAAGCTCGTCGTCGACGACCGCGGTGTAGTTGGCGAAGGGGCTGCGCAACGGCCGCGGAGACGCCAACTCGGCCGCCAGTAGGGCGCCGCGGTCACGCTTCGTCGAGGTCGGTGTACGACGGGCAGACGCCGGCGACGGACAGCAATTCGGCAACGACGTGCTCGTGGACGGACGCGTTCTGGCGAACATCGAGGCCGCAGAGGTGTTCGCCGAACGTCACGACCTGGCGGCGTACGGGCTCGACGACGCCGTCGGCGAGGGCGCCGGCGCCATGGGAGCGCAGCGCGTGTGACACGACGTCGAGGTCGGCGAGCAACTCGTCCATCGAGTCGTAGGCGGGACCGGGCGCGGCGGGCGGAGCTACACGGATCGCCTCGGACGTCCCGGCGAGGGTCTGCTCGGCGCGGGCGAAGAGACGGCCGTACATCCCGCGCAACGCCCGGCGGTACGGTTCGTCGGCACGGAACGGCGACGTGTCGCTGGACCTCGCCGCCAGGTCGCGGAGCGCCGGCGTCGGCGTGACCAGCCGGTCCGACATCGACAGCGCTCGACCGAGCTCGTTGAGGCATCCGAGGAGGAACTCGTAGGCGGTGACGGCTTGCCGCGCCACCGCCGTGCGCAACACGTCGGCGGTGACGAACGGGTTGCCGTCACGGTCGCCGCCGATCCACGAGCCCATGCGGATCACCCGGCTGGCGTCGATCGTCAGTCCCCAGCGCTGGCGAGCCAGCTGCTCCACCGTGCGCTCGATCGCCGCGACGACGTCGAACAAGCTGGCCTGGTAATAGCGCAGCGACTCGTTGATCTCGTCGACGACACGCAGCCTCGACAGCCGGACCTCGGCGGTCTGCCACAACGTGAGCACGGCGAGCTCGAGACGCTGCTCGCTCTCGGCGCGATCGGGATCGTCGTCGGCGAGCCCAGTGCGCATCGGCGAGCAGACGGGCCACCTCGGTGAGCACGTCGAGCACGGTCTGGCGGCGAACCTCGGTGGGATGGGCGGTGATCACTGGCGTGACGACCAAGTCGCCGATCAGGCGCTCGACCGCGTCGCGATCGAGCCCGGCGCGCTCGAGGTGGTCGAACGCCGCGGCGAGGCTGCCGAGTTGTGGCTGCGAGCCGTGCTGGCGGTGGAATCGACGACGCCGTTCGTGGTGGACGTCCTCGGCGGTGTTGGCGAGCAGCGACAGCCAGCCGAAGGCCCTGATCAAGTGCAGTTGCTGATCGATCGGTCGGTGGGGAAGCGCCTCGGTCAGCGACTCCAACGGACTGCGTCCGCCGCGACGGGCGTCGACGGCGCGCCGGCGCACCGCTTCGACGAGATCGAACACCTCGTCGCCCGCCTGATCGCGGACGACGTCACCGAGGATTCTCCCGAGCAGGCGGATGTCGGCGCTGAGGGCGGCATCCTTGCCGACGTCCGCGTCCGATGGCGAGGGGGGTCGCATCGCCGGACAAGGTAGGCCGCTGTAGTGGCAACCTGTCCTGCGTGCCGAGATTCGAACCGTTCCGGGCCCTGCGCTACGCCACTTCGGCCGAACCGCTCGACGTCCTCGTCGCCCCGCCGTACGACGTGTTGTCAGCCGAGGAAGTGGCGGAGTACGGCGCCAAGAGCCCGCACAACATCGTCCACGTCGACGTGCCGGCAGGCGATGCGGACCGTTACGTCCGTGCCGCCGCGCTGTTGCGTGAGTGGATCGAGGAGGGCGTCATCGCGCGCGACGACGAGCCGTCGTTCACGGCGTACCGGATGCAGTTCACGGACGCCGCTGGCTCGGCACGCGACCTCGTCGGCGTCATCGGTGCGCTCGAAGTGGTCGACGAAGGTGCGGGCGGGGTGCTCCCCCACGAGCGCACCACGCCGAAAGCGTCGACCGATCGCCTCGACCTGACCCGGGCGACGCGGGCGAACCTCTCCCCGGTGTGGGGATTGTCACTCGCTGCCGGGCTGACTGAACTGCTTGCCGCGCCCGGCGAGCTCGTGGGCGAAGTGACCGTGGACGGCGTGCTCCATCGCGTCGAACGCATCACCGACGCCGAACGCGTCACGGCGATCAGCGATCGGGTGTCCGGCGACGACGTCCTCATCGCCGACGGGCATCATCGCTACGGAGTGGCCAGGATCTACCGTGACGAGGTGGGCGATGCGGCGTCCGAGCTGACCCTGGCGTTCGTCGGCGAGCTGGTCGCTGATCAGCTCAGCGTCGAGGCGATCCATCGGCTGTATTCGGGCGTCGACGCTTCTGCCTTGAGAGCGGCCCTCTCGCAAGTTGCTTCGACGTCGAGCCGGATCGACACGCCGACGCCAGCGACGCTGGCTGCGATGGAGCGCGAGGGATTCCTCGTACTCCTCGGCCCCGGCACGGCCCGACCGGCTGGCTCCGAAGCCTGGTGCGTTCGACGGCGTGCGGGCGCTCGACGGCGCGTGGTTGGAGCACGCCCTCGAGGGCTGCCGGTGGAGGTGACCTACCAGCACGGCCTCGACGAGGTGCTCGCCGCCGTCGACAAGGGCGACGCGACCGCCGCCGTGCTGATCCGCCCGGTCAGCGTCGCCGAGATCGAGCGCACCGCCCGAGAGGGTTTGCTGATGCCGCCGAAGTCGACGTTCTTCACCCCCAAGCTGCGCACCGGCTTCGTCATCCGCGACCTCTCCACCGATTGGTGAGCTGTGCCAGCAGATTTCTGCTGCGACAGCTCACCAATATTCGTCAGCGGATGACGAAGTAGGCCTGGCCGGGGACGAGGCGCTGGAGCACGTAGATCAGGTTGGCGGTGTTGAGCGAGACGCAACCGGATGTCGGGCGGCTGTTGCCGGCGGCGTCGTAGGAGTGGCGGTGGAGGAAGATCGCCGCCGCCAGCGGCGCCTCGCCGGGGGCGTCGCCGGAGCGGTTGGAACCCATGTTGGCGCCGATCAGCGCCGCCCGCGAATAGGCGCCCTGGAAGTTGATCAGGTATTCGTCCGGGCTCTGGCAGTTCGCCGCCGGGCGCGTGACGAGACGGTTGTAGTCGGCGGTGTTCGGCGTCGCGCCCCAGCAGTCTCCGGCCTTGACCTGACGCCACGTGCCCTGCACGCCGGGGTTCACACCGTTGCCGAAGAACTGGAACGTCTGCCCGTCCGGGGCGGTCATCGAGGCGAGCGGGAAGATGCCTCCCGGAGTCGTGCCGTCACCGGATCGCCGGTTGGCCAGCGCGCGCACGCCGTTGCGCCCGACTCGGCCGGACATGTCCATCCGCGCACACGTCCACCGCCCGCCACTGAAGACGAGCAGGTCGACGTCGGCCTGGCTCCCCGATGAGTTCACGACGACGACTTGGCGGGCTGTCGCCGGGACGCCGGACGGCGGCGTGCACTGGGCGGCGGTGGTCGATCCGCCGCGTCGCTCCGCTCGCCGCGGTGCCCCAGATGCCCAGCGACGTGCCGGTGATTCGGCCGACGACTCCGTCGGCGAGCAGTCCGTTGGCCTGCTGGTAGCGACGACGACGCCGTTGTGGTCATCGGTGCCGAACCGCCCGTCGACCGGGCCGGCGGTGTAGCCCAGGGCGTTGAGCCGTGACTGCAGGCAACGCACCGGCGCACCGCTGGAACCCAGACGCAGCGCCGACGATGATCGAGCATCCCGCCGCCGTCCGCCCTCGGACGCAGGCGCCGCTCGATGGCCAACAGTTGCGCCCCAGAGCACTGAGCGTGAGTCTGGCGACGATCCCGTCGACGAGCAGTCGCTTGGCCTGCTGGTAGCGGACCACGGCGCGAGGTCATCGCGCCGAACGCCGTCGACCGGTCCGGAGTTGTAGCCCGGCGTTGAGCGTGCTCTGCAGTCATTGCACTGGCACCGCTGGACCGAGCGCTGGTGTCGAGCAGGCGCACTCGGCGTCGCGAGGCGAGTGCCACCGAGCTCGGGGTCAGCCGATGCGAGGGCGCATGGCGCCGCTCAGGGGGCGGCCAAGGTCCCGACGTTGTTGAGCTCCTGAAACGCCAACTCCAGGCGCCGGCCGAACGACTCCTCGGCGCGGCGCAGCCACACCCGCGGGTCGTAGAGCTTCTTGTTCGGCTTGTCCGGGCCCTCGGGATTGCCGATCTGGCTCTGCAGATAGTCGTGCTTCTCGGCCTCGAACTGGCGGATCCCGTCCCACAGCGCCCACTGGAGGTCGGTGTCGATGTTCATCTTGACCACGCCGTAGGAGATCGCCTCGGCGATCTCGGCGGCCGTCGAACCCGACCCGCCGTGGAAGACGAAGTCGACCGGCTTGTCGGTGGGCGTGCCGTGCTTGGCGGCGATGTACTCCTGGCTGTCGCGCAGGATGCTCGGGCGCAGCTTGACGTTGCCCGGCTTGTAGACGCCGTGGACGTTGCCGAAGGCGGCGGCGATCGTGAAGCGGTCGCTGACTTCCATCAGCTCGCGGTAGGCGTACTCGACTTCCTCGGGCTTGGAGTACAGGTCCGCTTGATCGGCGCGGTGTTGTCGACACCGTCCTCCTCGCCGCCGGTGATGCCCAGCTCGATCTCCAGCGTCATGCCCATCGGCGTCATCCGCTCGAGGTACTTCTTCGACGTGGCGACGTTCTCGTCCATCGGCTCCTCGGACAGGTCGAGCATGTGCGACGAGAACAGCGGTCTGCCGTTGGCGGCGTAGTACTCCTCGCCGGCGTCGAGCAACCCGTCGACCCAGCCGAGCTTGTCCTTGGCGCAGTGGTCGGTGTGCAGGATGACGCGGGCGCCGTAGGCCTCGGCCAGCGTGTTGACGTGGCGGGCGCCGGCGATCGCCCCGAGGATCGACGACCTGTCGCCGCCACCGCCCAGACCCTTGCCGGCGATGAACGCCGACCCCGAGTGGGAGAACTGGATGATGACGGGAGAGTTCAGCCTGGCGGCCGTCTCCATCACGCCGTTGATCGTGTTCGACCCGGTGCAGTTGGCCGCCGGCAAGGCGAACTGCTCAGCCTTGGCGAGGGCGAAGAGGTCCTTGACGTCGGCGCCGGTGATGACACCGGGTGCGAACTCGCGGCGAATGTTGCTCATCCTCCCGATGTTACGACTCGGGCTGCACTGTCGGCACGAGGCGCGGCGACGCCTCGATCTGAAGCGCACCGTCGCTGACCCGCACGTCGGCGCGGCCGCGAGGCGTGAACAGTCCGCCGATGGCGACGTCGGCAACCGAGGAGAGGTCGGACCGCCGGGACGACAGACCCGGCTCGGCGGCAGCCGGCTGCAGCCCGAGGGATGTCCGCAACAGAAACGGCACGCTGGCCGACGACCACGCCTGCGGTGAGCACGACGCTGGGTAGGCCACAGGTGCCGGCACGTCGGTTCGGGCCAGACCGGCGAACAGTTCGGGCGGGCGACCGCCGAAGTGGACGGCGGCGTCGAGGGCGGCGTCGAAGATGCGATCGACGAGGTCCCAGCGCCCGTACCGAGCGGCGCCGGCAGCGCAGAGCGCCGTATCGTGCGGCCAGACCGAGCCGTTGTGGTAGCTCAGCGGGTCGAACGCACCCATCGTCGAGGCGAGGGTGCGGATCCCCCAGCCCGTCCACATCGACTCGTCGCTCGAGGTGCTCCAGGTAGCGCAGCGCCAGTTCGTCATCGGCGATGCCCGTCCACAGCGCGTGTCCCGGGTTCGACGCCAGGGCGTCGATCGGCCAGCCCCGGCCGTCGAGACCGAGCACGAACCAGCCGCGTGGGTCCCAGAACGTGTCGTTGAAGCGCCGGCGCATGGTCGCGGCCTGGCGGCGCAGCGGCTCGTCGTCGCGACCGTGGAGTACCTCTAGTTCGGCCGCGGCGAGGAGTGCGGCGAAGGTGTAGCCCTGCACCTCGACGACGGCGATCGGCGGAACGGGAAGTGAGCCGTCGGCGAACGTGATCCCGTCCCAGGAGTCCTTCCATCCCTGGTTGCTGAGTCCTTCTCCGGTGTCACGCTGGTAGTCGATCCAACCGTCGCCGTTGCGGTCGCCGTCGCCGCCGAGCCAGGCGACCGCCCGCTGGACCGGCAGGTCGAGGGCGGTCAGCTCGTCGCGGCCGATGGCGCCCCACCGCCACGCTTCGGCCACGAGCATGACGAACAAGGCGTGTTGCGTCCACAGTGCCGTAGTAGCGCTGACGAGCACTGAACATGCCGCCGCTGCCCCGATGCCGGAGCTCGTGGACGATCTTGCCGGGCTGTTCTTCCGATACCGGGTCGTACTTCGTTCCCTGGAGATCGGCGAGTGTGAGGAGCACGCCGCGCGCCAGATCGGGATCGAACGACAGCGTCATCAGCGCCGTGAGCAACGAGTCGCGGCCGAACAACGTCATGAACCACGGAGCGCCAGCCGCAGTCAACGCCCGATCGGGGTGCTCCTGGTCGACGATGCGCAGCGAAGCGAGGTCGGCGAGCGCCCGATCGATCGCCGGACCGAGGCGCGGGTCGGTGGAGACCACCGACGGCGCCCGCTGCCGCCATCCGGCCACGCGGTAGACGGGGATTGCCTCGGCCGATGGATCGAACGACGCGTCGGCGTTCTCGCTGCCGGACGAGTCCGCCGCGATCGACGCTGATGCTGATCGTCGCCGATCCCCGCGGGGCCAGCTCGAGGTGCCAGCTCAACGTCCCGGCTGCCGGGTCACGCAGCAGCCGGCTGGGGTCCAGCGCACACGCGTCGCCACATCGACGTCGTCGAGGTCGACGGGGAACATCAGCCAGCCGTCGTCGTCGGCGACGATCCGTCGCCGGAGCCCGGTGCCGGCCACCCTTGACGTCGAACACATGGGCGAAGTCGGCGCCGAGCTCCACGTCGAGGTCGACCGCCACGGGCTGCGTCGACGTCTGCCGCACCTCGATCTCGTCGCGCATGCCACCGGCGATCCACCGGCGGCGGATCACCAGACACGAGAGCGGTCGTCCTCGCTCCGGATCGACGAGGCGCTGCACGATCACTGCCGAGAGAGGATTGGGTGACGTGCTGGTGAGCGTTTCCAGGGCCTGTCCGCGCACCGTCACACGGAACGCGGGAAAGGTGACGGCGATCGTCGACGACCACGCCGTGGGTCTGACCGCCGAGATCTCCAGAGCGTTGGCTGATGACGAACGTCCGGCCATCTACCAAGGTGAGCGAATCCGCCCCACCGACCGTTGGGACGGCATCCGCTTCCGTGTCGAACGCCGTGTCGTCCGGCGGCATCACCACAGTGTTATCGGGTCCGCCGTGTCCACCGCGGCAATCGAGCGCCCGTGACTGACCAGCGGTCCAATGGGGTAAGTTGACGACGACTGCAGTCGAGGAGGCAGGGATTGTCCACGGGGGTGTTCAGCCTGATGTGCCCACGGTGCGGTGGCGATCTGCACACGGGTCATCACGGTGTC
Source organism: Ilumatobacteraceae bacterium (assembly GCA_963732335.1). GTDB lineage: Bacteria > Actinomycetota > Acidimicrobiia > Acidimicrobiales > Ilumatobacteraceae > Desertimonas. The sequence goes on along the minus strand of CAVSZO010000054.1, from coordinate 83,349 downwards.
GAAGCGTGCGTCGGGTGCGGGACCGAGTACGTCGAGCGCTTCGGCTATCTGTTCCAGGTCGAGGTCACCGTGTCTGGCGCTGCGGCGATCGCACCGGGTGAGTCGGGGGTGTCTCCCAACTAGCCGATCGACCAGAGGAGGAACCGATGAAACCACCAAGCTGTGCCGCTGGACGGCTGTCGCCGCCCTGGCGATCACCGCCGCCGGGGGCGCCAGCGCCGCCTCGGCCAGCGAGGAGGGCGCCGAGCTGCGGCTCTGGGGCGGATCGTCAGGCGCCGCCGAGGACGCGGCACTGAACGACCCTGCTCGACCAGTACGAAGCGGACACCGGCGTCTCCGTCACGTTCGAGCCGCAGCCGGAGTTCGACACGGCGCTTGCAGGCGGCGCTCGCCGGCGGGTGATCCGCCCGACTTCTTCTACGTCGACAGCTCCCGCCTGCCCGACCTCGCCGACGCCGGCGCCCTGGCGCCAATCCCGGAGGGTGCGATCACCGAGCCCGACGACATCTACCCGTCGCTCGCCGAGGCGTTCACCTACGACGGCACGTGGTACTGCCCGCCGAAGGACTTCTCCACCCTCGGCCTCGTCTACAACGTCGACATGCTCGAAGCGGCAGGAGTCGAGCCGCCGACGAACATGGAGGAGCTCGCCGCCGCCGCCGAGGCGCTGACCACCGATGGCGTCGTCGGGCTGTCGTTCGGGCCCGAGCTCGCCCGAGTCGGCGTGTTCATGCTCGCCAACGGCGGCTACATCGTCAACGACGACGTCAGCGAGATGACGCTCGACACCGAGGAGAACCGGGCGGCGCTGCAGTACCTCGCCGACATGTTCGCCGCCGGCCACGCGGCCGCGCCCGCCGACTGTCGAGGCCGGCTGGGCAGGTGAGGCCTTCGGGCAGGGCAAGGCGGCGATGGTCATCGAGGGCAACTGGCTCGTCGGCGCGATGGCCAACGACTTCCCGGACGTCAACTGGGCCGTCGCCGAGCTCCCCGAGGGCCCGGCCGGACGGGCGACCTACGCCTTCACGGTGTGCTACGGCGTCGCCACCGAGTCGCGCGAACCCGGAGGCTTCCTGGGAGGCGATCGACTACCTCACCGGTCCCGAGGGCGCTGCGGCGTGGACGGCTGAGTTCAACGTGATGCCCGCCCGCGAGTCGCTGCGCGAAGGCTGGCTCGCCGATCATCCCGAGCTCGAGCCGTTCCTCAACGGCGCCGAGTACGCCCATGGCTGGCAGTTCAGGCCCGGATTCGCCGACGTGATCACCGAGTTCAACTCGCAGTTCGAACAGCTCATCGCCGGCGACACCGACGTCGACGGGCTGATCGCTGCCGTCACGGAGGCCGGCGAGAGCGTGCTGTGACGGCAGCCGCCGTCCGCTCTCCGACCGGGGCGACGGCACTGGCGAGGCGGCCGCAGCCGGGCCACGCGGCAAGCCAACGAAGCGGCGGCTGCACCGTTGGGACCGCGTCACCGGTTGGCTGTTCGCCGCCCCGGCGGTGCTCGGCCTGGTGGTGTTCCTGCTCGTTCCCGATGATGCTCGCCCTGTGGGTCAGCTTCCGCGACTGGTCCGGGCCTCGGCTCACCGTTCGACTCGACGTTCTCCGGGCTCGACAACTACCGCGAGCTGCTCACCGAGGAAGGGATCCGCCGCCAGGACTTCGCCATCTCGCTGCGCAACACCTTCTACTACGTGATCATCGTCGTGCCGGTGCAGACGGTGCTGGCGTTGTTCCTCGCGTTCCTCGTCAACCAGCGCTTCCTCCGCGGCCGGGGCGGCTTCCGGACGTTGCTGTACTTCCCGTCGGTCACGTCGGCGATCGCCATCACGCTGATCTGGCTCGTGCTGTTCCGCACGTCCGGGCTCGTCAACCGCATCCTGCCGATCGACGACATCAACTGGTTCGACGAACCGAACGGGCTCATCCACAACTTCCTCGGCGTGTTCGGAGTCGACGAGGCGCCGTCGTGGCTGAGCGGCGAGGTCTTCGAGCTGTCGTGGTGGGAGTGGCTGAGCGGGCCGTCCGTGGCGATGTTCGCGATCATGACGATGACGATCTGGACGACGAGCGGAACGATGATGCTGATCTTCCTCGGCGGCCTGCAGAACATCAGTCCGGAGGTCGAAGAGGCGGCGGCGATCGACGGGGCGACGTGGTTCGAAGCGCTTCCGCTACGTCGTCGTGCCGATGCTGCGCCCGCAGATCTACCTGGCGGTCACCCTCGGGGTCATCGGCACGTGGCAGGTGTTCGACCAGGTGTACGCCGCCAACCTCGGTGGCCCGCAGAAGACGACGCTCACGCCGGCGCTGCTCGTCTACCTGCAAGCGTTCCAGAACAGCAAGGCCGGCCTCGCCGCGGCGACGGCGGTGGTGCTGTTCCTCATCATCCTCGTCTTCACGTGGCTGCAGCGCCGGGTCACCGGCACCTCGGAGGCGACAATGAGCATACGGACCAGATCCGGGCTGCGCGACCCGCTGTCGCCGTCGCGGGCGATGCAGCGGGCGATCTACGTCTGCCTGTCGATCGCCGGCGTGTTCTACATCCTGCCGTTCGTCCTCGCCGTCAGCACCAGCTTCAAGAGCTGCCCGACTTCGCCGCCAACGCCTCGTCGTTGCTGTGGGACCGCTCGCTCGGGTCACCAACCTTGAACGGCCTGCGCGGTCTCGACAGCGACATCATCTTGTTCTGGCGCTGGGCTGTTCAACTCCGTGGTCGTCACCGTCTGCGTCGTGGTCGGCCGCGTCCTTCTGTCGGCGCTCGCCGGCTACTCGCTGGCGCGGATCAGGTTCCCCGGCTACAAGCTGGTGTTCGCCCTGATCCTGCCGTGATGATGGTGCCGCCGATCATCCTGGCGATCCCCCGCTTCATCCTGCTCAAGGAGCTCGGCCTGATCAACACGTACGCCGGGCTGATCCTCCCGCTCGTGTTCGACGCCGTCGGCATCTTCATCATGAAGCAGTTCATGGAGCAGATCCCCGTCGAGATCGAGGAGGCGGCGGCGATCGATGGGGCCGGCCGGTTCGCCACGTTCTGGCGGGTCGTCCTGCCCAACGCCCGGCCGGCGGTGATCACGTTGACGATCCTCGCCACCGTCGGCTCGTGGAACGAGTTCCTCCACCCGCTGATCGCCGCCAACCGCAACGAGCTGCGCACGCTGCCCGTCGGTCTGGCGCAGCTGCGCGGCGCCTTCGGCGAGAGCCAGCCGTGGAACACGATCATGATGGGAGCCGTGCTGATGACCGTGCCGATGGCGATCGTCTACTTCGTCTTCCAGCGCTACTTCCGCCAGGGACTCGCCGGCGCCGTCAAGGGCTAGGCAGCACGCGGATGCCCAGCTGATCGAGCTGGCTCTGGGCGACCGGTGACGGCGAGTTCGTCATCGGGTCGGCGCCCGGACTGCGTCTTCGGGAAGGCGATCACCTCACGGATGTTCTCCTCGCCGGCGAGGATGGCGACGAGGCGGTCGATGCCGAAAGCGAAGCCGCCGTGCGGCGGAGCGCCGTACTCGAACGGGTTGAGGAAGAACCCGAACTTGCGCTCGGCCTCCTCCTCGTCGATCCCGATGGCGGCGAAGACCCGCCGTTGCAGGTCGCTGTGGTGGATCCGGATCGACCCCGATCCGAGCTCCCAGCCGTTGAGTACGAGGTCGTAGGCCAGCGAGCGGACACGCATCGGGTCGCTCTCCAGCAGCTCGACATCGTCCGGATGGGGCTGGGTGAACGGATGATGCCCCGGCTTGGGGCGACCGGTGTCGGCGTCGACCCCGACGAACATCGGGAAGTCGACGACCCACACGTAGCGGTACGGCCCCTCCCACACGGGCGGACGACCGAGATCGTTGCGCAGCTGGCCGAGGACTTCGCACGTCGTCGCCCACTCGTCGGCGACGATGAGCACGAGGTCACCGTCGGCAAGCAGTGAGTCGCTCGGTGATCGACTCGACCTCGCCGGGCGACAGGAACTTGGCGACCGGTGACTCGAACGTCCCGTCGGCGGTCGCCTTCAGCCAGACGAGGCCCTTGGCCCCGAGGGCCTTCGCCCGATCGGTGAGCTTGTCCAGTTGGTTGCGCCCGTAGTCCGCCGCCGCGCCTTTGACGTTGATGCCCTTGATCGACGGCCGCCGAAGCGAACGCCTTGAACTCCGTCCCGGCGAAGGCGTCGGTGAGCTCGACGAGCTCCATGCCGAAACGTAGGTCCGGCTTGTCGACGCCGAAGCGCTCCATCGCCTCGTGCCACGTGATCCGCTCGATCGTCGGTGGACGCTCTCCGGTGGCAGCCTCGGCGGCAGCGAGGACGGCCTCCGAGATCGCCGCCAGCACATCATCCTGACCGGCGAAGCTCATCTCGGCGTCGAGCTGCATGAACTCGTACTGACGGTCGGCGCGTAGGTCCTCGTCGCGGAGACAACGAGCGATCTGGTAGTAGCGGTCGATCCCGGCGACCATCAGCAGCTGCTTGAACAGCTGCGGCGACTGGGGCAGGGCGTAGAACGAGCCCGGCTCCTTGCGCGACGGAACGAGAAACTCACGGGCGCCCTCGGGGGTCGACGGGACGAGCATCGGAGTCTCGACCTCGACAAAACCTTGAGCCTCCATCGCCGTGCGGATTGCCGAGTTCGCCCGTGCCCGCAGGCGCAGGTTGCGCTGCATCCGCTCGCGGCGCAGATCGAGGTAGCGGTACTGCAGCCTGACGTTCTCGTCGACGTCATCGGCGCGGGAGTCGATCGGGAACGGCGGCGGGTCGGCCTCCCGTAGCACCTCCACCGCGCAGTCGCCGATCTCGACGTCACCGGTCGGCAGGTTCGGATTGACGGTCCCTTCCGGACGCTGGCGCACGGTTCCGGTGATGCGCACCACGTACTCGCTGCGCACGTCGACCGAGTTGTCGACGACGCACTGGACGATCCCCGAGTGGTCGCGGACGTCGACGAAGGCGAGGTGCTCGCCGTGTTCGCGGCGACGGGCGACCCAGCCGCAGACGGCGACGGACGCGCCGATGTCGGCGGTCCGCAGTTCACCGCACAGATGGGTGCGCATCGAGGTAGCTGACACGGCCGATCAGGCTACGAGCGACCGCCCCGGCTCCATCATCTGGGGAAGATCCGTGTCACTCCACCATCTGGGGAAGATGCGTGTCGCGGCCTGACACTGACCTTCCCCAGATCGTCGAGGTCATGTCCGAAGCCGGTCGGCAAGCTCCGCCCGAGGCACCGTCACCTGCTCGCCGTCGCCGCGCATCGGCCTGAGCAGGACGGTCCCGGCGTCGAGCTCGTCGGCACCGACGATGATCGCCGTCTTGGCGCCGCTGCGGTCGGCCGCCTTCATCTGCGCCTTCATGCTCCGCCCGTCGAACGCCCGGTCGGCGCTGACTCCGGCCCGGCGCAACTCCTCGGTGATCGCCAGGGCGACGGCGCCGCCGGTCGTGTCGACAACGAAGACGTCGACCGAGGCTTCCGGGGCGTCGAACACCCCTTCGTCGTCGCAGGCGATCAGGGTGCGGTCGACCCCGAGGGCGAATCCGATACCGGGCGTCGGCGGTCCACCGAGCGCTTCGACGAGTCCGTCGTAACGTCCGCCGCCGCCCAGCGCGTTCTGGGCGCCGTCGAGCGTTCCACCGGCGAACTCGAACGTCGTGCTCACGTAGTAGTCGAGACCGCGGACGAGGCGCGGGGCGATCGTGTACGGGATGCCGACCAGCTCCAACCCGGCACAAACTGCCTCGAAGTGAGCCGTCGTCGCCGGCCCATACGAGTCGGCAATGACCGGCGCGGCGGCGATCAGCCCGGCATCCTCCGGCCGCTTGGAGTCGAGCACACGAAGCGGGTTGCGGGCGAGCGTGGTCACGCTCTGGTCCGACAGACCAGCGAGATTGTCCGTGAAGTAGCGGCGCAGCGCTTCGATGTAGTGGGCCCGTTCCTCGGATGTGCCGAGCGAGTTGACGAGCAAGGTCACGTCGCGCAGGCCGAGCCGCTGGAAGAACCGCCACCCGAGGGCGATCACCTCGACATCGACCATCGGATCGGTGCTGCCCAGCACTTCGAGGTTGACCTGGTCGAACTGGCGGTAGCGGCCGCGCTGCGGGCGCTCGTAGCGCAGCAGCGGTCCGCCACACCACACCTTCCATGGCGTCGCCGGACGGTGCTCGACGAACGCCCGGCACACGGCGGCGGTGAACTCCGGACGGAGGGCGACGTCACGGCCACCGTTGTCGGTGAAGCGGTACATCTCCTTCTGCACGAGGTCGGTGGCATCGCCCACCCGGGCGAACACGCCGTAGTCCTCGAGCAGTGGCGTGATCACCTCCCCGTAGCCAGCATCGCCGGCGATCTCGGCGAACGTGTCGACGAACCTTCGGCGGCGCGACGACTCCGGCGGCAGCACATCGCGCATCCCGGGGCTCGTCTGGAACTGTGGCACGGCCGATCAGGCTAGGGCGCGAGCTAGCTGCCGGCGGCTTGGCCGCCGCGCGGCACGATGCGGTAGGCGTCGTAGACGGCGTCGATCTGCTTGATCGCCCGCAGCACGGTTGCGAGCTGGCCGGGATCGTTGAGCTCGAACTCGAAGCGCATCTTGGCGACGCGGTCGCTGCCGGTCATCGTGTCGCACGAGACGATGTTCACGCGATGGTCGGACAGGGCGTTGGCGACGTCGCGGAGCAGCCGGGAACGGTCGAGGGCGACGACTTCGACCCCGGCGCGGTAGACGGCGGAGTGCCGCTCGCCTTCCCAGTCGACCTCGATCATGCGCGACGCCTGCTCGGCCGACAGGGCGACGGCGTTGGCGCAGTCGGCGCGGTGCACGCTGACGCCGCGGCCGCGGGTGATGAACCCGACGACCTCGTCACCCGGCACGGGCGTGCAGCAGGCGGCGAGGCGAACGAGGACGTCGTCGAGGCCCTCGACGTGGAGGCCGACGTTGTCGGCCTTCGTGCGATGGCGGCGCGGCCGCAGCACCGTCGCCGGAAGCTGCTCGGTGTCGTCGCTCGCTCCCCCACGAAGGCCGCGGGCCACCCGCTGGGCGACGCCGCGCGCCGACACGTGGTGCTCGCCGATCGCCGCCAGGAGGGCGTCGAGGTCGGCGTAACTGAGGTCGTGGATGACGATCTTGAGCTGGTCGGACGTCCACATCCGCTGCACCGGCAGACCTTCTCGGCGGAACGCGTCGGCGAGCTCCTCGCGGCCGTTCTCGATCATGTCGACGCGCCGCTCGCGGCTGAACCACTGGCGGATCTTGTTGCGTGCCCGCGGCGACTTGACGAACGCCAGCCAGTCCTGCGACGGCCCCGCCGTCTCGACCTTGGAGGTGAAGATCTCGCAGGTGTCGCCGCTGGTCAGCTGGTGGTCGAGCGACACGAGCCGGCCGTTGACCTTCGACCCGACACAGGCGTGGCCGACCTCGGTATGGACGGCGTAGGCGAAGTCGACAGTGGTCGACCCCGCCGGCAGCGTGATCACCTTGCCCTTGGGCGTGAACACGAAGACCTCCTCCTGCTGGAGATCGGTCTTCAGGCTCTGCATGAACTGGGCTGGATCGGAGACGTCGGCCTGCCAGTCGATGATCCGGTTGAGCCAGTCGATGTCGGTCGACTTGTCGCCGCCGTCCTTGTAGGCCCAGTGGGCGGCGACGCCCCATTCCGCCCGTTGATGCATCTCCTTGGTGCGGATCTGCACCTCGATCGTCTTGCCCATCGGTCCGATGACGGTGGTGTGCAAGCTCTGGTAGAGGTTGAACTTCGGCATCGCGATGTAGTCCTTGAACCGCCCGACGACGGGTCGCCAGCGACCGTGGATGCTGCCCAGGGCGGCGTAGCAGTCCTTCGTCGAGTTGACCACGATGCGGATCGCCAGCAGGTCGAAGATGTCGTCGAACTCGCGGCCCTTGACGACCATCTTCTCGTAGAGGCTCCACAGGTGCTTGCCCCGGCCGGTGACGGTGGCCTCGACACCGACCTCGGCGAGCCTCGCTCGGACCTCGGAGATCGCCGCGGCGAGGAACGTGTCGCGCTCGGGCGACCGGGCGCTGACGAGATAGTCGAGCTCGGCGTAGCGCTTCGGGTGCAGGGCGGCAAAGGCGAGGTCCTCGAGCTGCTGCTTGATCTCCTGCATCCCGAGGCGGTGGGCCAGCGGCGCATAGATGTCGATCGTCTCCTGGGCGATGCGGTGCTGCTTCTCGGCCGGCATCGCCGCGATCGTGCGCATGTTGTGCAATCGGTCGGCCAGCTTGATGACGAGGACGCGCAGGTCGGCGGCCATCGCCACGAGCATCTTGCGCATCGTCGCGGCCTGCTGGGCCTCCCGCGAGTCGAACTGGATGCGATCGAGCTTGGTGACGCCGTCGACGATGGCGGCGATCTCCCCGCCGAAGTCCCGATCGACGTCGGCGACGGTGATCTCGGTGTCCTCGACAGCGTCGTGCAACAGGGCGGCGACGACCGACACCTCGTCGAGGCCGATCTCGGCGACGATGCGGGCGACCGCCAAGGGATGGTTGATGTAGCTCTCGCCGCTCGAACGGAGCTGGTTGCGGTGCGCCTCGGCAGCGACCTGGTAGGCGTTGGTGATCGTCGCCACCGGCGCCTTCGGGTGGCGGCTGCGGTAGGCGGCGAGCAGCGGCGCCAGCTCGGCGGGCGTGGTCGACTCGTGGTGCCGCCGCCAGGGCAGGACGCGGTCGACAGTTCCCACGCGTCGCCCCTACATCCTCGCCAGGATCGCCACGTTGTAGTCGGTGAGCCGATCGCGGCCGCCGAGGTCGGCCAACTCGATGAGAAAGCCGAGGCCGACGATGACGCCCCCGAGGCCCGTGACCAGGCGGGCCGTGGCCGACGCCGTGCCGCCGGTGGCGAGTACGTCGTCGATGACGAGGATCCGCTCGTCAGGATGGATGGCGTCGCGGTGGATCTCCAGCTTGTCGCGCCCGTACTCCAGCTCGTACTCCTCGCGGGCGACCGCCCACGGCAACTTGCCGGCCTTGCGCACCGGGACGAACCCGGCACCGAGCGTGTAGGCCACCGCCGCCGCCGGGATGAAGCCGCGTGCCTCGACTCCGACGACGCGGTCGATCGACAGCGAGCGGAACGGCTCGGCGAGCTCGTCGACGGCCCGCCGGAACGCTTCGGCGTTGCCGAGCAGCGGCGTGATGTCGCGGAAAGTCACGCCGGCGTGCGGGTAGTCAGCGATGTCGCGGACGTGCGTTGTCAACCACGAAGCATCCGACGTAACCGTCATGCAGCCACGATACCGGTCACCACCAACCCGCCAGGGACGCCCCGCGCCTGCCGGCGACGTCGTGTCAGCGGTACGACCCTCGCGGGCGTGCACGCTCACACAGAACGCGTCGAGCGGTCGTCAGTGGCGCTTCTTCTTGCGCGGGCGAGGGGCGCGGCCGAGCAGCTGCTCGGCGCTCGGCTCGAGGCCGGGGCCGGCCTCGATCCCGGGACGCCCGCACCGCACTGTCGCCGGCACTGGTGTCGAGCGACCACCCCGGCGACGCCCGGCCACCGGGGCGAGGATGCCGACGCCGCGCACCACGACGCTACGCAGATCCTCGCCGACGAGGTGCTCGCTCGTGGCGTCGACCTCCCTTGAGCACACCGAGTACCGGCGTCGCCACGAAGATCGACGAGTACGCCCCCGTGAGCATGCCGATGAATAGGGCCAGGGCGAACTCGCGCAGCGTCACCTGGCCGAGTATCCACGCCCCGACGACCAGCAGCGAGAACACCGGAAGCAACGCCGACAATGACGTGTTCAACGATCGCATCAACACTTGGTTGGTCGACACGTTGACGAGATCCGCGGCGCCCAGCCCGGCGGCAGCGATGCGCCGCTCGTTCTCCTTGACCCGGTCGAACACGACGATCGTGTCGTACAGCGAGTAGCCGAGGATGGTCAGGAAGGCGATCACCGTCGGCGGGGTCACCTCGAAGCCGAACAACGAGTAGATCCCGGCGGCGATGACCACGTCGTGGAGCATGGCGACGATCGCGGCGAGGGCCATCCGCCATTCGAAGCGGATGGCGATGACGATCGAGAAGAGGAGCAGGAACACGAGCAGGGCGATCACGGCCTTGCGCGTGATCTGCTCGCCCCACGACGACGACACCGCCGCAACGCTGACCTCGGCGGCATCGACACCGGCGCTCTCCGCGAACGCCTCTTGCAACGACACGCGCACGTCGGTAGGTATCTCCTCGATCTGCACCTTGACGATGTCGCCCTGGGCCGACTCACGCTCTTCGACCTTGGCGTGCGAACCGTCGATTCCGTGCGCTTCGAGGATCGACCTGGCGTCGTCGACCGAGAGGTCTCCGGCCGGCACGTCGAACGCCACTCCGCCCTCGAAGTCGATCCCGAGGTTGATCTCGCGAACCGCCAGGGAGAGCACGCTGACGACGATCAGCAGCAACGAGATTGCGAAGTACCGACGACGGTGACCCCAGAAGTCGATCGCTGTCTGGCCGAGGAAGAGGCGTTTGGCCGGTCGCGCGGCGATGCGCTGTTCAGCCACCGGCTCGGGACCCGCAGACGAGCGGCGACTCGGTGGAGCCGGCTCGGGGGTGCCAAGGTCGAGGTCGCCGAACGGCGGCTCGCCGCCCTGTCCGCTGTCGTCCACGAACGTCATCGGGAACCTCGGCGAGTGCGAGCGACGAAAGGCGCGTGGCCGGGGAACGCAGTGGACGTCATGGGAGGGACCCCTCTGGAATCGCTTCGTAGTCCTTGAGGCCGAACGTGTCGCCCTCGTCGAGCCAGCCGCTATCGGCGAGGAGCAGCACCGCCGGGCGGGTGAAGAACCAGCAGACGATCACGTCGCACACCGTCGTGATGCCAAGGTACAGGGCGAACCCACGCACCGAGCCGACGCTCAGGCTGAACAGCACGGCGGCGGCGATCAGCGACACGAGATCGGCGGCGACGATCGTCCGCCACGTGGCCTTGAAGCTGCGCAGCGCCGAGTTGCGGACCGTGCGGCCGTGGCGGACCTCCTCCTTGAGGCGCTCGAAGAAGACCACGTAACTGTCGACGGTGATGCCGACGGCGACGATGATTCCCGTGACGCCGGCCAGTGACAAGGCGTAGTTCGTCGTCTCCGAGATGATCGCCGCTGCCGAGTAGATGAGCAGCGCCCACACCGCTAGCCCGGCCATCACGACCACGATCAGACGGCGGTAGAAGTACATCAGCCCGAGCAGGACGAGGACAATGCCGACGAGACCAGCGAAGATCGCTGCTCGCAACGAGTCCTCGCCGAGCGTCGGCGACACCGTCTGCACCGACTCCGTGCGCACCTGCACCGGGAAGGCGCCGCGGTCGAGGACGCGGGCGAGCGATCGCGCCTCGGATTCGGAGAACGCCCCGGCTCCTTGACCGCTGATCGAGACCGTCTGGGGAAAGCTCGGCTCCCTGACAGCGGGAGCGGACTGGACCACGCCGTCGAGCACGATGGCGATGGCCCCCACCGGGCAGTTCTGCTGCTGCGTGTAGCACGCCGACGCCAGCTGGTTGAACGTGCCGTTACCCTCCGGCGTCAGGTCGGCCGTGACGATCCAGCCCTGTGCGGGGTCGAGCACGGCGCTGGCGGAACCACGGGCGAACAGCTGCCCTCCGGACTGCCCCGTCGGCCCCAGCTCGACGGGACCGACGACGCACGTCAGGCCGTCGGCGGTGGGCAGCGTGGTGACCGTCTCGTCGGTCGGCGGCGGCGGTGGCCCGTACGGCGTCGGCGGGTAGGTGGTGACGGGGTTGGCTCCGACCGGACCGAGCGGCGGTTCCGTCGTCGTCGTCGGGCCGGGCTCAGAGGACTCGGTGGGTTCCGTCGACGCCGGCGTCGTCGAGTCCGTCGGCTCGCTCGTTGCGGGCACCGACGTGTCGCCGGCGCTGGTGCGGAATCCGGAGGGCGAGGCCGTCGTCGTGCCGGTCACGTCCGGTTCGCCGGACTCCGGCGGTGTCGTCCCCGGCGCCGTCTCTTCCGGGGCCGACGATTCGGTCACTGTCGACTCCGTCGTCGTCACGGTCTCCTCGACCGGCGGCGTGCACTGCTGCATGAGCGGCCGCAGCTGCACGATGCCTGCCACGTCGACGGCCTCCAACGCCTCGCGCTGGTCGCGCACGCCGGGTAGGTCGACGATGACGTTCTCCCCTTCGATGCGCACGTCTGGCTCGGCGATGCCGCGTCCTTCGAGCTCGCCGCGGATCAGGTCACGGATCCCGTCGAGGTCCTCGGCGGTGGCGCCCTCCTCGGCCGACAAGACGACCGAGATGCCGCCCTGCAGGTCGAGGCCGAGCACCGGTTCGTTGTCTCCGATGAGGTTGACCGCCAGGAGCGCGATCGTGACGGTGACGATCCCGACGAGCGAGATCCACAAGCGGCGGCGGATCATTCGTCGGGCGACTCGTCCGTCGTGCTGTCACCGCTCGCCGGCGCAGGTGCTGCTCCGGAAGGCTTGGTGCTGCCGCCCTTGAGCGTCGGGCGCCGCGGCGCTCCCGCCGTCGGCTCCGTCGTGCCGTCGGCCGTTTCCGTGCTCGCCGTTGCGGCCCCCGCAGTGTCGACCTTGCCCGATATCGCCGCCCGGCTGACCCGGATCTGGACGTCGTCGTCGATCTCCACCCACACGATGTCGCTGCCGGTTTCGAAGCCGGTGATGAAGCCATAGACACCAGACGTCAGCATCACCTCGTCGCCGACTTCGAGGCTCGACTGCAGCTCACGCTGCTGCTTCATCTGGCGCTGCCGTGGGCGCAGCAGGAGGAAGTACACCGCCACGACGATGAGCACCAGCGGGAGGAAGCTCGACGATCGCCGACCCGCCGGACCCGTCGTCGTCGCCGTCGCCTTCCTCCTGCTGGACGAGCGTGGTGCCCAGGGCGGAGGGGCTGGCCGCCAACCAGTCGGCAGCCTCGTGAGCGAGTCCGTTGGGCAATGAGAGGTGCAAGTCCATGAGGGCGTCGTGTTCCGATCTGAGTCCGGCCTGGTCCGGAGCGGACGACAGGTTACCGATGCTCATCCCCACACACGCAGCACGTCGTCACGGAAGTTGGCGAAGCGCTTGGCGGCGATCGCCTCCCGGGCCGTGCTCATCAGGTGCATCGTCCAGGCGACGTTGTGCAGGGTGAGGAGGCGGGCGGCAGATGGTTCGGCGACGCTGAAGAGGTGACGTAGGTAGCCGCGGCTATGGCGTGCACACACCGCGCATGGGCACGCGGCGTCGACCGGCATGTCCTCGTCGCCGTGGCGGGCGGCCTTGATCTGCACCTTCCCGGCCGACGTGAGCGCTGTGCCGTGGCGACCGAGGCGTGTCTGCAGGACGCAGTCGAACTGGTCGACGCCGAGGGCGATCGACTCGACCAACGACGCCGGGTCGCCGACGCCCATCAGGTAGCGCGGCCGGTCGGGCGGCAGCGGCTCGATGGCGGCGGCCAGCGCCGGAAGCATCTCGGACCGGGTCTCCCCTACCGAGAGCCCGCCGATGCCGTACCCGTCGAAATCGAGTGCGGCAGTCTGCTCAGCGCTGACCCGCCTGAGCTCGGCGCTCGTGCCGCCCTGGACGATCCCGAACAGCGCCTGGTCCGTGCGCTCGTGGCAGCTGCGGGCGCGGGCTGCCCACAACGCCGTGCGCTTGACCGCCAACTCGACGACGTCGGGCGGGCTCGGCAGCGGCGGGCAGACGTCGAGGACCATCTGGATGTCGGCGCCGATCTGCTCCTGGACGCGCACGGCGGCCTCCGGGGTGAGGCGATGAGTCGAACCGTCGTAGGTGCTGCGAAACGTCACGCCGTCGTCGTCGACCTGCGGTTCCAACGAGAACACCTGGTAGCCGCCCGAGTCGGTGAGCGTCAACCCGTCCCATCCGCTGAACCGGCCGAGCCCTCCGAAGTGGGCGATCACGTCGGCGCCGGGACGCAGCATCAGGTGGTAGGTGTTGCCGAGCACGATCTGTACGCCGAGTCGCTCGTAGTCGTCGGCACTGAGGTACTTGACGGCGCCACGGGTCCCCACCGGCATGAAGCACGGCGTGATGTAGGAACCCCGGGCGGTGGTCGCCACGCCGGTGCGCGCCGGGCCATCGGACGCAGTCGCCGCGAACGTCACCGGGTGCACGGCACGTGACGCTAACGACCGGTCGGCGTCACCGGCTGCGTGGCAACGTCCCCGTTCGCCAGCGACCACAATGCGGGCCGTGCATACGCGTCGCAAGCTCCTCACGGTCACGATTGGTGCCCTCCTCGTCATCGGCCCTGCATCTGTCGCCGCCGCTGCCGTGCTGGACGTGCCGATCGTGCGTCCCGGACCGGGACAGGTGGCCATCCTCGATGCCCCGCCAGGAGCGGACGTCCGCCTGCTCGTCGGTGGCGACGCCGTGATCGCCGAAGGGGACGTCGACCTTGCGGGATCGCTGCTGTTCCGCAATGTCGAGCCCGGCTCCTACACGGTCGAGCTCGAAGATGCCGGCGACTTCACGACGACCGACGTCGATGTCCCCGGATTCGACGAACCACCCCCACAGGAGTTCTTCGACGAGCAGCAGATCGACCCCGGATACGGCTACGTGACCGTGCGCGACGGCACCACGTTGAGCGTCAACGTGGTCCTCCCCGGCGACGTTGCCGACGGCCCGTTTCCGACCGTTGTCGAGTACTCCGCCTACGATCCGAGCGACCCGACCGGCACCGGCGTCGGCCTCGCCTCCCTCGCCACCGCCCTCGGCTACGCCTGGGTCGGCGTGAACATGCGCGGCAGCGGGTGCAGCGGAGGGTCGTTCGACTACTTCGAGCCGATCCAGGCGACCGATGGCTACGACGCCATCGAGGCGATCGCCGCCCAGCCATGGGTGCAGGGCAACGAGGTCGGGATGGTCGGGGTCTCCTACCCGGGGATCAGCCAGCTGTACGTCGCCGCCGAGCAACCGCCGAGCCTGCTGGCGATCACACCGCTGAGTGTCGTCGATTCCTCGGCGCTGTACACGCTGTACCCCGGCGGCATCCTCAACGACGGCTTCGCCCTCCAATGGGCGCTGGAACGCGACGTCGAGACCGCCCCGTTCGGCCAGCAGTGGTCGCAGACGCTGATCGACAACGGCGACGAGATCTGTCGCGAGAACCAGCTGATGCGGCTGCAGAATCCGGGGTTGGAGGCGCAGATCCATGAGAACCCGTACTACAGCGACGTGGCCGTGAAGACCGACGTCCGGCCGTTGCTCGCCGACATCGAGGTACCGGTGTTGCTGGCCGGCGCGTGGCAGGACGAGCAGACGGGTGGGCACTTCGCCAACATGCTCGACGGGTTCACCGGCACCGATCACTTCTACGCCTCGTTGACCAACGGCCTGCACACCGAATCGCTCTCGGCGGGGATCGCCCCGCGTTGGCTGGAGTTCCTCGAGCTCTACGTCGCCGAGCGAGTGCCGTCGCTCGACACCCTGCGGACGATCGCCCCGGTGCTCGGCGAGGCGATCTGGGAGACCGACCAGATCACCCTGCGCGACGACCGCTTCGCCGGCGCGACGTACGACGAGGCGCTGGCCACGTTCGAGGCGGACGCTCCGATCGAGGTGATCTTCGAAGAAGGCGCAGGAGGTGCAGTCCCGCTCGCGCCGATGCCGGCGTGGAGCCGATCATTTCCGTCGTGGCCGATCCCCGGGGCCGTGGCGACGTATTGGTACCTGGGACCCGACGGCTCGCTCGGCAGCAGCACCTCGGTCGAACCTCGTTCGACGTCGTACGTCGCCGATCCGGAGAGTGTTCCCGAGGGCTACTTCGACGAGGCCACCGGAGGCAACATCTGGTCGGTCGACGCCACGTTCGACTGGGTCGCCCAGCCACCGGGCACGGCGGCCAGCTTCCTGTCCGATCCGTTCACCGCGTGACACGATCGTGATGGGTTCCGGCTCGGCCGACCTGTGGATCGCGGCTGACGCTCCCGACACCGACGTCGAGGTGACCATCACCGAGGTGCGTACCGACGGCACCGAAGTGCTCGTCCAGAGCGGTTGGCTACGGGCCAGTCACCGCGCCCTCGACGAGGCGGCGAGCACGGCGCTGCATCCTGTGCAGACCCACCTCGAGGACGATGCGGCGCCCCTTCCGGTCGGCGAGTTCGTTCCGATCCGCGTCGACATCTACCCGTTCGCCCATCCGTTCAGGGTCGGTTCGCAGCTGCGGGTGACCGTCGACGCCCCCGGAGGGAACCGCCAGATCTGGCACTGGGACACGATCAGCGACGGCGAGACGGTGACGATCGCCCACGACACCGAGCATCCATCCCGCATCGTGCTGTCGACGCTGACCGGCATCGACATCCCCGACGAACTATCCGGCGTGCGGAACCCTGCGCGGCCAACCCTGTCGCGACTACCCCTGAGCGTGCCGGTCCAACAACATGGCGTCGCCGAACGACAGGAAGCGGTAGCCGGATGCCGCCGCGTCGGCGTACAGCCGGCGCCACCGCGGTCCGACGAACGCCTCGATCATCAGCAGCAGGGTCGTGCGCGGCAGGTGGAAGTTCGTCATCAACAGATCGACGACGGCGAGCTCCCGCCCTGGATGGAGAAACAGCTCGGTCCGCCCGGCGAGACGGCCGCTCGCTGCTGCGCTCTCCAACGCCCGCACCGTGGTCGTGCCGACGGCGACCACTCGTCGAGCCTCGGTGACGGCGGCCCACGTCTCCTCCGGCACGCGGTAGCGCTCGCTGTGCATGCGGTGGGCCAACGGGTCCGTCTCGGTGATCGGGGCGAACGTGTCGAGACCGACGACGAGCTCGATCGTGACCCACCGGATCCCGCTGATCGGTCAGTCCGGCGAACACCGTGTCGGTGAGGTGCAGCCCGGCGGTCGGAGCGGCCGCCGACGCCGGTTGCTCGGCGAAGATCGTCTGGTAACGCTCCGGATCGTCGAGCGCCGTGTGGATGTACGGCGGGAGCGGCATCTCACCGAGGGTGGCGAGCGTCTCGAGGGGATCGGCGCTACCCATCAACGTCACGACGAACGTGTCCCCGGCGGCGGTGCGGGCGCCGAGTTCGACGGCGGCCCGACCCGCAGCGTCGTAGAGCACCGTTCCTGGCGGCAGCTTGCGCGCCGGCCGAACGAGCGCCTCCCAGTCGCGCTTCGCCTCGTCTCGCGGCTCCAGCAACAGCACCTCGCTCGCTCCCCCGGTTGCGCGCCGCAGCCGCAGCCGAGCGGGGATGACCCGCGTGTCGTTGACGACCACGAGGTCGCCGGGGTGCAGCAGCTCCGGGAGATCGCGCACGTGCCGGTGCTCGGGCTCGCTTGCTCCCCGGTCGACCAACAACCGGGCGGCGTCGCGAGGCTCGATCGGGACCTGGGCGATCAGTGCCGGGTCGAGGTCGTAGTCGAGGTCCTCGATGCGCACCAGCGGCAGGCTACGGTCGCCGCCATGGCGACCAATCGCGCCGCGAGCGTCACCCTGCCCGACGGCACGATGCCGATTCACCTGTGGTTCCCGGATCTCGGCCACGGGCCGGGAATCATGCTGGTTCACGAGATCTTCGGTGTCGCCGAGTACATCCAATCGGTGGCCGCCCGCCTGGCGTCAGCGGGCTACGTCGTCGGTGTGCCGGAGCTGTTCTGGAGGTTCGCTCCCGGGTGGACGGGAACCGCCGACGAGACCGGTACGACGGAGGCGCTTCGACAGATGTCGTCGCTGGATCGCGATCAGGCGATCGCTGACCTCGGCGCCGCCCTCGATGTCATCGGCTCAGTCCCCGGGGTCGACGGTACGCCGGCGGTGCTCGGCTTCTGCCTCGGCGGCACGCTGGCGTTCGGTGTCGCCGCCCGCTTCGAGCCAGCGGCGTGCGTGTGCTACTACGGCTCCGGGGTGCGGTCGATGCTGGACTGCCTCGACGACGTCCGGTGCCCGACGCTGTTCCACTTCGGCAGCCTCGATCAGTACATCCCCGGCGACGACATCGCCGCTGTGGCGGCGGCGATCTTCCGGCCGAGACAACGTCGCCGTCAACGTCGAGATCGCCGGGCACGCCTTCGACAACGTCGCGCCGATGTTCCATGACGAGGCGGCCGCCCGCTCGGCGTGGTCGAAGACGATGGGGTTCCTCGCCGAGCACCTACCGGTCAACTCGTGAGCTGCCGTTGCAGGCGTTCGGCCCGCCGGTCCCAATCGGCGCTCGCTCCCCGCAGCCAGTCGACGACGTTGGCGAGCGGTTCCGTCGTCGCCCGATAGCGAACCTCGCGGCCGCAGCGCTCGGCGGCGACGAGGTCGACCGCCGTCAGCGCTTGCAGGTGCTTGACGATCGCCTGCCGGGACACTGCCGAGCCCGTGGCGAGCTGGGTCGCTGTGTGCGGTCCCTCGTGGATCAACCGTTCGAGTAGTTGCCGGCGGGTGGGATCGGCCAGCGCCCCGAACAGCTCGTCGAGCGGGCGTCTACTCACGCGGCGACGAGCATTCGCCGCGACGTTGCGAGGTACCGGACGCGGGCGTGCCACCTCGAACGTCGCCGCCGAGGCGGTGAGCCGTTGCGTCGCCGGGAACGTCTCGACGATCTCCAGCACGGTCCCGTACCGAGCGGGAACGATGTGCAGCTCGACGGACGACGCCCGATCGCGCCGTCCTGCCGGCCACCAGTCGAAGGAAATCCGTTCGCCCTCGTCGACCCGGTCGATCCGAACCTCACGTTGCTCGTCGCCGTCGGTGACGGTGCCCGTCGCTCCAGGCGACACCTCGACGTTCGCGGTGTCGACCATCCAGTCCACCCAGTGCTCGCCGTCGCTGATCAGCTCCCAGAGCTCGTCCGGCTCGACTTCGAGCTCGATCGACCTAGTGACCTCGATCGTGTCCTCCATGGGTGCAGCCTACCGCAACCGTGGGGTTGCACGTTGGACAGTTCTCAGCTACCGTCATGTGCAACCACTAAGTTGCACTAGGAGCGTTGATGTTGATCCCCACCGTCATCGAGCAGAGCACCCGTGGCGAGCGGGCCTACGACATCTACTCACGACTGCTCGCCAACCGCATCGTGTTCCTCGGCACGGCGATCGACGACAACGTCGCCAATCTCGTGGTCGCCCAGTTGATCCACCTCGAGTCCGAGAATCCGGAATCGGACATCTCGCTGTACATCAACAGTCCCGGCGGCGACATGACCGGCCTGTTCGCCATCCACGACACGATGCAGTACATCAACCCCGACGTGGCGACGATCTGCGTCGGCCAGGCGTGCTCGGCGGCCGCCGTGCTCCTCGCCGCCGGCACTCCTGGCAAGCGCTCGGCGCTCCCCAACGCCCGCGTGCTTGATCCATCAGCCCCACGGCGGCGCCCAGGGTCAGTCGATCGACATGGAATTGGCGGTCAAGGAGATGGTCGAGATGCGCGAGCGGATGGTCGACATCCTCGTCAAGGCCACCGGCCAGCCTCGCGACAAGATCGTCGCCGACATCGACCGCGACTACACCGTGCGTGGCGAGGACGCCGTCGCCTATGGCCTCGTCGACCACATCATCGAACGCCGGCAACTCGCCGTCCCGACTCCGATCGCCGCCTGAAGCAACATTGGTGAGCCAGGCAGCAGATTTCCGCTGCGAGAGCTCACCAATCGTGACGTCAGCCGAAGAGGTCGGGGTGGCTGGCGGCGCGCTTGGGCGGCTTTACGCCGATGTGCGTGAACGCGGCCGGCATCGCCACGCGACCGCGTGGGGTGCGGGCGATCAGACCCTGCTGGATGAGGAACGGCTCGTAGACGTCCTCGACCGTCTCGGTCTGCTCGCCCACGGCGATCGCCAGCGTCGAGAGGCCTACCGGCCCCCCGCCGAACTGCTCGCACAAGGCGCCGAGGATCGCCCGATCGAGCTTGTCGAGCCCGAGTTCGTCGACGCCGAACACGGTGAGGCCGCGCTCGGCGGTGTCGGCGTCGATGCGGCCAGCGCCACGCACCTCGGCGAAGTCGCGAACACGACGCAGCAGGCGGTTGGCGATGCGCGGAGTTCCGCGAGCGCGCCGGGCGATCTCCCACGCGCCGGGATCGTCGATGCTGACGCCGAGGATGCCGGCGGCCCGAACGACGATCGCCTGCAACTCGACGGCGTCGTAGTAGTCGAGGCGGGCGACGAGCCCGAAGCGATCGCGAAGCGGTCCGGTGATCATCCCCGTCCGCGTCGTCGCCCCGACGAGCGTGAAGGGCTGGAGCGAGAGGCGGATGCTCGACGCGGCAGGACCCTTGCCGACGACGATGTCGAGCTGGAAGTCCTCCATCGCCGGGTAGAGGATCTCCTCGACCGCTCGCGAGAGGCGGTGGATCTCGTCGACGAACAACACGTCGTGGTCGCCGAGCTTGGTGAGGATGGCGGCGAGGTCGCCGGCCCGCTCCAGCGCCGGACCGGACGTGACGTGCAGCTGCACATCCATCTCGGCGGCGACGATCGTCGCCAGGGTGGTCTTGCCGAGGCCAGGAGGTCCGGCGAAGAGCAAGTGGTCGACGGCCTGCTGACGGCGGCGAGCGGCCTCGAGCACGATGCTGAGGTGCTCCTTGAGCTCGCCCTGGCCGACGAACTCGTCGAGGTGTCGCGGCCGCAGGCCGGCTTCGACCGCGTCCTCGGCCTCGTTGTTGACAGCGGGGTCGAGAAACTCGTCACGCACGCTTGGCTCCGAGCAGCTTGAGCGCGTCGCGCAGCATCGTCGACGCGTCGCCGTCGCCCGGCAGCTCGCGGACAGCATCGCGGATCTCGTCGGCGCCATAACCGAGACCGGCCAGCGCCTCCCGTACGGCACCGACCGTCGAGGTGCCCGTCGCTCCGCCCTCGGCGCCGAGGTCACCGTCGAGCAGCGGCAGCGAGAGGCGGTCGCGCAACTCGACGAGCAGACGCTGTGCAGTCTTCGGCCCGACCCCCGGGACCGCCTTCAATGCTCCGAGATCACCGTTGGCGACGACATCGACGAGAGCGGACGGGTGGAAACGTCGCCAGGATCGCCATGGCCAACGCCGGACCGACGCCGTGGGTGGCAATCAGGGTCTTGAACGTCGAACGCTCGTCACGGGTGAGAAACCCGTACAGGGTCTGGTCGTCCTCGCGGATGTGGTGATGGATGTAGAGGAACGCCGGCGGTCGTCGGCTCCAGCTCGCCGAACGTGCGGGGGGACACGATGACCTCGTAGCCGACTCCTCCAACGTCGACGAGCACCGTCCCCTCGGCCCACCGTTCGAGCACCTCGCCGCGCAGGGAACCGATCATGTGGCACCCGCGATCGCCCACTGCATCGGTGCCATGGCCAGGTGGCACAGCGCCAAGGCAGCGGCATCGGCGGCGTCGGCTGGTTGCGGCAGGGCACTCAGTCCGAGACGAGCCTTGACCATTCTCTGCACCTGTTCCTTCGGCGCCGCGCCCCAACCGGCGACGGCGTCCTTGACCTGGTTCGGTGTGTACTGCACGACATCGCAGCCGGCGTGGGCCGCCTCGGCAAGGGCGAGACCACTCGCCTGGCCGACGCCCATCGCCGTGCGGACATTGACCTGGAAGAACACCTGCTCCACGGCAACGACGTCGGGCGTGTACTCGGCGATCAGGCGCGAGAACTCCTCGCGTAGCATCGCCAGCCGCCACGGCAGTGCCTCACTCGCCGGCGTCCGGATCACCCCGAGGGCGACGGCGACGCCGGTGCTCGGTCCATTGGCATCGACGACGGCATAGCCGCAGCGAGTCAGCCCGGGGTCGATGCCGAGGACCCGGTAGCGATGCTCAGCGAACACAGGTTCGCAGAGTAGATCCGTAGCCAGGCGAACGGGTGGATCCCTGACGTGCGCCGAGGCCCTGCAGCACGGCCACGAGCTCGCTGGCCGGGCGGAACGTGAGCCCGGCGATCGCCCGGTGGGCGTAGCGGATCGTTCCCTCACCGTCGACGATGAAGACGCTGCGGCGGGGGAAGCCGATCGGTCCGAGGGTCCCGTAGAGGCGGGCGACCGCCTTGTCGGTGTCGGCGAGCAAGGGAAACTTGAAGCCGTACTTCGACGAGAATCGCTCGTGGCTGTCGAGGTCCTGGGGCGAGATGCCGAGCACCTGGGCATCGAGCTCGTTGAACGAGGCGAACCCGTCGTTGTAGTCGTTGAGCTGCTTGGTGCACACCGCCGTGTCGTCGCCGGGGTAGAAGGCGAGCACGACAGGCTTGCCGGCGAAGTCCGCCAGCGAGAAGTCCTTCACTCCCCCTCCGGGTGGGGTCCCCGGCAACGTGAACGACGGGGCTGGATCGCCAACCGAGACGCTCATGCTTCGACCAGCTCGCTCAGCAGCGAATCGGGGATGTCGGCGTTGCTGTACACGTCCTGCACGTCGTCATTGTCTTCGAGCGCCTCGACGATTCGCAAGACCCGGCGAGCCTCGTCGGCGGCGTCAATCGGCACGAGGTTGTCGGAGACCAACGGCGTATCCGCCGAGTCGATCGCGAAGCCAGCCTCCTCGAGCGCCTGACGGACCTCGTAGACCGACGATGGATCGGTCGTCACCGTCCAGGTGTCGCCGTCGCGGGCGACGTCGTCCGCGCCGGCTTCGATGGCGGCGAGCATCAGCTCGTCCTCCCCCGCCGAGCCGTCGACCTCGATGATCCCTCGTCGGCTGAACTGCCAGCTCACCGACCCAGGCTCGGCGAGCGAGCCGCCGAGCTTGTTGAACACGCCGCGTACCTCGGCGCCGGTGCGATTGCGGTTGTCGGTGAGCACGTCGATGAGCAGGGCGACGCCACCCGGGGCGTACCCCTCGTACATGATCGACTCGTAGGTACCGGCGTCGCCCTCGCCAGTACCACGCTTGATCGCTCGGTCGATCGCTTCGTTGGTCATTTGCGCCGCCTTGGCCTTCTGCACGGCGGTGCGCAGCGTCGGGTTGGCGTCCGGGTCGCCACCGCCGGCCCGCGCCGCGACCTCGAGCTGGCGGGCGAGCTTGGCGAACAGCTTGCCCCGCGCCTTGTCGGCGGCGCCCTTCTTGTGCTTGATGGTTGCCCACTTGGAATGGCCGGACATCGGATCAAACCTTCTTGATGAGGTCCACGAACCTGGCGTGGAGTCGTACGTCGTTGGTCAGTTCGGGGTGAAAGCAGGCGGCGAGCAAGTGTCCCTGACACACGAGCACCGGATCGCCGTCGAAGACGACAGGATCTCGACGTCGGGACCGACCGCTTCGACGCGTGGGGCGCGGATGAACACCCCGTGGAACGGCTGGGTCTCCGCGGCGAGGTCGAGCTCGGTCTCGAAGCTGTCGATCTGGCGCCCGTAGCCGTTGCGCCGCACGGTGACGTCGAGGGCTCCGAAGTGTCGCTGGTCGTCGCGACCATCGAGGATCTTGTCGGCGAGGAGGATCATTCCGGCACACGTGCCGAACACCGGCATCCCGCCGTCGAGGCGATCGGCGATCGGGTCGAACAGCTCGGTCGACCGGAGCAGGTTCGACATCGTCGTCGACTCGCCCCCGGGCATCACCAGAGCGTCGACGCGTTCCAGATGTTGCGGCGTACGCACTTCGGTTGCCTCGACGCCGAGTGCGCCGAAACGCTCAACGTGGGCGCCAAACGCCCCTTGCAACGCCAACACGCCGACGTTCACCTGGAGGCTCCGGAGCGCGAGCTAACACGACGTCACCAACCCCGGTCAGCGAAGCGCTGGTGCTCCGGGACCTCGTCCATCCCGATCCCGGTCATTGGGGCACCGAGGCCGCGGCTGACCTTGGCGAGGATTTCGGCGTCGGCGTAGTGCGTGGTCGCCTCGACGATCGCCTTCGCTCGAGGTGCCGGATCGTTGCTCTTGAAGATGCCCGACCCGACGAACACGGCTTCGGCGCCGAGTTGCATCGCCAGCGCAGCGTCAGCCGGTGTTGCGATGCCGCCGGCGCAGAACAGCGGAACCGGCAACGCGCCCGTCTCGGCGAGCTCTTGGACAAGGGGCAGCGGGGCGCGCAACTGCTTCGCCCAGTCGAACAGCTCGGCGGAGTCGGCTTGGGTGATCTTGCGGATGTCGCCGGTGATCGAGCGCAGGTGACGCACCGCTTCGACGATGTTGCCGGTACCCGCCTCACCCTTGGAGCGGATCATCGCCGCCCCTTCGGAGATGCGCCGCAGCGCCTCGCCGAGGTTCGTCGCACCGCAGACGAACGGCACGGTGAACGCCCACTTGTCGATGTGGTGGGCTTCATCGGCCGGTGTCAGCACCTCGGACTCGTCGACGAAGTCGACTCCCAGCGCCTCGAGGATCTGCGCCTCGACGAAGTGACCGATGCGGGCCTTGGCCATCACCGGGATCGACACCGCCTGTTGGATGCCTTCGATCATCTCCGGATCGCTCATTCGGGCGACACCGCCGTCGGCACGGATGTCGGCGGGTACCCGCTCGAGAGCCATCACGGCACATGCCCCGGCGTCCTCGGCGATGCGGGCGTGCTCCGATGTCACGACGTCCATGATCACGCCGCCCTTGAGCATCTCGGCGAGGCCGCGCTTGACCGGGAACGTGCCAGTAGATGATGACGGCCGCGCGGTCATGACTCCAGCGTACCGACGCCGACTCGGCGTTCACAGGTGGTTCGGCCACCTGTGTTGGCGATCTGCACGGGCGTTCAGCCGTCGGTGAGGCCGTTGCTCTCGTCGACGAGCTCGACCCACGTGCGCCCGGGAGCGAGCAGGATCGGCTGTCCTCCCGCCTCCAACGTCCACGGATCCTCGGGGTTGGTGCGGGTCCACGTTCCCTCGATCTTGCGCCCGTTGCTGTAGACGACTGCGGCGCCGGTACCCACGGTCTGAGACTCCGGACCGCCGAACGGGCTCGTCCCGTACGGAACGACGAGCACGACGACGTTGTTGGTGCCGACCCTGCCGTCCGTGGCCTCGTGCTCGGAGCCGAGCTGCGATCGCAGGAACAGGCCCTGGGCGGAATCCCAGTCCCACCGCACGGCGTACCCGCCGACCAGCATCTCGGCGAACGTCACCGGCGTGCCGCCGGTGGCCGCGCCGTACTCGAAGATCGGCACGGCCTCGCCGGAGTCGCCCGCCTGAGGCCACAGTTCGGTCATGTTGGCGTACAGGTTGTGGGGCGCTGGGCGGCCGCCGTCACGGAAGAACCCGGGGGTACCCTGGCCGAGCAGTGTCCAGCCGGTTGCCTGGAGGGCGTTGGTCACGCCGTCGTTGCCGCCCGACCAGACGAACACCGGGTCATTGAGGTTGCTCAGGAGGTTGATGTCCTGTGTCCGGCCCGAGCGGATCGGCCCGACGGGATCGGACTCCATCGAGTTGAACACGGCGGCGAACCGCGTGGCCCGACCCTCGACGATCTCCTCGTACACGATGTCGGCCTGGTTGAGCCCAGACTGCGGCTCGGCGTCGACGTTGTCGATCTTGACGACCATCGCCGGGCGAGGGGTGTACGCCCCTGGATCGGCGACGGCCACTCCGGTCAAGGGGGTAGCGAACCACCTCGGTGGTCGTTGTCGGAGCGGCCGTGGTGGTCGTCGCTGCCGTCGTGGTCGTCGCTGCCGTCGTGGTCGGCCTCGCCGTGGTGGTCGGCCGCGCCGTGGTGGTCGGAGCCTCGGTCGTTGCCGGGTCGGTGCTCGCCGCGTCCGTGGTCGGCGGTTCCGACGTTGCCAGGGCTGTCGTGGCGACGGCGGTCGAGGCGAATCCACAGGCCAACACGAGGGCGAACGCGCGGGAGCGTCGGGGGGTCTTGTTCATGGGGGTCATAGCTCTTTCAACAGGGCGATCCGCTCCTCGAGGGGCGGATGCGTGTCAAACAATCGGTGCAGTGACCCTAGACGGCCGTGGTCGCCAACACCCGCCATGGGCTGCTCGATCCACAGGTGGGCCGTCGCCGTGGTCGCCGAATGGGTCACGGTGACGTCTTCACGCAACTTCTCGAGTGCCGAGATCAACCCCGGTGGATAGCGCGTGAGCTGGCAGGCCGAGATGTCGGCCAGCGTCTCGCGCTTCCGGGAGATCGTCGCTTGCATCGCTTTGGCAACGAACGGAGCGATGATCAGCAATGCGAATCCGAGGATCGCCAACGGATTGGCACTGTCACCGTGGTCCCCCTCACGCCGGTCGCGGCCACCGTTCCACCACATCATCCGGATCGCCATGTCGGTCATGATTGCCACGGCGCCGACCATCGTGACCGCGAGCGTCGACACGAGGATGTCGTAGTTCTTGATGTGTGAGAGCTCGTGGGCGATGACGCCTTCGAGCTCGACGCGGTTGAGCTTCTCCAGCAGACCGGTCGTGACGGCGATCGCCGCGTGCTGTGGGTTGCGCCCCGTGGCGAAGGCGTTGGGGGCCGGGTCGTCGACGACGTAGACGCGTGGCTGGGGCAGGCCGCCGGCGATGCAGAGGCCCTCGACGAGGTTGTACAGGCGGCGGTACTGCTGTGGGTCGGCCGGATGCGCCCGTGACACGGCGAGGGCGATCTTGTCCGAGTTCCAATACGACGCGAACGCCAACGCGGCGGCAAGGACGAGGGCGATGACCACGCCCCACCAGCCGAAGCCGGCGAGATACCCGGCAGCCGTCCCGATGAGAACGACGACCACCACGAAGCCGGCGACGAGCGCGACCGACCGGCGCTTATTCGATCGAATCAGTTCGAACATTCGTTTCAGCGCATTTAGAAGCTGATCTGCGGCGTCGTACGCGACGCCTCGTCCGCCTCGAAGTACTCGCGCCGCTGGAACTGCAGCATGCGGGCGAAGTACATCGTCGGGAACTGCTCGAGCTTGTTGTTGTAGTCGAGCACGCTGTCGTTGTAGAACTGCCGGGCATAGGCCACGCGGCCCTCGGTCGCGGTGAGTTCCTCTTGAAGCTGCAGGAAGTTCTGATTGGCCTTGAGATCGGGGTACGCCTCCCCGAGGGCGAACACCGACTTGAGCGCTCCGGTCAGCATGTTGTCGGCTTCGGCTTGGGCGTGGGGGGTGTTCGGCGCCTGCATCGCCGAGTTGCGGGCTTGGATGACGCGTTCGAGCGTCTCGCGCTCGTGGGCGGCGTAGCCCTTCACCGTCTCGACGAGGTTGGGGATCAGATCGAGGCGGCGCTTGAGCTGAACGTCGATCTGCGACCAGGCGTTCTCGATCTGATTGCGCCGGCGGATCAGCCCGTTGTAGGCGGTGACGAGGAAGATCGCCAGCAGGACCACGACGGCGATCACGATGATGAGGAAAACCATCGGTTCATCCTACGAGCGCTACGGTCCCGAGCCGTGGTAACACGGCGGCCGTTGCGGATCGGGATGATCTCGCCGTACAGCCTCAGCGTGCCGGGCGGGGTGCAGGCCCAGGTGCTCGGTCTCGCCCGTGAACTGCGTCGACAAGGCCACGAGGCCCGTGTCCTCGGACCATGCGACGGGCCCCCACCCGAGCCGTTCGTCACCCCGCTCGGAAACAGCCTGCCGACAGCCGCCAACGGGTCGATCGCACCTCTCGCACCGGACGCCTCGGCGGCGCTGCGGACGATCCGGGCGTTGCGCGACGAGCAGTTCGACGTCATCCACGTCCATGAGCCCCTCGCTCCGGGCCCACCGATGACCACGCTGGTCATGGGCAGCGCGCCGATCGTCGGCACCTTCCACGCCGCCGGCGTGTCGACGAGCTACCGGGTGTTCAAGCCCGTGCTCGATCGTCTGCTGCGCCGCATCGACGTCAAGGTCGTCGTGTCCAAGGACGCCCAGGAACTCGTCGAGTCACATTTCCCGCAGCAGGCCGGCGGGATCCGCGTGCTGTTCAATGGCGTCGACATCGCCACGATCGCCGCCGCGCCCCCGGTGCAAGCGAGCGGCCCGACGATCTTCTTCTGCGGCCGTCACGAGCAGCGCAAGGGACTCGCTGTGCTACTCGAGGCATTTGCCAAACTGCCGGCTGATGCCCGCTTGTGGATCGGCAGCGATGGACCCGACAGCGCGGCGTTGCGAGCGCGCTTCGGTGGCGACGACCGGATCTCGTGGCTCGGGCGGATCGACGATGCCGAGAAGTTCGGACGGCTGCGCGGAGCGTCTGTATTCTGCGCTCCATCGCTGCACGGTGAATCGTTCGGCGTCGTGCTGATCGAGGCGATGGCCGCCCAAACTGCCGTCGTCGCCAGCGCCATCGACGGCTACCGCAACGTCGCCACGGACGGCGTCAACGCCCTCCTCGTCGAGCCTGGCGACACCACGGCTCTTGCCAGCGCCCTGGCCCGGGCGCTCACCGACGCGCCACTCGCAACGCGGCTGCGCACTGCCGGCGCCGCCCGCGCCGAGGAATTCTCGATGACCAAGCTTGTCGCCGAGTACGTCGCCATTTACCACGAGGTGGTCGATCGCCGGCTCACGTCCCGAATGTCGGATCGCGGCGTCTGATCTCGCGGCGGGCGATCGTCATCTTGTGCACCTCGTCCGGACCGTCGGCGATGCGCAGGGTCCGCACGTGGGCGTACATCGTGGCGAGCGGCGTGTACTGCGACACCCCGGCCGCACCGTGAACCTGGATGGCTCGGTCGATGACCCGCAGGGCGATGTTCGGGACGGCCACCTTGATGCCGGCGATCTCGCTCGCCGCCGCCTTGTTGCCCTCGGTGTCCATCACGTGCGCCGTGTGCAGGACGTATTCACGGGCCATGTCGATGTCGATTCGCGACTCGGCGATCCAGTCCTGGATCAGTCCCTTGTCGATGACGCGGCCGCCGAACGCATGGCGCTCGACGGCACGGTCGATCATCAGCATCAGTGCTCGTTCGGCCACGCCGATCGTGCGCATGCAGTGGTGGATCCGCCCGGGACCGAGGCGGGCCTGGGCGATGGCGAAGCCACCGCCCTCCTCGCCGAGCAGGTTGTCGACGGGCACCGCGACGTTCTCGTAGTTGATCTCGGGGTGGCCCCCCACCCACTCGTCGGTGTAGCCGAACACCTGCGGGTGGCGCTGGATCGTCACGCCGGGAGTGTCCTTGGGTACGACCAGCATCGACTGCTGCAGGTGCTTCGGAGCAGCCGGGTTGGTCTTGCCCATCACGATCAGCACCTTGCAGCGGTCGCGGAGTGCCCCTGACGTGAACCACTTGGTGCCGTTGAGGACGTAGCTGTCGCCCCGTCGATCGATGCGCAGACCGATGTTGGCGGCATCCGATGACGCAACGTCGGGTTCGGTCATCGAGAACCCCGAGCGGATCTCGCCCTCCAGCAACGGGGCCAGCCACTGCTCCTTGATCCGATCGCTGCCGTACAGGTTGAGGATCTCCATGTTGCCGGTGTCCGGCGCCGCGCAGTTGAGCAGCTCCGAGGCGAACTCGACTTTGCCGAGCTGCTCGGACACCGGTGCGTAGTCGAGGTTCGACAGCTTCGTCCCAGGCGCGTCGGCGTCGAGATGGGGCAGGAACAGGTTCCACAAGCCGCGCTCGCGTGCAGCGGCCTTGAGCTTGTCGAGCAGCGGTGGGTCGCCGGTGCCGCAGGCTGCGGCCTCCTCAGCGAACGCCTCCTCGTTGGGGTACACGTAGTCGTCCATGAAGGCGATGACGTCGGCCAGCACCTCACGGGACCGCGGCGAGAACTCATACGGCATCAGCGCAGCGTGCCATATTCGAGGTGACTGCGTGGGGCCGGACGTCGGCGGTACCGTCGAGGCGTGCACCAACGTCGCGCCTCCGCTGTCGCGGCAGCGATGGTCGTCATCGCCAGCGTCGTCGGTGCGGCGTGTGCCGACCTCACCGCCAGCGGGACCAACGACACCCTCGCGCCGCTCGTGCCGGATCGCACTGGGCCGCCGGTCACTCAGGTCGCCGCGGTTGGTCCGGACGGGAATCCGGTGGTCAACACCCAGGGTTCGACCACGACGCTGCCTCGCGTGCAGGCCCCGGCCGAGATCGCAGCCGATGACACCGACGCCGTCGTCGGTGGCGGCCCGATTTCTGGGCGCCGCAGCATCGGGGGACCAAGCCGCGGCGACCGCCCTCGAGGTGGCCGGCCGATCCCCGGCCATCTTCGACTGGGCGAGCGCGGCGTTTGCCGAGTACACCCAGATCGCCGGTGCCCAGGCCTGGGGCGAGCCGACGTGTGCCGATCCGGCAGGGCCGACGATCTCCTGTTCCTGGTTGCAGACCGACACTCCACCGACGCTCATCCTCGTCCAGCAGAACGGCAACTGGCTGGTGTCCCACCCGATGTTCAACGTCGCCGCTCCCCCTCAGCCCGCTGGCAGCGGCTGCATCGCCGGGTCGGCCAACGTGAACGTGCGCGGTGGTCCCGGCACGAACTGGCCGCGATTCGACCAGATCGCACCGGGAACCTGTTCGGTGCCGATTCTCGACGCCGTCCACACCGAGGCCGGTACTGGTGATCGCTGGCGGATGATCGAAGTGAACGGTCAACGTGGTTGGATCATCGAACGTGTCATCGACATGTAACCGACGTCTCCGTCGGTAGGTTGCGCTCAGTGGTGGGTATGCGAGGTACACGGTTCGCCGTCTTCGGCGCGCTGCTCGTGCTGGCCCCGGGCGCTGCCGGACCAGACGATGACGAGGACGTGCCCAAGCGTCAGCCGGTCCTGGCGTGGGAACGGGAAGTCGCCTGCGACACCGCGGAGGAGCTTGCTGCGGGCACGGGTGCTGCACCTCGCCGGTGCAACCTCGCTGTGGCCGGAGACGCTCTCTACGTTCATGAGCACACCGCACCTGACGCGCCTGACGGCCAGTTCCGCCTGTCCCGACTCGACATCGCCACTGGTGAGGAACGTTGGAGCCGTGAGGTCGGCCCGTCGGCTTTCGTCGACGCCTATGACGAGGCTGTCGTGGTCAGCGACAAGTCGCGCTTCGAGGTCTATGACGGGGCGACCGGCGCGTTGCGGTTCGAACGTGACGGATCGGTCACCGAGGTGAACCGCTACGGCACGCTGTTGCTCACCGAAGGTTCCGTCGTCACCGCCCTCGACCCAGATACCGGCGACGTGTTGTGGGAAGCCGACGGAGCACTCGGCGCCTTCTGCCGTGACATCGTGATCGTCGTCGCACCGAACGGTGACGACACCGGGGCCACGCCCTTCGTCGTCCTCGATCACCGCACGGGCGACCGAGCGCTGGACGAGTCCCGAGCCCTTCGACCCGCGTGAGGACGAGATCACGTGCGGCTTCGGTCCCTTCGTCTACACGACCGACGGAGATGAATTGCACGAGTGGGACGCCCTCAGCGGCTGGCTCAACTGGTCGGTCGCCATCGCCGAAGCAGGCGACATCGAGATCTATCGCGAGGTTGCCCTCGTGCGGTCCGGCGCCGACGCAGAGACGATCGTCGCCGTCGAGCGGGAGACCGGCGAGGTCCTCTGGGAGCGGCCAACCGCAGAGGTCGGAACCGCCGTCTCGGTCATCGGTCGCGTCCGTGAGGACTCCAGCGGTGTCTTCACGCTGCACCCGCTGACCGGCGACATCGTCAACCACACATCGCTCACGCCCGGAACGTCGTTCGAGATCGTCGCCTCCTCGGACACCCGGGTGGTCGTCGCCGCGGGCAGCGTCGTCACCGCATATGGCATGAACGACTTGGGTACGTCCTGGCAGCTCGACGTCAGCGGCACCCCCGACGAGTTTGCCGTGTCCGCCGGGCACCTCGTCGTTCGGACCGGCCCGGAGCTGCGCGGCTACCGATGACGCGTCAACCTGGTCCGCAATCGAGCGAGCCCCAGCGGCGTTCTCAGGCGGAGCGAAGCGCCGAAACCATCGAGGCGCTCCTCGACGCCACGATCGAAACGATCGCCGAGCTCGGGTATCACCGCGCCACCACAGTCGAGATCTGCGCCCGGGCCGGCGTCACCGCTGGCGCACTGTTCCACCACTTCAAGACGCGAATCGACCTCGTGCTCGCCGCCTTGCAACGGATGACCGAGCGACGCATCTCCCGGTACGTCGAGTTTGCCGAAGGAGTCCAGGCCGGCGCCGGCAACCCCCTCGACCTGTTGCGCATGGTCGGACAACTCGCCCGCGACGACGTCGCAATCGTCTGGGCCGAGATCACCGTCGCTGCCCGCACCGACGCCGAACTGCGCGCTCGCGTCGAGACCGCGATCGAGGCTCGCTGGACGCTCATCCGCGCCGCTGCTGCCGCCTTTCCGGGGCTTGCCGTGATGGAGCCCGGCCAGCGCGACGTCTGGCTCCAGCTGATGCGCGGCACGATCGAATTGGCACCGTTGATCGAACCGGTGCTGCCCAATGGCGACGACGAGGACCTCGATGAGCGCCGCAACCGGGCGCTGCTTTCCCTGGCGAGGCATCTCGGGGCGCGGTTTGCGATTCAGTGACGCTGACACTTCCGAACAGGCGTTCCAGTGCATGAACAACCTGGAATAGGGCCTTGCTTTTCTGCTCGGGCGCACTTACAATGCGCCTGCTCGCTTTCTTCCGGCGGAGTGGAGCGAGCCGGCGGGAACCAAAGTTCACGTCGGTTTTCGGCGGCGGGATCATCAAGGGTGTGGCGGAAACCCAGGGTGATCCTGCCGCCGAGACCACCCTGCCTCCGACCGGGCAACGGCGCTCGTTCGGTCCGATCCGGTTGTGTTCGGCGCACGCCGACCCGACCGAGAACTCGAGACTCCGATGCCCGACGGTGACCCGCAGCGACGTTCGCAGGTCGAGCGCACCGCGGCGACGACCGCCCGGTTGCTCGACGCCACGATCGCCGCGATCGTCGAGATCGGCTACAGCCGCGCCACGGTTCGCGAGATCTGCGCCCGTGCCGGAGTCTCCCAGGGCGGCCTGTTCCGTCACTTTCCGACGCGCAAGGACCTCCTCGTCGCCACCCTGGCCGAACTCCACGATCGTCAGATCGCGGCGATGAGCGAGGTCGCCGCCGAGGCCGATCCGCACGCCGCCATCGCCCGCATGCGAGACGTCATCAACGCCCCCGATACGACCGTGTGGTTGGAGTTGTGCGTCGCGGCGCGCACCGACCCCGAACTCCGCGACGGCCTTCGACCGCTGCTCGTCCAGCACCACGAGACCCTGCGCCGCGTTGCCGAGCAGCATCCCTCGTTCGCCGCCTTGTCGACTGAGTCACAGTCGATCTGGCTCGACATCGCCGAGCGGGTGTTCCAGGCGGAAGCGCTCTGGCGCCAGATGACCCCTCCGCCCGACCTCGGCGAGGCCAAGCTCGAGGCTCTGATCGCCCTCCTCGACCTCCTCGCCAAATCCGACATCCGCTGAGGACCAGCGGGGAGGATTTCGTGCCGGCCGGAGGCCGGCTCCGTCAGCTCGAGGGAGAAGGCGAAGCCTTCGAGCTCGAAACCTCCGGCTGGATGACGAGGTGCGTGACCGGAACCTTGTGCTTGCGCTCGATGCGGGCGGGCAGGCTCAGCTTGAGCCAGCGTGACATCCCGATCGGAAGCGTGCAGACGATCACGCCGTCGACCGTGCGATGGCGCAGGGCGTCGTCAACGGCAAGGATCGGGCTGGCGTCGCCGACCTCGCCGTCGACGGATGACGCCGGCGCCGCGTAGCCGGGCGAGTCCTTCTTCGAGCCGGCGA
Source organism: Ilumatobacteraceae bacterium (assembly GCA_963732335.1). GTDB lineage: Bacteria > Actinomycetota > Acidimicrobiia > Acidimicrobiales > Ilumatobacteraceae > Desertimonas. The sequence continues at coordinate 49,897 of CAVSZO010000054.1, read as the reverse complement.
GCGGCAATCGTGCGGGCCTCGCCCTCGGTCCACGTCAGGTGTTCCTTCGGGGCCGTCGCCGGGACGACGAGGTAGAAGTCGCACGGCCCCGAGGCAGCCAACTCGGTGACCTTGTCGAGCAGTTCGGCGCCGCCGAGCGTCTGGTTGGCGACGATCAGATGAGTCGGCATCGCTCCCCCTTCGAGGTCGACATCGCTTTCTCCCTCTGCGAAACCCTACTCGCGGCGTCGGTCGCGGCGCGGTCGTGGACACGGGCCTGTTGCCGAGATGGCACGCAGGCCTTCGGTCGCGTGCCAGACTGGAGAATGACCTCGAGGAAGGAGCCGCGATGGGGTTGATGGACACGATCAAGGGTTGGTTCGGGGGAAACAAGGAAGCGGTCAAGGAAGGGATCGACAAGGGCGCTGACGTGGCCAAGGACAAGGTCCCCGACCAGTACGACAGCAAGATTGACCAAGGGGCCGAGGCCGCCAAGGACGCCGTCGACAAGATCGACTGAACCGTACGCCGCCCCGGTCCGCTACGGCAGGACCGGTGCGAGGCTCGCTTCCAGGAGCGGGCGGAACCACTCCGACGCCACCGTCGTGATGTGTGTCGACGTCGCGGTACAGGAGGATGTCGCCGATCATCATCGGGCACGCCGTGTCGGTGCAGAGCCAATCGGTGGTGTCGATGTAGGTGGCACCGAGATTCGTGGCGATCTCTTGCTCGAGGGCGAGGCGGCCGGTGGCCACAACCTCGTCGCGGGCCGATGTGCACACGTCGGCTCGGCGCAGGTTTCGTGACAGGCAGTCCGACGGCTCATCAGCTCGCCTGCGGGGTGTCACCGATCACCACGACGTTCCTCGCGTTGGGCACCACCCGCCGCATCGTCTCGGCGAACCCTTGGCCCCATTCGTCGTCGTCGTTCGGGTATCCAGCCCAGGCGCTGACGAGGACGAGGTCGGGCTGTTCAGCGGCGATCCACGCGACCGCCTGATCGCGCCAGATCGGACACGTCCGGGCGAGTGTCGCCGTTGGGATCGACACCGCCGCCGTGGGACACCCACCCTTGATCATCACGACCAGCTCGAACTGACGCTCCTCGGCGATCGCCTCCAAGGCCGGGAACCACTGGGCGGCGTGTGAATCGCCGTAGAGGACGACGGTGAACGCCGACCCGTCGGACCCGTAGCGACAGGGGTTCAGCGTGCTCACCCGCCCGACGGCGACGCAGTCGTCGCGGTAGACCGCGCCGCGATCGGCACCGACGTCGCGGAGCGCCGGGCGCAGGTTGGATGGAACGTCGGTCTGGGCGAGCCCCTGCTCGAGCACCGCAAGGTTGGCGGCAACGAGAGATTGGACGTCGCCGTCAGGCAGGGCCACGAGGCTTTCTGTCGGCGGGCTCGCCGCCGCTGGCGAGGCGGACTGCTGCGGAGCAACGGTCGTCTGCGGTGCCAGCGTCGGCGCGGCCGCCAACTCGCCCGAGTCGAGCGGGGTGTCGGCGCTCCTCATCCACGCCCCGGCAAGCACCGCTGTCGCGCACAGTGTCCCCCCGAGGACGAGCCCCCGCATTGCCCGCCCGGCGAGCCACGGCGAATGCCGCACCGGATCCTCCACCAGACGTAGCGACGCGGCTGACAGGCCGATGGCGAGGGCGACCAGAAGCAGGCGTGTCGGTAGCGGCAACGGCCCGTACCTGGCCTCGGCGAGAACGAGCACAGGCCAGTGCCACAGGTAGATCGCGTACGAATGCCGGCCGATCCACAGGGCAACCGGATTGCGCAACATGACCACCGGACCGCGCGCCGACCCGCCGGTCCCGCCGGCGACGATCACGAGCACCGTCGCCAGGACCGGCAACATCGTCATGTAGCCGGGGAACACCGTTCCGACGTCGTAGGTCATCGCGGCGACGCAGATCCCGCCCAGGCCGAACCACCCGAGCGCTGCCCGGAGTCCGGGGTTGACGGCGCGGAACGCCGGGCCGGCAACGGCGATCGCCGCACCGGCGAGGAGCTCGACCATCCGCGCCGGGAGGAGGTAGAACGCCCACGTCGGCCGGTGCTCGGTCATCCAGACCGAGGTGATCAGCGACGCCACGGCGATCACCAGGATCGTGGCAACCAGCAGTCGGCGATATCGACGAGGGCGGCGCGTCAGGGCGACGAGGACGAGCGGCCACAACAGGTAGAACTGCTCCTCGACGGCGAGCGACCAGTAGTGCAGCAGCGCCGACGGTTGCGCCTCGGCGAGCTGAGCGGCGAAGTAGTCGCCGAAGCGCCCGGCGAACACGAAGTTGATGACGAACACGCCAGCCGCCATCGCGTCGGTGGCGAGCGTGCGCTGGGCCAACGGCGACAGGGCGACCGTGCCGGCCACCAGCGTGACGACCAGGACGAGACACGACGCCGGGAGCAGCCGGCGGGCGCGCCGTGCCCAGAACCCCGGCAGCGACAGCGTGCCCGTCGAGGCCAGCTCCTTGAGCAGTAAGCGGGTGATGAGGAACCCGGACAACACGAAGAACACGTCGACGCCGACGAAGCCCCCCTGGAACGAGCCGAGACGAAGGTGGAACAGCACGACAGCGACGACCGCCACGGCGCGCAGACCCTCGACGTCGGGGCGGAACTCGTCGTCGGCTACCGCGTGCAGCTGGTGGCGCACGGCACGTCGCCGGGCGACGTCTGGTGGCACCCGATCGTGCAGATGGACGCGCCCGAGCGACGGGTGTTGCACGGCCGCCCGCGGCGAACCCGGCGAACGCAACTGTCGCCCCGCGGGCGCGCTGGGCTCAACCGGCCGCCTCGCCATCCCCCGAGGCTAGCGGTCGCCGGTGACCCCACCGGGACCACCTCGCGCCCCAAACTGGGGAAGATCCGTGTCAAGCCGCGTCCCGGGAAGAATCGTGTCAGGCCCTGAAAGGATCTTCCCGGATCGCGGTCGAAGTGGGTCACGACTCCGTATCCAGGGTCGCTCGGCCAGTTCGGTTGGAACAGGTGCCACTGCTCCGGTGCGCGACGGATGAGGTGCTCGAGCTCGTCGGCGAGGTACTGGGTGATGCGCGCCACGTCCTCGCGAAGCGAACCTCGTCGCTCGGCCGGGAGGGGTGGGCGCACGATGCCGAGGTGCCCGTCGGTCTTGCGGGTGAAGTAGACGGCAACCGGCAAGATCGGCGCGCCGGTGCGCAACGCGAGGGTTGCCGGGCCGGCGGGCAGTGTTGTGCGCTCGCCGAAGAACTCGACCTCGACGCCACCACCGCTGATGTTGCGGTCACTGAGCAGGCAGACGATCTCGTTCCGCTTCAAGGCCTGCAACGTCGCCCGTCCGGCATCTGGACCGAGGGCTACCACGGTCATCCCCAGCTTGGCGCGTAGCTCGGCGAACCAGTCGAACAGCTCGGGGGGATCGATCCGCTCGACGACCACGGTGACCGGGTTGCCCTGGTCGGCGAGCCACCGTCCGGCCCACTCCCATCCCCCGAGGTGGGGCAGCGCGAGAATCGCCCCCGAGCCCTCATTCCGCGCAGCGGTGACGTGCTCGTAGCCGACGAGATCGATCCCGGCGGCAACTGCGCGAGCCGAGAGCGACGGCAGGCGGAAGCTCTCGACCCAGTAGCGGGCGTAGGACTCGAAGGCGTCCTGGACCGCAGCGCGTAGCCGCCATCGCGACCACGTCGGGTGGACGCGTCGCAGGTGGCGCTCGATCATCGCGCGGCGCTGCGGGTTGATGACGTTGGCACCGAAGCCGATCGGGTTGGCCAGCCCGCTGGCGACGATCCCCGGCATCATCCGGGCAATCAGCGAACCGGCGCGATAGCCACCCAGGGTGACAGCACCGGCAAGGCGTTTGCTGGCGTCGCCTCCTTCGGCACCGGCGTCAGCCACGACGTCGCTGAACGCGAGTGCGCCGGCGCTGGATCCGCGCGACGCGTCGCGTTTGGCGACGGCTGCGGCGCATCTCGATTCGTGCCGCCGTCACCGGTGCGACCTCGGCCTGGCGCCACACCTTGACGAACCGCTGGACCGCCGTGATGAGCGTCAGTGCCAGCATCACCCACAGCACGGGGACGAGCAGACGGTCCCAGAGCAGCCCGATGCACAGCAGCACGACGCGCTCGGCGCGCTCCATCAAGCCGCCCTTGGCGTCGAGCCCGAGTGACTCCGCCTTGGCCCGTTGGTAGGAGATCAATGACGACGACGCCATCACGGCGTACGCCAGCACCGCCATGTGCGGGGACTCGTGTCCGGCGAGGTACCACGCGACGCCGCCAAGCAGAACGGCGTCGGTGACCCGGTCCACCGTCGAGTCGAAGAACGCACCTCGCTGACTCGCTGCCTCGGACGCCTTGGCGAGGGCGCCGTCGAGAAGGTCGGGGACGGCGGCGAGCACGACGAGGACGAGGCCGAGCAGGAGGTGGCCGGAGCCGATGGCAATCGCCGCGCCGATCCCGACGACGAGCCCGACGACGGTCAGATGGTCAGGCGTGAGACCGGTACGTCGCAACGCATTGCCAACTGGCCGGATCGCCTTCTCGATCGGCTTGCGGAAGCTGCCGTCGAACATCGGCGTCAGGTTACTGCTCCCGTTTGGCAGGATGTTGTCCATGAGCAAGTCGACGCCGGCCGACCTCGCCGTGGCCTTCCGCTCGCTCATCCGGCGCCGCGGCGAGGCGCTGGAGGCTGCCAAGGGGGCGCCGGTCGGGGCCCTGCTCGCCGAGCTCGACGGTCACGTCGCCGCCGCGGCAGCCATCGTCGGGTCGGCGCCGGACCCGGCGGCAGTCGCCGACGCGATCGCGTCGCGGTCGGTGGACGAGTGGGATGCCACGACGCTCGACGAGCTGCGCCGGCTCGCCACCGACGCCGGCACCGTCGTGCGCAGGGTCGCCGAAGCCGGCCCCCCGGAGGACTAGCGCCTCCCGCTCAGCCGCCGGTCTCGTCGACGGGCCACGCTTCGGGATTCGACTCCACGAGCCGCTCGACGACGGAGCCGTCGATGGCGTCGACGAGCACGAGCCCGCGTTGCCGAGGTGGGTCCTCGACCGAATAGCAGAGCACTCGCCAGGTCGGGCGGCTGCGCAGCCCACGCCACACCTGTTGCGCTGATGCATGGCCGACCGGAAACCCGACGGCTCGCTGGGCGGCGACCAAGGCTTCGGTTTCGTCGACGTGCATTCGCCAGCCCGAGGTGATCGAGATCGTCGCCACCACCGTGAGCGCCAGCGCCGCCCACAGCCATCCGTCGTTCACGTAGGCGAGGTCGTCCCGCCACAGCGACCAGACCAGGACGCACACGGCGGCGATGGCGAGATACAGGCCGCCGGGAATCCGCCGCCGCGAGTTGTCGGGGAACTTGTACGGACCGACGTACCCGGCAGCATCGAGGTCGGCAGGCAGCTCGTCGCGGTGCTGGTCGCCGGCGGCCTCACTCACGCGCAGTCGCCCTCCAGGCGGCCCGGATCTTGGCCGCGCTATCGCTGATCGCCTCTGGCAGCGTCCGCGTGTTGGCGACGGAAGTCATGAAGTTCGAGTCGCCACCCCACCGGGGCACCACGTGGACGTGCAAGTGCCCGCTGACGCTTCCTCCAGCGGCCTGGCCGAGATTGACGCCGACGTTGAGACCGTCGGGAAGGTACGCCCGCTTGAGGGCGGCGATCGCCTCGGTCACCGTTGCCCACAACTCCGTGTTCTCCTCGGCCGTGAGCTGCTCGAGGTCGGCGACCTGGCGGTACGGGAGCACCATGACGTGTCCAGACGTGTACGGGAAGGCGTTCATGATCACGAAGCAGGTCGGCCCGCGATGGACGATGTTGGTCTCCGTGTCGTCCAGACCGCAGTCGAGAATCTCCGTGAAGACACTTCGATCGCTCGCCGCGTCGTCGCTCCCCCGTTCAGCCACGCTGCCCGCCACGTAGGCGGCACGCCACCCATTCCAGAGATGGTCGAGGACGTTGCCACTCATGGCTGGCGCAGTGTACGAGCCGCCATCTTCCGAACGGTGCCCGGACGGCCATCGAGCCGGGCTCGCTCCGGCGGATGAGCGAGCCCGGCTCGACTACATCGGTCTGACGGGCCGACCGGCGCCAGCCGGCCACGAGGGCCCACTGGCACGAAGCCAGGTTATCACGTCCACCGCCGACACAACGCGGATTCACCAGACCGTAACGATTCGTCACCTGGTCAGGGCCACAACCAGGCATGACGCGTCAGGCCGAGAGCGCGTCGGTTTGGGCGACAGCGATCTCCTCGGCGAATCTGGCGACGAAGTCGCCCAGGTCGACACCTCGTTCGACCTCGCCACCGCGTGGGTTCACCCCGACCGTCCCGGCGACGACATCGTCGTCACCGACGACGAGCACGTACGGGATCTTCTCCAACTTGGCACCACGGATCCGCTTGCCGAGCGGGTCGGCGGCGACGACAGAGTCGGCACGACCACCGGCCTCGCGGACGCGTCGGACGACGTGCTCGGCGTACTCCTCATGGGCGGTCGACACCGGCAGGACGCGCACCTGGACCGGCGCCAGCCATGTCGGCAGTGCGCCGGCGTAGTGCTCGAGGAGCACGCCGAAGAACCGCTCGATCGAGCCGAACAACGCCCGGTGGAGCATGATCGGCCGGTGCCGGCCGTTGTCGGCGCCGACGTACTCGAGGTCGAAGCGCTCCGGGTGGTTGAAGTCGCACTGGATCGTCGACAGCTGCCACGAACGTCCGATCGCGTCGCGAACGTCGATGTCGATCTTCGGTCCGTAGAAGGCGGCGTCGCCCTCCTTCAGGGTGTAGGCGAGACCGCGGCGGTCAAGGGCGGCGCGCAGCGCTTCCGTCGCCTTCTCCCAGACCTCCTCGCTGCCGATGAACTTTTCTGGGTCCTTGGTCGACAGGTGGAAGGTGAAGTCGTCGAACCCGAAGGCGCCGAGCACGGACAGCACGAAGTCGAGCAGCGAAGCGATCTCGTCGCCAAGCTGATCCTCGGTGCAGAAGATGTGGCTGTCGTCCATCGTCAGCCCGCGGACCCGGAGCAGCCCGTGCAACGTGCCGGCCCGCTCGTAGCGGTAGACCGTGCCCAGCTCGAACAGCCGCAACGGCAGCTCGCGGTAGCTGCGCTGCCGCGACCGATAGATGAGGCAGTGCATCGGGCAGTTCATCGGCTTCGGGTAGTACGTGCCGTTGTCCAGCTCCATCGGCGGGTACATTCCGTCGGCGTACCAAGTGAGGTGACCTGACGTCTCGAACAGGTTGCCGTTCGCGAGGTGCGGCGTGTACACGAATTCGTAGCCGCCAGCGACGTGGCGGGCCCGGCTGTAGTCCTCCATCACCTTGCGCACGATCGCACCCTTCGGGTGCCAGACCGCGAGGCCTCCGCCGATCTCGCTCGGGAAGCTGAACAGGTCGAGCTCGGTCCCGAGCTTGCGGTGGTCGCGTTTCTCTGCCTCGACCAGCTGTTCGAGATGGGCGCTGCAGCGCCGCCTCGGACTCCCATGCCGTGCCATAGATGCGCTGCAGCATCGGGCCCTTCTCGTTGCCTCGCCAGTAGGCCCCGGCGACCTTCTGCAGTTTGAAATGGCCGAGACGGCCGGTCGACGGAACGTGGGGGCCCCTACAGAGGTCGACGAACTCAGGGCTGTTGCGGTACACGCTCAGGACGTCGCCGGCATCGGCCTCGCCAGCATCGAGGTCGTCGGCCGCCCCACCGGCGGCGGATTCCTGGACGCGCTTGATGATCTCGAGCTTGTAGGGCTGGTCGGCGAAGACGTCGAGGGCCTCGTCGGCAGTGACCTCCGAGCGCACGAACGGCTGGTCCTCCTTGACGATCTCGCGCATACGGGCCTCGATGGCGGCGAGGTCGCCGTCGGAAAACGTCGCTCCACCGGGCAGCTCGAAGTCGTAGTAGAAGCCATTCTCGATCGCCGGTCCGATCGAGAACTTGGCGCCGGGGAACAGCTGGGTCACCGCCTGCGCCATCACGTGCGCCGTCGAGTGGCGCAGCACGTGCCGGCCGTCCTCGGAGTCGTCGGTGATGATCGCCACACTGTTGCCGTCTTCGAGCGGTCGGCCGAGGTCGACCTCGTGACCATCGACGGTGGCCGCGATGGCAGCCTTGGTGAGACGCTTGCCGATCGATCCCGCGACGTCCGCGGCGGTGGTCCCGGCCGGGTATTCCCGGTGGGAACCGTCGGGCAGCGTGATTGTGATCGGGGCGTTCATCGCCCACGGAGTCTACGAAGCGCCCAGGTCGTCGCTGCTGGGCGTTGTGCGAGCGCCTAACTCGCGACGCTCACCAGTTGGCGCTCGGCCGTGCACTCGTCGTCGGGCGACGAATCGGCGACGTGGGTCGGCCGGGCGGGTTCGTGGTGCTCGGCGCCGGCGTCGTCGCTCTTGCCGGCGTAGCGGTCGACGTATTCCTGGCGGGTGAGCTCGCGAATCTCGAACATCACCTCGTCGGTCATCGCTCGCAGCGCACGGTTCCGCTCCGGCATCGCCGCGTACCGCTGTGGTGGGATCGCCTGGCCGATCATGATCGAACACGAGCCGGCCAACTTCGGCGCCCTGGCGTCGGGCGGTTGGATCTTGTCGGTGCCGACGATGCCGACCGGGTAGATCGGAGCGCCCACCTCGAGGGCGAGCCGTGCCGCGCCGGTGCGCCCCTTGTGCAACCGGCCGTCGCGGCTGCGCGTGCCTTCGGGGAAGATCCCGAACAACTCGCCGCGGCGGAGGACGTCGACGGCCGCCTCCAGAGCGAGGGCCGCCTTGGAGCCGCCTGAACGATCGATCGGGATCATCCCGAGCACGGGGAACAGGTACTTCGTCTTCCACGAGTGCATGTACTCGGCCTTGCCGACGAAGCTGATGTTGCGCGGCACGGTGAGCATCAGGAAAGCCGAGTCGAGGAACGAGATGTGGTTTGGACACAGGATCGCTGGGCCTTCGGCAGGCAGCCGTTCGAAACCGCTCAGCTCGATGTCCCAGACCCACTTGGCGAATGGCGCCAGGATTCGCCGGGCGCGCCGCTGAGCGTCGCCGGCGCCAGTTGCCTTGACCACGGAGTCATCGTAGGCGCCGAAGGTGACGACGATCGCTGGCGGATGTGAAGCCTGCGTGAATGCCGTGTGCTCAGCGATGGAAGTCGGCGAGCGCCTGCGCCTCGACATCAAGCTCTCGCCGGCGGGGGCCGACGTCGTACCACGCGTCGATGTCGACGCTGCCGTCGACGTACTTCCAGGTGCCGGCCACCTGTCCGTCGACCAGAAACGTCGGTACTGACTGGGGGATCCTGGTGCCGAAGATCCGCCGGCGATCCTCCTCGCGGATGACGAGCGCCCGCCGAACGTGGGCGAGCAGAATCGCTTCCCACGTCCCGAGGAACCGCACGGGCGACGTGGATTCCTCATCAGGCATTGGCAGCGCGTCGAGGTCGAGCAGCCTCGTGCCGTCCTCCGCCCGGAAGCGTCGCTCGGCGACTCGTTCCGTGGCATCGCGGATGTCGCCGACGTTCATCGAGCAGAAACTGGCGATCTCCTTCACGGACGCCGGACCGAACCCGGTGAGGTAGGACCGGACCAACTGATCACGGGCGTCGTCGACCGACAAGTGCGGCGCCGGGCCGACCCAGTCCTCGGCCAGCGCGTATCGATCGGCACGCCGCCGGTCCCAGGTTCCGGACGGTGGGACACGGACGAGGTCCACCCACATGCCGATGTGAGAGCCGCCCGCGGGGGCGGCTAACGAGTCGAGCTCCTTGCGCGTGATCTCCCCGCCACCGGCGAGCGCCTTGCGCACACGGTCGGCGGCAGCGCGCATCGCCCGTTCGCTTGGGGTCCCGGTGAGCCGCTGGAACCAGCGTTGCATCACGTCGCGTACGGCGATGCGCTGCGGCCAGTAATCGGTAGCCGCGACGATGTGAATCGTGTTGCGCAACAACGTCGCCTGGACGACGGTGCGGTGTTCCAAAGCTTTGGTGAGATCATCACGCTGAAAGCCGGCGAGTCGTGACCACAGTCCGACGTAGGCCGTCGGTGCGTACTGCGTCTGTAGCCCGCAGACGTCACGCACGACCCCGACGAGATCAGCGTCAGCCGGCGCTCGCCGCAGGAGCTTCTGACGGGCGAGCGCGGCGCGTTGCAGCCGGCGCTGCGATAGCACCGGTGGGTCGTTCACCACCTACAACAGCACGCCGAGCAGGTCGGCAGCGGCGGCGACGGCGACCCCGCTCCCCCCGGCGACAGCCGCCTCGTCGATGGCGGCGAAGGCACCGGGAGTGTCGAGATCGTCGTCGAGTCGTTCACGCACCGTGGAGAGCACGTCGGCCGCGGACCCACCGCGTGCCGCCGCAGCGCGCCACGCTTCGAGCCGTTGTTGCGCGCTGGGCATCAACTCCTCGCTCCACTCCCATTCCATGCGGTAGTGGTGGCCGATGATGGCGAGCCGGATCGCCGCGGCCTCCCACTCCTTGCGCAGGGCGTCCACGAAAACGAGGTTGCCGAGGCTCTTCGACATCTTCTCGCCGTCCTTCGAGATCAGCGCCGTGTGCATCCAGTGCTGGACGAACGGCTCGCCGGTCGCCGCCTCGGACTGCGCCCGCTCGCACTCGTGGTGCGGGTAGATGAGATCCGTGCCGCCGCCGTGGAGATGAATCGTCGAGCCCAGCTCGCGCAGAGCGAGGGCGCTGCACTCGATGTGCCACCCGGGCCGTCCGGGCCCCCACAGCGTGTCCCACGACGGCTCGTCGGGTGCCGATGGCTGCCACAGGACGAAGTCGAGCGGATCGCGCTTGAGTGGGTTGTCGACGTCACCTCCTCGCTGGCGGGCGAGGGCGAGCATATGTTCACGGGAGTAGTGACTGACGGTGCCGAAGCTGTCGAACTTGGATACATCGAAGAACACGCTGCCACCGGCCTCGTAGGCGAAGCCGCGGTCGATGACCATGCCGATGAACCCGCGGATGTCCGGGATCGCCGACGACGCCCGCGGCCGTGACGCCACCGGCAGGGCGTTGAGCGCCTCCATGTCTGCTTCGAAACGAGCCTCCTCCCCCGCCGCCAGATCGAGATAGTGCACGCCGAGCTCTCGTGCCTTGGCGAACAGCGGATCGTCGACGTCGGTGACGTTGCGCACGCATGTCACTCGATGGCCGAGGTCGATCAGCCGCCGCTGCAGCACGTCGTAGGCGAGGAACGTCGCCGCGTGGCCGAGGTGGGTGGCGTCGTACGGCGTGATGCCGCACGTGTACATCAGGACATGTTCGGGCGGCTCGAACGGCACCACGGCGCGACGTGCGGTGTCGAACAGCCGCAACGTCATGCCCGGGGATCGCCCTTGATGCCGGTCAGTTTCGGCGCCACCCGTGTCTTGTAGCGGATGTTGAGCTGGAGGAGCACCGCCGTGAACGCCTCGATGGCCATCGCGTTGGAGAGCTCACCGGCGTCGAGCGGCCGGCAGCCCGGGATCTTGGCAACGATCTCGGCGACTTGGGTGATCGCATCGTGGTCGTCGCTGCAGATCAGCACGTCGGAGTCGATCGGTTCACCCAGGTTGCCGAGCTCCTTCGCGGGCAGATGGTGGAAGGCAGCGACGACGTGGCAGGCCGGGACGGCGGCCTGCACGTGGGCGGCCACCGAGCCTCGCGGAGGCACCAGCGGCTGGAACTCGCCACCAACCCGGACGAGGGCGTTGGCCATCGACACCACGATCTTGCCCTTCATCGCCGTCTCGTGCTCCTGCGCGGTCGTCGCCGCCGAGTCCCACGGCGTGGCGATCACCGCGAGGTCGGCCGCCGCCGCTGCGGGGTTGTCTCCGTACTGCAATCGGTCACCGAGGTCCGGCCAGCGCTCGACGAGTGAGTCGCGGGTCTCCATCGCGCGGTACTTCGAGCGCGAGCCGATCACCGCCTCATAGCCGATGCTGGCGAGTCGGGCAGCGAGGCCACTACCAGCGGGCCCGGTGCCGCCGAGGATGCCGATACGCATGGCGCCGAGCCTTGCATACCCGACCTGAAGGGCTACGGTCGCACGCGATGGGCCTCCTCGACGGCAAGAACATCGTGGTCACGGGTGTGTTGACTGACGCGTCGCTGGCGTTCGCGGTCGCCAGGGTGGCCCGGCAGGAGGGCGCCGAGCTGGTGCTCACGGGAGCCGGTCGTGGGCTCAGCCTCACCAAGCGGACGGCTCGGAAGCTGCCCGGAGGTGATGACATTCCCGTGCTCGAGTTCGACGTCACCCAGGACACCCACGTCGACGCGGTGCGCCAGTCCGTGGCCGACCACTGGGGTCGCGTCGACGGTGTGCTGCACGCCATCGGCTTCGCCCCGCAGTCGCTGTTGGGCGACAACTTCATGGGTGCGACGTGGGACGATGTTGCCGTCGCCCTGCACATCTCGACGTACTCCTTGAAGGTGCTGGCCGACGCCTTCGTGCCGCTGATGTCCGAAGGTGGCTCAATCGTCGGACTGGACTTCGACAACACCGTCACGTTCCCCGCCTACAACTGGATGGGCGTGGCGAAGTCAGCGTTGCAGAGCCTCAACCGCTACCTCGCCCGCGAACTAGGGCCAAGCGGGATTCGCTGCAACCTCGTCGCCGCCGGTCCGGTCCGCACGATGGCGGCCAAGAGCATCCCCGGCTTCTCGCTGTTCGAGGACATCTGGGACGGGCGGGCGCCGCTGGGGTGGGACATCAACGATCCCGAGCCCGTCGCCAAGGCATGCGTTGCCCTGTTCAGCGACTGGTTTCCGGCGACCACCGGCGAGGTCGTGCACGTCGACGGCGGGTTTCACTCCACCGGGGCGGCCGGCAAGGTGTCAGGAGACGAAAGCAGCACCTCGTGAACCGGTTGGCGTCGGAGGCATCGCCGTACCTCCGCCAGCACCGCGACAATCCGGTCGACTGGTACCCGTGGGGCCCGGATGCCTTCGCCACCGCGGTCGAGCGCGGCGTGCCGGTGCTGCTGTCGGTGGGTTACTCGGCGTGCCACTGGTGCCACGTGATGGCACACGAGTCGTTCGAGGACGCAGACGTCGCCGCAAGGATGAACAAGTCGTTCGTCAACATCAAGGTGGACCGCGAGGAGCGTCCTGATGTCGACGCCATCTACATGGACGCTGTCCAAGCGATGACGGGTCGCGGCGGGTGGCCGATGACCGTCTTCCTCACGCCCGAGGCCGAGCCGTTCTACGGCGGGACGTACTTTCCGAAGCCGACCTTCCTCCAACTCATCGATGCGATCAGCACCGCGTGGCGGGACCGGCGCGCCGATCTCGACAACAACGTCGTCGCCCTTCGTGACTCCCTGGAGCGCTCGGCGCGATTGACCGCGGGGTCCGCAACACCTGACGAGGCGCTGATCCCGGCCGCCGTCGAAGCCATCAACGGCACGTTCGACCCGGATTGGGGCGGATTCGGCGCCGCTCCGAAATTTCCCTCGACGATGGCCCTCGACCTCATCCTCGCCGAAGTACTGCATCTCGGAACAGTTGCGAGCGAGGAGGCGCCAGCCGAGGAGCGTCCAGCCACGGCTTCCGCGGCCCGGGAACGGAATGAACGTACGCCGGGCTATCTGGCGACCGTTTCGATGTCGCTCGACGGAATGGCGTCCGGAGGCATCTACGACCACATCGGAGGCGGCTTCGCCCGCTACTCGGTCGACGAACGCTGGCTCGTCCCGCACTTCGAGAAGATGCTCTACGACCAAGCGTTGCTCGTCCGGGTGTACGCCCACGCGGCGTCGGCGACGGGTACCGAGCGGTGGCGGGCCGTCGTCGCCGAAACGGTCGAGTACGTGCTCCGTGATCTCCGTCAGCCGGGCAGTGGGTTCGCCTCAGCCGAGGATGCCGACTCCCCCGGTCCCGACGGCCACAACCACGAAGGCCTGTTCTACACGTGGACGCCGAACGAGGTGGCCGACGTGGTAGGTGCCGATTCGGCCGCCCTGTGCGAGTTCTACGACATCACACCAGAGGGCAACTTCGCCGAAGAGGGTGTACGTCGCTCGATCCCCAACCGGATCGGCAAGTGGCCCGCCGATTGGCGGCGCCCGCCGGCGGTCGAAACGGCCCGTCGCGCATTGTTCGAGGCCCGCCTGGCGCGTCCGCGTCCGGGTCTCGACGACAAGGTCCTGACCGAATGGAACGCCCTGATGATCTCCTCGTTGGCCGAGGCGGGAGCCCTCCTCGACGAACAGCCGTGGATCGACGCGGCCGCCGACGCGGCGCGGTTCCTCGTTGCCGAGCTGCGCACCGAATCCGGACGGTGGCGACGCGCCTGGCATGCCAGCAGCGAGCCCCGAGCGCGACACGACGCCCTTGCCGCCGATCACGCTGCACTCGTCGACGCCTTCGTCCGCCTCGCCGAGGCCGACGGAGAGGCGACGTGGATCGCCGAAGCGGCGGCGACCGCGGACACGTTGCTCGACCACTTCTGGGACGTCGACCAGGGTGGCCTGTTCACGACACCCGACGACGGCGAGCGGCTGATCGTGCGCCAGAAGGACATCTTCGACAGCGCCACGCCCTCGGCCAACTCCACGGCCGCCGTGGCGCTCCTCCGTCTCGGCGCTCTGACCGGCGAGGCGCGCTACGCCAACCACGCCGACCGCATCCTCCAGCTGATCGCCCCGCTCGTGCCGCGGGCCGCCAGCGGCTTCGCCAATGCCCTCGGCGCGTTGGCATTGCGGACACGCGGCGTCACGGAGATCGTCGTGGCCGGCGACCGCCCCGACCTCCTCGAAGTTGTGCGCGAGCGCTGGCGCCCCAGGGCGGTGGTGGCGTGGGGCGAGCGCTACGACTCGCCGCTCTGGGACGGCCGCCGCGACGGCCTCGCCTACGTCTGCGAGCACTACGCCTGCCAGGCCCCCGCCGAAACGCCCGAGTTCCTCCGCCAACAGTTGTGAGAGAGCGCCTGTGTCGCGGAATTCGACCCAGATCGCGATCATTTCCGCGACATAGACGCCCCTTTTCCGTTCGCTCGCCCTCAGACGCCCAGGGCGGGTGATGAACCTCGCTCCTGCACTCGAGCTCGCCGGTCAACAGCACGGCGCGCTCGCCAATCGACAGCTCCGTTCCCTCGGCATCTCCGCCCGCGTCCAGCACAAGGCGATGGCCGCCGGATTGTTGCGTCGTGTCGGCCCGGGCGTAGTCGTGGTCGCCGGCGCACCCGATTCATGGTTTCAACGACTGCAAGTGGGACTGCTGGTGCTCGGCCCGGGTGCGTTCGTGAGCCACGAAGCTGCCGCTGCGCTGCTCGGGCTC
This sequence comes from Ilumatobacteraceae bacterium, assembly GCA_963732335.1. Taxonomy (GTDB): domain Bacteria; phylum Actinomycetota; class Acidimicrobiia; order Acidimicrobiales; family Ilumatobacteraceae; genus Desertimonas. The sequence continues at coordinate 34,681 of CAVSZO010000054.1, read as the reverse complement.
GACCGCTCGAAGGCCGGCCGCGCCGAGTTCACCGTGTGCCGTGACCGCCGCCAGCAACGTCTGCCAGGGATGAAGGTGCACACTACGAAGGTCATCGGTCCGCGCGATGTGATCACGGTTCAGGGCTTCCCATGCTCGACCGCAACGCGCACAGTTCTCGACCTTGCCGCATCAGGCGCCAAGTCGACTCGCCTCGCAGCCGCCTTGGACAGCGCCATACGGCTGCGACTGTCTGCCCCACTTGTGTTGGTCAAGCGTCTTGCGGAACTCCGCGGCCCAGGTCGCCACGGCGTTCGCCTCCTCGACAAGCTGCTGATCGACAGCGGCGGCGAGACAGTACTCGAGCGACGCTTCCTCACCTTGATCCGTGAGGCCGGGCTCCCGCGGCCCCTCACCCAGCGCCGGATCCGCAGCAACGGACGTCATGTCGCCCGCGTCGACTTCCTGTACGAGGAGCAGCGGGTCGTCATCGAAGTCTCGGGACGACTCGGCCACTCCAACCCCGATGACCGCGACCGTGACGCTCAGCGCCGCAACGAGCTTCAGGACCTCGGCTACCGCGTCTACGAGTACACCTGGGGCCACCTGACGAGGCGCCCAGACTTCGTCATCAGCTCGCTCGGAAGCCGGCTCGCGGCCTGACGGGCTACAGGCCCTGGGCCAACCGGTAATAGGCCTGGTTCCAGCGCAGCTCGTTGGCGAAGCCCCGGGAGGTGGTTTGCTCGTCGATGATCACCAGCTCGGTGCGCAGGATGTCGGCGAGATCGATCATCGCCTCGGTGTCGACCGCCGTCGACAAGGTGGTGTGGTGCGGGCCGCCGGCGCGCAGCCATGACTCGAGTGCCGTCGGTAAGTCGGGACGGGGCTGCCACACGGCGTGGGCAACCGGGAGCTTCGGCATCGGCTCGTCCGGAGGGACCACGTCGATGCTGTTGAGCACGAACCGGAAGCGGTCGCCGAGATCGGCGAGGCCGACGACGATGCCCGGCCCGGGATCAGCGGTGAACACCAGGCGCACAGGGTCCTCCCGCGCACCGATGCTCAATGGATGGATCTGGACGCGGGGCACCGACGTCGTGATCGACGGGCACACCTCGAGCATGTGGGCGCCGAGCACCTTCGGTTCACCCGGGCCGAGGTGGTAGGTGTAGTCCTCCATGAACGAGGTGCCACCGCGCTGATCGGCTGACATCGCCTTGAGCGTGTGCACGACTGCGGCAGTCTTCCAGTCACCCTCGCCGCCGAAGCCGAAGCCGATGGCCATCAGCCGTTGCACGGCCAGGCCCGGCAATTGGCGCAGGCCACCGAGGTCCTCGAAGTTCGTCGTGAAGGCCCGGGATCGATGATGTTCGAGGAAGTCACGCAGGCCGGCCTCGATCCTGGCGGCGTAACGCAGCGACTCGGCTCGCTCGCCGCCCGGCCGCAGTTCGGGGGCGACTTCGTACGAGTCGAGGCACGCCTCGACAACAGCGTCGACCATGCCATCGCCGATCCCATCGACGGCCTCCACCAGATCGTTCACGCCGAACGTGTTGACCGACACACCGAGGCGGTGTTCGGCCTCGACCTTGTCGCCTTCCGTCACGGCGACGTTGCGCATGTTGTCGCCGAAGCGCAGCAAGCGCAGGTTGCGCATTGCGTGCGCTCCGACGCTCGCCCGCACCCACGTCCTGACCCGGCGCCCGACGCGTGGATCGTTGACGTGACCAGCCACGGTTTTGCGGGGCACGCTGAGCCGAGTCACGACATGGGCGAACTCGCGGTCGCCGTGGGCGGCCTGGTTGAGGTTCATGAAGTCCATGTCGATGGTCGACCACGGCAGTGCCTCGTTGAACTGGGTGTGCAGGTGCAGCAACGGCTTGCGCAGCTCGTCGAGCCCGTGGATCCACATCTTCGCCGGCGAGAACGTGTGCATCCAGGTGATCACGCCGATGCAGCGATCGTCGCTGTTGGCGTCGAGGCACATCCTGCGGATCGCCGCAGAGCTTGTGAGAACCGGCTTCCAGACGAGAACCGCGTCTAGCGGCAGTCTCGTTCCGAGTCGCTCGGCGATGGCCCGCGACTGCTGCTCGACCTGGAGCAGTGTCGCGGCACCGTACAAGTCCTGACTCCCGGTGAGGAACCAGACCTGTCTGGCGGCGTCCGAGGAGTCGGTCGCCGTCGGAATGGTGTTCGAGGTCGCATCTGTCACGGTCATCGCCTGCTCCTTGCCCAGGCCGTCACCCCTGGCCGTATTCCTCCTGGTAGCGACGGTAGAGGGCGTCGACGTCGGCCGGCTCGATCGGCACGGGACTCCCGAGCTGCCGGGCGATGTGGACGCTGCGGGCGACGTCCTCGCACATCACTGCCGCCTTGACGGCATCGCGCGCCGTCTTGCCGATGGTGAACACTCCGTGGTTCTTCAACAGCACCGCCTTCGAGCGGTGGCCGCGCAACGTGTCGACTACCGCCGCGCCGATGTCCTCGCCGCCGATCAGGGCGAACGGGGCGATCGGGATCTCGCCTCCGAACTCGTCGGCCATCATCGTGAGGACGCAGGGGATCGCCTCGCCGCGGCTCGCCCATGCTGTCGCGTACGTCGAGTGGGTGTGCACGACGCCGCCGACATCGGGCAGATGGCGGTAGATGTACGCAGATGCGCCCGTGTCCGATGACGGTCGATGACGGCCCTCGACGACCCGCCCGTCGAGGTCGCACACCACCATGTTGTCGGGCGTCAGCTCGTCGTACGGCACCCCCGACGGCTTGATCACGAGCAGGTCAGCACCTGGAACCCGTGCCGAGATGTTCCCGGCCGTCCACACGACGAGGCCGTAGCGCACCAGTTCGGCGTGCAGCGCGGCGACCTCTTCACGGAGCCGCGCCACGTCTGCGGCGACGTCGGCGGCGATGGTCACGACACGCCGCCAGTCACTACCTCGCGGCGAATGCGCTTGAGCCGGCGCATCACGTCGTTGCCGCCGCGACCGAAGTAGTCGTGCAACACCGTGTACTCAGCGAACAACTCGTCATAGCGATCGGCGTTGGCGGCGATCGGCGTGTACGCCGCCTGCCCCAGCTTGCCCATCGATGCGGATGCGGCCGGGACGTCGGGATAGACGCCCGCGGCGACCGCCGCATGAATCGCTGAACCGAGCGCCGGGCCCTGCTCCGACCCGATCAGCGACAGTGGCAGGCGGAGCACGTCGGCGTAGATCTGCATCAGCAGCTGGTTCTTGGCCAGCCCGCCGGCGACGATGAGCTCATCGACCGGCAACACCCGCCCCGACGAACGCCTCGACGATCGTGCGGGCGCCGAAGGCGGTGGACTCCATCAGGGCGCGGTAGACGTCCTCTGGCTTGCTCGTGACGGTCAGTCCGACGACCAGACCTGACAGCTCGTGGTTGACCAGTACGGAACGGTTGCCGTTGTGCCAGTCGAGGGCGAGCAAGCCGTGCTGCCCGACCGACTGCGCCGCCGCTAGGTCAGTGAGGTACTCGTGCACCGTCACGCCGCGCGACCTGGCCTCGTCGCTGTACTCCTGGGGAACACCGTTGTCGACGAACCACGCGAACAGATCGCCGACGCCGCTCTGGCCTGCTTCGTACCCCCAGAGTCCGGCGATGATCCCGCCGTCGACGACGCCGCACATGCCTGGTACCTCACGCAGGTCGGTGCCGTTGACGACGTGGCACGTCGACGTCCCCATGATCGCCACCATCTGGCCCGGTACCACCGCCCGTGCCGCCGGCGCCGTGACGTGAGCGTCGACGTTGCCGACGGCCACGGCGATCCCCTCGGGGAGGCCGAGGTGGGCCGCCATCTCGGCGGTCAACGATCCGGCGCGGTCGCCGAGGCGGCCAATCGGGTGGTCGAGCTTGGTGGTGACGAAGTCGGCGAAATCCGGATCGAGCTCGGCGAGGAAGTCACGACTCGGGTATCGGCCGTCCTGGAGGATCCCCTTGTAGCCGGCGCTGCACGCGTTGCGTACGTACTCCCCACACAGCTTCCACACGATCCAGTCGGCCGCCTCGACCCAGCGGTCCATCGACCGATAGACGTCGGGATCCCCGCTCAGCAGTTCGAGGCCCTTGGCGAACTCCCACTCGGACGAGATCAAACCGCCGTATCGAGGCAACCACGGCTCGGCGCGGCGGGCAGCGAGCTCGTTGATCCGGTCGGCCTGCGGCTGGGCGGCGTGGTGCTTCCAGAGCTTGACGTAGGCATGCGGGCGGTCCTTGAACTCACCGAGTTGGCACAGCGGGGTGCCGTCAGCGAGCGTCGGCACCATCGTGCAGGCGGTGAAATCGGTGGCGATGCCGAGTACCTGGGAGGCGTCGATGCCGGCGTCGGCGATCGCCCCGCGGACCGCGACGCCCAACGACTCGACGTAGTCCTGGGGGTCCTGGAGCGCCCAATCGGGAGGCAGTGGCCCGCCCGACACCGGCAGATGCCGGTCGATGACGCCGTGCTGGTAGGCGTGAACGGCCGTGCCGACCTCGGCACCGTCGGCGACGCCGACGACCACGGCTCGCGCGGTCAGCGTGCCGAAGTCGACGCCCACGACGTACCCGGTCGGATTTTGAGCGGACATCGTTCGCCTCCTTTGCCAGACTAGGCGCATCGGCCATCCCGGCGGCACAACCCCGAACGCACTGTGAACGTTCACAGCCATCCTTGTCAAGACCTTGACCGCTCCACGTGTGAGCGTTAACAATGAGCATCAGTGGCACGCTCAACTCGGGTCGGACACGAATCGCAAGCGGGTTACTCGTCCTAGGGTTCATCGTGATGCAGCGGGTGATCACGCCGGGGCGCCACCGCCGTGCGTGACGACGCGGCGACGACCAGGCCGCCGGGAATGCACGACGTCGCCCGCGTGGCGCGGGTCTCCCACCAGACGGTGTCGCGCGTGCTCAACGACCACCCGCATGTCCGCCCGGACACCAGGGAACGGGTGCAACAGGCGATCGCCGAGCTCGGCTACCGGCGGAACGTGGCAGCACGATCGCTCGTCACCCGTCGATCCGGGGTGATCGGCGTGCTGACGCCGCGGACCGCGTTGTACGGACCGACCAGTTCGATGATCGCCGTCGAGGTCGCCGCCCGCGAGGCTGGGTACTTCGTCAGCCTGGCGAGCGTTGCCGATACGTCGGCTGCGGCGCTCGGCGCAGCCGTCGAGCACTTCAAGGACCAGGCTGCCGAAGCCGTCGTTCTGATCGCCCCCGAACGTGAGTGGCTTGCGGCAGCTCGCATCGTCGCCGCCGACATGCCGGTCGTCACGATGTGTGCCGACTACCGCGCCGCCCGCCCGTCGATCGCCACCGTGGCCCTTGACAACCGGGGCGGAGCACGCCTCGCCGTGCAGCATCTGCTCGAGCTCGGTCACCGGGACATCGCCTTCGTCGCCGGTCCGCCGACGTCACCCGAAGCGACCGCCCGGCAGCGGTCGTGGCGCCACGAGCTTCGGCGCGCCGGTCTGAGCACCGAGCGTTCGTATCCAGGCGACTGGAGCTCGGCGAGCGGTTATGCGGCCGGCTGTCGCATCGTGGCTGACGGGGCTCCGACCGCGGTCTTCGCGGCGAACGATCAGATGGCTCTCGGCGTGCTGTCCGCCCTTGCCGAGGCCGATCTCGACGTGCCCGGAGACGTCTCCGTCGCCGGATTCGACGACGTCCCCGACGCCGCGTACTTCACCCCAGCGTTGACGACGGTCCGCCAGGATTTCGCAGCGCTCGCGGCGCGTTGCGTCGCCGTGCTCGAACGGATTCTGCGCGGCGAGTCGGCGAGCAGCGTGCGCATCCGTCCGGAGCTCGTGGTTCGCTCGAGCACGGCGCCGCCGCGATGAGCGCAGCCGAGGACCTCACCGTCACCCTTGTGGATGGCACGACACGAGTCGACCTGTACCCAGGCCAAGGTGGACGCCTCGGTCAGATCACACTCGGCGATCGCCACCTCCTACGCGGCCCCGAGCATTCGGCCCTCGGATGGGCGTGGTGGGGTTCGTATCCGATGCTTCCGTGGGTCAATCGCATCCCCGGCGGCGTGGCCCGGTTCCGCGGGGAGACGATCACGGTCCCGGTGAACTGGCCCGACGGGACGGCGATCCACGGCCTCGTTGCCGAGCGGCCGTGGCAGGTCGAAAACGCCGACAGCCACGCAGCGGCGCTGACGATCGAGGCCGAACTCGATCGCTACCACGTGCGATCGAGGCAGACGTTCGCACTCGATGCGGACGCTCTCGACCTCGAGATCGAGGTCGTCAACCTCGCCGCATGGCCGGTGCCTGCCGGCGTCGGAATTCACCCCTGGTTCGTCGCCGCGCCGGTGCGCGTGCCTGCCGACCTTGTGTGGCCAGGTGACGGGCCGATGCCCGACGGTTTACCGCGGCCGGTGCGGCCCGACGAGGACCTCCGTCAGGCCGTTTCGGCGGCGCCGATGGACCGGTGCTTCACGGGCCTCACCGGATCGAACGCGGACATCGGCGATCTCACGTTGTCGTGGCGCGGCCCGATCACCCAGGTGGTCGTCTACAGCGGTCAGCCGGGCTTCGTCTGCATCGAGCCGCAGACGATGGCGACCGACGGCTTCCGCCTCGCCGAGGAAGGCGTCGAGGGCACCGGCGTCATCGTTCTCGAACCCGGCGCCAGCCTGACCGTCGGCTACCGCCTCTCGTGGCCGGCGCCGTAGCGACGCGTCGGGACCCGGGACTCTGCTGTCTCCGGGCGGCCAGAACTGGCCGCTTTACGCGGGAAGTGTCCGCGTTCACCAGCCTTCCCCGGTGGATGATCTCGCCGGGAGGGCGCCGGCGCCGAGACGCTGACCCGCCGGCGCGAGTCTCACCCTCGGCCGGGTACCCGAGGGCTATGGCTCCGAGCAGCTCGAGGCGGGCGGGAATGCTCGAGGGCGGCGCGAAGCTCCGCCTCTCGGTCGAACACACCGAAGAACAGGGCTCCGAGGCCGGCGTCCTCGGCGGCGAGGAGCAGCGTCATCACGGCCATCGCAGTGTCGATCGTCCAGTACGGCGCCGGCCAGGCGCCGGTCGAAGCTCCGAGTCCGCTGGCAGCCTTGTCCGGCTCGGAGTAGCGGTCCAGGTACGCCTGCGGGTCGGCCAGGGGCAGGGCGATCACCGGGACATCGAGCAGATGAGGAAAGGCGAAGCCGGGGCGCTCGTCGGATGGCAGCGTGACGTCCCAGAACCGCGACGTCTCGTCGCCTGAAAGTACGACGAGGTGCCAGCCCTGGGTCTTCCCGGCGCTCGGCGCCCGCGACGCGAGGTCGACGAGGTCGTCGAGCAGCTCAGGTCGGGACGGGATCGCTTGCGGAACGCCCGGATCATCCGCCGGCGGCGGGCGACCTCGGCGAATCCGCTCAGGTACGGGCGCCGAGCTTGACGAGGTCCTCGGCCATCGTCCAGCCGTAGACGATGAGCGCGCCGCAGTCCTTCGGTGACGTCTTGAACAGCGCCACCTGGGCGGGGTCGACGGACTCCGGCTTGGCCGACTCGTAGTCGACAAAACCCTTCTGCCCGTTCGATGTCACGGCGAACGACTGTTCGTCGTAGCCGGCATCGCACTCGAAGCGCTTGGCGAGGCGCCGACCCCAGGCTCGTTCCTCACCGACGGCGCGAGCCCCGGAACGCGGGGTGACGTCGTCGAGGTCCTTGAAGGCGATCAGGGCGTCGGCGCTCACGAAGCGGGACCCGACGACAACGTCCTCGTCGGGGAACGCCATCAACGCCCGGTGGTACGCCTCCTTCATCAGGCCACGCAGCACCTGGTCACGCTTGTTCGTGCGCTTGACGCTGATCAGACCGAGCAGCACACAGGGCGTACCGCCGATGCGCTCGAGGGTCGAGAACATGAAACCGTGCAGCTTGTCGTCGATGCGGGCGGTGGTGATCAGTACCCAGTCTTCTTTCGCCTTGGACACCTCACCGATGCCGAATGCGCCTCCCATCGAGGCAAGTTCGTCGAGATCGCTGTCGGTGAGCGCTGATGCATCGTTGGTGTGGACCCGCACGGCCATGCGGTCAATTCTACAGGGCGATTGCGCCATGCCCGAAGGCCATCCGGATCTCCGGCACGACGCGGTCCAGATCGACGCAAAAGTCGTCGGTGAGCCGGATCCGCTCGGTGCCGAGGTCGAGCACGACTGGGGACGCTCCCGGGTGCGCCGACAGTACGTGCTTGAGGCGATCGATCTCCGTCGGTCCGAGGCGCACGGCGGGGATGCTGACGGTCAACGTCGGTGCCCCGTCGTCGAGCCCGGCGAGCACCTCGAGGGTCTGGCAGATCACCGTCGTGCGACTCTCGTCGCGCTTGTCGAGGCGGCCGCGGACGGCGACGATCAGGTCGTCGGCGAGCTTGTATCCATGCTCCGTGAGCGTGCGCGGGAACAGCGTGACCTCGACCTCGGCGGCCAGGTCTTCGAGCGTGAACGTGGCCATCTGGTCGCCGCGCTTGGTGAACCGACGGCTCAGTCCTGTCACGACACCGCCGATGTGCACGGCCGTGCCGTCGTCGAGGTCGTCGAGATCGCCGATGCTCTGCTCGACCTTGCGGCGCAGCGCGCCTTCCTTGCCGAACAACGGGTGATCGGACACGTACAGGCCGAGCATCTCCTTCTCGGCACGCAGCAGTTCGCTCTTCTCGAACTCGATTTCGGGAACCGGAAGGCGCTCGTCGTAACCGTCGTCGCCGGACTGCTCGACGTCGCCGAAGAGACTCATCACACCGAGCTCTCGCTCCCGCCGCCGGCTCAGCGTCGCATTGGTCACCTGCTCGAACACGCCGAGCAGGCCGCGCCGCGGGTGGCCGAGGGAGTCGAACGCCCCCGCCTTGATCAGCGACTCGACGGCCCGCTTGTTGAGCACCGGCTCGGGCACGCGGTCGGCGAACTCGTGGAAGCTGGCGTACGGGCCGTTGCCCGCCCGCTCGGCCAGCAGTTGGGCGACGAGGCCCTCGCCGACGTTGCGCACGGCGGACAGCCCGAACGAGATCGCCCCGGGCGAACCGGACGGCAAGGTGATGCCGTCGGCGACCTCGTCAGGCGACATCGCCGTGAAGTTCGCCATCGAAACGTTGACGTCGGGCGGCAGGACCTTGATGCCGAGCGACCGGCACTCGGCGATGTACACGGCGGCCTTCTCGAGCGAGCTCTTCACGCTCGTCAGCAGACAGGCGAGGTACTCCACCGGGTAGTGCGCCTTGAGGTACGCCGTCTGGTAGGCGATCAGGGCATAGCCGAAGGCGTGGCTCTTGCCGAACGCATAGTCGGCGAACGGCTCGATGATGTCGAACAGCCGCGTGCCGAGCGCCCGCCCGTAACCCATGCGATCGACCCCGTCGACGAACTTCTCCCGCTCGACGGCAATCAGTTGCCTCGACTTCTTCCCGCAAGCACGGCGAAGCAGGTCGGCGTCGGCCAGGGTGTAGCCGGCGATCTTCTGGGCCACCCGCATCATCGACTCTTGGTAGACCATCAACCCGTAGGTGTCGCCGAGCACGTCGGCGAGGTCGGCGTGGTCGTAGACGATCGGCCTGCGGCCGTTCTTGCGGTCGGCGTAGTCGGTGTGCATGTTCGCCGCCATCGGTCCCGGGCGATACAGGGCGAGCAGGGCGGCGACGTCTTCGAAATTGGTCGGGCGCAGCGTCCTCATCAGCGCCCGCATCGGGCCACCCTCGAGCTGGAACACGCCGATGCCGCTCCCCCGCTGCAGCACCTCGTAGGTCTGTGGATCGTCGAGCGGCACCCGGTCGACGTCGAACTCGGGATCGTGGCGAGCGCGGATCATCTCCACGGCGTCGGTGATGACGTCGAGGTTGCGCAGGCCGAGGAAGTCCATCTTCAGCAGCCCCAGCGCCTCGACGCCGTGCATTTCGTACTGGGTGATGACCGGTGCCGATTCGGCGTCCTGGCCGGGTTCAGGTTTGCGCTGCACCGGCAGATAGGTGGTCAGTGGCTCCTTGGTGATGACGACGGCGGCGGCGTGGATGCCGTCGGAGCGCTTCAGACCCTCCAGCCCACGGGCGACGTCGACGACGCGCTTGACCTCGGTGTCGGCGTCGTACATCGTGCGCAGTTCTGATGCCGCCTTGTAGCCGTCGGCGTACTTGTCGCTGTGTTCGAAGCAGTACTTGAGTGGCGTGTCCCGACCCATCACGAGTGGTGGCATCGCCTTGGCGATGCGATCGCCGACGGCGTAGGGCATACCCAGCACCCGCGCCGCGTCGCGCACGCCGTTGCGGGCCTTGATCGTGCCGAACGTGATGATCTGGGCGACGTGCTCGCGTCCGTACTTCTCGGACGCGTAGCGGATCATCTCGTCGCGGAAGCGCGAGTCGAAGTCCATGTCGATGTCGGGCATCGAGATGCGGCTCGGGTTGAGGAAGCGCTCGAACAGCAGGTCGTAGCGGATCGGGTCGAGGTCGGTGATCCACAGGCAGTAGGCGACCGCGCACCCGGCCGCCGACCCTCGGCCGGGCCCGACGCGGATGCCGTTGCGCCTGGCGTGGGCGATGAGGTCCCAGACGATGAGGAAGTACGCCGAGAAGCCCATCGAGGCGATCGTGTCGAGCTCGAAGTTGACGCGCTCGACGATGTCACCGGTCAGCTCGGCTCCCCAGCGCTGGCGGGCACCCTCCCAGGTGAGGTGGGCGAGGTATTCGTCGGCGGAGGTGAAGCCCTCAGGCAACGGGAAGTCGGGCAGTTCGACCTTGCCGAAGACGATCTCGACGTCGGCCCGCTCGGCGATCCACAGCGTGTTGTCGCATGCCTCGGGATGGTCGCGGAAGAGGTAGCGCATCTCGTCGGCGGTCTTGAGATAGTGCTCCTGCCCCTCGAACTTGAACCGCTTGGGATCCGACAGCATCGAGCCGGTCTGCACGCACAGCAAGGCGTCGTGGGCCTCGTGGTCCTCGCGGTGGGTGTAGTGCGAGTCGTTGGTGGCGAGCAGCGGGGCGCCGATACGCCGCGCCAGCTCGATCAGCTGCGGGTTGGTCCGCTGCTGCTCCGGCATGCCGTGGTCCTGCAGCTCGACGAACAGGTTGTCGCGCCCGAAGATGTCCTGCAGCCGGGCGGCCTTCTCGGTCGCCCCAGCGACGTCGCCGCGCAACAACGCCTGGAGGACATGACCGCCGAGACACCCCGTGGTGGCGATCACGCCCTCGGCATGGTCGGCGAGCAACTCCCAGTCGAGGCGGGGCTTGTAGTAGTAGCCCTCGAGGAACGCCCGCGAGGCCAGCTGGATGAGGTTGCGGTAGCCGGTGTTCGACTCGGCGAGCAAGGTCAGGTGGTAGTACAGCTTGTTGCCGGCGTCGGTGTCACCTCCCGAGTCGTCGGATCGGCCCCGCCTGGCCGGCCGCTCCGCCCGGCTGTCGTGGGCCATGTAGGCCTCGGTGCCGATGATCGGCTTGATGCCGTGGCGCTGGCACTCCGTGTAGAAGTCCAGGACGCCGTACATGTTGCCGTGATCGGTGATCCCCATCGCCGGCTGGCCGTCGGCGACGGCCTTGGCCACGAGCTCGTCGAGGCGGGCAGCGCCGTCGAGCATCGAGAACTCGGTGTGGACGTGGAGGTGCGTGAACGAATCGCCCACGATGCTCAGACTCTCTCGGCTCACTCAGCACCGGAGTGCTTACACGGCTGTAATTCGGTGGCGCCAACCATAGCCGTCTCCAGCGCGACTGAGTCGCCACGGCGAGCGACCGAAGCGCCACCGGTGCGAGCGACCGAAGCGCCAAGTCGAGGATGCGAGCGACGATGGCGCCAGCCGGGAGCGACCAACGCGGCCTGCGTGGCCGGGGAACGCAGTGACGGCCTGCGTGGCCGGGGAGCGCTAGAGATACGTCCCGGTTCGTTCGTCGGGGAGTTGGCCAGGTTGACGCAGCTCGGGAGGGATCGCCGCGCCGGGAGGGAGCTGGCGCATCTGCTCGAGCTGCTGACGGGCGGCGAGCTGCTGGGCGAACAGGGTGGCCTGGATGCCGTGGAAGAGCCCTTCCAGCCAGCCGACGAGCTGGGCCTTGGCGACTCGGATCTCGCTCTCGCTGGGGACGGCGCCGTCCTGGAACGGCAGGGCCAGCGACTTCAGCTCCTCTTGGAGATCTGGCGACAGCGCCTCGGACAGCTCGACGACCGAACGCTCGTAGATCTCGGCAAGCCGCTCGCGGCTGGGCTCGTCGAGCGGAGCGGCTCGGACCTCCTCGAGCAGCGCCTTGACCATCGAGCCGATCCGCATCACCTTCGCCGGCGACGTCACGGCATCGCCCTCGTCGGATCGCTGCTCGCTGTCCCCGGTGTGGGTAGGCCCTTCCACCACGACCTCACCGTGCTCGACCGGCCCGGCCGGCGTCCTGAACCTGCTCGTCGTTGGCCTCAGTCATCGTCACATCCTCCTCGCGATTGATCGTTCATCCTGCCGCCGTCGATGCCAGCAACGGCACCAGCACCTCGGCACTGGTCAGCGAGCCGTGGCGGCACACCAGCGGGAACGCCCCAGCGTCGAGTGGATCATGGAAGCTGACCGGGCTGCGGGCCACCACGGCGACGTCGCCGAGGCGGGCGGCCACCGGTCCCGACACGGTCGGGCCGAACCAGTGCTCGTCGAGGACCTGCTCCCGAGTGACGATCCAGGCGACGTCTCCGTAGGCGTCGATCGCCGCCTTGGCGAGCTCCTCGACGGGCGCCCGATCGGCGTGCCACCACCGGAACCGCCCTTCGCCCGACTGCATCCCGACCATCGACAGCAACGCCGGATCGGGCACGAGCAGGCGATCCCCGACCTCGACCTGACCGTGATCGGCGGTGACGAGAAGCACCGCGCCGGCCGGCAGCACGTCGAGGACCGTGGCGACGATGTGGTCGGCCATGCGTAGCTCGGCGTCGTAGAACTCGCCGAACCCACGCTCGTGGGCCGTCTTGTCGACGCTGCCGTAGTAGGCGTAGACGAACCTCTCGCCGGCGGCGAGCTGGCGACGCACCTCCACGGCGATCGCCGAGGGCGCCCGGTAGCCCACCGGTCGTGACCCGCGCAGATGGGCCTCGGTGAACGCGGTCCCCTCGAGCTCGGCTGGGGAAACGACCGGGACGGCGAGTCCGAGGAAGGGGGCGAACGGTTGCACCTGGGCGGGTGGCAGGGCCCGGCGTCGATCGCTGTCTCCCGACGCCCAGCGCAACACGTTGAGCACGTCGCCCTGCAGCAGCATGCGGTACCCGATGAGCCCGTGCTCGCCGGGCGTGAGGCCGGTGGCGATCGAAGCCAGTGCCGTGGCTGTCGTCGTCGGGGCGACCGTCGTGATCGGCCCGCCCGTCAACGCAGCCAACGACGGCATCAGCGCCGGGTGCTCGACGAACTGGTCCCACCCGAGCCCGTCGACGATGAGCACGACGACCTGGCGGGCGTGGCGCACCGGTTCGGGGAACCAGGCCGGCAGCGAGCTCGACCACTCCCCCGGGCCGAGCAATGCCGGCACGATCCCGCGGACATTGGCGCCGAGGTAGTCGGGAATGATCGGCTGTTGCTCGTTCATTGCGTTCCCCGGCCAGACGGGCCGTCATTGCGTTCCCTGGCCACGCAGGCCATGGTTGGCCGCTCCCTCCGCTGGCGCTCCGGTCGCTCGCATCCGACGGCGCTGGCGCTCGGTCGCTCGCATCGGTGGACGGCGCTTCGCATTCAGGGCTCACCGTAGCCCTGGACGACGAGTGACGGGAGGCTGCCGGGCAGGGCCGTAGATTGTCGGTGTGCGCGTCTCGACCCGTGGTGACTATGCGTGCCGTGCGCTGCTGTCGCTCGCCCTGCACGCCGACGAGTCCGGGCCGACGTCAGTGCGTGACATCGCCGAGCGCACGGGCCTGCCACAGCCCTACCTCGAGCAGATCCTGCTCGCCCTCAAAGGCGCCGGATTGGTGCGGTCGAAGCGCGGCGTCGGTGGTGGCTACGTCCTGTCCCGCGACCCCGCTGGCATCCAGCTGTCGGAGATCGTGTCGGCGGTCGACGGACCGATCTCGGTCGGCGACTTCGGCGAGCCACACCGCGACGGCGCCTGTGACCACGAGGGTCAGTGCGTCCTGATCGCCGTCTGGAACGAAGCCAGCGAATTCATGCGCAAGCATCTGGCGAGCTACACCCTCGCCGAGGTCGCCAGCATGGCGCGCGGCCAGGCGCCGTGGCCGGAGTCGGGCAGCGGCGCCAACCCGGTCTGAACGTCACTGCGTTCCCCGGCCACGCAGGCCGCTGTTGGCCGCTCCTCGGCTGGCGCCTCGTCGCTCGCACGGGTGCGGTTCCGTCGATCGAATGACTCAACCGCGCAACGTCGCGAGCAACCCCGCCAGGTCCGGAGGCAGGCCGCTCTCGAACGTCACCCGCTCCCCGGAAGCCGGATGGTCGAAGGACAGCTCAGCGGCGTGGAGAAATGGGCGGTCCAGCCCGAGTGTGCTCCGTCTGGCTCCGTAGACGGGGTCGCCGACGAGTGGATGCCCGACCGCGGCGAGGTGCACGCGGATCTGGTGCGTGCGACCGGTCTCCAAGCGACAGTTGAGCAGGGCGACGTCGGCCGGTGCTTGCAACTCCTCGACGACTTCGTATTCGGTGCGTGCCGGACGCCCGTCAGCGACGACGGCCATCCGGGTCGGGTCGGCGGGATCGCGGCCGATCGGTGCGTCGACGATGCCGTGGGCCGCGTTGGGATGGCCCCACACGAGCGCGACATACCTTCGTCCCGCCGTGTGGGCGGCGAACTGGGCGATCAACGAGGCACTGGCCGCGGCGGTCCGGGCGACGACCAGCAGTCCCGACGAGCCGGCGTCGAGGCGATGGACGATCCCGGGACGATCGTCGGCACCGACCCCGGCGATGTCCGGAAATCGCGCCAGTAGGCCGTTGACCAGCGTGCCGTCGGGATTCCCGGCGCCCGGGTGAACCACCAACCCGGCCGGCTTGTCGACGACGACGACGGCTTCGTCGGCGTGCACGATGCCGAACTCGACGCCCGGGTCCGGCTTCGGCGCTTCCGGCGACCGGATCGCTGTCGTGTCGATGGCGACGTGGCTGCCCGCGGTGAGGCGCACCTTTCCGGACGCGGCGATCTCGCCGTCGACTCGCACCGCCTGCGCCGCGATCAGCTCGGCGGCGACGGACCGGCTGACGTCGGCGAGGAGGGCGACCACCCGGTCGAGGCGCTCCCCGTCGAGGGCAGCGGGCACCTCTTCGGAGATCACGTCGCCCGCAACGAGGTGAGCAGGAGAAGTGCTGCTCCGACGACGATGGCGGCGTCGGCGAGGTTGAACACGGGCCACCACTGCACGTCGATGAAGTCGACGACGGCGCCGTCGAACCAACCATCGCCGCGGAACAGACCGGTCGACGACGTTGCTCAACGACCCGCCGACGATCAGTCCGACGCCGAGCGTGAACCACCGGCTCGACGAGCGGCCGACCGCCATCAACAGGGCGGCGACGACGGTGATCGCCAGGATCGGCACGAGTCGTCCGATGCCCTCACCCTGGGAGAACGCCATCCCCCTGTTGAACGCCAGGTTGAGGCGCAACGATCCGACGAGGTCGATGACCCGGCCGTTGTCGAGGGCGTTGAGCGCCCAGTGCTTGGTGAGCTGGTCGACGACGACGACCGCGGCGGCGATGACCAGCGGCCCGCGCAGGGCGTACAGCCGCGCCCTCGTTCGCTGGCGCTCGCTCACTCGCATCCGGCCTCAGCGCCGGCCGATGCCGCCGACCTTCTCCTCGACGAGCTCGGTCGCCCACGGGATCGCCTCCAGGCGCTCGCGTGGGATCGGCCGGCCGGACACCAGCGAGTATCCATACGTGCCGATCGTCATGCGGTCGAGAGCGGCGTCGATGTCGGCGACGATCTGGCGAGCCTGCGCAGACAGGGCGAGGTCGCGCTCCCGCTCGACCACCATCGTGTCGCCCTCGCCGCTTTCGTCGTCGAACTGCACGTCGCCCATCTCGCCGTCCTCGATGAGCGAGTTGGCCTCGTCCTCGAGGCGGTCGGCCTGGCCGACGAGGGACTTGCGCTCGGCGGTGAGCAGGTCGCGCTGCGACTTGAGGAACTTGGCGTCGAAGTCCTTGGTGTAGGCGATGCCGTCCTTGGTGTGCCCTCGCGGCGCCGGCACCGCTTCGTGATCACCCCTTGCGCCGTTTCCAGCGGCAGCGGGAGCGGGTGTTGTCGCAGCGACTGACGCCACCGCCGACTTCGCCGCGGTCCGGCGGCGCGTCGATCGCGTGCCGGCGGCCGGCGCCTTCTTGGCGGCCGACTTTGTCGGGGCCGCAGCTGTCTTGCGCGCCGCTGCCTTCGCCGGCGTCTTCTTGGCGACAGCCTTGGACGTGCCCTTGGCAGCAGGCTTGGTGGCCTTCGCCGGGGTCGCCTTGCGCCCCGCTGGTGACGCCTTGGTGGACTTCTTCGTCGTAGCCATGCGCCGCGAACCTCCCCGTCGCCGTGATCGGACGGGGCAATATAGCCGGAGGACCGGGCAAGAAAACTCTGGCCTGGCACGACAAGGTGGTCGGCGGTCACAGCGAACAGACCTGCTACCCGCGCTCGGCCGAGGCCAAGCCCGAGCGAATCCGGCGCTGGGCGCCCTAAGGTTTCGCTGGTGGGCGAGGAGCACACGCCTGCCGTCGGCCAGGAGCGCCAGACGGTCGTGATCCGGCCGGTGGTCGCCGGCGACACCAGTGCGGAGATGGCCCGTCGCCGCCTGCCGTCACTCCCCCGCCCTACGCACGCCCTCGTCGCCGCCCTCACGCTCGCAGCCGTCGTCGCCGGCGGCGTTGCCGTCTCGTCGTCCCGGTCGAGCCTCGAGGTCGAAGGAATCGTCGACGGGCAACGATTCACCCGGCGCGACCTGCCGAAGCTGACGCTCCGCGTCACCAGCGCCGGGGCCGGTGCTGACGATGTCCGACGTCGAGGTCAACGGCGACGCCGTTGCGCTGTCGGAGGATGGCAACACTCTCGTCGTCGGTGCCGAGGCGTTGGCGCGAGGTCATCGTCGAGGGGAGCAACACACTGGTCGTGTCCCAGCCCGGCCGGTTCGGCCTGGGGGGGTCGACGGTCGAGCGGACGTTCACGTTCGATCCCACCGGCCCGCTGCTGATGGTGCCCGCCGCTGTCCTCGCCCCGACGCCGGAGCGCCCGACGGTCCTACGCGGTCTCGTCGACGGCGCAGCCGCGCTGACCGCCAACGGGCAAACCGTGACGATCGAGCCGGGCGGTGCGTTCACCGTGCCGGTGGCGCCGGGAACCACTGCGGTCGCCCTCGTCGCGACCGATGCCGAGGGGAACCCTGCCGAGGCGACGGTGCTGGTCACCGCCGAACCGCCTGTGGCTGACCATCCGCCGACGGCAGCTGTCCACGTGACTGCTCGCAGCTGGAAGGATCCGGCGGTTCGCGAGCCGATCCTCGAGATGGCCCGGAGGGGCCTGATCAACGCCGTCCAACTCGACATCAAGGACGAGAGCGGCGAGGTCGGCTACGCCAGCACCGTTCCGACCGCCGTCGCGGCCGGGCGCGGCGATGGGGCACTACGACGCGGTTGCGGCGCTCGACGAGCTGCACGGACTCGGCGTACGGGTGATCGGACGCATCGTGTGCTTCCTCGACCCGGTGCTCGCCTCGTGGGCGTGGGAGAACGAGCGCACCGAGATGATCGTGCTGCAGGGCTCGGGCGGTCCGCTGGAGACCGACTACGGGACCGCCGCGTTCACCAACGTCGCCAATCCTGAGGTCCGCCAGTATCTGATCGACCTGTCGGTCGAGGCGGCGCAACTGGGGTTCGACGAGATCCTCTACGACTACGTGCGCCGGCCGGAGGGCGACACGGCGGTGATGTACTTTCCCGGCCTGCAGGGCGGACCTGACGTCGCTGTGGCCCGCTTCGTCGCCGACACCAACACCCAGTTGGCAGACACCGACGCCCTGCTCGGAGTCTCGGTGTTCGGCATCGCCGCCACCCGTCCGGAGCAGATCGCCCAGGACATTCGCCTGCTCGCGCCGCACGTCGACTATGTGTCCCCGATGGTCTACCCGTCGCACTGGGGGCCGGGCGAGTACGACGTCGCCGATCCGAACCGTCAGCCGGCCGACATCGTCCGGGCCAGCATCGCTGACTTCCACGCCGTGGTCGCCGGGAGCGGTGCCGCCGTCGTGCCCTGGTTGCAGGACTTCTCCGCAGGTGGCGTGGCGTACGGACCGGTGGAGGTACGTGCCCAGATCGACGCCGCCCTTGCCGCCGGAGCCACCGGCTTCCTGTTGTGGAACGCCGGAGCGTTCTACACCGCCGAGGCGCTGCAGCCCCCAGCGTTTCCGTCAGCCGAATGACCGCGATGCGAGGTCGGCCTGACGCCGGCGGGTCGCAATTGTGAGCCCAAACAGCACCAATCTGCTGCGACAGCTCACACTTCTCGGAAGCTGGCGAGACCGCCGGGCACGAGATCAGCGCGCCGTCTCAGAGCGCTGAGTCAGGACCGCTGCCAATCCTCGGCGACCTCGATGTCGATCTCGGGGGCATCGCTCCCGGAGTCATCGATCTCCAGCGAGACGGCCAGCGTCTCGTCGGCGATGAACTTCTCGTGGGCGCGCACGACCAGCGCCCAGCGCTCGTCGCCCTTGATGCGCAGATTGATGCGGTCGGTGACGGCCAGATCGCGGTCGCGCCGGGCCTGCTGGATCATCCGCACGAGGTCGCGGGCCTGGCCTTCGATCTCCAGCTCCTCGGTGACGTCGACGTTGAGCACGACGACGCCAACGCCGCTGCTCAACGGGGCGCTGGCGGCGTCGTCGTCGGTCTGCAGCGTCAGCACGAACTCTCCGGGATCGAGGCGGTGCCCACCGACGACGACGGCGTCGTCCTCGGCGACCCACTGTCCCTCGCGCACGGCACGGATGACGTCCTGCGTGTCGGCGCCGAGCCGCGGTCCGATCACCGACGGGACGACCTGCAGCGTGTGCCTCGCCACCGACCCCACGTCGTCGGTCAGCACGACCTCGCGGACGTTCACCTCGTCGGCGATGATGTCGACGAACGGCCGCAGCGCCTCGGCATCGGGTGCCGCGACGGTCACCGAGGCCAGCGGCTGGCGGACCCGGCGACCGTGCGCCTTGCGCACCGACAGCGTCGCCGAACAGACGTCGCGGACCTCGTCCATCGTCCGCACCAGCGTCTCGTCGCCGGGCAGGTCTTCCGGCCGCGGCCAGTCGGCGAGATGCGGTGACGAACGGCCCGGTCAGGGCGGTGCCGGAGTGCTGCCGTGCAGACCGGCGTAGATCTCCTCGGTGACGAACGGCAGGAGCGGCGCGGCGACGCGCACGAGCACGTCGAGCACGGTGTGCAACGTGTCGATGGCGTCGCGGTCGCCGTCCCAGAAGCGCTGCCGGCTGCGGCGGATGTACCAGTTCGTCAACGTCTCGACGAAGATGCGAACCGCCGCGCAGGCACCGAACAAGTCGTACGCCTCCATCGCCCGGGTGACGTCCTCGACGAGGTCGCGCGTCTTGGCGAGGACGTAGCGATCGAGCACGTTCGTCGAGAACGGCCGCTCCACGCCATCGCGCACCTCGCCGTGAACCCCCGCGGCGTTGGCGTAGAGGGTCAGGAAGTACCAGGCGTTCCACAGCGGCAGCAGGACCTGGCGGGCGGTGTCGCGCAGCCCGGCCGCCGTCACGGAGAAGTCGGTGCCCCGCAGGATCGGTGACGAGAGCAGATACCAGCGCATCGCGTCGGCGCCGTTGCTGTCGAAGACCTCCATCGGGTCGGGGTAGTTGCGCAGGCTCTTCGACATCTTCACGCCGTCGTCGCCGAGGACGATGCCGTGGCTCACGCACGTCCGGAATGCCGGACGGTCGAACAGCGCCGTCGCCAGCACGTGCAGGGTGTAGAACCAGCCGCGCGTCTGGCCGATGTACTCGACGATGAAGTCGCCGGGATAGTGCGACTCGAACCAGTCGGCGTTCTCGAACGGGTAGTGCACCTGGGCGAACGGCATCGAGCCCGACTCGAACCAGCAGTCGAGCACCTCGGGGACGCGGCGCATCATCGACCGCCCGGTCGGGTCGTCGGGGTTCGGCCGCACCAGCTCGTCGATCGCCGGACGGTGGAGGTCGTCGACCTTGACGCCGAAGTCGGCCTCGAGGTCGGCGATCGAGCCGTAGACGTCGGTGCGCGGGTAGCGCGGGTCGTCGCTGCGCCACACCGGGATCGGCGACCCCCAGAAGCGATTGCGGCTGATCGACCAGTCCCGGGCGTTCTCCAGCCACTTGCCGAAGCTGCCGTGCTTGACGTGGCTGGGGACCCAAGTGACCTGGTCGTTGAGCTCGACCATCCGGTCGCGGAACTTCGTGACGGCGACGAACCACGACGAGACGGCGCGGTAGACGAGCGGCTTGGAGCACCGCCAGCAGTGCGGATAGGAGTGGTTGTACGACTCGTGGCGGAGCACGAGGTTGTGCTCCTTGAGGTGGCGGATGACGAGCGGGTTGGCGTCGAAGACCTGCTCGCCCGCCCACGGCGGCGACGTCGGACGTGTAGCGGCCGTGCTCGTCCATCGGCACGATCGTCGGGATCCCGACGGCGTTGGCGACGACCTGGTCCTCCTCGCCGAAACCGGGAGCCAGGTGGACGATGCCGGTGCCCTCTTCGGTGGCGACGTAGTCGGCGGTGAGCACCTGGAAGGCATTGGCGGTGCCGTGCACGTCGGCATCGGCGAAGAAGTCGAACAGCGGCCGGTAGCGCCGGCCGGCGAGCTCGCTGCCGCGCGAACGTGGCGACCGGCTGTGGCGTCGCCGAGCTCGGCGGCGTAGTGGTCGAGGCGCGACGCGGCGAGGATCAGGCGCTTGCCGCCGTGGTCGACGACGACGTAGTCGATGTCCGGGCCGACGGCGAGGGCGAGGTTGGCCGGAAGCGTCCACGGCGTCGTCGTCCACGCCAGCAGCACCTCGCCGGTCGGCCGTTCCGGCGTCGTCGACGAGCTCGAAGCCAACGGTGAGCGCCGGATCCTGACGGTCGAAGTAGACGTCGTCCATCCGCGTCTCGGTGTTGCTGAGCGGCGTCTCGCACCGCCAGCAGTAGGCCAGCACCTTGAACCCCTCGTACACGAGGCCCTTGTCCCACAGCGTCTTGAACGCCCACATGACGCTCTCCATGTAGTCGAGGTCGAGGGTCTTGTAGTCGTTCTCGAAGTCGACCCAGCGGGCCTGGCGGGTGACGTAGCGCTCCCACTCGGCGGTGTAGCGCAGCACGCTGGTGCGGCAGGCGTCGTTGAAGTTGGCGATGCCGAAGGCGGTGATCTCCGGGTGGCCGGCGATGCCCAGCTCGCGCTCGGCCTCGACCTCGGCGGGCAGGCCGTGGCAGTCCCAGCCGAAGCGGCGGTGGACGAGCTTGCCGCGCATCGTCTGGTAGCGCGGCACGGCGTCCTTGACGAAGCCGGTGAGCAGGTGGCCGTAGTGCGGCAGGCCGTTGGCGAACGGCGGGCCGTCGTAGAACACGTACTCGTCGGCGCCCTCGGCCTCGCGGCGCAGGATCGACTCGAGGAACGTCCGTTGCTGCGTCCCACTTCTCGAGGATGCGCTCCTCGAGGGCCGGGAAAGTTGGGTTGCGAGTCGACGTTCGGGTAGGCTCATCGGATGGTCTCCTGCGGTCGTGCGTTCCACAGGGACGACTCGCTGCACCGTTGCAGCAGGCCGCGATCCCACCCTGCTTGCCAGGCACCGCAGTGCCGGGCCACTCGCTTGCGCCGGCGTTCACGGGCCGGACCCGTCCGGTTCTACTGGGGACGACGCCTACGGCGAGATCGCCTGGGGGTGACGTCCTGTTCTTCCGGAGGCTCAGAGGTGATGGCCTCGTCATCGCCGTTGCCGTCAGCGTAGCGACCGCCGACACGATCGTCGCCGTGAGTTCGCATTCGGACTGCCTGCCGCGAGACGTCGTGCGCCTACTGTTGCTCGTCGGCCGTGAACAACGAATGGCGCCGCTCGTCGTCGTCGGGCGAGCTCGGCGGCCTCGTCGGCCGGGCCTGGCGCTGCCGACCTGCTCGATGAGCTCGGCGACGTCCGCCTCGTCCTCCGCGTCGTCGGCGTCCGGACGCGCCGTCGCCGGGGTCTCGACCTCGCCGGAGTGGTCGTTGTCCGACGCCGACAGCTGCGGCCGGCGCATGCGGTCCGAGCCCGTTGCCGACCCGGGTGGTGACGTCGTTCAGGTCGGCGGCGACCGCGGTGATGCGATCTCGCTGGGCGGCGAGGAACTGGTCGAGCTGGTCGACGTCGGACTCGAGGAAGTCGCGCCGCGCCAGCAACGCCTGGACCTCGCCTTCGACGCGGACACGTTCGGCTTCACCGGCCTTGCGCGACTCCGCCTTGGCCGACTCGATGATCTGGCTCGCCTCGCGCTCGGCCTCGGCGACGGTGGTGTCGGCGGTGCGCTGGGCGAGCAGCAGGGTGCGGCTGATCGTCTCCGCCTCGTCGGCGGCGACCGCACTCGGCGCGGCGGAGCAGCCTCGGCGGGCCGGGCCGCTCGGCGCCTGCTGCTGCAGTTCCTGGAGCCGGGCGACGGCGGCGCGGGCGCGAGCCTCCATCGCCGTCGCCTCCTGCGTCGCCTGTTCCAAGCGCCTCGGCCGCGGCGGTGCGAAACGCTTCGACCTCGCGTTGGTCGTAGCCGCCGCGCTTGACGGTGGTGAATTGACGGGCGCGGATGTCGTGCGGGCTGATCGCCATCGGTGAGTTCAGCTTTCGTAGTCGTCGAAGCGATGGACGCGAGTCGGGCGCCGGCTTGAGCAGGTAGACGCCCGTCGCCACCTTCTCCATCGTGCCGTCGAGTGCATAGCACACACCGCTGGCGAAGTCGACGAGGCGGCGGGTGACGTCGCGGTCGGCCGACTCGAGGTTGAGGATCACCGAGTTGCCCTCCTTGAACCGATCGGCCAGCTCCTGGGCCTGGTCGAAGCGGCGCGGCCGCACCGTCGCCGGCTCGGCCGTGGGCGGGGGCGCGGCCGATCGTGACGACGAACGAGGACGGCTCGGCATCGCCCGACTCGTCGCCGCCGACGGGCGCCGACCGGCGGCCGCTCTCGAAGTCGCGCGACGGGAAGCTGGGCCGCGCCGGAACGGCGCGGACGGCACCCGAGTCGGGCTCGGCCGGCCACGACCGCGAACTCGAGCGGCTGTGGTCGTCGCGGTGGCGTTGGCGACCCGGCGGCTCCGGCTCCGGCCCATCGTCGTAGTCGTCGTAGGCGTCGTCCGGACCGAGACCAAGGTATTCCATGGACCGTTTCCAGAATGACATCGCGTTCCTCCTGCTCCCCGCAGCAGGCTACCGCAGGCCACGAGCATGGCCGCGGAGCGGTCGACGGCTGGTCGCGGTGCGCGTCTAGACACGCGCGGCCGAACAGCGCCGTCCCGATGCGGACCCGGGTCGTGCCGGCGTCGAGGGCGAGGTCGAGGTCGTCGGTCATCCCCATCGAGCACGTCGGCAGCCCGAGCTCGTCCGTCAACCGGCGAGCGAGCCGGAAGGCCGGCGGGTCGCCCCGACGTCGCCGTCGGTCGGTCCAACCGTCATCACCCCGTTGAGGTCGAGGTTGAGGGTTCGGGCGCGCTCGGCGAGCACCTCGACCTCAGCTGGAGGGCAGCCGCCCTTGTGTCGCTCGCCCGTGGCGTTGACCTGGATCAGCACCGTGGCACCTGGACGGCGGCGGGCGATCTCGTCGAGCAGCGACGTCCGGTCGACCGACTCCCAGACGTCGACCGACGTCGGCGAGCTGGCGGACCTTGTTCGACTGCAGCCGGCCGATGAAGTGGATCGCCGGGCGGACGGTCGGTCGGTGTCGAGCTCGTCGAGCTTGGCGAGCAACTCCTTGGCGTAGTTCTCGCCGATCATCGTGCAGCCGGCGGACGCCGCGGCGGCGATGGCGTCGGCGCCGAAGCCCTTGGTGACCGCGAGGATCTCCACCGGCCGCGGCGCCGCACGGCAGCGGCGATGCGATCGCGCAGTGCCGGCAGCCTGGCCGCGACGAGTCCCGCGTCGACGGGTGGCAGCCGGTGTCGACGTTCAGCGCAAGAACGACGGCACGTCGAAGTCGTCGTCGTCGTCGGCGCCAACGGGTCGGCGCGAGTCGGAGAACAGCTCGCTGATCGACGACGGCGTCTTCGGCTGGCCGCCCGGTGACCGGGCCGTCGAGGCGATCGAAGCCGGCGGCGATGACGGTGACGCGGATCTCGTCGCCGATCTCGTCGTCGACGACGGTGCCGAAGATGATGTTGGCGTCGGCGTGGGCGACGCCGTGGATGACCTCGGCGGCGGCGTTCATCTCGAACAGTCCCATGCTCGACGGGCCGGTGATGTTGAGCAGCACGCCGCGCGCGCCGTCGATCGCCGCCTCGAGCAACGGGCTGGAGATCGCCGCCTTCGCCGCGGCCACGGCGCGCTCGTCGCCGGACGCCTGGCCGATGCCCATCAATGCCGATCCGGCGTTCGACAGCACCATCTTCACATCGGCGAAGTCGGTGTTGATGAGGCCGGGTGTCGTGATCAAATTGGTGATCCCGGACACGCCTTGGAGCAGCACCTCGTCGGCCATCTTGAAGGCGTTGAGCACGCTCGTCTTCTCGTTGGCGACGGTGAGCAGGCGGTCGTTGGGAATGACGATGAGCGTGTCGACCTTCTCCTTCAGTCGCTGCACGCCGGTGTCGGCCTGCACGGCCCGGCGGCGACCTTCGAACGAGAACGGGCGGGTGACGACGCCGATCGTCAGGGCGCCGAGGCCGCGGGCGATCTCGGCGATCACCGGCGCCGCGCCGGTGCCCGTGCCGCCACCCTCGCCGGCGGTGATGAAGATCATGTCGGCGCCCTTGACCATCTCCTCGATCTCTTCGGAGTGCGCCTCGGCGGCGTTGCGTCCGACCTCGGGATCGCTGCCGGCGCCGAGGCCGCGGGTGAGGTCGCGGCCGATGTCGAGCTTGAGATCGGCGTCGCTCATCAGCAGCGCCTGGGCGTCGGTGTTGACGGCGATGAACTCGACGCCCTTGAGCCCGGCATCGATCATCCGGTTGACGGCGTTGACCCCGCCGCCGCCGACCCCCACGACCTTGATGACGGCGAGATAGTTCTGGGGCGCGCCGACCATCAGCGTGACCTCCCTGTCGTGGGTTCGATGCGGATGCGGTTCATTGGTTTCGATCGTTCGGCGTCGATCGTCGTGCCTGCCGGATGTCATCCTCGCACGTCGTGACGTGCGGCGGCGGTATCTCGATCGGCCAGGCCATCAACGGACGATCATGTCCTCGGTCGAGACGTCGATCAGCTCGGTCGCGGTGAGTTCCGGGTTCGGATTTGTCAGCGCTGTTTGAAGGCGAACGAGCTTATCCAGTAAGTCCTCCGCCGCCCCAAAGCGGACCTCGATTTGATCGTCGAGGATCAACGACAATTCCGTCGCCTTCTGATCGATCGACACCGACGTCGCCCGCTGCCGCATCTGTGGCGTCAGCGCCGAAACGAGCGTTGCCGCAGCGCGATAGCCGCGGGCGCCAACTGCCCGGCTTCCAGTTCGGGCCCGTCGTCGACGTTCAATTCGAGATAGTCGACCGGGCGGCCGGCGATGACGTCGAGCACCCGGCCATCGCCGTCGAGCACGCGGTACCGACCGTCGGCCGCCAGGTAGGCGACCATCGGCCGGCGCTCGCGGATCTCGATCTTCGCCCCGTGCGGGAAGTCCGTCGTCACCCGGGCGTCGGCGACCCACGGGATCGCCTCGAGCGTCCGCTCGGCGGCCGGCGGTGTCGACGCGCAACACGTTGGCGCCCTCGAGATCGGCGACCACCGCGTCGAGCGCGTCGCCCTGGCTGTAGACGGCGCCCTCGACCTCGACGGTGCTGATCGCGAACAAGCCGGAGCCGAGCACGCCGAGCACGGCGACGACGACGCCGACGGCGCGCAGCCACGGCCACCCACTTGAGGCGCTTGCGACCGACGGCCCGCTTGACCGCGATGCGCCGCTCGCGCAGACGCGGCTCCATGCGCGCCGCCGACGTGGCGACATCGATCGTGACGACCTCGCCGGTGCCGGGTCCGCGTCGTCGATGAACACGGTCGCCCGCTGTCGCCGCCGGCGCCGGTGGGCAACGTGGCGCGGCCGCCCTCGCCGAGTTCACCGTCGACGTACGACCGGGTCCGGCAAGCCGTCGTCGTCGATCGCGATCGTTGCGCTGGCGGGTGGCTCGACCGAGCCCGGGCCGCCTGGCGTCCGTGGCGCCGTCGCCGGTGCGTCAATGATTCGAACACCGATGTCTTCGTCCGTTCCGGACGGTCGCGGCGACATCGACCTCGGGTTGATGTCGAGACTTGTCTGGAGGCGCCTTCTTGGCGGCCTTCGTGCCTGCTTGGCCGTCCGCTTGGCGGCCTTCTCGAGGCGGCGACCCGCTTGGCTTCCTGCTTGGCCTCACGCTTCGCTTCACGTCGAGAGCGCCGCTGCGATCGGCGGGTGGCCTCCGGCACCAGCGACTCGGCGATGATCGACGGCGACGGTCTCGCCGGCCGCTGCGGTGGCGGTCTTGAGGCGGCGTGGCCGGCTGCCGCGCAACGGCGTCGGCCGATGCTGCGTCAGGCGGACGGCTCCCGAAGGCGGCGTGCAGCTCGTCGAGCACGTCAGCGTGGCGCGTCGCCGACCGGGTCTCGTCCTCGGCGTCGGGCTCGGTCACGCCGTCCTCGAACCCGACGAGGCGGACCTCGCTGCGCAGCTCGACCCCCGTCGCCTCGGCGACCCGGGCCCGCACCAGCTCGATCACGGCACGCACGTCGTCGGCCGAGCCGCCGTCGGACGCCTGGATGAAGTTGGCGTGCTTCTCGGACACCCACGCCGTCCCGACCCGCAGTCCGCGCAGCCCGAGCCCGTCGATGAGCAGTCCGGCGCTCACCTCGCCCGGTACGGGGTTGACGAACACCGAGCCGGCGTTCTGACCCCCCGGCTGGTTCTCGCGACGCCACCTGACGATCTCGGCGATCTCCGCCTCGGCGGCCGCACGGTCGCCGGCGTGGACACGCACCGTCACCTCGACGACGACGTCGAGGGCGGTAGATCGGAGGCGCGGAATCGCAACCCGAGCTCGTCGACCGATCGCCACGCCGCCGTCGCCCGCGCGAGGTCGAAGACGTGCGCCGCCACGAGGCAGCTGGCCATGTCCGACCCGTGGCCGCCGGCGTTCATCCGCACCGCGCCGCCGAGCGAGCCGGGAACCCCGACCGCCCATTCGAACCCCCGCCATCCGGCGGCGGCCAGGCGCCGGGCGACGACGGGCAGCGCCAAGCCCGACCCGCCGCGGGCCGTCGCCCGTTCGCCAGCCGCGTGGGGAAGGACGAGATCCCCCCCGAGGGCAGTCGCCAGCACGGCGATGCCCGGGAAGCCGGCGTCGGCGACGAGCAGGTTGGACCCCCGTCCGACGACGAGCACCGGCAGCCCTGACGCGGCGCGTGCCGCGGCGACGGCGGCGAGATCGTCGATCGACGCGCCCGCACGAACAGGGCCGCCGGCCCGCCGAGCCGATACGTCGTGTACGGGGCCAGCGACACGTCGCGCTCGGCACGATCGCCGAGCACCGCCGCGGCCGCATCGACCCGCTGGCGTCAGGCTCGGACAAGCTCGATCACTCCGACCTCCTCGCCGCCCGGCGGGCCAGCACCTCTTCGGGGAGCGTGGCGATGTCGCCGCAGCCCATCGAGATGCAGACGTCGCCCTCCCCGACCTCGCCGGCGAGGAACGAGACGATGTCCTCGCGGCGCGGCAGCCACACGACGCGGGCGTCGGGGTGCGCCTCCAGCACGGCGTCGACGACGAGGCGACCGGTGACTCCGGGGATCGGCGTCGTGCCCGATGCGTAGATCTCCGTGAGCACGACGACGTCGGCTTCGACGAAGGCGTCGGCATACTCGCGCGACATCACCGCCATGCGGTTGAAGCGGTTGGGCTGGAAGACGGCGATCACACGTTTCCAGCTGTCGCCGCTCCCCCTGCGCCGCGCCGATCACGGCGGCGATCTCCGTCGGCAGGTGGGCGTAGTCGTCGACGAACGTCGCGCCGCCGTCGACGCCGCGAACGTCGAATCGCCGGGCGACCCCGCCGAAGCGACCGAGCGCCGCGGCGATCGCAGTGAAAGGGACCCCGAGCTCGGTGGCCATCGCCACCACCCCGACGGCGTTGACGACGTTGTGGACCCCGCGCAGCGGGAGCTCGAGCGGCCCGAGCAGCGCACCGCGGTGGGCGACCTCGAAGCGAAACGACCCAGACGCCGGATGCACCGAGACGGCGCGGAAGTCGGCGCCGGGCCCCAGCCCGTACGTCGTGGCGCCGTGCTCGGCGGGCCAACTCGGCGCAGCGGGGATCGTCGACGCAGAGCACCTTGGGGCCGTCGACGTGAGCCAGGTACTCGTCGAAGCTGGCGACGATCGCTTCCAACGATCCGTAGTGGTCGAGGTGGTCGGCCTCGATGTTCGTCAGCATCGTGGCGTACAGCGGCAGTTCGAGGTGGGTGCCATCGCTCTCGTCGGCCTCGACGACGAGCAGATCGCTTCCGGTCCACTGGGCCCCCGTTCCGGCGTCGGAGACGTCGCCGCCGACGAGGAAGCTCGGCGCCAAACCGCCCTCGGCGAGCGCCAGCATCAGCATCGAGGTGGTCGTCGTCTTGCCGTGGGTGCCGGCGACCGCAACGGAGCGGGCCCGGGCGCAGATCGACGCCAGCATGCCCGCGCGTCGAAGCGTCGGGATCCCCAGCTCGATCGCCCTGCGTAGCTCGATGTTGCTCGCCGGTACCGCCGTTGAAGACGTCACCGCATCGCATCCCTCGACGTACGAGCGATGGTGGCCGACGTGAACCGTGATGCCGGCGGCCCGCAGCCGATCGAGCACCGGCTGTTCGCGAATGTCGCTCCCTGACACCGTGTGGCCCATCTCGGCGAGCACGATGGCGATCGCCGACATGCCTGGACCGCCGACCCCGATGACGTGGAGTCGTCGTGGCTGGGAGAGGTCCAGCGGCGGGGCAGGTCGAGCCGTCACGATGGATCGAGGCTACTGGCCGGTCTTCGCCGGTTCGGGGAGGGCGACCCGTTCGATGAGGGCACCGAGTTCGCCTCGACGGTGCATCGCTCCGGCGGCCCGGGCATTGCGGGCCAGGTCGGCGAGTACGTCCGGGTCGTCGCGCAGCGCGTCGATCACCCGGCCGAGGCCGCTGAGATCGGCTTCCGGGAGGTGCACGGCCGCGCCGTGGTCGGCCAGCCAGCGGACGTTGGCGGTCTGGTGATCTTCCGCTGCCCCGGACCACGGAACGAGGATCGACGGCGTCCCCGTGACGGCGACCTCGGCGACCGTCGACGCCCCCCCGCGGCCGACGAGGAGGTCGGCAGCCGCGTAGACGAGGTCCATCCGTTGCTCGTAACCGACCAGCCGATGGACCAGCCCGGCCCCGGTCGCGAGATCATCGGTGACGGCGGCGACGAAGCGCTCGCCGGCGACGTGGTAGATGGCGAGTTCCGTGTCGCCGTCGTGCTCCGCGGCGTAGGCGACCACTGCCTCGTTGAGCGCGCCGGAGCCCTGCGACCCGCCGGTCACGGCGACGACGAAGCGGTCGGCGGGCAGCCCGAGGGCGGCCCGCGCACCGATCGGCCGGCGACCCGGTCGATGTCGCGGATCGCCCGCCGCACCGGCGCGCCGGTCACGACCGCGCGGCGCAGCGACGACCCCTCGAACGCCACGGCGGACGCGGCGGCGAAGCGGGCAGCGAGGGCGCTGGCCCGCCCGGGTACGCGGTCGAACGAGACGACGACCACGGGGATGCGGAGACGGCGAGCCGCCAGCACAGCGGGCAGGCTGGCGTAGCCGCCGACCGACACGACGACACCCGGACGTAGCTCGCCGAGCAGCCGCCGCGCCGCTCCGACCGCGCGGACGAGCCGCGGGAGGAACGCGACGTTGGCCCGCACGGCTCGTCGTTGCACGCCGACCACGTCGAGGAACGTGTGCGGATACGGCGTCTCGGGGAGCAGCCTCGTCTCGATGCCACGCTGGGCGCCGACGTAGTGCAGCGACTCGGCGGGGTGACCGCGTTCCTCGAGCTCCTCGGCGATGGCAAGCGCCGGCAGCACGTGTCCCGCCGTCCCCCCGCCGGTGATCACCGCGAACACGCTCACGCGCGGACGGTTCGCGTCCCGCGCCGTGCCACGTTGAGCAGCAGGCCGGCGGCGGTCATCGACACGAACAACGACGATCCGCCCGCCGAGAAGAAGGGCAGCGTCAGCCCGGTGACCGGCAACAGGCCGGCTACTCCACCGGTGTTGACGATCGCCTGCACGCCGAACCACGCGGCGATGCCTCCGGCGAGCAGCATGCCGAAGCGATCCGGGGCGGCGAGGGCCGCCTGGATGCCGAACCAGACCAGTAGCGCGAACCCGCCGAGGACGGCGACGGTTCCGACGAGGCCGAGCTCGTCGGCGACGACGGCGAAGATGAAATCGCTGTGGGCGAGGGGGAGATAGCCGAGCTTGCTGTTTCCTGCGCCGACGCCGGAACCGGTGACCCCACCGTCGGCGATCGCCAAGAACCCCTGGTAGGTCTGGTACGAGAGCCGGTCGCGATGGCCGGTGATGTCGAGGAACGCGGTGAAGCGGTCGATCCGCCGTTGGCTGGACACGACGAACACCAGTGCGGCTCCCGCTGACATCAGCGTCGCCCCGACCATCGGCACCAACGGCACCGCACCGATGAACGCCACGACGAGGACGATCGCCGCCATCACGATCGCCGATCCGAGGTCGGACTGGACGAGGCAGGTCCCTGCCGCGAACCCCGCCAACATGAGCAGCGGCTTGAGGCTGCGGCGCACGTCGGAGAGGTCGTCCTTGCGGCGCACGAGCAGATCGGCGGAGAACACCACGACGGCCAGCTTGAGGAACTCAGACGGCTGGACCGTGAGTTCGCCGACGGCGATCCAGGCCCTGGCGTCGTTCAACGTCACGCCGATCGGTGAGAACGGCGCGAGCATCCCGATCCCGGCGACGACGAGGGCGGGGACGGCCAGCCGGCGCAACCACACCAGGTTGATGCGGAGGGCGACGAGGAGCCCGACGATCCCGATGCCGGCCCACATCAACTGGCGGTTGAACAGGAAGAACGGGCTCCTCCCCGTTGCGCCTGGGCTTGCGCCGTCGCCGACAGCACCATCACCAGGCCGAGCACGAGGAACGCCGTCACGACGACGGCGATCACGTAGTACCCGACCGGCGCAGGTCCGCTGGGCACGTCCCAGAAGCGCACACGCTCGCGCCCGAACAGCACCGGAAGACGCCGGCGCGGCGTTGCCGGCGTTCGGTCGTCACCTGCAAGCGCTGTAACGCCAACTGCCGCCGCTCGCGCAGCGGGCGCGTTGCGGACGAGCAGTCGGTCACGTCGGTCGAGGTCATCGAGGCGACGTCGATCACCCCATCGACTCCTCAGATGCGAGCGACGAGGCGCCAGCCGAGGAGCGGCCAGGAACGGCCTGCGTGGCCGGGGAACGCAGATACTGGCGAACGAGGTCGCGGAAGTGGTCGCCCCGTGCCTCGAAGCCTCCGTCGGGGTACCAGTCGAAGCTCGCCAGCCAGGCGACAGGAGGACGACGTCGCCGGGGAGGGCAGCTGCCCCGGCGACGTCGACAGCTTCAGGCATCGACGATGCGATCGTGACCGGCACACCGGTCGCGGCGAACGCGGCGGCTACGTCGCCACTCGCCTCGCCGATGGCGACGACGGTGCGGATGCGGTCGGGCGCGGCGGCCATCGGCGAAAGGTCGAGTCCCTTGTTGCGGCCGCCGGCGATCAGGACGACCTGGCCGAACCCGCCGATCGCCGCCGCCGCAGCATGCGGGGTGGTCGCCTTGGAGTCGTTGAACCAGGCGACACCCTCGGCCTCGGCGACCAGCTCGATGCGGTGTGGCGGGCCGACGAACGACGCCAACGCGCCGGCAACCGACGAGGCGTCGGCGAGCCTGGTCTCGAGCACCAGAGCGGCGGCGGCGAGGCCGTTGGTGACATCGTGAGGCAAGCTGCGACGCATCGAAGTCATTGCGGCGATCTCGCCGCGCGGAGAGACCAGCATCCCACCCTCGACGCGATAGTCGGCGATGGCGGCGGCGAACGTGACGTGGCGGGCCGGCGCGCGGGCAGTGGCGCATCACTTCGGGGTCGTCGGCGAAGCCGATGGCGACGTCGCTCGGGCGCTGATTGGCGAAGATCTGGCCCTTGGCCGAGGCGTAGGCCGCCACCGAGTCGTGCCAATTGAGGTGGTCCGGCGCCAGGTTCAGCCACACCGCCGCCTCGCCGCGGAACCGCTCCGTCCATGCCAGCCGGAAGCTCGTGCACTCGACGACAAAGGCATCGACGTCGAGGTCGACTGCGGTGACAAGCGGAACGTCGGTGTTGCCGGCGGCGACGGCGCGGCAGCCGGCGGCCTCCAACATGGCGACCGTGAGCAGCGTCGTCGTCGTCTTGCCGTCGGTGCCGGTGATCGCCAGGATCGGCCGTGGCCCGCCGTCGCGCTCCTGCTCCCATTCGTAGGCGAGCTCGAGCTCACTGGCGATGCGCCGGCTCCTGCGCTGTGCCGTGGCGATCACGCGGTGACCCTCGGGCACGCCGGGCGCCGGGACGACCACGTCGCTGCGCTCGACAATCGCGGCGAGCTGCTTGTCGCCGGATCGATCACGAGGTCGACCCCGAGATCGGCGGCGAGCTGGCGCCGGGCCGGCGTGTCGACGTCGTCGGCGGCAACGACGTCGAACCCCCGCGCCGGAGAGCGCGCACCGTCGCCGTGCCGGCGACGGCCAACCCGTAGACGAGTGCGGTGTCATCGGCGCATCAACCCGCCGATGCGAGCGACGAGGCGCAGCCGACCACCGGCCAGACGCGATCCAAACGTCCAGCGATTTGGGAGCCAGGCGAACAACAACGGTGCAACCGCGCAACGGCCCGGTGCCGTACGCG
Source organism: Ilumatobacteraceae bacterium (assembly GCA_963732335.1). Lineage (GTDB taxonomy): Bacteria > Actinomycetota > Acidimicrobiia > Acidimicrobiales > Ilumatobacteraceae > Desertimonas. Next base: position 1,703 of record CAVSZO010000054.1, on the reverse strand, counting down.
TGAGCGTCACGGCGACCCGTCGACACCCGGGTGAAGTCGCCGATGAAGATGCCGAGGGCGGCGGCCACAGCTACGGCGGCGACGAGCCAGAAGCGGATGATCACCGTGGTCTCCGGCCAGCCGACGAGCTCGAAGTGGTGGTGGATCGGCGACATCCGGAACAGCCGGCGGGTTCGTCCGCTGGCCTTGAACACCCCCATCTGGAGGGCGACCGAACCGGCTTCGATGACGTTCAGCCCGCAGATGAGGAGCAGGAGCAGTTGTGTGTTCGTCGTCAGGGCGAGCATCGCCAACGCCGAACCGAGGCCGAGAGCACCGACGTCGCCCATGATGATCCGTGCCGGCGCGGCGTTGAACCAGAGGAATCCCAGACAGGCGCCGGCGAAGGCGGCGGCGAGGGCGGTGAGGTCGAGGGGATTGACCACGCCGCCGTAGATCTCGGGAAAGCGGAAGGCGGTGAAGCCGATGATCATGAACGCGCCGAAGCCCATCAGCGCCGAGCCGCCGGCGAGTCCGTCGAGCCCATCGGTGACGTTGACTGCGTTCGTCGTCGCCCAGATGATCGCCCCGGCGAACAGCACCCAGGTCCACGCCGGCACCTCCCATCCGGGATAGTCGGCCCGGGTGAGCGAGATCGTCTCCGAGATGCCAGTGGCGTACACGAGCCACCAGGCGATGCCGAAGCTCATCAACAGCGTCACGTAGTTCTTCTGCTTCCAGAAGATGCCTCGGTTGTGGCGCTTGCGGACCTTGATGAAGTCGTCGAGAAAGCCCATCGTCGCCATCGCCAAGATGCCGACCCAGACGATCAGCGCTTGGGTGCTGAACGGCAGTCCCTCGCGGACATGAGCACACATCCAGCCGGCGAGGGCGGCGACGAGAATGGCGACTCCCCCCATTGTCGGCGTGCCCTGCTTGGACATGTGGTGCTCGGGACCGCGATCCTCCTTGCCGAGGATCGGTTGACCGAGGCCGCGCCCGCGGAACATCGTGATCAGGGCCCGCGTGGCGAACAGCGACACCAGCCCGGCCACGACGCCGGCGATCATCACGGCGATCATCGACCGGACTCCAGTCCGAGGGGTCCTGGGGCAGGGCGCAGACCTCGGCCAGAGGCGCGGGCGACCTCTCGGTCGTCGAACGGCACGACCTGGTCGCCGATCGTCTGGGTCGTCTCGTGACCCTTGCCTGCGACGATCACGATGTCGCCAGGCTCCGCGAGGGTGATCGCCATGCGGATCGCCGCCGCCCGGTCGACGTCGATCTCGACACGCGATGGTCATCGTCGGGAATGCCCGCGACGATCTCCTCGATGATGTCTGCCGGATCCTCGGAGCGTGGATTGTCCGACGTCACCACGACGAGGTCGGCGAGGCGCGCCGCTGTTGCACCCATCTCCGGCCGTTTCGGCGGTCTCGGTCACCGCCCGCCCCGAAGACGACGATGACCCTGCCGCGGTCATCGACCAGTGCGCCGGCGGCAGCGATCACCTCATCGAGACCGTCCGGGGTGTGCGCATAGTCGACGATGACGTCGATCGAGAGCGGCGTTCCAGCGTCGACCGTCACCCGCTCGAAGCGGCCGGGGACGGCGTCGGCGGCACTGAGGCCGGCGACGATCGATCCATGCCGATCCCGACCGCCGCCGCCGTCGTCGCTGCAGCGATCGCGTTCATCACATTGAACGTGCCGCCGAGCGGCAAC
>CAVSZO010000053.1:0-13425 GCA_963732335.1 Ilumatobacteraceae bacterium | reverse complement strand
GAACAAGTGTTCGGCGGCGGTTCGACGCGATAATGCGCCGTAGACCCCGGCCGTCAAAGGCCTGTCGGACCTACCGCCGGCGAGCGAGCGCGACATGGTCACTGACGTTCATCGTGGCCGACCGGCCGCGGGCCGTCTCGTCAACGTGGTGACCGCCCGATCGCTGAGCTGGGCGCGCTGGCCCGCCGGCGCAGGGGCGTGTCGGCGGCTGACCCCTTGAGGCGTAGACGCCAACGCCGGTCGGACGGTGGTGGTATGGCACGCGTGGTACCGATGTCGGCGGTCGGCACACGGTGGGTCGCGGTTACGCATCGAGGAACCGACCAATGGACGACGGTGGTGACCAAGGGGCGCGACTTGCCCGAAGCCCGTCTCTCATGCACTAGACAGGTGCGGGTGTCGGACGTCGCCGCGTTCGCCGACAGAGCCGCTGCCGGCCCCACCCGGTCGGCGGAGTCGAGCACTGTCCAATTTGGGGTGATCGTATTCCTCGCCTCTGACGTGATGCTGTTCGCTCCGTTCTTCGCCGCCTACTTCCTGCTGCGCTCGACCACTGATCGATGGCCGCCCGAGGACGTCGAGTTGGCTGTCGGGCGCACCGCGGTGGCGACGGCGGTCCTCGTCGCCTCGTCGTTCACGATGGTGGCGTCGCACCGCGCCGGTCTGAGCTCGGACGGCCGGCGTGCAATGCGATGGTGGCTGCTCGCCACCATCGCATTGGGCGCCATCTTCCTCGCCAACCAGATCGCCGAATACGCCACGCTCGACTTCCGCGCCGACGACCATCCCTATGGCTCGATCTATTGGCTGCTTACTGGACTTCACGGGGCGCACGTGACGGCCGGGCTCGGCGCCCTCGCGATCTTGTACGTCCGGTCGGTCCGCGCCCGGTCGGACGAGTCCGTCGGCATCTGGGCGGAAGGAGTGTCGCTGTTCTGGCACCTCGTCGACATCATCTGGTTGTTCGTCTTTGCCACGATCTGGGTGTTGCAGTAGGGCGACGGAGTGTGCGGCATGAGATATGGGATCCTGCTCCCGCCCACGGCCGCCGCTGTCACCGCCCTGCTCGCTCTCTCCGACGGAACCACAGCCGGCCACCTCGTCGCCGCGCCATCGGTGGTCGAGCAGGATCCGGACCCGAGGACTCGCTCGGTGCAACCCTTTACGCCTTTCAGTCCGCGGCCTGCCACGGCGACCGCGGCCAAGGCATCACGGACCGCGGTCCCGCGCTCACCGACGAGGGTCCGGCGGCGGTCGACTTCGTGTTGCGGACCGGACGCATGCCGCTCGCGGCTCCAAACTTGCATCCGAGGCGTGGCCCGGTGCGGTATTCAGAGGAGGAGATCGTCGCCCTCGTCGAGTACACCGGCGCCTTTGGCAACGGTCCCGCGATCCCCGATGTCGACCCGAGTCGAGGCGACCTCGCCGCTGGCGGCGAGTTGTACCGGCTGAACTGCGCCGCCTGCCACGTGGCATCAGGTGCCGGCGCGGCGATTGGCGGCGGGCGGGAGGCACCGTCGCTGATGTCGACATCGCCGACCGAGATCGGTGAGGCGATCCTCGTCGGCCCCGGTGCGATGCCAACGTTCACGACGTTCACCTTCCGAGAACATCGACAACGTCGCGTCCTACATCGACGATCTGCAGCACCGCGAGACCACGGCGGTCGACGAGTTCGGCGGGGTCGGACCCGTCGCAGAGGGGCTGGCGGCCTGGCTCCTCGGGCTCATCCCGCTCATCGCCCTGACCCGCTGGATCGGGACGCCGCACGAAGGCCGCGACACGCACGCCGTCGCCGCTCCGGCTGAAGACAGCCAAGATCCGACGTGAGCGAGCCACGGGGTCGCGCCGCGTCCGGGGAATCAGCGGCTCTACCGCGCAGCGGTCGTCTCCTTCGCTGTCGCCATCGTCGGAGGGATCACGGCCGCCATCGGCTACGGCACCGAGCACACCGGCAACCTGCTCGGCCTCGGGCTCACGCTCGCCCTCGCCGGTATCGGAGTCGGGTTGATCTCGTGGGCCAAGTACCTCAACTTCGATGAGCACGCCGTGCAGGAACGCGAACTACTGACGACGACTCCCGACGAGCAGGCCCAGCTTCGACCAGGAGATCGAGCTGACGAAGCGGACGGTCGGACGTCGCAAGTTGCTGGTCGTCCTCCTCGGCGGCGCGTTCGTCAGTACGTTAGTGGGCTTCTTCGGACCGGTCGGCTCGCTCGGCCCAAAGCCACACGGCGAGCGCGGCCGTACGTCGTGGACCAACGGTGCGCGTTTGGTCACCGCTGACGGGACGCCGATCGACAGTGAGGCGACCCAGTTCGGAGACCTGGCGACCGTCTTCCCCGAAGGCCACGTCGGCGTCGACGACTCACAAGTGATCCTGCTCCGGATCGAACCCCGGCTGCTCACCGAGCGCACCGTCGCCCAAGGCGCGCTCGATGGTTGGGTCGCTTACTCGAAGATCTGCACCCACGCCGGATGTTCGGTCGGGTTGTTTGGCATCGATAACCGCGAGCCCGACACGGTGCGCCAACTCGTGTGCCCGTGTCACCAGTCGATCTTCGATCCTGTCGACAGCGCCAGACCGGTCGGTGGCCCGGCAACGCGGTCACTTCCGCAGCTTGCGCTCGCCGTCGGCGCCGACGGATACCTCGTCGCGCAGGGCGACTTCGAGCGACCCGTCGGACCGATCGCGTGGGATGAGGGATGAGTAGCGAGCCGCGCGATCGAGGCGAGGACGTGAGTTTCGAACGGCAGTCACGGCGCCGCGGGCTCGTCGAACGGTACGTCGACTCGGTGAACAGTCGGGTCGGCGGCGGGTCGATGGTGTCGAAGGTGCTGCACAAGGTGTTTCCCAATCACTTCTCGTTCCTGTGGGGAGAAGTCGCGCTCTACAGCTTCGTGGTCATTGTCGTCACCGGCATCTACCTCACGTTGTTCTTCGAGGGCTCCCAGGACGAGACCATCTACCGCGGCTCGTACACGCCGCTGCGAGGCGTCGAGGTGTCCGCCGCCTACGACTCGGTGCTGCGCATCTCCTTCGACGTCAAGGGCGGGCTGCTGATCCGCCAGATGCACCACTGGGCGGCGCTGATCTTCATCGGTGCCATCTCGCTGCACATGGCGCGGGTGTTCTTCACCGGCGCGTTCCGCCGCCCACGCGAGCTCAACTGGGTCGTCGGCGTGCTGCTCTTGACCCTCGCCCTCGCCGCTGGACTCACGGGCTACTCGCTGCCCGACGATCTCCTCTCGGGCACCGGGGTGCGCATCATCCATGCCGTAATCCTCGCCATCCCGTTCATCGGCGAGCGGGCGACGTACCTGCTATTCGGTGGCGAGTGGCCCGGCACCGACATCATCGGTCGCCTCTACCCGATTCACATCCTGATCATCCCGGCGCTGATCGTCGCCGCCCTCGCCCTCCACCTGGCACTCGTGTGGCGGCAGAAGCACACCCAGTTCCGCGGGCCGGGGCGGACCGAGCACAACGTCGTCGGCGAGCGGGTCTGGCCGTCGTTCGCGATCAAGTCGACCGGGTTGCTGTTCGCCGTGGCCGGCGTGTCCACGGCGATGGGGACGTTGTTCCACGTCAACACGGTCTGGCTCTACGGTCCCTACGACACGGCCGCGGCGACGTCCTACTCCCAGCCCGACTGGTACATCGGCTTCCTCGAGGGCTCGCTGCGGCTGTTCCCGCCATGGGAGACCCGGGCTCTCGGCTTCGTGATCAACAACGTCGTCTACTCCGGCATCGTCATCCCGGGTCTGATCTTCGCGTCGTTGTTGGCCGTGCCGTGGATCGAGCGCCGGCTGTCCGGCGACGACACGGAGCACAACCTGCTCGATCGTCCTCGCGACGCGGCGATCCGCACCGCGATGGGTGTGGCCTGTCTCACCGTCGTCGTCCTGTTGTTTCTCGGCGGATCGCAGGACGTCATCGCCGGCACGTTCGACATGTCGATCGGCCACGTCACCGCGATTCTGCAGATCTCGCTGTTGGTTGCCCCGCCGCTGGCGGGGATCGTCACCTGGCGGCTGTGTCGCACCCTCGCCGAACGCCCGGCGCCAGAGCGCACCGAGCGTGCCGGCCTAGTCGTGCGCGACACCAGCGGCGGCTATCACGCCGGTCACGAGGACGATGACATCGAGCGCGAGCACGACGACGAGCCTTCGGTCGCGGGGCCGCCGTCATGACCCGCGTTGTATTGGCGGAGGTCCCGCCGCTCACCGACCAGGCGGAGGACATCGATCGGATCTGGAGCGGCTTCCTCGCCATCGCCGTCGGCGTACTGCTGCTCGTCATCGTGCTGTTGCTGTACGTGGTCGTCCGCCACCGCCGTCGCAACGATGCGCTCCCTCACCAGGTGCACGAGCACATCGTGCTCGAGCTGATTTACACAGCTGTGCCACTTGCCATCGTGATCGGGCTGTTCGCCGTCACATTCGTCTCGGTGCGAGCGATCGACTCCCTCGAGGACGACCCCGACCTCGTGATCGAGGTCACCGGATTCCAGTGGCAATGGCAGTTCGACTATCCGGCATCGGGAGCGCGTGTGTTGGGCAGCGACGAGGTGATCCCTGAGCTCGTCCTGCCCGCCGGACAGAAGGTGCGCTTCGAGCTGACCTCGATCGACGTCATCCACTCGTTCTGGATCCCGGGGTTCCGGTTCAAGCGCGACATGTTCCCGGGTGAGACCACCTCGTTCCAGGTCGACGTCGAAGAGCGCACCGGCTTCTACCCCGGAACCGGCGTGTGCGCCGAATTCTGCGGGCTTGACCATCACAAGATGCGGTTCTCGGTGCGGATCGTCACCGCCGAGGAGTTCACCGAGTGGACGCAGGTGCATGACGCCGAGGCCGAATCATGACGACCTTCGACGACGCGGGCAAGGTGCAGCCGGGCCTCATCTCGGTCGACGACTTCGTCACCCCGCCCGCCTCGCATGGCGAACAGGCCGGCCTGCCGAGGACGCTGGTCGGCTGGCTCACCACAACCGACCACAAGGCGCTCGGGGTCGCCTACACGCTGACGTCGATGTTCTTCCTCGCGGTCGCCGGGTTGCTTGCTGCGATCATCCGCATCGAGCTCGCCCAACCCGGACTTCAGGTCGTCGACGAGGCGACCTACAACAGCATTTTCACCATCCACGGCAGCGCCATGGTGTACCTGTTCGCCGTCCCGTTCGGCTTCGCGCTCGCCAACTACCTCGTCCCGTTGCAGATCGGCGCCCCGGATCTGGCATTTCCCCGACTCAACGCAATGTCGTACTGGTTGTACCTCATCGGCGGCTTATTGATGCTGCTTGGTTTCCTGACCAACGGCGGAGCCGCCAGCTTCGGATGGTTCGCCTACCCGCCCCTGTCGGGGCCGATCGGGTCGCCCGGGCTCGGAGCCGACCTCTGGATCGTGTCGATCATTCTCACTGGCACATCGGGCACCCTCACCGCCGTCAACGTGATCGCCACGATCACGATGATGCGCGCCCCCGGCATGACGATGTTCCGCCTGCCGATCCTCACCTGGACCTTGCTACTCACCAGCTTCATGGTCCTGCTGGCATTTCCGGTGCTGTCGGGCGCGCTGATCATGCTCGAGGCCGACCGCCGCTTCGGCACCCACATCTTCGATCCCGTCGCCGGCGGGTCGCCGCTGTTGTGGCAACACCTGTTCTGGTTCTTCGGCCACCCCGAGGTCTACATCATCGCCCTGCCCTTCTTCGGCGTGGTCTCCGAGATCGTCCCGGTGTTCTCCCGCCAGCCGATCTTCGGCTACAAAGGGCTCGTCCTCGCCACCCTCGCCATCGCCGGCCTCTCGACGTCAGTGTGGGCGCATCACATGTTCGTGACCGGCCAGGTTGTGCTGCCGTTCTTCGCCGCCACATCGCTGCTCATTGCCGTCCCCACCGGCGTGAAGGTGTTCAACTGGATCTTCACGATGTGGGGCGGCTCGCTCAGCTTTGAGCCGCCGATGTTGTTCGTGCTCGGGTTCCTCGTCACGTTCGTCGTCGGCGGGTTGACCGGGGTGATGCTCGCCTCGCCGACGCTCGACTTCAACCTTTCTGACACCTACTTCGTCGTCGCCCACTTCCACTACGTGATGGGCGGCACCGTCGTCTTCGCCGTGTTCGCGGCGATCTACTTCTGGTGGCCGAAGGTCACGGGCCGGATGCTTTCGAAGCGGTTGGGCACGATCCATTTCTGGCTGCTGTTCGTCGGCTTCCAGTCGACGTTCTTCGTGATGCACCTGCTCGGCCGCGATGGCATGCCGCGCCGCGTTGCCGATTATCCCGACGTCGATCGGCTCGAGCGGTTGAACCTGATCTCGTCGCTGGGGATGGTGGTGCTCACCGCGTCGTTCCTTCCGTTCATGGTCAGCGTGGTGCGCTCGCTGCGAAAGCCGGCAACCGAGGGCGCAGACCCCTGGCACGCCAACTCGCTGGAGTGGGCGACGTCGTCGCCGCCGCCACTCCACAACTTCACGTGGCTACCGCCGATCCGCTCGGAACGACCGGTGTTCGATTTGCGCTGGGTCAACCACGACGGGGTCGCACGCGCGCCCGGCACCCGTGAGGCGTGGGAAGCCCGGCAACGAGAGAGGGCGATGTGAAGCTGGAGATGATCCTGTGGTTGGGGGTCACCGTGCACTTCACCGCCTTCGGCGTGTTCTACGCCATCGTCGGCGACGATCCGGCGGGAGCGACGTTGCTCCTCCTGGCAGCCGGACTCGGTGCCCTGGTCGCCATCTGGACGTGGGGCTGGCGACGCAAGCATCCGCACCCACGACCCGCGGATCGTGGCGATGCTGACGTGGCCGACGAGACCGGCGCCGTCGGCATCTTCCCAGCAGCCAGCCTGCGCCCGCTGGCGATCGCCGTCGGGGTGACCGGGACGGTGCTCGGCGTGGTGCTCGGGTCGTGGATGACGATCGCCGGGCTGGGCATCGTCGTCTCCCAGGTCGCCTTGCTCGTCAGGGACGCCGACCCGTGATCGCCCACGGCGACAGCGCCGAGCACCTCGCCATCGCGGTCAGCGCGATCCTGTTGAGTGCCGCTTTCGCCGCACTGTGGTCGCGCCAGCCCGCACCGGCTCCCCACCGCTTGGGATTCTGGATGTGTGGCGTGATGGCGCTCGTCGTGGCGTCCTCACCATGGTTGGAATCGCTTGCCGAGGGGACCTTCACCGGCCACATGGTCCAGCACCTGCTGGTGATCGCCGTGGCTGCGCCGTTGTTCGTGCTCGCTGAGCCACTGCGCACCGCTGCTCGCTCTGGCGTGTTCCCGCCGACGGCCGCCGGCCGCCGCCTCGGCAGGGCATGGCGGCGCCAGGCCCCGTTGGTCGGGCCCGTGGTGTTCGTGCTCGTCCTGTTCGCCACCCACCTCACGTCCGTCTATGACCGTGCCCTTGGCAACCGGTTGGTCCACGAACTCGAGCACGTCGCGTACCTTGGTGGCTCCGTCCTGCTCTGGTCGGCCGTGATGGGGCCTGGGCGTGCCGCCGCTGTCGCGCGGCGTCGGCGTCGCGTTCGGCGTCGGCGCCGCCGGATCGGTGCTCGGGATCGCCTTGCTGTCGGCGTCCAACCCGCTGATCCCAACGTACGAGCGCCGGCTCGGGTCAGCCGACGCGCTCGCCGACCAACGAACCGCGGCGACGATCATGTGGATCGGCGGGATGGTGACGACCGTGCCACTGCTGCTGGCTGCCGTGTGGCGCTGGGCGTCCGCCGAGGAACGCACGACACGTCGTGCCGAGACGCTCGCTGACGGCCGATCCGCGGCGCCGAACACAGACACTCGAGACGCAACAAGCTCCAGCCGAGCAACTCCCGCCCGTGCAAAAGCGGCGCAGCGTTACCAGAATCGAGTGTGACTCGGTGATCAGTGAGGTCGCGTAGGCGTTTCGGCGGAGCTGTGGCCTACCCAGCGCGTCAGACGCAGTATGGACGGCCTGGCCTGTCAATCCTTGACGGTGAGTTGGTCCCGCGCCTTGTCGGCGGCGTCCTTGGCCTTTCCGGCCAGTTCGTCAACCTTGCCCTCACGCTCGAACTCGTCGTGGTCGGTGAGGTCGCCGATCACACGACGCTCTCCTTCGCTTTCCGCCGACGAGTCGGGGGTGCCGGTACAACGACAGGTACCCGTCATTTCGCCGTGTCAGTCGCTTCAGCGTCGGCAACCACCCCGGGCTGAACCTGCGTCGTTGGGGGTACGCGTTGGGGTGATGCGGGCACCGTTCGAGGTCACGGCGGGGCCGCGCCCGGTCGTCTCGACGGCACTTCACGCGGGGCACGACCTGCGAGGTGAGCTGGTCGGGCTGATGGGGCTCGAGTGATGCCACGCGCCGTCGTGAAGAGGATCCGTACACCGACCGGCTGATCCGCGGACTGGGCACCCAGCTCGTCGTGCACCGCTCGCGCTTCGAGATCGACCTCAATCGGCCCCGACAGAAAGCGATCTACTCGACTCCCGACGATGCGTGGGGCCTCGACGTGTGGAACGACGGGCTCTCCGAGTCGCACGTGCGCGAGTCACTCGCCATCTACGAAGACTTCTACCGGGAGTTGGCTGCCCAGCTTGACCGCGTCACCGCGGTCGGTCCGTGCCTCCTGGTCGACGTCCATTCGTACAATCATCGCCGCCGTGGACGGACCGAACCGGCTGGGTCGATTGCCGAGAATCCAGAGGTCAACGTCGGGACTGGCTCGCTCGATCGGGCACGCTGGGGCACGGTGGTTGACCGGTTCAGTCAGTCGCTTGCGGCACAACGCGTCGGCGGCCATCGGCTCGACGTACGGGAGAACGTGCGCTTCGAGGGCGGGCACCTGTCTCGTTGGGTCGCCTGCCACTACCCAGAGCGCGGTGTGTCCTGGCGATCGAGTTCAAGAAGACGTTCATGGATGAGTGGACCGGCGTCGCTGACGACCACCACATCGGACAGCTCGCCGGAGCGCTTCGCGTCGCCGTCGACGAGACCGCTACGACGATGCTCCGGGAGCCTCGGTGACCGCCACCGATCTCGTTCGTCCGGAGGACCTGGCGATCGACCACGAGTTGGCCGATATCGCCGCGAGCATCCCCTTGCTGCTCTACGTCACACCGAACAATCTGATCGAGGCACGTCGCCGGTTCCTCGAAGACCGGTCCGCACCGAAGTTCACCTATGGCACGCTGGAGGACCCCGCGGTGGTCGAGGCCCGGTTGGCGGCCGCGACCATCGACGCCGTCGAGGATCCCGCCCTCTCCCATCTGCTGCAGGCGAAGCATCGCGAGCTGGAACTGCAGGTGGAGATGCTCCGCCAGCGTGACACCGACGAGTTCCTTGGCCTCAGCATCCAGCTCTATGGGACGGTCAGCCCGGCCCTTGTCGGCGACGCCGAGTCACTCCTCAACGCGCCTGGTGATCTCGCCAACCGAGCCCGGTCCACGACTCGACGCAGCCGCCTTTGCACTTCGTGTCGAGGCTGAGCTCGACCACTACCGCGCCCGTCATGCCGGTCTCGAAGTGGTCGTCGAGATTCGCCGGGATAGCAGCGGGGTGATGGTGTCCAACGGCAACGTGCTCATCGCCCCGACGGTCGCGGTGCCCGAAGTGAGGGTCCACACCCTGCTGCAGCACGAGGTCGGTACGCACGTCGTCACGCACGTGAACGGTTCGAACCAGCCCCTTCGACTACTCGGCGCCGGACTCGCCGATTACGACGAAACCCAGGAAGGTCTGGCGGTGTTCGCCGAGTACCTCGCCGGCGGGCTGACGGCGAGGAGACTGCGTCAATTGGCCGCACGGGTCGTCGCCGTTCATCAGATGGCCGATGGCGAATCGTTCGCGACGGTTCACGCGCGGGCTCGTCGACTGTGGCGTCGCCGTCAACGAAGCATTCACCATCACTGCCCGAGTGTTCCGGTCCGGAGGGCTCACCAAGGACGCTGTGTATCTGCGTGGGCTGCGCGGCATCATCTCCCACCTCGGCGCCGGCGGCGTTCTCGACGGACTGTGGCTCGGCAAGCTGTCACTCACCGACCTGCCCCACATCAATGACCTCCGCGACCGCGGCATCCTTCACGACCCAGTGCTCGTGCCTCGCTACCTCGATGACCCGGCGGCGCAGCAGCGCCTCGCCAACGTCACCGCATCGACCACACCGTCGACCTGCTTACCTGAAACCGTGCGTGACCACGAGCTGATCGGAGGGCCACGATGAGAATCGGATTCGTCGTCAACGATGTCGACACCGAGCAGCCGCAGTACACCACCACACGCCTCGCCCTCGCCGCCACCCGCCGTGGGCCACGACGTTTGGATGATGGGCGTCGGAGACTTCGCCCATCGGGCCGACGGATCGATCGGCGCCAAGGCGCGGTCGCCGTCACGCCGCAAACACCGCTCAATCGCCGAGCTACCTCGGCTCGCTGCAGAGCGCCGCTCGAGATGTCGACGACCTCTCGGTCGAAGAGCTCGATGTCATCATGATGCGCAACGACCCTGCCGAGGACGTCGTCGACCGACCCTGGGCCGTCGCCTCGGGCATTCTGTTCGCCCAACTCAGCGTCGCCAAGGGCGTGCTCGTGGTCAACGACCCCGCCAGCCTCGCCAACGCCGTCAACAAGACCTACTTCCAACACTTCCCCGAGGCGGTGCGACCGCGGACGTTGATCTCCCGAGACCCCGACGAGATCGCCACGTTCGTGAGCGAGAGCGGTGACTCGGCGGTGATCAAGCCTCTGCAGGGCTCCGGTGGCAGCGGCGTCTTCCTCGTCACCGGCGACGAGTCACCCAACCTCAACCAGATGATCGAAGCCGTCGCACGAGACGGGTACATCGTCGCCCAGGAATTCCTTCCCGACGCCGAGCACGGGGATGTCCGGATGTTCGTGATGAACGGCGAGCCACTCCAGCACAACGGCACCTATGCCGCGTTCCGTCGGGTCAACCAGGGCAGCGACCTGCGTTCCAACATGCACGTCGGCGGCAAAGCCAGACGAGTCAAAGTCACCGACCGAGATGCTCGAGGTGGTCGAGGCAGTTCGTCCGAAACTCCTCGAAGACGGGATGTTCCTGGTCGGTCTCGACCTCATCGGCTCGAAGCTGATGGAGGTCAACGTGTTCAGTCCCGGCGGCCTCGGCAGCTGTCAGTCGCTCTACCACGTCAACTTCGCCGAGACTCGTCATCGAAGCCCTCGAACGCAAGGTTGCCGTTCGCCCGCAACACAGCCCCAACATCGACAACACCCGCCTCGCCACCCTCTGACCCGTGTCTGATGACCTGACTCACGGGGCGGTCTCGGCCGCTTCGGTTCACGTCGTGATCGCGTCGCCCACGATGGGCTGGTTGCCGCCCGCCCGCATCCAGCATCCCTTCCCACGCGACGCCCGCACCCATGGCAGGAGCCCAGTGCGGTAGTTCCGCACGCTGCGAATTGCGCGGGGGACGCCAGCAAGGGCGGTCCCTACCGCGACTGGACCGCGTTGCGGGGCACACCCGTTGCCGTCGCCGTCATCGTCCACACTGATGGACGAGTGCCGAACGCCGATTCCGGAGCGCTCGAGTCCAAGTCGGATCTGGGTGTCACCGTTCCCGGAACCCGGGAATGACCACGCCCAGATGGTTGATTGACACGATTCACGCCCAGATCGCGGGTCGCGACTGATCGACGGTTCGATATCGAGTGCGTAAAGGCGATCGACCGTCGGCCGCGTGGAGCCTGGGCAATCGGCGGTGACCCCTTGGCGCGACCGAACCCGCGAGCTCGACAATTCCTTCGCTGCTTGCGACGGCGGTGAGCGTGACCGGAAGAGTTCGCGCGGCGCCGTATGCCGTCAGCGCTCTGACGTCGGGCGAATGCGGGGCGCCGAGTCGCAGCGCGATCCGTGTGGCGCGAGGCCGGCACCCAGGGAGCGCCGAGCGGCAGTCGCCGCGTGTCATGTCATACGACGGCAGTTGGCAGGATGGTGTCGCCGCCGGGAAGGTCTGTCACGGCCGGGGCTGCGACACCCGGGGGTAAATCCGACTTGCTTGCCCCGTCGTCGTGGATCTCGCCGAGGGGTAAGCCGTGGATGAGAAACATCAGCTGGACCGAGCTGCTCGGATTAAGCCACTGATTGACGAGATTGTGGCGCTCGCAGCGATGGCCGAACCGCATGATCGCCCGATGCGCGGCGATGTCGACGTAGGAGATCTGGCTGAGGTCGATTCGTAGCGGCGAGCGTCTCGTCTGGAGGGCATCGTCGAGGCAGTACTCGAAAGTTTGAACGGTCTCTTGGTCGAGGTCTCCCTGAGGGACGATCAGAACACCAACGCCATCACACTTGACGGTGCCTGCCAGACTCGACTCGCCATCGAAACCCATCTCGCCTCCCGCAGCGTGTGGATCGCCGTGACGGACTGAACGATCGACACCCTCACTGTTGAAGGCCGCCCTCGCTGTTGAAGGCACCGCAAATCTACGTCCACCACGACCGGGTGTCCAGCAGTCATCCCCCTCGCCACGCCGACAGTGCGGGAGACGTATTGCCGAGGCAGGCTGGCGGGAACCAATCCGCACCCTGATCCTTCCGACCGGGGAAGGAGCGGCGCCGACACCGATCTAGCCAGGGTCACTATCGCCGTCGGCGTCGGCTCCAGCCAGACTTCCGGGGCGCTTGTTCGTGTGGTCCTGCCGCCTATTGGTGGCGGCGCCATTCTGCCCTGATGGGGTAGGGAGGGAGCATCCGCGCCGACTCGCTGATCACGCCGCATCCGCTCCGATCGATCAGAGACGGTTATCCGCGCCGCTGCTGCCGACGCCATCGACAGCTGGCCTGTTAGCGGTGAGACCGATGTTCGCTGCGAGTCCGCGTCCGAACGCGGCAGTGTGACAATCGGTGCCGCATCGAATTCGGTGTTGACGATGTCACGTCCGTCGAAGCTCATCCGGCGAGCGTCGCGCCGCTACGGCGACGTGAACGAGCTACGCCGCGACCGGATACGTGCCGAGGCCCAGCGACCGTGGGGTAAGGGTACGAGTCCCCCCTCCGACACGGACTCACTAGGGCAAACGCCCTGTTCATCGATATTTGCGGCGGCGGTTGAGGGCTGGCGAGGTGCCGCTTGTCCGCGATTTGTCAGCAACTGCTTGAGGACCTGTGCGTGGGATGCCCGGAAACGACACAGCGTCGAACTGTGGCGCCAGCGCGGGGCCCGTGTCCGTACGGAGAGGGTGAGCTGCCGGTCGGCATTGACCCGGAGCGTTGATGTCGTACGTGGCGATCGAGCAGCCGACGCCAACGGTCAAGCTGGCGATAAAGGATGCCGGCGCCCCGGCATCATCGCCGCGAATATCCGACAGGGCGTCGCACGTTCGGTACTCCCACTCCGGCGCCGGCGCATGCCGATGTGAGAAGTCGCCGCTCCGATCTCTCAGGTCGGAAGCTCGAGCCGTCCTGCGCGCACCACCG
>CAVSZO010000052.1:0-219281 GCA_963732335.1 Ilumatobacteraceae bacterium | reverse complement strand
CCTGCTTTGCCCTGGACGGCGCCCTGGAAGATAATTTGATCCGATGGGTTGAACGAAGGGAACCGCCATGCAAGAGCCCGCGATGCGAGTCCTCTTGATCGAGGACGATCTCGGTGACGCGCTGCTCGTGACGCGCGGCTCGAGCGCGAGCTCGGCTCGCTCGAGAACATCGTGCTCGAGCGCGCGACGACGCTCCAGGAGGGCATCGACCACCTCGGCAAGCGGCAGACGGACGTCGTGCTGCTCGACCTCATCTTCCCGACAGCGCGGGCAGCGACACGGTGCGGCGGCTGCGCGAGGCCGACCCGACGTGCCGATCGTGGTGTTCACGAGCGCGGGAGACGCCGAGCTGCCGCTGCGCAGCGCTCCAAGGCGGGCGCGCAGGACTATCTCGGCAAGGGCGACTTCGAGACCGGCCCGCTGATCCACCGCTGCCTGCGCTATGCGATCGAGCGCATGCGGATCGTCGAGGAGAAGCAGCGGCTCCAGGACCGGCTCGACGAGGCCGAGCGCATGCAGAGCCTCGGCGTGCTCGGCGCGGGCGCCGCCTTCGGCTTCAACCAGCTGATCGGCACGATCCTCGACCACACCGACGAGGCGCTCTCGACCTCTCCGACGCCCGACAGCCGACGCGCGCGCGGCTCCACCTGCTCGAGGTGCGCAAGGCGGCGCTGCGCGCGGTGGAGCTCGCCGTGCAGCTGCGCGACTACGCGCGCGCCGACCGCGCGACGATGCGGCCGATCGACCTCACCGAGTTCGTGCGCGCCGACCGCGCTCAGCTCGAGGCAATCGCGGGCCCGGGATCCCGATCGAGTTCGACCTCGAGACGCCCGGCCCGCCGTGTCGGCCAACCCGCTCGAGCTCCGCCAGCTCCTGCACAACCTCGTGATCAACGCGAGCGAGGCGATCCGTCCGCATCGCGGGCGGATCCGCGATGCGACCGGCAGCTTCTGGGCCGACCCCGAGCTGCTCGCGCGGGGCGCGGCGGCGCCCGAGCTGCGGGAAGGCTGCTACACGCTGCTCTCGTGAGCGATCAGGCCCGGGGATCGACGCGCATGCCCAGGCGCGCATCTTCGACCCGTTCTTCACCACCAAGTTCGCGGGCCGCGGCCTCGGCCTCGCCGCCGCGCTCGGCGTGGTGCGCCGCCACGGCGGCTGGATCGGCGCCGGCAACGACCCCGACCGCGGCGCGCGCTTCCAGGTGCTGCTGCCATCGGAGCGGCTCGACTAGCGGAAAAAGCGAATACATTAACCCGCCCGTTCAGACCCTGCTTAGTGCGTCGTTTAAGCCCTGGACCTCGTCTCTCAGGCTGCGCCCCCCGGAACCTCCGCCGGATCCAACAGCCCGTGACGCCGCCAGCCATCGCTCAAGAGCCAATCCGAGCCGGCGCCACCGAGAGCCGGCGCTGTCGGCTCGGCGATCCGCGGTGGTCGCCTCCAGCCATCGAACGACCGCCCGACGACGCGACGTCGAGCCGGACCGGCGGCGCTCTCGCCTCTCCCCCCTGCCAATGCTTGCGGACGTTCAGCAGCACGTAGGCGAGCGCGTTCCGCACCTCGCGCGGCGTCCGCAATACGCGCAGGTGGTAGCGCCCGGACAGCACCGGCCCGCGCCGCCCGAACACGCGATTGACCGCCCGCGCCAGCCGCATCCTCACCGACTTCATGCCGCGCGCGAGCGCCTCCTTGCCGGTCGCCTCGACGACCAGGTGCACGTGATCGCGCTGGATCGAGTACTGGCAGACGCGGAACTCGCCGCGCTCGCATCCCCGCGCGTAGCCGCGCCTGGAACGTCGCGGATGAAGCCTCGGCTGCGCAGCGACGGAACGTCGCGCGCGCACGCGCACCGTGACGTGGGCCGGGCTACCGCGCGGCACTCTCGGTCGCCGCACGTGATGGACGGGCGGCCGCGGCGGAGCTCGGCTTGCGTCCGGCTCCCTCCAGCGCGCCGCCGTGCGCCGCGGCAACCTAATCTCGAGCTGCTTCGCTGTGTCCTCGTCATGATCTTGAATATAGCTGTATTTTTGATCTTGTCAAAAGATAGTGTCACCGGCTCCCATCACTCAGCGCGGCGCTTTCCCGGCATCGATCATCTCCTGTATCTCCGGGTGCGACCGCCGAACTCCGGCTTCTCAAATCCGATTCGAAGCACATCAGCGCCCATTGGTAGCGTGCCCGTTTGGCACCGCCGTGCTCCTCGATGCACTCGATCATCTGGTAGACGGCGTTCATCGGGCGAACCAGCGAACTTGACCCGGGCGTCGCGGATGCCGATCGCTCCCTCCGTCTCACTTGCGATGCACGATTGTCTGGTTCCGCTGTCGCTGTCCTTCGGCCACTCGCGGGTGCAACTCTGCTCGATCGCTCTGACGATCGCGGGGTCGAGCGCGGGAGGGGTCGCAGTTGGCGGCGGCTCTGGAACTCGGCGTGGGCTTCGGTCTTCTCTTCGGGACCGCCGACTCGGGTTCGACACCAGCGGCGTTGAGTTCTTCCGCGCGTCGCTTCGCCATTTCGGGGAGTCGGCCGCGTCAACGATTGCTTGGGCAGGCGTGAACATCTCCATCCAGACGCCCTTGTTGTAGAGCCGCACCCTCGCCACCGGCGGAAATAAGCTGACCAGATCCAGCGCGTCGCGTGGATTCCGGGCTGCATCTGGATGCAGCCCTCATTGCTGGAGGGCCTTCGCCAGGTCCAGGTCTCCCGTCTTCTCTGCTTGGCGAAATTGTGCGAGCAGCTCTTCGATAAGGCACGCCGGGTAGGCGTCGAGTGTCCGTTTATTAGGCCCAACCGAGAATCCGCCAACCTCGGGTTCCGGCGGAGGGATCGGCTCCCGCAGATGCGCCAACCAGCGCGATCGCGATCAGAACTCCGACGCGCACGCTTCCCTTCCAGCCCCCGTTGGAGCTCGCGACTACCAATCCGCGATTCTCGACGTGGGGCCAGGCAGGAGTCAACGCCGCTCTTGACGGGCGGTCTTGGTCAGCGGTTGGGATCGCCATGGGCTCGGGGGTGTTCGACTCGACCCACTCCCCTCAACAGCCAAATCGCGCTGCGATTCGAGTAGCGAGATCGAAGGGACTGTGAAGGCGGGTTTCACCCGCCCTACGTGGGACGCCTTGCCCATCGCCGCGCGAGCGCGGCGAGCGCCGAGAGCGGATAGGCGGTGGCGAGTAGGCGCCGCTGAAGAGCGCGAGATCGAGCCGGCCGAGGCCCGACATCGCCACGATCGCGGCGACGGCGATGTTGCGCGTCGCGAACGCGATCAGGAACGTGAAGCGGTCGTCGGCCGGCAGCCCCAGCGCCCGCCCGACGCCCCAGCCCAGCGCCATCGCGGCGAGCGCCCAGACCGCAGCCGCCACCAGGCCGCCGCCCGCGTCGGCGAACGAGAGCTCGTCACCGGTGTCGGCGAACGGGATCGCCACGGCCAGCAGCAGCGTGATCGCGAGAAACACGGCGCGCTGGAGCCGGCGATGATGCTGCTCGACGAACTCGGGCTTGCGGGCGCGGATCGCCATGCCGAGCCCGATCGGCAAGAGCAGCGTCAGCGCGAGCTGCGCCATGAGCCGCATCACCGGCACGTCGATCGCGACGCTCTCGCCGAGGAAGGTGCGCAGGCCGAACGCCGCGATCGTCGGCAGCGTCACGGTGCACAGCACCGAGCCGAGCGCGGTCAGCGTGACCGCGAGCGCGATGTTCGCGCGCGCGAGCGCGGCCAGCAGCGTGGTGATACCCGCGCTCGGCGACACCGCCACGATGATCGGCCCGCGGCGAACACGGGCGGCACCGAGAGCGCCCAGACCACGGCCCAGGTCATGAGCGGCAGCAGCGCGATCTGCGCGAGCATGCCGCCGATCACGCGCGCGGCGCCGCGGCGACGCGCCGGAAGTCCGCAGGCGTGAGCTCGAGGCCCACGATCATCATCAACACGAACAAGATCGGGGGCCGACCCTCGGGTCGCGTCCTGGATCGAGGGCATCAGCGCGGGTTGTTACGCGACCGCGTCTCCAGCCGCAACCGGCAGCGCGAACCAGAACTCGCTGCCCTCGCCGAGCTTGCTCGCGCCTCCGCGGTGCCGCCGTGCGCCTCGACGATCTCCCGAACGAGGGCGAGCCCGAGGCCGGTCCCGCCGATCCGGCGCGTGCCGTGTTGTCGGCGCGGAAGAACCTCGTGAAGAGCTGGTCGAGCGTCTCCTGCGACATCCCGATGCCCTGGTCGCGCACCGCGACGCGCACGCGTGCCGTCGCGGATCTCGGCCGCGGTGGTCACCGTGCCGCCGTCCGGCGAGTACTTCATCGCGTTCGAGATCAGGTTGAGCAGCGTCTGCCGCATGCGGTCGGCGTCGACCCTCACGCGGCAGCTCGCCGCGGCCAGCTCGAGCGCGTGCTGTGACGCTCGCTCGTGTGCCGATCACCGCGCCGCGTGCTCGATCACCTCGCGCAGCGGCGGCGCTCCATCGCGTACTCGGCCGCCGGCCTCGAGGCGCTGCAGGTCGAGGAAGTCGTCGATCAGCTTGCCGAGCCGCTTGATCTCCTTGTCGACGATGCCGAGGAACTCGCGCTGCTCCTCGGGCGGGTACTCGCGCTCAGCAGCAGCTCGACGAAGCCGCGGATGCTCGCGAGCGGCGTGCGCAGCTCGTGGCTCACCGTCGAGACGAGCTCGTCCTTGAGGCGGTCGAGCGCCTTGCGCTCGGTGATGTCGCGGACGTAGGCGGTGAAGACCGGCGTGTCGCCGACGTCGATCGACGTGATCGAGAGCTCGACGGGAAACCGCCAGCCGTCGGCGCGCAGCGCCTCGAGCTCGAGCGCGCGCGTCCCGAGCGGCCGCCGCCGCCCGTCCCGAGGCAGCCCCGGAACCCCTCGAGATGGCGCTCGCGGAAGTCCGTCGGGCACGAGCAGCTCGGCCATCGAGCTGGCCGAGCGCTTCGTCGCGCGCGCGCCCGAACGCCTCGCTCGGCGGCGGGGTTGAACTCGAGGATCCGGCCCTCGTGGTCGACCGTGATCACGCAGTCGAGCGCCGTCTCGAGCATCGCCTTCTTGCGCGCCTCGCTGCCCGTCACCGCGCGCTCGCTGCGCTTGCGGTCGACGAGCCGGCCGAGCTGCGACGCCGATCCGGTCGAGCCGCTCCTCGGCGGCGGGCGCCATCGGATGCGAGCGCAGACAGGAATACCGCGACGCCGAGCATGCGTCGCCGATCCGGATCGGCATGCCGAGCGCCGAGGCGAACGGGCCCGGACTCCGCGAGCCGCGCGCAGCGCGAGTCGCTCCTCGCCCGCGAGGTGGTCGATGCGCACCGGCGCTGCGTCGGCCCACGCCCGGCCCGCGACGCCCACGCCCTTCGCGAAGCTGCGGTTGCCGAAATTGCGCGCGAACGCCTCCAGCTCGTCGCCGCCCGCGTGCCAGCATTCGCCCGCGTGCAGCAGCCGTCGCGCTCGTCGAGCCACCAGAGCTCCACGTACTGGCAGAACATCGCCTGCGCGAGCGCGCGCAACACGCGCATCAGCGCGACCTCGAGCGACGCGTTGCGGAACCACTCGCTCTCGATCGCGGCCTGCATGACTGCTCGAGCTCGGCCTCGCGGCGCTCGGTGATGTCGCGCCCGACCCCGTCGATTGCGGGCGCGCCCCCCGCGCCGTCGACGAGGCGCAGCCACAGCTCGAACCAGCGCGCTCGCGCGGTGAGGCCGTGCGCGAGCACCTCGAGCGGCTTGCTGGGCGGATCGCCGGCTTGCGCGCGCTCCACCCACGCGCGCAGCGCGACGCGGTGCTCGCGCTCGAGACTGGCCTCGACGAGCCGCCGATCCACTGCGCAGCGGCGAGATCCACGGAGCCACGGCGATCCTCGAGCGCGAGCGGCATGCCCGCCGCGTCGCCGCGGAAAGACCAGCGGATGGCGGCTGCTCGATCCACGCCTCCCAGCGCGCAGCGAGCTGCGCGTATTCGCCGTCGCTCGACGCGGCGCGTCCGACCGCGCGCGCGGCCTGGCGGCGCCGCGCGAAGCGCCGACGCAACTCGCGCGCGAGCGCGAGCGGGACGCTCGCCGCGGCGAGCACGCGACCGCCTCCGCCGGCAGGCCGAGGATCAGCGCGGCGGCGACGACGCCCGCGAGCCGGATCGCCAAGACGGAATCCCCCACGTATCCGCAGCCGCGTTCGCCGAGGATCTTCTCGACCGTCTCCATCAATTCGATCGGGCTGAACGGCTTGATCAGATACGCGTGCACCCCGTCGGCGACTAGGATCGTCTTCATGGCGCCATCCCTCGCCGGGCGTTTCGGTGATTGAAGACGGCCCTGTAGGGCGGGACAGCTGCAGGCGACCCCTCCGTTCCACTACCAGGTGTCGATGCAGGGGCGCTTCTTGCCCGTCGCGCGGCGCGGGCGGCGGCGCCGAGCGCGAGCGCGCGCGTGATCCAGCGCCGCGAGTCGGCCGGGTCGATCACGTCGTCGATCTCGAAGTGCGACGGCGATGTTGACGCGCCTTGCCGTGCTCGTACATGCGCTCGACCATCTCGTCGAAGCAGCGCGCTCGCGCTCGGCGGGATCGTCGATCGCCTCGAGCTCGCTTGCGGAAGCCGAGCTTCACCGCGCCCTCGAGGCCCATGCCGCCGAACTCGCCGGTCGGCCACGCCACGCGTGAAGACGCGGCGCCTTGAAGCTGCCGCCCGCCATCGCCTGCGCGCCGAGGCCGTAGCCCTTGCGCAGCACGATCGTGAAGAACGGCACCGTGAGGCTCGCGCCGACGACGAACATGCGGCGGCGTGGCGGACCAGCGCGGTCTTCTCGACCTCGGGCCCGACCATGATGCCCGGGCGTGTCGCACAGGAACAGGATCGGCAGGTCGAAGGCGTCGCACAGCTGCAGGAAGCGCGCGGCCTTGTCGGCGCCGTCGCTGTCGATCGCGCCGCCGAGGTGCGTCGGGTTGTTGGCGATCGATGCCGACCGGCCGGCCCTCGATGCGCGCGAGCGCGGTGACCATGCCGAGCCCGAAGCCGCGCCGCAGCTCGAGCACCGAGCCGGTGTCGGCGAGCGTCGTCGATCACGCGGCGCACGTCGTAGACGCGCAGCCGGTTCTCCGGGATCGACGTGCGCGCAGCCGCGCTGGTCGGCGCACGTCCAGCTCGCCGCAGCGGGCCCTGGAAGTACGACGAGGTACTGCTTGGCGACGCGCGACCGCCTCGGCCTCGTCGGCGACCGCGATGTCGACGACGCCGTTCGGCACCTGCACCGTCGATCGGCCCGACCTCCTCGGGCCGGAACACGCCGAGGCCGCCGCCCTCGATCATCGCCGGGCCGCCCATGCCGATGTTCGAGTCCGCGGTCGCGATGATGACGTCGCAGCAGCCGAGCAGCGCGGCGTTGCCGGCGAAGCAGCGGCCGGAGTTGATGCCGACGAGCGGCACGAGCCCGGACAGCCGCGCCGAAGAGCGTGGAACGCCAGGCAGTCGAGGCCCGGCGACGCCGAGCGCCGTCGGTGTCGCCGGGCCGCCCGCCGCCGCCTTCGGCGAAGAGCACGACCGGCAGCCGCAGCCGCTCGGCGAGCTCGAACAGGCGGTCCTTCTTGCGGTGGTTCTGCGACGCCCTGCGTGCCGGCCAGCACGGTGTAGTCGTAGGCGAGCACGACGCAGCGCGCGCGCTCGCGCCGAACAGGTCGCCGTTCACGCGTGCCGATGCCGGCGACCAGCCCGTCGGCCGGCGTGCGCGCGATCAGGTCCTCGACCGTGCGGCGCCGGCGCTGCGCGGCGATCACGAGCGGGCCGTACTCGACGAACGCTGCCGGGATCGCACGAGGTCGTCGACGTTCTCGCGCGCGGTGCGCTGGCCGGTCTTGCGCCGCCGCGCGACCGCGTCGGGCCGGCGCGTCGTCGAGGCCGACCGCGTGGCGCTCGAGCACCTCGGCGAGGTCGGGGTCATTTGGGCGGGTGGCGGCGTCGTGTTGGTGTGTGGAGGTCACCGAGGCGCCGCTGAGCGGAGGGACTCAACTCAAGTCCGCCTACCTCATCGGCAAGTCCTCGATCCGCCACAAGGAAACATAGAATGGAACTGAGCTGTAATGATCTTTGCGTCTTTCGAGGGGTGCCGGGAAGTTGAACGGCGCCAACGAGAGATTGAGATGACGCCAGTCCCGGCCGGTCATCTTGTTTTCGTTACGTCGTACGTGCGGGCTATCGCTGACGAGCAAATACTCGGCTCGGGAGCGACGGAAATTTGCCGTCATTTTGGCGATATCTTCAAATGATAGGTGAACCCAACAGTCTCGACATAGTATGAGGTCTGCCTTTGGTAGGGTGTCTCGGGTGAGATCGGCAACAATGAACCGTACATTCTCCTTCGAGTAGACGTCGTGATTTCTTTTGATCACACTGGGAACTACATCGGCACCTACGTATTCAACGCCCGAAAGGTCCACCGTTCGCATCCAGTTCCAATCGCCACAAGGTGCATCGAGGAAAATCTTGACGTCTAGCCTTTCAAAGACTTCGGGCAAATACAGCCGTAGCGACTCTGTCGCCCCGAGCTCTGACCCCTTACCCGAACGGCTCTCGACGCTGCCCCAAGCTTGCGCTGAGTAGGCCTTTTCGAAGACCTTTTGTCGCGGCCGAAGCAGCAACAGAAGCTCTTGCGCACCCGGTGCTCTACTGCCGAGCTTCATCAACCTCCGACGAAATCCGCGGCGTAATCCCATGACTGTCTTTCTCAGGTTTCTATCGGTGCGCTGCCGTGATGCGCGACATCACTGCGGCCGCGGGATCGATCGACCTGGCTACGCCATCATTGCTCGGATTCCTACGAGCGTCATCACTGTCCGTCGATGCGTCTCGTTGCTGGCCAAGTCCCAACGGCCGGTCCGCGGCGACGCAGAAAGATCCTGATCCCATCAGATGTTCGTATCCATAATCGAGGCCCACCCACCGACGCGATCCTACTCAATGGTCGATCATAGTTGCTGGACCTCGGACGTGCCCTCAATGACCGTGTAAACATTGCTGCGCTTCCGTCCGCTTGCAGCTCGTGACGCGGAGGCCAAGCTGAGTGGGCATTTCTCCAGTTCGCTATCTCGTCAGGCGCCCACCGAAAGGCCAGCGAGCGGACGGAAGTCGTATCGCTCGACGCCGAGGAGATCGGAGTGGCAGAGCAGGGCGCCGGGTCCCTCTGCGGGGAACGTGCGCGACGACGCAGCCATTAAGCGGATGAACGTCGGGTTGTCCCCAGCGTGAGCATCTGCAGCCGGTTCAGCCCTGAGGGCCCGGACCGGTTGTGGTCGCCGATGTCGAGCGCCGACCGTTGAGGGCACGGTGTATCTCGCCGTGGTCGTCGACGCCTGGTCCCGGCAGGTGATCGGCTGGTCGATCGCCGATCACATGCGTGCCGAGCTCGTCGTCGACGCCTTGCAGATGGCGCTGTGGCGGCGTCTCAGCCCGTCCAGTGCCTCCACGGTGCCAGGCCGGAGTCCCAGAGATGGTCGAGCAGCTCCTTGTCGCGCAACGTGTCCATGCACTGCCAGAACCCGGAGTGGCAGTAGCCGCTGAGCTGACCGGCATCCGCCAGCCTCTCCATTGGCTGGCGTGCCCAGTCGACGTCACCGGGGATGTGGTCGAAGATTCCCTGCTCGAGCACGAAGAACCCACCGTTGATCCATCCCTCGGACATCTGCGGCTTCTCGTCGAAGCGGGAGACGAGGCCTCCGTCGACGGTGAGTCGGCCGAACCGCGGCCGGAGGTCGGACAGCCGTCACCGTGGCGAGACGACCCTGGTCTCGATGAAAGCGAACCAGCTCGTCGAGGTCGACGTCCGAGACACCATCGCCATAAGTCATCATGAACGTCTCACCGTCGAGGTGTTGGCGCACCCGCTGCAGTCGCCCTGCCGTCTCCGTGGTCATGCCGGTGTCCACGAGCGTGACTCGCCACTCGTCGCGGACGCTCTCCAGTGGCTCGACGGTGTTGTTGGCGAAGTCGATGGTGATGTCGGGTCCCATGTCGAGCGATTCGGAGAAGTACTTCTTGATGTGCTCGCCCTTGTATCCGAGGCAGATGATGAACTCCTGATGCCCGAAGTGGGCGAAGTGACGCATGATGTGCCACAGGATCGGCCGGTGGCCGATCTCGACCATCGGTTTGGGCCGGACATCGGTCTCCTCGCTGATACGACTGCCCACACCGCCCGCCAGGATCACGACCTTCATTGCTGCGATCATGCCAGGAGAACCTGCCGCCGCAAGCTCACCTGTGCTCCCCGTTCAGCCGCGAACACGCAACTCGCGCCGACGACGGGTGCTTCCCCCTGCAGGATACACTCGCCGGCCGTATGGCGCACCAACTCGAAGCCGGCCAACCTCAGCACGTGACCGGCCTTGGCGCGTGACCGCCTGCCGCTCGTGTGGGGAGACCGGCCTCGAGACCGATCCTGTCGCTGGGATCCACCCCGATTGCCAACGCGCTCGTGGACCCGCAGGATGCGCCCGAGGCCGACGCGACCTACCCACTGGCCATCGCCCTCTGTCCGGCCTGCTCGCTCGTCCAGCTGGAGTACGCGCTGCCTGCCGATGCCATCTTCGACGAGGACTACCCGTACTACTCGTCGTTCTCTGACGCGCTGTGCGCGCATGCCGCCACACATGCGGCACGGCTGATCGCCGACCGCCAGCTGGGCCCGGCGTCGTTTGCGGTTGAGGTTGCCAGCAACGACGGATACCTGTTGCGGAACTTCGTCACCGCCGGTGTCCGGTCGCTCGGTATCGACCCGTCGCCCGGTCCAGCGGCCGCTGCCGAGGCCATCGGCGTGCCCACCGTCGTGGACTTCTTCGGTCGTGAGCGGGCGGCCGCGATCCGCGACGAGCACGGGCCGGCCGACCTGATCGTGGCGAACAACGTGCTCGCCCACGTGCCGGATCTCAACGACTTCGTGGGCGGCCTTGGATCCTGCTCGCCGATGATGGGCTCGTGACGGTGGAGAACCCGTACGTGCGTGACCTGGTCGAGAACGTGGCGTTCGACACGATCTACCACGAGCACTACTGCTACTTCTCGTGCTCGGCGATCGATGCGCTGATGTCGCGTCATGGACTGTTCCTGAACGATGTCGAGTACTTTCCGGACCTCCACGGTGGCACCTTGCGGTGGCACGTCGGTCGCCGCGACGAGCGCACGCCCGATGCCAGCAGCACCTGGACGACGAGCACGCGTCGGGCATGACCGGGTTCGCCTACTACGAGCGCTTCGCCCAGCATGTCCGCGACTCGCAGGCGGCGCTGCGCTCCTTGCTCGATGACCTCGCCGCGCGTGGACGAACCGTCGCCGCCTATGGCGCCGCGGCCAAGGGGGCGACACTGCTCAACAGCACGGGGATCGGAGTAGACCGCATCGCCTACGTGGTCGACCGCAACGTCCACAAGCAGGGGCGGCTGATGCCCGGATGCCGCCTGCCGATCCGCCGGTCGAAAACCTGTGGAGGAGCGGCCGGACGACCTGCTGCTGTTGGCGTGGAACTTCGCCGACGAGATCGTCGCCCAGCAACGGGACTTCGCGGCGGCCGGGGGTACCTTCTACGTTCCGTTGCCGGTCCCGCGGGCGATCGGTTGGTTAGCGTCGACGATGGTGCAGGCGGACCCACGGGTCACGGTGGGCTTGGCGGTGTACAACGGCGAGAACTTCCTCGCTGAGGCGCTGAAGTCCCTGGTCGAGCAGGATTACGAGGACCTGGAGATCCTCGTCGGCGACAACGCATCGACCGACGGCACGATGCGATCTGCGAGGACTTCGCAGCACGACGACCCGCGGGTTCAGGATCCTACGCAGCGCCTCGAACCGCGGCGTCGCGTGGAACCACAACCGCCTGTTGTTCGAGGCTCGAGGCGAGTACTTCAAGTGGGCGGCGTGCGACGACCGGTACAAGCCGTCGTTCATCTCGGCGTGCGTCGACGTGCTCGATCGACACCCCGACGTCGTGCTCTGCTACACGAACACCGTCGACATCGATGCCGACGGCGAAGCTGATGAAGACGTGGCCGACGACTAACCGCGCATCGAGCGACGATCCCGTCGAGCGCTTCCGCGATGTGATGGTCAACGAGCGGCAGTGCTTCCCGTTCTACGGTCTGATGCGCACCGACGTGTTGCGCTCGACGCTGCTGCTCGGCGACTACTCCGGCTCGGACCATCCGTTGCTCGCCGAGCTCGCCCTGCGGGGTCGCTTTGTCGAGGCTCCCGAGCCGCTGTTCGAGCATCGTGAGCACGCCGGGCGTTCGGTCACGGCCTTCAGAACCACGCGACCGGCTCGTCCTGTTCCGGCCCGACCAGGTCGGCAAGTTGTCGTTTCCGCGTTGGAACATGGCCCGTGGGTTCGTCGAGGGCGTCGCCCGCTTACCGGTGCCATACCGCACCAAGCTGCGGACGATGCCCACGCTGGGCTGGTGGATGAGGATGAATTGGCGCCCGCTCGTGCTGGCGATCCCGGCCGCCGTTCGCCACGCGGTGCGACAGCGGCGTGCGCGTCCGGCCGCGGCTCCGGTGTCGTTGCCGAACCGACTTCCGACTTAACCGCCGTGACCGATCGGTCCGCGAGACTCCGTGGCCGACGGTGCTGGTGACCGGTGCGTCCGCGTTCATCCGACGCGGTGTCCCCAACCGTCGGATCGCCCCGATGGTGAAGATGAGTGAGGAGTACGTGTCGGTGTGGCGGCAACGGTTCGAGTGTGACCGTGTCGCCGGCTTGGATGACAAGCCGCGGTCGGGTCGCCCGCGCAAGTACGGTCATGACGATCGGCTCAAGGTGGTGGAGACGGTGACGTCGCGTCGGCCTGAGGTGGAGTCGCAGTGGTCGCATCGCCTGATCGCCGGGGCGCTTGCCGACGACGTCGGAGTCGCCTCCGACAAGTACGTGGCGCGAGCGACGCGACTGGCCTGACTTCGCGACTGCTGGCCGATCTGCCGCAGGCGTCCGCCCCGGTCGCTACCGTCTCGCCCCAACGGCGTCCCAGCGTACGCGCTCGGTGCCGCGGCAGCGCAGCGTGCTCGGCGCCAGTACTGACGTGTTGTCGACGTATGTCATCGACGCCATGGAAGACCTCGGCGTCGCCGGTTCACCACGGCCCCGACCACGATCACACCTTCCTCCTGGAGACGCTCGACGGCGACTGCCAGCTCTGGCAGGTGGGGCGTCGAGGCGTCGACCACGAACAGAACCCGGCCGGCGGCTCGCAGCACCGTCGACGTCTCTGCCGCCATCTGCACCCAGATCCCACCCGTGCGAACCGGGTGCAGCGGAGGCGCATCGAGCAGGACGACGGCCTGGGACGACTGGGTCTTCACCTCCTCGAGCGTTTCCGGGAGGGCGACGGCGAGGATCTGTGCCGGGTGGCTCTTGGCGACGCCGGCCGAGACCAGCTCGAGCTTGGGGTGACTGGTCGGAGTGATCAGATGTTCGCCCCGAGATTCTCGAACTCCGACATGCCCATGAGAACGGCTCGCCGAGTCGCTCGTGCAGCTGTGGGTTGCGGAGATCGGTGTCGATGACGACGGTGTGCTGACCGATCGCCGACAGCATGAGGCCGAGTCCGGCGGTGACCGTCGTGCGGCCCTCGTCCCGCTGCCACGAGGTGACAGCCAACGTTCGGTCCGCATTGGGGAGCAGAGCCTCGATCCGGGTCCGCAGATCATGGAATGCCTCCACGAGCGGAGGTGGACCCGAGCTGCAGCAGTTCGCTCAGTTCGAGATGCCCGTCCTGCAACTCTCGCGTCGTCGGGATGACCGCGAGCACCGGGCACGCCGACCTCATTTCGGACTCGGGTGGTCAGCTCGAGCGCTCGGCTGGACTGCTGAGCGATGACGGCGACGACGAGGGCGAGGATCGCGCCGAGGACCACGCTTGCCAACATGATCGGGACGAAGGTTTCGTTTCCAGAGCCGCTGTCGGGCGTCGCCTGGTCGATGACCTCGACGATCACGGCCGGACGCGGCCGGCGTGGTTGGGAACGTCTCGGACGACGTGTAGCGGGCGACGATCGCCTCGGCGGCGGCGTTGGCGACCTGGGCAGTGGCATCCCCTCGTCTCCCTCGGCGGTGATCCTGACGATTCCGGTGTCGATCTCACGTTTGGCGGACAGCGAGTCCACCGTCTCGAGCACCTCGTCGGACAGTCCTGCGTCGAGGTTGGTTCGGAACGATCGCGACCCGACCCTTTCCACGATCATAGGGATCTCGAAGGCCACCCGGTCGGCGCTTCGCTCACCGCCGGATTTGGCGTCATGGCGATCGTTGCTGTCGACTCGAACGACGACCCACCACGGCTCGCGGCGAGATACCCCGCTACCACTGTCAAAATGAAGATGGTGGCGCACGGCAGCCAGAACCGGCGAAGTGCTCGGCCTACGTCGGTCAGATCCATTCAGCTTCTCCCTGGCGTTCGGGAACAGGTCGCGGGCGCAACGGCTGCGAGGGTGATGTCAGGCTGCGCAGTGCGGCAGCGATGACGCCCGCGGAGAGACCGATTACCAACGCAAGCTTTCCTTTCTCGAGGATCGACTCGAAGACTGACTTGAGGCCGAGGCTGACCATTACGGTCACCGCCGCGAGCGCGAGTGCCGCGACGGTACCGCTCGTGTGGCGTCGCCACACACCAATTCCATCTCGAATCGTGAACAGAAACGCTGAGACGAACAGCACCGAACCCGACGAGACCGGACCGAACGAGCACGTCCAACGGCACGTTGTCGAAGGTTGCCGGTTGCCGAGCGCCGGCGTCACCGGGTCGAACGATCTCGTAGGTGTGACCGACCCCGTGACCGTATAACCAGGCATCGGACCACTCGTCGATCCCCACTGCGATGGCCTCGCGTCGGCGCCTGAGCGGAGAGCTGCTGACCCTCGGATGTGAACGTGTGCTTCGTAGTAGCCCGCGAACGGCAGGGAGCCGTCCTCCCCGCTCAGCTGCACCATGAGGACGACCATCAGCACGGCGACGACCGCCAGCACCCCCCACAGCACGCGGACCCGTGGAACCTGGATGCGGCTGCGCCACTCGGGCCTGGTCATCGCCCAGCCGATGACGAGAACTGTCGCGCCGAGATGCACGAGCGTGGCCCGCTGCTCGATGGTGAACGGGCAGACGAACAGGGGGACCGTCGCCCAGAGGGCCCACTTGTGTCGATCACGTGAGCTCCACTCGACGAGCACGACGAACGTTCCGAGGGCGACGAACACGGAGGCCGTGTCGACCGAGATCCCACCGAGACCGGTGCCCAGGTACGAACGTGGTTCGCCCGCCGAATTCAGCATCAGGAGGAGCACAAGCGCTCCCAGCGGCACGACAAACGGCTTGCGCAGGAGCGATGAAAGACGGGCCGGATCGCACCCGGCGACGAGCGCTCTGGCGCCAAACAGTCCGATCAACGACGACGTCGAGAACAGCACGATGTTCGTGTCGTGGCCGACGAGAAGCCCGCGAACGGCGGCCGTTGACAACCACACCAACGAGAGCAGCCAGAGCATTGCGGTGAGACCGATCCGCCGGGGGCGTGGTCGAACCGTCGCCCGCGCCATGAGTCCGATCACGACGAGGAAGTCATGAGCGCGGAGATTGCCACCCGCGATCGGGATCCGGAACGGTCCGACGGGCACCCCGGACTGCGCCGGGTACAGCGAGGCACTCGACGAGCAGGAACGTCGACGATGAGGGCTACGAAGCGTTCCGGATTGTTGTCGAGTTCCCCGCGACGGGCGAGCACGAACAGCGGGACAGCAACGATCACCGCCACAGCAAGCATCATCGGCGGGCTACTGCTGCGACGACGGCGGCGACGAGGTCGTAGCGGTCCTCGCGATGATCGAAGTGTTCGACTGCCTGCGCGCGGGCCGCGTTGCCGAGTCGCGCTCGCATCGAAGCGTCGCCGGCGAGCTCGGTGATCGCCCGGCCAGGCCGACGACATCGCCGGGTTCCACGAGCAGACCGGTCTCGCCGTCGGCGACGAATTCGGGAATCCCACCATCACGTGTCCCGATGACGGACAAGCCGGTCGCCTGCGCTTCGAGCACGCTGCGGCCGAATGGCTCGGCGCTCGAGGCGTTGACGAGGATGTCGAGGGCGCGCAGCACGTCGGGGATGTCGTCGCGACGACCGACGAAGCGGACGCGAGACCCGAGCAGGTCTGCGGCCCGGGACTCGAGCTGATGTGCGTAATCGCTTGTCCTGACCCCGACGTCGCCGACCACGACCAGCCGGGCATCGAGCTCGGTTGGTATCAGCGTCATCGCGTCCGACCAGCCCGTCGATGCCCTTCATCGGGTCGATTCGACCGACGATGCCCACGAGGACGCCTCCGCCGTCGGCGAGCAGCTCGCGCACCTCCGGTGCGCGGGTCTCCGGGTCGGAAACGACGCGTGTCGACGCCGGGATGAACGACGTGGACGTTGCGTCCTCGTCCCCGCAGCGTCGCGCCGGTTGCGCGACTGTTGACGATCGTCGCGTCGGCGAGTGCGGAGCAGCGCTGCAGTAGCTGCTGCCCGAACTCCGGGTCGGACGATGTCGACGATCTCGATGACGACCGGGACGCTTCGCAACCGCGCCGCGGCAACGGCGAGCGGGTGGGCTCGCAGGGCGAACGACCAGACCACGTCGATAGTCACCGACGGCGCCGACCAGCGCCGCCGCGCCGCGGGCGACCGCCACGCGGTGACGGCGAGCTGACTCGGTGGCGGTCGGCGGCCGGTCTCGGGGTCCCTGATCCCGTCGAGGAACGGAATTGCAACATCGTGGTGAGGGAGTCCTCGATCGACCCAGGCCGCGATGGAGCTCCCCTTCGGGCGGCGACCCGAGCGTCAGCCGCACGCCACGCTCGGCGAGGCCGGCGCGTAGTCGAGCAGGCGGAGCTGCGCGCCCCACACGCGGTCGGCGGGCTCACCACCAGGACGTCGAGCAGCAGTCGCCCACTACGAGGCGCCGATGACGTCTTCGAGCGCGGACGCGAGATCCGTTCCGCGTGTCGACCAGTCGAACCTGGCCGGCACAGCGGTCGAACGCGTTTGTCTGCATCCGTTGGCACGTCGCCGGGGAGTCGACGAGATCGACGATCGCCGGGCGAGGGCTTCCTCGCTCGAGCGCTGGCGTAGTCGACGCCGGCGGTGAACGGCAGTCCTTCCATCGAGCCGTCCAGCACTGCCATCGGGCACGCGCCGGAACACGTAGTCCAACGCCTTGAGCTTGAAGCCGCCGCCGTCGCGCTCGCACAGATCACCCGACCCGCGCCGTATCGAGTTGCGGTCGACGAGTCGACGGGTCCGACGAACCGCGTGGCGCGCAGCCGACGGCTACCCGGTCGACGAAGTCCTGCGGTGCAGGTCCGACGATTCGCAACTCCGATACCGGCGTCGGCCAGTAGCGGGTCGGCGACCTTGAGGAGGCGAAGAAGGTTGGTCGCTTCACATGCCACTCCAGGTTCGTCACCATGGCCGCGACCCTGGGGGTGCGGGCGTCGATGGATCCGGTCGGCCGAGCGGAGCCCGAGTATCCGGGCGTGCATCACGAGCACCCGGCACGCGCTCCGTCGGCTCGGAATCGGGCGGCATCGGCATCGGTCACCGCGGTGACGAGTGCGCTGGTGGCCACGAGCTCATGCTCGCTGCGGCGAGCCCGCCGCAGTCGAGCATCAGCGGCCCTTGATCGGGTGCGCCAGGGGAGGTGCTGGTGATGTCGCGCCGGCTCGACGATTCGTGGTTGTGGGAGATGTACACGATCGGCAACCGCGCGCTCGCGCAACGCCGGCAGTGTCCAGCACATCTGGAGGTGGTCCACGACGGCGACGTCCCAACTTCGCTCGCCCAGTGTTGTCGAAGGCGAGTCGGTAAGCCCGGTGCGACGATCCTCGGCCATGCTTGGCCAGCGGCTGACGAGCTTTCGACCGGCCGGGGCCGCCGGGTTCACTTCCACCGGCGCCACTCGACTCCCGAAGTGGACTCGAGCAGGCGCCGTCGCATCAATCCCGAGTGCGACGACGTCGACTCCGGCACGGGCGACGGCGTCGGAGAGCCCGGCGCTGTGCCCGGCGGCCCGAGAGACGTGGATACGGTACGTCACCGCTGAGCCACAGGCACCGCATTCCCGGCTGTCTACCAGCTCGCCGCCTTCCCTCAACCTGGATTCCAGATCAGACTCGCACCGCGCCGGTGCTGGGCCACCGCTGCCCGGCACACCGCGGGCCGCGGAGCCACGACTGGCTGCGTGATCAACCGCAACGTTCCCGAGGCCTCCTAATCATCAACAACTCATCTACCCACAGCTACAGCTCGTGTCTCATCCTCGTTGAGCGCCGGCGCCACGTGCCTCACACATTCGGAGCCGACTTCTGACGTGACGGCTAGGTCAGGTTAGGGCGACAGCGTCGAAGACACGTACATTCGGGACCGTGAAGCGGACGAGCAGCGTGCCTGATCCGACCAACGCGGCGTTCGACCCGGAGCAGTACTGGTCGATCGTCGCCGAACGCATCACGGACCGCGAGAGGGGCAATGTCCTTGCCGGAGCCGACGAGCCGTTCGATCGTATGAAGCGGACAAATTGTCTGAACCGCTTCTCCACCCAGCTCGAAGTCCGAGGCACCAGCATTCTCGAGATCGGATGCGGACCGGGCGGGAATTTGCGAGTCCTCCATGACCTGGCCCCTCACGTCTCGTTGGCACTGACGTGTGCCAGACGATGCTCGATCTGGCCGACTACGAGCTCGTCACGATCGACCGCAGGATCTGCCATTCGCAGATGGTGAGTTCGACGTGGTGTGCTCCGCCACCGTGTAGATGCACAGGCACGCATGGTGTTCCAGCCCACGACAAGTCAAGTGCCCGCTGACACCGTCGTCCATGTTTCCTGAAGCGTCGAGCCATCCACGAAGACGTGACCCAACTCTTCCAAGATCGTTCGTGAGATGGACACGCACCCTATCGGCTACTGTTGACAGACCTCCGAGGAGATGGCACAAATATGCCAAAGCACGTTCGACCCGTACTCGTGACGGGATCCAATCGCTCGGGGACCACATGGATCGGGCGCATGCTTTGCCAGTCGCGCCAGCTCTTCTATCTGCACGAGCCTTTCAATCCGTCGACGTGGCCGCGCTATTTTTCAGAGCCGGTGCCGTTCCGAAATCTCTATGTTTCCGCCGAAAACGAATCTGACTTCGTCGACAGCGCACGCTCGATCCTCGATGGCGCGCTGCCGATCACCTCGAACATGCGCGGTATTCGTTCGGCGCGGCGTGCCGCAAAGTTCGTAAGGGAGGTTGGTCGGCACGCAGTGATGCGGCGCCTGACCAGTGCGGTTCTTATCAAAGATCCAATCGCCATCTTTTCGACCGAATGGCTCGCCCGTCGACTCGGCCTCCAGGTGGTGGTCGCGATCAGAAACCCAGTCGCATATGCGGGAAGCTTGAAGCGCCTCGGCTGGAGATTTGACTTCCATAACTGGCTTGATCAGCCGCTGTTGATACGGGACCTCCTGTCGTCGTTCGAGGACGACATCCGCGCCTTCGTCGCAAGGGAACACGACATCATTGACGAGGCGATCCTTCAGTGGAACTGCCACTACCACGTCGTACAAGAGTTTCGAACTCGACATCCCGAGTGGTATTTCTTGGACCACGACGTCGTCGCCGAGGATCCCGTCGGCGAATTTGCGAAACTGTATTCGGCACTCGGTCTCCGCTTCGATAGCAAGACTCGGACTGCGATCGAGCGAAACAACGCACCGGGAAACATCGCCGACGCTCCGCCCGGGAAACCCGGTCCCGTTCGGCGAGACAGTCGCGCCGCACGTCACACGTGGCGTCACCGGCTGACTCAGGACGAGGTTGCCCGCGTCCACGCCGGGGACGGCCCGGGTCGCGGACAACTTCTACGACAGCTCACCACCTTGGTAGCGGCAATTCATTGCGAGCAACGGGGCGCTTCAGACACCGCCCGCGTGGGCGCAATTCATCGGAGCGAGTAGATTCGGGTTGGATATGGTCACTCTCGAGGCGGGCGGTGTTACCGACGACGAGGAACAACCAACCGAAGCAATGTCCGCTATCCATCGTCGGCGCAGACCTGCCGCGTCGCTGCTTGCGGTGGCCAGTCTTGTGATGGGGCTGGCTGCGACCAGTGTCGAGAAAGCCCTAGCGGACGAGCAACTCCCGAAGGTCGATGCCGCATCCGAACTCATCCGCCGCACTCTTGGCGTCTATCCCGGCCGCGCGAACAGTGAGATGCTCAGATCACTCGAGCGGGAGCTCGGCTTCGATCTCGGCGTCATCGTGCAATTCGGAGGGCGGAGCAGCCCCGGCGACCTTACGGGGAGCATCAATGGCCAGCTCGCACGGTTGTCCAACTGGATCATCGAACGCAATCCGGCCTACTCCGTCACGATACCGCTGGCGTTCGGGTACGCCGACGCCAAGAGCGAGGAGGGCAGAGGCCAGGTCGTCGACAATTTGGACCGTACTGTGGCGGGTGAGCACGACCGCGCGTACGTCCGAGTGGCCGAATTGCTGGTAGGAGCCGGGCTGGGCGATGCCGTGCTCCGACTCGGCCACGAGTTCGACGGCAATTGGTTCCCC
Organism: Ilumatobacteraceae bacterium; assembly: GCA_963732335.1. GTDB lineage: Bacteria > Actinomycetota > Acidimicrobiia > Acidimicrobiales > Ilumatobacteraceae > Desertimonas. The sequence continues at coordinate 198,706 of CAVSZO010000052.1, read as the reverse complement.
TGGTCGGCACGGCCGAGCTGCGAGAGCTTCATCAACGCATTCCAGCATGTCGCCGACATCTTCGTGGCCGTCTCGCCGAGCTTCCGCATCGAGTGGTCGGGTACCTTGCGCTACTTCCCCGCGTGGGGGGAGTGTGCCTATCCGGGCGACGATTACGTGGACATACTCGGCCTCGATGTGTATGACCGAGGCGGCCCGATGAGCGCCTTCTCGCCCTCCGATCAGACCTGGATCGATCCGGCCCGCGTGTGGAGCGAGCAGTTCCTGCCGCTTCTGGAGTTGCACCACGAGTTCGCCCGAGATCACGGCAAGCCGGTGAGCTACCCGGAGTGGGCCATCGTCACCGAGTCGAGCGGCGCGTACGGGGGCGACAACCCGACGTTCATCCGCGGCATGGCGGCCTGGCTGCGATCGCTACCCACCGACGGTCCTGGCTCCCTCACATACCACGCCTACTTCCTGGGCGTCAGCGAGTACGACTTCCGTCCACACGAGCAGTCGGCAGAGGCCTTCGTTGAGGAGTTCGGCACCGGTTCGCCTTGAGATCACACCGGGGTTGGCAGCGCGCTTCGGTCACGATTTGGTGGTATGGCCGACCTGTCGTAGGGCCGACCATTTCGGTGACGAAGACGCCGGTGGGCCGATGTCACACGGTGACTTCGGGCGCGATCTGGTCGTAGATCCAGCGGTAGGTCTGCTCGAGCCCGTCCTCCAGGGGGATCGAGGGCGCCCAGCCGAGTAGCGCCTTGATGCGCGTGTTGTCGCTGTTGCGGCCGCGCACGCCCTGGGGAGCGTCGAGCTTGTACGTGCGCTCCAACGTGACGCCGGCGATCGCCTCGACGATGTCGACGAGCTGGTTGATCGTGACGAGCTGGTCACTGCCGATGTTGAGCGGCTCGGTCACGTCGCTCGTCGATGAGCAGCTGCGTGCCGTGGACGCAGTCGTCGATGTACATGAAGCTGCGGGTCTGCTCGCCGTCACCCCAGATCTCGATCGTGTTGCTGCCCGACAGCTTGGCCTCGATGACCTTGCGGCAGATCGCGGCCGGAGCCTTCTCCCGACCGCCGTCGTAGGTCCCGTGGGGGCCGTAGACGTTGTGGTAGCGGGCGACCCGGGTCTCGAGGCCGAAGTCCTCGAGGAAGTGCCGGGCCATCCGCTCGGAGAACAGCTTCTCCCAGCCGTAGCCGTCCTCGGGCATCGCCGGGTAGGCGTCCTCCTCGCGCAGCGGCTCGACCTCGGTCGACGTCTGCCGCTCGCGCCGCGTACACGCACGCCGACGAGCGATAGAAGAAGCGCTCGCACGCCGGCGTCTCGCGCCGCCATCAGCAGGTGCGTGCTGGTCAGCACCGACAGCATGCAGGCGGCCTTGTTGTTCTCGATGAAGCCCATCCCGCCCATGTCGGCGGCCAGGTTGTAGACGTGCGTGACACCCGTCGCGTCGCCTCGCGAGCGGCCGCGAGCTCGGACGAGGTCGAGCCGTCGGTTGTCGACGTCGTCGAACCGCTGGTACCACTCGTCGAACGGCTTGACGTCGACGGCGCGGATGCTTCGTGTAGCCCTGGTCGCGCAGGTCTCGCACGAGGTGGCCGCCGATGAAGCCGCCGCCGCCGGCGACGAGGATCGAGTCGTCGTGTTTCATGTGCTCCTCACTGGTTGGGCTGTGGTCCGGGCGGCACCGGCTGGGGTCGGGCCGGCGAGGATGCGCTCGAAGCGATCGGCGATGGTGCCGATGTCGAAGGTCGCCTCGGCGTAGGCGCGGGCCCGCCGGCCCATCGCCGCGTCGGCGGTCGGGTCGTCGAGCGAGCTCCCAGGCGGCGCGCGACGAACGCCGCGCTCGTCGGTCGGATCGACGACCACGCCGCTGCCGTTCCGCGTCGATGATGCGAGCGGCCAGGTTCTCGGGCGGGATCGCCGCCAGGATCGGCCGCCCCGCGCAGTGGTAGCTCAGCACCTTCGACGGCACCGAGAAGACGCCCGCCTCCGGCTCGAGGATGGCGATCAGGACGTCGGCGCTACGCCAGCACCTCGGCAAGGACCTCGTAGGGCTGGAACGGCAGCAGCACCAGGCGCCGGCGCCGGTTCGCCTCGGTGCTGCGTCGCGCAGCCAATCGGCGCCCGATCCCCTCGGAGATGACGACGACGCGGACGTCGTCGCGGTCGCCGACCGAGCGGGCGAGCGCGAGCAGCAGCGCCGGGGTTGTGCTTGAGTCCGAGGGTGCCGGTGTAGAGCAGCACCGTCCGGCCGGCCAGGCCGTGAGCCTCGGCCCACCCCGAGTGCCACCGCAGCGCTCGGCCAGTTCGTCCAGCGGCGCCCAGTTCTCGATCACCTCGACCGACGTCGTCATCGACGCCCCAGCGCCGCAGGATCGGCAGGAAGTCCTCGCTGATGGCCACGACGCGGTCGCTCTCGAGCGAGCATCCGGCGCTCCATGCGGACGAACAGCCCGCCCGAGCGGACCGCCCAGCAACGGGACCTTGCCGCCGGGCGAAGTTCCGCATCGCGATCGAGTAGACGTCCTGCTGCCAGAACACGAATCGGGCGCCGATGCCGGCGAGCCGCGCCAGCAGGATCTGCTGGGCGAACAGGGGCGTGTTGCTCGACAGCACGACATCGGGCCGGAATCGGTCGATCCGCGCACGCACAGATCCGGCCGTAGCGCCGTTCCTGTTGCCAGCGCTTGACGCGGCGATACTTCTCGAACGGCTCGCCGAGGTCGACGCCCTCGACCGAGAAGGTCTCGGGCTCGCCCGGACGCGGACCGACTGAGCCCTTCGCGCGTCAGGAAGGACGGGCAATGCAGGTGGAGCACCGTGTGGCCTCGCCGGGCCAGCTCCCGACTCAGCTGCACCTGAAAGGGGTGTCCTGAGTAGTCGTGCACGAGTACGCGCAAATCTTCCGCTTTCGCCGATCGCCGCCAGATTGGTAGCCAAGCTAGCAGAGACCTCGGCATTGCCTATCGTGGGACCAAACTCGCTCCGGTTTCAACTTGCCTTTAAACGTTGAACGCCTGGTCAGGCGGCCTTTTTGATGGCTGGGTGGCGGGTTCTGGGTGGTTTTCGGGTGCCTTTGGGTCGTCCTGGTCCGGCTCGGGCGGGTTTCGGTGGGTTGGCGGGTGTGCCGATCGCGATGCCAAGTCGTCGAAACCCTCGACGGACGCGTGCTGGTGTGAGCACGGCGGGGTCGCGGGGTCGTTCCCAGGGGAGTCGGTGATCGTCGACGAGTCCGCGGGCGAGGCGGAGCTCTGTGTATGCGGCGACGATGAGCCAGCTCCAGCGGTCTGCTTGTTCGGGTGTGCACACCGACGGGGTGGTCCAGCCGAGGGTGTTCTTGGCGAAGCGGAAGGTGTGCTCGATGTCGAAGCGTCGCAGGTAGGCGCGCCAGCACTGGTCGAGGTCGGGTGGTCCGGGTCCTGACCACCACAGCCACAGCGTTTTCTTGGTGCGGGCGGCGGGTTTGGGGAGGTGCTCGACGTCGACGCGGATCACGCTGCCCTTGACGATCGGCGGGATGTCGTAGCTCGTCCAGTGTCCGCGTCGCAGGAGTCTGGGGTGTAGGTCGTTCCAGCAGTTCACGGTGACGGTGCCGTAACGGTCGTCGCTGGTGACGAGACTGGTGGTCGGTTCGGGCCGGGTCGTGGGGTCGGCGCATCTGAACCGGTGGCCGTGGCGTGGGGGACGGCCTCCGGTGCCGAGGGGCCGGTTGGGACGATCCGGTGGATCGGTGTGGAAGACGCGGTCGTCGCGGATGCGGCACAGGATCTGGGCTCGTGTCGCGGCGAGTTCGTGGCCGATGGCGATCGGGTCGTAGCCGGCGTCGAACACGAACAACGGGACTTCGGTGGTGTCGCCGAGCAGGTCGACGAGGAGGCGGACCTGATCGATCGTCGCCGTTGTCGTGTCCGCCGTCGGCGCGATCCGCGTCACGTCCAGCGGGGCGGTCCACGAGTTCGGCGCCCAACACAGTTGGCTGATCCACTGGTAGTTCCACCCGGCGACGATCGGCTGACCGGCCGAATGCTTGGACGCCGAGTAGTAGAAGCCACGCTCAGGGCTGCACTCGGCGTCGCAGCGATCCCACGTGGACGCATCGACGGCGAAGACCAACGGCCAATCCTTCGGCCGCTGTGGCGACGAGCAAGCGACGCAGACAGTCCTCGTCGATGCGGCCTTTGGCGAGCGCCTTGTAGAGGCTTCCGTGTGAGCGGCGGAACTCCGGTTCGAGGCTCAACGCTGGCACCGAGGCGACCGGACCAGGTGCGCACAACACGGCATCGACCAGCTCGAACAGGGTGTCTCCCCAGCCGATCAGGAAGTCGCCGGAAGCCCTCTCGGAATCTCACCAGGTCATCGGTCGTCATAGCCAGACAGTATGACTACTGTCTGGTCGAGAACGTGGATACACTCATCACGCGGAGGACAGATGGCCCGACAGACACCGAACGAACGACTGGCCAGCTACGAGCATCGCTATCGCGAACTGGCCGCTCAGCTAGCCCAGATCGGCCTCATCTCGGCTGGAAGCGTCACGCGCCGCTACACGCACTGCGCCACACCGGGATGCAAATGCAACAGTGACCCGCCCCAACCCCACGGGCCCTACTACCAGTGGACGGCCAAGCAGAACGGCAAGACCGTCACCCGGCGACTCAACGCCGACGAGGCCAAGCTCTACCAGGAATGGATCGACAACGACCGACAGATGCGCCGCCTCATCCAGCGAATGCGCCAACTGGCAGCCAAAGCAGGACAACTTCGCCTCAAGGACGCCGCCAACGCATCACCCAAGGTTTAAGCCTGGATCCACCGATTGAACCGTTGAGTGGTGTTGCCTGGTCGTTGTCGGTGGTAGCTGGTCATCACCGCGGTGGTGGCCGGTGTCGTGGCGTTGTTGATCGGTGGTTCGTGGGGGTTGGTGTTGTCGGCGCTGGCGGTGTGCGTGCGGCACGCCGCCGGACCACGCGGTGGCGGCTAGTGCTGGCGCGCGTAAGTAATACGCGTGTGAGTTACGCGACGAGTGGGTCGGCGGCGTAGGTCCATCGGAATGGTTTCGCTTTCTCGTTGTAGCTGGCGATGAAGGCGAGCAGCTTGGCGATGAGGTCGTCGCGGCTGGGGAAGTCGCCGTTGGTGATCACCTTGCGCTGCAGGATCGAGAAGAACAGCTCGATCTGGTTGACCCACGAGGCGTGCTTCGGGGTGTAGTGCACGTGCCAGCGAGGATGGGCGGCGAACCACGCGGCGGTGTGTTGAGAGCCGTGGCTCGAGCCGTTGTCCAAGATGATGTGGATGTCCAGGGCGGGGTCGACGGTGGCGTCGATCTCGTCCAAGAAGGCGCAGAAGTTGACCGAGTTGTTGCCTCCCGCTTCGCGTGTGGGGATCGGTTCGGCGAGCACCGTGCCGGAATGCACGTCGAGGGCGGCGAACAACGAGGCGGTGCCGTGACGGACGTATTCGAACTCGCGGCGTCGCCGCCGACCCGGCTGGGCGGGCTGGTCGCGATGGGTGCGGCTCTTGGCTTGGATCGAAGTCTTCTCGTCGACCGACAACACCAACGCCTGCTCGGGAGGGTTGAGGTAGAGACCGCAGACGTCGCGGACCCGCTCCCAGAACTCGGGGTCGTCACGCCGGTTGAGCCAGCCCCGCACCTTCGTCAAGTCGATGTCCATCGACGCCAGGATGCGCCACACCTGTGACACCGAGACCTCGATCCCTTCGGCGCGCAGGCGCTCGGCGACCTCGATGTAGGTCCACGTCGCCACCGGATCGGCCGGATCCCGCTCCGAGGTGGCGATCGCCGCCATCTTCAACCGTTCGTCATGGCCCAACCGCCGCGGTCGACCCGACCTCGCCAGATCGGCCAATCCGTCCAGGCGGCGCTCCAGGAACCGGCGCCGCCACACCCCGACCTGATGCTGATCGATGCCAACGACCTCATCGATCTGACGCAACGGCACTCCCTCGGCGCACAGCAGGATCACCCGCGCCCGACGAACCTCACGCTGGGTCGAGGTGTGCGCCCGCGCCCGACGCTCCAACTCGCTACGTTCCTCATCGGTGATCACCAACGGCTCGACAGTGAACATGACACCTCCCACGGCTCAGTTCACCACATCAAACCACACGCGTGTAACTTCCGCGGGGACCCACTAGGTCGGTGCCGGTCGCAGCAGTCGGAGGGCGTTGAGGGAGGTGTTGAAGGTGGTTTTCCACGGCCAGTGTTGAGGGAGACGAAGCGTGGGTTGTCCGGCTCGGTTGATGAGTCGGCCGGGGAGGTTGATTAGCCGGGTGCGTATGGTGCGGGCGACGGTCAACTCGTTGCCGACGCGGACGTTGTTGAGGGTGGTGGTCCAGCGGATCAGGTTGTGGGCGAGGATGGTGCATTGCAGCCATGCCGAGTTGGCGTGGAAGTTGCCGGAGGGGATGTGTTCGAGGCCGGCACCGTCTTTCCAGTCGCGGATGGCGAGTTCGACGACGGCGTGGTGACGGTGGAAGCGGTCGACGGTGACGGCGTCGCCGGTGAGGTCGGTCAAGAAGGCGTGGTGACGCCAGTCGGGCCAGAGCCGCTGCTGGGCGGTGTCGGTGAGGCGGGTGCGACGCACGATCAGTCGGCGCGTTATGCGGCGACGTCCGTGGCCGGTGGTGTAGGCGCACTCGGCGACTTGGGCTTGACCGTTGGCGGTGTAGTCGATGTCGACCCAGGCGTCCTCGCGGATCGCCGCGATCGCCGCCCCAACCGTCTTTACGCTGGTGCGCACGGCCATCGTGTAACGGACGTCGAGGCGCCCCAGGGTGGTGATCGTGTCGTTGGACCAGAACCCCGAGTCGACCCGCACGGTGAGTTCACCGGTGGCGCCGGCACGGCGCACCCGGGCGACGAGTTCGTCGATGAAGCGGTGTGCGCCGCGCTGGGTGTTGGCCTGCCCTTTACGCATCCGGGCATGCAGCACCTCACCGGTATCGGCCCGGGTGGCGAGCAGTGGGTGGTAGCCGAGCACGTGGGTGTAGCCGAACCCGGCACCCTGTTTCTGTTTGCCGTCGACCTCGTCGGGTAGCCCCGGCGCATTGCTGCGCCGGGGCCCCCTCAGAACCCGGCGTGCGACTTTCACCGCACCGGGCTCAAGCAAGCCCGAAGGAATCAAGGGAACGCAGAAGAAGCGCTGGACCTCCTGCCAAGGACGGCGACGTGCCGACGCTGGCAATCGGTGTGGACGAGTTGGAGTGCATCGGGTCCGTCCGTGATGCCTTGTCCTCGCTCGACGGCGATCGCTTCTTTGCGAAGGGCCTTGCGAATCCCCGTGATCCACTGCTCCCACTCGGTTGGACTTTGCGGCTCACGGTCGGCGAACAGCAGCAGCCCACCACAGTGCGAGCAGCGTCCCTGCTGCGTCTTCAGCAGACGCAGCTTGACGCCGCCCACCGGTGGTGTGCTTCGCTGATGCCGCTTGGCCCAGTAGGTGTCCAGGTCCGGGTCGTCCGGAGACGCCGTTCCTGGCACCATCTGGTGACGGACGATCTTGGTCCAGCCGAACTTGACGAGGTAGGCGCCGCTGTCACGATCGCCGAACACCCATCGGTCTCGCCTGAACCGGTTGAACGCGCCGAAGTACCGGTTGACAACCCAGTGCCTCGACTTGTTCGAGTGGGTGTGGGTGGCCCACCTGTAGGTGAGTGTCCACACGTATTTGTCCAACTTGGCGAACGCCTCGCTGGACACCACCGTTCGGTAGTAGGCCGACCATCCCCGAATGATTGGGCTCAGTCGTTTGATCACTGCCGCAGCGTTTGCCCCGCGAAGGGCGCGCACTTCGGCGGCGAGCCGTTCCCGCTGCCGTTGCACGGCCGCCTTGGATGGTTTGATCAGCAGCTTGTTCCGGTAACGGCGGACGTTGAATCCGAGGAAATCGAAGCCGTCATCGAGATCCACGATGCGTGTCTTGTCCTCGTTGAAGGCCAGTCCCCTCGGCGCCAGCCATACCGTCAGCCGGGCTTTGACCTCCTCGGCCTGTTCACGGCTGGTGCACATCGCCACCAGATCGTCTGCGTAGCGCACCACCACGGGGCTGCCCACCAGCGTCGTGCCGGCCATCCGACCGGCATGTCGGTAGCGGACCCCGGCGGCCTGCTCCATTCCGTGCAGCGCCACGTTCAACAGCAACGGCGAGATCACTCCCCCTTGGGGAGTTCCCTCCTCAGTCGGGGCGAACCAACCGTTGTCGACCACACCTGCCCTCAACCACCGCTCGATGAGCCCTTTGGCAGGGAACCCGTCGAGAGCGGTCAGAAGGTAGGAATGGTCGATCCGATCGAACGCCGCTGCCAAGTCGGCATCGAGCACCCACCGGCGGCTGGGGTTGGGACCCCGTGCCACCTTGTAGATCGCCTCGATTGCGTCGTGACAGCCGCGGCCCGGCCGGAAGCCATACGACTTCGGCTCGAACCGCGCCTCCCACTCGGGCTCCAGCGCATTGACGACGAGGGCTTGCAAAGCCCGATCGACGATGACCGGAATGCCGAGCGGGCGCTGTTTCCCGTTCGCCTTTGGGATGAACACCCGCTTGACGGGGAGGGGCTCCCAAGAGCCGCGACGACGTTGCACCCGGTCAGCCAGAAACGCCTTCCCGGGCGCTGTCACCACAACGGCTCCGTCGATCCCCGCCGTCTTGCGGCCGGCGTTGAGTTCAGTCACCCGCCGCACGCTCAACAGCGCATTGGCACGAGACCGGAGCATCAACTTCTGCAAATTGCGGACCTTGCGAAGGTCCCTATCCCGTGATGCCGTGAAGATCCGTTGCCGCAGACGCCGTACGTCGTCTTCAACCGATGCCCAGTCGATCGAGCACCAGTCGAGATCGTCGCCCTCAGGTCCGTTCACCACAGCAACGCCGTGGCGTCCAACTTGTCCATCGGTTCCAGAGTCCTCATTCATCGTCACCTCCACAGGCCCACCTGACCCGCGTCAGCACCCTTTCGGGTCCGGGCATCAGCCCGTATCCGGCCAGTTATGCGGAACGGCTGACGGAGGCGCCAACCACCTGTCCCGGGTTCCTGTTGCCTTTCGACTGCCGGCATTCGCTTTTCGGGTCATCCTCTTCCCGCTGGGGAACTGGGCCTTCCTTGCGGTCGGCTGACCGGGCAAACGCCCGGACCCCATCGGGATTCCACGTTTCACACGCACGAGCTGCGACCGGGTTGGGTGCCCTCTTAACCCCGGGGACGGCGGTGCTCACACGGCCGACATCTGCTCCCCGGCCGCCGCCTACCGCTTCCCAACGGCAACGTCCCTGCACCCCGGCTCCCACTCCATCCACCGGGGCTCTCGATAACGAGGCATCATCAAGGGTTCACTCGCGTTCACCCGTCCGGTCTTCCCCTCGCTTGTAGTCCCCGGATGGAGCGGGCACCCTTGAGCTTCTCCCCGGAGCTTCGCACCCCGCCGTCACCAGCGACGCACGTCCGGGTGGGGACAGGCCTTAAGCACTGGCCTGGGGCTACACCGCCGACATCAGCACATCAGTCGGCCCTCCCTTCTGCGAGCCCACTCGCAAACGTGCGACCTCGTGTCGCACACAGATCGTCGAGTCGACATCGATCACCAACGGATCGGCGCCGGGACCGGCACCCGCCGCCCACGCTCGCTCCAGGGCCTTGCCGATGACGGCTTCGAGCTGGCGGACATGCCCGAACGTGAATGAGCGCAGGAACGTGCCCAACGTCGACGGAGCCATCACTCGATGACCGAGCACCCCGGCAGTGGAACCGGCACGCAGCAGGTCGGCGTGATCGATGTGCGAAGCCCCGGCGATCAGCGCGTGGACCAACGTCAACACCTTGCGCCCCGGTCGGGCGCCACCGACCCGGCCGATCAGCTTCACGGTGGCGTCGATCAACGTCTCCAACCCGAGCCGTAGCGACAACGTGGCGACGAGCAACAGGCCGGCGTCAGCGACCAGGTTCGGGTCGTCGAAGATGACGTCGATGCGATCGATGCTGTGCGATACTCGGGTCACTGGAAGTGCCTCCTGTCCTGGTCAACAAGACGACGTCAGACACCGTCATTGTCCCAGTTCAGGAGGCCTTTCTGGTGGATACGCGAAAACGACTCAAACCCGCTCAATCGGTGGATCCAGGTTAAAGGCAAGCTCAAAGGTCGTCGCGATAGACGTCGATGTCGAATCGGTCGAGGACGGCGCCCGCTCGGGACAGGTCGTCCTCGTCAACGTGCCGCCGCCACCCGCTCGCCAGGAATTGCCTGTCGCCCTTGGCCATCGCGCCTCGGCGGTCGCTAGTCGAAAGCCCCGACGAGACCGACGCTTTCGAGATCCCCGCACGCATTGCGTCGAGGTCGTGAACGTTCAGCGCCGCCGCGAGTCGCTCTAGTTCGCCGTTCGGATCGAGGATCAAGTCCTCGTATCGGATGCGGGTCCAAGCTGGACGTGTCGGTGCCGAGCGGAGCATCACGAGATTCTCGCAAACCCAGTTCAAGATGAAAGACTCGAGCGACGGGCCACGATTCATGACGTCTCGGCAGTAGCCCTCATGCTCACCCACGTACGTGCTGACGAACCAGTGGGAATCGAGATAGGCAGGCAATGTCAACGTCCAACCGTTTCGCAGACACGACAAGGACTGCGCGACTGGATGGCGCAGCAGGTGCACCACATCGACACGGTAATTGTCGTCGATCCATGGTGCGATCGACTTCGCCCCGAGGATCTTGAGCAGCAGTCGATCAGTCCGGAAGTGGAACTCTGGACGCCAGAACCGGACCGGTGCATTGGCTGGCACAACTCCCGATAGGACGACGTCCAGGTAGGAACGCACCATCGGTTCGGTGATCGCGTCGAGGTGAATGATCTGACCGAGGTAAAACTTGGGAATCCGACGCGCCTGGCCAGCGGTGAGCGTGCCGGTACTGATCTCGAGCGGTTGGTCGAGGGCCTTGATGCCGCGGTTGACCGCGAGCAGCTCCATCATCCACGTGCTCGCCCCGCGGCGGCTGGCAAAGAGGGCGATGTCAGCTTGCGATCCGGGGTGGTGGTTGTTGGTCGCTAACCAAATCGCTTCCTTGACGACGGCGCGCAGCGCGTGTCTCAGGTCGGCTGTGTCGCCACGCAACGCCGCTCTCATTGTCGAAGCCCCACCATGTCGGGCGCATCGTAGCGTCGAGGCTTTCGTGCAATCCGGCACTGATTCATTCTCGCTGGGTTGGATCTTGTGCGGTCGTTCCGGTAGCCCGAGCCGAGCGGTGACCAGTATCATTCGGGCGTCGGAGGGCGCACGGTTGAGCGAAGGGTACGGCGGGATGACGCGCGTTGCAGCAATCGGGCTCGATGCCATGGTGTGGACGGTCGCCGATCGCTTCATGCAAGACGGGAAAGTGCCTCAACTTGCGGGCGCTGTGCAACCGAGGTGAGCGATGATCGACCGACCGATGTCGGTCACCTGACCATGGCGACTACGGTCGCCGTCTGCGCGTTGACGCTGCACAGGCCGCGCGGCCTCGACGCATTGCTCACGAGTCTGTCCAAGCTCGATGATCCCGGTCCCGGGTACCTCGTCACGGTCGTGATTGTGGACAACGATCCCAAGGAGTCAGCTCATGGGATCGTCGAGCGCTGGCGGCCGGCGATGCCATGGGAACTGGTCTACACATCGGAGACGCGAAGGGGAATTCCGTTCGGGCGCAACACTGCCGTGCGCACCGCCGGCAACGTCGATTTCATCGCCTTTCTCGACGACGATGAGGTCGCAGAACCCGGCTGGTTGGCAGAACTGGTGAGAGTCCAGTGCACCACCGGCGCCGACGTCGTCACCGGAACGATCCTGCCGACGTTCGAGGAGGACCCGCCGGCGTGGGCCCTCGAGGGAGCCTTCTACCAGCGTGCGCGCTTTCCTGACGGGCCGCCGCATGAATTTCGCGCGGACCAGCAACGTTTTGATCGCGGCGCGGGTCTTTCCCCCGGGTGATCCGGCACCTTTCAACGAGGCAATGGGCTTGAACGGGGGGGACGACACCCATTTCTTCCATCGCGCCAGACTCCAGGGACACTCGATCGTGTGGGCCGACAACGCCATCGTGCACGAGGCGATACCGGCCTCGCGAGTCAATGCCCGCTGGCTGCTGAGACGAGCGTACCGGCGTGGGAACACCCTCAGCCTATGCCTGCGCGATCCTCGAGGACAGTCCCTGGCGACGGATGCGGCGGACGGGCCTGGCCATCATTACCATCGGCCGCGGAGTGGGTGAGTCGACGATCGGCTTGTTCCGTGGGCGATCGGACCTGTTGTCCGGCATGAAGCGGATCAGCTTCGGCGCCGGGCTCCTAACCGGCCTTGTCGGGCGGCGCTACGACGAGTACACCGTCGTCCACGGTCGGTAATCAAAACGCAACCGACTTGCAAGATTCGGACGGCCGAGTAGTCTGGCGGATTCCGGCCGATTGGAGCGCATGGCCGAGGCGGGCTCACATTCGGCGAAGGGTGGCGGCTCATGGAGGCTGGGCTTGACAGAGCGACACGCGGACTTGAACTGACCGTGCCAAGGCAGCGCCACGTTCGTGGCACGACAAGCGGGCAGTGCAGGTCTGCACAGGTTGCTGATCTGCGGTGACGGGATCGCACTCTGCATCGGTTTCGCGATCCCCATCATCGCCCTGGCGGACCGGCGTCCCGACACCGTGTGGTCGGCTGTCTTCTCCGCCGCAGTCGTGACGGTGGCGGGCGTGTGGTCGATGCGGTTGCAACGCCTGTACTCCGATCGGGTCATTGCCATGCGGGCTGTCGAGATGAGCAGGATCACGCGATCGTTGGTGGTTGTCAGCGCCGTTGCCTTGCTGCTCGACCGGAAGTTGACGATCAACCTGCGGGGGTTCGGCGTGCTCGCGGCGGCGGCGATCGCCTGGGTCGTGATCGTCGTGTGGCGGTCCGCCTATCGCGGCTACGTCGCCGCCGAGCGTCGCCGCAGGAAGCTGCTCAGGCGGGTCGTGCTCGTCGGCGAGGGCCGTCGTGCGGTCGCGTTGTGCCGCCTGCTTGTCGTGCATCCGGAGTTGGGGATGGTCGTAACTGCGGTGATCGGCGATCGTGGAAGTGCCAACGCGAGCGGGCTTGCCCGCCTCTGGCGTGGTGACTACGACGACGCCAACGCTGTGCTCGAGTCGTTGGATGCCGAGGTGGTCCTGCTGTGCTCGACTGGAATCGAGCCTGCTCTCGAGCCAGCCTCACCCGTGACGCTCACGCCCGGGGACAGACCGTCTACGTCGACCCAGGCGTGTCGAGCTTCGACGTCCGCAGGTTCCAAGCGTTGCATCTCGCGCACCAACCGCTGCTGGAGGTCGAGTCAGCATCGCTGGCACGCCTGCAGCGGGCTTCCAAGCGGGGGTTCGACATCCTCGTCGCCTCCGTGATCGCGTTGCTGGCCCTGCCGCTGATGGCAGCTGCGGCACTGGCCATCAGGATCGAGGGTCGAGGACCGGTCCTGTTCCAGCAGATACGGGTAGGTCGCCACGACAAGACGTTCCAGATCCTCAAGTTCCGCACGATGGTCGTCGATGCCGAGGCGAGGCTCGCCGACTCCGGCATCGACGAACGAGCGCCACGGCCCGCTGTTCAAGATGGATCGGGATCCGCGGGTCACGCGGATCGGCCGGTTGCTTCGGGCAACGAGCCTGGACGAGCTTCCGCAGTTGTTCAACGTCATCGGCGGCACGATGAGTCTCGTCGGGCCGCGGCCGGCACTGCCCGCCGAGGCGGCCGATTTCCCAGATCGAGCTCAAGGCCCGCCACGACGTCCGTCCCGGCATCACCGGACTGTGGCAGGTCGAGGCCCGCGACAATCCGTCGTTCGAGGCGTACCGTCCGACTCGATCTGTTCTACGTCGAGAACTGGTCGCTCACCCTCGACATGGTGATCGTGCTCGCCACGGCAGCCGACCACTTCCTGCTTCGGCCGCTGTTCCGCTTCTGGGATCGCAGCACGTCCGCCGACGACGTCGTCGCCGCCGACCTCCGGGCGGCGTAGACCCGCAGGCGTGGTGGGCGCCCTGCGCATCCCGTCCGCATCGCTCGCCGCGTCGGCGTGAGGGTTCGGGTGGGAAGCTGACGGGATTCCCGCCCGATGCCCAAAGGCCCGGAACGGGAGCGGTGAACCTCGGTGTCGAAACCCTCCTATGGCGTGGCTGGCCCAAGGGGTGAAAGGAGCCGTCAGGACGGGCGGCGGTTCAGGTGTTCGGCGACGATTGCCGCCTGTCGCTCGACATCGTCTGGACGCAGCACCATCTCCGGGTGCCGTGGCGGCTCGTACGGGTCGTCGATCCCGGTCATGCCGGTGACCTCGCCGGCCCGCGCCTTGCGGTACAGCCCCTTGGGGTCGCGGCGCTCGCACAGCTCGAGCGGGGTGTCGACGAACACCTCGATGAACGGCAGGCTGGCGATCTCGTGGGCGTGGCGGACACGGTCGCGGTCGGCACGGTACGGCGAGATGACCGGGACGAGCGCGACGAGCCCGGCGTCGGCCATCAACCTCGCGACCTCGCCGATGCGGCGGACGTTCTCGGTCGGTCGGCCTGCGAAGAAGCCGAGATCGGCATTGAGATCGTGACGTAGGTTGTCGCCGTCGAGGACGTAGGCGGGACGGCCAGCAGCGAGCAGCTGCTCGGCGACGGCGTTGGCGATCGTGCGACTTGCCGGATCCCGACAGGCCCGTGAACCACAACGTCGCGCCAGCGAGCCCATGGGCGCGCCATCGCGATACGCGATCCACGCTGCTGTCGTGCCAGACGACGGCGCTCGATTTCAGCCGGTTGCTCATTGCCTGTCTCCATTCCTCACATCATGAACGCCCACAGCGCCGCCGTAGCGACGACGACCGTGCTGAGTGTGATCGGTGCCCCGACCCGGGTGAAGTCGGTGAAACGGTAGCCGCCGAGCCCGTAGACCATCAGGTTGGTCTGATACCCGATCGGGGACAGGAACGAGCACGAGCCGCCGATCAAGCACGGCGACCGCGAACGCCCGTGAGTCGGCGTCCGCTCGTCGCGGCGATCGCCAGGCCGACGGGGAGCATCAGCGCGGCTGCGGCGTTGTTCGACAGCAGCTCGGTGAGCACCATCGTCGCCACCATCACCGCAACGATCAGCCCGACGTCGCCGAACGGTTCGCCGACGTTGCTGATCGCGTCGGCGATCTCGGCGGCCAATCCACTCGCCTCCACTGCCGCACCGAGGCTGATCGACACGGCGATCGTCAGCACGACGTTGAGGTTCACCGCCCGTCGCGCCTCACCGATGCTGAGCGCCCCGCCGACGACGACGACGGCGGCGGCGAGCATCGAGGCTTCGAACAGCGACAAGATGTCGACCGTGGCGGTGACGACCATGGCGATCAGCGCAACGGTCGGAAGCCAGGCTCGCCGCCTTCGCGGTGGTGGCGGCTCGTTGACGGACGCGACAAGGGAGAAGTCGGAGTGGTTGCGCCAGATCGACTCGAAGCCCGGGCTGGCGAGCAGCAGCAGCACGTCGCCCGGGCGCAACTCGATCGGCGCCGAGCTTGCCGGACACGTCCCCGTCGCGCGGTGCACGGCGAGGACGGCCGCGTCGTAGCGGGCCCGGAAGCCGACGTCACGCAGCGTCTGACCGACGAGCGTCGACTGCTGCGAGACGACCGCCTCGAACAGCCGAGCCCCGGGCCGTTCGGTGTCGAGCAGGTGGGACTGCTCCGCCGAAGTCGAGGCCGACGACGTGCTGGAGGTCGAGCACCCGGCCGATGTCGCCGACGAAGAAGCACTGGTCGCCGGCTTCGAGCACGAGGTCGGGATGAGCCGGGACCACGCCGCCGCGACGCTCGACGGCGGCGAGGAACACGCCGTCGAGGCTGCGCAGCCCGGCCGCCGACGATGGTCGCGCCGACGAGCGGCCCGCCGTCCGTCGACCGTCATCACCACGTGGAACCGCCGGGCGGTCGCCCGCATCGACTCGCCAGCCGGCTCGCGGTCGGGAAGCAGTCGCGGCGTGAGCACCGTGATGAGAGCGACGCCGACGGCGGCCACCGGCAGCCCGACAGGGTCATCTCGAACATGTCCGAGCGGCTCGTGCCCGCTGGCGCGCGAGGACATCGCGACACGACGAGGTTCGTCGAGGTACCGATCAGCGTGATCACACCGCCGAGCACGCTGGCGTACGACAGCGGCATCAGGAACCGCGACGCCCGAGTTCCCGGTTCGCCGTGCCCAGCGTATCACCCGCGGCGCGATCAGGGCGACGAGTGGCGTGTTGGGAACGAACGCCGACATCGCCGCCGTCGAGCCGGTCAGCCGGAGCAGCCCGTTGCGCGCCTCTGCCGAGCACGCTGTCGACGACGCCGCCGAGCGCGCCGGTGGCGCCGGCGGCACCGGCGACGACGTAGAGGGCGGCGATCGTCAACGGTGCCGAGCTGGCGAACCCGCTCAGCGCGGTCGCCTCGTCGATCACGTCGGCGAGCAGCAGCACCGCCACCGCAGCGCCCATCACGAGCACGACCGGACATCGATCGACGACCATCACGGCGACGGCGGCGACCAGCACCGACGAGGGTGATCCAGGAGTCGGCGCTCACCGATCGACGGGCGCGGTCAGCGTCAGCCGGTCTGGGTGCGGATCATTCCGCCGGCGACGGTCTGGTTG
This sequence comes from Ilumatobacteraceae bacterium, assembly GCA_963732335.1. Taxonomy (GTDB): domain Bacteria; phylum Actinomycetota; class Acidimicrobiia; order Acidimicrobiales; family Ilumatobacteraceae; genus Desertimonas. Next base: position 182,053 of record CAVSZO010000052.1, on the reverse strand, counting down.
GTCGACTCGTCGATGAGGATGAAGCTGCCGGTGTTGCGGTTGCGCCGGTAGTCGTCGGCGAAGATCGGGGCCATCGTCCGCAACGTGACCCGTCCGACCTCGTTGAGGGTGAGTGACTGGGCGTCGAGGTCGCGGTGCATCGTCGAGACGTCGAGGCGGTAGCAGCACGTCGGTGACCATCGCCCGCACCGTTCGCGTGGTGTGCTTGAGCCGGTAGATCTGGCGCGGCTGGAGGGACACGGTGGAGTCCATCCAGGCGATCATCGCGTCGATGTCCTGGCTGGGGATCGGCTGGTTGTGGACCCGGCAGATCATGTCGCCGCGGGTGATGTCGACGTCGTCGGCGAGGGTCACCACGACGGCCTGTGGCGGGCGGGCCTCGTGAGCGGCCCGTCGAACGTGTCGATCGACTCGATCGTCGAGGTCATCCCGCTGGGCAGCACGACGACCTCGTCACCAGGGCGCAGCCGTCCGGCGGCGACCTGCCCGGCGTAGCCGCGGTAGTCGTGGTGGCTGGTGCTGATCGGCCGGATCACGTACTGCACGGGGAACCGCACGTCGATCAGGTTGTGGTCGCTGGCGACGTACACGGTCTCGAGGTGATGAAGCAGGGTCGGGCCCTCGTACCAGCCCATCTCGGCGGAGCGGTCGACGATGTTGTCGCCGTTCAGCGCCGACATCGGGATGAACGTCACGTCGTGCAACGTCGAGGGTGCTGGCGAACTCGGTGAACTCGGCGCGGATCTCGTCGAAACGCTCTTCGCTGTGAGCGACGAGGTCCATCTTGTTGACGCAGATCACCAGGTGGGGCACGCCGAGCAGCGACACCAACAGGCTGTGCCGGCGGGTCTGCTCCAAGACGCCCTTGCGAGCGTCGACCGAGCACGATGGCGAGATCAGCCGTTGACGCGCCGCTGATCATGTTACGCGTGTACTGAATGTGACCCGGGCAGTCGGCGATGATGAAGTCGCGGGCCGGCGTGGAGAAGTAGCGGTAGGCGACGTCGATCGTGATGCCCTGCTCGCGCTCGGCGCGCAGCCCGTCGGTGAACAGGGCGAGGTCGACGTACTCGTCGCCGCGGCGCTTGCTCACGGCGGTGACGTGCTCCAGTTGGTCCTCGAAGATCGACTTCGAGTCGAACAGCAGCCGCCCGATCAAGGTCGACTTGCCGTCGTCGACGGAGCCGACAGTGGCGAAGCGCAACGGCGCGCACACGCCTCATCAGAAATAGCCCTCCCGCTTGCGGTCCTCCATCCCGGCCTCCGAGATGCGGTCATCGGCCCGGGTCGCGCCGCGCTCGGTGATCCGCGCCACAGCCGTCTCGGCGACGACGTCAGCGACGGTCGTGGCCGCCGAACGGACCGCCGCCGTGCACGTGGCGTCCCCGATCGTGCGGAAGCGCACCGTCTCGCTGAACGTCTCCTCACCGTCGACCAGCGCGACGTGCGGGTTGACCGCCATCAACATGCCGTCGCGCTCGAACACCTCCCGGCGATGGGCGAAGTACAGCGACGGCAGCCCGATGTCGTTCGCTTCGATGAATCGCCAGATGTCGAGCTCCGTCCAATTGGACAGCGGGAACACCCGCAGATGCTCGCCGCGGCGGTGGCGAGCGTTGTACAGCTGCCACAGCTCGGGCCGCTGGTTCTGCGGATCCCACTGGCCGAACTCGTCGCGGTGCGAGTACACCCGCTCCTTCGCCCGAGCCCGCTCCTCGTCGCGGCGGGCGCCGCCGAGCACTGCATCGAAACGGTGCTCGGCGATGGCATCGAGCAAAGTGACCGTCTGCAACACATTGCGGCTCGCCCGTGGACCGAGTCGCTCGCGCACCCGACCGCGTGTCGATCGACTGCTGCACCGAGGCCACGACCAGCTCGACACCGAACCGCTCAACCATCCGGTCGCGGAACTCGATCACCTCGTCGAAGTTGTGCCCGGTGTCGACGTGCATCAGCGGAAACGGCAGACGCGCCGGATGGAACGCCCGCACTGCCAGATGCAACATCACCACCGAATCCTTGCCCCCCGAGAACAACAGCACCGGCCGCTCGAACTCGGCTGCCACCTCACGCAGGATCGTGATCGACTCGGCCTCCAGGAGCGCCGTTGGCCCAGCAACCGTCGACGAACCACTATGCCCAGTGTCAGTTGTCGTCATGTCCACTCCCGCTCGCTGCCAACCAGTTTCGAGCGGGAACCGTAGCGGCGGAGTCGGCCTACGACGCCTGGGTCGCCGCAGATGATCGCCGGCGAGCGAGGATCGTGAGCGCCGCGCCGAGCAAGACGGAGGCGAACCCGGCCGTTGCGAGCGGCAGCGTGGTGTCGCTACCTGTCGCTGGAAGTGTTTGCGGGTCGCCTGGGAACCGTGGGCCGGCGACGCAGCCGGGTGTGGCCTCCGGGTACGAGACGACGCGCGTGGCCGACGGGTTCACCTCGATGAGGACGGTGATGGGCTGACGAGCCCAGTTCCACTCGTCGCCGGGAACCCACGTCCCGTTTGCCTGTCGCGTCCAACCCGGCCAGTCGACCGGCTCGCCGGCGGCATTGACAACAGCGCCAGGCCACAGGATCCTCCCCGAAAGCGGGAGACCGCTGACGACGTAGTTCGAACCGCCGGGGTTGACGAACGTGATCGTCACCGTCGTTGCCGAGCTGCCCGGGGCCGAGACCGAGTAAGTCAGGTATGGCACGTCGTCGGCGCAGATAGGCGCCAGCACGTCGACGAGCAGATCTCCAACGGGAGCGGTGGTCGTGGTGGTGCACTCCGGTGGCGTCGGCGGATAGTCCAATTCGGGGTCTGGGTTGCCACAGTCGTCGACCACCGACGGAGCCAGCGCGTTCGCCGACAGCTCGCCCGCGGGACACCGCGAGACCGACTGATGACAGTCCGATGATCAACGCCGATGCCGCCAAGGGCTTACGGATGTTCATGATGCTTCCTTCCGCCGAAGCGCTACACCAAGAATGAGGGAAACCCCAACAAATGGTGCACCGCCGATGCCGCCTATCACGTGCTCGCCAAGCACGCCCGGCAAACTATAGCGCCGTTGATCCCGGGCGGCACAATCACGCGCCCGCGACTCTCGTCCCTCAGTCGACGATCTCCAGCGGCCGGGCCAGCGGCTGTACCCACGTGACCACCGTGCCCGGGTCGGCGATGACCCGAGCCAGCTCGACCTCGATCGTCACCGTTTCACCCGCAGGGATCATCGACGAATCGCGAGTACACGTTCCAGCCCTGCTCGACTCCCGCGTCGACGCTGACCCGTTCGCCGTTGACCGTCATGTTGTCGAGGCCGAGGGCGCTGTAGACGGACAGGTACAGGCGACTGGTGCCCGGAGGCAGTCCGAGCGGGCCGCCGCCGATGATGTAGTCCGGGAGCCCGTCGGCTGGTGCCGTGTTGGTCAGCTCGATGCGCAAGGTCGACCTCGTCGTGCCACTGTCGTCTGTCGAGGTGTACTGGGCACGACGTTCGAGGTAGCTGTCGATCTTGTTGCCCACCGCATTGGACACCGTGAACGCCCACCCGTCGGTGCCGCCTAGCGCCGGCATCGCGCCGTCGACCCCGAGTTCTCCGAGGAGGTCCTGCTCATCACTGTGGGAACTCCAGAACATCAGCCGCCGCTCCTCGACCATCGGTCCTAGATCGGCGGCGAGTTGGATCGGATCGGGAAGTCCGCCCGCCATCATGGCGTTGAACGTCGCCGAGGCGGCGTCGGCGAGCACCTCTCGGCGCAGCGTGTTGTCGTCGGCGCCGACGACGTACTGGTCGTGCAGCAGGTAGGCGACGGCGTTGTCGGCTGCCAGCCGGTGCCCGAAGGAGGGGAGTTCGACTGGGCCTGTGTACTCGAGCAGCTCGGCTATGACGAACGGGTCGACGGCGATGACACCGTCGATGTGGCGACCGGTGGTCTGCTCGTAGAAGCTGGCAGCGATTTCGCCGACCCACGGGAAGTGCGGCGTCATGGCCAAGTTGCGGAGGGCGGCGTCACCGACCTGCCCGGACTCGCTTCCGTAACCGAACTCGACCGTACCTGCTCACGAACTCGTCCGGGGCGTCGATGCGAGCCCCGGCAGCCTCACCTTCGGCGTCGAGCCTGGCGGCGTGTCCGGAGTTGGACAGCACCAGATGCCCGTCGACGGCGGTCAGCTCGGCGTAGCTGCCGATGAACCCTCCCAGGCCGCGTGCCTCGGATGGTGTCGTGAACAACAGCAGGTAGCTTTCGCGGGCCGTCGTCGCCCAGCATGTCTGGCGCCATTCCGACCGCGGCGAGGGCGTTGTCGAGCGCCGGCACGTGCTCGGCGATGCTCTCGTCGAAGTCGTCGAGGACACGTCGCGCCCGTGGGACCAACCACGGCGACTGCGCCGCATCGGTCGCCGTCTGCAGCTCGACGAGCGCCAGCCGCACATCCTCCAGCGGCTCCTCGACGGCGACGAGGGCGTCGACGTCGATTCGGCCGTCGGCCACGCGCAGGACATCGAGGTCGATCTCGTCGAGGGCGGCGGCAACCGTGGCGGCGCCGTCAGCTCCGGTGGCACTCATGTCGACGACGGCCGATCGGTGTTGCGCCAGCACCGGCACGACCGCGGCGGGACGGGCCCAGGGCCGGTCGAGCTGATCCGTGGCATACCTGAGATCGTCGGCGGACTGGCCGAACAACCGCGCCGCCTCGTCGTAGTCGTCGTGTTCCAGGGCGGCGACGCCGAGCTCGGCGCTTCGCAATCCGTCCGCCAAGGCGTCGCGAGACGTGTACACGGCGTAGCCGACTCCGACGGCGGCGGCGACGACGACAACCCCGGCGCACACCGCGCCGATCCACGCTATGCGTCGCACGGGCTTCGAGCAACACGGCACGGCCGCGACGAACACGACGGCCGCGCAGACCGCCCCGACGATGGCACTGAGACCGAAGAACCCGTAGTCGTCGGCCCTGATCAGGAGATTGAAGGTGATCGCCGCCGAGACTGCGAACAGCGGCCCATGATCAAGCCGCCGCGCCCTGCCGATCACGGGAATCAGGAAGGCGACGCCGGCCAGCGCGATCAATGGCGGTTCGATGGCGATGGCCGCTGCGACTGCGGTCAGCGACAACACCCACCACGGTGCGCGCGACCCGAAGGCGGTGATCAAGGCGACGCCGAGTCCGACGAGCACGGTATCGGTAGAGGGGCGGCCGGTGGGCTCGGCGTTGGCCGCCGTCGCCACCAAACCCGCGAGGCATGCCGTCAGCCAGACCGCGATCGTCGCAGCGGAGCGATGGGGCGTGAACGTTTCGGCGTCAACCGCGGTGAGCGGCGGCGCCTGCTCGCGAGAGCGCGCTGCGGCATCGGGTGGTGGAAAGTTGGCGGTGCCACGCGACACGCCTCGGCCATGGTCGACCGCTGTCATTCTCCGCCTTCCTTCGCCGGGTCGAGTATGGCACTCTACCTGCGGTCACGGTGCGTGACGGTTCCAAATCCTTTTCACGTGCGACCGGATTGCACGCTGGGGTTGCTGCCCGGGTGAGCGAACTGACATACTCGACTCGATGCGTCCGAGTTCCCCGATCGCTCGGTACTCATTCTGTAGCGCGCGACGGAAACCCCGCGTGCGCGATGACCTCCCGGCAGGGGGGTCATTTGCTTTTCGGCGCGAACTCACGCACCCACCGAGCCAGACGACCCACCGACAGCACGAGGAGCACACGAGCCATGAACCTCACCGGAGCACAGGCCCTGATCAAGTCGCTGGAGATGGAGTCGGTCGAGGTCGTCTTCGGGCTGCCCGGCGGGTGCATCCTGCCCGCCTACGACCCGCTGCTGGAGTCGCTCGATCCGCCACATCCTCGTGCGCCACGAGCAGGGTGCCGGGCACATGGCCGAGGGCTACGCCCACGTCACCGGCCGCCCTGGCGTGGCGATGGTGACCTCCGGACCGGCGGCGACCAACCTGGTGACCCCGCTGATGGACGCCTACATGGACTCGATCCCGATGGTGGCGATCACCGGGCAGGTGCCGACCAAGGCGATCGGCAGCGACGCCTTCCAGGAGTGCGACACGGTCGGCATCACCCGCTCGGCGACGAAGCACAACGAGCTGGTGATGACGCCGGAGGAGCTGCCGATGGCGATCCGCCAGGCGTTCCACATCGCCACGACCGGCCGCCCCGGCCCGGTGCTCGTCGACGTGCCGAAGGACGTGCTGCAGGCGCAGATGGACGTGGGACTGGCCGTCGGACGCCGACGTCGCGGCGTCGCTGCCCGGCTACCGCCCGACGGTCAAGGGACACGCCCGGATGATCCGCGAAGCGGCCCGGCTGATCCTCGAGGCGACCCGTCCGGTGCTGTACGTCGGTGGCGGCATCCTCAAGGCGCGTGCCGCAGCCGAGCTGCGAGAACTCGCCGAGCTGACCGACATCCACGTCGTGACGACACTCATGGCCCGTGGGGCCTTCCCCGACGACCACCCGCTCGCCCTCGGCATGCCCGGGCATGCATGGCAACGCCACGGCCGTCACGGCGATGCAGCGCAGCGACCTGCTGATCGCCCTTGGCGCCCGCTTCGACGACCGCGTCACCGGCAAGATCGACGGCTTCGCCCCAGAGGCCAAGGTCATCCACGTCGACGTCGACCCGGCCGAGCAGGGCAAGGTGCGCCGGCCCGACGTGCCGATCGTCGGCGACTGCCGCGCCGTCATCGCCGAGTCTGATCACGGCGATCCGCGAGTTGACGGACGCGGGCACCGCCGCAGCCGACACGTCGGCGTGGAAGAGCCGGCTGTCCGGCTGGCGCGAGCAGTTTCCGTTGACCTATGAGCAGAGCGAGCCGGGATCGGCGCTGAAGCCGCAGTTCTGCCTCGAGAAGCTCCGCGATGCCGCTCCGGAGGGCACGATCCTCGCGTCCGGCGTGGGCCAGCACCAGATGTGGGCGTCGCAGTACTGGCGCTTCACCGAGCCGTACACGTGGGTCAACTCCGGCGGCCTCGGCACGATGGGGTTCGCCATCCCGGCGGCGATCGGCGCCAAGGTCGGGCGCCCGGACCGCACCGTGTGGGCGGTCGACGGCGACGGCTGTTTCCAGATGACCGCCCAGGAGCTCGTGACGGCGTCCGTCGAGCGCATCCCCATCAAGGTCGCCCTGATCAACAACAGCTACCTCGGGATGGTCCGCCAGTGGCAGGAGATGTTCTACGACGAGCGCTACTCCGAGGTCTACCTCTCGCCGGACACTCCGGACTACGTCCGCTGGGCGGAGGCGATGGGCTGCGTCGGCATCCGCGTCGAGGACGTCGCCGAGGTCGAACCGGCGATCGAGAAGGCCAACGCGATCAACGACCGTCCAGTCGTGGTCGAGTTCCGCGTCGCCTCCGAGGAGAAGGTGTTCCCGATGGTCCCGGCCGGAGCGAGCAACGACGACCTGGTCCTGCCACCGAGCCAGCAGGCGCTGCGCGGGAGGCTGCAATGAACGGTGACCCGATCTCAGCACCACATCCTGTCCGTGCTCGTCCAGAACCGGCCCGGCGTGCTCGCCCGCGTCTCCGGCATGTTCGCCCGGCGCGGGTTCAACATCTTCTCCCTCGCCGTCGCCCCGTCGGAGCACGAAGGGATGAGCCGGATCACGATCGTCGTCGACGTCGAGACGGCGCCTCTGGAGCAGGTGACGAAGCAGCTGTTCAAGCTCATCGAGGTGGTCAAGATCTCCGAGCTCGACCCGCGCCAGTCGGTCGAACGTGAGCTGCTCCTGGTGACCGTGAGGGTCGCCCCTGACGAGCGCAGCCAGGTGCTCGAGCTGGCGACCATCTTCGATGCCAAAGTGCTGGGCGTCGCCTTCGAGGCCCTGACGCTCAGCCTCGACGGCCCACCGGACAAGCTCGACGACTTCGAACAATTGCTCGCCTCCTATGGCATCGTGGAACTACAACGAACAGGACGTGTGGCGCTCCCCAAGCTCGCCCACCCCCAAGCCGACAAGCAGAGCCGCGTCCACGCGCTGAAAGGAAAGACGGGCTGACCCATGAGCGCAGTTGTGTACTACTCCGACGACGCCGACCCGACGCTGATCCGGGGCAAGACCGTGGCGATCATCGGCTTCGGCAGCCAAGGGCACGGCCATGCGCTGAATCTCAAGGACTCCGGAGTCAAAGTGCTGATCGGGCTCCGTGACGGCTCGGGGTCGACAGCCAAGGCCGAGTCGCAGGGACTCGAGGTCGTGCCGATCGCCGAAGCGGCGGAGCGGGCCGACGTCGTGATGATCCTCGCTCCCGACACCGAGCAGAAGGCGATCTTCGACGAGCACGTCGCGCCACACATGACGCCCGGCAAGGCGCTGGCGTTCGCTCACGGCTTCAACGTCCGATTCGGGCGGATCGCCCCGCCTGAAGGAGTCGACGTGATCATGGTGGCGCCGAAGGGCCCCGGCCACCTCGTTCGCCGGACGTATACCGAAGGTGGCGGCGTGCCGGCCCTGATCGCCGTGGAACAGGACGCCACCGGTCAGGCGAAGGCGCTGGCGTTGTCGTACGCCGACGCCATCGGGGCGACACTCGCCGGTGTCATCGAGACGACGTTTCCTGAGGAGACCGAAACGGACCTGTTCGGCGAGCAGGTCGTCTTGTGCGGTGGCCTGACCGCCCTCGTGCAAGCCGGATTCGAGACACTCGTCGACGCTGGGTATGCCCCGGAAATGGCCTACTTCGAGTGCCTCCACGAGGTCAAGCTGATCGTCGACCTGATGTACGAGGAGGGCATCGCAGGAATGCGGTATTCGATCTCGACGACCGCCGAGTACGGCGACCTGACCCGCGGACAGCGAATCGTGACCGACGAGACACGAGCGGAGATGCGCAGGATCCTCGACGAGATCCAGTCCGGTCAGTTCGCCGCCGAGTGGATCGCCGAGAGCGAAGCTGGCGGACCAAACTTCCAGCGCCTGCGCGACGCCGGCAAGGCGCATCCGATCGAGGAGGTAGGCGCCCGCCTGCGCTCGATGATGCCCTGGATCTCAGCCGGGCGGACCAAGGTCGCCGACGCGTCAGGCGGCTGACCGGTCGGCGAGCTGAGTGCCGATGCCAGCCACCACAGGGTTAGTCGTCGGCGTCGGGGTCGTCGGGGTCGGTGTCGCGAAGGAGGTCCTCGAACCGAGCGGCGAGGTCCGTGTCCGAAACGACCTCGTCGATGCGCGAGTCGTAGTGCTCCTCGAGCAGCGCCACGTACCCGCGCAGTCGCTCGTTGCCGGCCACCCAGGCGTTGTGGGCATCGTCCCACAGGCGGATCGACTCGCTGAGGTCGACCGGCAGCGGAACGCCGAGGACGTGGGCCGTGTGGGCGACGAGGGCAGCAACGGAGCGGGGGTGCTCGCCCTCGGGCAGGTAGCCCGGGACACCGACGCGCAGCGACACCGACGGTATGCCGTGCGCCTTCCAGCGCGCCGTGGAGCACGCCGATCACACCGGTCGGTCCCTGGTAGGTCGGCCCGGCGAGGCCGAACGTCGCCGCCAGGGCGCGGTCGGTGGTGCTGCCGGTCACGGTGGGCGGCCGTGTGTGCGGCGTGGTGTCGGCGACGGCGCCGAGGGTGACGACGAGCTGGGCGTCGACACGGTCGATCGCCTCCAGCACGCAGGCGACGTAGGTGGGCCAGGCGACGTGCGGCTCGACGCCGTTGAGGGCGACGAGATCCCGATACGTCGCCGGAGTACGGACCGTACGGAGGACGTTGCCAGGCCAGACGATGCAGCGTTCACCGTCGACGTTCTCGATCGTCGGCCGGGCGACGGTGAAGTCGTAGAAGGGGTCGGGATCGATCTCGCCGACGACGACGCTGTTGGCCTCACCGGCGATCAGCCGCAACGCCGAAGTCGCCACCCCTGCGGCGTCGAACCATCCGCCGAGGGCGACGAGCAACACGGGGTCGGACAGCGCGGGAGCGTCGTCGATTGCGAGGTTGAGAGACTCAGTCACGGCGTGAGGGCATCCGCGTGGTGTTCGATCAGGTAGTCGATGCACGACGTCAAGGCGACGACGTCGGACGTCTCGATCGCCGGGAACATGCCGATGCGGATCTGGTTGCGTGCGAGCTTGCGGTAGCCGTCGGTGTCGACGATGCCGTTGGCGCGCAGCGCGGCGTTGAGCTTGGCGACGTCGATGCCGGCGTCGAGGTCGATGGTGGCGACGACGTCGGAGCGCTTGGCCGGGTCGTGCGACGAACGGAGTGGCCCAGTCCGTCGCCTCGGCCCAGCCGTAGAGGTGCTCGGCCGATGCCTTCGACCGCTTGGCGCACGCCGCCAGTCCACCGAGCTCGAGCATCCAGGCGAGCTGGCTGGCGAAGAGCACGAGCGTCGTGATTGACGGGGTGTTGTACGTCTGGTCGAGGCGGCTGTTGTCGCGGGCGATGGCGAGGTCGAGCGAGGCCGGGCGCCACCGTCCCGACGCAGCGATGCTGTCGATGCGTTCGATCGCGGCCGGGGAGCAGGCGGCGATCCACAGCCCGCCCTCGGCGGCGAAGCACTTCTGCGGCGCGAAGTAGTAGACGTCGACATCTGCCGGGTCCCACGGCAGGCCCCCGGCGGCGGACGTGGCATCGACGAGGACGAGCTGGTCGTCGGTTGCCCCGAGTGGACGGCGCAGCCTCATCGATACGCCCGTCGATGTCTCGTTGTGGGTCAGGGCGAAGACGTCGACGTCGGGATCGGCCCGTGGATCGGGATGGTCGCCCGGCACCGTCTCGATCACCGACGGCTCGGCGAGATGGGGCGCGGCGGCGCACGCATCGGCGAACTTGCCGGAGAACTCGCCGAACACGAGGTGCTGGCTGCGCCGCCCGACGAGCCCGAACGACGCGACGTCCCAGAACACGGTCGTGCCGCCGTTGCCGAGCACGATCTCCCACCCGTCTGGCAGGGCGAACAGCTCGGCAAGACCGCTGCGGAGCTCACCGACGAGTCGCTTCACCGGCGCTTGGCGGTGGGACGTCCCGATGATCGAGGTCGACGCGGCGACAACAGCGTCGATCTGTTCCGGTCGCACCTTGGATGGACCGCAGCCGAAGCGGCCATCGGCCGGGAGCAGCTCGGCGGGGATCGTCAACGCAGTCGGATCGAGCGATTTCACTGTGAGAGCATGACAGCTGTGAACCGAGTCTCCACCCGCCTCGCCGCCATCGCCGAGTCAGCGACCCTGGCGGTCGACGCCAAGGCCAAGGCGCTGCAGGCAGCAGGCGAGGACGTCATCGGCTTCGGCGCCGGGGAGCCGGACTTCCCCACCCCGGAGCACATCGTTGCCGCCGCTGCGGCGGCGTGTGCCGAGCCGCGCAACCACCGCTACACGCCGGCCGCCGGCTTGCCCGAGCTGCGCGAGGCGATCGCCGCCAAGACCGCTCGCGACAGCGGCTACGAGTGCACGGCTGCCCAGGTTCTCGTGACCAACGGTGGCAAGCACGCCGTGTTCACCGCCTTCGCCGCGCTGTGCGACCCCGGCGACGAGGTACTCGTGCCGGCGCCGTACTGGACGACGTATCCCGAAGCGATCACCCTTGCCGGTGGCGTCCCGACGTTCATCGACACGACCGAAGAGACCGGCTTCCAAGTCACCATCGACCAGCTCGAGGCGGCGACGACGGAGCGAACCAAGGTGATGCTGTTCGTCAGCCCGGACAATCCCTCAGGTGCAGTGTGCCCACCGGAACGCGTCGAGGAGATCGGCCGCTGGGCCGTCGAGCACGGCGTGTGGGTCGTCACCGACGAGATCTACGAGCACCTCACGTACGGCCCGCACCGCTTCGTGTCGATGCCCACCGTCGTCCCCGACCTCGCCGACCAGTGCATCGTCGTCAACGGCGTCGCCAAGACGTATGCGATGACGGGTTGGCGGGTCGGCTGGATGATCGCTCCGCCCGACGTCGCCAAGGCGGCGATCAACTTCCAGAGCCATGCGACCTCGAACGTCGCCAACGTCAGCCAGCGTGCCGCCCTCGCCGCCGTCAGCGGCGACCTGGACGCCGTCGCCGAGATGCGCAGCGCGTTCAGTCGGAGGGGAGCGCTGATGCACACGATGCTCAACGAGATCCCTGGCGTCACCTGCATCGAGCCGCAGGGCGCCTTCTACTGCTTCCCGAACGTCACGGGACTGCTCGGACGCCCCCTCGCCGGGCGCACGTGTGCCACTACCCTGGAGCTCGCCGAGCACGTGCTCGCCGAGGCCAAGGTTGCCGTCGTACCGGGTGAGGCCTTCGGCGCGCCCGGCTACGTCCGCCTGTCGTTCGCAACCGGCGACGACAACATCGCCGAAGGCATCAAGCGCCTCGCCGCACTCGCCACGAGCTGAGCCGAGCTGCTCTGTAAGCGTGTAAGACCTCGGCGGGCATACATGCTTACCCCGGATCCACCGTCGTGGTGGTTGGTGGGCCGTTGTAGGGTTCCGGGTATCCGCGAAAAAGTGCCTTTGACCTGGGAGAATGATTGTTGCTCGCAATCATTGATTCCCGTCAGGAAGGCACCTTTTCGATGCGATCTTGCCACACTCTCGACCGCTTGGACGTGACCTTCGACGACGACCACGCGGTCGCCGACGCCGGGCTGGTGCTGCCAGCCACCCTCGCCCAGCATCTCAGGCTGCGTGAGTTGTTCAGTCACCGGGTCACGTTGCACGGAGTGGGTGCAGCCAACGTCGGGGACAAGGCGATGACGTTGATCCACTCGGCGCTGCGTGACGGAGATTGCATCGGTGACGCCGACGCGCTGCGGGCCGGCGACACCGCCGCGGTGCTCGGCCACACGGTGTTGGCGCCATCGACGTTGGGCACGTTCCTGCGCAGCTTCACCTGGGGCCATGTCAGCCAGCTCGACGCCGTCGCCGGCGAAGTACTCGTCCGGGCCTGGCAGGCCGGCGCCGGTCCCGGCGCCAGCGCACTGACGATCGATGTCGACTCGACGATCTGTGTGCGACACGAGGTCGCACGTTGCGAGTGGGCTCGCAGAAGGGAGGGCCGACTGATGTGCTGATGTCGGCGGTGTAGCCCCAGGCCAGTGCTCAAGGCCTGTCCCCACCCGGACGTGCGTCGCTGGTGACGGCGGGGTGCGAAGCTCCGGGGAGAAGCTCAAGGGTGCCCGCTCCATCCGGGGACTACAAGCGAGGGGAAGACCGGACGGGTGAACGCGAGTGAACCCTTGATGATGCCTCGTTATCGAGAGCCCCGGTGGATGGAGTTGGAACCGGGGTGCAGGGACGTTGCCGTTGGGAAGCGGCAGGCGGCGGCCGGGGAGCAGATGTCGGCCGTGTGAGCACCGCCGTCCCCGGGGTTAAGAGGGCACCCAACCCGGTCGCAGCTCGTGCGTGTGAAACGTGGAATCCCGATGGGGTCCGGGCGTTTGCCCGGTCAGCCGACCGCAAGGAAGGCCCAGTTCCCCAGCGGGAAGAGGATGACCCGAAAAGCGAATGCCGGCAGTCGAAAGGCAACAGGAACCCGGGACAGGTGGTTGGCGCCTCCGTCAGCCGTTCCGCATAACTGGCCGGATACGGGCTGATGCCCGGACCCGAAAGGGTGCTGACGCGGGTCAGGTGGGCCTGTGGAGGTGACGATGAATGACGACTCTGGAACCGATGGACAAGTTGGACGCCACGGCGTTGCTGTGGTGAACGGACCTGAGGGCGACGATCTCGACTGGTGCTCGATCGACTGGGCATCGGTCGAAGACGACGTACGGCGTCTGCGGCAACGGATCTTCACGGCATCACGGGACAGGGACCTTCGCAAGGTCCGCAATTTGCAGAAGTTGATGCTCCGGTCTCGTGCCAATGCGCTGTTGAGCGTGCGGCGGGTGACTGAGCTCAACGCTGGCCGCAAGACGGCGGGGATCGACGGAGCCGTTGTGGTGACCGCGCCCGGGAAGGCGTTTCTGGCTGACCGGGTGCAACGTCGTCGCGGCTCTTGGGAGCCCCTCCCCGTCAAGCGGGTGTTCATCCCAAAGGCGAACGGGAAACAGCGCCCGCTCGGCATTCCGGTCATCGTCGATCGGGCTTTGCAAGCCCTCGTCGTCAATGCGCTGGAGCCCGAGTGGGAGGCGCGGTTCGAGCCGAAGTCGTATGGCTTCCGGCCGGGCCGCGGCTGTCACGACGCGATCGAGGCGATCTACAAGGTGGCACGGGGTCCCAACCCCAGCCGCCGGTGGGTGCTCGATGCCGACTTGGCAGCGGCGTTCGACCGGATCGACCATTCCTACCTTCTCGACCGCTCTCGACGGGTTCCCTGCCAAAGGGCTCATCGAGCGGTGGCTGAGGGCAGGTGTGGTCGACAACGGTTGGTTCGCCCCGACTGAGGAGGGAACTCCCCAAGGGGGAGTGATCTCGCCGTTGCTGTTGAACGTGGCGCTGCACGGAATGGAGCAGGCCGCCGGGGTCCGCTACCGACATGCCGGTCGGATGGCCGGCACGACGCTGGTGGGCAGCCCCGTGGTGGTGCGCTACGCAGACGATCTGGTGGCGATGTGCACCAGCCGTGAACAGGCCGAGGAGGTCAAAGCACGGCTGACTGTATGGCTGGCGCCGAGGGGACTGGCCTTCAACGAGGACAAGACACGCATCGTGGACCTCGATGACGGCTTCGATTTCCTCGGATTCAACGTCCGCCGTTACCGGAACAAGCTGCTGATCAAACCATCCAAGGCGGCCGTGCAACGGCAGCGGGAACGGCTCGCCGCCGAAGTGCGCGCCCTTCGCGGGGCAAACGCTGCGGCAGTGATCAAACGACTGAGCCCGATCATTCGGGGATGGTCGGCCTACTACCGAACGGTGGTGTCCAGCGAGGCGTTCGCCAAGTTGGACAAATACGTGTGGACGCTCACCTACAGGTGGGCCACCCACACCCACTCGAACAAGTCGAGGCACTGGGTTGTCAACCGGTACTTCGGCGCGTTCAACCGGTTCAGGCGAGACCGATGGGTGTTCGGCGATCGTGACAGCGGCGCCTACCTCGTCAAATTCGGCTGGACCAAGATCGTCCGTCACCAGATGGTGCCAGGAACGGCGTCTCCGGACGACCCGGACCTGGACACCTACTGGGCCAAGCGGCGTCAGCGAAGCACACCACCGGTGGGCGGCGTCAAGCTGCGTCTGTTGAAGACGCAGCAAGGACGCTGCTCGCTCTGTGGTGGGCTGCTGCTGTTCGCCGACCGTGAGCCGCAAAGTCCAACCGAGTGGGAGCAGTGGATCACGGTGATTCGCAAGGCCCTTCGCAAAGAAGCGATCGCCGTCGAGCGAGGACAAGGCATCACGGACGGACCCGATGCACTCCAACTCGTCCACACCGATTGCCAGCGTCGGCACGTCGCCGTCATTGGCAGGAGGTCCAGCGCTTCTTCTGCGTTCCCTTGATTCCTTCGGGCTTGCTTGAGCCCGGTGCGGTGAAAGTCGCACGCCGGGTTCTGAGGGGGCCCCGGCGCAGCAATGCGCCGGGGCTACCCGACGAGACCTACGGGCTGGCCATAACAAGGCGGCGTGTTCGGCTACACCGAGTGTGCGTCGGCTACCACCCCATGCTCGCCGCCGTCGCCGGCACCGGTGAGGTCGCTGCATTCCCGCCTGCGTGGCGGCAACGCCCACACCAGCCGTGGAGCGAAACAGTTCTTGGCCGAAACGTTCAACCGGGTCCGCGACTGCCGGGCCACCGGGCCGTTGACGTTGCGTGCCGATTCCGGGTTCTACAGCCATCACGTCACCGACGTCTGCCGGCGTCACAACGTCCGCTTCTCGATCACCGCCAAACAGTCCAAGAAGATGCGAGCCCTGATCAGCGCCATCGCCGAGGCCGACTGGCAGCCGATCCCGTACTTCCTCGACGGCGGCGCCGACGTCGCCGAAACCGACTACCGGCCATTCACCAACATCCCGGGCAGACCAGCCACACCCCTCCGGCTCATCGTCCGCCGCGTCCGTCCCAAACCCGGCAGCCAACTCGCCCTGTTCACCGTCTACGACTACCACGCCTTCATCACCGACCGCGACGGCGACACCACTCGAACTCGAAGCCGACCATCGCCACCACGCCGAGATCCAAAACACCATCCGCGACCTCAAATACGGCGTCGGACTCAACCAACAGAGGTCAGTGTTGGGAGAACCACTCCGTGATCGTCGGGACCTCGGTGATGCCGGCGCAGGCCATGGCGATCAGCGGCACGGCGGCCATCGCCCCACTGCCCTCGCCGAGGCGCATGTCGAGGTCGAGCAGCGGACGCTTGCCGAGGCGGTCGAGCAACCGGCGGTGGCCGGGCTCGGCGGAACAGTGGCCCACCGTGCAATGGTCGAGCACCCGCGGCGCCAACAACACGAGCGGGAGCACCGAGGCCGTGACGACGTAGCCGTCGAGGACGACGGGCAGCGAGCGGTGCCGGGCCGCGACGACCGCCGCGGCGATGGCGACAAGCTCTGCGCCGCCGACCTCCCTGAGCACCTCCAGCGGGTCGGTGACCCCGGCGATTCGGCGCACAGCCTGCTGTACGGCGGCGCGCTTCACCGTGAGCGTGGCGTCGTCGATCCCCGTGCCGCGGCCGACCCAGGCCGCCGTCTCACCGCCGGCGAGCGCCGCCGCCACGGCAGCCGAGACGGTCGTGTTCCCGATGCCCATCTCGCCGAGAACGAGGAGATCGCCGTCGACGGCGTCGACCGCTGCCCAGGCGATGTCGACGATCTCGACGAAGCGGTCCGTTGACATCGCCGGTTCGTTGCGGATGTCCCCCGTCGGCTTGCCGATCCCGACGTCGATCGCCGAGACGGTTGCGCCGGCGTGACGGGCGAAGCTGCGGATCGTCGAGCGACCCTCGGCGAAGGCTGAGAACATCGCCGCCGTGACCTTCGGCTCGAGGGCGCTGACCTTGGCTGCTGCCGCCACGCCGTGGTCGGCGGCGAACACGAGGCCGACGGGATGCTCGACGGTCGGCAACGGCCGTCGTTGCCATCCGGCGATCCACGCCGCCAGGTCGTCCAGCCAGTGCAGTGCCCCGGGTGGGCGGAGGATGTCCGCAGCTCTGGCGTGAACGGCGGCGATGGCGGACTGGTCGGGCTCGGGCAGGTCGCGAGACGTTCGCGGAGTTGCATCGACGCTCTCAGTACTCGATGCCGCGGATCGCCGTGACGCCGCGGTCGTAGGCGTGCTTGACCTTGCGCATCTCGGTGACGGTGTCGGCGACATCAACCAGCTCCGGCGGAGCGTCTCGTCCGGTGATGACGACGTTGACGTGGGCCGGGCGATCGCGGATCGCCGCAACGACGTCGGCGGTGTCGATCCAACCCCAGGTGCACAGGTAGGTGATCTCGTCGAGGACCACGAGGCGATGCTCGCCGGCCGCGATCAACGTGGCCGCCACGTTCCACCCCTGGCGAGCGAGTTCCTTGTCGTGCTCGAGGTCCGCTGAGTCCCATGTGAACCCGTCGCCGACGTCGTGCCACTCGACCCCGAGTTGGCGGCCGATCTTCTCCTCGCCGACATTCCACTTGCCGCTCTTGACGAACTGCACGACGACGGCAGGCCAGCCACGCGCCACGGCGCGGATCATCACACCGAACGCCGCCGAGCTCTTGCCCTTGCCGTCGCCGGTGTTGAGGATCACGACCGACGGCGCCCGGTGCAGATCGTCCGGACGGGGATCCTCCGTCGGTGCGTCACTCACGACGGCGGGAACCACGTGTCGCCGTCGGGGAGGATGCGGTCGGCTTCCTGCGGTCCCCAGCTGCCCACGGCGTACGGGTACACCGGCCCGCAGTTCTCCTGCTGCAGCGCCGGATCGACGATCCGCCACATCTGCTCGACAGCGTCCTCGCGGGCGAAGCGACGGGGCGATCCGACGATGGCGTCGCCGAGCAGCCGTTCGTAGGCCTCACGGCGGTCGCCGAGGGCGGCGGCGAAGTCGACCGACACGTTCATCGACTGACTGTCGAGGTGCGGCCCCGGCGTCTTGGCCTGCAGTTGGAACGTCACCCCATCGTTCCTGCCGAGGCGTAGGCGGATCAGGTTGCGCTCCGGCGTCGGGCCGCCAGCCTCGTCGAACAGGAGACGTGGCGGGGACTGCAACTCGATGACGGCCTCCGTCTCCGACTGTGCCAGACCCTTGCCGACGCGGGCGTACCACGGCACGCCCGCCCAGCGCCACGAGTCGATCTCCAACTTGGCGGCGACGAACGTCTCGACGTGTCGAGCCGGGCGCGACGCCTGCCTCGTCGCGGTAGCCGTCGTACTGGCCGCGGACGAGCGTGGAGCAGTCGAGGGCTTTCGTCGCGGCGAACACCTTGACCTTCTCGTCCTGCAGGTAGCTGGCCTCGTGGCCGACGGGCGGTTCCATCGCCAGCAGCGAGACCACCTGCAGCAGGTGGTTCTGGAACACGTCGCGGATTGCTCCGACGGAGTCGTAGAACGAGCCACGGCTCTCGACGCCTATCGTCTCGGACATCGTGATCTGCACGCTGCGCACGTAGCGGCGGTTCCAGATCGGTTCGACCAACGTGTTGGAGAAGCGGAACACGAGGAGGTCCTCGACCGACTCCTTGCCGAGGTAGTGGTCGATGCGGAAGATGTGCTGCTCGGGGAACACCTTGTGCAGCACGACGTTGAGCTCGTGGGCAGAATGGAGGTCACGCCCGAAGGGCTTCTCGACGACGATCCGTCCGCGTTCGTTGAGCCCCACCGACGCCAGTGACTCGGCGACGGTCGGGAACATCGACGGCGGAATCGCCATGTAGTACACCGCCGTGCGCGAGCGGTGCTTGTCGAGCACGTCGGTCAGCGCCGCCCACGTCGTCGGGTCGGAGTAGTCGCCCTGGACCAGATCGAGCCGCTTCTGCAGGCGTCTGATCACGGTCTTCTTGACCTTCGGCACGGCGGCCTCGATCGCCGACGTCGCCTCCTTGCGGAAGATGTCGTCGGTCCATTCGCTGCGGGCGACGCCGACGATCGGCAGGTTCAGTTCGCCGCGGTCCTCCATGTGGTAGAGGGCCGGGAACAGCTTGCGCTTGGCGAGGTCGCCGGTGGCACCGAACAGCACCAGGGCGTCGGCGCGTGGCAGTCGGCCACTCTGGGAGGCGCTCATCGTGTGGTCTCCTGACGCTCGACGTGTCCGCCGAACCCGGCGCGCATTGCCGAGAGCACCTTGTCGGCGACATCGGAACGTCCGCGCGAGCTGAATCGTTGGAACAACGACGTCGCCAGCACCGGGACCGGGACGCCCTCGTCGATCGCCGCGTTGACGGTCCAGCGTCCCTCACCGGAGTCCGACACGCTCCCTTCGAAGGCGTCGAGCTCGGGGTCGGCGGCCAGCGCTTCAGCGGTGAGGTCGAGCAGCCAGCTGGCGACGACGCTGCCGCGGCGCCAGACCTCCGTGATGGCGGCGAGGTCGAAGTCGTAGCGGTAGTACTGGGGCTGCGGCAGGGGCGCTGTCTCGGCGTCCTCGATGTGGTCCTCGGCGCCGATGTTGGCCTTGGCGAGGACGTTGAGCCCCTCGGCGTAGGCGGCCATCAAGCCGTACTCGATGCCGTTGTGGACCATCTTGACGAAGTGCCCGGCGCCGTTGGGGCCGCAGTGCAGCCACCCGTGCTCGACGCTCGACGGCGAATCGTCGGCCGCAGCGCGAGTCGGTGTGCGCTCGGCAGCCTCGACTCCAGGGGCGAGCGAGTCGAAGATCGGCGCCAGGCGGTCGACCGCCGTGGCCGCACCGCCGACCATCAGGCAGTAGCCGCGTTCGAGGCCGTGGACGCCGCCGCTCACACCGACGTCGACGTAGTCGATCCCGCGGTCGCGGGCGAGTGGCCCGGCGCGGTCGATGTCGTCGCGATACCAGGAGTTGCCGCCGTCGATGATCGTGTCGCCGCGCTCCAGCAGCGGAGCGAGCTTGTCGACGGTCTCGTCGACGAACGCCGCCGGCACCATCATCCACACGTGGCGTGGCGCGGCGAGGGCGTCGACGAACTCCTCGAGCGACGAGCTACCGGTCATCCCGTCGCCCGTCATCGTGGCGACCGCTTCCGGTGACACGTCGAAGCCGACGCACTCGTGGCCGGCACGCATCAGCCGGAGGACCATGTTGGACCCCATCCGGCCGAGGCCGATCATCCCCAGTTGCATGGGCTCAAGGTTGCCACGTATCCGCCGGCACGGCGACGTGACATCATCGACGCATGCCTGAACCCATCGACTACGTCGAGCTGCCGGGTGGCGACCTGATGGCGACGAAGACCTTCTACGAGGCCGCCTTCGGCTGGAGCTTCACCGACTACGGGCCGGACTACACGGCCATCGGAGATGCCGGACTCGACGGCGGGTTCGTCTCGGCGAACATGACGGCGACTCCCATGCCGCTCGTCATCCTCAAGGCCGACGACCTCGAGGGGGCATTGGCCCGCGTCGAGGCGAATGGTGGCGTGATCACCGCCCCGATCTTCGAGTTCCCCGGCGGGCGCCGCTTCCACTTCCGTGACCCAGCCGGCAACGAGCTCGGCGTCTGGGCGGAGTGATGGACGACGGCGATCGTCAGCGCGACATCGACCGTGTGGGCGAAGCCCATGCCGCGCTCAACGATCACCTCGCCGCGATGACGGGCGGACCGGGCGCCAGCCCGTCGTTGCCCAGCCTGCTCCCGGGCTGGACGCGCGGGCACGTCCTCACGCACATCGCTCGCAATGCCGACAGCTTCGTGCGGGTCCTCGAGGCAGCCCGGCAGGGCGAGGTCGTGACCCAGTACGAGGGAGGGGTCGCCGGCCGCAACGCCGCACATCGAGGCCGGGGCCACTCGCGACTGGGACGCCCTCGTCGCCGACGTCCAATCGTCGGCGACGCGGTTGGACGAGGTGTTCGCCGCTCAGGACCGGTGGGACCTGGCGATGACGAGCTCGCAGGGCGAGGCCGTACCGCACGCCGATCTGCCGTTCCGCCGCTTGCGCGAGGTCGTGGTCCATCATGCCGACCTCGGCGACGACGGGTTCACACCGGAGGACTGGCCGTCCGACTACGTCCGCGAGGAACTGCGCCGGATGGAGATGCTGTACAACGCCCGCAAGCCGATGGGGGTGTCGGGCCTGCCCGAGGCGGCACGCCGCGCTGAACCCTTGCCGCGCCTGTGCTGGCTGCTCGGCCGGGCAGACATCGAGGGCCTCGCCCCGGCCGGTGTCTTCTAGCGCCGCTCTCGTTCCTGGGCCACCACGTAGGCGCCCTGGCGTTCGAGGTCGTCGGCGTCTCCGCTCAGTCCCAAGGCGTTCGATCGGAGCCGGTCGATGGCGTCTTGCAATCGGGTGCAGTGGACGGACAGCTGCTCGTCGAACTCGATCGCTGCTGGGCACTGCCACGTGGCTTCGCCGGAGTAACTGTGCAGGTCGAACAGGGTGGCGCCGTCGAGTTGGTTGGCGAGCTGCAGGCAGGCGTCGGCGCGTCCCCTGAGGAAGTCCGCCTGGGCGAAGTACCAGTCGGCCGAGATCATCGTGGCTCCTGTCGTAGTCGTCGGGATGGCTGTCACCCCACCTGGGCGTCACGACCCTGGCCGAGCGGAAGTGCGTCACAGCTGCTGGATGATGCGGTGGTGGGGTAGGTCGGTGTCGACGGTGCGGAACCCGTCACCGACCACCTCGAAGCCGTTGGCGACGTAGAAATCGAGCGCCGAGTCGCGGGCGTTGGCCCACACCAGGACCGCACCTCGGCGACGGGCGTCCTCGAGCCCGGCGGCGATCATCGCCGCCCCGAGGCCGCGTCCCCGGTGGTCGGCGGTGACGGCCATCCCGCGGACCTGGATCGCCGGATCGTCGGGGCGGTCGGGGAACGGGGATGGCGACCACGTGGAGGCGGCGATGACGGTGCCCGACTCGTCGCGCACGGCGAGATGGCGGGTTTCCGGATCACCGTCCTGAGCAAAGTGGACGTTGTTGCTCGGCGTGTCGCGACGCAACACCTCCATGCGCAGCTCGTAGAGCTCCTCGACCCTCACCTCCTCGACGTTCATGCTCGGTTGCCTACCAGCTCGGCGACCGTCACGACACGGTCGGCGATCGCTCTGCGCTTCGTCCTGGTCGTGGGTGACGAGCAGCGAGGTCGTGCGCTCGGCGCGCAGGATCGCCGCGAGGTCGTCGAGAAGCCGGTCGTGCAGCACGCGGTCGAGTCCGGTCAGCGGCTCGTCGAGGAGCAACACGCTCGGTGACGGAGCCAGCGAGCGGGCCAGCGCGACTCGCTTCGCCTCGCCTCCGCTGAGCTGCCGGACGCTCCGCCGCTCGAACCCGACGAGACCGACGAGGCGGAGCAGCTCGGTGATGCGCCGCTGGCGCGCGTCCTGGGCCTCACCGCGCATGCGCAGACCGAACTCGACGTTGCCGGCGACGTCGAGATGCTCGAACAGCTGCTCGTCCTGGAAGACCATCCCGACGCCGCGGCGATGCGTCGGCACTCGAGTCATGTCGGCTCCTCCGATCCGGACACTGCCGTTGTCGGGGGTGACGAGGCCGGCGATCACTCGCAGCAACGTCGACTTGCCGCTGCCGGACGGTCCGAGCAGCGCGACGATCTCACCGGCGGCGACGGCGAGCTGGGCACGATCGAGCACCGTGCGGCCGTCGAAGGCCACGACGATGTCGTCGACGACGAGCTCGCTCACGACGGGTCGCCGCCGGTCGCCGCGGCGTGCGCGAGATCGAGGACGAGAACCACGGCGATCGTTGCCGCGGCGAGGATCACGGCGAGGGCGTAGCCCTGACCCTGCAGCAGCGTGCCGGTGCGGCCGAGCAACCGCTCGATGGCGATCGGCATCGTCTCCTGCCCGCTGCGCGACAGGAAGCTCGTCGCCCCGAACTCGCCGAGAGAGATCGCCGCGGCGAGCCCGGCGCCGACGACGAGCGGCCGGCGCAGATGGGGGAGGACGACCGAACGCCAGGCTCGGAGCGGTGACGCGCCGAGCGTCGCCGCTGCCTCCAACCGCCGTGCCTCGACGCCCCGGAGCACGGGGAGCACGGTGCGGACGACGAACGGGATCGCCACGAGAGCGTGGCCGACCGGGACGATCCACCACGACCCCCGCCAGTCGAACGGGTCCTCGTCGAACGTGATGAGGATCCCGAAGCCGATCGTCACCGCCGACGTGGCGATCGGCAGCATCAGCGCCGTGTCGAGCATCCTGCCGCCGGCACTGGCGGCGGCGATCGCCAGCGCGGCCAGCGCGCCGACGACGACGGCGAACACGACGGCGACGAGCATGACGCGCAACGAGGTCAGCAGCGAGGCGAACGGGTCGATGCCGATCTCGATGCCCGGCCGCACCTCGGCGCTGCCCAGGTTGCGCCAGGCGCTCAACGAGTAGCCGTCGCGTGTGCGCAGCGAGCGCTCGACGAGCGCCACCATCGGCACGGCGATGACGATCGACGTCGCCACGGCGGTGAGGGCGACGAGTCGGCGTTGCCGGCCCCGCTGCGGTGCCCGGCGCTGGTGGCCGACGGTGAGCCCGAGAGGCCGGCTGCGCCGCCGTTGCAGTCTCGCGGAGACGCCGACGAGCACGGCGATGGCGGCGAGCTGCACGACCGTCAGCGTCGCCGCCGACCCGATGTCGCCGAAGCGGGTCGCCTGGCGCCAGATCTCCACCTCGATCGTCGAGTTGCGGACGTCGCCGAGGATGCGGACGACGCCGAACGACGTGAACGTGAACACGAAGACGATGGCCGCAGCCGCTCCGATCGCCGGGAGGATCGCCGGCAGGGTGATCTCCCGGAACACGCGGCCAGGCGATGCCCCGAGCGTCGCCGCGGCCGCCTCTCGGTCGCGGGGCAACGTCGACAGGACGGCGCCGACGGTGCGCACGACGACCGCCAGGTTGAACAGCACGTGGGCGACGATGATCGCCACGACGCCGCGCTCGATCGACGGCGGCAGGACCGCCAGCACGGCGGCACCCACCACGACGGTCGGCAGCACGAACACGGCGACGAGGGCGCTGTCGAGGAGGCGCCGGCCGGGGAAGTCGAAGCGGGCGATCACGTAGGCGGGGGCCAGCCCGACGACGACGGTCAGCGCCGTCGAGACCAGCGCCTGCCACAGCGTGAACCACACGACCTCCCAGGTGACGGAGTCGCCGAGCGTCTCGGCGAGCGCCGACCGGCTGAGCCCGCGCCCGAGCACCGTGACAAGCGGCCAGGCGTAGAACACGGCGAGGACGACCGCCGGCACGGCGGCGAGCGCCGGCACCAACCACCGGGGCAGCCGGTTCACCGGACGACCCGTCCATGTACCCCGAGACGACCAAATTCGGTCTTCTCAGGGCACACAAGCGTTGAACTGGTCATCACCGGAGCACGGTGTTCGGTCCAGGTTTCGATCCAGTCGTCGCGGTTCTCGTCGATCGTCGCCGGGTCGAGCGTGTAGGGATCGTCGGCGACGACGGAGTAGTCGGTGAACTCGGGCGGCAGCTCGACGTCCGTGGTCGCCGGGTAGACGAACAGGTTGAGGGCGATCTCCGACTGGAACTCCTCGCTGATGAGGAAGTCGACGAGACGGCGCGCCTCGTCCGGGGCGTCGGTGCCGCGCAGCACACCGGCGAACTCGACCTGGCGGAAGCACGTGTCGACAGCCACCGCGGTCGGCGCTTCGTCGATCGGCGGGTCGGCGAACAGGACCTCGGCCGGGGGACTGCTGCCGTAGCTGACGACGAGCGGCTTGGGCCCGTCGCCAGCTCCGCTGAAGCGCTCGTAGTAGGCCTCCGTCCAGCCGTCGACGACTTCGACGCCGTTGTCGACGAGACGCTCCCAGTACTCGACCCAGCCGTCGTCGCCGAACTCGGCCACCGTCGCCATCAGGAACGCCAAGCCGGGTGACGAGGACGCCGGGTTCTTGCACGACGAGCAGGTCGGCGTACTCGGGCGCCGTCAGCGCCTCGAGGTCGCGAGGCGGCTCGACGCCCTGCTCGTCGAACCAGGCGATGTCGTAGTTGACGCAGACGTCTCCGAAGTCGACCGGGGTCGCCTCGTGCTCGGGTACGAGGTCCGTGAGCTCGTCGGCGATGCTGTCGAGGCCGCTGGCCTCGTACGGCTCGAACACGCCCTCGTCGACGACGCGCGACAGGTAGGTGTTGTCGACGCCCCACATCACGTCGCCTTCCGGGTTGCCGGCGGTGAGCACCGCCTTGGCGACCATCGTGCCGGTGTCGCCGGCGACGAGCAGTTCGACGTCGATGCCGGTCTCGTCGGTGAAGCGGCGCAGAGCGTCGACGTGGCGTGCCCTCGTCCGGGAACGAGTCGTAGACGACGAGCGTGACGTCGCGTGGTTCGCTGTCGGCGGGCTAGGCCGGCGAGTGCCGAGTGGGGCGAGGGCGACAGCGAGCAGCAGTGGCTTCATGGTTGGGCTCCTGGGATGATCACGGTGACGACGCCGTCGGCGACGTCGACACGGCACGGTGGATCGAGCACCTCGTTGGACACGCCGAGGCCGACCATCGGGGCGAGGTCGGCTTCGGTCAGCGGCCAGCGCGAGCCGGTGATCGTCACCCCGTGGCACGGGCCGTGCAGGGCGAGCAGGGAGAACGTCGTGCCGGGCGGTTCCGTCACCTCCACCGGTCGCCCGGGGCGGGCGATCGAGCACGTGGTCGGCGCCCCACCAGCCTTCGACGACTCGGGACGTCTGCCAACGTGTCGGCCCCGAGGGCACCGAGGGCGGCGATGGCGTGGTCGAGGCGGTCGCCACGGCCGGCGATGAGGAGGACGCGTTGCGGGCGCATCGCCGCGGCCCACGCCAGGGCCAGTTCGGTGTCCGTCGCCGCCTTGTCGGCCGGGTGGCGCTCGACCGGGATGTTCGCCCTCGCCCAGTCGAGGCCGGCCGGCGACACGGAATCGAGGTCGCCGACCAGCACGTCGGGAACGAGCCCGGCGGCGCGGGCGTGGTCGAGGCCGCCGTCGGCGGCGACGATGCGGTCGGCGCCGGCTACGGCTCGCACGGCGACGGGTTCGAACGGCGCGCCGCCGGTGGCCACCGCTACGGTGCCGCCTACAGCTTCGACCATCAGCTTCCTCCGCCGGCATTACCCGGATCAGGTTCTCGGGTCGGCGGCGGCAGCCACCCTCTCAGCCCACTGATCCCGTGAGCTCCCCGCAGGTGTCAGCTCGAGGCTACTCCGCCACAGGCCTCACTGGTGAGGTGCGGCGTCGACCGTTTCGTGGCGGATGTCCGGCTCGAGGTAGACGAGCTTGGCGATCGGCACGGCGTCGCGGAGGGCCCGCTCGGCGGCGTTGATCGAGCCGGCCAGTTCGGCCATCGAGATCGTCGGATCGAACTCCACCTTGGCGGCGACGATCAACTCGTCGGGGCCGATGTGCTGGGTCTTCATGTGGATCACGCTGCGCACGTGTTGTGTCCCCGTCAGCGCGGCGGTGATCTCGTCGACGTTCTCGGGGGATGCCGACTCGCCGACGAGGAGGCCCTTCATCTCGATGGCGAGGGTGATGGCGATGACCACGAGGAGGGCGCCGATGGCGATCGACCCGAGGGCGTCCCAGCGAGGCTCGTCGGTGAAGTGGGCGAGGAGCACGCCGACGAGGGCCATGAACAGACCGATCTCGGCGCCGATGTCCTCGAGCAGCACGACTGGCAGCTCAGGCGACTTCTCGGTGCGGATGTACTGCCACCACGACTGGTCCGGGTCCTTGTGCGTCTTCGCCTCGCGGTAGGCCGTGCGCAGCGAGAACGTCTCGAGGCAGATGGCGAACACGAGGATGCCGATCGCCACGCCGAGGTTCTCGACCTCGTGCGGGTGGCGCAGCTTGGAGAAGCCCTCGTAGAGGGCGAACATGCCGCCGAGCGAGAACAGCACGAGGGCGACGACGAACGCCCAGAAGTAGCGCTCGCGGCCGTAGCCGAACGGGTGCTCGGCGTCTGGCTTGCGCGCCGCCCGCTTGCCGCCGAGCATCAGCAGGCCCTGGTTGCCGGTGTCGGCGAGCGAGTGGAACGCCTCGGCGAGCAGGCCTGCCGAGCTGGTGATGAGGAACCCGGCGAACTTGGCGATGGCGATCCCGAGGTTGGCGAAGAACGCGGCGAGGATCGCCTTGCGGCTGCCCTCAGTCATCAGCGGCCTCCTCCGCTTCGAGTGCCGGCCGGTCCCAGGCGCCCGTCGTCGCCGCCGCCTCGTACGTCGATTGCAGGAACGCCAGCAGCGTCGCATCGGGGTCGGCTGCGGTACGCACGGCGCGGTAGGGAAGGATGAACTCGCCGAGAGCGGGGTCGTAGTAGGCGGCGTCCGGTTGCACCGGCTGGTCGGCGAAACCGGCAGGCTCGGGATAGGCGTAGGAGTAGAACGAGCCTTCGTCGCTGCCGCCCGGCCAGTAACCGGCGCTGCTGACCTCGTGGCTGTAGGCCTCGTGCATCACCCAGTCGGCGCAGTTGGGTACGCCGCCGGGGTGGCGGGGTGCGATGCGCCCGGAGAACCGAGTCGTCGCCATGTCGAACCCACCCCAGAAGAAGTGCACCGGGCTGGCCTTGCCGACGAAGCGGCCGCGGAAGATGTCGAGGACGCGGTCGGCCTCGACGAGGGCGCGCCAGAACCGATGGATCGCGTCACGGTCGTAGGCGGCATGACCGGTGTCCTCGGCGAACGGAGTGGCGTCGGGGATCTCGACGGGCCGGGCGAGGATGTCGACGTCGACGCCGAGGTCGGCGAGCAAGGTCATCGTCTCGTCGTAGAAGCTGGCGACGGAGCGTGGCTCGAGGGCGACGGCGCGCTGTTCGCCATCGGCGGTGCGCATGGCCAGGACGTGGTCGATGAAGTCGAACTCGATCTCCAGGCTGCGCTGCGGGGCGTGCATCAGCGACGTCGTCAGTCCCCGGGCGGACACGTAGAACGGCACCTGCCACCAGTGGTTGACCCACGGTTCCAGGGCGAGACGCACCTTGCCGACGACCTGCGCCCACCGATGCACGGTCTCGCGAGTGTCTTCCCAGTCGGCCAGCGTCAATTCCGGCCAGTGGCGTGGGGACGTGTCGATGGTCACCGCACCAGGATGCCAGCAACGCTCCCTCGCCCGCCTCGATAGCGTGACGGCATGACGCAGCGGAGCCCGCTCGCCGGCCTCGCGACGGATACGCCGGCGGCCAGCGAACCGATCATCGACATCACCGAGGCTGCCCTCGCCAAGCTCGTCGAGTTGCGCGCCGAGGAACCCGACGCCGACCAGCTCGGCCTGCGCCTGGAGATCGTCTCCGGGCGTGGTGAGGACTTCCGCTACGAGCTCGGCTTCGAGGAGTACCTTTCGGCGGCCTTCACCGACGAGGTGCGCACTCACGGCTCGCTCAAGGTGATGATCCCCGGCAAGGACGTCGACTCGCTCACCGGGGCGACGCTCGACTTCACCGATTCGCAGGGCCTGGTCATCCGCAACCCCAATCGCCCGGCCGCCCCGAACGTCGAGGGCCTGACGAGCGACGACGAGCTGTCGGCCAAGGTGCGCGAGCTCGTCGCCAACGAGGTCAACCCGGCGCTCGCCGTGCACGGCGGGTTCGTCACCTACGTCGGTCACGACGGCGAGGGCACGGCCTACATGACGATGGGCGGCGGCTGCCACGGCTGCTCGATGAGCCGGATGACGATGCTCGACGGCGTCCAGACGATGCTCGCCGAAGCCGTCCCGCGAGGTCACCGCCGTCAAGGACCTCACCGACCACACCACCGGCGAGAACCCCTACTACAGCTGAATGTTTCGTGCTCGCGACCGGCAGGCGTTGCCGCCCGCAGTGCGAGGCCGGGCTACCGGACGGTGTACGCCCTGACCGCCGCGGCGATGGTGGTTTCCGCCGCCTTGGTCGTCATCGGCAAGCTCTTCGACCGCGACTGGCGTCATCAGATCCTGTGGCTCGAGATCCTCGAGCTCATCCCCTTCGCCGTGTACTGGGCCGCCCAGACGTTCGAGCACTGGGACGGCGGAGTGCCGACGGGTGCCGAGCGGGAACAGCGCACCGAGAAGAGCGGCGTCCTCGCGGCGGCGTGATTGCCTCGTGGCCGAGTTCAGCGGCGGGCCAGCGTGTTGCGCACTGCCGCAGCGATCCCGGTGTGGTCCAGACCGAGCGCCGAGAGGATCTCCTCCGGCGTGCCGGCGTGGGGGATGAACCGGGCGGGGAGCCCGAGCGAGCACGTCACCGTCGATGGCGACAGCTCGCCGACGCAGGCCGCGATCGTCGATCCGACCCCACCGTCGCGGACGCCGTCTTCGGCCGTGACCACCGCCCGGTGCAGGGCGGCGTCGGCGAGCATCACCGGGTCGAGCGGTGCGCAGCACCTTGCGTCCCACACCGTGACGTCGACTCCGGCGTCGGCGAGCTCCGCCGCGGCGCGTTCGGCGACGGCGACGAGCTTGCCGATGGCGATCACGCACGCCGAGCTCGCCGGGTCACTCGACTGCCGCACACGGCGGGCGGCCAGACCGGAACCGACCTCGTGCTCGGCCACCTGGTGGGCGCGGCCACGCGGGTAGCGGATGGCGACCGGCCCGTCGTCGGCGAGCAGCATCGCGTCGGCCATCATCACCTGCAGCTCCTGGGCGCTCGACGGGGCGAGCACACGCATCCCCGGCACCCTGGCGAGCATCGCCAGGTCGAACACGCCGTGGTGGCTCGGTCCGTCCGGCCCGGTGATCCCGGCCCGATCGATGCAGAACACGACGGGGAGACGGTGCAACGCGACGTCGTAGACCACCTGGTCCCAGGCGCGGTTGAGGAACGTCGAGTAGATCGCCACGATCGGGCGCATCCCGCCCATCGCCATCCCGGCCGCCGCCGTGACGGCATGTTGCTCGGCGATGCCGACGTCGAAGAAGCGGTCGGGGAAGCGCTCCTCGAACGGCAGCAGCCCGGTCGGGCCGGCCATCGCCGCGGTGATCGCGACGATCCGGTCGTCGGCTTCGGCGAGCTTGATGACGGTCTCGGCGAACGTCTGCGTGTACCCCGTCGGGACCGCCTTGGGCGGACCGATCGCCGGATCGAAGACGGGAGCGTCGTGGAGGTGCTTCTCGTCGTCGTCCTCCGCCGGCGGATAGCCGCGGCCCTTCTGCGTCAGGACGTGGACCACGATCGGCCCTTCGGCGGAGAGCTCGACGGCGTTGCGGAGCGCCGGTTCGAGGGCCGCGAGGTCGTGTCCGTCGACAGGACCCACGTAGCGGACCCCGAGCGCCTCGAAGAACGATGGCGGCTGGAGGAACTCGCGTGCGGCCGCCTTGACCGCCTCGACGGCACGCTCGGCCGGATAGCCGACGAGGGGAACTTCGCGAACGAGCTCCTCGAGCTTGCGCTGGCGCCGCACGTACACCGGGTTCAGCCGGATGTCGGTGAGGAAGTGCGAGAGGACGTCGCCGATGCGGCTGATGATCGGTGCCGTCTCCGGACCGTCCGGCGGTCCGGACCGCTCCGCCGTCAGGTTGGAGATCGTCGGCGCGTAGCTGCGACCGTTGTCGTTGAGGATGACGATCACCCGCTTGCCGGCGTGGCCGAGGTTGTTCAGCGCCTCGTAGGCCATCCCGCCGGTCATCGAGCCGTCGCCGATGACTGCCACGACGTGGCGGTGATCGGCGCCGCCGAGATCGCGGGCGACGGCGAGGCCGTAGGCGTAGCTGAGGATCGTCGAGGCGTGCGAGTTCTCGACGAAGTCGTGCGGGCTCTCCTCCCGCGACGGGTACCCGCACAGACCGCCCGTCTGGCGCAACCGGGCGAACCCCTCCTGGCGGCCGGTGACGAGCTTGTGCACGTACGCCTGATGGCCGGTGTCCCAGAGCAGCGCGTCGCGCGGCGAGTCGAACACGCGGTGCAGGGCCAGGGTCAGCTCGACGACACCGAGATTGGAACCGAGGTGGCCGGCGTTCTCGGCGACGGCGGCGACGATGAAGTCGCGGATCTCCCCGGCCAAGGCGGCCAGCTCGTCGTAGCTCAGATCGCGCAGGTCACCTGGCTCGCGGATCTGTTCGAGCCACATCGCCCCACGACGCTACCTCCCCGGAGCGCCGCCCGAGTCGTCGGCGGCTCAGGTCGTCGGCGTGGTCTCGGCCAACGAACGCCTCGACGGCGGCGACGCCCGCCTCCGGGTCGTTGATGTTGAGGCCGTCGACCCCGCGGGCGAGCAGCTCGGCGTAGGCCGCGGCGTTCTCCAAGGCGCGGTCGTTGGGCCACACCCAGATCACGTAGCCGGCGTCGTGCGCCGCGCCGATGATCTCGGGCGTCAACAGATCGGTCCCGTCGAACACCGGCGGCAGCTGGAGGATCCGCTGGCCGTCCGGCAGCGGTGTGCCGTCGAGGATGAAGGCGGCGGTGGCGGCCAGGCCGGGCGAGACCTCGACGTCCGGGGCGATGGCCGTGACCTGGGAGATCACCTCGTCCTCGAACGACGCCACGACGACGCTGTCGAGACGGTCGAGCTCGGTCAGCTCGGCGACGAGCACGTCGGCCGTCTCGAGCGCCAGCTCGCCGGTGCCCTTGATCTCGATGTTGAGCGGGATGTCCGGAAAGGCGCCGACGACGGTGGCCAGCGTCGGGATGGCGAAGTCGTCCGGCGTGAACCCCTCCGGCGGCGGCACGTCACCGGTGCGGATGCCGCGGTGGACGTAGGCGTCGGCCGGCTGGTCGGTGCAGGCGCCGCAGTCGGCGGTGAACCAGTAGGCGTTGTCGAGGGCGTGGAGCTCGGCGAGGGACATCTCGGCGACGACGCCTGTCCCGTTCGTCGTGCGATCGACGGTGAGGTCGTGGTGCACGACGAGGACGCCGTCGGCGGACAGTGTGACGTTGAGGTCGAGCACGTCGACGCCCGCAGCCACGCTGTTGCGGAAGGCGTACATCGTCGATCCTGGATAGCGGTCCTCGCCGCCGGTGTGGGCGAGCACGACGGGTCGTCCGAGGGCCAGCACCTCGTCGATCGTCGTCGCCGACTGATCGAACGGAGCGGCGGCGGCGGGGAGAGTGAGCAGGGCGAGGACCAACGGGACAGCCGTCACGAGGTCACTATTTCAGCACTGTCCGCGTCGCCCCGACGCGCCGGTCGAGGCGTGCTCGCGTTCCCAGGCCCGGTCGAGGCGGTCCTGGTTCCAGCGGTGGATCCCCCAGCCGACGATCGCCCCGACGGCGAAGATGACGAGCCCACCCACTGCGTCGATCCAGTAGTGGTTGCCGGTGACGATGATGACCAGCATGGTCAGCAGCGGGTAGGCGAGCACCGCCGCCCGCAGCCACCAGCGATGGATGCAGCGGCCACAGGGCGATCGCCGACCACGTCGCCCAGCCGATGTGCAGGCTGGGCATCGCCGCGTACTGGTTGGAGATGTCGGCCATGCCCTCGGAGTCGAACGACCACGGCCCGCCGTAGACGGCCAGTGTGTCGACGAAGCCGAAGGTGCCGCCCTCCGGACGCAGACCGGAGCCGATGCACGCTCCGCCGTAGTCGGCGCACGGGGCGTCGAGCAGGCGCGGCGGCATCAGCGGGAACAGCGCGAAGCCGACGATCGCCAACGCCGTCATCACGGCCAGCGTGTTGCGCCACTGCGGGAAGACGTCCTTGCGCTTGAGGTACAACAGCAGGAAGACGCCCAGCGTGACCACGAAGTGGGCCGTGCCGTAGAAGACGTTCATCGCCTGGATCAGCCACCGTTGGGACAGGAACCACTCCTGGATCGACTCCTCGTGGAACAGGCCGACGAGGCGTTCGAAGCGGATCACCCGCCTGGCGTTGTTGAAGGCATGGAGGGGGACCAGGTCGCCGCCGACGCGGTTGGACCCGAACTGGTTGCGGGTCCACGAGTAGACGGCGTAGAAGACGACCGCGATCAGTGCCTCTTTCCACCAGAACAGGCGGTGATCGCGCTCGGGGGGAACCTTGGCGTCGACACTCACCAGCTGGTCAACGCTGGCAGGTGCAGCCTGCATGACATTGAGGCTAGGTCCTGGAGGCGCGCGGAAGGCGCGCAGATCCGTCACATTCGGCGTGTCCTCCTGGTCCGCCGCATGTCCGGCGGATCGCCATAGCCTGAACAGTCGTGAGTGTGGCGACCGGATTGCGAGGCGAGGCGAAGCTCGTCGTCACCGAGGCGGATACGGCGATCGCCCTCGGTTCGGGGACGGTCCCCGTCCTCGGGACGCCGCGGCTGATCGCCCTGTGCGAGGAGGCGAGCTGCCGGGCCATCGCCGGTGAGCTCCCGACGGGCTCGACGACGGTCGGCATCAACGTACGGCTCGACCACCTGCAGCCGTCTGCCGTCGGTGCGGAGGTGATCGCCGAGGCCGTCCTCGTCAAGGTCGACGGGCGCCGCCTGACGTTCACCGTGTCGGCCTCCGACGAACGCGGCCTGGTGGCCGTCGGCAAGGTCGTCCGTGTCGTCGTCGACGTCGAGCGCTTCATGTCCAAGTGCGGCAAGTCCGCCTGACGCCGCCCGAATGGCTGCGCAGGCGGTGCAGCGGCGGGCGCGGATCGGAGGCTGCGTCCCGGTAGCGTCACCCGGGTGATCGACCACGACATCCTTCCCCGCGTGTTGGCAACGGCGATGCGGTCCGGCGGCGACTTCGCCGAGATCTACGCCGAGGACAAGCGTTCGACCTCGGCCGGTCTCGACGACGGCCGGGTCGAGCAGGTCAACAGCGGCCGCGACCGTGGCGCCGGCGTTCGGGTCCTGGCCGGAGAGACGGCCGGGTACGCCTACACCAGCGACCTCACCGAGGCTGGTCTCACGGCCGCCGCCGAGGCGGCTGCGGCGGCGGCACGCAACGGAACCGGCGGCGCCGCGAACGTCGCCCTCGCACCGGCCGAATGGCACCGCGTCAACCACGTCGAGGTCGATCCGAGCGGGGTGCCGAAGTCGGCCAAGGTCGAGCTGCTGCGCCGCATCGACGACGCCGCCCGCTCGTCGGGCAACTCGGTCGTGCAGGTGTCGGCGTCGTACGCCGACAGCCGCAAGAACGTCCTCATCGCCAACACCGACGGCGTGCTCACCGAGGACTCGATCACGCGGTGCATGTCCCGGATCAGCGTCGTCGCCGACGGCGACACCGGGATGCAGACCGGCTTCCAGTCGGTCGGCCACACGGTCGGGTTCGAGACGTTCGACCGGGTCGACGTCGAGGCGCTGGCCCGCGATGCGGCGCGGATGGCGACCACCAAGCTGGAGGCCCGTCCGGCTCCTGTCGGGCACGATGCCCGTGGTGATCAAGCGGGGCAGCGGCGGCGTCCTCTTCCACGAGGCGTGCGGGCACGGGCTCGAGGCCGACGCCATCGCCAAGGGTGCCAGCGTGTACGCCGGCAAGGTCGGCGAGCAGGTCGCCTCCTCGAACGTCACGCTCATCGACGACGGCACGATGGCGGGGGAGTGGGGCACGCTCGGCTTCGACGACGAGGGCCACG
Organism: Ilumatobacteraceae bacterium; assembly: GCA_963732335.1. Classification (GTDB taxonomy): domain Bacteria; phylum Actinomycetota; class Acidimicrobiia; order Acidimicrobiales; family Ilumatobacteraceae; genus Desertimonas. The sequence continues at coordinate 147,725 of CAVSZO010000052.1, read as the reverse complement.
CCGACGCAGCGCAACGTGTTGATCGAGAACGGCGTGCTCACCGACTACATGTGGGACCTCATCCGCGCCCGCAAGGAGGGCAAGCCGTTCCGCGGCAACGGGCGCCGGGAGAGCTACCGCCACCTGCCGATGGTGCGGATGACGAACACGTACGTCATGGACGGGCCCGACGACGAAGAAGAGATCATCCGGGCCACCGACTACGGCGTGTACGTCGCCGAGCTCGGTGGCGGCCAGGTCAACCCGGCGACCGGTGACTTCGTGTTCGGCATGCTCGAGGCCTATCTCATCGAGAACGGAGAGATCACCGTGCCGTTGCGTGAGGGCAACCTCATCGGCAACGGTCCGCAGGTGCTGCGCGACATCGACATGATCGCCGGTGACTTCGCCATGGGCCGCCCGGGCACGTGCGGCAAGGACGGCCAGGGCGTTCCGGTCGGCGACGGCTGTCCCGACACTGCGGGTCAAGGCGCTGACCATCGGGGGAACCGCCGCGTGAGCGCCGGAGCGTTGCAGGCGATCGCCGCCGGGATCATCGACCGGGCCCATCCAGGCGAGCAGATCGAGGCCTACGTCTCGCGTGGCGGCGAGACGCAGGTACGCGTCTACGAGGGCGAGGTCGAGAAGTACGTCTCCGCCGACAGCGCCGGCGTCGGCGTACGGGTGATCCGCGACGGCCGCACCGGCTTCGCCTACGCCGGGACGCTCGACGAGTCGGCGCTCGCCGAGGTCGTCGCCGAAGCCCGCGACAACGTGGCGTTCGGGACGGTCGACGAGTGGGCCGGCCTGGCCGAGCCGGACGGTGTCGCCGTCACCGAACAGTCGCTGTGGAGTGACGAGCTGGCCGCCTACCCGAACGAACGCAAGATCGAGTTGGCCCTCGAGCTCGAGAAGCTGGCCCTCGCGGCCGACCCGCGGATCCGCATGGACGACGCCAACTACGCCGACGGGTGGTCCGAGCACGCCGTCGCCACGACGACCGGGATCCTGCGGGGCGGTCGCTCCAACGGCTGTTACGTGATGGCGTCAACGCTCGCCGACGAGGGAACCGAGACGCAGACCGGCTTCGGCTTCAGCGTTGGACGCCACCCGGACGAGCTCGACCTGTCCGTCGCCGCCGGCGATGCGGCGATGCGGGCCACGCGGCTGCTCGGTGCGACGAAGCCGCCGAGCAAACGGGTCACGGTCGTGCTCGCGCCGTTCGTCACCGCCCAGTTCCTCTCGATCATCGGTTCGACGCTCAACGGGGAGAGCCTCGTCAAGGGGCGCAGCCTGTTCCGTGACCGGCTCGGCGAGCAGGTCGCCAGCGACACCGTCACCCTCGTCGACGACCCCACGAACCCGCTCGCCTACACCGCCACTGATGTCGACGGCGAGGGCTTGGCGGCGCGGCGCAACGTCCTCATCGACGGTGGCGTGCTGGCCAAGTTCGTCCATTCCAGCTACTCCGCCCGTCGAGCGAACACTGTGTCGACTGGCAACGCCGTGCGCGGTGGGTACGCGAGCTCCACGGGCACGGGATGCCTGGCATTGCAGCTGCAACCAGGCACGAGAGATCAGGCGGCGCTCGTCGCCGACGTCGACGACGGCGTCCTCGTCGACATGGTTTACGGATTGCACTCGGGCGTCAATGCCGTGAGTGGTGACTTCTCGACCGGGGCCTCGGGTCTGTTGATCCGCGACGGTGAGCTTGGCGCACCAGTGCGTGAGTTCACGATCGGGTCGACGCTTCAGCGGATGCTGCTCGACGTCGTCGAGATCGGTGGCGACGTCGACTGGCTGCCGATGGGCGCCGCCGGCGTCAGCCTGGTGATCCGCGACGTCACGATGAGCGGCGCATGAATCCGGCCTGACTCGCTGGACACAACCGACTCACATGCCGATCTTTCACGCCATCATGCTCGGCCTCGTCCAGGGGCTGACCGAGTTCCTGCCGATCTCGTCGAGCGGCCACCTCCTGCTCGTCCCGTGGCTGTTCAACTGGGACGACTTCGAGGACGCCAGCATCGAGAAGGCGTTCGACGTCGCCCTGCACATCGGCACGCTGATCGCCGCGGTGGCCTACTTCCGGCACGACCTCGTGCGCTACATCAAGGCCGGTCTCGCAGTGTTGCGGCCGGCCGGCCGCGGCGACCCCGATGGCCGAGTCGCCTGGCTGCTCCTCCTCTCCACCGTGCCGGCGGCAGCGGTCGGGGCGGTGTTCGAGGACTCGATCGACGAGAACCTCGGCACGCCGACGATCATCGCCATCTCGCTGATCCTCGGCGGGCTGCTCCTCGGCGTCGCCGACCGGATGCCAGGCGATCGCAAGATCGAGGGCCTGCACGCCCGTGATGCCGTCCTCATCGGCGCCGCCCAGGCGCTCGCCCTCAATCCGGGCACGTCACGGTCGGGAATCACCATGACGGCCGGAAGGTTTGCCCGGTTCGACCGCGACGCCGCGGCCCGCATCAGCTTTCTGATGATGATCCCCGTGACGGCGGGTGCAGTCGCCCTGAAGATGGCCGGCCTCGCAGACGACGGAATCCCGGACGGGCTCGCCGTGCCGATGCTTGTCGGCATCGTCACGGCGGGGATCTCCGGATGGCTGGCGGTGTGGGGACTGTTGCGCCTCGTCCGCACGCACAGCTTCATGCCCTTCGTGATCTATCGCGTCGTCGCCGGCCTGTTCGTCCTGGCCGTCGTTGCCTACCGCGGCCTGAGGTTCGCACGGGTCACCGCTCGAGGAGGACGGCGACGTCGCCCGTTGCCGCGGCGTGGGCGACTTGCGGCGCCTCGTCGGCGGGCACCGCCACGAGCAGCCCGCCACCGACGATGCCGACGACGACTCCGTCGGCGGCGATGACGACTCCGCCGGTCGCCACGGTCACCCCGTCGCCCACCTGCGCTCCGGTTGCCACCGGCTCGGCGACGGCGACAGCCAGCCAGCCGGCGGGGATCAACGACTGCGGCGCGGCAGTGGGCGAGACGTCGTGGGTGACGATCACCTCGCCGGCGGCGATGTGCTGACGGGCCACGGCATCGGTGGCCAAGTCGATGACGGCGTCGGCGGGGACCATCGGCGCCGGCAACTCGGCGCAGCTCGGCCGTGGCGCCGAGCGAAGCGCCTGGTTCGACGTCGCGTGCTGCGACGTAGACCGGGCGTGCTTCGCCCCACGACTGGCGGGCCGCCTCGACCCCGTCGGCGGCGCGCATCACGAACAGCCCGGCAGCCGCCGCCAACACGGCGACGATCGCCCAGTACAGCCATGGCGAGCGGGCCAGGGCGAGGCGCACGCGGGCAGCAATTGACATCGGTACCTCCCGATCGACGGCCGGAGCGGATCAGGGGGTGTCGGTCACGTCGACCCTACCGTCGGGCCGACGGATTGCCGTCAGGGCGTCGCCGCCGCCTTGGCGTCGGACTTCTTCGACGTGGTTGGCGAACTGTCCGACGTGGACGACGTCGACGGTTCCTTCGAGGCCGATCCCGTCGACTCGCCCGCCCCGTCGGACTTCGATGCGGGCGACTTCGGCTTCGAGCGGCTGTCGGTCTTGTAGAAGCCATCGCCGCGGAACGTCACGCCGACCGGCGTGAACACCTTCTTGACGGCCATTCTCCGACCCGAACCAGGGTGTACGGCCGTGGTCAGGGGAGCGTCGTCGAAGGACTGCTGAACCTCGATGGTCTCGCCGGTCTTGACGAACTTGTAGACGTACGTCGGCATCGGAATCTGGACGATACCTGCGCGTCCGCATCGATAAGGTCGGCGTTGTGAGTGTTCATTGCGCCGTCATCCCCGCGGCCGGGTTGGGGACCCGATTCCTCCCCGCCACCAAGGCAGTCCCCAAGGAGTTGCTGCCGATCGGCGACACCCCCTTGCTGCAGATCGTCATCGACGAAGCGCTCGGGGCCGGGATCGACCACGTCGTCGTCGTGTCCAACCGTGCCAAGCCGGGGATCGAGGCTTACTTCGAGAACCGCCCGGACGTCATCGAGGCGCTGGAGGCGCAGGGCCGTCACGAGCTCGCCGAACGAATTCGCAGCATCGGCTCCGACTGGCGAGCGACGATCGTCTATCAGGACCAGCCGCGCGGACTCGGTCACGCCGTCGGGTGCGCCCGCGAAGCCGTCGGGGACCAACCATTCGCGGTGATGCTGCCCGACGAGTTGATGGGCGATTCCTCGCTGCTCGCCCACATGAACGGCGTGTGCGTCAGCTCCGGAGGAAGCGTCGTCGCCCTCAAGCGTGTGCCGATGGAGGCTGTCGGTGCCTACGGCGTCATCGAGCCACTGTCGCCGGTCGACCCCGATGGGGTCGTGGCGATCGGCGGCATGGTCGAGAAGCCCGACCCGGCCGATGCGCCGAGTGACCTCATCATCATCGGGCGCTACGTCCTGACCCCCGACGTGTTCGACGAGATCGCCACGTTGAAACCGGGGGCAATCGGGGAGATCCAGCTCACCGACGCGCTGCGCGCCCAGGCAGCCCGCGCCCCCTTCCACGGTGTGCTCAGCGACATCGAGCGCTTCGACACGGGCACCCCGATCGGCTACCTCAAGGCGGCGATCTCGATCACGATGCGCCGGCCCGAGTTCGGTGACGAGCTCGCTGCGTTCGTCAGCGGACTGGACCAGCGGGCACGGGTCAGCCCCTCCGCCTGAGTCGCCGATACTCAGTCTCGGCTGCGGCGGAAGCGCTCGGCCTCGTCGACGACGAGGCCGAACTCGTCGACTTCGAACTGCCGCACGGTGCCGCTGGTCAGGGCGGTGCGGCGATACGTCCTGTCGCCGAGGCGTTCGTAGCGGACGGGTTGCCGGCTCGTGGCGAGTGTCTCGACATCGACGTCGATGACGGCGATGTCCGCCACCTCGCCGACGTCCAGCCGGAGCCGACGAATGGGAATCGTCGCCGTGAACGGTGTGCACGCCAGCTCCACGTCAGCGCAGCCGTCGAACTCCGTTCGATAGGACCCGTTGACTTCGCCCCACCGGTGGTCGGCGTCGATCGCCAGCCACAAGTCAGGATCCTCGAGGTCGCGGAACAGCAGGAACTGGCGGACGTGCCACGTTGGCGCCAGGCGCAGCACGTACTCGACCCGTTCCCGGCCGACCCGACCGATGGCAGTCCATGCCTCGTTGTCCCACGACAGGCTCAAGGTCTCGGTGTGGCCGCCGTCCCACGTCCTCCAGGAGATCTCGTGACCGTCCGGCGAGAACGTCGCCAGGCGCCCACGAGATTCGGACATCGGGTCCTGTCTATCGGGCATCCCCCAACTACCGTTGAGGCCGTGATCAGCATCGCCGAGGCGCAGCGGGTGGTGTTCGATGGATGCCGGCGACTGGTGCCGGTCGAGATCGCCTCCGCCGACTCCGTCGGCCTCGTCCTCGCCGACGACGTCGCCGCTGGCGAGGACGTCCCGCCATTCGCCAACAGCGCCGTCGACGGCTATGCCGTCGTCGCTGCCGACACGTCGCCGCCACCGGTCGAGCTCGTCGTTGTCGGCGAGCTGCCCGCCGGTGCGCCGCCACCGTCGACGCCGCTCGTCGAGTGGTCAGACGATCCGCATCATGACCGGGGCGCCGCTGCCCGCCGGCGCCGACGCCGTGGTGATGGTCGAGGACTCCGAGCTGCTCGATCGCGAGAAGGTGCGATTGACGGCTGCGGTCGCGGCCGGGACGTCCGTGCGGGCAGTCGGTGACGACGTCCGGAGCGGCGATGTCGTGTTCCGGGCCGGCACGGTCGTCACCCCGGCGGTGCTCGGCGTGCTCGCCAGCATCAACGCCACGTCGCTGCGCGCCTACCCGCGGGCCCGTGTTGCCGTGATGTCGACCGGCGACGAGCTGGTGACCGACGGGTCGCCGCTGGCACCGGGGCAGATCCGCGAGACCAACCAGACGATGCTTGCGCCGCTGCTCGCTGCCGCTGGTTGCGCGGTTCGTACGTTCGGCGTCGTTCCCGACGATGAGCCGACGCTGGAGCGGACACTTCGGGAGGCCGCCGAGTCGTCGGACGCGATCGTCACCAGCGGTGGCGTCAGCATGGGGGACTACGACGTGGTCAAGGCCGTACTCGGGCGGATTGCCGAGATGCATTGGATGCAGATCGCCATCAAGCCGGCGAAGCCGTTTGCATTCGGCATCATCGACGGCGTTCCGGTGTTCGGGTTGCCGGGCAACCCGGTGAGTTCATTGGTCAGCTTCGAGCTGTTGGCGCGCCCTGCCCTGCGCCGGATGATGGGTCATCGCGACCCGTTCCGGCCGACGGTCCCGGCGGTCGCCGACGGCGGGCTGCGCCGCCGTCCCGACGGCAAGGTCCATCTCATTCGTGTCGTCGCGACATTCGCCGCCGACGGGAGGCTGCACGTCGACGCCGGTTTCCGCCCAGGGAAGCCATCAGCTGGCGGCGACCGCACTGGCCAACGCCCTGGCGGTCGTCGACGACGGCGACGGCATCCCGGAGGGTGGCGAGGTACCCACGATCCTCCTGACGTAGCGCTGGCTCAGCATCCGAGTGGTTGCTGCTCGGAGTGCCAGTGTCGGTACGCCCCGCACCAATCGGTCGGATCGAAGCGGCTCAGCCGCCGATTTGCGACATCGAGCGGGCGGGGCGGACGAAGTCGACCTGGTTGATGTGGTGGCCGGCCCACTTGCCGGCGACCGCGGACTCGATCCGTGCGGCAAGCTCATCGTCGCTCTCGCCGCTCCGCAGGGCGCCACGCAGATCGGCTTCGTCGGTGGCGAACAGGCAGGTACGGAACTGTCCGTCGGCGGTGAGCCGGACGCGGTCGCAGTCGCCGCAGAACGGCTTGGTGACGCTGGGGATCACCCCGACCGTGCCGCCGCCGTCCCGGTAGCGCCACCGGTCGGCCGGCGCTGCCCCGCGAGCGGGGACCTGCTCGAGCGGGTACACGGCGTCGATGCGGGACACGATCTCGTCCTGGCCGACGACCTGGCCGATGTCCCAGCCGCCGCTGGCGTCGAGCGGCATCCACTCGATGAAGCGCACCTCGACGGCCTGCTGGCGACCGAACGTGGCGAGATCGACGATCTCGTCGTCGTTGATGCCGCGCATCACGACGGCGTTGATCTTGACGGGGTCGAAGCCGGCCTCCCGCGCCGCGGCAATGCCGTCGAGCACACGCGGCAACTCGTCCCGCCGGGTCATCTCCGCGAATCGCTCCCGGTCCAACGTGTCGAGGCTGATGTTGACCCGGCGCAGCCCGGCGGCACGCAGGTTGGCGGCGAGCAGGCGCAACGTCGCTCCATTTGTCGTCATCGCCACATCGATCGGGCCGGTCTCTGTTCGCAACGCGGCGAGCTTGGCCACCAACACCGCCAAGTTGGCCCGCACGGTTGGCTCCCCACCGGTGAGGCGGATGCTCTCGACGCCGTAGCGCTCGACCAAGAGCCTGGCGAGACGCTCGAACTCCTCGAACGTCAGCACGCCCGAGCGTGGCAGCCAGGTCATCTCCTCGTCCATGCAGTAGGTGCAGCGGAAGTTGCAGCGGTCGGTCACGGAAATGCGCAGGTCGCGCACGACCCTCCCAAATCGGTCGATGAGGTCGACGTGCGCCATCCACCTCAGGCTAGGCGCAGGCGGGGGAGTCGCGCTCAGCGGGCGTCCAGGTGCGAGACTATTGCACGTGTCCGAGTTCACGCATATGGACCCTCTCGGCCGAGCCCGAATGGTCGACGTCACGCCGAAGGAGCCCACCCACCGGCGGGCCGTCGCCCGCTGCAAGGTGTCGATGAAGCCGGAGACGACCGCAGCCATCGCCAACCGTGAGGTGAACAAGGGCGACGTGTTGTCAGTGGCCCGCATCGCCGCGATCCAGGCGGCCAAGCGCACCGCCGACACGATTCCGCTGTGTCACCCGTTGCTGGTTGGAGCAGTCTCGGTGAACTTCGAGATCGGTGACGACTTCGTCGCGGTCGAGGCCAACGTCGACACCGTCGATCGCACCGGGGTCGAGATGGAGGCGCTCCACGCCTGTGCCGTGGCGGCGCTGACGATCTACGACATGTGCAAGTCGGCCGACCGCGGCATGGTGATCGGCGAGCTCGCGCTGTGGGAGAAGACTGGCGGGCGGTCGGGGATGTACCGCCGAGCGCCGCTCGATGAGGAGGCAGGCGTATGACGGCGCGACCGGGGGATTGTTGCCTCTTCGTGTCGAACCGTCGTACAATCGTAATGTGCACGGCGAACGCGGCGATCTCGAACAGCCGCAGCCGTGCGTCGTTTCGGGCGGAGCGTCGAGGTGACGCGTACATGACAGGGCGTCATTGATGGGGCAACTCGTACTTCTGGTCGTAGCGGCGGCGTGGGCCGCAGTGTTGCTCCCGCCACTCCTCCGCTCCCGTCTGGAGAACCGACCGAACTCCTCCGTTCTCGACTTCCGGAACCAACTGTCGAGCCTGCAGCGCGCTGTCCCGGCACGTGGGGTCAACGTCCGTTCGATGGGGCGATCGCTCGCACCTTCGATGCTCAGTCGCCCCGCCGCCTCCGGTCGGCCGGACATGCGGAACGGCGCCCGGATCAACGGCGTGGTCAGCTCGCGGATAGCGCCGAACTCGTCGACGGCTCGCCCGGCCCGTCGTGACGCCCGCATGCAGGAGGCCACGCTTCGACCCCGTCAGCACGGCGTCGGCTCCGATCCTTCGATGGCCGCGGCGCTGGCCAGCAGCCGTGCCGCCGAGGCCAAGCGGCGCCGCGCCAACGTACTGTTCCTCCTCGTCCTGACGAGCGTCTGTGCCGGCTTCCTCGCCGCCACGACCGACTCGAAGGCGATGGTCTACCTGTTCGCCGTGTCGATGGTCGCCCTCGGCGGCTACGTGTATCTCCTCGTCACGATCAACCAGCAGCAACTCGGCCAGCGCAACGAGTTCGCCGCCGCTGCCGCGGCACCGCGGCGCGCGTCGCAGGGCCGGCGGACCGTTGCCGACTACGACTACGACGACGGATACTGGGAACCGGCCCGCGCTCGCGCCGGCCCACGCCGGTCGACGCAGTATCCGCCACAGGCGTACGGCAACATGCCCGGCAGCGGGGAGTCCGGGTTGATCTCCTACGGTCGAGGCGTTGCCGTCGCTCAGCCGTCGCGCCGCGACCCGCGCGATCCCTATGGCCGCGAGGCCTACGGGTGGGACGCCGCTACCCGGGAGACGACGCGGCGTGCGCCGGCCCGCAATGGCCGCCACGCCACCGGCCAGGTCCCGGTGCAGCGTTCGCGCCACGACTCCCGAGTACTACTCGCACACCGGCTGACGATCATCGCCGCGACGCCGGCGGCGCCGCCGGTACACTGGCGAGTCCGTCGGGGCTGTAGCTCAGTTGGTAGAGCGCGACAATCGCACTGTCGAGGCCAGGGGTTCGATTCCCCTCAGCTCCACTGCGTCGCTCGCTGACGCATGGCTCCTCAGTGGAGCTGCGCTCCACCGTGTCTCAGCCTCCGGCGGCCGTTCAGGCGCCACGGAGGCTTGCCTCGCCCGGTGCCGGTCACGCCCGCTGGCAGGTTCGAGAACTTTGCCACCACTCCACAGATCGCCAGTTCGGCCAGGGCCGGTGGTCAGGTCGTCGGCGGCGGCGATGTCGGTGGCGCTGACGGTTGCAGTGACCAACTCCCCGGCGCTTCGACGGTGACGAAGCCTGGGCCAGCGGGCACCTCGATGTCGCCGGTGAACGGGCCCGCTCTGGTTGACGAGCTCCTGCACACCCGACACGGTGGCGGCGCCCACGACGATCGGCCCAGATCCGTCGTAGGACACAGTCGCTGCCCACGGAGCAGTGTCGTCGTAGGCGACGACGTCGGCGTTCTCGCCGGACACGCCTGTGGCGTCGTCGAAGGCCAGGGCGCTGCTGCGCTGCTGCACGGTCAAGGTCCAGTCGCCGTCGGCCGTGATGGCAAAGCCGGAGATCGTCCCGCCGAGCCCGACGAGGTAGCGGCCCGACCACGCTCCGGTCACCGACGCGAACGGCGCCCCGGAGGGAACTCCACCCTGCTGTGGCTGCACCGCAAAGGCTCCTCCACCGGTGTGGGTGACGGCAACGATCGTCGGCCCGCTGATCGGATCGACCTGCACCACCTGGCTGCCCGAGCCCTGGGCCGAGCTGATCACCGGGCTTGTCGTGGTCGTGGCCGCTGTCGTCGTCGCCGTGGCGACCGCGGCGAGCTCGGCGGTGCCGTAGTCGTTGATCGTCGCTTGGGCGACGACCGGCGCCCCGCCGCTGTTCACGCCGAAGCAGTAGAAGACCACCCCGGCGGAATCGGCGGACGGCGTCTCGCACACGACGTGGCTCGCCCCGCCTTCGACGACCGTGGCGAAATACTCGGCGGCGGCGGCCTCCGCTTGGGTCCTGACGATGCCGACTCCGGTGGTGGTGTCATCGGGGGGCACCGTGGCGGCGACCAGCGTGCCGGGCACGACGATCGCCGTCCCGGCGGCAAGCGCGAGCACGATTCGCCGCATGCGCTCGACTGTACCGATGCCGCACCGGCGTGCGGGGAGCGGCTACAGCGCGGCGGCGAGGCGGTCGCTGTTCGCGTGCCCGTGCGGCGGCGTTGACCCGCTGGCGCTCGAGGATCTGATCGAGGGTCTTGGCAGCCTGCGGGATCGGGTGTTCGGCGAAGAATCCCTGGACATCGGCCACGTCGACGGGCTTGGTGAGCCACTTGACACCGTCGGCGATGCGGTCGATCGAGTTGTCCGGAAACCTGGCCGTGGCATCGTCCCACCGCTGCCGCACGAACGACCACGCTGCGGTGCCGTGACGGCGGTTGGCGATGCAGCTGCGCAGGACGTACGGGGCGTTCTGCGTCTTCACGTCGTCCCCGAAGCACAGCTCGCACGTGCGCAGCACCAGCGCCTCGTCGTCGAACTCGGCGAGGGCGTACAGGTGACGCAGCTGGTCCTGCGGGGTCGAGGCGTTCTTGTAGGCGTCGAACAGCCGGTCGAAGTCATCGGCCCCGCCGGTTGCCGCCACGACCGAGGTGGCCGCGGCAACCAGTTCGGGGTGCACCGACCCTCGTGCGTCGACGCTGGCTTGGTACAGCTCCCTGCAGCGTTCGACGGTCGGCCGATCCGCCCCCAGCACCGCGAGGGAGGCGGTGACCAGACCGCGGAGCTTGCCGGTGAGATCGCTCTCACCGTCTGCCGGGTCGCCGAGGTCGGCGACGACCGGGCGGAGCAACCTGGCGACACGGGCCTGGAACCGTGGGTAGTCGTCATCGTCGAGGAAGCGCCCGAGGCCGCGCAAGCCGATGAGGATCGCCTGCCAGACAGCGAGCTCGCGTTCGTCGGCGAAGCCTTCGACGAAGGTGAGGAACTCCGGCCCGCTCAGGCGACCGGCCGTGACCTCCGCCCAGGCATCGTCGACGAGGCTGTAGCGCTCCAGTGTGTCGAGGCCCGCCAGCGCTTCACCCGACAAGCGCTCGCGCAGCTGCGCCGAGTAGGCGACGCGGTAGAAACCGTGCCCACCGGCGTTGACCACGACGACCGCCTCGGGATCGACGAGCGGTACCCGAACCGGCCGCGTCCTCGAGCAGGACGCGCTCGGTGGTGTCGCCGTTGCGCACGATCACGGGCACGAGCCACGTCGCCGGGTCGGCCGTGTCGCCGAACGAGAAGCGTTGCTGGGAGAGGACCAACTCATCGCCATCGAGTGCCGCGCTCACCAACGGGAAGCCGGGCTGCCAGATCCACGAGTCCATGACGCGGCGGACCGGTTGACCGCTGGTCTCCTCGATTGCGTCCCACAGATCGCTCGTCTCGGTGTTCCCGTAGGCGTGCTGTCGCAGGTAGTGGCTGACGCCCTGGCGGAACTGCTCCTCGCCGAGGTACTGCTCGAGCATGCGCAGGACGGCGCCGCCCTTCTGATACGTGAGCACGTCGAACATGCCATCGGCGTCGGCCGGCGAGCGCACCTCGAACTCGATCGAACGGGTCGATTCCAGCGAGTCGACCTCGAAGGCGGCCGAGCGCTCGAGGCCGAACGTGGTCCAGCGGTCCCAGTCCGGGCGGAAGGCGGCGCAGGCGGCGATCTCCATGAACGTGGCGAAGGCCTCGTTGAGCCAGATCCCGTTCCACCAGCGCATCGTCACGAGGTCGCCGAACCACATGTGGGCGAGCTCGTGGGCGACGACGTCGGCGACGTTCTCCTGCTCGCTGTGCGTGCTCGTGGCCGGGTCGACGAGGAGCAGGCTCTCGCGGAACGTGATGCACCCGAGGTTCTCCATCGCCCCGGCGGCGAAGTCGGGAAGACCGAGGAGGTCGACCTTCTCGCCGGGATAGGGGATGCCGTAGTAGTCCTGGAACCATCGAAGGGCGAACGAACCGATGTCGAGGGCGAAGCCAGTCAGATGAGCCTTCCCGGGTACGTGGTACACACGCAGGGCGGTGCCATCGACGTCGACCGGATCAGTGGCTTCCAGCGGGCCGACGACGAACGCCACGATGTAGGTGCTCATCACCATCGTGTCGCCGAAGCGGACCGCCACCTTGCCGTCCGGGTGGTCCTCCCGGCCGACCTCGGGGCTGTTCGACACCGCCGTCAGCGCCGGGTCGATGACCAACGTGATGGCGAACACGGCCTTGAACTCCGGCTCGTCCCAGCACGGGAACACCCGCCGGCAATCGGTCGCTTGCATCTGGGTCGTGGCGATGACGTGCTCGTTGCCGTCCTCGTCGACGAACGTACTGCGGTAGAACCCGCGCAGCTTGTCGTTGAGGATGCCGGCGAACTCGATGTCGATCGTCGCCGACCCGGGTTCGACCGGTCGCTCGGGGACGATCACCATCCGCTCGGTCTCAGGCTCCAACGTCCAGGTTGCCGGCGCACCGTCGACCGCGCAGCCGACGATGTCGAGCTCGATGGCGTTGAGCGTGATGTTCGGCGTCGCTTCGAGGACGTCCACGGCGATCGACACGGTGCCGGTGAACGTCGCCGCGGCGAGGTCGGGGGTCAGCTCGACGTCGTACCGTCGCGGGACGACTGCCTTGCCGAGGCGATAGCGATCAGGGTGCGAGTTGTTCACCGTGTCGGTGGTCGTGTCAGTCACCCGGTCGATCGTATTGGTGGAGAGCGGTGCTGCGATCCGGCCGTCCGTCTGTAGTCTCCTGCGACCGTGGAAGCGCTGCCGAGACGCGGCGACTCGCTGGGGTCGACCCGTCGTGACATCGTGGCGACATGGTCGTGCTCGGCGATCGCCGTCGGCGCCGTTCGGCGACCATCGTCGCCTACTGGCTGCCGCTCTTCCAGGTCGGTGGGTTCGTCTACACGATGATCGACTCCGTGGGCGAGGCCAGTTCTTGCGCCGTCGCCTCCCGTCGCTCTCGGCTGGCGGCCTTCTCGTCGCCGGCGTCGCTGTGGCCCGCCGCCTCGCCGCGCGTGATGGCCACGCTGGCGCCGTCGACCATCTCGCCGAGGCCGCCTGGCAACGCGAGCATCCCGAGCGCCTCGGTGCCCGTTCGAGTTCCGCAGCGGCTTCGTCGTCGCGTCGCCGGCATCGTCGCTCGGTGCCGTCGTCTTCGTCGTGCTTCGGCGGCTGCTCGCCGAGCCGACGACCGCCCGACGACAGCGGATCACGTCGTGCCGTCGTCGCCGCGATCGGCCTGCTCGTCGCCATCGCCGGCCAACTCGCCGAATCGAGCGACGCACACCTCTGGCAGCTGCCGCGGTGGCCGCAAGCCGGTCGCTGGTGGGAGCTGCTCGTCACGACGTCGATCTGCGGCCTCGCCGTGTGGCGGCGCACGCCGGCGGCGCTGGCCGCCGGAGCCGTCGTCGCCGTCGTTGCCGCCGCCAGCGCAGCCCAGAGCTCCACGCTGTCGCCGCTGGAGGACGATCCGTCGGTGTCGATCGACCGTCACGCTGGTCGGGCTTCACGCTCGTCGCCGCCGCCCTGATCGCGCCCTCGTGGGGTCGCTGCGCCGCAGATAGCGTTGTGCGACGTGCCTGACGCCGCCCCGCCGCCGAAGCGCCGTGCGCGCTATCAGGTCGTCGGGATCGGCAACGCCCTCGTCGACGTCATCGCTCACGCCACCGACGACTTCCTCGCCGAGCACGGGCTCGTCAAGGGATCGATGACGCTGATCGACACGGAACGGGCGGTCGAGCTGTACCGCGCCCTCGGTGGGGCGGTCGAGATGAGTGGTGGTTCGGCGGCCAACACGATGTGCGGCGTCGCCAGCTTCGGTGGACGCGCCGCCTACATCGGCAAGGTCAGCGCTGACGACCTCGGTGCCGTGTTCGGCCACGACCTCCACGCCGTCGGTGTGGCATTCCGGCCCGGATCCCCGTCGGCGGACGTCCCGACCGGTCGCTCCATCATCGTCGTCACGCCCGACGCTCAACGGACGATGAACACGTACCTCGGCATCTCCAGTCTGTTGTGCGTCTCCGACCTCGACGAGCAGGCGATCGCCGACGGCGAGGTGCTGTACATGGAGGGCTACCTGTTCGACCGCGACGATGCCAAGGCCGCCTTCCGGCGTGCTGCCGACGTCGCCCACGGCGCCGGCAGAAGGGTGTCGCTCACGCTGTCTGACTCGTTCTGCGTCGACCGCCACCGCGCCGATTTCCGCGCCCTCGTTCGCGACCAGGTCGACCTCCTGTTCGGCAACGAGGACGAGTTGTGCTCGTTGTACGAGGTGGGTTCGCTCGACGAGGCGATCGCCAGCGTCCGCCGGGAGTGCCCGCTCGTCGCCGTCACGGCCGGTGCCGAGGGGTCCTACGTCGTCACCCCGGACGGCACCGTTCGCGTCGCCGCCGAGCACGTCGATCGGGTGCTCGACACGACCGGCGCCGGGGACCTCTACGCCGCCGGGTTCTTGCACGGCCTGACGAACGGCGAGTCGTTGCACGACTGTGCGCGGTTGGGATCGATCGCCGCGGCCGAGGTGATCAGCCACGTCGGCCCGAGGCCCCTCATCGAGCTGCGTACGCTGGTGGGGTGACCGAACCCCCGGGAGGTCGTGCGTTGACCGAAGACTTCGACGCTGCCCAACTGGCGACGCGTTGGCTCGCCGCCGAGCCGGATGACGACATCCGCGACGAACTGCAGGCGTTGATCGAGGGCGATCCGGCGGCGTTGACCGAACGGTTCTCCGGCCGGCTGACGTTCGGCACCGCCGGGTTGCGGGCGACCGGTCGGCGCCGGGCCGTTGCGGATGAATCGCCTCGTCGTGCGCCAGGCCGCGGCTGGGCTGGCCAACTACCTCAAGGCATCTGACCCCCGCGCCACCGAGCGCGGTGTGGTCATCGGCTACGACGTGCAGGCGCAAGAGCGACCTGTTCGCCCACGACACGGCCAGGGTGATGGCCGCCGCCGGGCTCCCGGCGATGCTCCTTCCGGACCCGCTGCCGACGCCGGTGCTGGCATGGTCGATCACCGAGCTCGACGCCGCGGCCGGTGTGATGGTGACGGCATCGCACAACCCGCCCGCCGACAACGGTTACAAGGTGTATCTCGGTGACGGCGCCCAGATCGTGCCGCCCCACGACGCCGCGATCGCCGACGAGATCGCCCTCGTCGACGCCACCCAGGTCGCCCTTGCCGACCCCGACGACGCGCTGATCACGACGCTCGACGACGGCGTGATGGCGGCCTACCTGGCGTCGACTGCTGAAGTTCGGCTGCGGCCGGAGGTCAGGGGAGTCCCGGTGGCCTACACGCCGATGCACGGTGTCGGCGGGGAGACGACCTGCACGGCCTTCGAGCTCGCCGGCTTCGATCGTCCGATGGTGGTCGTCGAGCAGTTCGAGCCCGACGGGACGTTCCCGACGGTGTCGTTCCCGAACCCGGAGGAGCCGGGGGCGATGGATCTGTTGCTCGCCCTCGCCGACGATTCCGGTGCCGAGCTGGCGATCGCCAACGACCCTGACGCCGATCGCCTGGGCGCGGCGATTCCGCAAGCCGATGGCTCGTGGCGGCGACTCGGCGGCGACGAGATCGGCTGGTTGCTCGCCGACCACATCCTCGCCAACACGACCGGCGATGACCGCTTGGTGATCACGACGCTCGTGTCGTCGTCGCTGCTCGGCGACATGGCCAAGAGCTACGGCGTGCACGCCAAGGAGACCTACACCGGGTTCAAGTGGATCGCCAGGACGATCCTCGACAATCCCGACTTGCGCTTCGTGCTGGGGTACGAGCAGGCCCTCGGCTACCTCGTGGCGCCCCGCCCGCTCGACAAGGACGGCATCTCGGCGGCGCTGATGCTCGCCGAGGTGGCGGCGGTCGCCGCCGCCGACGGGACGACCCTCCAGCAGCGCCTCGACGACATCGCCGCCCGCTTCGGCCGCCACGTCACGATCGACAAGTCGGTGCGGATGGACCAGGCGGCCGCGGCGAAGGCAGTCGAGCGGCTGCAGGCGAGCCCGCCGACGGAGATCGGCGGAGCACGCGTCGTCGGAGGTCGTGGCGTTTCCCGAGGCCGATCTGTTGCGCTTCGAGCTCGCCGGTGGCGTGCGCGTGCAGGTCCGCCCGAGCGGCACCGAGCCGAAGGTGAAGATCTATGGCGAAGCCGTCGACGCCGACCCCACCCCGTACGTCGACGCCCTCATCGCGCTGATCTAGCCGCGCCCCATCCGAGTGTTTCCGTGCCATCGGAGTGCTCACGTGCCGCGACTGCGTGGCCGGAGCACTCCGATCGCAATCAGGTCGGAGCAGCATCGGCGAGCTGCCGGCGCCATTCGACGGACGGCTTGTCGGCTTGCACGCTCACGGTCGCGGTCTGGTCGAGGGGGAGCACGCCGCCGACGCGTTCGAGCATCGCCTTGTCCTCGGCGCCGATCGCCCGGTCGAAGGCGATGACCTCCTCGGCGGGGACGGAGAAGTCGTCGTTGCGCCAGACGACGAACGTGAAGTACGACGTCACGTCGTCGATCGGCGTCGAGCACAGCAGGATCAAGTGGTCGAGCCCGGTCTCGTAGTGGATCGTGCTGCGCACCGTGAACGGCAGGTTGAAACCCGTCGTCATCGTCCGCGTGATCACCTTGGCGGCAAGACCCGACGACGCCGTCGCCGCTCTCGTTGCTCACCTCGGCCTGGTACCGATAGCCGCAGAAGTCGTCGTCGAGTTGCTCCATCGAGATCTTCGGGACGACCGTGTTCTCCGGGATGCCGAACGTGCCGACGTGCACGTACGGGAAGTGCGAGATGTCCATGAAGTTGTCGGTCATCCGCGTCGCCGACGTCCGCCACACCTCGACCCCGGTGTTGATCCGGCGGTACGTCGGGTCGTGCTCGGCAGCGATCTCGGGGATGCCGGCCACGGGGTCGTCGAGGCACAGCCACACGAGCCCATAGCGCTCCACGGCGTGGACGGTTCGCAGGTGACTGCGTGGCGGGATCGGGACGCTCTCGGGCGCCGACGGGACGCGCACGCACCGACCTTCGGCGCCGAACGTCCAGCCGTGGTAGCAGCACTCGAGGCAGCCGTTCACGAGATGGCCGTGCGAGAGCGGCGCCTCGCGGTGCGGGCAGCGATCGGGCGCGGCGACCAGCGCGCCGCCGGGTCCGCGCCAGATCACGACGTCGTCGCCGAGCAGGCGGACGGCGAGCGGGGCGTCATCGACGTCGGCCACCTCGGCGACGACGTACCAGAAACGGCGCAGCGCTGGAGCGTCGACGAGCACTGACGGTGACTCCCTCCGATTGGTCTGTTGGTCCTACCATATAGCGATGCCCGAGCCGACCGACGGGGAGCGCGGTCTGGGCGGTGCCCAGCAAACCCGGTCGGGGCCGACCTGATGGTCGCGGGCGAGTGGGTGCTGACGATGGACCCGTCGCGGACGATGATCCGCGACGGCGCCGTGGCCGTACAGCGGCGGACCGCATCGTCGACGTCGGCCCGGCGGTCGACCTGGAGTCGCGCTGGCGACCGGCCGAGCGGCTGGGCGGGCCGGGCACCCTCGTCCTCCCAGGGTTCGTCAACGCCCATCAGCACCTCACTGGCGATCGGCTGGCCCGTTCGACGATCCCCGACACGATCTCGTCGCACGAGGCGATCTTCGACTGGGCGGTTCCCCTCCACGCCGCTCACAACCCCGATGACGAGGAGCTGTCGGCGACACTCGCCCTCGTCGACGCCGTCACCAACGGCATCACGTTCACCGTCGAGGCGGGGACGGTCGGCCACCCCGACCGTGTCCTCGCTGCCTTCGACCGGGTCGGCGTCGGCGGCACGCTGGGCAGCTGGGGATCCGACAGCGATGGTCTTCCGTTCGCCGGTGACGTCGCCGCGGTGCTCGATCGGCAACGCGAGGTGCTCGCACTGACGGCCGACCACCCGGGTGTGCGTGGATGGGTGACGCTCGTCGGTCACGACCTGATGTCCGACGAGCTCGCCGTCGCCGCCAGCCAGTTGGCCGCCGACGCCGGCACTGGCCTCACCTTCCACCTCTCTCCGACGGACGCCGATGCAGCGGCGTACGTGGCCCGCACGGGGCGGCGGCCGGTGGAGCATCTTGACGACCTCGGCGTGCTCGGCCCCCATGTGCTCGTGGCCCATGCCGTCCACGTCGACGATGCCGAGCTGGAGACCCTGCTGCGCACCCGGACGGCGATCGCCTACTGCCCGTGGGCGTACCTGCGACTCGGCCAGGGGGTCACCCGGGCCGGGCCGTCACGCCGACTTCTCTGGACCGCGGCGGACGATTGGCCCTTGGGTGCGACGCCGAGAACGCCGGCGACGCCGTCGACATGCTGCGCACCGCCGCCCTCGCGGCTGGGCTGGCCCGGGACACACGCGGCCGACCGGATTCGTTCGGTGCCCACACCGCCCTCGAACTGGCAACGATCGGCGGGGCCGAGGCGATCGGGATGGCCGGTGAGCTCGGGTCGCTGGAGGTCGGCAAGCGCGCCGACGTCGTTGTCGTCGACACGACTGGCCCGGCGTGGATCCCACCGAGCGACGACCCGGTGCTCGGCCTCGTCTGGTCGGGGAGTGGGCGTGACGTCCGCGACGTCGTGGCGAGTGGGCGGGTCGTGGTCCGGGATCGACGGTGCCTGACTGTCGATCTCGATGCCCTGCGGGAGGCGGCCGAGGAGGCGAGCCAGCGCCTGTTGGGCGCTGCCGGCCTCGACCCCCGACCACGGTGGCCGACGCGCTGACCCGAAATTCCGCATCTGCAGAGCGGTGTGCACCGAGTCGGTGCAACTCGCTCCGCAGATCGGGCGCGCGGGGCTAGCGGCGGCGGGCAGCGGCGTCGAGGCCCGGTGGCGTCCAGCCGGCGTCATCCGGGTTGACGTCGGTGCCCGGGGTGACCACCTCGTCGATGGCGTCGAGCGTGTCGGCGTCGAGCTCGACGTCCATCGCCCCGAGGAGGTCGGTGAGCTGGTCGTCGGTGCGTGGTCCGAGCAGCACGGACGACACGGCCGGATGCTCGGCGGCCCATGCGAGCGCCAGATGACCCAGCGGAAGTCCGGCCTGCTCGGCGATCGTGCGCAGGCGGTCGACGGCGGCAGCCTTGGCCTGGTTGTCGCTGTCGAAGTGCTCCGGGTTGGTGGCCGCCCTCGATCCCTCAGGAGCATCGCCTGCACCGCCGGTACTTGCCGGTCAACCAGCCGCCCGAGAGCGGGCTCCACACCAGCACGCCAATGCCGTGCCGCTGGCACACCGACAGGACGTCGCGCTCGATGTGGCGGTGCAGGATCGAGTACGGGGCCTGCTCGCTGTGCGGACCGGTCGCCTGCCGACGATCGGCCGCCCAGCGGGCCTCGACCAGCTCCTCGGCGGGGAACGTCGACGTCCCCCAGTAGCGGATCTTGCCAGCGGTCACGAGGTCGTCAAGCGCCGCAACCGTCTCCTCGATCGGTGTCGCCGGATCCGGGCGGTGGATCTGGTAGAGGTCGACGTGGTCGACGCCGAGCCGGCGCAAGCTCTCGTCGATCGCCCGCATCACCCAGCGCCGGGAGTTGCCGCGCCGGTTGACGTCGTCGCCCATCGCCCCGTGGAACTTGGTGGCCAGCACGACGTCGTCGCGCCGGCCGGCGATCGCTCGCCCCACGATCACCTCGTTCTCGCCCGCGCCGTACACGTCGGCGGTGTCGATCAGGTTGATCCCGGCATCCAGCGCTCGCTGGATGATCCGCGCACACTCGGCGAGGTCGCGGTTGCCCCACACCCCGAGCACCATCGTGCCGAGCCCGAAGCGGCTCACCTGGACCCCGGTACCGCCGAGTGCGCGGTACGCGACACTCACGTGAGGCCCCGGACGAACGGTTGGGCGAGGGCGCGGGTTGGCGCACGCGGGTGGCGAACAGCAACATCACGGCAAGGGCGACCACGTAGGGGGCGGCGTCGAGGACCAACGGGTCGATCTCGTAACCCTGCACCGGAATGGCGATCGTCAATGCCTCGACGAACCCGAACAGGATGCAGCCGACGACCGTGCCGCGCAGCGTCCAGCCGCCGAAGATCACCGCGGCGATGGCGATGAAGCCGCGGCCGTTGACCACGTTGGGCTGGAACTGGTTGACCTGGCCGAGCACGAGGAAGGCTCCGCCGAACCCGGACGTCAGCCCGCACAGGTAGACCGCTTGGCGGCGCCTGGCGTTGACGTCGATGCCCGACACGTCGACAGCCTCGGGTCGCTCGCCGACCGCCCGCGCCTCGAGCCCCCAGCGGGTCCGGTACATCAGCAGCCACAGCGCCGGGACGAGGGCGTAGACGAAGTATCCGGGCCAGGGGCGTTCGAACAGCGCCTCACCGACGAGCGGCAGCTCGGCGAGCACCGGGATCCGCCACACCGGCGCCCGCGTCCGTGGCAGGTCGATGACCGTGTCGAGGTAGGCGGTGAGACCGAGCACGAGGACGTTGAGGGCGAGGCCGACGACGAACTGGTTGGCGGTGAGGCGGTGACTGAGGTTCGCCTGGGCGAACGCCACGGCGAACCCGGCGGCGCAACCGACGAGGACGCCGGCGACGCCGCCCCACGACGACCAGTAGCTCCCGAGAGCGGCGCCGAAGGCGCCGGCGAGGAGCATCCCCTCGACCGAGATGTTCAGCGTGCCGGCCCGCTCCGCCACCCATTCGCCCGTGGCGGCGAACAGGAACACCACCGACAGTTGGAAGGCACTGACGTACAGGGCGTCCGCACCGAAGATGTCACCGAGGGCATTCACGACGTCCCTCCGTCGCGAGCGGCGGCGGGCGCGGCTGCGGCTGCGTGGCCGGCGTACGCAGCGATGCTCGGCCCGCGGCGCGGAACGTGCCGGCGTGCTTGATCGCCGGCGGAATCAGCAAGGCGAGCACCAGCAACGCTTGGACCACGTCGGTCATCCGCCGGTCAACGCCCGTGGCGGCGAGGAAGCTCGAACCCGTGCGCAAGGCGGCGAAGACGAACGCCGTCGGGATCGCCACGAGGACGCGGTTGCGGGCGACGAGGGCGACGAGCAGTCCATCCCACCCGTAGTTCCCGGAATACCCGAGGGACAACCGGTCGCCGGATGCCCCGCCGGTCAGCAGCACGGCGCCGGCAGCGCCGGCGAAGCACCCCGATGCGACGAGCACGGCAGCGGTCAGCGACCCCCTGGGCACGCCAAAGCGCTGGGCCGCCCGGGGGTTGAGGCCGAGCACGTCGATGCGGGCGCCGAGCCGGGTCCGGCCGGCGATGTAGGCGACGATGAAGGCGGCGCCCAAGGCGAGGACGACCGCTGAGTCGATCCGGTTGCCGAACACCGCGAGGTTGGGCAAGCGCGTGTCGAAGGGAATCTGCTCGCCCGAGTTGATGTGGCGGGTGCGGTTTTCGCGGTCGCCGAGCAGCCACTGCTGACGCAGCCCGTACGTCAGCAACGGGAAGGCGATGAACGTGAGCAGCAGGGTGCTGAGCACCTCGGGGACGTTGCGCCAGACCTTCAACACGGCGGCGATCCCCGCCCACAGACCGCCACCGAGGGCGGCGGCGAGCAGGGTGGCGACGAGGACGATCGGTCCCGGCCCCGGCAGGCGCGCCGCCGTGTAGGCGGCGAAGCAGGCGCCGATCAACAGCTGCCCCTCCTGGCCGATGTTGATCAGCCCCGCCCGGGTAGCGGCAATCGCCCCGACGGCCACGATCAGCAGTGGTGCCATCGTCGTCAGCGTCAGTCCCCAGGCGCCCGGCGAGCGGATGCTCCCGTCGAGCAGCGCCCTCCACACCGCCGGCGCGGAGCCTCCGGTCGCCGACACGAGAACGGCAGAGAGGGCGAGCGCACCGAGCTACCGAGAGGGCGTAGAGCACGCACCGTGCGTGCCACGCCGTGGTCAAGCATCCACGCCGCCCATCATCAGCCCGATGCGCTCGATGTCGGCGTCGGCACGTGCCATCTCGCCGCGGATTCGCCCGGCGTGGATGACGACGATGCGGTCGGCGAGGGCGAAGATCTCCTCGAGCTCGTTGGAGATCAGCAGTACGGCGATGCCGCGATCGGCGGCGGCGCGCAGGCGCTGGCCGATGAACTCGATCGCCCCGACGTCGAGGCCGCGGCAGGGCTGGGCGGCGACGAGCACGGTCGGCTCGGCGGTCAGCTCCCGGGCGAGCACGACACGCTGCTGATTCCCACCCGACAGCGACGCGAACGGGGCGTCGGGACCGGTGCAGTCGATGCCGAACTCGGCGATCAGTTGCTGCGCTCGTTGCCGTCGCGCAGCGCGGTCGATGCGTTCGAGCGCCCCGCCACGCCCGAGCTCGCCGAGGGCCAGGTTCTCGGCGACACTGAGCCCGAGCACGCAGCCGGCGTCGTGGCGGTCCTCGGGGATCAACCCGATCCCAGCATCACCCATCGCTCCGGCCCGCCCGGTCGGCACCGCGACGCCGCTCACCTCGACAGTCCCCGCGTCGAGGGTGAGCAGGCTGCCGAGGACATCGGCGAGCTCGGCCTGGCCGTTGCCCTCGACGCCGGCGACGCCGACGATCTCGCCGGCATGCACGTCGAGGGACAGGTGGTCGAGAACGGCCCGACCGTTAACGGACGCCACGGCGTCGCTGATGCGCAGCGCAGGTGGCCCCGTGGTCGATGCTCGTGCACCCGCTTCGGCAGTTGTCGCCACGGGCTCCTCAACCAGCCCGAGGGCCAGCGCCTCGCGGCGCAACGAGACGGGTCGTCCGACCATCGCCTGGGCGAGGGTTCGGGCGTCGGCGTCGGCTGTCGCCATCTCCTCGACGACTCGACCACGGCGCAGGATCGTCACGACATCGGTGGCATGGAGGACCTCGTCGAGCTTGTGGCTGACGAGGGCGACCGCCTTGCGCTCGGTGACCACGGCGACACGAAGAACGTCGAACAGCTGCTCGGACTCCTGTGGCGTGAGCACCGACGTCGGTTCGTCGAAGACGACGATGTCGGGGTCACGGCGCAGGCACTTGACGATCTCGACGCGCTGGCGGAGCCCGGCCGTGAGATCGCCGACCAGGGCGTCGGGATCGAGCCCCAGCCCGTAACGCTCACCGATCTCGCCGACCAGGTTGCGGGCGGCCCGCCGGTCGAGACGGCCGGCCTCGCCGAGGGCCACGTTCTCCCACACGAGCAACTCGTCGACGAGACTGAAGTGCTGGTGCACCATGCCGATGCCTAGGGCCGCGGCGGTTTGCGGATCGGTGATCCGTTGCACCCGGCCGTCGATGGCGATCTCGCCACTGTCCGGGATGACGAGCCCGATGAGGATCCTCATCAGCGTCGACTTGCCGGCGCCGTTCTCTCCGAGAATCCCGTGCACCTGGCCGCGCTGCAGGTCGAGGTCGACGCCGTCGCACGCGACGATCGTCGCCGTAGCGCTTGGTGACGTTGCGGATGGCGACGGCAGGATGCGGCCGGTCAACGTCGGCGACCGGCCGAACCGAGAGGTCAGTCATCGGCTCACCCCGTGGTGACGGGTGCTCCTCCTCCGTAGGCCTCGCCCTTGATCTCGCCGAACAGCTCGTCGAACTCGCCGGCGGCGATCTGGTCGCGCACTGCCTGCAGCGCTTCCTCCTGCTCCGGCGTGGCGTCGCAGAACTTGGCGCCGACCGGGTCGAAGTCACCGACGAGGAAGAACTTCGCTTCGCCCTCCGACAGCTCCCCGGCGATGATCCCGTCGCACATGCTCTCGGTGACGTAGATGCCGGCGTCGAACACCACGGCGATCTGGTAGTCGACCTCCTCCCGCTCGCACGCATCGGCCGGGCCCGGGGCCATCGTGATGATGCCGTCCTCGTTGGCGAGCGAGGCAACCGCTTCCTGCGAGCCTCCGAGGAACGGGTACACGGCGCCGGCACCGTCGGCGACGGCCTGGTTGTACGCCTCGGTCGCCCCGGCGACGTCGTTGAAGTCACCGGTCGGGATGTAGATGGCCGTGAACGAGTCGTCGACCGCCTGCAGCCCGGCTTCGAAGGCGAGGAACGCCTCCCGCTCGAAGTCGAGGTCGCAGCAGCCGAGGAAGGCGGCCGACGTCGAGTCGGTGTCCTGCAGCAGCAACCCGGTGGCGTACCCGGCCGTGTAGCTGATCTGGGACGAGTCGTCACGCGCCTGGGCAATCCCGGGGGCGTCGGCGAGGCCGGCACCACAGTTGCAGTACCAGAAGATGTCGGCGAACTCCTCGCTGAGCGCGGGCAGTGGATCGGACAGCTCGCCGGCGCCGACGGCGATGACGTCGACGTTCTGGCGGGCCAGGTTGCGCAGCTCTGTCTCGGCCTGCGCCGGGTCGATGTTGTCGACGATGATCGGCTCCTCGAAGCCGTTCTCCTCCGACAGCTGGGTGATGCCGTCGACCATCGCCTGGTAGTAACCGCCGTCGTCGCGCGGACCCGGAGTGGCGATGCCGATCAGAACGACACCGTCCCCGTTGGTGTCGAGGTTCACGGGTTCGGCCGCCGCCGAGGTGCCCGTCGTGTCGCCGGTCATCGCCGTGTCGGCGGGCGGTTCAGTGGTACCGGTCGCCGCGGCGAGGCCGGCCGCCGGCGCCAAGCCGGCCACGGCGACGACCATCGCGATGCGACGCTGGCGGATCAAGGTCTGGATGATTTTCACGCTGTCTCCCCCTCGAGCGAGCCTGGACTGATGGTCAGACCATTCGCTTCAATCGTACGATGCCGCGGTCGTGGTCGGCCAATGCCGGCGGTAACGCTGCACGAGCCAGCGGTTGAACTGCACGTGGCTCTCCTCCTGCCACGAGTATCGCCCCCGCGGCGCGAAGCGGGAGCGCAATCCGCGCTGCACCTTCGTCGTGGCGTCCTGGTCCTGGCGGACGAACACCTGCACGCCGACGTCGGAGAGCTGCAGCTTGTGCTCGAACAGCGGGTCCTCCGGCGCCGACGGGTGGAAGAGGTAGCCGATCTCGACGTCGATCGTCTCCGGTCCGGTCGGGCGGACGAGGAAGAAGAAGCACTGGTCGGGGGCGGTGCCGAAGCAGAGCGTCGGGGGTACGAGGGCGAACGTCGATCGCCAGCGTTCCTCGTCGGTGAGCTTGGGGAACACCGGCATGATCGCCTGGTGGGTGGCGTTGAAGCCGCCGTCGCGGTGGGTGTAGCCGGCCGTGCGGAAGATGACGTTGGAGGCGTCGTCCCAGGGCACCGGGAACGCCGTCATCGACGACGGGCAGAAGTCCTGGACGTACTGGTGGAGGCGGTTGGCGTGGTAGCCGTCATTGAAGTTCTCGAACATCACCTTCCAGTTCCACGGCAGTCCGCTGAGGGTGAACGTGCCGGGACACACCGCCTCGGCGAGGTCGTAGTTGGCGAGGTACGGCTCGTAGCGGGCGAGCGTCGGCACGAGTGGTGGGGCGTGGGGATCGAGGTTGACGAACACGAACCCGTGCCACTCCTCGACCTGCAACCGAGGCAGGCCCAACTCGGCCTTCTCGAAGACGGCGGTCCGTTCCATCGCCGGGGCGCCGAGCAGACGACCGTCGAGGGCGTACGTCCAGTGGTGGTACGGGCACTTCAGCGTCGTCGAGTTGCCGGTTCCGTCGCACACCTGCATCGCCCGGTGCCGGCACACCGCTGACAGGGCGTTCAGCGTGCCGGTCTTGTCGCGAGTGATGATGATCGGCTCGTCGCCGAACGTCGTGGTGAACCAGTCACCTGGGTTCGGGCTCGCTCCGCCCGGCCGACGCACAACCACTCGTGGGCGAACAGAGCATCGAGCTCGAAGTCGAGCACCTCGGCAGAGGTGTACAACACCGCGGGCAGCGTCGACGCCTTGGCGACGTCGGTGATCGAGTCGTCGAGGCTCGCCAGCAGGGCGTCGTTGAGACACCGTCATCGTCCGGGCACCTTCATCACTTGCGAGCAGGGGTAGTGCTGTCAGTCCCGCAACTGATACTTCTTGATCTTGCCGACGCTCGTGCGCGGCAGCTCGTCGACGAAGCGGAACTCCCGCGGTCGCTTGGGCTTGGACAGGCGTTGCGCGCACCAGTCGGCAAGCACCTGTTGCAACCGCTCGTCCGCGGCGACGCCACCACTGGGAACGATGAACGCCACGGGAACCTCGTCGCGGATCGGGTCTGGGGCGCCGACGACGGCGACGTCGGCGACGTCCGGGTGGATGGCAAGGACCTGCTCGACCTCGACCACGGACACGTTCTCTCCAGCGACCTTGAGCACGTCCGAATGGCGACCGTCGAAGATGAATCGACCTTCGACGTCGCGGTGGGCGCGATCGCCAGTGAGGAACCAACCGTCTCGGAACGATGCCGCTGTGGTCGCCGGGTCGTCGAGGTAGCCAGCGAACAACGTGATGCCGGGCTCGCCCCCGACGACGATCTCGCCGGCTTGCACGTCGACCACGCACCCTTCGGTCACGTACCCCATCGTGTCGCATTTCGGGTCGTCGCGACGATCGGTGAGCACGGCCGGAATCGTCTCGGTCATCCCGTACAACTGCCGCGGCCGGCAGCCGAGCCAGTCGCTGATCGTGTCGTACTGCACCGGCGTCAGGTTCTGGGCGTACCAGCAGTTGCGCAAGCGCAACGGAGGAAGATCGGGCGAGACCGGTTCGCCGCGGGCCAGGATCATGCGGATCGGCCCGGCGAAGAGACTGGCGCACGTGGCGCCGTGATAGAGCGGCCTGGTCGACGAAGCGACTCGCCGAGAACGCAGGCATCAGGGCAACGCTGGCCCCGACAGCGATCGCCGCGGCGAACGAGTAGTACTGGGCGTTGGCGTGGAACAGCGGCAACACGACCAGATAGCGGTCGTCGGCGGTGAGGTCGCACGCCGCTGCCATCGTCATCCCGGCGAAGGCGTAGTTGGCCTGGGTGATCTCGACGCCTTTGGGCCGTCCGGTCGTGCCGCTGGTGAACATCACAGCGGCTCGATCTTCGAGACCAGGGCGATCGCGGCTGCGTGGGTCAGCCGGGGTCAGCCAGCCGAGGGCGTCGTCCGACTCGTCGACCTCGACGATCGTGGACGGAGCGAACCCGGCGCCGCGGTACACGTGGGCTCGATCGACGGCGCAGAATCCGACGGCGGGTGAGGTGCGGTCGAGGTGCTCGGCCAGCTCGTGCGCGGTCGCCATCGGGTCAGAGGGCACGATCCACGCGCCGAGGCGAACGGCGGCGAGCCAGACGGCGACGAACGTCGGCGAGTTGGTCAGCGCCAGGTGCACGGCGCTGCCTGGCCCGGCACCGGCGTCGGCGAGACGGCTGGCGGCGCCCTCGACGACGCGGTCGAACTCCCCGTAGGTCCACTCGGTGACACCCCCGTCGCGGTCCTCGAAGCGCAAGAACAGCGCCTCGGGGTCGGTCGCCACGGCGGAACGCCACATCGCCTCGAACGTGACCGGTTGCCAGCCGTGGCCATCCCCGACCGATGGGTGTTTACCTGACGGTTCCGTCATGAATTCACCCATCGGTGGCCGCGCGGCGTCGACTCACGCGACGAACAGCAGCGCCGGGGACTCCAGCAGGGCCTTGATCCGTTGCACGAACTGGGCGGCGTCCCATCCGTCGACGATGCGATGGTCGAACGACGACGACAGGTTCATCATCTCCCGTGGCGTCCACCTGCCGTCCGCCAACACCGGCCGGGTGACGATCTTGTTGACGCCGATGATGGCGACCTCGGGGTAGTTGATCACCGGCGTCGTGACGATGCCGCCGAGCGCGCCGAGACTGGTGATCGTGATCGTCGAGCCGTGCAGCTCCTCGAGGGTCACCGTGCCGTCACGAGCGGCAGCCGACAGGCGGGCGACCTCCGCTGCCAGCGACCACACGTCTCGTCCCTCGGCGTGGTCGACGACGGGCACCATCAAACCCTTGGACGTCTGCGTGGCAACGCCGAAGTGCACGGCGCGATGCCGTTCGACGACGCCGTCGTCGTCCTTGAAGCGGGCGTTCATCTGAGGGAACTCGCCGACGGCGACGACGACGGCGCGCATCAGCAGGGGGAGCAGCGTGAGCCGCGGGCGGGCGCCCTCGTACTGCTGGTTGAGCTCGGCGCGCAGCCGTTCGACGTCGGTGACGTCGACCTCCTCGACGTACGTGAAGTGGGGGATCCGCCGCGTCGACTCCTGCATCCGCTGGGCGATGTTGCGGCGCAGCCCGATGACCTTGATCGCTTCGACGTCGTCGCTCACCGCCGTTGGGGTCGTCGCGGTCGGTCGCGCCGGTGCCGTCGCGCCGCGGTCGCCGAGCAGCCGGTCGAGATCGCCGTGGACGATCCGGCCGTCAGGCCCCGAGCCGGCCACGGTGGCGAGCTCGATGCCGAGGGCGGCGGCGCGGCGTCGCACGGCGGGCGCGGCCAAGGGAGTAGCAGCGCGTGGTGGCGGCGAAGTCTCCGGTGGTGCCAGCCAGGTCGCCGTCGGGCTCAATGGGTGGTGGTTCCGATGCGGGCTCGGCCTGCTCCGGTTCGGCCGTCTCGGCGGGCGTGCTCACGGGCTCGTCGACTGGATCGTCTGGCGCCGCAGCCCCGTCGGTCTCGATCCACACGAGGTCGGACCCGATCGCCACCACGTCGCCGGCCTCGGCGCCGAGCTTGGCGATCTTGCCGCCGACCGGGGACGGCAGCTCGACCGTCGCCTTGTCGGTCATCACGTCGGCGATCGGCTGGTCCTCGGCGATGACGTCGCCGACGGCGACGTGCCATTCGACGAGTTCGGCTTCGGCGATCCCCTCGCCGACGTCCGGCAGCTTGACGACGTAGGTCCCCACCGCCTACGCCTCCATGACGCGCTTGTAGGCGGCGCCGACGCGGGCGGGGCCGGGGAAGTAGTCCCACTCCTGGGCGTGCGGGTACGGCGTGTCCCAGCCGGTGACCCGCTCGATCGGCGCCTCCAGGGAGTAGAAGCACCGCTCCTGGACCTGGGCCGACAGCTCGGCGCCGAGTCCGCTCGTGCGCGTCGCCTCGTGGACGATGACGCACCGGCCGGTCTTGCGCACCGACGCCTCGATCGTGTCGGTGTCGAGCGGAAGCAACGTACGGAGGTCGACGATCTCGGCGTCGATGCCGGTCTCGTCGGCCGCCGACTCGGCGACGTGCACCATCGTGCCGTAGGCGAGCACCGTGAGATCCTCGCCGGGCCGGCGCACCACGGCGCTGCCGAGGGGAACGGAGTAGTGACCGTCTGGCACGTCGCCGAGCGGATGGCCGGACCACGGCACGACTGGTCGTTCATGGTGGCCGTCGAACGGGCCGTTGTAGATCCGCTTCGGTTCGAGGAAGATCACCGGGTCGTTGTCCTCGATGGCGGCGATCAGCAGCCCCTTGGCGTCATACGGGTTCGACGGCAGCACGGTCTTCAGCCCGCACACGTGGGTGAACAGGCTTTCCGGACTCTGGCTGTGCGTCTGGCCGCCGTGGATGCCACCGCCGCACGGCATGCGCACGACGAGCGGTGCGATGAACTCGGCGCCGGACCGGTAACGCATCCTTGCTGCCTCGGAGATCAACTGGTCGAGGGCCGGGTAGACGTAGTCGGCGAACTGGATCTCGACGACCGGACGCAGCCCGTAGGCGCACATCCCGAGTGCCGTTCCGATGATGCCGCCTTCCGCGATCGGGGCGTCGAACACCCGGTGGCTGCCGTGCTTGGCCTGCAGACCGTCGGTGCAGCGGAAGACTCCGCCGAAGTAGCCGACGTCCTCGCCGAAGATCACGACGTTGTCGTCGCGTTCGAGCATCACGTCCATCGCCGAGCGCAACGCCACGTTCATCGGCATCGCCGTCATTGCGTTCCCCGGCCACGCAGGCCGCTGCTGGCCGCTCCTCGGCTGGCGCCTCGTCGCTCGCACCTGAGAGAGCTGCTCACCAGCATCCTCATTGCCCACTCTCCAGCTGTCGCTGCTGCTCGACGAGGTGCGGTGGCATCGTCTCGAAGACATCCTCGAAGATGCTCTTGGCGCTCGG
The DNA here is from genome assembly GCA_963732335.1 of Ilumatobacteraceae bacterium. Taxonomy (GTDB): domain Bacteria; phylum Actinomycetota; class Acidimicrobiia; order Acidimicrobiales; family Ilumatobacteraceae; genus Desertimonas. The sequence continues at coordinate 117,447 of CAVSZO010000052.1, read as the reverse complement.
GAGCTGGCCGTCGAGCAGCGTGCCGGCGCTCTCCGCTTCCTTCGCCGCCGAACGCACCCGCTCGGCCGCGTCGGACCGCAACCGGGCCCCGTCCTCGTCGGACCACTCGCCGCGGGCGGTGAGGTGGCGCTCGAGCCGGTCGATCGGATCGCCGAGCGGCCACGCCTTCCACTCGTCTGCTGGCCGGTAGCGCGACGGGTCGTCGGACGTCGAGTGGGCGGCGACCCGATAGGTGACCCACTCGATCAGTGTCGGTCCGTGATTACGCCGGGCCCGCTTCCTCGCCCAACGCGTCGCCGCCACAACGGCCAGGTAGTCGTTGCCGTCGACGCGGAGCGCCGGGATGCCGTAGCCGATCGCCCGCTCGGCGAACGTCGACCGGGCGCCACCGGCGATGGCCTGGAACGACGAGATCGCCCACTGGTTGTTGACGACGTTGAGGATCACCGGCGCCTGGAACGTCGTGGCGAATGTCAGAGCGTGGTGGAAGTCGGCTTCGGCGGTGGCCCCCTCGCCGATCATCGCCGAGGCGATGGCCGTGTCGCCCTTGATCGCCGACGCCATCGCCCAGCCGACCGCCTGCGGATACTGGGTGCCGAGGTTGCCCGAGATCGTGAAGAACCCGGCATCACGAGCCGAGTACATCACCGGAAGTTGACGGCCGTGCAGCCGGTCGCGCTCGTTGGAGTAGACCTGGCACATCATGTCGACGAGCGGCCAGCCGCGGGCGATCAACCAGCCCTGCTGCCTGTACGTCGGGAAGAACATGTCGCGGTCGCCGAGCTCGAGGGCCTGGCCGACGGCGATCGCCTCCTCGCCGGTGCAGCAGATGTAGAACGACGTCTTGCCCTGCCGCTGAGCGCGCAACATCCGCTCGTCGTAGACGCGGGTGGTCACCATCGCGTCGAGGGCGGCCCGCAGCACCTTGGCGTCGACGTTCGGCGCCCACGGTCCAACGGCTTGGCCCTCGTCGTCGAGGACGCGGATCAGTGATCGAGCGAGGTCATGGATCTCGGCCGGATCGACGTCGACGTCGGGACGGCCCACCGACCCGGCGGGCGGCACGTCGAGGTACGAGAAGTCGGCCTCGTCACCCGGACGCGCCGACGGCTCGGGCACGTTGAACACGAGCGCCTCGGGCATGCCACCTCCCTGGCAGGTCTGCGGTCTGCAGGGCGCAGATCCGACCGCGGATCAATGTACCCATCGCCGCCGGTGTCGACTGCCAGTATACCCCATGGGGGTATACTGAAAGTCATCCACGAGGACCACCCGCAGCACGACAAGCACGCCGGTCACGATCCGGCGATGTTCCGCCGGCGCTTCTGGATCAGCCTGCTGTTGACGATTCCCCTCGTCGTCACCAGCGACATGGTCATGGACTGGTTCAACTACTCCATCGACTTCCCGGGGATGTCGTGGCTCGGTCCCGTCCTCGGTTCGGCCGTGTTCTGGTGGGGTGGCTGGCCGTTCCTGACCGGTGGTCTCGCCGAGATCCGCGACCGGCAGCCGGGGATGATGCTGCTGATCTCGATGGCGATCACCGTCGCCTACGCGGCGTCGATGGCCACCAGCCTCGACTGGCTCGACCTCGAGTTCTGGTGGGAGCTCGCCCTCCTCGTCACGATCATGCTGCTCGGTCACTGGCAGGAGATGAAGGCGATCGGCCAAGCCCGCGGTGCTCTCGCCGCACTTGCCGAGCTGCTACCCGACGATGCAGAGCTGATCGACGGCGACGAGTTCCGGCGCGTCCAACTCGATGAACTGTCCGTCGGCGACGTCGTCCTGGTCCGCCCAGGTGGCCGAGTCCCGGCCGACGGGGTGGTCGTCGCCGGCACCGCCGAGTTCGACGAGTCGATGATCACCGGCGAGTCGCGACCCGTGCCGAAGGCTGAAGGCGACCGCGTCGTCGCCGGGACGGTGTCCACCGACTCGTCGATCCGCGTGCGTGTCGACGCGGTCGGTGACGACACCGCCTTGGCCGGAATTCAGCGGCTCGTCGCCGACGCCCAGTCGAGCCGCAGCCGGGCCCAGGCGCTGGCCGACCGCTTCGCCGCCATTCTCTTCTACATCGCCACCGCCGCTGGTGCGGTGACGTTCGTTGCCTGGCTGATCGCCGGCAGTGTGACCGATGCAGTCGTGCGGACCGTCACGGTCTTGGTCATCGCCTGCCCGCACGCCCTCGGGTTGGCGATCCCGCTGGTCATCGCCTTGTCGACCGCCGTCGCGGCGAAGGCCGGCATCCTGGTCAAGGACCGACTCGCCCTCGAGCGGATGCGCCTCGTCGGCACGGTGCTGTTCGACAAGACCGGCACGTTGACCGAGGGGGCCCATGTCGTCACCGGCGTCGCCGCAGCGGGCGAACTCGGCGCCGACGAGGCGTTGCGTGTCGCCGCCGCCGTCGAGGCGGACAGCGAACACCCGCTCGCCAAGGCGATCGTCAGTGCCGCGCAGGCCGATGGCCCGGTTCCCCGTGCTACGGGCTTCCGTGCCCTCACCGGCCGCGGCGTCGAGGCATCGGTCGACGGCACGCCGTACTCCGTCGGCGGCCCGGCGCTGCTGCGCGAACGCAACCTCGGTGTCCCCGAGTCACTGCACGGCGACATCGACGGGTGGCAGCGCCGTGGCGCGGCAGTCCTCTACCTGGTGCGCGACGAAGAGGTGGTCGGTGCCTTCGCTCTGGAGGACGCGATTCGTCCCGAGGCGTACGGCGCCGTCGCAGAGCTACGCAGTCTCGGCATCGACGTGGCGATGATCACCGGCGATGCCCGTCAGGTCGCCGACGCCGTCGGCCGCCAACTCGGCATCGCCGAGGTGTTCGCCGAGGTCCTCCCGGAGGACAAGGATCAGGCGGTGATGGCGCTGCAGCGGCGCGGCCGGAGAGTGGCGATGGTGGGCGACGGCGTCAACGACGCCCCCGCGCTGGCTCGTGCCGATGTCGGTTTGGCGATCGGCGCAGGCACCGACATTGCGATCGAATCAGCCGGTGTGATCCTGGCCTCCAGCGACCCTCGGGGCGTGGCCGCGGTTGTCCGCCTGTCGCGGGCCAGCTACCGCAAGATGGTCGAGAACCTCGCCTGGGCGGCCGGCTACAACATCGTCGCCATCCCGCTCGCCGCTGGGGCGCTGGCGTGGGCAGGGATCACCTTGTCTCCAGCAGTTGGGGCGATCCTGATGAGCCTGTCGACGATCGTCGTGGCGCTCAATGCCCAACTGTTGCGGCGCGTTGATCTCCAGCCACCCGAGAACATCCGGAGTGTTACCGGCACACACGCCCGGCCGGAAACCCTCCGATGGCCGGAAACACTCGGATCGATGGGGCTCAGCCAGTCAGTAGCGCGCCACCGGCCTGTGACGGCGAACGTACGTCCGGCCTCCGTGCCCGGAGAACGCAAATCGACGTTCAGCTGACCTCCCTAGCGCCGTAGCCGCCCCCGCCAGGGAGGTCGAGGCGGACGACGTCGCCGGGCTGCAGTGTGAAGCGGGCTTGGGTGGTCACGTCGGCGCCGTTGACGCTGAACCGCCCGGCAGCTCCCGGGCTGCCGCCGAAGATGCCCTCGGGCGGGCTGGCCAGCCGGCTCGTCACGGCGTTGAGCTGCCACGGGCGCGTCGTGTCGACGGTGAACTCGATCGTTTGACCCCGCCCGCCGGTCTGCGCCCCAGCGCCACCGGACCCACTGCGCAGCGCCTTGGTGAGGAAACGGATCGGCGCCGACGCCTCGACGACCTCGATCGGGACGGCGGCGACGCCGGTGGGGTACGAGCAGGCGTCGAGGCCTGGCTTGGCGGCGCGGGCGCCGACACCGCCGGCGTAGGTGAACATCGCCGTGATGAACGGCGAGCCGTCGTCGTGGTTGCCGTTGACCTGCATCGTCCACACGGCTCCAGACCCCTCGGCCATCGAGCGCTCCGGGCGCACCTGGGCGAGCGCCTTGAGCAGGGCGTTGGGCAGAAACATCCCGACGACGTGGCGGGCCGTGCACGGCTGCGGCGACACGGCGTTGACGATCGTGCCGGGTGGGGCGATCACCTTGATCGGTTCGAGGCTGCCGTGGTTGTTGGGGATCTCCGGGTTGAGCACCGAGCGAACGGTGAACGTGGTGTAGGCGTGGGTGTAGTTCTTGACGACGTTGATGCCCCACGGGCTGGCCGCGGAGCTGCCGGTGTAGTCGACCGTGATCTCGCCGGCCACGGGGTCGACGGTGAGGGCGCAGACGATGTCGATGCGGCTGCCGTCGGCGAGGTCGAGGAGGGCGTCGGCGCGGTACGTGCCGGCGGGCAGTTCGCGGATGCCCGCCTGTGTCGCTTCCCTGGACCGATCGATGATCTCGTCGGCGAGCGCCTCGATGTCGTCGAGGCCGTGCTGGTCGCACAGGGCACCAAGGCGCTGGGCGCCGACCTCGGCGGAGGCCATCTGGGCGTGCAGATCGCCGGCCATGTGGTCGGGTTGGCGGACGTTGGAGAGGATGAACCGCCACACGTCGTCGTTGCGCTCGCCACCGCGCATCAACTTGACGATGGGGATCCACAACCCCTCTTCGAACACGTCGCGACCGCCGGCGCCGATGCCGTAGCCGCCGACGTCGGTGTGGTGGATCGTCGAGCCGAACACGGCGATGGCGCGGCCGTCTCGCCACACCGGGACGAGCACCGTGACGTCGAGCAGCTGGCCGGCGGTGCGGTACGGGTCGTTGGTGATCAGCACGTCGCCGGGCGAGAGCGAGTCGAGCGGGTACTCGTCGAGGATCGTGCGCACCGCCATCGCCAGTGAATTGATGTGCCCGGGTGTGCCGGTGACGGCTTGGGCGACCATCCGCCCGCGGCGGTCGAACACGGCGTTGGCGAGGTCGCCGGCCTCGCGCACGATCGGGCTGAAGGCCGAGCGTTGCAACGCCTTGGCCTGCTCGTTGACGGTGGCGATCAAGCTCTGCCAGAGGATCTCCAACTCCACCGCATCAAGGGCGAGCTGGTCGGCTGAGGGGTTCACTGACCTTCTCGAGCTTTCGTGCGCGTGGCGATGAGGCTGCCGTCGGCGGCGACCTCGACCGACCATCCTGGGCGGATCACCGCGGTCGTCTCGCGTTCCTCGACGATCGCCGGGCCGGCGAACGTCGCTCCGGCGCCGAGCTCGAGGCGGTGGAACACCGGCGTGTCGACGGCGCCGGTGTTGCGCTCGAACACCACCGGGCGGCGGGCGAACGGCTCGGCGCCGGACCCGGTGGCGGCCAGCGCCGGCTCGACGTGTCCGGTTTCGGCAGTGACGGACAGCCGCCACGTCACCACTTCGACGGCGACGTCGGGAATCGTCATCCCGAAGATCTGGCGGTACTCGGCTTCGAAGGCTGCCGTCACCGCCTCGTCGCTCGCCGGCCAGTGCTCGCCGTTGCCAACCCACACCGTGACCTCGTTGCCCTGTCCGGCGTAGCGAGCATCGATCCCGTAGCGGAAGCGAACGGCATCGGGAGACGATCCGGCGGCAGCGAGAACTCGCCGGCCCTCGGTCGCGGAGCTCGTCGAGCATCGCGTCGCGTTCGGCATGGTCGACGGCGTCGAGGCGGCGAGGCATCGAGCGGGCGAGGTCGATGCGGACCGGCGACACGAGCGTGCCGAACGCCGACAGCACGCTGGCGTTGACCGGGAACACGACGCGGTCGGAGTCGAGCAGCTCGGCGACCCCGCAGGCATGCACCGGGCCGGCGCCGCCGAACGCCAGCACGGCGACACCGCGCAGGTCGACGCCGTGCTCGACGGCGTGCATCCTCGCCGCGGCCGCCATGTTCTGGTTGACGATCTCGTGGACGCCCGCGGCGGCCTGGACGGTGTCGAGGGCGAGTGCGCTCCCGACGGTGTCGATCGCCGCCGCCGCAGCGTGTCCGTCGAGGGGCATGTCGCCGCCGAGAAAGGCGGACGGGTCGAGCAGCCCGAGGACCACGTCGGCGTCGGTGACGGCCGGCTGCGTGCCGCCGCGCCCGTACGACGCCGGCCCCGGCTCGGCGCCTGCGGACTCCGGGCCGACCTTGAGCAGGCCGAACTGGTCGGTGTGGGCGATCGATCCGCCGCCGGCACCGATCTCGACGAGATCGATCGACGGGACGGACACGGGAAATCCGGAGCCCTTCTTGAACCGGTAGATGCGGGCGACCTCGAACGACGTGGTCAGGCTCGGCTCGCCGTGCTCGACGAGGCAGGCCTTGGCCGTCGTGCCGCCCATGTCGAAGCACAGCAGTCGCTCCTCTCCGAGGCGTTTGGCGAACCAACTGCCGGCGAGGGCACCGGCGGCCGGACCGGACTCGACGAGACGGATCGGGGCGCGGGCGGCGTCGTCGGCGGACACGACACCGCCGTTGGACAGCATCATCAGCACGGCGCCCCCGAACCCCTCGGCGGAGAGCCACTTCTGCAGCTCGTCGAGGTACGGGCCGATCACCGGCATCGTCGCCGCGTTGCATGCCGTGGTCACCATGCGTGGGTACTCGCGGAGCTGCGGAGACACGTCGGCGGAGATGCAGACGGGAACGGCGAGTTCAGCTGCGCAGGTGTTCGGCGACGCGACGCTCGTTGTCGGCGTTGACGTAGGAGTTGAGCAGGCAGACGCCGACGGCTTCGACGTCGGCAGCGACGATCGCCGCGGTCAAGGCGGCGAGATCGGCGCTGCTCGGCGCCTGATGCACCACCCCCGTGGCGAGCACCCGCTCGGCGATCTCGAACGTGAGGTCGCGGGGGATCGGGGGAGCCGGGAACTCGATCTGCAGGTCGTACATGTCGTAGCGATGCTCGTCGCGGATCAGCAGCGTGTCGCCGAAGCCCTGCGTGGTCACCAGCGCAGCGCGTCCTGCCTTGCCTTCGATGAGGGCGTTGGTGATGAGCGTCGTGGCGTGGACGATCGGCGCCGTGATGTCCGACGGGCGGACGCCAGCCTGGTGGAGCAGCTGGGTGACGCCGCGGCGCACTCCGTCGAGCGGGTTCGACGGAGTCGTCAGCACCTTCTCGACGGAGACCGTGCCAGAGGTGGCGTCGAGGAGCACGACGTCGGTGAACGTGCCGCCGATGTCGACAGCGAGCCGAAGATCGTGAGCGGTCATCGGACCGACAGGTCGTCACGTGGGGGAGCGAACACGTCGAGGATCCAGCACTCGCCGTACTCGTCGTCGCCGATGAACACGGAATCGCCGTGCCAGACGTCCATCGGGGCGAGGTACACGTCGCCGGCCTCGAGCACCGTCCGCCGCTCGTCGTCCGGTTCACCGATGCGGAAGTCGAGGGCGCCACGGACGACGATGCCGAGTTGCTCGTTGTCGGGATGGTGGTGCAGGAACGAGCCGGTGGCACCGCCCTTGATCCGCCAGAAGCACAACTGCAGGCGTTCGCCGGTGATCACCCGGCGGCGGAAGCCGGCCCGGTCGGTCTCGACGAAGGCGTCGTCGTCGAAGAAGTGGCAGTACTCGTTCGCCAGATCCCTCCGTCACTCGTCCCACCGAACCTTTCCAGCTCGCGGTCGAGGTCGAGGGGACGGATGACCGCCTCGTGCTCCTCGTCGCCCCACTGCTCGGCGGGGACGGGATACATCACCTCGAACTCGAGGCCGTCGGGATCGACGGCGTAGAGGCTCTTGCTCGCACCGTGGTCGGAGGCTCCGACGAGCGCTCCGGCCGCACCGAGACGCTCGCGCATCGCCGCCAGGTCTTCGATCGTCGCCACCTGCCAGGCAAGGTGGTAGAGGCCGACGCTCGACCGGCCTGCCGTCGACGGCCCAGCGGCGGCGCCGATCGAGAAGAAGGCGATGTCGTGGTGATTGTCCGAGCGCGGGGCGCGCATGAACACGAAGCGCCCATCGTCGTCCGCGGTGATCGTCGAGAAGCCGAGGACCTCGGCGTAGAAGCGCTGCTGGACACGAGCGTCCCGGACGTACAAGACGGCGTGGTTCATCCCGGTGATCACGGATTCCTCCTAGACGAGACGGTCGACGATGCCGCGTTCGACAGCGTCGAGGTGGGCGCCGCCTTCGCGAACGGCGCCCTCGGTGTCGCCGGCGGCGATCGCCGCGGCGATTGCCGCGTGGTGCCGGGCCGAGGCGTCGACGATGCGGCGCACCTCGGCGCGATTGCGTGTCGAGGTGAGCAGCCTGTCGAACTCGTCGGACTCGAACAGGCGGGCGAGGACCTTGGCGTAGACCTCGACGAGCAGCGGGTTGCCGCACGCCCGGGCGATGGTGGCGTGGAAGCGGCGATCGAGACGCCGGAACTCGGCGAGGCCCATGCCCGACCGGAACTGCTGAGCCACCTCGGCGATCTCGGCGCGGGCGTCGTCGTCGGCGCGGTCGGCGGCGAAGCGGACGATGGGCAGCTCCAGCGTTCGGCGGGTCTCGAAGAGCTGGCGGACGAAGCTCTTGGCATCGTCGTGGGGTGCCGTGAGGGTGACATCGGGCAGGCGCTCGGCCACGAACGACCGGTTGCCCCGGCGCTCGATGATCCCGAGCGAAACGAGCCCTTGGATCGCCTCCCGCACGGACGTGCGGGCGACTCGGAACTGCTCCGACAGGGCTCGCTCGGACGGGATGCGCGCCCCGGGTTCCAGCTCCCCAGTGGAGATGCGTTGAAGGAGTTGCTCGCGGATCCGTCCACTGAGCGTTTCTCGTCCGATCGGCTCGAACATCAGCGTCGACTCGACGGCGGACACGTGGCGATGGTATCCGGGGAGCACGATGGTCAGACGGTCCGGCGGGCTGATGGTCTGACCATCTGACCGTCGTCGTTCGGGTTGCTAGGTTCGCGGGTTGTGGGCTACCCGAACACCTTGATCTTCGTCGACTTCCCGTCAACCGATCCGGAAGCGTCCGCCGAGTTCTACTCCGCCGTGTTCGGCTGGGAGGTCGAGCCGCGCCCCGCCGGCTCGTTCCATCGCATCGTCCCGGGCGGCAAGTTCCTGCTCGACGACGGCACGGAGGGCCCGACTGGCAACCTGCACATGGGCATCTTCAACGCCGCCAACGCCCGACCACATCCCGATCCGGACGGCGTGGAGCCGCGCGACGTCTCCCGTGAGGGGCGGGCGACGCGGACGTGGATCCTCGTCAGTGACGACGACTCGATCGACCGCATCCTCGGCGAGGCCGAGGCGCGGGGAGCGACGATCCTCTGGCGCGACCATTTCTGGGCGGAGTTCAACGGCTTCAACGCGGCGTTCCTCGACCCGTGGGGCAACACCCTCGTGCTGTGGGTCAAGGGTGGCGACGATCCGCAGATCGGCGAAGGCCAGACCCGTGAGTGAGTCGGACGAGGCGCTCCACGAGCTGCGCCCGGCGAGCCCGACGTGGACCCACGTCGCCCTGCGCGTCGCCGACATCGACGCCTCGATCGCCTGGTACGAGCGGTTCACGCCGCTGCGACTGCTCGACAAGCGCCAGGACGACCTCGGGTTCGGGGCGTGGCTCGGCCAGCCGGAGTCGGTGGAGCGGCCGTTCATCCTCGTCCTCGCCCAGTTCCTCCCCGAGACCGATCCGTTCAAGGAATATCCACAGGAGGTGCTCGCCCCGTTCGCCCACCTCGGCATCGAGCTGCCGACCCGCGAGGCGCTCGACGAGGCGGCGCGCGGCGCCGAGGAGGCGGGCTGCCTGGCGATGGCGCCGCAGCAGCTGCCACCGCCGATCGGCTACGTGTGCATGCTGCGCGACCCGGACGGCAACATGATCGAGTTCTCGTTCGATCAGGGCGTGTACGCCACGGCCCGGGCAGTCTGGGGGTCATGAGCCCGGAGGACCCAGGGTCCGGGCGGTGCCCGGAAGACACGGTCCGCTCCTATCTTGCGTCGTTCGCTGGAGGTGACCCCGACGCGATCGCCGCCCATGTCGCCGCCGACTTCGTCAACGAGCACGCCAGCGCCCTCGGCCGCGGGAGCGTCGGAGCTGACGAGTACCGGTCGCGGCTGCCGGGGTTCCTGGCGTCGCTGCCTGGGCTGCGCTACGAGGTCGAGTCGGTGATCGCCGCGGGCGACCGTGTCGCCGTCGAGTACCGCCTCACGGCCACGAGCGACGGCCACCCGATCGACGTCCGCGGCGTGATGGTCATCGACGTCGGCGATGGCCTGATCACCCGCCGCACCGACTACTGGGATTCGCTGACCTACCTCCGCCAAACCGGCGCCGCCACCCTGACCGCCGTCCGACGCGTGCATCGAATCATTGGTCGATCGGCTGGCCACCAACGTCATCACAGCGACACCAAAGAGTGGTGTCGGTTTCCGTTTCGACTGGTTCGGCGCGCCCAGGGGAGGTGATGGAACACAACATTCATCGTGGAGTACTCGATCGACCCGAAGCATTGCGCTTGTTCGCCAGCCAATTCGGCGTGGCGACGATGAGGCAGCTGGTCGACCATCGGCGTGCCCGAGCGGACGCTCGGCCGCGCCCGGCAACGCGGGGTCATCGTCGCGGTGCTTCCCGGGGTCGTCGAGCTCGCCGAGCTTCCCGCCGACGTTTCGCCAGCGGGCGATGGCCGCCCAGCTGTTCGGCTGGTGGCGACAGCTTCCTCGAGCGGGCCGACCGCCGGGCGCCTCTACGGTCTGCGGGGGATGCCGAAGCGGCCGATCGAACTGGTGACCAGCACGCGCGAGCGCGGGCGTGTTGCCGGACTGGCTGCGGGCGACGTTCAGTACGTGGATCGATCGGACGCGATGTCGTGCGAGCGCGACGACGGGTTGCGTATCGCCACACCGCCGAAGATGCTGCTCGGTACCTCGCCGCACGCTTGCAACGACGCCGCTTCGAGCGTGCCGCCGAGGACGCCTGGCACCTACGCTTGTCTCGCCCCTCGAGGCCGCCGCAGTACCTGGAGCGAGTCGCTGCTCGCGGCCGGTCCGGCGTGAGCAGCGATCCGCCGCTGGCTCGATCGCACGTTGCCGTGCGGTCGCGTGCCAGCCAGAGTGGACTCGAGATCGACGTGCTCGAGCCGCAGTCGCAGCAGGGCTGCCGGAGCCGGTGCGGCAGCATCCGTTGACGCTGGCCACCGGCGAGTGTCGTCCACCTCGATCTCGCCTGGCCCGACGTCATGCTCGGCTTCGAGCCCGGGCACTCGTGGTGGCACGGTGGTGACCTCGGGATGCGTGCCGACCAGCAGCGGCGACCGCGAGCGTGCGGCGGTCGGCTGGCACGTCGAGTGCTACGACGAATCGGCGGCGACGAACCTCGCCAGCCGTCGGCGCCGAGATCGCGGAGATCTATCGCCAGCGCCGCCGCCTGTTCCGCTCCGCCTGAAGGCTGTGCGACTCTGGTCGCTGTGATGACGATCTGGCGTCACAGCGATGCCAAGGATCGTCGCGGACGCCAGCTCGGGGCTGCGGGGTCAGGCCGGCGGGCCGAATTGGCGGTCGCCGGCGTCGCCGAGGCCGGGGACGATGAAGGCGTGGTCGTTGAGGTGGTCGTCGATGGCGGCGGTGACGACGTGGACGGTCAGGCCGGCGTCACGGAGACGCTCGATGCCCTCCGGAGCGCACAGCGCGCACACCGCCGTGATCGGCTGCGGGGCGCCACGCTGGAGCAGCAGCTCGATCGTGTGCACGAGCGACCCGCCGGTGGCGAGCATCGGATCGATGACGATCACTGGCCGGCCCGCCAGCGACTCCGGCAGCTTGTTGACGTACGGCTTGGGGGCGAACGTTTCCTCGTCGCGGCTGATCCCCACGAAGCCGACGTCGGCGTCGGGCAACAGCTCCTGAGCAGCGTGGACGAAGCCGAGCCCGGCGCGCAGGATCGGTACCACCACCGGCTGCACGGCGAGCCGGCGAGCGGGCGCCTCGGTCAGCGGCGTGGTCACCGTCGTGTCGACCGTCGGCAGATCCTCAGTCGCCCGAACGAGGAGCAGACTGCCGATGCGCTCGAGGTTCTGACGGAACAGGGCGTTCGGTGTCGTGACGTCGCGGATACGGGCGAGGGCGTCGGCCACGACCGGATGCTCGACCACCGTGACAGTGACCAAGTCGGTGGCGGGACTCACGCTCATTGCGCTCCTAGGGCTTGTTCGGCGGTGAGCAGTGCGTAGTGCGGCTTGATCACGGCGTTGATCAGGCGCAACCGCTCGGGAAACGAGGCGAAGGCGCTCTTCACCGTGTTGATCGTCAGCCACTCGAAATCGTCGAGCCCCCAACCGAACGCCGCCGAGAGCTTCTCGAACTCCTTCGACATCGACGTGTTGCTCATCAACCGGTTGTCGGTGTTGACGGTGACCCGGAAGCGCAAGCGACGGAGCATCCCGATCGGATGCTCCTCGATCGAGGCGCAGACGCCGGTGTTGACGTTCGACGTCGGGCACAGCTCGAGGGGGATGCGGGTGTCGCGGATGTAGGCCGCCAAGCGACCGAGCTGCTCGGCGCCCTCGGGGCCCTTGATGTCGTCGACGATGCGAACGCCGTGGCCGAGGCGTTCGGCTCCGCACCATTGCACCGCCTCCCAGATGCTCGGCAGGCCGAACGCTTCGCCGGCGTGGATCGTGGCGTGGAAGTTCTCGCGCATCACGTACTGGAAGGCGTCGAGGTGGCGCGTCGGCGGGTAGCCGGCCTCGGCGCCGGCGATGTCGAAGCCGACCACCCCGGCGTCGCGGAAGCGCACGGCGAGCTCGGCGATCTCCAGGCTGCGCGCCGCCGTACGCATCGCCGTGGCGATGGCGTAGATCGTCAGCGGCGTCCCCGCTGATCCGCGGGCGAAGCCGTCGAGGATCGCCTGCATCGCCTCGTCCAGCGTCAACCCTGCCTCGGTGCACAGCTCCGGCGCCATGCGCACCTCGGCGTAGATCACACCGTCGGCGGCCAGATCCTGGGCGCACTCGTAGGCGACCCGCTCGACGGCGTCGCGGTGCTGCATCACACCGATCGTGTGGGCGAACGTCTCCAGATAGAGGACAAGGTCGTTGCGTTTGGCGCCGCGGTTGAACCAGGCGGAGAGCTCGTCGACGTCCGTGGTCGGGAGGCTGTTGTAGCCGTACTCGCTGGCCAGCTCGATCACCGTGGCCGGACGAAGGCCGCCGTCGAGGTGGTCGTGGAGGAGCGCCTTCGGCGCCCGCACGCACAGGTCGCGAGAGAGCGCCGGCATTCAGCGCGCCACTCCGGCGAGTGAGCGCAGCGGCATCGACGCCGGCCGCTGCAGCCAGTTCGTCGCCGGGTAGTGCGCCGCTCCGTCGATGCAGTGGAGGCTGTAGGCGTGGCGGCTCGACGCCGAACGGTTGACGTCGCTCCAATGCGGGAGCAGGCCGTGGAGGACGACAAGCGTTCCCGTCGCCGCCTCGATCGGCACGAGGCCGTCGGGCGGATCTGGCAGGGGCGTCGGATCAAGGGCGACGAACCGCGTCCCGTCGTCGTTGGTCGCCCCGGCCCGTTCGAAGCGCTCCCGGAGCGGTCCCCGGTGCCCGCCCGGCTGAGCCCACATGCATCCGTTCTCGATCGTCGCGTCCTCGATGGCGAACCAGAAGCCGACGACGCTCACCGGGTCGGTGTACAGGAACGTGGCGTCTTGATGGCACTTGACCTCGCCGCCGATGTGCGGCTGCTTGAAGATGTACATCGACTGGATCGCCAGCGGATCGGTCATCCCGATGTCGGTGGCCACCGCGGCGAGCTCCGGGGTGTAGCTGAACGACTCGAACACGGGATCGAGGTCGTGCATGGCGTGACCGATCTTGTTGATGCTCAGCGACTTGTCCTGGCCCAGCTCGCCCGACTCGTCGAAGGCGCCGGCCTCGAAGAAGCACCAGACCGAGCCCGCCGAGTCGAGGAACTCTCCGGTTGCTCGTGCGCTCCTGCTGATCGGTGGTGAACACCGTGCGCTCGGCCGTCGGCTCCCAAGCCTCGACGATGTCCAACGCTCGTTGCCGCAACGCCGCGCACGCATCACGGGATGCGAAGCCTTCGACCATCAGGAACCCGTCCCGCCGATAACGGTCGATGTCGGCGGCGGTCAGCACGAAGCTCAATGTAGATGGCGTCGGTAGCGTCCGGGCCATGGAACGCGGTGAGCTCACGGTGCTCGGGCCACGGTGCGTCACGCCATCGACCATGTCGAGGTGTTCCCCGCGCCGGAGCACGTCACCCAGGTGCGCTTCACCACCGAGGAGCTCACGTCGGTCTGTCCGATCACGGGCCAGCCGGACATCTCGTCGGTCGAGATCGTCTACGTGCCGGGGGAGTGGTGCGTCGAGAGCAAGAGCCTCAAGCTGTACCTCTGGGGCTTCCGCGACCGGCCCGTGTTCGCCGAGGCACTGGCGGCCGAGATCGCCGGCGAGATCTTCGACACTGCCAAGGCGGAAGCGGTCACCGTCACCCTCACCCAACGCCCTCGCGGCGGCATCACGATCTCGGCCACCGCCTCTCGCGCTATTGCTGGCCCTTGAACCACGGTTCGCCGGCGGCCGCCGGCGGTCGCAGTGCCTGACCGCGGGACGACACGACGACGAGCGTGACGATGTAGGGCAGCATCGGCACGAACTCGTCGGGGATCGCGTCGAGACGCAGGTACACGAACAGGGCGGCGACCGCGGCCATCGCCGTGATCGCCGCCGTGAGCCCGCTGTAGCGGGAGGCGGCGATGACGCCCACCGCGGTGAACGCCATGCCGACGGCGAGCCAGAGCACGAACACGGCGACGCTGTCACCGAGCTCGTAGAAGAACGCCCGCAACACGACGAAGATCCCGAAGGCGCACAGGCCGACGGCGACCAACTTCATCGCCGTCGTCCCCTTGGTGACGAACGCATACACCGTCCCGGCGAACAGCAGCAAAGCCGCGGCGAGGAGCAGGGCGAGGACGAGGTCTTCCGGACTCAACCGTTGGGTGATCCCGTCGAAGAAGCCGAAGATCGAGGCGCCGATGGCGACGCCGACGGGTCTCCAGTTGCCGACGACCAGCGTGGCGAGGCCGAGGAATCCCTTGCCGACGGTCTGGCCCTGGCTGTACCGGCCCGCCGAGATCACGAGCATCGCTCCGCCGAGACCAGCGAGTGCGCCGGAGATTGCCGCGCCGATGTATCGGAAGAGGTGGACCCGCACACCGAGCGAATCCGCCGCGCTCGGATGCTCGCCCGCCGAGCGGAGGCGCAGCCCGAAGCGGGTGTGCCACAGCAGGAACACGCTGGCCGCGAACAGGCCGATGCCGACGAGCACGTCGTAGCGGACGCCGGCGGTGAGGCCCTTGAGGACGCCGGCGACGTCGGACACGGCGAACCAGTTCCACGAGTCGATGCGACCGAGGGCGTCGGGTGTTTCGTTGCCGAAGAACTGCCCGCCGGAGAGGAACGGCATGGTGAACTCGCCGATGTCGCCGGTGACACCCGGTGAGTTGGTGAGCGAACCGCCCTGCTCGCCGACGAACAGCGTGGTCGACATGAACCGGGCGATGCCCGGGGCGAGGATGTTGATGGCGAAACCAGCGACGATGTGGTTGACCCCGAACGTCGTCGTCACCAGTGCGAGGAGCAGCCCTCCGAACAGACCGCCGACGGCTCCGCCCAGCAGGGCACCCCACGGGCCGTACTCCCATCCCCACCAGCCGCCGAACACGGTGCCGAGGATCATCATCCCCTCGAGGCCGATGTTCACCGTCCCGCTGCGCTCGGCATAAAGGCCGCCGAGACCGGCCATGGCGATCGGCGCGGCGGTGCGGATGGCGACGCTCATCGTTCCGGCCGACGTCAGGTCGTTGTTGTCGGTGATCGATCGCGTGATCGACATCGCCAGCACCGTCGCCAGTGCGCCCCACAGCCAGAGCGGGCCAGGAACGCGGAATGCCCGCGACGTGGTGGCATTCCACCCGTTGACGGTCGCCGCCGTCATGCGACGGCCCCCGCGGCGTCAGGTGGCGCGATCGGTGGCGGCGCCGGCGCAGTCGGCATGGGCGTCCGCCTGGCCATCGCCCGGGTCTCGGCCTCCTCGGCCTTGCGGCGGACGACCTCGTAGGCCACGACAGCGGCGAGCAGGAACGAACCCTGCAGGATGGTGCCGATCTCCTGAGGGATGTCGATGAAGCCGAGCCGTTGTGTTGCCCGCTCGATCGTCGCCCAGACGAGCGCGGCGGCGGCGATGCCGACAGGGTGGTTGCGGCCGAGCAGCGCCAGCGACAACCCCGTGAAGCCGAGGCCCTGCGGGAACTGGTCGCCGTACTTGCCGTACTGCGGATCGGCGAGGAGGGGAGTCAGTCCGATCAGACCGGCGATGCCACCCGAGATCAGGAACGTCAGCAGCACCATCCGCTTCGGGTTGATGCCGGATGCCTTCGCCGCCGCCGGGTTCTGACCGGACACTCTGAGGTCGAAGCCGAACCGGCTGCGATTGAGGACAACGTAGTAGGCGATGCCGACGATGAGTGCGATCGGCAGGAAGCCCTGCAGCACGACGTTGGCCGGGAAGTGGAAGCCGATCGCCTCGAATAGTCGGTTGAGGTGGGGGATCCGTGCCCCGCTGGGTAGCGGCCCGGTCTCGGCCACCAACCCGGCACCGCGGTTCCAGTGCTCGCGCAGCAGGTAGAAGATCAGCTGGCTGGCAATGAAGTTGAGCATGATCGTCGAGATCACCTCGTTGACGTTGCGGGTGACCTTGAGCACGGAGGCGATCGTCGCCCACGCCATCGCCACCAGCACGGCGACGAGGAAGATCGAAAGGACGTAGATCGGCGCGGGCAATCCCCACGAACCGATGCCGAAGCCGAAGGCGGCGGCGAACAGGGCGGCGAGCTGGTGCTGGCCGTCGACGCCGATGTTGAACAGGCGCATGATGAACCCGATCGCCACGGCCACCCCGGCGACGTAATACGGCACGGCGCGGTTGACGATGGCGACGACAGAGGCAGTGCTGTCGATCGACTTCCACATCTCCAGGAACGCCGTGCGCGGGCTCTCTCCGGCGATCAGCAGGGCGACCGACGACACGGCGATCGCAACGAAGGCGGCAAGCACCGGTGCCGCCACGCCGTAGAGCACCTTCCTGCTCACGTCTCGTGCAGCCCCTCCTGGGTCAACGCCCCGGTCATGTAGCCGCCGAGGTCGGCCTGGCTCACCGTGGCCGGGTCGAGGTCGGCGACGATGCGCCCGCGCAGCATCACGAGCAAACGGTCGGAGAGGCCGATCAGCTCCTCGAGGTCGGCGGAGATCAGCAGCGTGGCCAGGCCGGCGGCCCGGGCATCGCGCAGGATGTCCCAGATCACGGCCTGGGCACCCACGTCGACGCCGCGGGTCGGGTGGGCGGCGATCAGCACCGTTGGTTTGGCCAGCATCTCTCGACCGACGATCAGCTTCTGCTGGTTCCCCCCCGACAACGTGAAGGCCCGCACGTCGATGCTCGGCGTTCGCACGTCGAAGCCACTGACGACCTCGTCGGCGCGCCGGCCGGCAGGCGTCCCGGTCGATCAGCCCGTGCTCAGTGAACAGGGCACTGGCCTGATGGCCGAGCAGCACGTTCTCCCACAGCGGCATCGCCAGGACCATCCCGTCGCGTTGGCGATCCTCGGGGATCAAGCCGATCCCGGCGGTGCGCCGGGCGAGCGTCGACAGCTTGCTGACGTCGTTGCCGTCGAGCAGCACCGTGCCCGTCGCCGGGACGAGGCCGACGATGGCGTCGATCAGCTCGGCCTGACCGTTGCCCTCGACGCCGGCGATGCCGACGATCTCGCCGGCGTGAACGTCGATCGATACACCGTCGAGTGGTCGGTGCTTGGCCACGGCGCCGGGTGCGCCGGTGAACAGGTCAGCGCTGGTCGTGATGCCGAGGGTGACCTCGCCGGCGTGAGCGCCCGGTTCGACGGCAAGGTCGGCAACCTCGAGCAGGACCCGGTCGGTCACCGTGCTCTCGCGAGTCTCCGGTGATGGCAGCTCGGATCCGACCATCATCTCGGCGAGCTGCTCGGCGGTGACCCTGGACGGGTCGTCGACCTCGCCCACCGTCTTGCCGGCGCGGATGACGGTGATCGCGTCGGCGTACTCGAGCACCTCGTCGAGCTTGTGGGAGATGAACAGCACGGTCGCCTTGCTGCCCGTCAGCTGGCGCAGCGACGCGAACAACTCGTCGACCTCGTGGGGGACGAGGACGGCGGTCGGCTCGTCGAGGATGAGGATCTCGGCGCCGCGGTACAGCACCTTGAGGATCTCGACCCGCTGCTTCTCGCCGACGCCGAGGTCGGAGACGAGCTCGTCGGGGTCGATCTCCAGCCCATAGCGACTGCCGAGGGCGCGGATCTTCTGCCGCGCCGCGTTGCGGGCGAGCACCGGCCACCCGGGTTCGCGACCGAGGACGATGTTCTCCCACACCGTGAAGTTGTCGGCGAGCATGAAGTGCTGGAAGACCATGCCGATGCCGTGGCGGATCGCCGCCGCCGGCGAGCGGAAGTGCTGCACCTGGCCGTCGACGAGGATCGTCCCCTCGTCTGGCTGATGGGCGCCGTAGAGCGTCTTCATCAGCGTCGACTTGCCTGCGCCGTTCTCGCCGACGATGGCGTGGATCGTGCCGCGGCGAACCTTGAGGTTGACGCCGTCGTTGGCGACGACGCCCGGAAAGCGCTTGACGATGTCGCGCAGTTCGATCGCGTAGGGCTCGGTCTCGCCGGGCGCGGCCCGCCGCTCGCTCTCCACGATTGTCATGTGTGCTGCCGTTCTAGCTGATCGGACGTCCGTGCCCAGAACGACGAGGGCGCCTGGCCGGCCAGGCGCCCTCGCAAGCGGTTCAAACCGGAGTGGTCACCCCTCCGGCGCAGTGGGCACGACGATCGTGCCGTCGGCGATCAACGCCGCCAGCCCGTCGATCGTCGGGACGTACTCGTCGATGAACCCGCCCGAGGTCGAGTAGCCAACGCCGTCGACGCTCAGGTCGTAGGTCTCGATGCCTGGGGCGAACGTGCCGTCGACTTCGCTGGCGATCGTGTTGTACACGGCGAGGTCGACACGCTTGAGCATCGATGTCAGGACGTACGGCTGGAGGTCGGCATCGACCTGCTGGTAGAGGTCGCTGTCGACCCCGATCGTCCAGACCTCGCCCGGCTCGCCGGCCTCGCTGGTCGCCTCGAGGACGCCTGTGCCGGTTGGCCCGGCGGCGGCGTAGACGATGTCGACACCGGCCTCGTACATCGCCGCGCCGATCTCCTTGCCCCGCGCAGGGTCGTTGAAGCCGATCTGTGGATCGTCGGAGACGTACTCGACGAGCACTTCGGCGTCCGGGTTGACGCACTGGGCACCCGCCGTGAACCCGGCCTCGAACTTCTGGATCAGTTCGTTGGGCACACCACCGACGAAGCCGAGCTGGCCGCTCTCGGACTGCAGCGCGGCGGCGACGCCGACGAGGAACGAGCCCTGCTCCTCGGCGAAAACGATGTTGTGCACGTTCTCGGCCTCGACGACGGCGTCGATGAGCAGGAAGTGCGTGTCGGGATATGCCGCGGAGGCTTGGGTGATCGTGTCGAGCCACAGGAATCCGATGGCCATCACGAGCTGGTTGCCGCCTTCGGCCGCGGCTGCGACGCGCTCGGCGCGATCGTCGGCGGACTGGGGTGGCGACTCGGTGGGGACGATGGGGAGTTCGGCGGCGGCACGGTCGAGCCCGGCGGCGGCGGCGTCGTTGAACGACTTGTCGCCCCGACCGGTCACATCGAACATCAAGGCGACGGGCACACCGTCGCCACCTGCGGCCCCGGTGCCGGCTGGTTCGGTGCCTGCTGGTTCGGTACCCGCCGGCTCCGTGCCTGCCGGTTCGGTACCCGCGGGTGCGGTACCCGCCGCGTCGGTGCCGGCGGGGGCGGTCCCGGCGATTGCGCCGAGGTCGATCCCCTCACAGATGCCACCGCCGGTGGACGCGCTGAGCGACCCCGATCCGATGGTCACGCCTGCGATGCCGAGCGCCGCGGCGAATCCTGCGGCAAGCAATCGCCTGCTCCTGGTCATATTGTCTCCCCCTTCTCGGGACTTCTTCGTTGAGTTCCCCGGGTTTCCGCCGGGTCCCGTGCGCCACTAGAGGGAACACCATCCCACCGCAGCCAGGCCGTACCATACATCGGCGATGGCCGAGGGGTCCCCGTCGCGAGAGATTGCCCGAGCGCGGCGTCCGGTCAGTCAGCAGCGCTACGCGATGCGACGTTTTGGCGTTGTCGTCGCCCTCGGCCTCGTCGTGTTCGGAGCGATCAAGGGTGTGGGCGAGTTGACGGGCGGCGAAGAGGCTTCGGGCCAGGAGCCCGTGGTGACTCAACCTGGTGGGGCTGCCGGTACCGGCGATGGGGCGGCCGTCGCCGTCGCCAGCGCCACGCCAACGACAGCGACGACCCCGCCCACGCCAGCGCCGACGGAACCCGAAGAGACTGGTCCGCCGAGCGAGGACAACCCGGCCGAGGTGTTGATCGTCGGTGACAGCGATGCAGGGACGTTCGCCCCGTACCTGGAGCGCCTCCTCGACGAGACCGGGCTGATCGACGTCGAGCTCGACTACGTCGTGTCCTCTGGACTGGCCCGCCCGGACTTCCACGACTGGCCCGCACATCTGCGCGACACGCTGGCAACGAGCGATCCCGACATCGTGATCGTCACGTTCGGCGGCAACGACGCCCAGGCCCTCACCGAGCCGTGTCCCAACGGGTCAGGGTCGTGCGGACCGAGCGCTGTCGTCGGTCAGGCGACGGCCGACAACGCCGACGAGTGGACCACTGAGTACGCCAACCGGGTCAGCACGATGATGGACCTCATCCTCGAGGACGATGAGCGGCGGGTGATCTGGGTCGGCATCCCCAACGCCCAAGACCCCGCGTTCACCGCCCGGCTGGAGATCCAGGACCAAGCCGTACGGCAGGCGCTGGCCGACTACCCGAACGCCGTGTTCGTCGACACCTGGGAGATCTTCGACGGGCGCAATGGTGGCATCGCCGAGCTCGTCGTCGACCCCCGCGACGGTCGAGCCAAGCCGGTGCGTCAGTCCGACGGCTTCCACCTCAACACCGACGGCGCCGAGATCCTGGCGATCGACATCGCCACCGAGGTCGAGGCGATCCTGACGGACCTTGGCGCCGACCTCTGACCCAGCCCCAGGCCTCTTGTGTAAGCATGTAAGCCCGCCGAGGTCTTACACGCTTACACGGAGCTCAGGGGCGCTTAGGCGGTGGAGGTCGTGACGCCGTCGGGCGTCGAGCTGGACGGGGCGGCGTCGTCGCCGGCCCACGGGCCGGTGATGGCGAACGTGATGCCCGGCTCTTGGAGGTTGACGAACAGCGTCTGGCCGTCGGCGGTGAACGTGGCGCCGGTGAACTCGCTCTCATCGCGAGCGTTCTTGGCGAACATGCTCGGCTCGCCGTCGGCGTTGACGGTGTAGAGGTGCTGGGCGCCCTCGCCGTCCGAGCACAGGACCAGCCCGCCGTGCGGCGACACGGTGATGTTGTCGGGCCCGTCGAAGTTGTCGCTGGCCGGATCGGCGTTGACGTCGAAGCGGACGACCAACTCCATCGTGTTCGCTGCCGGGTCGAGACGCCACACCTGGCCGTCGTGCTCAGCGACCGATCCATCGTCGAGTCGGGCGTACGACGTCACGATGAAGGCGGCGTCCTCGCCCCACCAGGCACCCTCGAACTTGCGTGAGCGGGTGACCCGGTTGAGCTGCGACCGCGTCGGGACCTCCTCGGCGAGCGGGTCGATGATCGCCGCCCACTCCGTGTCGAGCACGGTGCCGACCTCGTACGGGGACAGATCCGGGACGAAGCTGCCACCGTCGAGAGCGACGAGCGCCTCGAGCGTCGCCCCGTCGCGCAGCGAGCCGTAGCCGCCGAGCGGGGTCGTCGGCGTCGCCCGGTAGAGCAGGCCGTTGGGACCGCTGGCGTCCTCGGTGAGGTAGACGATGCCGGTGTTGGGGTCGATCGACGACGGCCTCGTGGGCGAACCGTCCGAGTCCTTCCAGCGGCGTCGGGTTCTCGTTGTTGGCCACGTTCACCGGATCGACCTCGAACACGAAGCCGTGGTCCTTGGTGAGCCCGCCGTCGCCGGTGACGTCCTCGGTCTCCTCGCACGTCAGCCACGTGCCCCACGGGGTGACGCCTCCGGCGCAGTTGCCGTTCGTGCCGGCCAGGCTGACGTACTCGGCGACGACGTTGTTGTCGGCGTCGAGCTCGGTCGTCGTCGTCCCGCCCAGGGCGGCCGGGTCGTAGGTGAACTCGGGGCCAGCGACTGCCGGGAACTCGACGGGCTCGTCCTCCTCGCTGTAACCCTGCTCGCTGTTGCGCACGAGGTAGCGCTTCGTCCCGACCTCGAACAGGGCGCTGCCGTCGAAGGCATCGGGCAACACGCCTTCTGCACCCGGTCAGCGGCTTGCCGGTCTCCGAGATGATCTTGTAGCTGAACCCCTCCGGCAGGTCGAGGATCGTGTCGGGATCGGGTACGAGCCGGCCGTAACCGGTCGCCCACGAACGGCCACTGCCGGGTCGGGCACCGGCGAGGGCGCCGCCGGATCGGCGGGCCCCAGCCGCCGACGCGGTAGCGGGGAACCAGTTCGCCAGGTTTCCGATTACGACGATGCCGGCGCCAGCAGCGCCGCGGTGGATGAGCTGTCTTCTGTTGAGAGCCATGCGCCGACCATCCCAGCCGGACGTGTCAGGGCGGTGAACCAGCGACTGTCGCGCCGTCGAACAGCGGTTGAACATCTGTTGAACTAGCGGCGAGCTCCACGGGGCCGTCGGGAATCCGCCACAGGCGCCAGTCATCGTTCTCCCAGACGAGCTCGAAGCCCGAGGCGGCGAGCTGGCCGGCCGTCGCCACGACCTGGGAGTAGTTGTCCTTCTTGTTCTGCATGAACCAGTCGCCGTTGGCCACCATGTTGTTGAACGAGGTCGTCTGCAGGGCCTGCCGGCCGGTGTACAGGGTCGCCGTGCGGGCCCGGTAGTAGACGACGATCTCGTCCGGAGGCGTGTACTTCTCGATCGCCTCCATGGCGACCTGGTTCTGCTCGAGCATCGGGCCGCGCTGCACGGCGCCGGAGTCGTTGAACGCTTGCGCCGCGTCGACTCGCCGCGGCAGATCGGTGGCGTGGTACACGGCCAACCAGAGGAACGGGGCGGCCGCCAACACGGCGACGGCGCGGCGGCCGGCGAGGGGCAACGGGCGGCGGGCCACGAGGCGGGCGAGCCAGCCGACGACGTAGAGCAGGAGCATCGCCACGAAGAGGACGATGAACGGGGTGATCTGCATGTAGTAGCGGGCCACCATGCGCAGGTGGGTGCCGATCACCAGCATCGTCGTCAGCGTCAGCACCGCGAGCGGTACGTTGCGTCGCGGCGCCTTGATGCAGGCGACGACAGCGCCGATCGCCGCCAGCACGATCAACCAGCGCCCGAACACCGGCGGCTCGCGCAATCCGAGCTGGCTCACGAGATTGGCCGGAAACTGAGGGCGGTGCCGTGCATCGGTGCCGTTGTCGAGGCTCCACAGCCGCGTCGCGATGAACCGCGTGCTGTTGCCGTTGTCGGGGACCAGTGTCGACGGCAGGAGGAGTTGGAAGATCACGGCACCGGCGGCGAACGTGAGGTAGGGCGTGAGCAGGGCCTTCCACGGCATCGTCCTGACCGCTTCACGTGCTGACCGAACCCCGCGGCTGGCGCCGAGGTCGACGAGCTGGGCGCCGGCGATGGCGAAGAGGAGCATCAGTCCTTCCCGGCGCACGTTGTAGGCGGCGACGGCCAGCAGGCCGAGGATGATCAGGTCACGGGTGGCCGCCTCGATGAGGCTGCCGCGGTCGACCAGCCGGTCGAGCCACCAGATCACGACGGCGACGGCCAGCATGTGCGGGTACTCGGTGAGCAGCTGGTCGGTGTAGACGAGGTAGACGTACGACGTGGCGAACACGGCTGTCAGGGCGAAGGCGAGGATCCGCCCGGCCCGGCGCCTGACGATGCCGTGGTACAGCACCAGCCACGCCGCGAACACGGCGACCTCGACGAGCTTGAGTCGGTCGAAGTCGATGCCCCAGACGCGTACGAAGGGCGACAGCAGCAGCGGCCAGCCCCACGGGTAGATCGGCGGCGTCACCGCCGTGCTGTGGTCGAACAGGAACCGGTTGTCGGAGATCACGTCGGCGACGTTGCCCTCGAACAGGCTCTTGGCCATGCGGACGTACAACGCCCAGTCGTCCCCGGTCGTGTGGCCCCGGCGATGGAGGTCGATGGCGACGTAGGCGGCGCCGACGACGAGCAGCGTGAGCAGGAGGCCGGAGAGCCGTCGGCTGGTGATCACCGGGCTCAGCCGTGACGAGGTCTGGGTGGCGGGGGAACGCATCTACTGTTCTCTGCCGCGCTCGATGACGGCGGCGCGGCGGGCGGCGATCTGCTCGGCGCTGAACCGGGTGCGCTGCCAGGCGCGGCTGGCCCGTGCTTCGGTCTCCCAGGCGTCGTCGTCGTGGGTGATCGCGGCGTAGGTCGTGCGCATCTGGCGGACGGCCGCCTTGTCGTTGCCGGCGATGTCGGCGGCAAGCCGCCGGGTGAACGGGATCAGCTCCTCGTGGGGGACGACGTGGTTGACGAGCCCGAGGACGAGCGCCTCGGCGGCGTCGATGAAGTTGCCGGTGAAGCTCATCTCCCGGGCGCGCCGCACGCCGATCGCCTGGGGGAGCAGGGCCGACAACCCCCATGCCGGCATCATGCCGAACCGGGCATGGGTGTCGCCGAACTTGGCGTGTTCGGACGCCACGAGGAAGTCGCAGTTGAGGGCCAGCTCGAAGCCGCCCGTCACGGCCGGCCCGTTGATCGCCCCGATCAGCGGCTTGCTGAGTGGTGGAAGTGGCCCGCGGCTGCGCCGCCCCTGCGACTCGAGCGGCCCGTCGATGAGACGGCTGCCGCCTTCCGACGCGAGCTCGACGAGGTCCAGACCGGCACAGAACGCCGGGTCGGCCCCGGTGAGGATGACGACGTCGACGTCGTCGTCGGCATCAGCGGCGGCGAGCACTTGGGGGAGGAGGCGCAGAAGGTCGCTGGTCAGGGCGTTGCGTGACTCCGGTCGGTTGAGCGTGACGAGGGCAATTCGCTCGGAGACGTCGAGCAGTACCGGGTCGGCGTCGTCGCTCATCCCGGGTCTCGCGGGTTACTCGGCGGCGGAGTCGTCGGCCGGGAGGAAGGCGAAGCGCAGGTCGCCGAGGCGTACGAGGGTCGAGGCGACCCAGCCGCCGAGGGCGCCGAAGTGCTCGTCGAGTGCCGAGGACGTCCCGTCGGCGAGCGTCTCCTCGGCGAGCTCGTAGAGACCTTCGTAGGTGACTTCGAGGGCGTAGGACTGATCGGTGTCGTCGGGGTCGCTCGGGTCGGGATGGGCGACCTCGACCGTGAGCCCGGCGCGCTCGAGACGACCGTCACCAACGAGCACGCTGGTCGAAGGGAGTGACTCGTACACCCGTTCGACGTTGGGAGTCTCGGCGAGGCGCTGGATGCGCAGGACGATCTCCATCTCGATCGCCGGTGGCGTCTCCAACTCCTCGTCGACGTACCAGCGGCGGTAGGCCGTCTGGCTCCATGACGGCCAATCAAACGTGACGTGGGCTACCACCCGGGGTGGCTGCCCCTCGCCGGGCAGTCCGTAGCTGGTCTCCCACGTGACATCGCCGAGCAGGACATCGACCTGGAAGTGCTCCTCGAACGCCTGGCGCTCGAGGAAGGCGGCCTCGAAGGCGTCGCGGAGGGCACTGATGGCGTCGGTGAAGACGTGGTCGAGCATGGCAACCCGAATCTATCTGGGCTGCGGAACCGGACGGCCTGCGCTCCCTTCCGAACTGGGCGGCCGGCGGCGGGGATTGTGACACTGCAGGCCGCCCAGAACGGTTGGGGAGGGGTGCTTGCCACGTTCGTCGAGGGTGGTTGTGATCTGGTTGTGGATCGGTCGCGGACGATCAGCTCTCGCCCGCGTCCCGGTGAAACGGGACCGGCAATCGACGGGACCGGGGATTACGGTCGGTGGTGGTGGAGGTGCGCGTGTTCGGCGCCGTCGAGCTGGTCGACGGGGAACGGGTCATCCGCCTTGCACCCACCGAGCGGACGTTGCTCGCCGCCCTCGCGGCACGGGTCGGTGAACGAGTGTCGGTTGACGTGCTGGAGGAAGCGCTGTGGCCCTCGGATCCGCCGCCGTCGGCGTGTAAGTCGCTGCAAGGACATGTCGCCCGGCTGCGTCGAGCCCTCGGGGCCACGAGCATTGCCGAACGCAGTGGTGGCTACCGGCTCGAACCGGACAGCGTCGATGTCGACGCCGTGCGGGTCGCCGCACTGGTCAGCGAGGCTCGGGCCGCGACGACTGACGGGTGCCCGAGCGACGCCATCGCCCTGCTCGGGCAGGCCAAGGACTCCTTCCGCGGTGAGCCCTACTCAGACGTGCCCGAGTCCGCCCTGCCCGCCGGCGAGGTGCACCGCTTGCTGGAGGTCCAGGCGGCGGTCGTCGAAGAGGCCGTCGAAGCCGAGTTGGCAAGCGGTGCGGGAGGTCGATGCATCGGCGAACTGGAAGCCTGGTTGGAGCGCAACCCGTTCCGCGAGCAGGCCTGGGGTCAGTTGATGCGGGCGCTCTATCAAGCCGGCCGCTCGGCCGACGCTCTGGCGGCATACGGCCGGGCGCGCCTCGTGTTCGCCACGGAGCTCGGCTTGGAACCAGGTCCTGCGTTGCGCCAGCTGGAGCGTTCGATCCTGACCCACGATCCTCGGCTGGGCGGCCCGCTCGCCGGTGATGTCCTGGGCCCACCGAACCTGCCGGCGGCGCTCAGCCCGCTCATCGGCCGTGAGTCAGAGCTCGCCGCCCTCGATCGGTTGTGTGAGGAGAACCGCCTCGTCACCCTCACCGGAACCGGGGGCATCGGCAAGACACGGCTCGCCGCCGAGCTCGCGGCGCGAACGTCGGGAGCGCATCCGTTCGGCCCGTACTTCGTCGACCTGGTCCCCGTCGGTGATGCCGAGCTCGTCCCATCAGCGCTCGCCGCGACGTTGGCGGTCGAGGTCGAGGCCCACGAAGACGTCATGGAGCGCGTCCGTTCGGCGCTCGACGGCCACCCGGTAGTGGTTGTGATGGACAACTGTGAGCACCTCCTCCCCGGAGTGGCCGAGCTGGTTGCCGGGCTGCTGGCCGGCAGCAGCGCCCTTCGAGTCGTGGCGACGAGCCGGGAACCGCTCGACGTAGCCGGCGAGCGAGTCTGGCCGGTCAGCCCGTTGGAAGTTCCCCCGCGTCAGCCTCGCTGGAGGAGATCGAGCACTCGCCGTCTGGCGCACTGTTCATCGCCCGGCTGCCGATCAACGTGGCGGCCCGCTCGTTGAGCCCGGACGACGCCATGGCCGTGGCCGCCGTGTGCCGTGGTCTGGACGGCATCCCGCTCGGGCTCGAGCTCGCCGCGGCACGCAGCCGGACGCTGTCGCTGCCGGATCTCGCCGATCGGCTCGAAAGGTCGATCAAGGAGTTGGAATTGCCCGGCCACGGCGTCGTGCCCCGCCACCGCACGATGCATGCCGCCCTCGACTGGGGCACACAATTCCTGTCCGCACCCGCGCACGCCGCCCTGCGGGCGATGAGTGTGTTCGCCGGTGGCTGCGAGCTCGATGCATTTGCCGCCGTATGCCTCGACGAGGACAGTCCACCGGCGGACGAGGTGCTGGACGAGCTCGTGCGCACGTCGTTCGTGACCGTTGACTTTGCTGCCGAGCCCTCGCGGTATCGGCTGCTCGAGCCGGTGCGCCAGTACGCTGCCGAGCTCCTCGCCGTCGCCGGCGAGCGGGACGAGCGGCAAGAGCGCCACCTGCAGCATTACGTCGATCTCGCCGTGTCGATGCATGGCCTGGGAATGGAGCCTGCGCAGCCGATGCCGCTCCCCCGATTGCAACGCGACCTCGGCAACTTCCGAGTCGCCCTCGACTGGGCAGCGGCAGCACCGAGCACATGCAGACGCCGGTTTGCGGCTGGTGGCGTGCCTGTACTCCCTGTGGACCGAAGGCAGGCACCAGGCCGAGGGCGTCGCCCGCATCGTCGAGCTGCTCGGCACGGGGAGCGGCTCGGCCGATGCTCGATCCCACGCTGCCGCGAGTCGGCGCGGTCATCGCCTCGGACATCGACGAGTTCGCCTTGTGCGTTGCCCTCTGCGAGCAGGCGCTTCAGGAAGCGCTCGACGGCGCTTCCGACCCGGTGTACGAGGGCCGCGCCCGTCAAATACTCGCCCACATCTACGGTGAACAGGGGGATATCCCCGCCGCCCGTCGGCAACTCGACGCGGCGATGCAGCTGCGCACCGAGCGAGCCGAAGAGGGTCTCCGCGAGTTCTGCCTCGTCTCCAAGGCCCTCGTCGACGAGATGACGGCCGACCTCGATGCCGCTGCCGCCGCCGCCATGGAAGTCGTCAACAGCAAATTCGGCGCCGCCGGATGGACCGGGCCAACGCGCCCGGTGCGTCCTCAGCGCGGTCATGCTCGCTCGTGGCGACGTCGACCGGGCACGTTCGTGGCTCACCGAGGCGCTCGAGCTTTGCGAGTCGTTGGGCGAGACGAGGGACGCCCTTGAGCATCCGGCTCGGCTTCGTCAACATCGAGTGCGCCGCCGGCCGCCTCGACGAAGCTGAGGCGCACTTCAACGCTGCGTTCGAACTGAACCCTCAGCAGGATCGAGGCAACGACCACTGGCTACTCCTGGCCCGTGCCGAGCTGGCCCTGACCGCCGGTGACCCGACCCGCGCCGCAGAGCTCGCCGAGGCCGCCCTTGCCCGAGCCAACGAGATGTCGCTGGCGCACGATCGTTGCAACTGCCTGCGCCTCCTCGGCGACGCCCAGCTCGCATCCGGCAAGCCTGACCCGGCGCTCTCCACGTTCCAGATGCTGATCGCCAGGGGCGGCGCCGCGCCGTACCCCTGCCGCGTCGCCGAAGGCCACGAGGGCGCGGCCGCGGCCGCGGACGCGCTTGGCCACCTCCACGCAGCTCATCGCCACCTGGCAGCCGCTGCCGAGATCCGTCAGCGCACTGGCACTCGACGCGTCGGCCGGCCAGCGGTCGAGGAACACCTGATCTTGCTGGAAGGCCGGGAAGGGCTGCAGCTGTCAGGATCCGGGCGATGACGTACGTGCTCACCGACGTCGCCGACGGCGTCGCCACGCTGACGTTGAACAACCCGGACGAGCGCAACTCGCTGTCGGCGCCGATGGTCGACGAGATCGTCGCGGCGATGGATCGCTTCGAAGCGGACGAGACGGTCGGCGCCGTCGTCGTCACCGGGACGCCGCCGGCGTTTTGTGCCGGAGCCAACCTGGGCAACCTGGCGGAGGCCGACGGCAACAGTCTCGGGCGCATCTACGAGGGGTTCCTGCGCGTCGCCCGCAGTCCGCTGCCGACGATCGCCGCCGTCAACGGCGCCGCGGTCGGAGCCGGGATGAACCTCGCCCTCGGCTGCGACGTGCGACTCGCCGCCCGCCGGGCGAAGTTCGACACCCGGTTCATGCAGCTCGGCCTGCACCCTGGCGGCGGGCACACGTGGATGTTGCGGCGCATCGCCGGACCGCAGGTGACGATGGCCGCCGTCGTGTTCGGCGAGGTACTCGACGGCGAGGAGGCCGCCCGGGTGGGCCTGGCCTTCCGCTGCGTCGACGACGACGAGCTGCTGCCCGCCGCCCATGGCGATGGCGGCACGGGCAGCGAGCGCACCACGTGAGCTGATCGTCACCACGAAGCGCACGATCGCCGCCATGGCCACCGTCGCCGACCATCCCGCAGCCGTGGCGGCGGAGCTCGAACCGCAGCTGTGGTCGACCCGTCAACCGTGGTTCGCCGAGCGTCTGGCGGCCCTCCAATCACGCATCAGTGGCCGTCCATCGTGAGGTAGAGTGACGCCAGGCAACAGCCACATCCAGGAAACGGCACCCACCCCCGGGTGCAACGAGGAGGTAGCGCATGAGCCAGCGTCATCGTGACGCAGATCTGCCTGTGCCCGCCAAGCAAGAGCTGCGGGCGCACGCGCATGGCGAGCGGCATCGCATCCACGTCGAGCTGTCCAGCGTGGCGTCGCAGGTCAGTGCCGGAGTCGATCCGGCCGACGTGCACGAGCCCGGGGCAGCGTGGAAGCCCGAGCACCATCGGGATCCCGAGGTGGCCCGGAGCAAACTGCTCAACCGCTCGCGCGGACGTCGACACTGGAAGCTGAAGATGTGGAAACGGCGCACGAAGGTGCGCCAAGCGAAGGCCCAGGCTTTCGCTCGACAACCGGAGGTTGTCGAGCGAGCTGTTTGAGCCGGGCTGCCGCCCGCCGCCGCGAAGTCGCCTAGCGCGAGACGCTCGGGTCAGCGACGAGCCAACGCTGGCGGAGCTCATCGGCGCGCTCCTGCCACTCCTCGGCGGTGATGGCGTAGCGCACGTGGTCCTCCCAGACCCCGTTGATCTCGAGCATCCGGACGGCGACGCCCTCGGTGCGGATGTCGAGCTTCTCCATGACCCGCCGGCTGTTGGCATTGCGCGGCACGATGTTGATCTCCAACCGGTGCATCCAGAGCCGCTCGAAGGCGAACTCGAAGACGACGACGACACCCTCGGCGACGAGGCCCCGGCCGGCGTAGCGCTCGTCGATCCAGTAGCCGATCGTCCCGGTCTGCAGGGCGCCGCGCAAGACATGGTTGACGTTGACCTCGCCGCACACGCGGTCGTCGACGAACAACCCGAAGCCGAACGACAGCCCGGCGGCGGCATCGCGCTCGCGAGCCGCGCAGCGTGAGACGAAGGCCTCGCGGTTGACGGTCGGGTCGAACTGGGGGAGTGGCCGCCGCGGCTCCCACGGCGTCAGCCAGGCCTCGTTGCGCTGCCGGACCTCCCGCCAGGCAGCGAAGTCCTGGGCGACGAGAGGTCGCAGCATCACCCGGCTGCCGTAGAGGCGCAGCGGCGACGGGATCGTCGGACGTCCGGACGGGTGGCGCATCGGGGTCAGTGAACTGGGCTCGCGGGACGGATTGCGGCAGCAGTGCCGAACTGGAGCCTGCGCATGATCGCCAGCACGGCACAGCAGGTTGCCAGGATCGAGTCGACTCGATCAGCCTGCAGGGCCGGATTGTGCAGGCGGTCGCCGCGCCGCTCGGTCGCCAGCGTGCGGAACAGGTCCTCGAGGTCGTCGCGCCCCAACGGCAGGCGATCGACGGCGGTGTCGGGGGCCTCGCCGCGCTCGACGATGGCGAGGTGCCACGCCTCGTCGCCGCTGAGCTCGAGCATGTCGGGCTGGGCGACGTCGGGTCGCTCGCGCAGCAGGTTGTCGACGTCGTCGGTGATCGCGCCGATGGCATTGGTGAGTGATTGCGGCGACGGCGGATCGGCGTCGTCGAGCTCGGCGAGCAGCTCGCTCATCGTCGTCGGCAACGACGAGAGGCGGCTCCCGTAGCGAACGGTGATCGTTTCGGCGATGTCGACGGACATCACCGACGACAGCTGCTCGGCGACCCAGCGCCCGACCGGGTCGTCACCTCCTGCGAGGTGCCAGGCGTAGTGGGCGTGGAGGCACTTGACACCCTGACGCGTGCCACCCACACCGCCTGTTGGTCGGTGTTCGGCGTCCGGCCGGGATCTCGGCGTCGCGCTCGGCGGCGTAGCGGGCGTGGGCGGCCGCCAGCTCACCGGCGTCGACCGCCGCTTCCGCGGCGCGAACGCCGCCGGCGGCTTCGAGCCGGCTGACGGCCGCCGACCTCGTCGCGCCCGACGAGCCAGTAGCGCGTCGGCATCGGCGTTCCGTCGTCGAGCAACGGGGCGTTGCGAATGACCACCGGGCTGCCGGTGTGGTCGCGAACGACGACCTCGTAGCGACCGGCGGGCCGGCGGCCGAGGAGCTCGGTGACGCGGTCGTCGTCGGCGTCCACGTTCGTGGCCACGGGCATCGGCGCCAGCCGCCAGGTCCTAGCGGCGTCGCCGGAACAAGATGAGGACGATGACCAACGCGGCGAGCAGCGGGGCGAGGCGCTTGAGGATCGCCGGACCGGCCACCCCGGCGAGATCGACGGGCTCGGTGGCGGGGCCTTCGATCTTGCGGACACGAGGCTGCGGGCCCGACTGCTCGGCGCCGGCGGGCGGCAGGTCGGTGGTCGCGGACGGCTGAGCGCCGGCGATGTCGGCGCTCGTGACGGAGGACTCTTCGCCGGCCGCGGCGGGCTGGCCGGTGTCGCCGTTTCCGGCCACGGAGGCTTCGGACCCCTGCTCGTCGAGCATCGTGTTGAGGTTGCTGGCGAACTGGGCCATCAGCTTCTTCGACACGTCGCCGAGGATGCCGCGTCCGAACTGGGCGACACGGCCGGTGATGTGCAGGTCGGTCGTCACGATGCATCGGGTGCTGGTGGGGGACAGGCTTTCGGCTTCGGCGGTGATCTCGGCGGCCGCATTCCCGCGCCCGCCAGTGTCCCGCCCTTCCGCCTTGAGCACGGCCCGATGTCCGGGGTCGTCGCGGTCGATGAACGTCGCCTGCCCCTTGAACTGCGGTGTGATCGACCCGAGCTTGACCTTCACGACGCCGCGGTAGACGTCGCCCTCGATCTCCTGCAGCTCGGCGCCCGGAAGGCACGTGGCGATCCGCTCGACGTCGGTGATCACCGCCCATGCCTCGTCGATCGGGCGGTTCACGGTGAACTCGTTGACGAGCTGTTCTGCCATCTGCGCAGGTCCTCCACGGTGTCGATGTCAACGGCTGATCCTCGGCACGGTATCTCACGGACGAGATCAGGTCGAAGGCGCATCACCGCCCTGGCCCCCTCGTCGCCCACGGTCGGGAGCAGCGGCCACACGTCCGCCCGGAGCTGCACCGGGTGGCCGCGCACGCCGGCGTACGTCGCCACTGCCACGGCGGCGTCGGCCGCGGCGACGTCCCGCCATGCCTCGGCGGTGATGAACGGCTGATCGGCGAGGGCGATGACGGCTCGTGTCCGCGGCGAGCTCGGCTGCCCTGGCGAGCCCCGCCTGCAGCGACGTCGCCGAGCCGTCGCGCCACCGCCGGTTGACGACGGTGACGACGTCGTCCGGGATGACCGTGCGAACGGGTCGGTCGGCGCCGTCGCCGACGACGAGCACGACCGGTCCGATGCCGCTGGCGATGGCGGCGTCGAGGGCGCGGCCGAGCAGGCTGCGTCCGTCGATCTCGGCGTCGAGCTTGTGGTGCGGACCGACGAAGCGGCGGCCCTCGCCGGCGGCGAGGACGATGGCGACGGCGGCGGACGGCATCACTCCCGGAGTCTGGCGCACCAGGCGCGCCGAGCGACGCCCGTCACAGCCAGATCGCGAGTTGGGTAACAGGATGTTTACGAAATGATGTCGTTCGGAGTTGTTTGTTTCAGTCCGATGTCGTTAGGTTTGAGGTCTCATTGCCCTGGCTCGTGGCTCCTCGCCTCTGTCGGCGAGGGCGGCGACCACAACACCAGAGACAAGAGCCTTGAAGCATTTCACCAGCAAGAGCCCAAATTCAGGGCGGCGCGCCCGACGTCCGCTGCGGCAGCTCGCCGTCGGTATCGGCGTCGCTGCCATCGTCTGCGCCGGCCTGACGACCGGTCCTGTTTCTCCGGCATTCGCCGAGGCGCCTACCGAGATCGCCGGCGATCCTCACTCTCCCCGCGTGGCTGCCCTGGCCGCCAAGGCGCTCGACGCCAAGGAGGCAGTCGCCGGGTCGGACGACCGCAGCGCCTACCTCACCGCCCTCGAGAACACCGCAACGGCGACAGCCGGCGAGATGGGCGTCAGCCAGTTGCAGATGTCGGCGGCGTGGTTGGCCACCGACGACGCCCATCAGACGGCGCTGCTCACGGCCCTCACCCAGCTCGGCGTCGAGTACCGCAGCGCCACGTCGGAACCCGGGGTCGGGTTCGACTGCTCCGGCCTGATGTTCTACGCCTGGAGCGAGGCCGGGTTCCAGCTCACCCGCCAGAGCGGCTCGCAGATCTCCGAGGCCGAAGCCCGCGAGATGGCCACGGCCAAGGCGGGCGACCTCGCCCAGTACCCCGGGCACGTGATGATGTACCTCGGCGTGCCCCAGGCGTTCGTCCACGCCTCCAACCCGGAGAACGACGTCGAGCTGTGGATGGCCTCCGAGGACCGCGCCCAGGGCCTCCGCTACGGCGACCCGACGAAGTAGCCCGCAACTGGGGAAGATCCGTGCCACGCGGCCGATCTGGGCGAAGCATTCGGTCGTCAGCCCCTGACACGGGAATTCGCCCAGAGTCAGTGGATCGGGCCGGCGCCGTCCCGGAGCGACGGCGCGGATCGCCCGGTGTGGGTGGCGATGATCTCGGCGCAGATGCTGATCGCCGTCTCCTCGGGGGTGCGGGCACCGATGTCGAGACCGGCCGGCGACATCAGCCGATCGAGCTGGGCCGGGTCGCTGACGCCGGCCTCGGCGAGGCGGGCCAGCCGCTTGCTGTGCGTCGTCCGGCTGCCCATCACCCCGATGTAGCCGACGTTCGTCGCCGAGCGCCCCGACGACCGCCGGGACGTCGAACTTGGCGTCGTGGGTGAGGATGCACACGGCGTCGCGGGCACCAAGGCTCTGACCCCGCTCGGCGAACAGCGGTGCCGGCCAGGTGACGAGCACCTCGTCGGCCATCGGAAAGCGCCGGCGGGTCGCGAACACCTCGCGGGCGTCGCACACGGTGACGCGGTAGCCGAGCAGCTTGGCGACCTTGGCCAGGGCAGCGGTGAAGTCGACGGCCCCGAAGATCCACATCTGCGGCGGGGCGGCATGGCAGTCGACGAACACCTCGATCACCGGGGAGTCGGCAAGGTCCTCCGGCGTCGTCTCGCCGTGCGGTCCGTAGTGGCGGACGCCTGAGCGCGCCGCGTCGAGCTCGGCCAGCGCATCACGCGCCGCCACC
This sequence comes from Ilumatobacteraceae bacterium, assembly GCA_963732335.1. GTDB lineage: Bacteria > Actinomycetota > Acidimicrobiia > Acidimicrobiales > Ilumatobacteraceae > Desertimonas. The sequence continues at coordinate 82,658 of CAVSZO010000052.1, read as the reverse complement.
CGATCGAGCTCCGGATCCCCGAGCGTCCCGATCGTCGGACGTGTCCGGCGAGACGAGCAGCTTGGCGCCAGTCTGCGGTCCGCTCACGACCGTCACGAGGGCGACCGGCTGCTCGGCTCGTAGTCGGTTGGCGAGCTCGACGTAGAGGCCTACCAATTCAACTCCTCGAGGAACAGGTGGATCGTTCCGCCGCACGTCAGGCCGACGCTGAACGCCTCGTCGTCGGAGTAGCCGAACGTCACGACCCGCGGCTCGGCCTCGCCGGCGAGGACGGCCAGGGCCTCGGCGACGACGGCCCCCTCGACGCAGCCACCGCTGACACTGCCGGCCACCTCGCCGTCCTCGTTGACGGCCATCGCCGCGCCCGGACCACGCGGCCCGGAGCCCTCGACGTCGACGACACGAGCAACTGCCACCCGCTTGCCCGCGCCGCGCCAGCGATCGATGTCGTCGAGCAGGTCACGCACGGCGCTTCTCGCTCTCGTTCAAGACGCCAACGAGGCGTTCGAGGGCATCGAGCGAGTGTCCCTCCACGAACTCGTCAACGTACGGCAAGGCGGCAGCCATTCCACGAGCGAGCGGTGCATACCCCGGCGACACCTTCAGCGGGTTGACCCAGATCAACCGGTGGGCGACCCGGGCGAGCCGCTGCATCTGCTCGGCGAGCTCGTCCGGATCGCCGCGGTCCCAACCGTCGGAGAGAACAACGACGTCGGCACCCCGAGCAAGGCCACGGACCCCCCACTCCCGGTTGAACGCCTCGAGCCCGTCGCCGAGGCGGGTGCCGCCGGACCAGTCGGCCACGGCTTCGGTGGCGCGGGCGAGGGCGAGGTCGGGATCGTGGCTGGACAGTTCCCGGGTCACCCTGGTGAGTCGGGTTCCGAGCGTGAACGCCTCGACGCGCCGGCGGCCGGCGACGGCTGCCTGAACGAAGCGCAGCAGCGCCCGGGCGTAGGGCTCCATCGACCCGGAGATGTCGAGGAGCACGACGATGCGGCGGTACCTGGTGGCCGGTCGCCGGAAGTGCCGTTCGATGGGGTCGCCACGGGTGCGCACGGCGGCGCGCACCGTGCGCCGGAGATCTGGACGACGAGTCCGCTCACGCGTCGGCGTGAGCCGCAACGAACGCCGTGGCGAGCCAGTGACCCGCAGCGTCGACATCCACCGACGGGCTTCGGTGAGCTCGTCGGCGGAATAGTCGGCGAAGTCGCGGTGACGCAGCACTTCGGCGATGCTGTAGCGCAACTCGACGGTGTCGCGGTCCGGTGGCCGGTCGCCGGAAGAGGTGCCGTCGTCGTCATCGGAGTCGATCGCCAGCGTGACCGGCTCGCTCGGGGGCGCTGCCTCGATGGTGCTGAACGACGCCTCGAAGAAGGCGGCGAACGCCCGGTCGTAGGCGTCGACGTCCTCCGGTCGGCGAACGAGCGTCGCTCGCCCTGCCCAGTACACGTCGGCGCGCTGGCCGAGACCGACGGCGCCGAGCGCCTCGGTGAACGACACCACGGCACTGACCGGCGTGTCGACCCCGAGTCCACGTAGGACGTTGGCGAACGAGACGCTCAGCCGGGCCGCCACCGTCGGGCGCGGGCTCTGGAGGTCGATTCGCTCGCTCACCGCGGGCCCGGTTGGCGACCGACAGCCTGCTTGACGATGTCGGCAAAGCCGTGCTGGGCGACGCGTTCGTGGTCCTCGCGGTATTTCAGCACTGCGCCGAGTGTCGTCGCCACCGACTGCTCGTCGAGCTCGCTCACGCCGAGGCGGGCGAGCGCCGCGGCCCAGTCGATCGTCTCGGCAACACCGGGTGGCTTGTACAAGTTGAGGGCGCGCAGCGCTTCGACCGCGGCGGCGACCTGGCGGGCGAGGGCGCTGGAGACGTCCGGCAGCCGGAGGTGGACGATGGCCACCTCACGGTCGAACGACGGGTGCTCGACCCAGTGGTAGAGGCAGCGTCGCTTGAGGGCGTCGTGAACGTCACGGGTCCGGTTGCTGGTGAGCACGACGAGTGGCGGAGTGTCGGTCCGGAAGACGCCGATCTCAGGGACCGTGATCTGCCAGTCGGACAGGACCTCGAGGAGAAATGCCTCGAACTCGTCGTCGGCGCGGTCGATCTCGTCGATCAGCAGCACGGGGGGCACCGCCGCTCCCGGCTCGATCGAGCGCAGCAGCGCCCGACGGATGAGGAAGCGCCGCTGGTAGAGGTCGGCCTCGAGGTCGTCACTCGTCCGGCCTTGAGCCTCCCCGCTGATCTCGGCGGCGCGCAGGTGCAGGAGCTGGCGGGCGTAGTCCCAGTCGTAGACCGCCTGCGCTGCGTCGATGCCCTCGTAGCACTGCAGGCGGATCAACTCGCCGCCGGTCCATGTCGCCAGCACCTTGGCTACCTCGGTCTTGCCGACACCGGCCTCGCCTTCGAGCAACAGTGGCCGCCGCAGCGTCATCGCCAGGTAGATCGCCGTCGCCAGACCCTCGTCTGGGAGGTAACCGTTCGCCGTCAACGCGGCCGACACGTCCGCGACGGACTCCGGCTGGAGGATCCCCGCGCTCACTCACCGCAGGCTACCCAGGCAATCCTGGCCGGTAGCGTGCCGGCCCGATGTCCACCTGGCCCGTTCGCATCTTCGCTCCCGGCGGCCACGTCACTGATCCTTGTGACGTTCACGGACGATGGCGCCGCGGAGATGGAGCATCGGTCGCTCGGGCGCGATGGCGATGACTGGGTTGGCGAGGTACCGGAGGGCACGCTGTACGGACTGGTCGCCGACGGCGATGATGGCCGCTTCGACCCTTCCAAGGTGCTGCTCGACCCCTCGGCGACGGAGGTCGTGTTCCCTCCAGGGCACAGCCGACGAGCCGCGAGCATGCGTGGCGTCCCGAACTCCGGTCAATCGCCGCTCGCCCGGGCGACTCCGTGGCCGTCGCCACGGCCGCTCCGCCGGTCGAGCCGCGCCCCGGTCATCTACGAGGTACACGTGCGCGGCATGACCGTGACGAAGCCGGCGACCGCCGCACCCGGCACCTACCGCGCCCTGATCGGCGACCTCGATCGCATCGCAGCTCTCGGCTTCAGTGTCCTCGAACTGCTCCCGATTCACCAGAACGACCCCCAGGAAGGCAGCTACTGGGGATACATGCCGCTGGCCTTCGGTGCCGTGCACCGGCAGCACGCGGCCGGCGACGACGCCGCCGGCGAGCTGGCCGAGCTGATCTCCGCAGCCCACGACCGCGACCTCGAGGTGTGGATCGACGTCGTCTACAACCACACGACCGAGGTCGACGCGAGCGGCCCCACGTACAGCTTCCGCGGACTCGCCGACGGCGACTACTACCGCCTCGACACCGACGGTTCATACATCGAGACGACAGGGTGCGGCAACGACATCGACACCTCGTCGGCGGCTGCCCAGGACGTCATCCTCATGTCGCTCGACCGCTTCGCCGACCTCGGCGCCGACGGCTTCCGCTTCGACCTCGCCCCCGTGCTCAGCCGTCACCGGCCGTTCATCGCTCGGCTCGACGAGTGGGCGACTCTCCGCGGCGTGAGGATGGTGGCCGAGCCGTGGGATGCCGCTGGCACCCATGAGCTCGGGCCGGCGTGGCCCGGCCGGGGCTGGATGCAGTGGAACGACCGCTACCGCGACGACGTTCGCGGCTTTCTCCGCGGTGAAGGTGGACGTGTCGCCACCTTGATCCAGCGCATTCAGGGCAGCCCTGATGTGTTCGACGCCCCGACGGAGACGGTGAACTTCCTGACCTGCCACGACGGCTTCACGATGTACGACCTCGTCGCCTACGACCGCAAGCACAACGAGGCCAACGGACACGCCAACAGCGACGGTGCAAGCGACAACCGCTCGTGGAACTGCGGGTTCGAAGGCGACGACGGCGCCCCTGCCGACGTCCTGGCGCTGCGGCGACGCCAGTTGCGCAACGCCTGGTGCCTGCTGGCGATGTCGCATGGCACCCCGATGGTGGCCATGGGCGACGAGTTCGGGCGCACCCAGGGTGGCAACAACAATGCCTACAACCAGGACAATCCGACGTCGTGGGTCGACTGGATGCGACGCGACGAGTTCGCCGACTTGGAGCGCTTCGTCGCCCGACTGCTCGATCTGCGCCATCGCCACGAGCAACTCGCCCAACCGATGTGGTGGGGCGACGCGGTGCAGTGGTTCGGGACTTCCGGACCACCCGACACCGGAGACGCATCGCGCTCACTGGCGTGGCACATCGGCGACCTCTACGTCATCGCCAATGCCCACTGGGAGCCGGCGACGTTCACGATCGAGGCGGCGGGACCGTGGGTGCGCGTCGTCGACACGTCGTTCCCTCCGCCGGAGGACATCGTCGAGCCGGCCGATGCGCCAACCGTCACGGCGGCGACGTACGACGTCGCTGCCCGCACGGTCGTGATCCTCGAACGCAATTCCAGCCTCCCTCGCTGACCCCGGACTCTTGGCGTGCAGGGCGGCCAGTTCTGGGCGCGTGGCGACGCCAGTTCTGGCCGCGTGGCGACGCCAGAGTCCCGGGCAATCTTCATCGGTTGCTCACCCGGGCGCCACCTTGACGTGGCGAATCACGACGGTGTAATTCACATCCGTTGCCGATCCTGGACACGTGGCGCGGAGCGCGACCACTTCCACGTTGCGGAGCACGGCATCCGGCGCCCAGGCTCGGAGCCACGCCGCCCATCCGTTGAGGGTTGCCGTGGTCGCCGAGACGTTCCTTCCGACCGTCAACGGCGTCAGCAACTCCGTCCTCCAGGTTGCCTCGCAACTGCGTCAACGCGGCCACGACGTCGCGATCATTGCCCCGGCCCCGGGCGATGACCATGCCGGCGGGGTGCCGGTCATCCGCGTGCCGTCGATCGAGGTGCCGGGCTATCCCGGAACTCGACTTGGGCGGCCTTCGCGGGCCGTGGCTGCCACGCTGCGCGCACTCGACCCGGACGTCGTGCACGTCGCCGCCCCGGTCATCCTCGGCGCCCATGCGATCCGTGCGGCGCGACGGCGCGGCCTCCCGACGGTGGCGATCTACCAGACCGATCTACCCGGGTTCGCCAAGCGGTACGGACTCGGCGCTTCCTCGGCGGCGCTGTGGAGGTGGATCCTGTGGGTGCACGAGCAGGCCGACCTGACGCTGGCGCCCTCCAGCTCAGCATTGTGGGAGTTGCGCGAGCGGGGCCTGAGCCGGGTGGCCAGGTGGGCTCGCGGCGTCGACAACGAGCGCTTCCAGCCAGCGCGACGTGACGACGAGTTGCGCCACCAGCTCGGGGCAGGGGGCTCGGTGCTCGTCGGCTACGTCGGCCGGCTGGCGAAGGAGAAGCAGATCGAGCGCCTCCGTCCACTCCTCGCCGTGCCGAGCCTGCGCGTCGTCGTGGTGGGCGACGGGCCGGCCCGGGCCGAACTCGAACGGGCCCTTGCCGGCGCGACATTCACTGGATTCCGCGGCGGCCTCGAACTCGCCCGCTACGTCGCCTCACTCGACGTGTTCGTGCACACGGGTCTCGACGAGACATTCTGCCAGGCGTTGCAGGAGGCACTCGCCTCAGGGGTGCCGGTCGTCGCACCTGCCGCCGGTGGGCCGCTCGACCTCGTGCAGCACGGCGTCAATGGGTTCCTCTGGAATCCGCAGGCGCCGCGCACGATGGTGGGTGCTGTCCGCGAGCTGGCCAATTCGCCGTTGCTACGCGAACGGATGTCGTCGGCCGCCCAGGCGTCGGTGGCGGCGCGGACCTGGCCGGTCGTCGTCGACGAGCTCGAAGGTCATTACCGGGCGACGATCGGCGGGCTCGCCTTCGCCTATGGAGCAGCCGCGCCATGACCGAAACCGACGACGGACGCTGGCTGGTCGTGTCGGTGCATGATGTCGCCGCCACGACGGCGGACCTGACGCGCAGGTGGATCGACGAGCTCACCGCCCGCGACCTGCGTGTGTCGCTGCTCGTCGTTCCAGGTCCGTGGCGCGCCCAGCGCACGATCGCCGACTCTCCGGAGCTGTGCCACTGGCTGCGCGAGTTGCAGGGGGCCAGTCACGACATCGCCCAGCACGGCTGGTCCCACGCCGTGCCGATGGAGTCACGGCGAGGGTTTGCGGCCGACTGGTACGACCGGCCACGATCGCGGTTGCGCCGAGTTCTGGCACCTCGACGAGCACGAGGCTCGGCGCCGTCTCGCCCTCGGACGGGCCGTGATGGCGGACGTTGGTCTGGCCGCGAGCGGTTTCGTCCCACCGGGCTGGCTGGCGTCGTCACCGGCCCGACATGCGATCGCTACGAGCGGCTTCCGCTACACGACGACCCTCACGGCGGTCGTCGACCTCGCGGCCGGGCGCCAGCGGTCGGCGCTTGTGCTGTCGCAGCGGCCGCACAGTGGGCTGGCCGGGCCAGGAGCACGGGCGACCGTGCATGTCGCCAACTGGACCGTGCGCCGTGGACGGCCGTTGCGGGTGGCGGCGCACCCCGACGACCTCGACGATGTGCGTACACGACGCGCCGTTCTGACGGCGTGCGAGGTGGCGCTGCAAGCGGGTTACCGGACGCTGACGTACTCCGATGTGGTCGCCGGCCCGAATCGGGACAATGTCGCGAGGACCCGGTGATGAGGATCGTCCAGGTTGCCAATTTCGTCACCGCGACATCGGGAGGGCTGCGCCGAACACTCGAGGCGCTCGGTCCGCGCTACGTCTCGGCGGGACACCGTTGCACCCTCGTCCATCCCGCGGCGGAGCGGGAATCGGTGATGTGCGACGGAGTGCGTGTCGAGCGCATCCCTGGCGTGTCCCTCCCGATGTCCGGCGGCTACCGCGTCATCGCCCGGAGGGCCCACCTCGCGCACGTGCTCGCCGACGAACGTCCCGACGTCGTGGAGTTGTCCGACAAGACCACGCTCAGCTGGCTGCCTGAGTGGTTGCGGCGGCGCGGCGTTCCTACCGTCCTGCTCGCCCACGATCGTCACGACGTGATGCTCGACGGCACGTTGCCAGGTTGGCTCCCGTGGCGGGAATTGATCGGGGCGCTCGCTCGTCGGGCGGTGCGTCACAGCGCCGCCGTGGTGTGCGCCTCGGCGTTCTGTGCGGAACAGTTCGCCGGGTGTGACGTTCCGGTCCGGCGGATTCCGCTCGGCATCGACCTCGACGTGTTCCATCCGAGCTACGGCCCCAGCGGGCGGATGCTCGGCGAGGAGTCGATCGCCCTCGCCTTCATCGGGCGGCTCTCGACCGAGAAACGGCCGGGACTGGCGGTCGCCGCGGCGCGATACCTCGTCGAGGGTGGTGCGGACGTGCGTCTTCGTGTCGTTGGGGACGGGCCGCTGCGGGGCGCCTTGGAGGGGCAGGCGCTTGGCCTCCCGGTGACGTTCAGCGGACATCTGGAGGATCGGGCCTCGGTGGCGACGATCCTGGCCGGCGCCAGGGTGCTCCTCGCCCCCTGCGGTACCGAGACGTTCGGACTGGCGGTGCTCGAGTCGATGGCGTGCGGTACACCGGTGATCGTGCCACCGGACGGTGCCGCCCGCGAACTGGTCGTCCCCGGCACCGGTGCCGTCGTCGAACCTGACGCGAAGGCGATCGCCGCCGCCACCCTGGCACTACTCGACGGCGACATCGCTGAACAGCGTCGCCACTGCCGCAGCCATGCCGAGCAGTTCACGTGGGACGCGGCCGCGGCAGCGATGCTCGACGTCTTCGTCGACGTCGTCTCGCGCTGGAGCCGCGAGATCGAAAGCGCTGGTGAGCCCACAACTCTTCGCACGAAATCGCGCACAGAGCGCTTCAGCGGCGAGAAAACTGCACGCTGGAGCGCTTTGTGCTGACTCGGCGCGACCAACCAGGCACGAAACGTCGAGATGGTTCATGGGACTTCGTCGATCGTGCCGCCTTCGGGCAGTGTAGGAGGGAAGGACGAGGAGGTTCGGGATGGACTTGGGCATCAGCGGCAAGGGCGCGGCCGTGGCCGCGGCGTCGTCTGGACTCGGGTTGGCGTCGGCGAAGGCGCTGGCGGCAGAAGGTGTGAGGGTGGCTATCTGCGGACGGGACAAGGCGCGGCTCGACGCTGCTGCCGCCGAAGTCGGAGGCGATTGTGTGCCTATCGTCGCCGACGTCAGCGATGCCGCCGGGGGAGCAACGTTCGTCGCCGCTGCCGGCGAGGCGCTCGGCGGCGTTGACATCCTTGTCACCAATGCCGGCGGGCCACCGGCGGGCGACTTCGCCGCCACCGAGGTCGACGCCTATCCCGATGCCCTCGGGCTCAACCTGTTGTCGGTGGTCGGGATGTGCAAGGCGGCAGCGCCGGCGATGCAGGACCGTGGCTGGGGTCGGGTGGTGGCGATCACGTCGATCTCGGTGCGCCAGCCGATCGCCAACCTGATTCTCTCCAACACGGCCCGGGCCGGCGCCACCGGGTTCCTCAAGACGATGGCCCGAGAGCTCGCCGGCACCGGCGTCACCGTCAACTCGGTGCAGCCCGGCCTGCACCGCACGCCCCGCATCGTCCAGCTGTACGGCGACGATGTGCCTGGCCCGGTCGGCGATCCGGACGACTTCGGCGGCATCGTCGCCTTCGTGTGCAGCGAGCAGGCGAAGTTCCTCACGGGTGCGGCGATCCACGTCGACGGCGGCACCTACGCCGCCCTGCTCTGATGCTCATCTCAACGCGTCGGTTGTCAGCCGCATGGGTGGGACGTACTCGCCGATCGGCACCCGGTCCCACCACGCCTTCGTGCGCCGTCGCTCGTCACGCGATGTGAAGCGGTACTCGAAGATGCGGGCCCGCACGTACGCCGGCGCCGCGTCGGGGAACGGGTTGTGACGCAGCAGCTTCAGGGTGTCCCGGTCGTTGGCGAGGAGGCGCTCGAGGAACGGGCGGAACCACGACCGCCCGTAGCGCGGCGACAGTGGGATGAACCACATCAGCCAGTCGAGGCGCAGGTGATACGGGGCGACCTGGGGTGGCCGCCGCATCGGGTTGCCGGGCTTGCCCTTGAACTCGTACTCCTGCCACTCCGTCGCCGGCGTGATCGACTCGTCGCCGGTCCCTTCGACGATGATCTCCCGCCGCACCCGGGTGATGCTCCCGAACGCCCCGTACGTGTTGACCAGCCGCAGCGGATCGAAGGCGGTGTTCATCACCTGCTGTGACGACAACAGGTTGGCCACCGGGCGGTAGCTGAGCACGGCCACGATCACCGTCACGGCGACGACGAGGGCGTCGTGCCACATCGGTGCGTCGGCGAGCTGGTCAGGCGGTGACACGGGCAGAAGTCGATCGAGGATGCCGTCGCCGAGGGCTGACAGGGCGAGCGTGATCGTGACGGCGTTGAGCCACGAGAAGTTGCCGCTGACCATCAGCCACAACTGGGTCACGATGATGATTGCCGCGGCGATGCCGGCGACCGGCTGCGGCGTGAACAGGAGGAACGGCACGACAAGCTGAGCGACGTGGTTGGCGGCGACCTCGACGCGGTGAAGTGGCGACGGGAGGTGGTGGAACCACCAGCTCAACGGTCCCGGCATCGGCTGGGTCTCGTGGTGGTACTTCAGACACGTCAGGTCGCGCCAGCACGGATCACCGCGCACCTTGATCATCCCGGCCCCGAACTCGACCCGGAACAACAGCCACCGAATCAGGATCAGGATCAGCGTCGGAGGGGCGCTCCCGTCGGGCCCGAGGAAGATCGTCAGGAATCCCGGCCTCGAGCAGCAGCGTCTCCCATCCGAACGCGTACCAGGTCTGCCCGACGTTGACGATCGACAGGTAGATCGCCCACAGCGTCGCCCAGGCAAGCATCGTCACGACGGTCGGGGCGCGATCGACGATCCCGGTGAGCGCCAGGGCGGCGATCACGACGCCGGTCCACGCCAGTCCGGCGAAGAAGCGGTCCGAGTAGTGGACGTGGAACACGCTCGGCGCCTGACGGAACCGAACCACGCGCACGAACTGCGGGATCGGCAGGATCCCGCGGGAGCCGAGCAGCGGGCGGAACTGGTTGGCCGCAACGAGGAAGGCGACGAGATAGATGACCGCCATCGCTCGCAGGAACACGAGCCGGCTGATCCAGTACCCGGGTGCCGAGAACAGATCCTCCGTGCCGACCTCCTTGGCCTCTGCGTAAGCATGTATGCCCGCCGGGGGCTTACATGCTTACACCGACGAGTTCGGGCTAGGCCGAGGCGGCCTCGAGGGCTCGGCGGGTGAGCACCTTGGCGAGATGAACGCGGTACTCCACGCTGGCGTTGAGGTCGGCCTGCGGATCGGCCTCGGCGGCCGCCTGTTCGGCTGCCTCGGCGACCGAGGCACCGCTGGTCAGGGCGCTGGCGACGCTCGTAGCGAGAATTGGCGTCGAGCCCATGTTGACGAGCGCCACCCCGGCGTCACCGTTACGCCGCCACGCCGCGGCGCCGACGATCGCCCAGTCCTGGGCGCGCCGGTTGAACTTCTGGAAGCCCCATCCGGCGCCGTTCATCTTCGGCACGCGGATCTCCGTGAGCAGCTCGTCGGCCGCCAGGGCCGATGTCAGGAACCCCTGGTAGAAGTCGGCCGCGGGGATCTCCCGGGTACCGCCGGGGCCCTGGGCGACGTACGTGGCACCGAGCGCCAGCGTCGTCGCCGGCAGATCGCTGGCCGGGTCGGCGTGGGCGATCGACCCGCCGATCGTGCCGCGGTGGCGGACCTGCGGGTCGCCGACGTGGCTCGTGGCGTGGGCGAGCAGGGGCACGTGCTCGGCGAGCAACGCCGATGTCTCGACGTCCCGATGGCGGGTGAGCGCGCCGATGGCGATGTGGTCACCGTCGTCGCGGATGTACGACAGGTCGGCGATCCGCCCGATGTCGACGAGTACCGCAGGCTGGGCCAGACGCAGCCTCATCAGCGGCAGCAGGCTGTGCCCGCCGGCAAGGAACTTGGCGTCGTCACCATGCTCGCCGACGAGGCTGATGGCCTCCTCGGCGCTCGTGGCTCGCACGTAGTCGAACTTCGCGGGGATCATTGCGGGTCTCCCTCCGTGTCAGTCGTCGCGCCGTCCGGGGCGGCGGTGGTGGTGCGTGCGGTGACGCCCGGGTGGCTGCCGAGGTCCGTGTGGGCGGGCTCTGTGTCCTCGCCGTCACGGTGGTGGATCGCCTTCCAGACGTTGAGCGGGCTCGCCGGCATCGGCACGTCCTTGACCCCGAGCCCGGACAGGGCGTCGACGACGGCATTGATCACTGCTGGGGCGGCACCGATCGTGCCGGCCTCACCGATGCCTTTGACACCGAGCTGGTTGGTCGGCGACGGCGTGACCGTGTGATCGAGTTTCAGCGCCGGCACGTCGCTCGCTGCCGGCACGAGGTACTCGGCGAGTGTCGACGTCTGCGGGTTGCCGTCGGCGTCGAACACCGCCTCCTCGTACAGCGCCTGGGCGAGACCCTGGATGACGCCGCCATGCACCTGGCCCTCGACGATCAACGGGTTGACCTGCACACCGCAGTCGTCGACGGCGACGTAGTCGAGGACCTCGACGCGGCCGGTCTCCGTGTCGACCTCGACGGTGCACATGTGCGTGCCGAACGGCCACGAGAAGTTGGGCGGGTCGTACGTGACGTGGGCCTCGAGGTTCGGCTCCATCCCGTCCGGAAGGTTGTGGGCAGTGAACGCCTCGAAGGCGATGGCGGCGAGCGGCATCGACTTGTCCGGGGAGCCGGCGACTGTGAACGCTCCGCCCTCGTACTGGAGGTCGTCGGCGCTCGCCTCCAGTTGGTGGGCAGCGATCTGCTTGGCCTTGTCGACGACGCGGTCGCACGCCATGGCGATGGCGACCCCGCCAACGGGGAGCGACCGCGAGCCGTAGGTGTCCATCCCCAGCGGGGCGATCGCCGTGTCGGAGTGCAGCACATCGACGTCGTCGGGGCTGATCCCGAGCTGCTCGGCGACGATCATCGACCAGGCCGTCTCGTGCCCCTGACCGTGCGGGGCAGTGCCGGTGACGACTTGCACCTTGGCGGTGGGCAGGACGCGCACGGTGGCCGCCTCCCAGCCACCGGCCGAGTAGTTCAGCGACGCCAGGACGCGCGACGGGGCGAGCCCGCACATCTCGAAGTACGACGACACACCGATGCCGAGCCGCTTCTTGGCGCCCTCGACGTTCTGGGTGTGTTGCCGTTCACGCACGGCGTCGTAGCCGATCATCGCCGCTGCCTTGTCGGCCGCCGCCGGATGATCGGCGGAGTCGTAGACGAGCCCGCTCCACGCCGTGTACGGGTACGACGCCGTCGGGATGTAGTTGCGCCGCCGCAGTTCGAGTGGGTCGATGCCGACCTTGGCGGCGAGGACGTCCATCGCCCGCTCGATGGCGTACGTGGCCTCCGGCCGGCCGGCGCCGCGATAGGCGTCGGTAGGTGTCATCGTCGTGAACACCGACGTGCACTCGAAGTCATAGGCAGCCGGGAGGTCGTAGACCCCGGCGTACAGGAATGCACCGAGCAGGGGGATGCCTGGCGTGACGAGCTGGAGGTAGGCGCCCATGTCGGCGAGCAAGCGCACCCGCAGGGCCGTCAGCTTTCCGTCGGCGTCGGCTGCCAGCTCGATGTCCTGGATCTGGCCGCGGCCATGGATCGTTGCCAGTGCGTTCTCCGTGCGTGTCTCGTTCCAGCGCACGGCGACACCGTGGCGCTTGGCCAGGGCCATGCACAGCAGTTCCTCGGCGTAGACGTTCAGCTTCGAGCCGAATCCGCCGCCAACCGATGGGGCGACGACGCGGACCTGCTGCTCGCCGAGCCCGAGCGTTATCGCCGACATGATCTTGAGGATGTGCGGGATCTGCGTCGTCGAGTACAACGTCAGGTCGCCTCCGAACGGTTGCGGCACAGCTGCCACGGCCCGTGTCTCGATGGCCATCGGGATCAGCCGTTGCTGGACGTAGCGCTCCTTGACGGTGTGGGCTGCGGCGGCGAAGGCGGCGTCGATCTGGCCCTCGGTGCCTTCGACCTTGAGCGCCCACGTGTAGCTGCGGTTGGTGCCGAGATCGTCGTGGATCACGACACGATCGGACAGGGCGCCTTCGAGGTCGATCACCGCTTCCAGCGGCTCGTACTCGACCTCGACGAGGTCGATGGCGTCGCGGGCCGCCGCCTCGGACGTCGCCACCACGGCGGCCACGCCGTCTCCGACGTAGCACACCTTGTCGCGCGCAAGCGGGTAGTGCGGCGGGTTCTTCATGTCGTCGGTGACCGGCCAGGCGCACGGCATCGGCGCCGCCCACACGTCGGCCAGGTCGGCGCCGCTGTAGACCGCGACGACTCCTTCGGCGCCGGCCGCCGCGGCGGTGTCGATGGAGGTGATGCGGGCGTGGGCGTACGGGCTGCGCACGACGGCGAGGAACAACGCGCCAGGGATGTCGAGGTCGGCTGTGAATCGGGCTTCACCCGTGAGCAAGGCCGGGTCCTCGCGGCGCAGCATCCGCTGGCCGATGACGGTGTTCGGTCGGGCTTCGGTGACAGTCATTTCCGTCAACTCCCGGCCTCGGCGGCGGCGAGGACCGCCTTGACGATGTTGTGGTAGCCGGTGCAGCGGCACAGGTTGCCTTCGAGACCGACGCGCACGTCGGCCTCGGTGGGATGGGGCTGCTCGGCGAGCAGGCTCGTTGCCGCCATGATCATCCCGGGCGTGCAATAGCCGCATTGCAGCCCGTGGTTCTCCATGAATGCCTGCTGCATCGGGTGCAGCTTGCCGTCGGTGGCGAGCCCCTCGATCGTGACGATGTCGGCGCCATCAGCCTGGACGGCGAGCATCGTGCAGCTCTTCACCGACTCGCCGTCGACATGGACGGTGCACGATCCGCACGACGAGGTGTCGCAACCGACGTTCGTGCCCGTCAGCTTGAGCTGCTCCCGCAGGAACTGCACGAGCAGTGTGCGCGGTTCGACTTCGCCGCTGCGGGCGGCACCGTTGACCGTGAGTGAGATCTCCACTCCAAACCCCCCTTAATCTGCGTTCCCCGGCCACGCAGGCCGTTGTTGACCGCTCGCTCGCTGGCGCTCGCTCGCTCGCAACTGTGGGCCGCGTACGACGACCATCATGGCATCCCGCGGCGACAGCCGCCGAAGCGACAGTCGCTACGAGTGGAGTTGTTGGGCGAGGTAGTGCTCGATGCCGATCTGATTGATCGTCTCCAGCTGCGTCTCCAGCCAGTCGACATGCTCTTCCTCGTCGGTGAGGATCGACTCGAGCAGCTCGCGGCTGCCGTGGTCGCCCTTGGCGAGACACAGGGCGATGGCGTCGGCGAGGCGCTCCAAGGCGGCGCCCTCGACGGCGAGGTCCGACTGAAACTGCTCGAGCACGGTCTCACCGATGCGCAGCGTGCCGAGTCGTTGCAGGTTGGGAACGCCTTCGAGGTAGAGGATCCGCTCGACCAGCGACTCGGCGTGCTTCATCTCGTCGATCGATTCGTCGCGCACCTTTTCGCCGAGGCGCCGGTACCCCCAGTTGTCGCACATCTTGGCGTGGAGGAAGTACTGGTTGATCGCCGTCAACTCGCCGGTGAGCACCTCGTTGAGCACCTCGAGGATGTCGTCGTCGCCCCGCATGGGGGGCGACACTACGCCAATCGGGTGCTGGGCGACCTCAGGCGATGACGAAGCGGCGGCGGCGGGTCGCCACTGCCACCTGCGGACACTGCTCGGCGAGCAGATCGTCGAGCGTGGGGTGGCAGCTCTGGCAGCAACTGCCGGCCCGACACCGTTCGGCGATTTCCTCGATCGTCGTCGCCCCATGGTCGATCTCGCGGCGGACGCGGCGTTCGTTGACGCCGTAGCACAGACACACGAGAGCCATCGGGTCCGTAAGGTATCCCTAATCTCTCCCGGTTACAAGGCTGCACACGGTCGGACACGCACGTGCGACCGGGAGCGGCGACGATCAGCTCGAGCTGGTGTCGATGGCTCTTCGATCCGTCGTCGGGATGCCCGCCAATTGCACGTGTTCCAACCGGAACGCCCGGTAGCCATACGAGGCATCGTGGGACGGGCGAGCATTCGTCGCCGCGGTCGGCCCCTTGACGCCGACCGTCGCCGCCCATGGGCGAAGATCTTGCCCTTGTCGAGGCCGACCTTGGCCACCGTGTCGCCTCCCACGGCTCGTCCTCCCAGGCCCCGGCTTGGCGAGGCAGTAGGCGAACAGCTCGTCCGGCGTCATCCCCGACGTACGCATCGGAGGTTATCTGCGCGACGTGTCGGCAACACTCCGATAGCCGTAACACTCCGATCAGAGGCCGGTGGCGAGGTGGCGGACGAACGTCAGCACGTCGCCGGGATCACGGAGGCGACGCCGCGCCGACGTTTGACCGGCGCCGACGCGCACGCCGACGTCGCCTGCGCCGAGGGCGGCGAACACGTCCTCATCGGTGATGTCGTCTCCGACGAAGGTCACCGCCGTGGCGCCAACCTCGCTGCGCATGTCGGCGATCGCCGCGGCCTTGCTGGCCGCCCGGACCGCCAACTCGACGACGCGGTGGCCGCGTTTGACGTGCGCTCCGGGCACTCCCCCTGCGGCCGTGGCGAGGGTGGCCAACGCCGGCTCGGCGATGACCGGGTTGGCTTCGCGCACGTGGACGACGACCGCCGTCGGCTTGGCCTCGACCCAGGCGCCGGGGCCGGCATCACGCGTGGCCCGATCGGCGAACACACGGAGCCGGGCCAGCCGGTCGGCCTCGGCGGCCGACAGCGGATCGAGTGGACGCCCGCGTCGCTCCGCGCCGTGGCTCCCGGCGACGAGGAAACTGTCGGGGAAGCCGAACCGGGCGAGGTTCTCGATGGTGCGGCCGGACACGATGCCCACCGGGGTTCTCGCCGAGAGCGCGCCGAGGGCGTCGAGCAGCCCGGGCAGCAGGGCGGCGTCGGCGGCGTGGGCGACGATCGGGGCGAGCACCCCGTCGACGTCGAAGGCGGCCAGCAGGGGGCGGGTGAGCGAGGCCACCTCGGCTGCGACGGCAGACGGGTCGTCGTAGGCGGGCGCTGCCCCGGTCACAAGTCGCCGTGCCTCGGATTGGCGGGCGAAAGTGCCGTGAGGTCCTCGAGGAATCGCTCGGCCCAGCTGCGCACGTCGCTGCGGGCGACGGCGTCGCGCAGCGCCGCCATCCGTCGTGTCCGTTCCGTGTGGTTCATCTCGATGGCGTGGACGATCGCGGCGCGCATCGCCTCCTCGTCGTGCGGGTTGACCAGCACGGCATCGGTGAGCTGGTCGGCGGCGCCGGCGAACTCCGACAGCACGAGCACCCCGTTGACGTCGCGCCGCGAGGCGACGTACTCCTTGGCGACGAGGTTCATCCCGTCGCGCAGCGGCGTCACGAGCATCACGTCCCCGGCGAGGTAGAGGGCGACGAGGTCCTCGAGCGACAGCGAGCGGTAGAGGTAGTGCAGTACCGGCTGGCCGATGCGAGCGTGCAGGCCGTTGATCTCACCGACGAGGCGCTCGACCTCGTGCCGCTCGTCCTGGTAGTGCTCCACCGCCTCACGCGTCGGCGTGGCGACCTGGATCATGACGCACCGTTCGGCGTCGAGCGTGCCGTCGTCGAGCAACGATCGGAACGCCCGCATGCGTGCCCCGATGCCTTTCGTGTAGTCGAGGCGATCGACGCCGAGGAGGACGACTTCGGGGTTGCCCAGCCGGGAGCGCACGGTGGCCGAGGCGCGTCGGACGTTTCGCTCGGCGGCGAGTTCGGTGAACTCGGCGACGTCGATGGAGATCGGGAAGGCCCCGACCTTGACGTGCCGGCCAGCCGCTGTCGTCAGCACCGTGGGTTGGTTCGGTTCGGCCACGGTGATCTCGCCTGCCAGCGGCTCGGCCAGCAGCCCGAGGCGTTGGGCGATGTGGGCAAAGTTCTCCGCTCCCATCAGCCGTTGGAAACCGACGAGGTCGGCGCCGAGGAGACCCTCGATGATCTCGTTGCGCCACGGCAGGCGGGCGAACAGCTCCCACGGCGGGAACGGGATGTGCAGGAAAAACCCGATCGTCGCGTCCGTACGCAGCTCGCGGACCATCGCCGGCACGAGTTGGAGTTGGTAGTCGTGAACCCAGATCACGGCATCGGGCGGGGCGACGTTGGCGAGGCGCGCTGCGAACCGTTCGTTGACGCGCGACGTAGGCGTCCCACTGCTGCGCCTTGAACGTCGATTCGCGGACCGCGTCGTGGTACAGCGGCCACAGCGAGTCGTTGGAGAACCCCTCGTAGTAGTCGTCGTGCTCACTCAGCGACAACGGCACCGGGTAGAGCTCGACGCCGTCGAGGGTAAACGGCTCGGCATCGTCGTCGACGACGCCCGTCCACCCGACCCACGACCCGCCGGCTTCGCGCAGCATCGGGAGGAGGGCGCGGACGAGGCCGCCCGGACTGGGCGCCCACGAGTCGTCCGCAGCGCGCATCACCGGCAGCCGGTTGGCGGCGACGACGAGTGGTCGCGACGGGGTGGCCGGCGGCGAGGACGTCACCTGATCAGAATGCCCCTTCGCCACCCCGGCGAGCCAGCGGTTCTCCGCGCGTCGTCGCGAACCTCAGCTGACGAGATCGGCGACGTCGACGACGGCGAGCACGGCGAGGAGCACGAGCACGGCACCGCCGAGGGCGGCGTACCACCAGCGTTTCGGGTGATCGGCGCGGAAGAACCGCCGCATGCTGAGCACGATGCACACCATCGCCACGGCGTTGACGGCCAGGCCGACCGCCGGACCCACCCCGCGGGCGATCCCGAGTGCGGGGAGCACGAACGGGAAGACCACGTACATCAGCAGGCAACGCACGGTGGCGACGAGGATCGACGTCTGGAACGCCTTGCGGGCGCCCTCGGCTGTGCCTGGTGGGGCGTCGACGGGGAGGCGCAGGATGCGCCGCATCACCCGGTCGGCGGACGATCGCTGGGGAACGCGGCCGGCGACGGCGGGGGGTGTCGCGGTCAGGGTCATGCGGATCGTCACGCTAGGCCACAAGTCGACCGACGTCACTCGGATGCTCGGCGATCGCCCAGGCGCCGGCTTCCTGCAGCTCGAGGAGGGACCCGTACCCCCACAGCGCTCCGATCGTGTCGATGCCGTGGGCGGCGGCACCCTCGACGTCGAACCGGCGGTCGCCGACCATCACGATCTCCTCGCCGCCGACCAGCCCGAGCCGGTCGAGTACGGAGGCGATCACGTCGGCCTTGGTGTGCAGGAGATAGTCGTCGCTGGCGGCACCGATCACCTTGAAGCGGTCGGTCAGGCCGAAGTGCTCGATCACCCGCAGCGCCGATGTCTCCGGCTTCGACGTGGCGACGCACAGCGTGCAACCACGCTCGGCGAGCTCGTCGAGCAGGTCGATGACGCCGTCGTAGAGGCTGGTGTCGAACAGCCCGGTGTGCTCGTAGATCGCCCGGTAGGCGACCGTCACGTCGTCGACGAGCTCGGCGGGGATGCCGATGTCCGGGAGCCCGATGGTGAACGGCGGGCCGATCGCCGTGCGTAGGACATCGTCACTGGGCACCGGCAGCCCGACCTGGGCGATGGCGAGCTTGAGCGTTCCGCAGATGCCTGGCTCCGAATGGGACAACGTGCCGTCGAGGTCGAACAGCACGACCTGTCGCTCCGGAACCGTCGTTCGTATCACGCCACCACTGTGCCAGCCGATCGACCCGTTTCGGTGGCGCGTTGAGATTGGTGAGCTGGCGCACCAGTTTTCCGCTGGCTGCGCTCACCAATCAGCGGCGCAGCCAGCGCGCCGACGTGGTGACCGCGGCCAGCACGTCGGGGAGCGGCTCGACGCCGAGGCCGGGCCCGGACGGCACGGCGACGTGACCGTCCGCATCGAGCACGAACGGCGTGGTGAGGTCGCGTTCCCAATAGCGGTCGGATGCCGACGTATCGCCTGGCAGGGTGAAGCCCGGCAGGGCCGCCAGGGCGAGGTTGGCCGCCCGTCCGAGCCCGGTCTCGAGCATCCCCCCACACCACACCGGCACACCATGGACTTGACACATGTCGTGGACCCGCTTGGCCTCGAGGTAGCCGCCCACCCGCCCGGCTTTGATGTTGACGATCGTGCACGCACCGAGGGCGATCGCGTCAGCAGCCGTCTTCGCCGAGGTGATCGATTCGTCCAGGCAGATCGGCGTGCGCATCCGCTTGGCGAGCAACGAGTGGTGCCGCAGGTCGCCGGCGGCGAGCGGTTGCTCGATGAGCAGCAGGTCGAACGCGTCGAGTTGGGACAGGTGGTCGGCGTCGTCGAGGGTGTAGGCGGCATTGGCGTCGACCTGGAGGCTGAGGTCGTTCCGAAGCGTTCGCGCACGGCGGCGACGCGGTCGACGTCGAGGCCCGGCTCGATTTTCAACTTGATGCGGACGTAGCCGTCGTCGAGGTAGCCGGCCACCTGGTCGAGCAGCTCGGGCGTTCCATCCGTGATCCCGACGGACACGCCGGCGGGCACGCGGTCGGTCACGGCGCCGAGGTGCTCGGCGAACGACACTTCCGCCGCACGCAGCTCGGCGTCGAGCACAGCCATCTCCACCGCCGCCTTGGCCATCGGATGGCCCTCGAACACGGACAGCAATGGACCGACATCGTCAGCGGTGACGTCGGCTTCGGCGAACAGTCGCGGCATGAAGAAATGGGCAATGACGTGTTCGGCGCCGTCGACGTACTCGGCGGAGTAGCGCGGCTCGGCCATCGCCACACACTCACCCCACCCGGCGACGGCGACACCCTCGACCGTCCCCTCGGCGCGAACCAGAAGGACATCGCGGTCGCGCTCGGTGCCGAACGACGTGCGGAACGGCGTGCGCAACGGCATCGCCACACGCCGCAGCTCGATCCCGGTCAATCGCACCGCGGCGACCGTAACGCGGCGAGCTTGCTATCGCGTCGTGCCGGGTGCGTCGCGAATCGCCCGCCACACGCGCTCGGGCGTTGCCGGCATGTCGATGTGGCGGACACCGAGATGGGCGAGGGCGTCGACGACCGCCGACTGCACGGCCGGCGTCGAGCCGATCGTTCCCGACTCGCCGACGCCCTTTGCGCCCAGCGGGTTGACAGGGGTCGGCGTCTCCATCGCGACCAATTCGAAGCTCGGCAGCTCGGCGGCGCTGATCATCGGATAGTCGGCGAGGTTGGACGTGATCGGGTTGCCGTGATCGTCGAAGCGCACCTCCTCCATCAGGGCCTGCGCCGCGCCGGAGGCGATTCCGCCGTGGATCTGTCCTTCCACGAGGAGCGGGTTGACGATCCGTCCGGCATCGTCGCACGCCACGTGACGTACGAGGCGAACGTGACCGGTCTCGGCGTCGACCTCGACCACGGCGAGGTGGGCGCCGAAGGGGAACGAAGGGACCGTCCAATCGAACGTCGTCGTGGCGGCGAGGGCGGCGCCATGCTCGAGTGATGCCGCGGCGACATCGGCCCACGTGAGCGTGACTGCTGGGGTTCCGGCGACGTGGAAGCGCCCGACGGAGGCGTCGAGCACGATGTCGGCGACATCGGCCTCGAGGTGTTCGGCGGCGACGCCGCGGGCGACGTCGACGAGCTCGGCGGCAGCGGCGCCGACCGCGGCGCCACCGATCTGCAGCGACCGCGAGCCCAGCGTCCCTCCGCCGGTCGGGACGAGGTCGGTGTCGCCCCAAACGACACGGATCGCCGAGATCGGCAGGCCGGTGTGCTCGGCGGCGATCATCGCCCACGCCGTCTCGTGGCCCTGTCCGTGGGGAGACGTGCCCGTGTAGACGACGGCGCTGCCGTCCGCAGCGACCTCGATCGTCGCCGTCTCGTTGCCAGGAATGCTGTTGGTGATCTCGACGTAGGCGCTGACGCCAATGCCGAGAAGCGTGCCGTCGCCCGCCGCCCGCCGGCGCTGCTGCTCCGTCCGCAACTGCTTCGTAGCCGGCGGCCGAGAGCACCCGGTCGAGTGCCCCGACGTAGTCGCCGACGTCGTAGGTCTGGCCGGTCGCCGTCGTATGTGGATCGCTGAAGGGGGCGATCAGATTGAGGCGGCGGATCTCGGCCGGGTCGCGCCCGAGTTCGGCGGCGAACAGGTCGATCGCTCGTTCGATCGCGGCCGTCGCCTCGGGGCGACCGGCGCCGCGGAAGGCGACGATCGGCGGCGTGTTGGTGACGACCGAGCGGGCGCGACACTCGATGTTGGCGATGTCGTACACCCCCGACGCCATCGGACGGGTCATGAACGTTCCGAGCACCACCCCGACCTCCGCCGAGGCGCCGGCATCCTGGATGATGTCGAGCCGGTAGTGCGTGACCCGGCCGTCCCGGTTCCCGCCGATGGTCACGTCGTGGACCTGCGCACGACCGTGGCCGAGGCACATCATCGATTCGCTGCGGGTCTCCGCCCAGGCCACCGGCCGCCCGAGCTCCTTCGCCAGCCGACCGAGGAGCAACTCCTCCGGGTAGGGCGTGATCTTGGCGCCGAACCCGCCGCCGACGTCCGGGGTGACGACTCGCACCGCGGCGGCATCGAGGCCGTTCACCTCGGCGATCAGGTCGCGGGCACCCTGAGCGTGTTGCGTCGACATCCAGACGTACAGGCGGCCGTCGACCCACGCCGCCGCGGCGGACCGCGGCTCCAGCGGGCACGGCGCCATCCGCTGATTGACGAAATGGCCCGTCACGACGACCTCGCAGCCGGCAAAGAAGTCGCCGTCGCTCAGTCCCGGCATGCCCATCGCCGTGCTGTCGAAGACGACGTTGCTGCCGGCGGATTCGAACAGCAGCGTTTCGCCGGCCAGCGCCGTGAGCGGGTCGACGTAGGCGTCGAGGACGTCGTAGTCGACGACGACGGTGTCGGCGGCGTCCGCCGCGGCGGCGACGTTGGCGGCGACGATGACGGCGACCGGTTCTCCGACGTGGCGAACTCTGTCGGCAGCCAGCAAGGTTCGGGCGACGGCGGGGTTGAAGCGCGCAGGCACCGGCTCCAGCCCGAGGTCGGCAGCCGTCGAACACGGCGATCACGTCGGGCATGGTCCGCGCCTCGGCGGTGTCGATCGCGGTGATGTTGCCGTGGGCGACGGCCGAGCGTACGTAGTGAGCGACTGCAGCGCCCGCGAACGGGACGTCGCCGTCGATGCGCAGGTCGTCGACGTACCTGCCGCCGGTCGTGATGAACCGCGGATCCTCGACGCGTAGGACCCGTGTACCGAGGATGCTGCCGACCACTTGTCTCTCCTTGTCCGCCCGGCCGGCACTGTAGGGCACCGTCCCGGGCGGTCTCGACCTCTGCCGCGCATGCCATCCTGGGGGCGTGGCGTGGTTGGTCAGCGATGCACGAGTCCTCGCGTCTGCCGAAGTCGCCGACGCCGGATCGGATCGCCGTCGCGGCTTGCGCGGGCGCGACGGCATCGACGGCGCGCTGGTGATCCGCTCGTGCCGGTGGGTGCACACGTTCGGCGTGCGCTTTGCCATCGACGTTGCCTTCGTCGATGAGGGTGGCGTGGTGATCAAGATCGTGCGCATGCCACCGGGTCGGATCGGTTCCCCGGTCAAGCACGGTCGCTGGGTCATCGAGGCGGCGACCGGGGCGTTCGAACGTTGGGGGCTGTCCGTCGGCGATGTCGTCGAGGTGCGTGACGGCGACTGAATCGGCGGTGCCCCCTCGGCTTGTGCTCGTGGCGACGCCGATCGGCAACCTCGGCGACCTGTCGCCGCGAGCGGTCGAGGCGTTGTCCTCGGCGGCGCTGATCTGCTGCGAGGACACGCGGCGCACGGGCCGGTTGCTGCAGGCCGCCGGAGTGGTGGCCAAGCGGCTCGCCGTGTGCAACGAACACACCGAACGGCGCTGCGTCGACGATGTTCTGGCCGTGCTCGGCGACGGTGGCGATGTCGCCGTCGTGACCGATGCCGGTACGCCCGGGATCAGCGATCCCGGCGAGTTGCTCGTGCGTGCCGCCCTCGACGCCGGGTACGAGGTGTCGACGGTGCCTGGACCGGCCGCCGTCATCGCCGCCCTCGTCGGCAGCGGGTTGCCGACCGCCCGTTTCGTGTTCGAGGGCTTCTTGCCGCGCAGTGGTGCGGAGCGCCGGCGGCGACTCGCCGAGATCGCCGCCGAGCAGCGCACGGTCGTGCTCTACGAGGCGCCCCACCGCGTGGTGCGCACGATCGCCGATCTCATCGAGGTGTGTGGGCCGGATCGGCCGGTCGCCGTGGCGCGGGAGCTGACGAAGCTGTACGAGACCATCGTCCGCGGCGCCCTCGGCAGCATCGAGCTGGGCGAGCCGCGTGGTGAGTACGTCATCGTCCTCGGTGGCGCGCCGTCGACCCCTGTCGAGGTTGACGACGACTCGATCGCGGCACGAGTCGATGCCGAGCTCGCCGCCGGGGTCTCGACCCGTGATGCTGCTGCCCGCGTTTCGACGGCGCTCGGTGTCCCGCGGCGGCGTGCGTACGACATCGCCGTGGCGCGGGCGAAGCACCGTTGACGGCGTCGTCCGAGTGCTACCGGCCCGGCATCCGCGCGCGTAGCACTCGGTTGACACCAATCACTCGGATCGGGGCATTGCGGAGCATCGGCGGGAGTCCTCGGCTACAACATCGGTGTGAGCGAGTACGTGTCGATGGCGTCGAGCGGGCCGAGCGCGGCCTTCTTCGACCTCGACCGCACGCTGATCTCGGGCTCGTCGGCGTTCGTGTTCGCCGCGGCAGCGCGGCGGGCCGGGCTGTTGGGGACTCGGCAGCTCGCTCGCGACGGGCTGTCGGCACTGACGTTCAAGCTGCGCGGCGCCAGCGACGACAAGTCGGTGGCGGTCCGCGACCGCATCCTCGGAGCGGTCACCGGGATGCGTCAGGACGATCTCGTCGCCCTCAACGCCGAGGTACTACCCCGCCTGCTCGACAAGATCCGCCCAGAGGCGCGCCGCCTGCTCGACCTTCATCGCCACGCCGGACGAGCGACCTACATCGTGTCGGCGTCGCCGGTGGAGATCGTCGAGCCACTGGCGACGACCCTCGGGATGACCGCCGGCATCGGCACGCGAAGTGTGGTCGCCGACGGTATCTACACCGGCGAGCTCGACGGGCCGTTCTGCTACGGCGCGGGCAAGGTCGAGGCGATGGAACAGGTCGCCCGCTGGGAGGGCCTCGACCTCGCCCAGTGCTACGCCTACAGCGACTCGGCCAGCGACCTGCCGATGCTGGAGGCAGTGGGGCACCCGGTTGCCGTCAACCCCGACGGGACTCTCGAACGCCACGCCCGCCGGCGCGGCTGGCCGATCGTTCATTTCAGCCAGCGCACCAGAGCGGTGATCCGCCGGGCGGCCGCCGGCGTGGCGGCGACCGCGCTCACCGCCGCCGGGTTCGCCGGCGGGATGCGCTACGCGTCTCGTAGCTGACAAGCCGGTGCATCGAGCCGACCAACGCGGCCTGACCCGCCCAATCGGTCGGCAATCGCGGTGCGAGCCGTAGCGTTCCTCCCGATGACGCGGTTCTACGCCACGACGCCGATCTACTACGTCAACGACGAGCCGCACATCGGGCACGCCTACACCACGATCGTCGGCGACGCCGTGACCCGCTGGCACCGCCTGCTCGGCGAGCAGGTCAAGTTCCTCACCGGCACTGACGAGCACGGCCTCAAGATCCAGCAAGCGGCCGACGCTGCCGGCCTGTCCCCGCAGGCGTTCGCCGACGGAATCGCCCCGCACTTCGCGGCCGCCTGGGAGTCGCTGGAGATCGCCAACGACGACTTCATCCGCACCACCGAGCCGCGCCACCGCATCGCCGTCGAGGAGCTGCTGCAACGTTGCTACGACGCCGGCGACATCGAGCTCGACCACTACCGCGGCAAGTACTGCGTGCGCTGCGAGGCCTACTACACCGACGACGAGCTGCTTCCCGGCGACCTGTGCCCGATCCACAAGCTTCCGGTCGACGAGTTCGAGGAGGAGAACTACTTCTTCCGCCTGTCCCGCTACGGCGACCGGCTGCTCGACTGGTACGCCACCCACCCTGGCGCCATCGTCCCGGAGTTCCGCGGCAACGAGGCGCTCGGGCTGATCCGCTCCGGGCTGCGTGACTTCTCGATCAGCCGCACCAGCGTCGACTGGGGCATCCCACTGCCGTGGGACTCCAAGCACGTCGCCTACGTCTGGTTCGACGCACTCACCAACTACCTCAGCGCCGTCGGCTTCGGCCGGGACGAGGAGGAGTTCACGACGTGGTGGCCGGCCGATGTGCAGTTCATCGGCAAGGACATCGTCCGCTTCCACTGCGTGTACTGGCCGGCGATGCTGCTGTCCGCCGGGATCGAACCGCCGCGGCGGTTCGCCGTCGGCGGCTGGCTGCTCGTCGACAGCGAGAAGATGTCGAAGACGACCGGCAACGTCGTCAAGCCGCTCGACCTCGTCGACACCGTCGGCGTCGACGGGTTGCGCTACTACGTCCTCGCCGACACCCCGTACGGCAGCGACGGCGACTTCAGCCGCGACGGTCTGATCGCCCGCTACAACGCCGACCTCGCCAACAACCTCGGCAACCTCACCTCGCGCATCGCCACGGTGGTCGGCTCGAAGTGCGGCGGCATCGGCCCGGCGCCGATTGCCGGAGGAGCGCTCAGCGAAGCGGCAGAGACGACGGTCGCCGCAGCGACAGCGGCATGGGATGCCGTCGCACCGCATCGCGCCCTCGAAGCGACGTGGGCGCTGATCCGCGCGACGAACGCCTACCTCGAGGCCAACGAACCCTGGAAGGCCGATCCCGGCCCAGACGTCGATGCCGTCCTCGGCGACGCCATCGAGGCGTTGCGCATCGTCACCGTGCTGGTGTCGCCAGCGATGCCGGCGACGGCCGCAACGGATCTGGGAGCGCCTCGGGCTGCCCGGCGCCGTCACCGACCAGCGAGTCCCGAGCGACACGCTGTGGGGCGGCTACCCCGGGGGCCTCGCCGTCACCAAAGGCGAGCCGCTGTTCCCGCGCATCAAGGTGTGAGGGACGGCGATGTCGCCATCGCTGCCGTCTGCAGGTGTCCACGGCTGGTTCGACTCGCACTGCCACCTCTACGACGAGCGGCTCGGTCCGCCCGCCACGGTGATCGCCGAAGCACGCGCCGCGGGCGTGACGACGATGATCGTCGTTGGCTGCGACCGGGCGACGTCGATCGCCGCACGCGACATCGCTGCCAACCACGACGGCGTCCATGCCACGGTCGGGCTGCACCCGCACGAGGCCCGCCACGGCGTCGAGACGGTCGTCGACCTCATCGGACCCCGACACGGTGGCGATCGGCGAGTGCGGCCTCGACTACTACTACGACCACTCGCCCCGTGCGGCTCAGCGCGAGGCGTTCGCCGCCCAGATCGCCCTGGCGAACGACATCGGCCTGACGCTCGTGGTCCACACCCGTGACGCCTGGGACGACACGTTCGACGTGCTCGATGCGGAGGGCATCCCGCAGCGGCTCGTCTTCCACTGCTTCACCGGCGGTCCCGACGAAGCGCGACGCGCCCTCGACCGAGGGGCGTACCTCAGCTTCTCCGGGATCGTCACGTTCAAGGGCGCCGACGACATCCGCGCCGCCGCGACCGAGTGCCCCGACGATCGTCTGCTGATCGAGACCGACAGCCCGTACCTCGCCCCGGTCCCGCATCGCGGGAAGCTCAACCGCCCGGCGTTGGTGCCCGCCGTGGGGGCGTGCCTCGCCGAGCTCCGCGGTGTTCCGATCTCGAACCTGTGTTCGACAACGGCGGCTGCCTCACGGTCTGCGTTCCCGGTGTGCGGGCTAAGATCTCCCGCTCGGGACGGCGAACCCACGCACGAACAAGAAGCGGAGCACTGCTGAGACTCGACCATCGGGATCGTGGCCGCTTGGTGCTGGCCAGCGTGATCACCCTCGTTGCCCTGCCGACGATCTGGTTGGCGAACCGCAGCGAGGATGGTTCGACCTCGTCGCGCCCCAACGTCGCCGCTGTTGGCATCGATCCGGGGCAAGCCGACTCAGCGTCCAACGAGGGCGGCGCATCGTTCGATCCGATGGGCACCTCGGGGGCGGCGTACCTCGAGCCGTTGTCGAGCGTGGTGACGCCGGCCTCCGTCGCCCTCGTCGTCGGCACGACCCCCGACGACCCAATCGCCACGGCCCGAGCGTCCTACCGTCGCACCTCGGTGCAGTTCGACACCTGTGAGTTCAACGGCATGCCCAGCGGCCAAGAGGTCACCATCGTCAACGTCGCCAACGGTCGCTCGACGACGTGCACGATCGTCCGCGAAGAGGGCCTCGCCGACGGCGAGCTGCTCCTGAGCCAGGGCCGCTTCCAACGCATCGCCGAGCTGACCGCCGCGCCAATCCACGTCGAGATCCGCAAGTAGACCGGCGAGGCGAGTCCTCGATGACGCATTCGCGGCCGAGGATCCGCGAACTGCTCGACGAGCGCCACCTCTCGCCGCGTCGGGACCTCGGACAGAACTTCGTCGCCGACGCCAACACGGTGCGACGCATCGCCCACCTCGCCGGCTGTCGGGCCCGGTGACCACGTCGTCGAGATCGGAGCCGGGCTCGGATCGCTGACCTTGGCGCTCGCCGAGACCGGAGCGCGAGTGACGGCAGTCGAGGTCGATGCTGGGCTCGTCGCCGCCCTGCGCACCGTGGTCGCCGGCATTCCGGAGGTTCGTGTCGTCGAAGCGAACGCGATGACGCTCGACTGGGATGCGGTCGTCGGTGCGGGCAGCGCCGTGCTCGTCGCCAACCTCCCGTACAACGTCGCCACGCCACTCGTCGCCGACGTGCTCGACGATGTTCCGCAGGTCACGCGCATGCTCGTGATGGTGCAGCGGGAGGTCGGCGAGCGGTTCGTCGCCGCACCTCGAACCGCGGCGTATGGGGCGGTCTCGGTGAAGATCGCCTTCTGGGCGTCGGCGCGGATCGTCGGGCTGGTCCCGGCATCGGTGTTCGTCCCTCGGCCGAACGTCGAGTCCGCCCTCGTCGAGATCGTTCGGCGCCAGCCGCCCGGTACCGATCCCGCCACGGTGTTTCCGCTCGTCCGCACCGCGTTCAACCAGCGGCGCAAGATGCTGCGGCGCTCGCTCGCCGGCGTCGTGACACCCGAGCAGTTCGCCGCCGCGGGAATCCAGCCAACGGCCCGGCCGGAGGAGCTCGACGTGGCGGCGTGGTGCGCCCTGGCGGAGGCTGTAACTGCGTTCCCCGGCCACGCAGGCCGCGGTTGACCGCTCCCTCGCCGGCGCTCGGTCGCTCGCAACGGTGACATGCTCCCCGGCGTGAATGTGCTGCGCGCGCCGGCCAAGCTCACCTGGTCGTTGCGTGTGGTCGGCGTGCGTGCCGACGGCTACCACCTCATCGACGCCGAGATGGTCACACTCGATCTGGCCGACACGCTCACCATTACGCCGGCGGCGACGTCGAGGCTGACCGTGTCGGGCCCGTTCGCCGATGGTGTTCCGACCGACGAATCGAATCTGGTGAGGCGCGCCCTTGCTGCCGTCGACCGGACCGCCGAGGTTCACGTCGACAAACAGATCCCCAGCGGCGGCGGGCTGGGGGGTGGTTCGGCAGACGCCGCGGCGATCCTGCGCTGGGCAGGTATCGACGATCCCGACATCGCTGCGGCGTTGGGGGCCGATGTTCCGTTCTGTCTCGTTGGTGGGAGGGCCCGGGTGACCGGGATCGGCGAGATCGTCGACCCGCTCCCACCCGTCGACCGGAGCGTGACGTTGGTCGTGCCGCCGCTGCACGTCAGCACGCCCGCCGTCTACCGTGCCTGGGATCACCTCGGCGGACCGACGGCCGAAGGACCCAACGATCTGGAGCCGGCGGCACTCTTCGTCGAGCCGCGGCTGGCGACCTGGAGGGACCGCATCGGCGACCTGAGCGGGCAAACCCCGAGGCTGGCCGGCAGCGGGTCGAGCTGGTTCATCGAGGGCAAACGCGACGACGCCCTCGGCGCATTGAGCGGCGAGGGCGCAACGGTGATCGTCTGCCGGACGGCTCCGTAGAGAGCCGGCCGGCGACTACTTGCGGCGTTGGTGGCGTGTACGGCGAAGCATCTTCTTGTGCTTCTTCTTCCGCATCCGCTTGCGCCGCTTCTTGATCAACGAACCCATAAGGTCCGCCACGCTACCGGGGGTTCCGGTAGGTCCGGCGCTACCGTTGGTCAACGACCGTCCGGGGTCGTTCAATCGGTAGGACAGCGGGTTTTGGTCCCGAAAATAGGGGTTCGATTCCTCTCCCCGGAGCGCATTGACGCGACATGGCCGGCGCGACGCGGTAGACCTTGCATGTGAGTGTTTCTGCCATTGTCCTTGCCGCCGGCGAGGGCACGCGCATGCGCTCGGACCGCCCGAAGCCGCTGCACATGATCTGCGGCAGGGCGATGGTCCTCCACGTCATCGACGCCTTGCAGCGACTGCGACCGGCGACGACCGCTGTCGTGGTCGGCCACCATGCCGAACGGGTCACCACCAAGATCTCCAAGCTGGCGCCGCCGTGGGCGAATATCACCTTCGTCGAGCAGTTCGAGCAGCGCGGAACCGGCGATGCCGCGGCTTGCGGGATGACCGCCATCCCGGGCGACGATCTCGACGACGAGTCGACGGTCGTCGTCCTCCCCGGCGACACGCCGCTGCTGCGCCCGGAGACGCTCGAGGACCTCGTCGCCGCCCACGTCGCCAACGACAACGCGGTCACCGTGCTGGCTTCGGTGATCGACGACCCGACGGGTTACGGGCGGATCGTTCGCGGAGCCGACAACCGGGTGTTGCGCATCGTCGAGCAGCGCGACGCCAGCCGCGAGGAGCGGGACATCCGCGAGGTCTGCACCAGCATCTACGCCTTCCGCCGCGACCTGCTCGGTCCGACGCTGCGTCACCTGTCGCCCGACAACGCCCAGGGTGAGTACTACCTCACCGATGTCGTCGGCTCGCTGGCGGCGATGGGTCATCGAGTGGACTGCGTCACGGCGCCAGCGGACGAGACGCAGGGTGTCAACGACCGCTGGCAGCTCGCCCTCGCCGAGCGCGAGCTCCGGTCGCGCACCAACCGGCGCTGGTTGCTCAACGGTGTGACGATGCTCGATCCGCGCCAGACCTTCATCGATGTCACCGTCGATCTCGGGCGCGATGTCACGTTGTACCCGGGGACGATGCTGCACGGATCGACAACCATCGGGAAGGGCTGCGAGATCGGTCCGAACACGCGTCTCATCGACTGCAAGGTGGGGGAGCGGGCGACGATCCAGTACTCAGTCGGCACGTCGGCGTCGATCGGACCGGGGGCCCAGGTCGGCCCGTTCGCCGCCCTCGCACCCGGAACCGTCGTCGGGTCCGAAGAGGTCACCGGCGCCTTCTACACTGCACAGCAGTGAGTACCGTGCGTATGGCATCAGCTCACCGATGCGAGCGACCGAGCGCCAGCGAGGGAGCGGTTACAAACGGCCTGCGTGGCCGGGGAACGCAATGACGTGACCGAGATCGAGAAGATCACCACCAAGCGGTTGGCGTTGTACACCGGCCGCACCCACCCCGATCTCGCCGTCGAGATCGCCGACCACCTCGGCATCCAACTCGGTCAGGCCAACATCGTCCAGTTCGCCAACGGTGAGCTCAAGCCGAGGTTCGCCGAGAGCGTGCGCGGCGACGACGTCTTCATCATCCAGAGCCACTACGGCATCGACGACCGCTCCGTCAACGACTCGATCATGGAGCAGCTGATCATGATCGACGCCGCCTACCGGGCCTCGGCGAAGCGGATCACCGCGGTGTGCCCGTACTACGGCTACGCCCGCCAGGACCGCAAGGCGGAAGGGCGCGAGCCGATCACGGCGCGGCTGATCGCCGACATGTTCAAAGCCGCCGGGGCCAAGCGGATGATCTCCATCGACCTCCACGCCGGGCAGATCCAGGGCTTCTTCGACGGTCCGGTCGACCATCTGACCGCCCTCCCGGTGCTCGAGGAGTACGTCCGCGCCAATGCCACGGAGCCGGTGATCGTCTCGCCGGACGCCGGCCGGATCAAGGTCGCCGAGCGGATGGCCCAGCATCTCGGCGACTGCGGGGCGGACCTGGCGTTCTGCTACAAGCGCCGGCCCAAGGGCACGGCCAACGTCGCCGAGGCGACCGACCTCATCGGTGAGGTCGCCGGACGGTTGTGCGTGCTCACCGACGACATGATCGACACGGCCGGGACCGTTACGTCCGCCGCCGAGCTGCTGCTCGAACGTGGCGCCACGGAGGTCTGGGCGATGGCGACCCACGCGGTGCTGTCCGGCCCGGCGATCGACCGCCTGAAGAACTCGCCGATCGAGCGCATCGTGCTCACCAACACGCTGCCCCTGCCGCCGGAGAAGCAACTCCCCAAGATCGAGGTGCTGTCGATCGCTCCGCTGATCGCCGAGGCGCTCGGCGCCGTCTTCGACGACGCCAGCGTCAGCGAGATCTTCCACGGCGAGAATCTGGCCTGACCCGGTTCTGGGGAAGAATCGGGTCACTGAGCGATCCGGGAGGATCGTGTCGACCCTGACCAGAAGTTCCCCAGATCGGGTTCAACCCCTAGCCGTCGGTGGACTCGCCGGCGCAGACGACCTCCTCGCCCTCGAAGGTGCAGTCGGCGGGCACCTCCCACGGGTCGATGATCCCGCTGCCGTCGCCATCGACAGCGCCCGGCTGATCCGTGTACAGCGCCGCCCAGGTGTCCGGGCCGACGAGCCCGTCGACCTCGAGTCCGGCGGCGCTGCTGGAACTGGCGGACGGCCTGTTCGGTCGCCGGGCCGAAGTAGCCGTCGGTCTCGACGTCGTATCCCCGCTGCGCGAGCATCAGTTGCGTGAGTAGGACGTCGAAGCCCTGCTCGCACTTGCGAATCGGGTAGGCGAAGTCGGTGAACACGTACTCCGTCGCACTGACCCGCCGTCGCCGGCTGCGTCGTCGTCGGGGCGGTGGTCGTCGGTGGCGTGGTCGTCGATGGGGTCACCGGAGCCGGGACCCCGAGGCGGTCGATCGTGCCGGTCGCCCCGGGCGGGCAGGCGACGTCGATCGGCGTCGGGGTGGCCGACGACGTGTCGACAGCGACAATGCGCGCCGGCTGCCACTCACCGGTCTCAGCATCCTGGGTGTCGGCGAAGGTGCCGACCCAGAAGCGGCCGTCGAAGTCGGCGTGGACCGGAACCTCGCCGATCTCACCGAGGTCGACTCGCATGGTTTCTGCGCCGGTCAGCGGATCGATGACGACGAGTTGCCAGCTGGTCGGCGTCATCGGCTCGATCCAGCTCAGAACGGGTCGACTGCCATCGACCTGCGATCGCCGGCACCGGCCACCAGTGGTCCGGCGGCTGGTCTGGTTGCTCCTCGTTCGGCAGGCTCCAGTCGTCCAGCGGTTCGCCGCCTGGGCCGTACGCCGCGAACCACTCGTAGCCCTCGGAGGTGCCTCGCTCGAGCAGTCTGTCGGCGCCGATCGTCGCGCTGTTCACGCCCCACTCCCAGCCGGCAGCCTCGGAGACGTCGGTTCGCGAGCCGTCGGCAAATGCAGCAGTCACCGTTCCGAAGCCGTCGGGTTCATCCGGGGTGGCCGTGCCGTTGGCGTCGATCACCGCGGCAGCCGAACGGCCACCGAGCCAGCCGACGCCCGTGAGGGCCACCTCCCCTTCGACCACCAACGCCGCCGGACCGCCGGGCGGGATGCGGTACACCCCGAACGTGCCGCCCGGCGCCGCCTCGACCCACACCGTCCCGTCGGGACCCCGCACCGCCAGGTTCGGCCCAGCGGCGATCGGTGCGTCGAGCAACTCCGCGCCCGCCGAGTTGGTGGCGACAACGCCGCCCGTGTGGGGAATCGAGCAGATTGAGCCCTTCGGGAACCGCGCCGCACACGGTGCCGAGCGGCTGGCGGTCGAGGTGTCGACGCCGTGGCGATTCCGGTCGCCGGGAGGGCGAGAGCGGCCAGTGCCCCAGCCGCGCCGAGGAGGGTGCTGCGTCGAGTGCTCATGCTCGCGAGAGCATTCCAGCGCCCGACTCGATTCTTACGGCCCCGTGAAGATCGCGGTCGGCGGGGAGTGCCGGTAGGCTGATCTGCCGGTTTCGGGCCTCCGAAACACGAGTCGACACATCCTGCTTCGAGGACACACATGCCTACCGTGCTCATCGCCAACACCGGCCGCCCGACCGGAAGCGCCGCTTCACGCCGGCTGCGCCGCGAGGACCGCATCCCGGGTGTCGTGTACGGCCACGGCATGGCGCCGCTGTCCGTCAGCGTCGACCGCCGCGAGTTGCGCCTCGCTGTGTCCGGCGCCGCCGGTCTCAACACCGTGCTCGACCTCACCGTCGACGGCACCGTGTACCCGGCGATCATCAAGGATCTGCAGCGCCACCCCGTGCGGCGGAACGATCGCCCACATCGACTTCCTCCAGGTCAACCTCGACGAGGAGATCACCGTCGCCGTGCCGCTGCGCCTCGAGGGCGAAGCCACGGAGGTGATGCAGAACAACGGCCTCGTCGACCCGGCCGTCGACGCCATCGAGGTCGTCACCACGCCACGCAACATCCCCGCCGAGTTCGTCATCGACGTCAGTGCGATGACGATGGACACGGTCATCCGCCTCGAAGACGTGCCGATGCCTGCCGGCGTGACCGCCGCTGGCGATCCCGACATGCCGATCGTCACGGTGCTGACGATGCGCGCCGAGGTCGCCGAGATCGAAGCTGCCGACGCCGAGCTCGCCGAGGAGCAGCATGCCGAGGGCGAAGCAGGCGAAGGCGAAGCCGCACCGGCGCCTGAAGCCGAGTCTGGTGAAGGCGACACTGCCGAACGACAGCGAATAGTCGCGGCGCGCGACGGAGCGCGCCGTGATGAAGCGCACCGACGCCGTTCGACTGGCTCGTCGTCGGTCTCGGCAACCCCGGCAAGCAGTACACCGGGACGCGGCACAACGTCGGTGAGCAGGTGGTCACCGAGCTGGCTCGCCGCCACGACGCGTCGCTGAAGTCAGGTCGCAACAACGCCCTCGTGGCCGAGTCGCGCATCGGCGACGAGCGCGCCGTGCTCGCCTTCCCGCTGACGTACATGAACGACTCCGGGCTGGCGGTGCGCTCCCTCGCCCGGCGCTTCCGGATCGAGGAGCCGAGCCAGGTCGTCGTCGTCCACGACGAGCTCGACCTCCCGCCGGCGACCGTGCGCGTCAAGGTCGGCGGCGGGCTCGCCGGGCACAACGGCCTGCGCAGCGTCGCGTCGCATCTCGGCACCCACGACTTCGTTCGCGTGCGCATCGGCGTCGGCAAGCCGCCGTCCAAGGAGCGCGGCGCCGACCACGTCCTCGATCGCCTGCCCGACTCGCCAGCGCGAGCTGTTCGAGGTCGCCGTGCAGGACGCCGCCGACGCTGTCGAGGTGATCATCGCCGAGGGCCCTGACGCGGCGATGCGCCGCTTCAACGTGCGCGCCGCCGACGCCTGATCCGATGCCTGATGCCTGAGGGCGACACGATCAGACGGTTGGCCGAGCGGATCAACGGGCGCTTCGCCGGGCAGCGTTGCCAGCGCTGCGTCACCCGTGACCCACGCCTCGTCGGCCTCGACCTCGCCGACACCACGTTGCTCGGTGCCGACGCCCACGGCAAGCACCTGCTGATCCGCTTCGACGACGGGCGCACGCTGTACGCCCACCTGCGCATCGACGGCTCGTTCGTCGTCGGCCCGGCTGCGCGCGTTCCGGAGTGGCGGCGGCGCGTCGAGCTGTGGATGGAAGACGGCCGGCTCACCGGTGTCGACGTTCCGATCCTCGGCGTCGTCGCCACGGCCAACGAAGCGCAGCGTCGTCGGTCATCTCGGTCCCGACCTGTGCGGACCCGTTCTCCCCGACCTCGACGCAGTCGTGGCCCGCATGGTCGAACGCGCCGGAGGAGCCGTTGGGCGGCGCCCTGCTCGACCAGCGCAACGTCGCCGGGTTCGGCAACGTCTACGCCGTCGAGCTGCCGTTCATCGCCGGCGTGTCGCCGGACCAGCCGATCGGTACCGTCGACGGCCTCCGCGGTCTGCTCGCTCTGGGCGCTGCCGTGATCCGCACCAACGCCGAGCGTGGGCCGCAGAACACCACCGGCCGGCGCCTGCACGCCGCCGATCACTGGATCTACGCCCGCCGCGGCCGGCCGTGCCCGCTGTGCGGCACCGTGCTCGACGGCCGCGACGAGCGGGAGAGCGCGTGGGGACGGGTGACCGTCTGGTGCCCGCGGTGCCAGCCACTCGAGCCTCGGCGCACCGTCGATCTCGACCGCGCCCGCCGGCTCCTCGCCCTCCACCCCGCCCGCCGCCAGCCGATGTACCCGTCGGCCTGATGTCGCCCGACCTGCGAACTCTTTGGCGTCTGTGATGACGTTCGCCTGAACGCTCACAGCGACCAATGACACGATGGGCGCCCAGATCTGGGTCGGTACCCTGGACCGCCCGTGCGACTAGCTGATCTCCCCCCGCTGCTGCGCGACGAGCCGGGGCTGACGCGCGCCCTCGCAGATCCGGGAGCGCGGCTGGCGATCAGCGACAACGCCCGCCCGATCTCCATCGCCGCCCTGGCCAGGCTGTCGCACCACAGCCCACTGCTCGTCGCCACGCCGACCGGGACGATGGCTGGCCAACTGGCCGACGACCTCAGCCAGTTCGTCGACGATCCTGCCGACGTCGTTGTCCTCCCAGCCTGGGAGACGCTGCCGTTCGAGCGGCTCAGCCCGTCCGTCGAGACGATGGGTCGCCGCCTCGAGGTGCTGTGGCGCCTTCATCATCCGAATCGCTGCCCCCGCGTGATCGTCGCCAGCATGCGGGCATTGCTGCAACGGATCGGTCCCGGCGCCCTGACCACCGAGCCGATCGTCGTTCGGCACGGCGACGTGGTCGATCCCGACGAGTTGGTCCGTCGCCTTGTCGACTTCGGCTACCGGCGCGAGGAGCTGGTCGAACACCGAGGCGAGTTCGCCCGCCGGGGCTCGATCATCGACGTGTTCCCGTCCACGGGCGACGCGCCAGTGCGGCTCGATCTGTGGGGCGACGAAGTCGACCGGCTGACGACGTTCGGTGTCAACGACCAACGCTCGGCAGGCGACCTCGCCGAGGCGCTGATCTTCCCGGCCCGTGAGCTGCTGCCGAGCGAGGAGCTGCGCCAGCGGGCTCGTCGCCTCGTCGCCCTCGAGCCATGGGGGCGTGAGCAATGGGAGCGCATCACCGAGGGCGCCTTCTTCGAGGGGATGGAGAGCTGGCTTCCCTGGCTCGACGACAGTGCCGAGCCGACGCTGCTCACGGACGTGCTGCCGGAAGGGGCCAAGGTCGTCCTCGTCGAACCGCGGCGTAGCCGCGATCGTGCCGTCGACCTGCTCGCCGAGGAGGACGACCTCGCCGCCGCACTCGCCTCGACTTGGGGCCGCGACCGTGATCTCTCCTTCCCCCGCCTGCACGCCGAACCGGATCGCCTGCTCGCCGGCGGCCGCGCCGCGTTCTGGGCGATCGACTCGGCTCCGGAGTCGCCGGACACACCCGTCGTCGAATCGTCCGGTTGGGGTCCCGTCGCCGGCGACGGCTCCGGGCTGGCTCGCCGGCTCGCTCAGCTGCTGTCGGACGGTTACCGCGTCGTCGTCGCCGCCGACGGCGCCGGTTCGGCGACACGCCTGCGCGAGGTCATGCTCGACCACGGCGTCGACCTGCCGGTCGTCGACGGCGATACCGCCGACCTCACCAAGCCGGGCGGGCGCATCGCGGTCGCCCCGCTGCACCACGGCGTCACGTTGCCGGCGGCTCGGTTGGCGATTGTCGCCGAGAGCGATCTGACCGGACGACGACGGGCCCACCGACGGCCGCGCCCCCGCCGGCGCGACGGTGTCGGCGTCTTCGAGGACCTTCACCCGGGCATGTACGTCGTCCATTTCCATCACGGCGTCGGGCGCTACGAGGGGATGGTCAAGCGTTCGATCGGCGGGGTCGAGCGGGACTACCTGCTGCTTGCTTACAAGGGCAACGACAGGCTCTACGTGCCGTCCGATCAGATCGACACCCTGCGCCAGTACGTCGGCGGCGAGGCCCCGACGTTGCATCGCCTCGGCGGTTCCGACTTCGCCAAGGCGAAGAGCCGGGTCCGCGCCGCGGTCACCGAGATCGCCCAGGAGCTCGTCGTCCTCTACCAGAAACGGGTCACCACGTCGGGCTACGCGTTCGGCGCCGACACGCCGTGGCAGGCCGAGATGGAGGACGCCTTCCCCTACGTCGAGACTCCCGACCAGCGCGAGGCGATCGTGGCCGTCAAGGAGGACATGGAGCGCCCGTACCCGATGGACCGACTGGTCTGCGGCGACGTCGGCTTCGGCAAGACGGAGGTGGCGATCCGGGCCGCCTTCAAGGCGATCCAGGACGGTAAGCAGGCTGCGGTACTGGCGCCGACGACGCTGCTGGCGTCCCAGCACGGCCAGACCTTCGCCGACCGTTTCGCCGGCTTCCCGGTGCGCGTCGAGGTGCTCAGCCGGTTCCTCACGCCGGGTCAGGCCCGCAAGGTCGTCGACGGGTTGGCGTCCGGCGAGGTCGACTGCGTCATCGGAACCCATCGGCTGCTCTCCGGTGACGTCAAGTTCAAGGACCTCGGTCTGCTCGTCGTCGACGAGGAGCAGCGCTTCGGCGTGCAGCACAAGGAGGCGATGAAGCAGCTGCGCACCAACGTCGACGTGCTCACGCTGACGGCGACGCCGATCCCGCGCACGTTGGAGATGAGCCTCGTCGGTATCCGCGACCTCTCCCTGCTCAACACGCCGCCCGCCGACCGCCTCCCGATCCTCACCTACGTCGGCGGCTACGACGAGCGGGTGGCCGTCGAGGCGATCCGCCGCGAGCTGCTGCGCGAGGGTCAGGTGTTCTGGGTGCACAACCGGGTCAGCTCGATCGAGCAGGCCGCTGCCCGGCTGCGCGAACTGGTGCCCGAGGCGCGCATCGCCGTCGCTCACGGGCAGATGGACGAGGGTGCCCTGGAGCAGGTTGTCGTCGACTTCTGGGACGGCGAGTACGACGTCCTCGTCTGCACGACGATCATCGAGTCGGGGATCGACATGCCGACGGTGAACACGCTCGTCGTCGAGCGCGCCGACCTCCTCGGGCTCGGCCAGCTGCACCAGCTGCGTGGCCGGGTCGGGCGCAGCGGGCAGCGGGCGTACGCCTACCTGTTCCACCCACCGGAGGTGGCGTTGAGCGAGGAGGCGTACGAGCGGCTGAAGACGATCGGCGAGGCCACCGAGCTCGGTAGCGGGTTCAAGATCGCCATGCGCGACCTCGAGATCCGCGGTGCCGGGAACCTCCTCGGCGAGGCGCAGTCCGGGCACATCGCCGCGGTCGGCTACGACCTCTACTGCCAGATGGTCACGGAGGCGGTGGCGGAGATGAAGGGCGAGCCGCAGCCGGTGGTCGGCGAGATCCGTCTCGACGTGCCGACCGACGCCAACTTGCCGCATGACTACGTCGCCAACGAGACGGCCCGGCTCGAGGCCTACCGCCGGCTGGCTGCGGTCACCACACTGGCCGAGGTCGACGACATCGCCGCCGAGTGGGTCGATCGGTACGGGCCGATCCCGCCGACCGCTGCGGCGCTGCTCACTGTCGCCCGGCTGCGCGCCGAGTGCCATCGCCTCGGCCTCAGCGAAGTCACCATCTCGACACGCTCGTTCGGACCGGGTGAAGCCCGTCTCGGTCCACTGGACTTGAAGCTCAGCGAGGCGACTCGACTGCGCAGGCTCGCCCGCGACGCCAAGTACAAGGAGGAACAGCGTCAGCTCGTCGTCCCGATCCCGCGCAAGACCGAGCCCGCCGAGTTCCTCGTCGGCTTCCTTCAGGACCTGATCCCGCCGAGCCAGGCACGTCACCTCCCGGAAACCGGGACTCTGGGTGCCTAGCTCGATAGGTTCACGCCGTGAATCATCGTCGCCTTGTCGTCGTCGCTGCCGTCCTGGTCGGCGCCCTTTCGAGCACCGGATCCGGCCGCACGCCGCCGACGATGTCGCCACCGTCAACGACGCGAGCATCTCGGTCGACGAGTTCGAGCAGTTTGTCGCCGCGCTGCCGGAGGCCGGTTTCGGCGACTTCGCGGCTGACGCGTCCTCGGCGACCGTTGGGGCCGAACCGGGACGCGCCGCGCTGACCCTGCTCGTCACCAACGAGGCCCAGCGCCAGTTCTTCGATGGACTCGGGTTCGCCGAGCCGACCGCCGACGAGCGTGACGCGGCGATGGCGGATACGCCCGAGGATCATCCGATTCGTCAGACGCCGATCGTGTACGAGGCAGTCGCCGACGACGCCGCCTACCGCGCTCGCCTCGACACGCTCGCCGTGCCGGACGCCGATGCGCTCCGCGAGCGGTACGAGGCGTCACCGGCGAGCCTCGGCGTGTACTGCGCCACCGCCGTGCTCGTCGACGACCGCGACGATGCGGACGCCGTCATCGACGCCTACGGATCGACGGACGCCTCGTGGGAGGCGTTGGCGGCGATGTCCGGGGGCACCGTTTCCGACTGGCAATGCACTCCGCTGAGTTCGGTGACCGACCCGGTGCTGCTGGCCGACATCGTCGCCGCCGGACCCGGCGAGGCGATTGGACCGGTGAGAACGAGCGACGGGTTCGCCGTCCTGGTCATCGACACCTTCGACGATGCCGCGCCCAAGCTGGAGAACTTCTTCCTCCGTCTCGAAGAGGACGGTCAGACGTCGGCCGGGTTCGTGCTGTTCCAAGGCTTCCTGGCGACCTCGGACATCACCGTCCAACCGAGGTACGGCCGGTGGGATCCCACAACGGTTTCGATCGTCGCCCTCGGAACGTGAGAGAACAACCGACGGTTGCGGTCGTCGGGCTCGGGCCGGGCGCCGACGAACACGTCACTGCCGAAACGCTGGCGGCGATCGAACGGATCCCGCATCGGTACGTGCGCACGATGCGCCACCCGAGTTCCCACCTCGTCGGCGCGGCGACCAGCTTCGACGACGTTTACGAAGCCGCCGATCGCTTCGCCGACGTCTATGCCGAGATCGTCGAGCGGCTCGTCGCCGGCGCCACCGAGCACGACGAGATCCTCTACGCGGTCCCCGGGTCGCCGCTTGTTCTCGAACGCACCGTCGCGTTGCTCCGTGCCGACGGGCGCATCCGGTGTGACGTGCTTCCGGCGTTGTCGTTCCTCGACCTCGCCTGGGCGCGCCTCGGCATCGATCCGGTCGAGGCCGGCGTGCGCCTCATCGACGGGCACGACTTCGTCCGCGCCGCCAGCGGTGAGCACGGCCCGCTGCTGATCGCCCACACCCACGCCAACTGGGTGCTCTCGGACATCAAGCTGGCCGTCGAGCGGGCCGACGGCAGCGAACCGGTGACGATCCTGCAGCGCCTCGGCACCGCCGACGAACGCGTCGTCGAGACGACGTGGGCCGACCTCGATCGCACCGTCGACGCCGACCATCTGACGTGCGTGTACGTCGGTCACCTCGCTCATCCCGTCGCCGACCACTACATCCGCTTCCACGAGCTGGCCCGCACGCTGCGCGAACGGTGTCCGTGGGACCGCGAACAGACGCACAAGTCGCTGGCGCCGTACCTCGTCGAGGAGGCCTTCGAGCTCGTCGACGCCTTGGAGGCGCTCGACCCCGACGACCCCGCCCGTGACACGCATGTCATCGAGGAGCTCGGCGATCTGCTCTACCACGTCGAGTTCCACGCCGCCATCGCCGAACAGGATGGTCGTTTCTCGATCGTGGACATCGTCGATGGGGTCCACGACAAACTCGTGCGGCGCCATCCGCACGTGTTCGGCGACGTCGAGGCCCACGATGCCGAGACGGTGGAAGCGAACTGGGACGACATCAAACGGGGCGAGAAGCAGCGCCATTCCGTCTTCGACGGTGTCGCCACCTCCCAGCCGGCGCTCTCGTATGCCCAGCAGCTGCAACGCAAGGCCGCCAAGGTGGGCTTCGACTGGGACGACGTCGGCGGCCCACTGGGCAAGATCGACGAGGAGCTCGACGAAGTGCGCACGGCGATCGAAGCCGGCGACGAGGATGACATCGCCGGGGAGCTCGGCGACCTCCTGTTTGCCGTCGTCAACGCGGCGCGCCACGCCGGCACCGACGCCGAGCTGGCCATGCGACGCGCCGCAGCGAAGTTCCGCACGCGGTTCGCCGCCGTCGAGACGCTGGCGGCCAGTCGCGGCATCGACCTCGGATCCGCCGGTCTGGCAACCCTCGACTCACTGTGGGACGAGGTCAAGTCCACCGAGCGGCGTTGACCGGTGCGCCTCCAGCTCGCTTCTCCCGCGGAGCATCCTGACCTCGGCTTGCTCCCCTTCGGCACCGACCTCAGCGAGTGGTCGTTGCCGAGCATCCACGAGGTGACCGGGCTGCACCGCCACGTCGTCCGCCTCGTCGAGTTGGGGGAGGGACACCGTCGCCGGTCCTACGTCGTCAAGGAACTTCCCGACCACCTCGTGCTCCGCGAGTATCGGCTGCTGCGCAGCCTGGCCGAGGACGACTTGCCGACTGTTGACGTCGTCGCCGCCGTCACCGAACGTACCGGCGAGCGAGACGGCCTGCTCGTCACCCGCCACCTCGACTACTCGTTGCCGTACCGCTCGCTGCTATCGGGCCGCGGTCTGCGCATCCCATATCTCGGCGAGCGCCTCCTCGATGCCCTCGTCGGGCTGCTCGTCCGCCTCCACCTGGCTGGGTTCTTCTGGGGCGACTGCTCGCTGTCGAACACACTGTTCCGCCGCGACGCCGGTGCGCTGTCGGCATTTGTCATCGACGTCGAGACCTCGGAGCGCTACCCGTCGCTCAGCGACGGTCAACGGCAGATGGACCTCGACATCGCGAGCGAGAACGTCGCCGGCGGCCTGCTCGACCTGCAGATCGGTGGGCGCCTCGTCGAAGACGTCGACCCGTGGGAGGTGGCGACGAACATCGAGGACCGCTACGCGTCGCTGTGGGAGGAGTTGACTGCTGCCCAGGAGTTCCAGCTCGACGAGCTCTGGCGCGTCGTGAAGCGCGTCGAGCGGCTGCACGATCTCGGCTTCGATGTTGCCGAGATGGACGTGATCGCCGACGAAGAGGGCGAGCGCCTGCGCGTCACGCCTCGGGTGGTCGAGCCCGGCTACTACGAGGACCGCTTGTTCGCCCTGACCGGGCTGGTCGCCGAGGAGAACCAGGCGCGCCGGCTGCTCAACGACATCCGCGGGTTCGGGGCCGAGCTACGCGAGTCCACCGGCAAGGCACTTCCGGAGAACATCGTCGCCGTGCGCTGGCTCGACCAGCGCTTCGAACCGACGATCGCCAAGATCCCGCCTGAATTGATCGGCAAGCTGCAGGCTGCCGAGATCTACCACCAGGTCCTCGAGCATCGATGGTTCGTCAGTGAGCGAGAAGAGCGCGACGTGCCCCTCGACGAAGCGGTGGCGTCGTACACCGCCGAGATCCTCAGCGGCGCTCCCGACGAGCAGGTCCGCCTCGATCACACCATGGAACTCCCTGTCATCGAGTGAAGGACCCGGATCTCAGCGGGCGAGGGCGGCGCGGCCGCGGTAGGCCGCGGCTTCGCCGAGGTCGGACTCGATGCGCAGCAGCTGGTTGTACTTGGCGACCCGGTCGGAGCGGGCCGGCGCTCCAGTCTTGATCTGGCCGCAGTTGGTCGCTACGGCGAGGTCGGCGATCGTGGCGTCCTCGGTCTCCCCGCTCCGGTGGCTCATCACCGCCGTGTAGCCGTGGCGGGCGGCGAGTTCGACGGTATCGAGCGTCTCGGTGAGGGTGCCGATCTGGTTGACCTTGACGAGCACGGAGTTGGCCACGCTGCGATCGATGCCCTGGCGCAGTCGGCGCACATTGGTCACGAACAGGTCGTCGCCGACGAGCTGGACCAGGTGGCCGATGGTTCCGGTGAGGTGAGCCCAGCCGTCCCAGTCGTCCTCGGCCATGCCGTCCTCGATCGACACGATCGGGTAGCTCCCGACGAGGTGTTGCCAGTACCCGACGAGCTCGTCGGCGCTGAGCACCTTGCCTTCGCCATCGAGGTGGTAGGCACCGTCGCGGTACAGCTCGCTCATCGCCGGGTCGAGGGCGATGGCGATCTGGTCGCCGGGGACGAACCCGGCCTTGGTGATCGCATCGACGAGGATGCCGATGGCGTCCTCGTTGGTCGCCAGGTCGGGGGCGAAGCCGCCCTCGTCGCCCACGGCCGTGGACAGACCGCGGTCGTGGAGCAGGCCCTTCAAGGTGTGGTAGGTCTCCACGCCCCAACGCAGCGCCTCGGCATAACTCGGCGCCCCGACCGGCATGACCATGAACTCCTGCAGGTCGATCGAGTTGTCGGCGTGGACGCCGCCGTTGATCACGTTCATCATCGGCACGGGCAGCACATGGGCGTTGGCGCCGCCGACGTGGCGGTACAGCGGCACACCGAGCTCTTCGGCGGCGGCCTTGGCGACCGCCAGGCTGACCCCGAGGATCGCGTTGGCGCCGAGCCGCCCCTTGTTGTCGGTGCCGTCGAGCTCGCACAGCGAAGTGTCGACGACGCGCTGCGACATGGCGTCGAAGCCATCGAGGGCGTCGGCGATCTCGCCGTTCACGAAGCCGACCGCAGCTTGCACGCCCTTGCCGCCGTAGCGCTCGCCACCGTCGCGCAACTCGACCGCCTCGTGCTCACCTGTCGAGGCGCCGCTCGGCACGGCGGCGCGCCCGGTAGCGCCGGTGTCGAGGAACACTTCGACCTCGACGGTCGGGTTGCCACGCGAATCGAGGATCTCGCGGCCGATGATTTCGACGATCTCACTCACGTCCGGGCAACCTATCTGTCGCAGCCATAGCTGAGG
Organism: Ilumatobacteraceae bacterium; assembly: GCA_963732335.1. Taxonomy (GTDB): domain Bacteria; phylum Actinomycetota; class Acidimicrobiia; order Acidimicrobiales; family Ilumatobacteraceae; genus Desertimonas. The sequence continues at coordinate 38,903 of CAVSZO010000052.1, read as the reverse complement.
GGTGCCGCGGATCGGCGGCCACGAACTGCGAGAATGTTCGTCCCTATGGACGTCCCGTGCCGATGCGAGCGAGTGAGCGCCAGCGAACGAGCGGCCAAAAACGGCCTGCGTGGCCGGGGAACGCAATGAACAGTCATCTGACGACCACGCTTCGGCGGCCACCGAACCGGCGCGCCTCCGACGCCGGGCGGTCGCGCCTCGGCGACGGCCGTCGCGGAAGGTTCTCGTTCTCGTCGCGGGTCCCGTTGCCGCGCCTGAGCACGACCTGGTTGTTCGGCCTGGCTGCCCTCGTGGTCGCCGGGGCCATCGCCGCGGCGTTGTTCGGCCTGCCGGTGCGCACGTGGTTCGACCAGGACAGCGAGCTGCAGGCCCTCGAGTACGAGCTGACCGAGATGCAGTCGGTCAACCACGATCTGCAGGGTGAGGTCGATCGGCTGCAGACCGACGACGGCATCCGCGAAGCAGCGCGCGAGGAACTCGGCCACGTGCAGGCGGGCGACAACCGCCAGACGATGCTCGAGCTCCCGTTGCTGCCAACCGATCTCCCCGACGGATGGCCGTACTCGCAGGTGGAGGCTGTCCTTGCCGTGCGTGCCACCGTCGCCGCGCCGCCCACGAGCGACGTCGACGCTTCGACGACGACGGCCCCGTCGACGACGGCTGCAGCTGCGGCTGCTCCCACGACGGCTGTGACTGCATCGACGTCGACGGCTGCGGCTGCCCCGACGACGACGGCTGCGACCGCGCCGACGACCACGGCCGCGCCGACGACGACCGCTGCTCCGTGAGGTTGGCGACCTCCGCTAGCGTCGACGCCATCTGCCGGGGAGAAGGGGCATCGATGACGTCTTGGAGGGCTGGCACGCTGACGATTGTCCCCATCGTTGCCACACGCCCGTGCGCGGGGACGAGTTCTACGACATCGAGGTCACTGGTGTCACCCTGTCCGACTGGGACGACGGGCTGAGTCGACATCATGTTCAAGTTCTTGGTCGCTTTCGGGCTCGCTGCCATCGTTCTCATGCTCGTCGTCGCCTATGTCCGCGGCCGGCGGTCGGGCGGATCGTCAGGCCGCGGCGCTCTCGGCGATGGTGGTGGTGGCGGCGCAGCCGCCGCCGGCTGGTCGACCGACTGGCACGACAGGCCCACTGACTTCACCCACGACAGCGACGCTGGCGACTCGGGTAGCGGTGGCAGCGACGGCGGATCGGGAGGCGGCGGTGGCGGCGGCGGAGGCGGCGGGGGCGGAGCGGTGGCGGAGGCGGCGGTGACGGCGGAGGCGCCTGAGAACCAATCGATCGCCGGCGTGATCCGTGTCTTTGGTCGCTGTGAGGTCACCAACGTCATCACAGACGCCAAAGAGTTCAGACCGAGCTTCGATCTGCCGGAAGCGACGCACTCGCGTCGACGAGGGCCTGGACGAGCTTGGCCGTCGTCTCGGCGGTATCGCCGACTCGCCACACGACGCTGAACGTGTCGAACAACGCCACCGGACGCAGCGGCCGGACCGCCACGTCGTTCCGCCGGCCGGCTGGTTCGGCCTGCCAGGCGTTGAGCCAGCCGATGCCCGTGCCGAGGGCGACCTGGTCGAGCACCCGCTCGACCTGAACGGCGGCGTGGGTGATCCACTTCGGCCGCGCTCCGACCGACGCGCAGTAGGCCTCGATCTCGTCGTGAGCCGTCGGGGCGTCGGCGCGGTCGACGACGAGCACCGGCTCACCGTCGAGGTCATCGGCGTTCACAGTGTCGGCTTTGGCCAATGCGTGCGCCGGCGGCACGGCGACGTGGTCGACAGGCACTCGTGCGAGCGCTCTCGAGGCGATCCTCTCCGGGTCGGGAATTGGTCCGCGAGCGATGCCAGCGGTGAGCGTCCCCGCCCTGAGGCCGTCGAGGATCCGCAGCGATGTCAGCCCGTCGGCGCGCACCACCGCGTCCGGACGGGAGGAGCGGAAGGTGCCGATCGCCCGCATCGCGGCGCGCTCGCTGCCGTGGCAGTAACCGATCGCCCACGTCGTCGGCGCATCGGCCAGCTCGCTGGCGGTTGCGGCGAACCGATCCATCGCCCGCAGGACCGCGTGGGCATCGACGAGCAACCGTTCGCCGGCCGGGGTGAGCGCCACGCGCCGGCTGGTCCGCTCGAACAGCGTCACGCCGAGCGCCTGCTCGAGCTCGCGGATCCGCTGCGACAGTGGCGGGGTCGTGACGTGGAGCCGGGCTGCGGCACGGCCGAAGTGGCGCTCCTCGGCGACGGCCACGAAGTACCGCAGTCGTCGAAGATCCGTCATTGCGTTCCCCGGCCACGCAGGCCGTCATTGCGTTTCCCGGTCACGCAGGCCGCTGGTTGCCGCTCACTCGCTGGCGCTCGTTCGCTCGCAACTGTGGACTTGGCGCTCACTCGCTCGCACCGGAGAGATTCATGCTGCTGGCGAACGTTATCGGTTTCGACATGATCCATGTTCGAGATGATCGTGGACAATTGGCGCCGCGACGGCGACGGTTGCGCTGTGAAGTTGCTCTGGTTCCATCTGATGCCGTATCCGGAGCTGCCCGAGGACTTCAACCGCACGCACCGCAGCGTCTGGGTCGACATCGATCCCGGTCTGTTCGATCGTGGTGTGCTCGCCGATTGCTACGAGCGGTACATCGACCAGCTCGTTCACGCCGAGGCCTGCGGGTTCGACGGGATCTGTGTCAACGAGCATCACGGCAACGGCTACGGCTTGATCCCGTCGCCGAACGTGATCGCCTCGGTGCTCGCCACCCGCACGTCGCGGGCGGCGATCACCGTGCTCGGCAACTCCGTCGCCTTGTACAACCCGCCGGTGCGCGTCGCCGAGGAGATGGCGATGGTCGACCTGCTGTCACGGGGTCGGTTGATCAGCGGGTTCCCCGTCGGCACGTCGATGGACACCGCCTACGCCTACAGCGTCAATCCCGGAACCCTGCGGGAGAAGTACCTCGAGGGCATCGAGCTGGTGCTTCGGGCATGGGCCGCCACCGAGCCGTTCGCCTTCAACGGACGGTTCACGCAGATGCGTTACGTGAACGTGTTGCCGCGGCCGCTGCAGCAACCGCACCCTCCGATCTGGATTCCCGGTGGCGGATCGGTGGAGACGTGGGACTTCTGCTCGCAGAACGACTTCGTCTACGCCGCCCTGTCCTACTACGGCCACTTGATGGCGAAGGAGACCGTCGGCGGATACTGGCGCCAAGTCGAGGCCAACGGCAAGGACCCCAACCCCTACCGGCTGGCGTTCCTTCAATTCATCGGCGTTGCCGACACCGACCAGGAGGCGTACCGGCTGTACCAGGAGCCGGCGGAGTACTTCTTCAACCGTTCGCTGCACGTCTATCCCGGCTACGCCGACCCGCCCGGCTACGTCACCGAGGCATCGGCGCGGGCCCGCTACAAGTCGCAAGTGCGCGCCGTCGTGCGGGCGAAGCAGGCCAAGCACGACCTGTCGTGGGCCGAGATGGTGGAGAAGGGTTACGTCGTCATCGGCAGCCCGGACACCGTCCGTGAAACGCTCGCCGAGGTCGCCCGGACGTTCAATTGCGGCCACCTCCTGACGATGCTCCAGTTCGGCAACATGAACGACGAGCTGACGCGTTACAACAGCGAGTTGTTCGGCGACAAGGTCGCCCCGGCGTTGCGCGGGATGTTCAGCGACGCCGACGACCACTGGTGGCCCGAGAACGCGAGCAACGTCATTGCGTTCCCCGGCCACGCAGGCCGTTGTTGGCCGCTCCTCGGCTGGCGCCTCGTCGCTCGCAACTCATTCCGGGTCCGACAAGTGAACGAGCAACGCTTCATCTATCTGTGCGGGATCGCCGGCCACCCGGCGAACTCGCCGGCGCTGGACGTCGTGGCGCAAGCCGGATGGGAGATCGTCGTCCCCGAGCTCCCCGGCTTCGACGGGCGCTCGGGATTCCGCGCCCCCGACGACCACCTCGGCTGGCTCACCGTCGTCTGGGACGCCCTCGACGCCACCGGTGCGCTGCCCTGCCCGGTCGTTGGGGCGTCCGTCGGAGGCATGCTCGCGGCCGACCTCGCCGTGTTCCGTCCCGAGGCCGTGACTGCCCTCGCCCTGCTCGCCCCGTTCGGGATCTTCGACGAAGCCAACCCCGGCCTCGATGTCTTCGCCGTACCGACCGCGGAACGTATGGGTCACCTCTTCGCCAAGGGAGTGCCCGAGCCGTTCGTCGAGCGCTTCGCCGATCTCGGCCCCGACGACGGCCCCGTGGCGCGCTACCTCAGCGACGTCGCCGCGGCGAGCCTGATCTGGCCACTCGGAGATCGCGGTCAGGCCCACCGCCTCCATCGCGTCAGCTGCCCAACTCTCGTCCTGTGGGGGGAAGAGGACGAGCTGTTGCCGGCGGCGACGGCGCAGCAGTGGGCCGTGGCCGGCGGCGCCGTGGAAGTCGTCGCCGGCGCCGGCCATCTGGTCGAATGGGATGCGCCCGGCGAGGTCGGCGCGGCCCTCGTCGAGTTCCTCGGATCTTGAAACGCGATCGAACACTCCTGGGGGATTCATGAGTCCCGTCGATGCGGCCGGTCGGTCGACCCTGCCGTCAGCACTTCTCCTCGATGTCGGCTACGTGATCATCGACATCACGTGGTCGGCGGTGAGGGCGTTCGGCAAGGCGACTGGGCTGCTCATGCCTGATTCAGATGACGTTCCGCGGGCGGATGATCAGCGCCTCGCCGACCGACTCGGAGGCACGTCGGCCACCGACGGTTACTGGAACACCGTCGCTCGGCTGGCCGGGTTCACCGGCTTCCTGCCGATGTTCCGCTCGCTGCTGCAGACCGTTCCGGAGACGATGATCGACCCGGCCGCAACCGGACTCATCGGCGATGCCCGCCGTGCAGGCAAACGCGTCGGGGCGCTGTCCAACGACGCCTACACCATCGCCGGGCGGGACTTCTTCACCAGCCGTCCCGAGTTCGCCGAGCTCGACGTCTTCGTCGACGCCGCCGAGATCGGCATCAAGAAGCCGGAGGCGGGGGCCTACTTGCGTGCCGCCGACGCCCTCGGCGTCGCTCCGAGCGACATCGTGTTCCTCGACGACACACCGGAGTGCGTCGAAGGGGCGCTTCAAGTCGGGATGCTCGGCATCCACGTCGACCCCTCCGACAAGGCGCCCGCCTTCGAGCAGGCTCGCGACCTCCTCGGGCTCGGCTGACGGCCCAGAGAGTCTCAGGAGGCGAGGATCACCGCCTTCGGTGCAGGGAATAGTCGCCCTTCTCGATCGAGGCGGCGAGCTTGAGGGCGGCGGCTTGGAGCACGCCGGCGTGGTGGGCCTCGTGGTCGCCGACGACCCGTGCCGTGGGCCCGACCATCGCGATCGCCGCGACGACCGGGCCATCGAGCGCGGCGCGCACCGGAACGGCAATCGACGACAGGCCGACCTCGGTCTCGTCGACGCTGCGCGCGTACCCTCGCTCCCGCACGCGGGCGAGCTCGTCGACGAGCACCTCGGGGACGACGATCGTGTATCCCGTGCTCGGCGGCAGGCCAGCGCGCAGCCGCGCCTCGAGAAGGCTCGGATTGAAGGCGGCGAGCACCTTGCCCGAACTGGAGCGGTGGATCGGCGAGCGGCGCGCATTGGTGGAGTAGCGCAGCGCACGTCGACCCTCGACGCGCTCGACGTAGACGACGTCGGCGCCGGCCGGGACGGCGATCTGCACCGTTTCTCCGAGCTTGTTGCGCAGCTCGACCAGCAGGGGCAGGCCGCGGTCGCGGACAGCCGTGCGCTCAGTGGCCAGGCCGCCATACTCGACGAGGCGGAGGCCGAGGCGATAGGCACCGTCGGCGGTGCGGTCCAGCAGGCCACGGTCAGCCAGCACCGCGCACGTCCGGTGGGCCGTGCTCTTGGCGACCCCAACACGGCGAGCGAGGTCGCTGACACCGAGCTCGGGAGCCTCGGCGAGGGCGTCGATGATGTCGAGAGCGATGCCGACGGACTGCAACGGCCCGCGACGATCGTTCATGCCAGTGTCGGCATCCGCTGTGACCACGGTGCGGCCGCCTCGAGCTGGGCGCCGAGCCGGACGAGGACGTCCTCGCGGGCGTAGGCGGCGACGAACTGGACGCCGCGGGGCAGGCCGTCGTCAGGCCAGCCGAGCGGCAGTGATAGCGCTGGCTGGCCGGTGGCGTTGAACACCCGGGAGAAGGCGCTGGCCCGGCCGGGCGCGTAACCCTGCTTGTAGGCGCCGAGCGGTAGACCGGGGTCGGCGGTCGCCGGGGTGAGCAGGATGTCGAAGCCGTCCCGGTCGGGTCCGCGCCACCAGCTCGCCGCCAGCCTGGACAGTTCGTGTTGGCGGTCGAGGACGGCGAGCAGCTCGGCGCCGGTCACCGCTCTCCCGGCCTCCGCCATCTGCCACGTCAACGGCTCGACATCTGCTTCGCCGAGCGACCGCCCGAGCCACCCCGACCAGTCGGCGAGCGCTGCCGCGGCGTTTGCCGTGAACAGCGTGCGCGTGCCGGCGAGCAGATCCGCCTCGAACAGGGCCGTCGGCGCGCTCTCGTCGACATCGTGCCCGAGCTGATCCAGCAACGTGGCGGCGTCAGTCGCCGCCTGGGCGCAGCCACCGTCGACGTCGGCGCCCGTGAACGCCTTCACGCAGACTCCGATTTGGAGGTGGCCCGGATCGCGCCCGACCTCGGCGGCGAGGGGCCCGGCGAGTGCCGGAGCGGGCCAGGGCCCACGTTGCCCGCGATCGATGATGGCGTCGAGCAGTCCGGCGGTGTCCCGAATCGTGCGAGTCAGGACACCTTCGGTGTTCATCGCCACGGCGGGGTCGGCGCGGCGGCCTGGGAGGACCCGGCCTCGCGTCGGCTTCAACCCGACCAGTCCGCACTGTGACGCCGGGATGCGGATCGAGCCGGCGATGTCGTTGGCATGGGCGGCAGGGACGAGCCCGGCGGCCACTGCCGCGGCAGAACCTCCCGACGATCCGCCGGGCGAGTGGTCGACGTTCCACGGGTTGTGGGTGGGACCGTAGGCATCGGGTTCGGTGGTGCCCATCAGGGCCAGCTCGGGCACGTTGGTGCGACCGAGCGGGATCAGCCCACACGCCCGGAAGGCCAGTGCCAGATCGCTGTCGGTCGTCGCCCGCCACTGCGCGTCGCGCAGCGCTCGCATGCCCTGGTGGTGTGGCTCCCCACTCTCCTCGCAACCGACGTCCTTGAAAAGGAACGGGACGCCGCGGAACGGGCCGTCGGGCAGCGGGCCGCTCGCTTCACGCCGGGCTCGCTCGAACTGGCGATGGATCACGCTGTTCAACTGCGGGTCGAGCGCTTCGATGCGCGCCACCGCGGCGTCGATGAGCTCGACCGGATGCACCTCGCCGCGGCGAACCAGCTCTGCCAGACCTGTCGCGTCGTTGTCCCCGAGTACATCGCCCACTTCTGGCACCGACTCAGTGTGGTACGCGGCCGCCGTTGACGACGATCGTCTGGCCAGAGACGAACGCTGAGTCATCGGAGAGCAGGTAGCAGAACGTGCCGAGGAGATCGTCGGGACGCATCACCCTTCCCAACGGGGTGCGGCTCGGATCGTACGGTCCGAGCACTTCCGATCCAGGCGTTGGTGTGAAACCCGGCGCCACGCAGTTCACCCGAATGCCACGAGGCCCGAGCTCGTTGGCGAGGGCGCGAGTCATCGCGATCACGGCACCCTTCGAGGCGACGTAGTGGACGAAGCCGTGGGAGCCGGTGAGGGCGGTCTCAGACGCGACGTTGACGACGCTGCCGCCCCGCTCGGCCATCGCCGCCGCAACGGCGCGGGCGCACAGGAACGAGCCGCGCACGTTGACGGCGAACATCCGGTCCCACTCGTCGAGGGAGATCTCGTCGTACCGCTGACGGTCGACGAGCAAGGCGGCGTTGTTGACGAGCCCGTCGACGGCGCCGGCCCGGGCGAAGAGGTCATCGACCTGCCCGGCGTCACTGACGTCGCACGTGACATCGGCGCCGGGCCGGATGTCGGCCGTCACCACCTCGGCGCCGCGGGCGCGCAACTCGTCCGCCAGGGCAGCGCCGATGCCACGCCCCCCACCAGTGACAACGATGCGCTTCCCGGCAAGAGTCATCGTGTTCTGTCCGTGGCCACGTCCCGCGCGACCGACGCGACGGCGTCGTGAATCCGGCCGTTGCTCGCCAACACGTTGGCGAGGCCTGGACCGAGGTTGAGCGGCCCGCCATCGAGGTCGTCGATGCGCCCACCGGCCTCGGTGATCAGCAGCGAGCCGGCACCGACATCCCAGGCGTAGGTCGAGTCCGATTCGAGGAAGGCGTCGATGCGGCCGGCCGCGACGTAGGCGAGGCAGAGCGCCGGCGAGCCCAGGCAACGTACGGCCCGGCAGTGGCTGCTCAGCTCGACGATGCGCTGTCCGAACGCAGAGATCGCCGCGGGGTCGTCGGACTGAACCCCGGTGCACACGAGCGCCTGATCGAGCGCTTCGGTAGCGGATACCCGCAAGCGGTCCGAACCGACCCAGGCTCCTCCGGCGCGCACAGCGGTGAACATCTCCTCACGGAACGGCTCGAAGATCGCCCCGGCGACGACGCCGGCATCGTCGCGGACGGCGATCGACGTGCAGGCCAGGGGCACGCCGTGGGCGAAGTTCGACGTCCCGTCGAGTGGGTCGACGAGCCAGGTGAGCGTGCCCCTTTCGGCCCCGCCGCGGCCCTCCTCGCCGAGGATCGAGTGCTGCGGGAAATGCCCGGTGATCACCCGCTCGATCTCCGCCTGGGCGGCGAGGTCGACATCGGTGACCACCGACGTCCGTTCGTTCTTGTGGGCAACCTGCGCCGGCCGGCCGAGCTGTTCGACGAGGACAACTCCAGCGGCACGCGCCGCGGCGGCGGCGACGGCGAGCAGTTCCGCCGGTGTTGGTGCGGACACTTCGTTCAGGGGGACGTCGGCTGCCGCGTGTTGATTCGTCCTGGCACCGCCACCGGCTCGGGGATGCCCTCGCCGAAACGCTGGTAGTCGGTGCTGTCCTCGAGATCGTCGGTGTCGAGAACCAGGGCGAAGTCGTGGTGCCGTGACCGGTCGCCCCGGTAGAAGCCGCATTGCCCGGGTGGGTGCCGACGTCGACATGTGTGCCCCCTTTGCACCTTGCCGACCACGCAGCGTAACCGTGCCCGACCGGGTATCAGGCGGCCGGACACTGCGCACCTCCGAAGCGGAGGTGCGACGACGTCAGCCGGGAGCGCCGCCTGGCCCCTCGCTGTCGAGGTCCCACTTGGCTGCGGTGACGAGCATCACCAGCAGCGCCGAGAGTGCCGCCAGAGCGGCGCACCGAGTAAGCCGAAGGACAATCATCGTGACCCCCTCGGGTGCCGACGAGGACGCTTCAAACCGCCGCGAGCACCCACCGGATGCCGTCGTCACCCACCGTGTTGTGTCTGGAGTACCCGGTGACGTTCGTCACCAAACGTCACCGCGCAGCTCAGCTGAAGCGGCCCTCCGTCTCGCTCCACTGGACTGCCCGCCACACCCGCTCGGGAATCAGCGGGGTTTCGAGGTGGCGGACGCCGAGGTGGCCGAGGGCGTCGATGACCGCGTTGTACACGGCGGGAATCGCTCCGATCGTACCCGATTCCCCGACGCCCTTGGCCCCGAGCTCGTTGGCGAACCTCGGTGTCTCCATCGGGGCGAGCAGTCGACCAACACCAGGTCGGCGGCGTCGGCGCCCTGCGCCCGGTCCTCGGCGATGATCGCAACCACCGGCTGGCCGACGTAGCGCACCGTCTCGACGGCGACGAACGGCCGGCTCATCGCATCCGGGAACGCCGGGTTGGCGTGCGGAACGAGCCCGAGCCCGGCGAGGTCGTCGGCGGTGAACACGGCCAGCACGCCGGGCGAGGCTCCGGCTGCCGAGGTGTCGATGCCGACGATCCGGGCGTGAGCATGAGGTGCCCGCACGTAGGTGAGCCAGGTGGCGCCGGGCAGATCGATGTCCTCGACGTACGTCCCACCGACCGTCAGCAGCCTCGGATCCTCGAGCCGTTGGACCCGCGTACCGAGGATGCTTCCCATCGACGTGACCTTAGGGGTCCCGGTTCCGTGCTTGACTGAAGGCGGTCATGGGCACCCTCGACGACGCGCTCCGGGAACAGCTCGCCCGGGTGTCGACAGCGACTCTCACCCACCAGCTCCAGCGGCGGGGTATCCACAACACGTTCCTCAGCGGCCTGAGACCGGTCAAGGACGGCCAGCGGATGGTCGGCCTTGCCCACACGCTGCGGTACGTGCCGCTGCGCGAAGACCTCCAGCCGCAGCTGAGTGGCGGGCAGAACGCCCAACGCCGGGCGATCGAGGGCCTTGCCCCAGACGAAGTGCTTGTCATCGAAGCCCGTGGGGAGTCCGATGCTGGCACGATCGGAGACATCTTCGTGTCTCGGGCGATCGCTCTCGGTGCGGCTGGTGTCGTCACGGACGGGGCGTTGCGCGACACGCCGGCCATCCGGACGCTCGAACTGCCCGTGTATCACCGGGCCTCGCACGCGGCGACGCTCGGCCGCCTGCACATGCCGCTCGACCATCAGGTCCCGATCGCCTGTGCGGGTGTCACCGTGTTGCCCGGCGACGTCGTGGTCGGCGACGGCGAAGGAGTGGTGGTCGTGCCGGCCGCCCTGGCCGGAGAGGTCGCCGCCAAGGCCGTCCAGCAGGAGCTCGAGGAGGAGTGGGCGCTCGAGCGGGTGGCAGCCGGGGAGAGCACCATCGGCGTCTTTCCGATCAGTGACGAGCGCCGCGCCGAGTTCGAGGCGTGGTTGTCTGGACGAGAGGTGCGTAGGACATGAGTCGACGATCGATCGAGATCGAAGGATTCCACCATGCCAACCCGATCCCGGCCGCCAGCAGGGTCGGCCCGTTGGTGGCGTCGAGTGTGATCGCGGCGAGGGACCCCGGCACCGATCACGTCCCCGACGACCCCGCGGCGCAGATCGCCAACCTGTTCCGGCACGTCGGGGCGATGCTGCAGACGGCCGGCGCCGACTGGCGTCACGTCGTGAGGATGAACTTCTACGTGCCCGACCTCGCTGTGCGCGCCCTGATCAACGAGCCCTGGCTCGAGCACTTCCCCGATCCCGACGCTCGACCGGCCCGGCACACGCAGGTGGCGTCCGCCCAACCTTCCGTGTCCTGCGACTTCCTCGCCTACGTGGAGGATTGATGGTTCCGACATCACTCCGCGATCGTTGGCGCGAAGGCACCACCACACTCGGCGCCTGGATCTCGCTGCGCGATCCGCTGCTCGCCGAAGCGGCCGCTCTCGCCGGATACGACTACGTCGTCGTCGACATGCAGCACGGGCTGTCCGACTACTCCGACGTCGCGGTCATGGTGCAGGCGATGGCCCGGACGCCGACCGTACCGGTCGTGCGGGTGCCGTGGAACGAGCCCGGCATCATCGGCCGCGTCCTCGACGCCGGTGCCCTCGGCGTGATCATTCCACTGGTCAATTCCGTGGAGGAGGCCCGCCGCGCGGTCGCGGCGTGCCGATACGCGCCGGACGGATCACGAAGCATCGGGCCGCTCGTCACCCGAGTGCGCCACGGGGCAGGATTCCCAGCCATGGCCAACGACGTCGTCGCCTGCATCCCGATGATCGAGACCCGCCAGGCCGTCGAGGCGGTCGACGAGATCGTCGCCGTGCCCGGGATCGATGCGGTGTACATCGGCCCCGCCGATCTCTCGTTGACGTACGGGCTGGCACCCGCCGTCGACCAGTCCGGTGACCCGTTCGACGACTGCGCTGGCGCGGGTGGTGGACGCCTGCCGGCGCCACGGCGTGACCCCCGGGATCCACGCCAACGCCACACTCGCCGCCAAGCGACACGCCGCCGGCTTCCGGATGATCACCGTTGGCTTCGACGCCGCACCGGCGATCGCTGCCCTCCAAGCCGACGTCGCCTCCGCCCGCGCCGCTGTCGACGTCCCCCGGCCGTAGACCGTCCCACGGAACTCTGAACGGAGGCCGCCCAGTTCGGCGACGTCACAGGCTGCGCAGGTACCGGTCGATCTCGAACGGGGTGACCTGCGAGCTGTAGCCACGCCACTCGCGCCGCTTGTTGCGGAGGAACCACTCGAAGATGTGCTCCCCCAGCGCCTCGGCGACGAGTTCGGACTGCTCCATCGCGGCGAGCGACTCGGCCAGCGACTGCGGAAGGGGCTCGAGGCGCTCTGCAGCACGCTCCTCGTCGGTGAGCTCGAAGATGTTCGTGGCCGACTCGGGCGGTAGCTCGTATCCCTCCTCGATCCCAGCCAGGCCGGCGGCGAGGATCACCGAGAACGCCAGATAGGGGTTGCAAGCAGGATCGGGTGCGCGGTACTCGATGCGCGTCGATTGGGACTTGTTCTTCGTCACCGGCACCCGCACGAGGGCGGAGCGGTTGTTGCGTGCCCAGCTGACGTACGCCGGTGCCTCGAAACCGGGGACGAGTCGCTTGTACGAGTTCACCGTCTGGTTGGTGACCGCGGTGATCTCGTTGGCGTGGTGCAACAGGCCGGCGATGAACCCCTTGGCGACCTTCGACAGCTTGTACGGATCGCCAGGATCGTGAAAGGCGTTCTCGTCGCCCTCGAACAGGCTCACGTGAGTGTGCATCCCCGAGCCCTGCACCCCCTCGAGTGGCTTGGGCATGAACGTCGCATGGACACCTTCACCGCTGGCCGCCTCGCGCACGACCAGCCGAAACGTCATCACGCTGTCGGCCATCGACAGGGCGTCGGTGTGCCGGAGATCGATCTCGTGCTGGCTCGGCGAATCCTCGTGGAACGAGTACTCGACCGGGATGCCCATCGCCTCGAGCGTGTGGATGGTGCGCTTGCGCAGCGACCCGGCGACGTCCGCCGTGGTGAGGTCGAAATACGATCCGTTGTCGAGCGGGGCAGGACGGCCGCCCTCGCCGTCGGCGAAGTAGAAGAACTCCATCTCCGGGGCGACGTAGAACGTGAATCCCCGCGCTCGGGCCCGCTCGAGGTTGCGGCGCAGCACCTGGCGGGGGTCGCCCTCGAACGGGGTGCCGTCGAGGTTGCAGATGTCGCAGAAGATCCGCGCCTCGGGCGGATCGGCCCAGGGGAGCACCTCGAAGCTGTTGGCGTCCGGACGGGCGAGGACGTCGCTCTCCTGGACCCGCGAGAAGCCGTCGATCGATGAGCCATCGAACGTCATCCCCTCGTCGAGCGCGTTCTCGAGCTCGACGGGACTGATCGCGAAGCTCTTCAGCTGGCCCAGCACGTCCGTGAACCAGAGCCGTACGAGCCGCACGCCGCGCTCCTCGACCGAGCGGAGGACGTAGTCCTGCTGCCGTTCCACGGTCCCCAGTCTCGCAGTTCCGCAAGGGCTCGCCTTAGGTAACGTGCCGGAAACACGGGGGAAATCATTTCGTGCGAGAGTTTCCGCAAGCTCGACCGAGGGCGCTCTTGATCCGCGCCCAGACAACGACAAGGGAGGAATCGTGACTGACCGGACGCCGGCCGAAGTCCTGGAGATTGTCGATGCAGAGGGCGTCGAGATCGTCGACCTCCGCTTCTGCGACCTCCCGGGCCTGATGCAGCACTTCTCAGTACCCGCCCACGAGCTCACGGCCACTGCGTTCGAGGAGGGGTACGGCTTCGATGGCTCTTCGATCCGCGGCTTCCAGGAGATCCAGGAGTCGGACATGATCCTGATGCCCGATCCGAACACCGCCGTGATCGACCCGTTCCTGCAGCACAAGACGCTCGTCCTCAACTGCTTCGTGCGCGACCCGGTCACCGGCGAGTCGTACTCCCGAGATCCGCGCTATGTCGCCAAGAAGGCCGAGGAGTACGTGAAGTCCACCGGCATCGCCGACACCGCCTACTTCGGACCCGAAGCCGAGTTCTACGTCTTCAACGACGTCCGCTTCATGCAGGACCAGCGCTCAGCCTTTTACCAGGTCGACTCCATCGAGGGTTCGTGGAACACGGCGCGCGACGAAGGTCCCAACCTCGGCTACAAGCCGCGCTACAAGGAGGGCTACTTCCCCGTCCCGCCGATGGACCACTTCCAGGACCTGCGGTCCGAGATGATCCTCACCCTGGAGCGTCTCGGCGTCGAGGTCGAGGTTCAACATCACGAGGTCGGCACCGCCGGCCAGGCCGAGATCGACATGCGCTTCGACACGCTGCTGGCGATGGCCGACAAGCTGATGCTGTACAAGTACGTGGTCAAGAACGTCGCCCGCAAGAACGGCCTGTCGGCAACGTTCATGCCCAAGCCGATCTTCCAGGACAACGGCTCAGGTATGCACGTGCACCAGTCGCTGTGGAACGGCGACGAGCCGTTGTTCTTCGACGAGGTCGGCTACGCCGGGCTGTCCGACATGGCCCGGTGGTACATCGGCGGGCTGCTCACCCACGCGTCGGCCATCCTTGCCTTCGCCGCCCCCACGACGAACAGCTACAAGCGACTCGTGCCCGGCTACGAGGCACCGGTCAATCTCGTGTACAGCCAGCGCAACCGCTCCGCCGCCGTGCGCATCCCGCTGTACTCGACGAGCCCGAAGGCCAAGCGACTCGAGTTCCGCTGCCCCGACCCGTCGTGCAATCCCTACCTCGCCTTCCCGGCGATGCTGATGGCCGGGCTCGACGGTGTGTTGAACAAGACCGAGCCGCCCGATCCCGCTCGACAAGGACCTCTACGACCTGCCGCCGGAGGAGTTGAAGAAGGTCCCTCAGGTGCCGGGCTCGCTGGAGGACTCGCTTGCCGCGCTGGAGGCCGACAGCGAGTTCCTCAAGGCTGGTGGCGTGTTCACGGACGACCTCATCGACACGTGGATCGACTACAAGCGGGTGAACGAGATCGACGCCGTCCGCCTCCGCCCGCACCCCTGGGAATTCCACCTCTACTACGACATCTAGAGCGATTTAGGCTGACCACGCACCGAAGTGGTCGTTGAAGTGCGTCGAGGCGCATCATTCGCCTCGCGTGTCAACGGCGCCAGCATCCCAGTCTGCGCCCGCCGGGCCGAACCAGCGCCACGTCTCCCAGGGACTACCGTTTCCGGCATCGTCCTGCCTATCGGACCGAGAGTTTGAGCACGCTCGATGAGTTCGCTGTTCGTCGACCCGCCGGCCGCCGCCGGCTATGTCCGGTCAATTCTGTCTGCTGGTAGCCGGGCAGGGTCGGCGTCGCTCGAGTCGGTCGATGTCGGCGTGGGTGAGGCCAATGCCACTTTGGCTCGGCTCAACGCCGACGTGGCGATCTTCGAGGGTGTGATGCGCCTGCAGCTGGCGCTCGGCAGCGTTGCCCTCGCCTCGGTGATCGACGATGCGGTCGCGGCGGACAGTCCGAAGCTCGAAGCGACGTGACGCTCAATTCGGCGTTCCTCGAGGGAGTGGTGGCCGAACTCGCGAGCTACGGAAGCGACCCCCGATACACCGGCGCAACTGCGGACGGCCGTCGCGGCGATCGATGAGCTCCGCGTCCTGTGGCAACAAGTGTGCGGATCGTTCGCTGCGGAGCTCGATTCCTCGATCGCCGTCATCGAGGCCACCAATGGCACTGTGTTCGATGGTGGTTCGTGGAGCTTCCGCGCCGCCCCCGGCGGTGTTCGACTCGGCCAGACGGAGGCAATGCTGGTCGGGTTGGACGTCGTGGGGCGCTTTGACGTCGCCTCGCTGCAGGTGGCGGCAACCGCATTTGGGGTGTCCATCGAAGCATTGATCGACGCCGTTGCGGCAGCTCGACGGGACGTGCCGTGGAACGCGGTTGTCGAGGCTGAAGGGCTGCCGACGGATGGCACATGGGTGTCCGTCGGAACCCTTCAGGCGACGTACGGAACCACGCAGGAGGAGGGCGGCTGGTTCCTGGTCAACATGATTCACGACCAAGTCGCCGACTACATACGCGGGAGTCGTCACTGATTCATCTGCCCGTCGCGGTAGAAGGTGAGTCGTTGGGCGCCCACCGCACCGACCTCGTGTCGCCGATCAGCGCTGTGGAGGCCGCCTCCGCTGGGCTGCCGTACATGATCGCTGAGGTCAAGGCGTTCGGAGCGACGAACCGCCGTGAAGCCGCCGATCAGCTTGAAGTCGCCGAAGACTGGGCCGAAGCCCTGGGGGTCGTGGAAGTGATCCGGATTGGTGCCCCCGACGACAACGGTGAGCCGCAGCTACTGAATCCGTACCCGAACAACGACGGCTCTCTGGAGTTTCCAACCCAGGGGGGCATTTGTGTTGCGTCCCGCCGATTTCGAGTATCCAGGTATGCACGTGGTGTTTCGGTTCACGGCACCGGGCATCTACGAGTACCGCGTTTACTGCACCGAACCACCTCCCGATCCGGACCTGCCACTCAACGAGGAGCGCAGACGTCGTTTCCCGTCGACAGCTCGAGCACGACTACTGGGGTTGCACAGGGCGGACGCCAAACGCCGACCGTTGTCCTCGACAGTGACGACGTATTCGACCTGCCGCCACCGAGAGATCTGTGAAGCGCCTCGCCAATCGCCAATCGCTGCGCCTCTCGACGGTTGTCGTGGTCGGGCTGATTTGCGCCGGCGGTCCGACTGCTGCAGCCGCCGGAGGGATTGGCGATCGGCTGCGCTCTACTGTGCCGACGGAGGACGTGATGTGCGCAGGCCCGTTCCAAGCGGACAACCCGGGCGTGGTGCCGGGCGACGGCCCAGCGACGGTCGGTGAGGTGGATCTACCCGCCGGTCGACAAGTGGCGGATGGACGGTTCTGGATCACCAATGAACGCGTCGACTCGGCATACGCCCGATGGGCAGACCTCGCCGCCGCCTTCCCCGAGACCGGACTCTGGCCGGTGCTGTGGGTGGTCCCGCAACTCGGACGCCTGACAAGTGTCAAGCCGGCCGAGTCGACCGCTGACGCCGAGGAACTTCTCGCTTCGGAGTGGAATCGCTTCGCCGAAATCATGGACGAGGACTTCGATGACTACGTCGAACCATTAGGCCACGAGTTCCCCGGGCTGACACCAGAACAGACGGTGTGCCGCTACAACGCCGTCGAGCGTGCCCGAACCGTCCACATGAGCCCACAGATCGCACTGGTCCCGGTTCGCCGACCTGCCGACGTCCCCGAGGCGATTGGGTGGAACGACACCCGCCTCGAGTCACCTAACGACGTGTCGACAATCCTGCGGTCATGGGAGGACCGCGTGGCGTGGTATCCTTGATCTCTCTCGCCCCCGGCGGCATGGACCTCACCATCGAACGCCCGCCCACGACCGAAGCGGATCAATGGTTGTGGGCTGCCGAGCGACTCGCGTTCAATCCCTTCGGGCCGCAGACCGAAACTCTCGCCGAGTACGTTGACCTCGTCGTGAAGTTCGACTACAGCGTGGGCTTCAACTGGAACTAGCTGGCGCACCCGAACTCTTTGGTTGCGGTGATGACGTTGGTGGCCGTGTCCGTTCGTTGGTGGCCGGTGATCGACCAATGAGACCGAGGCCTACCGCTCGTAGAACAGGCGGTCGACGACGCGGCGGGCGCGGCGGGTGACCCGGCGATAGTCCTCGCGCAGGTCCGATGGCGTCGTCTCGAGCGAGCGGGCGAGGCAACGCAGCAGCGTGGAGCCCTGTGGTGGTAGGGCGTCGAGGGGGGTGCCGGCCACCAGGCACAGCCGGTTGCGGGTGACCTCACAGAACCGGTAGGCGGCAGCGAGATCGTGGGCATCGCCCGGCGCCAGCACGCCCTCCCCGACCAACGCGTCGATGGCCCGCATCGTCGACGGCGAGCGGGTTGCCGTGCGCAACTGCAGGAGCTGCACGGTCCACTCCACGTCGGAGAGCGAGCCGCGGCCCGAGCTTGAGGTGGAACGCCGGGTCCTCGCCGGGCGGGATCCGCTCGTGCTCGATGCGCGCCTTGGTACGGCGGATCTCGCGCTCGTCGTCGTCGGACACGCCCGGCTCCCAAACGAACTCATCGAGCAACGCCATGAAGCGTTCGGCGACGTCGCGGTCGCCGGCGACGGGACGGGCGCGCAGCATCGCCTGGCGCTCCCACACTGCGCCCACCGGCGAAGTAGGTGGCGTACGCCTCGATCGATCGAGCGACCGGTCCCTGCTTGCCTTCCGGACGCAGGTCGAGATCGATGGTCCAGATGCGTTCGGCGGGGGTGGCGCCGGCGACGAAGCGGCGCAGGCCCATGGCCAACCGGGTCGCCTCCTCGAAGTCAGTCGGCGTCGTTCCGTCGTAGACGAACACGACGTCGAGGTCGCTGGCGTAGGAGAGCTCCGCTCCGCCGAAGCGGCCCAAGGCGATGGCGGCGAAGCGGCAGCGTTCGACTCGAAGGCGCCGAGCGCGGCTTCCAGGCTGGCTTCGGCGATGGCGCTCACCCCCGCCCCGACCTCCGGCACGGGGCTGTCGTGGAGCACGTCGCGACCGATCACGCCGAGCAGATGGCGGTCCTTCCAGCGGTGCAGCGCCCGCTGGCGTTGTTCGAACTCGCTCCCGCCAGTCCACAGCGAGGGTCGCCGACTCGACCAGCTCGGATCGCTCACGGGTGGCCAACCGATCGCGATCGGCGAGCCGGACGACCAGATCCGGATTTCGTTGGAGCGTGTCGGCGGCGAGGCGTGTGGTGCCGACGAGGTGGCAGAGACGGCGGGCCGCCTCCGGGCGACTCACGAAACGCTCGGGTCAGCTCGGCCGAGCGGCGGGGGTCGTTGAACAGGTTGCGCACGTTGAGCAGCCCGAGGTCAGGGTCGGGGCTCTCCGACAGCCAGCCGAGGAGCAGGGGCAGGATCTGCTGCATCAGCCGCGACGCGCGAGCGAAGCCGCGGGTCAGCTCGCGGACGGCGGCCTGGGTGCGTGGCCCGTCGGAGAAGCCGAACGCGCGTCAGCCGGGCCTCGATCGCCCCGGGCCGAGTCGAGCAGCTCCTCGTCCTCGGCGGCGAACGCCTCCAACAGCGGGCGGAAGTAGAGGCGCTCGTGGATCGCCCGCACGGTGCCCTGGTGCCGCGCCAGTTCGGCGTCGAGCTGTTCGACGACGTCGGCGCCGGCGGTGTCGCGCAACCCGAGTGTCCGCCCGAGCTGCGTGCGCTCGCCGTCGGCGATGGGCATGGCGTGGACCTGTGTGCCGTCGCGCAGCTGGAGCCGGTGCTCGACCCGGCGCAGGAACCGGTAGGCGTCGGCCAGTTGGCGGGCGTCGTCCTCGTCGACGTAGCCGGCCGCGCCCAGCTCGGCGAGGGCGGTGAGGGTCGTCGGCGACCGCAGGTCGGGATCGAGCCGGCCGTGGACGAGCTGCAGCAGCTGGACGGCGAACTCGATGTCGCGGATGCCGCCACGCCCCGCTTCACCTCGCGGTCGGTGAGCCCGCGGCGCGCCAGGTCCGCCTCGACTTCGGGCCTTGAGGTGGCGCAACGCCCGGAGATCGTCGGCGGTGAAGATCCGCGACCACAGGCTGGCGCCCCGCCGGCCTCGTCGAACGCCGCGCCGACCTCGCGGATCGCCGGCGACCGGCGCGGGCCTTGAGCAGTGCCTGGAACTCCCACGGTTCCGCCCAGCGCTCCCAGTACGCCTCGAACGAGGCGAGCGAGCGCACGAGCGGCCCGCTCCGGCCTTCGGGACGCAGGTTGACGTCGACGCGGAAGCACGTGCGGACGAACTCGATCAGGCGGCGGGCCTGCTTCTGGAGCTCGGCCGGGTCGCCCTCGCCGACGAACATCACGTCGATGTCGCTGGCGTAGTTCAACTCGGCACCGCCGAGCTTGCCCATCCCGATGACGGCGAGCGGTGGCCCGTCCGAGGCGAGGAGTCGATGGGCTTCGCTGAGCACGTCGGTGGCGAGCGCTGTGAGTGCGGCGACGGTCTCGTCGAGCGGGTCGAGGCCGAGGAGGTCGCGGGCCGGCGATCCGGAGCTCCTCGAGATGCTTCCACCGGCGCAGCTCGTCGGCAGTCGCTCCGGTGACGGGTGGCCGCTGGTCGAGGGCGGCGAGCACCGACAGCGCTTCTGGGTCCGTCTCCAGCAGGCGGGTGAGTGGGCTGCTCGCGCCGCTGACCGCGACGAACGCGGCAGCGAGGGCAGGATTGTCGGCAAGCAGCGTGGCGGCGTCCGGGTGGGCGGCAACGAGGCGCTCCATCGAACGCCGGCTCGCCGCAGGCTCGGCTGAGCGCTCGATCACCTCGTCGAGAGTGGCCACCCGCAAAGTGTGCCGTCCCGGCTCTCGTCTGCTAGATCGTCGCGGCGGTGAACCTCGACCAGGCGATCGTGTACGCCGAGCGGGAGGGGTACCGCGCCCTCGAGCTCGACGTCTACCGGCCGAGCGAGCTGCCCGCCGGTCCGCGCCCGCTGCTCGTCTACGTCCACGGCGGGGGCTGGCGGCAGAGCCATCGCAGCCGCCCGCCGCGTGAGACCCGGGCGTGGACGCACGGATTCTTCGAACGGCTCACCGCCGCCGGCTTCGTCGTCGCCGCCCCCGACTACCGGCTCAGCGGCGAAGCCCGCTTCCCCGCCCAGCGCGACGACCTGAACCTTGCCCTTGACTGGCTGGCCGAGCAGGCCGCGGTGCTGGATGTCGCGGCCGACCGCATGTACCTCTGGGGGGCCTCGGCCGGTGGGCATCTGGCGGCTTTGGCGGCACTGGGTCACGACGTACCCGAGGTTCGGGGAGTCGTCTGTTGGTACCCCGTGACCGACTTGCTCGCCCTCGACCAAGAGGCGACCGACAGCTTCGAGGCGCACCTGCTCGGCGGACCGATCGGAGAACACCGCGACGTCGCCAGGGCGGCCAGCCCCGTCAGCCACGTTCACGCCAGCGCCCCACCGTTCCTCCTCCAGCACGGCGAGGCAGATACCTGGGTGCCGTGCGACCAGAGCGTCCGCCTCGCCCACCGCCTCAGGGGCGCCGGAGTCACCGTCGAGCTCGAGGTCGTGCCGGGCGCCGATCACTTCTTCCAGGTGCGCCGGACGTCGAGGCGATCTTCGAGCGGGCCGTCGGATTCCTCCGGGCCCTCGACGCCCGAACGGTCAGTCGAAGCGCCAGCGCGTCACGTTCTGAGGAAATCCGCTGAGGGTCCAGGCGTAGACCGTCTCCGGCCGCAGCGACCAGAACGGCCGGAACGACGGTTCGCCCTCGTCGGTGTAGTACTGCGGGTACTTCGCTCGGGATGCTCGCATCGACGGTGCGGCGAGCGGGTGCGTGCCTTCGCTCACGAACTCGCACGTGCCCTCGAGGATGATCACCTCGTCATCGTGCGGGAGGTGAACGGACAGCCGGGCGTCGTGCTGCAGATTGCGGACCCACCGGGTCTTCGGCGAGCCGCCGAAGCACAGGGCACCGTCGACCCACACGCCGTCGACGGGTCGAACGTGCGGGGCACCCGTGGACCCGACGGTGGCCACCCAGTAGTTGGGAGCCGTCGTGAGGCGTTCGTCGACGAACTGCCACGGCAACGTCCCGTCGGTGCCTTCCGGGACGCCGTACTCCTGTGGCAGACGCGGTCGGGTCGCAGACACGGTCCGCCAACCTAGTCAGTCACGTTTGCGAGTCCGTGCTCACCCGGGCGAACCCTGGTGAGGGCGAGCTCGCCGAGGTCGACGCCACACACGATCTCGCCATCGAAATGCGGACGCACGCGGGCTACCCACTCCTCGTCGCTGGGTTCGCCATCACCGGGGACGAGATGGGAGAGCACCAACGTCCCGACCCGAGCATGTGTCGCGACTCGCCTACCGCTCGTAGAACAGGCGGTCGACGACGCGGCGGGCGCGGCGGGTGACCCGGCGATAGTCCTCGCGCAGGTCCGAAGGTGTCGTCTCGAGAGAGCGGGCGAGGCAACGCAGCAGCGTGGAGCCTTGCGGTGGCAGGGCGTCGAGGGGGGTGCCGGCCACCAGGCACATCCGGTTGCGGGTGACCTCACAGAACCGGTACGCGGCAGCGAGATCGTGGGCGTCGCCCGTCGCTAGCACGCCCTCCGCGACCAACGCGTCGATTGCCCGCATCGTCGACGGCGATCGGGTTGCCGTGCGCAACTGCAGGAGTTGCACGGTCCACTCCACGTCCGAGAGCGAGCCGCGCCCGAGCTTGAGGTGGAACGCTGGGTCCTCGCCGGGCGGGATTCGCTCGTGCTCGATGCGAGCCTTGGTTCGGCGGATCTCGCGCTCATCGTCGTCGGACACGCCCGGCTCCCAAACGAAGTCATCGAGCAAGGCCATGAAGCGTTCCGCGAGGTCGCGGTTGCCGGCGACGGGACGAGCGCGCAGCATCGCCTGGCGCTCCCACACATGCGCCCACCGGCGAAAGTAGGTGGCGTACGCCTCGATCGATCGAGCGACCGGTCCCTGCCTTCCTTCCGGTCGCAGGTCGAGATCGATGGTCCAGATGCGTTCGGCGGGGGTGGCGCCAGCGACGAAGCGGCGCAGGCCCGTGACCAACCGGGTCGCCTCCTCGAAGTCAGTCGGGGTCGTTCCTTCGTAGACGAACACGACGTCGAGGTCGCTGGCGTAGGAGAGCTCTGCTCCGCCGAACCGGCCCAAGGCGATGGCGGCGAGCGGCAGAGGTGATTCGAAGGCGCCGAGGGCGGCTTCCAGGCTGGCTTCGGCGATGGCACTCACCCCTGCCCCGACCTCCGACACGGGGCTTTCGTGGAGCACGTCCCGACCGATCACTCCGAGCAGATGGCGGTCCTTCCAGCGGTGCAGAGCCCGCTGTCGTTGTTCGAGATGCTCCCGCCAGTCCACAGCAAGGGTTGCCGAGTCGACCAGCTCGGATCGATCGCGAGTGGCCAACCGATCGCGATCGGGGAGCCGCACGACCAGATCCGGATTTCGTTGAAGCGTGTCGGCCGCGATGCGTGTGGTGCCGACGAGGTGGCAGAGACGGCGGGCTGCCTCCGGCGACTCACGAAACGCTCGGGTGAGCTCGGCCGAGCGATGGGGGTCGTTGAACAGGTTGCGCACGTTGAGCAACCCCAGGTCCGGGTCGGGGCTCTCCGACAGCCACCCGAGGAGCAGGGGCAGGATCTGCTGCATCAGGCGCGACGCGCGAGCGAAGCCGCGGGTCAGCTCGCGAACGGCGGCCTGGGTACGTGGCCCATCGGAGAAGCCGAACGCGCTGAGCCGGGCCTCGATCGCCCCGGGCCGAGTCAGCAGCTCCTCGTCCTCGGTGGCGAACGCCTCCAACAGGGGCCGGAAGTAGAGGCGCTCGTGGATCGCCCGGACGGTGCCCTGATGACGCGCCAGTTCGGCGTCGAGCTGTTCGACGACGTCGGCGCCGGCGGTGTCGCGGAACCCCAGTGTCCGCCCGAGCTGCGTGCGCTCGCCGTCGGCGATCGGCATGGCATGGACCTGTGTGCCCTCGCGCAGCTGGAGCCGGTGCTCGACGCGGCGCAGGAACCGGTAGGCGTCGGCCAGTTGGTGGGCGTCGTCCTCGTCGACGTACCCGGCCGCGCCCAGCTCGGCGAGGGCGGTGAGGGTCGTCGGCGACCGCAGGTCGGGATCGAGCCGGCCGTGGACGAGCTGCAGCAGCTGAACGGCGAACTCGACGTCGCGAATGCCTCCGCGCCCCCGCTTCACCTCTCGATCGGTGAGTCCTCGGCGCGCCAGATCCGCCTCACCTCGGGCCTTGAGGTGGCGCAACGCCCGGAGATCGTCGGCGGTGAAGATCCGCGACCACAGCTGGCGTCGCGCCGTCTCGTCGAACCGCCCGCCAACCTCCGGATCGCCGGCGATTGGACGGGCCTTGAGAAGTGCCTGGAACTCCCACGGTTCTGCCCAGCGCTCCCAGTAAGCCTCGAACGAGGCGAGCGAACGCACGAGTGGCCCGCTCCGGCCTTCGGGACGCAGGTTGACGTCGACGCGGAAGCACTTGCGGACGAACTCGATCAGGCGGAGTGCCTGCTTCTGGAGCTCGGCCGTGTCACCCTCGCCGACGAACATCACATCGATGTCGCTGGCGTAGTTCAGCTCGGCACCGCCGAGTTTGCCCATCCCGATGACGGCGAGCGGCGGCCCGTCCGAGGCGAGGAGTCGATGGGCTTCGCTGAGCACGTCGGCGGCCAGCGCTGAGAGTGCGGCGACGGTCTCGTCGAGCGGGTCGCGGCCGAGGAGGTCGCGGCCAGCGATCCGGAGCTCCTCGAGATGTTTCCACCGGCGCAGCTGATCCGCAGTCGCTCCGGTGACGGGTGGCCGCCGGTCGAGGGCGGCGAGCACCGACAGCGCTTCAGGGTCCGTCTCCAGCAGGCGGGTGAGGGGGCTGCTCGCGCCACTGACCGCGACGAACGCAGCAGCCAGGGCAGGATTGTCGGCGAGCAGCGTGGCGGCGTCCGGGTGGGCGGCAACGAGGCGCTCCATCGAACGCCGGCTCGCCGCAGGCTCGGCTGAGCGCTCGATCACGTCGTCGAGAGTGGCCACCCGCAAAGTGTGCCAACCCTCCCGGGCCTCGTCTGCTAGATCGTCGTGGGCATGAACCTCGAGCAGGCGATCGTGTACGCCGAGCGGGAGGGGTACCGCGCCCTCGAGCTCGACCTGTACCGGCTGAGCGAGCGGCCCGCTGGTCCGCGCCCGCTGCTCGTCTACGTCCACGGCGGGGGCTGGCGGCAGAGCCATCGCAGTCGCCCGCCGCGTGAGACGCGGGACTGGACGCACGGATTCTTCGAACGGCTCACCGCCGCCGGCTTCGTCGTCGCCGCCCCCGACTACCGGCTCAGCGGCGAAGCCCGCTTCCCCGCCCAGCGCGACGACCTGAACCTTGCCCTTGGCTGGCTGGCCGAGCAGGCCGCGGTGCTGGACGTCGCGGCTGACCGCATGTACCTCTGGGGGGCCTCGGCCGGTGGGCATCTGGCGGCTTTGGCGGCACTGAGTCACGACGCACCAAAGGTTCGGGGAGTCGTCTGTTGGTACGCCGTGACGGACTTGCTCGCCCTCGACCAAGAGGCGATCGACAGCTTCGAGGCACACCTGCTCGGCGGACCGATTGGAGAACACCGCGACCTCGCCAGGGCGGCCAGCCCCGTCAGCCACGTTCACGCCTCTGCCCCACCGTTCCTCCTCCAGCACGGCGAGGCAGATACCTGGGTGCCGTGCGACCAGAGCGTCCGCCTCGCTCACCGCCTCAGAGGCGCCGGGGTCACCGTCGAGCTCGAGGTCGTGCCGGGCGCCGACCACTTCTTCCAAGGTGCGCCGGACATCGAGGCGATCTTCGAGCGGGCCGTCGGATTCCTCCGTGCAGTCGACGCCCGAACGGTCAGTCGAAGCGCCAGCGAGTCACGTTCTGAGGAAATCCGCTGAGAGTCCAGGCGTAGACCGTCTCCGGCCGCAGCGACCAGAACGGCCGGAACGACGCTTCGCCCTCGTCGGTGTAGTACTGCGGGTACTTCGCTCGGGACGCTCCCATCGACGGTGCGGCGAGCGGGTGGGTGCCTTCGCTCACGAATTCGCCCGTGCCCTCGAGGATGATCACCTCATCATCGTGCGGGAGGTGAACGGACAGCCGGGCGTCGCGCTGCAGATTGCGGACCCACCGGGTCTTCGGCGAGCCGCCGAAGCACAGGGCACCGTCGACCCACACGCCGTCGACGGGTCGAACGTGCGGGGCGCCCGTGGACCCGACGGTGGCGACCCAGTAGTTGGGAGCCGTCGTGAGGCGTTCGATGACGAACTGCCAGCAATACGGCGTTGCCGCTGCTGCTCTTCCTCGACTACCTGCTCGATGCGGCCAGGAAGGCCTTCCAGAGCGAGTACTTCGCCGAGCGCTACGGCGCACGCGCAGTCGAGGAGACGCCACCCATCGCGCGGATGCTGGAGGCGGGGCCTGCCGGTCGGCGGCGGCACCGACGCGACCCGGGTGGCGAGCTACAATCCCTGGGTCGCGCTGTGGTGGCTCGTCACGGGCAGCACGCTTGGCGGGCTGCGGATGACGCCGCCGCACCGCCGGCTGGACCGCGAGACGGCGCTCAGGCTCTGGACCGAGGGGCTCGGCCTGGTTCTCCGGCGAGCAGGACCGCAAGGGTCGCCTCGCGCCCCGGATGCTCGGCAACGTGGCGGTGCTCAGCGCCGACTACTTCGGCGTGCCGGAGGACGCGATCCAGGACATCACCGCCGTGCTGACGGTGGTCGGCGGCCGTGTCGTGCACGGCGCAGGAGGAGTTCGCAGACCTCGCGCCACCCCTGCCGCCGCCGATGCCGGACTGGTCGCCGGTGCGCTATTTACGGCGGTTACCAGTCCCGGTTGCGCGCAGAGGCAGTGCCGGAGAGGACCACCCTCGCGCGCTTGGCCGAGGCCTGCGGCTGCGGCACCGCCTGCGCCGTCCACGGGCACGCCCACGCCTTCTGGGCACGGCGGGGGGGTGCCCGGTGCGCGACCAGGGTGCGTTCTGGGGTGCGCTCGGCTGCTCCTGCTGGGCGTTCTGAGGGAGGGAGGCGCAGTGATCTCCGCCGCCGTTGGTCTCTGTCTCGGCCTCCTCGTCGGCGCGGGATGCCGCTGGTTCGACATCCCTTCGCCGGCGCCGCCCCGCCTGGATCGGAGCCGCGCTGCTGCTGGCCATGACGCTGGGCTTCGTCGCCGCGGACCACGTCTTGGGCCCCGGCGTCACACTGGTCCGGCTGGACGGAGGGACCTCGCCGTGAAGGCTACCATCGGCCTCGTCCTGGCCTTCGCCCTCGGCTTCGCCTGTCGTGCCTTCGGCATCCCGTCGCCGGCACCGCCGGTGGTCGTGGGCGCGCTGCTGGTGATGGCGATGACCACCGGCTACGTGTTGGTAGACCGCTACGCTGCGGCCCGTCCGGCGCAGCACAAGGCGGATTGCGGCGGCCCTAGCGGCCTCGCTCCCTCCGCGCTGCACCGCGAGGGGGAAGCCGCGAGCGGCACGCTCATTCCCCCGAGACCGCGGCCGTGACCCCATCTTCGGGGACCCGCGGCGAACCTGACATGGCCAGGTCCCTTCCGCCGACCGATGCCGGCGGCATGGAGGGGTGGCGCGGCCTGCTCGGCTCCCGCCTTACCCTGGGCCTCGCTCTGCTCGGCCTATGCGCCGCCTATCTTCAAGGCGGGTTGAACAAGCTGCTCGACTGGCCAGGTGCAGTGGCAGAGGCGGCGCACTTCGGCCTGCCCGCACCCCCCTTCGCAGCCGCCGGAACGATCGCGACGGAGCTCATCGGCTCTGCCCTGGTGCTCTCGGGCCGGCTTCGCTGGCTCGGCGCGCTCTGGCTGGCGGTCTTCACGCTGGCCGCGACCTTCGTCGCCAACCGCTTCTGGGAGCTCCCGCCGGGGCGGGAGAGGTTCATGACCGCCAACGCGTTCTTCGAGCACCTCGGCCTCGTCGGCGGCTTCCTGCTGGTGGCGTGGCTGGACGCGCGGGAGGGGCGGCGGTGAGCGGCGCGGCGGGCAGCGGCGGCACCCTGGCGCCGCTGGGCCACCGGGTGTTCGCGGTGCTCTGGACCGCCGGACCGTCCTCGGCAACATCGGGACCTGGATGCGCGACGTCAGCTCCGGCTGGCTGATGACCTGGCTGGCACCCTCGCCAGTGATGGTGGCGCTGGTGCAGGCGGCCGGCACGCTGCCCGCATTCGTGCTGGCACTGCCGGCGGGGGCGCTCGCGGACCTGCTGGATCGGCGCTGGCTGCTGATTGGGATGCAGGCGTTCCTTGGCGTTGTCGCCCTTGCCCTGGCAGTCCTGACCGCCTTGGGGCTGATGACGCCCTGGCTGCTGCTGGCCCTCGTGCTGGCCGGTGGCATCGGGGCGGCGCTGGCGGCGCCCGCCTGGCAGTCCTCGGTGCCGGAGATGGTGCCGCGGGCGGACCTGCGCGCGGCCGTGGCGCTGAACTCGATGGGCGTGAACGTCAGCCGGGCCATCGGGCCGGCGCTGGGCGGGCTCATCGTGGCGACGCTCGGCGTCGCCGCGGCCTACCTGGCCGACGCCCTGAGCTATCTGGTGGTGATCGGCGCACTCCTGTGGTGGCGGCGCGCCGCTCCCGCTTCCGAGGGGCCACCGGAGACGCTCCCGGGCGCGATGCAGGCCGGGCTGCGCTACGCCCTGCATGCGACCGCGCTCCGCCGCGTGCTGCTCCGCGCGGCGGTGTTCTTCGCCTTCGGCGCGGCCCACTGGGCCCTGCTGCCCCTGCTGGCCCGGCAGACGCTGGGCGGCGGACCTGGCCTCTACGGCCTCATGCTGGCGGGCATCGGCGTCGGTGCGGTCGGGGGCGCCGTGGCGCTGCCGTGGCTGCGCAAGCACCTCGGCGGGCCGGAAGGGCTGATGCTGGCCGGCGCGCTGGGCGGCGCGGCGGCGCAGGCGGGGCTGGGCACTCGTGGCCTCGGAGGCGGTCGCGGTCGCGCTTTGCGTCCTGGCTGGCGTCGCCTGGATCGCGGTGCTCACCACGCTGAACGCCACCGCCCAGGCGGTGCTGCCCAATTGGGTCCGGGGGCGCGGGCTCGCGCTCTACCTCACCGTCTTCTCCGGCGCCATGGCGCTCGGCGGCGTGGCCTGGGGACAGACTGCGGCGTCGCTCGGCATCCCCGGCGCGCTGTTGGCCGCCGCCGGGGGCGGCGTGGCGGCGGCCCTGCTGGGGCGGGCCCTGCCGCTGCCGTCGGGCGAGGAGGTGCTCGACCCTTCGCGCCACTGGCCGGACCCGCAGGCCACGATCCCCGGTAGAGCCCGAGCGGGGCCCGGTGGCGGTGCAAGTGGAGTACCGCATAGCACCCGAGCGGCAGGCGGCCTTCCGCGCGGCGATCGCGCCTCTCGGCGAGATCCGTCGCCGCGACGGCGCCACAGTTTGGGGCGTCTTCACCGACGCCGAGGACCCGTTGCGCGTCGTCGAGTGGTTCGTCCTGGCGAGCTGGGCCGAGCACCTGCCGCCAGCATGGCCGCGTCACGGTGGCGGACCGGACGGTGCAGGAGGCGGTGAGCGCGCTCCACGAGAGGGGCCCGCGCCGCCGCGCGTGACGCATCTGATCGGGCTGCGCCGCGGGGACGCCGGCGACGACGGATCGCAGGGTTGGCCCAGAGGGCGCGACGTGAGCATCAAGGCCCTGGTGCCGGTCCTCGTCGCAGGCCGGATAGCTTCGTGACGGCCGACCCTCCTTCCATGGGGCACGAATGGTCGGGCCCTTCGTCTACGGACCCCTCCCCACGCGCGTGATCTTCGGTTCCAGTACGACACGACGCGCGCGCGGCTCGGACCGGAGGTCGAGCGCACGGCGGGCTGGTCCTGCTATCGCGGGGGTACTGATTTCCGGTCAGCTCCCCAGCTGCCAAGTCGCGAAACGCTCCAGAGCCTCCGGGTTTGCCAGTGCCTCGTGTTCTTCACCGGCCGGCAGTGGACCACATCGCGCACGGCAACTCCGCGATCTTGCCCGAGCGGGTGCGCGGGATGTCCGCGACCTGATGATCTTGGCGCGGGACGTGGCGCGGGTGCATCCTCACGGATCTGCTGCTTGATGCGCCGTCGACTCGTCGAGCGTCGATCCGTCGCGCAGCCGCACGAACAGCACGATGCGCACGTCGCCCTGCCAGTCCTGGCCGACGAGAGGCTTTCCAGGATCTCCGGGAGCCGCTCGACCTGGCGGTAGATTCCGCCGTGCCGATCCGCACGCCGCCGGGGTTGAGGACGGCGTCCGAGCGGCCGTAGATGATGATGCCGCCGCGTGTCGGTGAGCTCGGCGTAGTCGCCGTGATGCCACACGCCGGGGAAGCGTTCGAAGTAGGCGGCCCGGTAGCGGCTGCCGTCCGGATCGTTCCAGAAGCCGACCGGCATCGAGGGAAGGGCGTGGTGCAGACGAGCTCGCCCTTTTCGCCGCCGACCGGCTGGCCTCGTCGTCGAAGACCTCGACCTCCATGCCGAGGCCGCGCATCTGGATCTCGCCGCGCGCAACCGGGCCGGCGGGATTGCCCAGCACGAAGCAGGAGACGATGTCGGTGCCGCCCGAGATCGACGCAGAGCTGACGTCGGCTTGATGCGCGATAGACGTAATCGAAGCTCTCAGGCGCGAGGGGCGAGCCGGTGGAGAGGATGGTGCGCAGCGCGCAGGTCGTGCGTCGCGCGGGTTGAGGCCTTGCTTCTCGATGGCCGAGGATACTTGGGCTGGTGCCGAAGACCGTGACTCCGGCTCGGCCATGTCGAACAGGCCTCGGGCCGGGGTGCGAAGGGCGAGCCGTCGTAAAGGACGACGTGCGCCCGCGGCCAGCCCGCTGACCAGCCAGTTCCACATCATCCAGCCGCAGGTGGTGAAGTAGAAGACGCGGTCGCCGGGGCGGATGTCGCAGTGCAGCGGTGCTCCTTGAGGTGCTGGAGGAGCGTGCCGCCGGCGCCGTGCACGATGGCACTTGGGCTGCCGGTGGTCCCCGAGGAATACAGGATGTAGAGCGGGTGATCGAACGGGAGCTGCGCGAAGTCGAGCGGGCGCGCGGACGTCGCCGGAAGTCCGCGCAGAGTGACGCGCGCCGCGCGAGTCGCCGGATCGGCCGGCCGGATCGAGGAAGGGGACGACGACGGTGCTCGCAACGAGGTAGGGCTTGCGCGATCTCGGCCGAGCTGCTCGCGGAGGTCGATGCGCTTGCCCGCGTAGTGGTAGCCGTCGGCGGCGACGAGCACCTTGGGCTCGATCTGGCCGAACCGGTCGAGGACGCCATGCACGCCGAAGTCGGGCGAGGCACGAGGACCAGACGGCGCCGAGGCCGCCGCGGCCAGCATGGCGATCACGTCTCGGGCATGTTCGGGAAGATAGCCGGCGACGCGATCGCCCACGCCCACGCCATGGCGCGAGAGGCGGCGGCCAGGGCCGGGCGACCTCATCTGGAGGGGGGCCCGAGGAGAGCTCGCGTCGGGTGCCGTCCTCGCCGACGACGATCAGGGCCGGACTGCGTCGTCGCGGCGGAGGAGGTTCTCGGCGAAGTTGAGCCGGGCACCGGGGAACCACTTGGCGCCGGGCATGCGGTCACCATCCTCGAGCACGGTGTCGGCGAGGCGGCTCGCCTTCACCCCGCCAAGCTCCCAGACCCGCTGCCAGAAGGCTTGCGGATCATCCACCGACCATTGCCAAAGCCGTGCCACCGCATCGGGGCCCTCGAAGCCCTGCTCGCGGGCCAGCGCCATGATCTGGGTCGCTGCCGCGGCCTCTGACCGGGGCTGCCATAGGACCGGGTTCATGCGCGGGTCCTCGAAGGCTCAGGCGCCAGCGGCATCGCCAGCAGCACGGTGGCCGGCCGGTTGGTGCGGTTGGCGAGCGAGCGCGGCTCGTCGGGTGCGATGCGGCAGGAGTCCCAGGGACCCAGCGTCACCGTCTCCGTGCCGTTGGAGACTGTCACCTCGCCCTCGAGCACGACGTACATCTTCTCGAGGGGCGAGGCGTCGAGCGTGGTGCCGCCGCCCGGCAGGAGGTGCGAGAGCCCGAGCCAGAGCGTGTCGGCTGGGCCGGCCTCGCGGCCCTGCAGGCGGAGCATGCGCATGCCGGCGTGGCCGGGCGCCTCGTAGGCGGGTGCGGCCGCGAGCCGGGTGACGTGCATGGTGTCGGGCCTCCGGTCGGGCTCAGTCGGCGAAGTCGCCGGCGGCCTGGATGATCGGCCGCCACTTCGCCGCTCGGCCGCGGTCTGCGCTCGCAGCGCGCTCGGGTGTGACCTGCTCGGCCGGCACCGGCACCGTGCCGAGGTCGGCGAAGCGCGCGATCACCTTCGGGTCCTTGAGCGCCGCGGCGAGCGCCGCTTCCGAGCTTCGCCGACCACCGGCTGGGCGTGCCGGCTTGGGCGCCCACAGCCCGTGCCAGACCGACATCTCGAAGCCCTGGAGCCCGGCCTCCTGCAGCGTCGGCAGGTCGGGCAGCGCCGCCACCCGCTCCTTCGTCGTCACCGCGTAGGCCTTCACCTTGCCGGCCTTGATCTGGCCGGTCGTGTTGGTGGTCTGGTCGCACATGAGATCGACCTGCCCGCCCAGCAGGTCGGTCATCGCGGGGGCGGTGCCCTTGTAGGGCACGGTGGTCATCGGCACGCCCAGGGCCGACATCAGGAGCATGCCGCACAGATGCGAGCTCGAGCCCGGGCCGGCGTTGGCGAGCGTGAGCCCGTCCTTCTTCTCGCGGATGTAGGCGATGAGCTCGGCGGCGGTGGTCGGCTCGAGGTGGGGCGCCCGATCACGGTCATCGGCACGTCGGTCACCCGGCCGATCGGCTCAAAGGCGGCGAGGGGATCGTAGGGCAGCTTGCGGTAGAGCGCGCCGCTCGTCGCCTGCCCGATATGGTACATCAGCAGCGTGTAGCCGTCGGGCTCGGCCTTGGCGACGCGGGCCGCACCCAAGGTCCCGCCGGCGCCGCCGACATTCTCGACGATCACCTGCTGGCCCAGCTGGCGGGTCATCGCCTCGGCCACGAGCCGCCCGACCGTGTCGGTCGGGCCGCCGGCGGCGAACGGCACGATCATGGTGATCGCCCGCTCGGGATAGTCGGCCCGTGCCATGGCGGCGGTGCCGGCGAGAAGCGTGGGGCGAGGAGAAGGGTTCGGCGCATGGGTGTCTCCCTGTCCGGATGATGGTGGGGGCTGGGCGCGGGGCGCGAGCCTCGCGCGGGGGAAAGGCTAGGGGGTGAGGACGACGCGCTCGGTCGAGCCCTCGAGCACCGCCCGGTAGGCGGCGGCGGCATCCTCGAGCCGGTAGCGTGAGTCGTCGCGCACCGGGAACGGGCGGAGCCTACCACTGTCGAAGCCCGGCTTCAGCGCGTCCAGGATCGCGGCACACTCGCCGCTGTCGAGCGCCAGCGTGTCGATGCCCACGAACCGGTGCCGGCCGCGGTAGAAGGCGAAGATGTCGAACGGCACGGCACGCTCGATGGTGGAGATGAAGATCTGCCGGCCGCGCACGGCCATGGCCTTGCAGGCGGCCTCGAAGTAGGGGCTGCCGACGGTGTTGTAGACGATGTCGGCGCCGTGGCCGCCGGTCTGCTCGCGCACGTAGGCCGCGATGTCGGTGGCCGAGGCATCGATCATCTCGACCGGGCCGCGAGGCATGCCCGATATGGGGCTCGGCCGTGCGCTCGACGCCGAACACCCGGGCGCCCGCCATGGTCGCGAGCTGGATCGCGGCCTGGCCGACCTTGCCGTTGGCGCCGAGCACGAGGACGACGTCGCCCGCCTTCACGCCGCCGGCCTCGCGCAGGCCCTCGTAGGCGGTGATGAAGGGCACGCCCACGGCACCCGCCTCGCGCAGCGAGATCGTCGCCGGCTTCACCCGCACATGCGCGGCATCGAGGACGAGGTGGCGTGCATGGCTGCCGTCGCGGCGGATGCCGAGCTCGCCGCCCGAGCCCCAGACCTCCTGGCCGAGCAGGTCGGCGGGCCCGTCGACGACCACGCCGGCGTAGTCGCGGCCCGGCGTGCGCGGCCAGACCGCGTGCGGCATCGCGCCGAGCACGGCCTTGACGTCGCTCGGGTTGACCCCGGCGGCGGCGATCTCGATCACGACCTGGCCGGTCCCGGGCGGCGAGCGGCCGGTCCTCGAGCGCGAGATCGAGATGGTCGATGTCGGCGGCCTTCTCGGTCACCCGGATGGCGGTGGTGCGGGATGTCGCCCGTGGGCGGCCGGCAGCTCGGATGCGGGGTCATGGCGTTGGTTGCTTGCTGGTGGTGGAAGGTGGCAGCGGCCCTAGGCAGCAGGCCCAGGATCGCGCGGGCCTCGGCGGGCGTGGCGATCTGGCCGCCCAGGTCCTCGACGATGCGGCGGGCCTTCTCGACCAGCGCCGCGTTGGAGGGCGCCAGCACCCCGCGCGCGAGGTAGACGCCGTCCTCGAGGCCGACGCGCACGTGGCCGCCGGCGAGGTAGGACAGGGCCACGGTCGGGAACGAGGCGCGGCCGACGCCGATGGCCGTGAACTGCGGCATCGGCCGGCAGCAGGCCGCGGGCGTAGAGCACCGTCTCGGGGCTGGGCTGGAAGCCGTAGCGCACGCCCATCACGAAGGAGCAGAGCGGCGGCGAGGCCAGCGTGCCGTCGGCGAGAAGGTCGTGCAGCAGTGCGATGTCGCCGGAGTCGAACAGCTCGATCTCGGGCCTGACGCCGGCCGCGGCGATGACCTTGGCCATGCGCCGGACGTTGCCCGGCGTGTTGATCACGACCTCGCCGCCGGAGTTCATGGTGTTGAGGTCGAGGGTGCAGATGTCGGGCCTCAGCGCCGCGATGTGCTCGACGCGGCGCTCGGGCGGCAGCAGGGTCGTGCCGGGGCCGGCGACCTTCGGGTCGTCCTCGGAGGGCACGAAGCGGCCGCCGGGGCCGGTCGTGAGGTTGAGGATCAGCCGCGGGTTCCTGGCGCGGATGCGCTCGACGACCTCGCGGTAGAGCTCGATGCGCCATCGAGGGCTTGCCGGTGCCGGGCTCGCGGACATGGAGGTGGGCCACGGCGGCACCGGCCTCGGCGGCGGCAAGGCCGATCGGCGATCTCCTCGGGCGTGATCGGCAGATGCGGGGTCTGCTCGGGCCGTGGTCAGGTTGCCGGTGACGGCGCAGGTGATGACGACCTTGGCGCGGGGCTGGCGCATGGTCCTTGCTCCCTAGAGGGCCCGGCCGCCGTCGACCTGGATCGTGTGTCCGGTCGAGTAGCCGAGATGGGTCCAGCAGGCGACGATCGCGGCCGCGATGTCCTCCGCGGTGGCGATCCGCCGGAGCGGGGTGGTGGCCGCGACCTTCTCGTTGAAGTCGGCACCGCGGCCCGGCACGAAGCCCGTGTCGACCACGCCCGGCGACACCGCGAGCACCCGCACCTCGGGCGCCAGCACGCGGGCCAGCGCCTTGGTCATCACGTCGATCCCGGCCTTGGCGGCGCAGTAGGCGATCGAGGAGCCGACGCCGGTCAAGGCGGCGATCGAGGACAGCGAGACCACGAGCCCGTCGCCCGAGGCCTTCAGCAGCGGCGCGAAGGTGCGGATGGTCGCGAACTGGCCGCGCCAGTTGACCTCGAACATCCGGTCGATCAGCGCGTCGTCGAGCGCGTCGAGATCGTGGTGCGGCACCGGCTTGGTGAAGCCGGCGGCGTTCACCAGCATGTCGAGCCGGTCCGTACCGCTCCGCGACCGCTCGCGCAGCGCCAGGAGTGTGCCCGTGTCGGCGACGTCGGCCGGCAAGGCGGCGTGGCCGGCACCGGGCAGCGCCTCGACGAGCGCGCGGCCGCCGCGGCGCTCCTCAGCCCGGCCGGTGGGTGAGGACGACCCTGGCGCCGTCCTCGGGCCAGCAGGCGGGCGGTGGCGGCGCCGATGGCGCCGGCACCGCCGACGATGAGGGCGACCTTGCCCTCGAGCGATCTGGGTAGCTCATGGCTGATCTCGCAGGATGGGGAGGAGGAGGCCGCTGCTGCGGCGCGGGCCACCTGATCGGCGGCTTCGGCAGCTTCGCCTCGCCGGGCTCCATGACGAAGGTGTAGTCGAGCGCGTACCAGGGAGCCTCGACGTCCGGGAGCCGGCGGCTCTCCTTCCTCGACCCGGCGATAGTCGCCGACCAGATGGCGGGTGACGCCGAAGACGACGTCGCTCTCCAGATGCTCGTCGTCGTCGACGAAGACCTGGGTGATCAGCGTCTTGTAGCCGGGCTTGAAGCCGAGGAAGTGCAGGTGCGCCGGGCGGTAGGGATGCCGGCGCTGGGCGCGCAGGAGTCGCCGACCGGGCCATCGGTCGGCACCGGGTAGCCCGCGGGCTTGACCGAGCGGAACCAGAACCGGCCCTCCGCATCGGTCGTGAACTTGCCGCGCAGGTTCATGTCCGCCTGGCTCGGGTCCTGGTTCTCGTAGAGGCCCACGGGCGAGGCCTGCCAGACATCCACCTCGACGCCCGGGAGCGGCCGCCCCTGCGGGTCGGTGATGCGGCAGTCGGCGAACAGGGCCGGGCCCGGGGTCGGCGAGCGGACGATCGAGCCGCCATTCTCGGTCCGGGGCGAGTTCATCCGCCAGAACGGCCCGAGCAGAGCGGAGGCGGTCTCGGTCGCCCCGTTGCGGCCGTTGTTGAGCAGGCAGACCAGCGTCGAGAAGCCGATCGCGTCGGAGAACAGCACGCCCTCGTTGTGGGCGTCGTGGGTCGCCTGGCCGATGCGGTTCAGGAACTCGATCCCCGAGCTCGAACTCCTCCTCGGTCAGCCGGACCTCGCGGGCGAAGGCGTGCATGTGGCGGACGAAGGCGGCCATCACCTCGCGCAGGCGAGGGCTGGGGGCCGCCTGCCATGGCCGCAAGCACGGTCTGGGTGACCGAGCGCTCGTCCTCGATGATGCCGTGCGCGGTCGCCGCCGCCGTCTGGCCTCTGACGCCATCGGCGATCTTCCGTGCAATCGATTGCACGCTTGATATGCGATCGATTGCATGCTGTCAAGCGGCTTGTCCAGCCCTGGCGGTCGCGACGACGGAGAAGGAGATGGATCATGGCAGCCGGCAGCCCTGCGGGCGGCGACCTTGCAGACCGTGGCCGACGCCGCGGGCGTGCACCGCTCGACGGCGGCACGGGCGCTCAATGCCGCGACGCGCCATCTGATCTCGGACGAGGTCGTGGCCCGGGTGCAGGCCGAAGCGCGGCGCCTGGGCTACCGGCGGGACGCGCTGGCGGCGAGCCTGCGCACCGGCCGCTCGCGCCTCGTCGGCGTGCTCCTGCCCGACCTCGCCAACCCGGTCTTCGCCCCGATCCTGGGCGGGATCGAGGGCGAGCTGCCGAGCAGCGGCTACTCGGCCCTGGTGGCGCACGCGCCGGCGGATCGGAGCACCAGATCGAGATCGTGGAGCAGCTCATTGGGCGCCGGGTCGACGGCCTGATCCTGGCGACCGCCCGCCGCAGCGACCCGGTCCTCACCCATTGCCTCGAGGCCGGCATGCCCACGGTCCTCGTCAACCGCGCCGAGGACAGGCCCGGGCGCCGACGGTGGTGAGCGACGATGCGGGCGGGATGCGGCTGGCGGTGGCGCACCTCGTGGCGCTGGGCCACCGCCGCATCGGGCACCTCGCGGGCCCGCAGGATCTGTCGACCGGCGTCCTCCGCCGCCGGGGTTACGAGGCGGCGATGCGCGAGGCCGGCCTCGACGCCTAGCCGTGGCGACCGCCGAGGCCTACACGCGCGAGGCCGGCCGGGCCGCCGCAGCCGAGCTCCTGGACCGGGCCGAGCTCACCGCCATCGTCGCCGCAAACGATCTCCTGGCGCTCGGCGCCTACCAGGAGCTTGCAGCCCGCGGGCCTCGCCTGCCCGGACGACGTCTCGGTCGTGGGCCACAACGACATGCCGCTCGTCGACATGGTCGATCCGCCGCTGACCACCGTCCGCATCGACCACCTGGCGATGGGCGGGGAAGCGGCCCGCCTGGTCGTCGCCCGGATCGAGGGTGACCTCGAGGAGCCGCTGGTCCGGACCACCGAGCCCCGCCTCGTCGTACGGGCGTCGACCGCAGCCCCGCGCCGGGCCTTCCTCCAGGAGACGCCAATGATCGAGCCCTTTGTCTGCCAGCCCCTGCCCGTGCGGGTGATCTTCGGCGCGGGCACGCTGGCCCAGTTCGGTGCTGAGGTCGAGCGCCTCGGCGCTCGCCGGGCACTCGTGCTGAGCACCCCCGGCCGGGCGGAAGCGCAGGCGAGCGCGATTGCGGCCTCGCTCGGCGACCGATCTGCCGGCGTCTTCGCCGGCGCCGTCATGCATACGCCGGTGGAGGTGACGGAACGTGCGCTGGAGGTCGTCGAGGGAATGCGGTGCCGACGCCCTCGTCGCGGTCGGTGGCGGCTCGACCACCGGCCTCGGCAAAGCCATGGCGCTCCGCGTGGACCTACCGCAGATCGTGCTGCCGACGACCTACGCCGGCTCGGAGATGACGCCGATTCTGGGCGAGACCAGCGAGGGGGCGAAGACCACGCGGAAGGACCCGAGGGTCCAGCCCGAGATCGTCATCTACGATGTCGATCTGACCCTGGACCTCCCTGCCGCCATTTCGGCCGCCTCGGGCATGAACGCGATCGCGCACGCCGTCGAGGCCCTCTACGCCAAGGACCGCAACCCAATGATCTCGCTGGTGGCCGAGGAGGGCATTGCGTCACTCGCCCGGCCCTGCCGCGGATCGTGCAGGAGCCACGCGATCGCGATGCACGCTCCGACGCCCTTTATGGCGCGTGGCTGTGCGGCGTCTGCCTCGGCACGGTCGGCATGGCCCTGCATCACAAGCTCTGCCATGTGCTCGGCGGCACCTTCGACCTGCCGCATGCCGAGACGCATACGATCATCCTGCCCCACGCCGTGGCCTACAACGCTGCCGCCGCACCGGCGGCGATGGCGCGTGTCGCGCGGGCGCTGGGGACAACCGACGCCGCGCAGGGGCCTCTATGACCTGGCAGGCCGGCTGGGAGTGAAGCGCGCCCTGCGGGACGTCGGCATGCCCGCGGACGGCATCGAGGAGGTGGTCGAGCGGACGATGGCCAATCCCTACTGGAACCCTCGTCCCTTGAGCGTGCCGCGATCCGGGATCTCCTCGCCCGGGCCTGGAGCGGCCAGCCGCCCGCTCGGCCTAGCGAAGAGCCGATCACGCCGGAGACCGCCGATGGACCCGCAGGACAACGCTCCCCCCGGCCCCGCTGCCGCCCGGCATCGAAACCGTGATCGTCCCCCCCGCGCCCATGATATCGGCGGCTTCGAGGTTCGCCGCGCGCTCCCGGCGCGCGAGCGGCAGATGGTGGGGCCCTTCATCTTCTTCGACCAGATGGGCCCGGGCGAGTTCCTGATCGGCCGAGGGCCTTTAGAACGAGCGACCCCACGCCGCATATCGGGCTCCTCGACCGTCACCTACCTTTTCGAGGGCGAGATCCTGCACCGCGACAGCCTGGGCAGCGCGCAACCCATCCGCCCGGGCGAAGCTGAACTGGATGACCGCCGGGCTGCGGCATTGCCCACTCGGAGCGTACCGATCCGGCCCTGCGCATGCGCAGCAGCCGGCTCTTTGGCATCCAGTCCTGGGTGGCGCTGCCCAGGACGCTGGAGGAGG
>CAVSZO010000051.1:0-21587 GCA_963732335.1 Ilumatobacteraceae bacterium | reverse complement strand
GCCGGCAGAGAGATCGGGGGCAGCTACAGATCGGATGATCTGTGTGCGACGGCGGCTTGCGAGCCGCGCCCCCACCGATGCTCCTATGTGTTGTCAAGGGTCAATTTCGGCGACGGTGCTGGCAGACCAGTGATGGGCCACTCGGGTATTGAGGGCAGGCTCTTATCAGGCCATGCGGTGTCGCGAGCGTGTGAGTGGCGGGCCGACAGATCGATAGCAGGACAGCCGTCGGCGTCGGGGCATTCGTGGGTCAGGCCCGCCACTCGATCGTGGCGCTACGTGCGTGGGAGGTGTCGGTAGACCTCGCGGGCGACGTAGCGCTTGAGGACGCGCATGATCTCGCGCTTGCTGCGCCCTTCGGCGGTGCGCCGTTCGACGTAGGCGGGGTGCGCGGCTCCGAGCTCATGCGGGTGAACACGATCCGCCAGAGGGCGTGGTTGGCTTGGCGGTTGCCGCCGCGGTTGAGTCGATGGCGGGTCGTCTTGCCGGATGAGGCATGGATCGGGGCGACCCCGCAGAGATGAGCGAAGGCGGCCTCGGACCCGATGCGCTCGGCGTTATCGCCGGCGGCGACGAGCAAGATCGCCGCGGTGTGGGTGCCGACGCCGTAGAGCTCGACGAGGCCCGGTGCGGTCGCGTGCACGAGGGTGGTGAGCTCGCCGTCGAGGCGGGCGTTGTCGGCGTCGATGTCGATGATGCGCCGCCCGAGGGTGCCCATGGCCAGCTTGGTGGCGTACACGACGGGGTCACCGTTCGGGTTGGGACGAAGCGCAACGGCCTGGCGAGCGAGGGTGTCGACGGTGACACCACGGAACCGTTCCCGCAGCTCATCGGGTGCGGTGAAGCCGAGGTGGCGGATCTGGTTGAGACACTTGATGCGCACGTCGCTTCCCGAGCGGTGGGCGACGAGCAGCGCCCGGATCGCTTCCACGTTGCCATCGGCGGACTTCGCCACGCCCGCAGCGCGGCCCGACAGCGCCGCTCGAGCGGCCTCCACCGCGTCGATGCTGTCGGACTTGCCGTGCCGGCGACGGGCCTGACGATTGGGGCGATCGACCTCCACCACCGTCACCCCAACACCGCGCAGGAAGCGGGCCACGCCGGCCCCGTAGGCGCCCGTGCCCTCCACCCCGACCCGCTCCAGCGTGCCAAAACCGATCAGCCAGGCATGCAAGTCGGCGAACCCGGCCGTCGTCGTCGGGAACGACCAGACACCGAGCAGACCGCCGTTGGCGTCAAGCGCGGCGGCGACGTGAACATCCAGATGGGTGTCGACTCCGCCGGTGATCGAACGCGTCTCTACGATGGACATCGCCATCCCTTCTCAGTTCAACTCGGTCAAGGGGTGGCACGCACGTCCCGGGAAGGAGACCGTGACGATCGGACTGCGGCTAACAGACCGATCGATCACCCTCCGGAACGGGGCGTGCC
The DNA here is from genome assembly GCA_963732335.1 of Ilumatobacteraceae bacterium. Lineage (GTDB taxonomy): Bacteria > Actinomycetota > Acidimicrobiia > Acidimicrobiales > Ilumatobacteraceae > Desertimonas. Next base: position 20,156 of record CAVSZO010000051.1, on the reverse strand, counting down.
CGTATCCGACCCACGGACCGGCCGACAGACATCTCCACATTCTCGATGTCCCAACCAGTCAGACCGGACCGCAGGAGCCGCTGACCGTAGCCCACCACCCTCACGAGCCGGTGGACCACCATCAGTCGACACCACCATCCTCACTGGGCATTCGGCGCTGCCCGTTTTGAGCGTGGTGCGAGCTTCATCGGGCAATTTCCGCCGGTCACGCAATCTCACGCAGCCCGGCCGGGCCCGAGAAAGTCCCGGCGTCGGGGTTTACGGAATGCTGATGTGACCTCGATAGACGAAGCTCCCGTCAGCCACAACGTCCTTGAAGTCGACGGCCCACGTGCACCAGCGAACCGCCGGTCCCGCTACCCACCGCGATGGGGTGCTGGCATCGTCCGTGGACCTCTGAGCCGGTGGAGACGTCCGGATCCCACTTCGATTCGAATCTGTAGGTTGTCGAGAACACCCCAACCGGCCCGCCGTCGAGTGTGCCGACGAAGACCTCTCTGCCGGTTTCGAGATAGACACCGCTCGGCGCGCCGTTGTCGTGGACGGTGTCAACCTTCGTAGACAAGCAGCCTGCCAAGCTGCCGCTCATCCGGAGCCCCGGGTAATCCACGAAGTCGCCGATCCGCGGGAGGCCCGGCGCACATGGTGGAGTCATACACCGCGACCCCCGAGAGCTGATTCGACCTCGCGATCGCAGGGGCCGATCCGGCCATCGTCAAGCCGATGAACACGACGGCCAAGAGCCCCAGCCGTTGGATGACACGCATGCTCCCTCCAATCCCCGAGACTCACTTTGAGCATTGCTTCGCACCCTGTCAACGGCAAACCTGCTCATCATGATTTCCTTCAGACGAGTTCACGTGAGAGGACTGATGGGCGAGCTGATGCGGAGGCCGACGCACACCACCCTTAACCATCAGGTGCCGTCCGCGACGACGATCGCTCGCTACCGTACGGGAGCGCCCGAACTGGGCGCTGGCGTGCGGCCGAGCGGGTGGCGGGAGGCCGCCGCCGCGCCATATCAGCGTGCATAAGCTCGGCCCGGACGTTGCTGTGGCCGAGCACTTCGCCCCGTATCTCAAGTCCGCGTTGGGGTGTTCACGATGTAGCCGGCGAGGCATTCGGGCTCGTTGTGGACGCGTTATCTGGACGGTGTCCGCGATGTTGTCGATGTAGCCGTTGGTGCTCGGCCCCATTGTTCGGCTTCGGCGACTGTCGATCGGAGGGCTTCGAGCTCGGTGACGAGCTGGCGGAGGTGTCGGCCGGCATCGATCCAGCTCTGGTAGCGCTCGGCTTGGTCGGGGTCGAGCGTGCGGGTGACGGTCTTGCCGCCGGTCTTGTGCGTCCAGGTCGGATAGGGCCGTGGAGTTCGGGCGGGTCGGCGCGGCAGCGGCAGCCGGGGTTCTGGCATCGGGTGTGGCGCATGACGATGCTGCCGGGAAGGGCGTAGCCGCCGTGTGCCAGCTGGGCCCGCAGCGTTCGTTGGCGTCGCCTCGTCGGGTCCTTGGTCATCGGGTCAGCATCCACCACCACTCTGCTTGAAGTTCATAGGCTTCAAGCAGAGCGACTCGGGGTGTCGTGATCGTTCAGCGGGTGGTGATGCCGGTGACCGGGGCGAGTCGTGGACGGTGCTCGGCGACGACGGGGCGCCGGTCGAGCCGGTCGAGTCCTATCTTGAGCTACCTCGCGGCGTTGGAGCGCTCACCGAACACGCAGCGGGCGTATGCGACGAGCTTGAAGCTGTGGTTCGAGTTCCTCGACCACATCGGCGTCGACTGGGGAGGTCGGCGTCGATGACGTGGCCCGGTTCGTGGCGTGGCTGCGGGCGCCGGCCGACAACGTGATCGTGCTGGAGACCGGCTGCGGGCTGCGGTCGCCGGCGACGGTGAACCGTCATCTCGCCGCGGTGTTCGGGTTCTATGAGCATCACGCCCGCTCCGGTGTCGAGGTCGCGGCCGGGTTGGTGGCGTGGCGGCGGATGGGCCGGGGCTCCTACAAGCCGTTCCTGCATCACGTCACGGCGGGGCCGACCGATCCCGACCCGCCCGGTGAAGCTGCCGGTCCCGCGGCGGGCGCCGCGCACGTTGACCGCCGAGCAGGTGGTGACGGTGCTGGCCGCGCCGGAGCGGGCCCGGGACCGGTTCCTGTTGGCGCTGCTGGCCGAGACCGGGATGCGGATCGGGCAGGCGCTCGGGCTGCGCCACGGCGACTTCGTCAGCCGGGACGAGGAGGTGCGCATCGTTCCCCGAGCCGACAACGCCAACGGCGCGCGAGCGAAGCTGCGCTCGCCGGCGGTGATCCCGGTGACCGCCGGGCTGGTCCGCTGCTACTCGGACTACATGCACAGCCGAGTACGGCGATATCGACTCCGACTACGTGTTCGTGAACCTGTGGGGCGGCAGGATCGGCGCGCCGCTGACCTACGCCGCGGTGCACAAGCTGGTCGGTCGCATCCGGGCGTGCACCGGGATCGAGTTCACGTTGCACATGCTGCGCCACACGCACGCGACCGAGCTGATCCGCTCCGGTGTGGCCATCGAGGTGGTGGCCCGCCTGCTGACCCATCGGTCCTCGACGACGACGAGCCAGATCTACGTCCATCTCGACGTCGCCGACGTCCGCGCCGCGCTGCAACGCGCCGGCGTGTGGGCACCAGGAGGCGATCGGCTCGATGACCGCCAGCGCCACTCGGTCGATCCCCGTCGCACGGGCGACCGTCGTCGAGGCACGCCTATACGGCGGACCGGTGGCACGCCGCCGAGTTGGGCATCGCTCGTCCGGCGGGGCCGCGACACCGCCAGGTTCACCGGCATCGAACAGCCCTGGCTGCGAGACGCGGTCAAGACGGTGGTGCCGGTTCCGGCTCGCCGCCGGCTACGCGTTCAACACGATCAACGCGAGCGCGCCAGGCCTGGCCCGGTTCTCCCCGTTCCTCACCGAGCGATCCCGACGTCGTCGACATCAGCGGCGTCGACCCGAGCCGTGCTCGAGGACTTCCTGTCGTGGATGGCAGCGAGCCAGCTGGGCGATCAACACCCGCTCGACCACGCTCATCGATGCTGCGCGGGTTCCTCGACTGGGGCCACCGCCACGGGCACCTCCCCGGGCTGCCCGCCGACGCCGTCATCTACGACGAAGAGGTCACCCGCCCCGACGACCCGCTGCCCAAGTTCATCCCCGAGTTCGTGATGAACCAGCTCGAGTCCGACACCAACCTGGCTCGGCTCCCCAACCCGACGGTCCGCCACCTGGTCGTGCTGCTCATGGAGACCGGCCTGCGCGGCGGCGACGCCTGCGTGCTGCGTTCAACCCGATCATCGACGACAGCGCCGGCTGGCCGTGCCTGCGCTTCGACAACACCAAGGTCCGAGCCGAACAGCTCATCCCGCTGAGCGCCAAGGCCGCCGACACCATCCGCGCCCAACAAGCCCACGTCCGCGACCGCTGGCCGGACGGCTCCCCGTGGCTGTTCCCCGGCATCGCCGACAACCCCGACGGCACCATGCCCTACGCCCACGGCAGCCTGTCGAGCCAGCTCGGCCACTGGCAGGCCCGCATCGGCGTGCGCGACGAAGCCGGCCAGCCCGTGCGGGTCCACGCCCACCAGTTCCGCCACACCGTCGGCACCCGGCTGATCAACGCCGGCGTGCCCCAGCACGTCATCCAGAAGCTGCTCGGCCACGCCAGCCCGCGGATGACCGCCCGCTACGCCCAGATCCACGACCCCACCGTCCGCGACGCCTTCGAGCGCTACTGCCGCCAGCGGGTCAACATCGCCGGCGAGCACCTCGACTACGACCCCGACGCCCTCACCGCCGACGCCGAATGGGTCAAGCACAACCTCGCCCGGATCCGCGACAGCCTCCCCAACGGCTACTGCGGACGGCCACCCCAACAGGACTGCCCGCACCCCAACGCCTGCCTCACCTGCCCCGACTTCCAGACCACCCCCGAGTTCCTCGACATCCACCGCAGCCAGGCCGACCACCAACCGGCGGCTCATCGCCCGCGCCGACGCCAACGGCCAGTTCCGCCTCGCCGACAACCTCCGCCAGGTCCAGACCAGCCTCGACCGGATCATCCCCGCCCTCGAAGCCCTCCAACGCGAACGGCCGCAGCGATGACCCGACGCCGACAACACCGCCACCTCCGCCGAGCCGCCACCGCCCGCCACGACGCCACCCTGCGACCGGGCACGCGCCGCCATCGACGACGCTCGACCGCACCGGCCAACCCATCACCTTCACCGCCGTCGCCCGCGCCGCCCACGTCTCGCGCAGCTGGCTCTACGAACAACCCGACCTCCGCGACGCCATCATCCGGCTCCGCACCGCACCACAGCCACCGCCCAGCCGCCAGTCCCGGCCGCGCAACGCGCGACCGCCGGATCACTCCGCCAACGTCTCGACGCCACCCGACAAGAGATCGCCCGGCTCCGCGCCGAGAACGCACGCTACGCGACCAGCTCGCCCGCGCCCTCGGCCAACAACGAACGCGCCGCTGAACGCTGCCGTCGACGACATGTCCACGACACAAGGCACCTGATCAGCCCACCCAATCGTCGCGCGACTAGAGATAACGGCCCCATGCCGGTGCTCGATAATCCCGGCGCCGATGACGAGCTGCGGGTAGCCGAGAACGCCGCCAGGAGGACAGGCGGCGAAGGCCCGACTCATCGCCACCGGAGATGGCGGAGCACTCCGAACTCGCCGGCCGCTAGTGGGCCGATTCCGGTGGCCACCCACACGCGGTCCACAGGGGCAATCATCGCTGGCGCCGGCGGCTCCGTACGGCTCGTTCGTGGGACGCGGTGGATGAATCGCCGAAGACAGTCGGCACTCAGGACGGTGCTCGACTGTCGCGTCTCCAGGGCTTCCATGTCGTGGTGCTGTTCGCCCGGTAGATCGACTCATCATCCCTGGGTCGTGCGTTCGATCCCCACCCGCCCACCCGATCTAGCAGGGTGAACGACGCTGGACGGCAGACTGAACACGTCCGAGCGAGGAGTACTTGAAGGAAGGGTCTGCCCTCCACGGATCGGACCGAACGTTCGATCCCCGTGCTGGCTGGCGCTGGAGATGATCGACCTGACGTATCCACCCCGGCCAGGGTGGCGCCGTGCCACCTGATGCCGGAGTGATGGTTGATGGTCTGACAGGAGGTACTCGACGTGAGCATCGGACCCATCCAGGCGTTCGTGATCGGCTTCGCCGACAACGAGCTTTTCGAAGGTCGCATCGCCGAGGAGCTGACCCGCCTCAGCGACGTCGGCCACGTCAAGATCATCGACGCGGTGTTCGTGATGCGTGAGGGCGACGACGTCGCAGTTCTGAGTGTCTCCGATCTCGATGACGAGCAACGGGCCGAGTTGCGGGCGGCCGTCGGTGCCCTCGTCGGTCTCGGCGTGGCGGGCGGCGAAGGCGCCGTGCTCGGCGCGGCACTCGGCGCATCCGTCGATGCCGATGCTGCAACGGCGGCCGAGTCGGTCGCCATGGGGCTGGTCGACGACCTCCCCGACGGCTCCTCGGCGCTGGTGTTGGCGATCGAGCACGTCTGGGCCATTCCGTTGCGTGACGCGGTCCGCGACGCCGGCGGTGTCGTGATCGGGCACCGCTCGCTCACCGTCGGAGGACCTGATCGCGTTCGGTATGACCCTCGGCGATGGGGGATTGATCCACCCACCAGTCCGCCGATGGTGCGAGCATGGCGAACATCACCGGACTTGCCGAACGACATACGGGAACGCCACGCGAACGCCTCGCGGAGCGGCTGAGCGCCGCCTGCTACGGAACGGTCCTCGTGCTGGCGGCGCTGCCGCTGATCAATGCTGACGAGGTGGCATCAGGGTCGGGTTGGGAGCTCGTCACGGGGTCGGCGTCGCGACGTGGCTGGCTCACCTGTTCGCCGAGGTCGTCGGCGACCATGTTCGACGTGGCTCGGCCGTCGACCGTTCCGAGGTCAACGAGAGCCATGGTGGACGGCCTGCCGATCCTGCTCGCCGCCGTGTTGCCCGCGGTCGTGCTGTTCCTCGGGCGTGTCGATGTGCTCGATCCGCGTGTCGCGCTGTGGGTCTCGGTGGCCGTTGCGATCGGGCAGCTCGTCGGCGTCGGCGCGTTCGTCGGTGGTCCCGTGTCAGGCCGTCGCGCGAGCGTCTGGACCTACGCGGGTGCGACAGCAGTCATCGGAATCGTCGTCGTCAGCCTCAAGCTGGGGCTCGGTCACTGAGGCAGGGATGGGTCGCGCCCGGTCGGCGACGCGGGCACGACGACGCTCGGTGACGTGGTCTGCTGCGGTGAGGTTGGGACCGGTGGTGTCACACCCGGCGGCGAGCCAGCGGCCGACAGCGCCTCCAGATGGTCGTCCCAGGCCTGCTGTTCGAGGCCTCGGCGGCGCCGCGCGACCAAGTCGCCGGCCCATTCGATGCCAGCCCGCAGGAAGAGCGCCGCCAAGCCGTAGATGATCATGGCGAACAACAACGACGTATCGAGCACCGACTGGTCGTTGAGGGGGATCGGCTCGAACATCCCTCGGAATGGCGCCATCGACCGGGAGACCGATCGATACACCCACTGTGTGAAGTCGGCCGCCGGGTTTGCGCCGAACAGACGCAGCACGAAGGCGAGGAACAGCAGCACCAGGTTGAGGACGACCCACGCATAGACGAGCCAGAGAAGGGCTTTGGAGATCGTGCCGACCGTCAGCCTCAGTCACGAGAAGTCACACGCCACCTCCCTCGGTCGTCGCGGATCGCGCACCGGACCAGTCCGCCGAGGCGACGCTTCCACCCGTCGACGGGTGGGGCCAGCCCACCCAGTTGGGTGATGGGATCGTGCCAAGACACGAGAGAGAGCAGACGATGACCGACGAGGCGCGAGGCGATGGGACCGATCAGCTACCTGATCGTCGAGTTCCCGGGCAACAAGATGACCGGTGAGGGACTGCCGGCCCTGATCGACCTGGTCGACCGGGGCGTGATCCGGATCCTCGACCTCGAGTTCGTCACGTGTCGCGCCGACGGGTCGGTGGACGCCGTCCAGCTGCGGGACCTCGACACCGACGGTCAGTTCGACCTGACGATCTTCGAGGGCGCGTCGTCGGGGATGCTCGATCAGTCCGACTTCGACGATGCTGCGAAGGCGATCCAGCTCGGCTCGTCTGCCGGCATCCTGATCTTCGAGAATCGATGGGCGACCGCCTTCGTGGAGGGGATGCGCCGAGGCGGTGCGCGAGTTGGTGGCGGCGGGCTACATCCCGCTGGCCGACATCGCCGCCTCGCTCGACGCGACCGAGCCCGGCTGACCCGGCAGACAGCTGACGAGAGAGGACGAGGACATGCCAGGACTACTGAGAGGCGTCGCCCGCACGGCGGTGGTGGCGGGCACGGCGACCGCGGTCTCCAACCGCGTCTCGCGGCGACAGGCCAATCGCTGGACGCAACAGAGCGAAGCGCAGGCCTACGAGCAGCAGCAGCAGTACCAGAGCAGCCGCCGCAGTACGTGCAGCCGGCGCCGCAATACGTCCAGCCGGCTCCGCCGCCCCCGCAGCACCGGATCCGATCCAGCAGCTGAAGCAGCTGGCCGAGCTGAAGAACCAGGGGATCCTCACCGACGCCGAGTTCGAGGCGCAGAAGGCGCGGGTCCTCGCGATGTAGGGAGAGGTGCCGCTCGATGAGGGCGGATCCGGCTCGCCTACCAGGTCAGTTCGAATTCGATCTCGCTCTCGTCGCCGATCTCGATCTCAACCTTCAGCTTCACCTCGTCCGGTACCGCCACCGGAATACCTGGTTCCCTCGCGCACGAACTCGATCTGGTTGTGCCGTGCGAGCTGGTCGGCCAGCTGGCGCAGCCGGGCAGCAGCCGCCTCACGGCTCAGGATCTCGTTCTCGGTGACCTCGATCAGTTCGTCGCTCACCGCGGCCTCCGTCTCGACACGGCGCTTCGTGTACAGCGGTAATGCGTCCACACGGCCGCAGCTCGTCTGTCCCACCCGGCGGCGATCCCGACGGCCGTCGTCGGCGGCGGTTACGCTTCGCGGGTCGTCTCGACCGTGGGAGCGTTCAGGTTGAACAGGCAGCCTGCCCGTCGAAGCTGGGTCTGTCAACGCGTTCGCTGCTGACGTCGTTGCATCGGGCAAAGCTGCGTCGTCCGCGAGCGGCGGAGCACTACATCCGTCGCTCACGCCTCTTCGACCTCTTCGAGGAGGTGGTGGGCAACCAGCTGACGCTGGTGGTGGCGCCGGCCGGCACGGGGAAGACGTCGCTGGTGGCGGGCTGGGTGGCAGAGTCGTCGACGCCGTCGGCATGGTTGTCGTTGGACGAGACCGACTGTGACGGAGTCCAGTTCTGGTCCGGTGTGATCGCCGCCCTGGACACCTTGGCGCCGGGGTGTGGTGACCGGGCGCTGGCGATGCTGCGACGTCCCGCCACCCGGGCCGGCGCGGTGGATCAGCTGGTCGCTGATCTGGAGACCGCAGGATCGACCCGCCGGCGGTGCTCGTCATCGACGACTTCCACCTGGTGGACGCCGATGACGTTCGTGGTCGAGTCGGTGTCGCGCTTCGTGCGCAACCTGCCGGGTTGGTTGCGTGTGGTGCTGATGTCGCGGCGGGAGCCGAAGCTGCCCATCGATCGGATGAGGTCGCGCGGCCAGTTGGGCGAGATCCGTCTTGCCGAGTTGCGGTTCTCACCGGACGAGGCGGTCGAGCTGATGACCCGGCTGTCCCCGGCGCTGTCGTCGGAACGCATCGAGGCGGCCGTGCAACGCGCCGATGGTTGGGCCGCCAGTCTGCAGTTGGCGGCGTTGGCCGCGCGTTCGCGTCGAGCGCAGACGATCGCGCCGGGGCCAGGCTCCGAGGACGACGTGCTGGTGCAGGACTACGTGCTGCACGAGGTGCTGGCGAACGAGGCACCGGAGGTGATCGAGGTGCTGTCCGCGGCGGCGGTGGTGCCACGGGTCAACCCGAGCCTGGCCCAGGCGCTGACCGATCGCCCGGACGCCGGTGAGCTGCTGCGCACGGCCGAGGCTCGCGGGCTGTTCGTGACCCGTCGCGGACGTGGCGGTTGGTTCGAGCTGCATGCGCTGGTCCGGGGCGTGCTGACCGCCGATCTGGCGAGTCGGTCACCCGGTCGGTTGGCCGAGCTGCACACCCGTGCGGCGCGCTGGTTCGAGGACGCCGACGACGTGGTCGTGGCGCTCGATCAGTGGCTCCTGGCCGATCGACCGAGAGACGTGCTGCGACTCCTCTCGGCGAACCACGGCCGCCTCTACGACAGCGGCCGTGAGGCCACGGTCCAGCGGACGATCGCGGCGATACCTGCGGCCGTCGCCGTGAGCGATCTCGAATCGATGGTCGAGTACGCGTGGTGCCATCTCCTGGTCGATCGGCGTCGGTTCGTCGAGCTCGTCGAGCAGTTGACGTGGTGGGTCGACAAGTCGCGCCCGAACGACACCGTCCGCACTCGGGTGAACGTGCTGCGGGCTTCGGCGGCGATCGTCAGTGGACGCTGGGTCGAGAGCGGAGCGCTGAATCGACAGGTGATGGCCGACCTCGGGGAGTCCTGCTGGCAGGACCCGCTCGGCCGGTTCGCCGCCAACGGAGTCGCCCGCGAGCTGGCGTTGTCGGAGCGCTGGGACGACGCCTCCGACGAGGTGCGACAGGCCGAGGCCGCCTTGAGTCGCGATCCGGAGCGTCGCTTGGCGTTCGAGGGAACCCGCGCGTTGGGTGAGGCGCTGGCCGGCCGGCCGCTGGACGCCCTCCGCGTGGCCGCCGGCGTTCGTCGCGCCGCCCAGGTCGCCGACATGACCATCATGCGCGCCGAGTTGGCCGTTGCCGAGGCGTTGGCGCATCGGGAGCTCGGCGATCGTTCGCGGGCGCTGGCCGAGCTCACCGCCCTCGCCGACGCACCGGCCGAGACGATGCTCTTCTGTCGCATCCTGGCCATGTCCGAGCTCGCCCAGGCGCACCTCGACGAGGGCGACGCTCGAGACGGCCCGGCACGTCTTCGCCCAGGCAGAGGCGCTCGTCGAGGAGGAGTCGCTCGGGGCCGACGTGCGGGGTTGGCTGACCCGAGTCGGGACGATGCTCGCCGTGGCCGAGGGCGACCTCGAGGCCGCCCGCCGCTGGGCGGATCAGGTCGACGACGCGTTCTGGAGTGGGGTCAGCGAGGCGCGAGTCGACCTCGCCTGCGGCGACCGTCCGGCAGCCATGGCGGCCCTCGCCGCGGCGGTACCACGCTGCGTCCGCCACGAAGTCACCCTGGCACTCCTCAAGGCGCGTGCAGTCGCCGACCGCGACGAGGCGATGAAGTACGCCACCGCTGCCGTCGAGATGGCCTCCGCCGACGGCCTCCTGCAGACGGTGGCCTCAGAAGGCGCAGAGGTCATCGACCTGGTCGAGCAGGCCGCGTGGCGCGCCCCGGAAGAGTGGCTCGACCGCCTGCGACGGGCCACGGCGGAGGCACGGAACCTCGAGGCGCCCGCCGGTCCCGACCTGATCGAGCCGCTCACCGAACGCGAACGCGACGTGCTGCGATTCCTGCCCAGCCGGCTGACCGTCCGCGAGATCGCCGACGAGCTCTACATCTCGGTCAACACCTTGAAGTTCCACCTCCGGGTCATCTATCGCAAGCTCGGTGTGAACTCCCGTGCCGAAGCCGCCGAGATCGCACGCACCATGACCAAGCTCCGCCGCTAGACTTCGACCTCACGCGTTCGCGTCGCCACACCGTCAGATCCACCCCCGGCAGGGTGGGGCGGAGTCACCTGTGCCCCGGCGACGCATGATGTGAGACAGGCGACTCGCACGGAAGGAACGGCGTCGACATGAAGAGTGCGAGCGTCCCAGCCCGTCGACGTCGTCGCGTGACCGAGGCAGCCAGCCCCGAGGTCCCCGAGCAGGGAACCGGTAGCAGGCGGGTCGCCATCCTGCTGGCGATGGCGATGTTCGTGCTCGTCGTCGACACGTCGCTGATGAACGTGTCGATCTCGGCGGTGGTCGAGGACCTCGACACGACGGTGAGCGGCGTCCAGTCGGCGATCGCCCTCGAGGCGCTGGTCTCGGCCGCGTTCATCCTGATCAGCAGCAAGATCGGCGACCTCTTCGGGCGCAAACGCGCCTACGTGCTCGGTCTCCTCGGCTACGCCATCGGTGCCATCGCGATGACCCTCGCCCAGGGTCTCATCGCGATCATCATCTTCTGGGCCATGCTGGGTGGGCTCGGCGCCTCACTCCTCCTGCCCGCCATGCAGTCGCTGATCCACGGCAACTTCGAAGGCGCCGCGCAGAAGAAGGTCTACGCCCTGGTCGGGGCGGCGGCCGCGATCGCCGCCGCCGTCGGACCGCTGCTCGGGGGGTTCATCACCACCTATCTCTCGTGGCGCGTCGGCTTCCTGCTCGAGGCGCGTGATCATCGCCATCGTGCTGTCCGGGCGTCAAGCAGGTGCGCGACGTGCCGTACACCGGGCCGCGTGGCGTCGACGCCGTCGGCGCCGTCTTCTCCGTCTTCGGCATGGGCGGCATCGTGCTCGGCATCCTCGTGTGGCAGGAAGGCGGCGAGGCGGTCGGAGCCCTGCTGGTGATCGGTGCGGCCGCGCTGTCGGCGCTGGCCTACTGGCTCGTCACACGCCGGCGGCAGGGGAAGCTGACGTTGCTCGATCCGGATCTGTTCAGGTCGAAGCCCTTCCGGCTCGGCTTCACGCAGCAGATGATGCAGCAGATCGCCCTGGGCGGGGCGATGATCGCCCTGCCGATCTTCCTGCAGATGGTGCTCGAGTACAACGCCATGCAGACCGGTCTCTCCCTCGCGCCGCTCTCGCTCAGCATGTTCGGGATGACGATGCTGGCGGCCAAGAAGGCTGGAGATCGCCGCCCGAGCAGCATCATCCGGATGGGGTTCGCGCTGCTGACGATCGGGATGCTGGCGCTGATCCCGATCGTTCCCCGGGCCGACTCCGGGCTGGTACTTCGTCATCCCGTTGGTGGTCGCCGGATCGGGGTTCGGCTTGCTGGTGTCGCAGCTGAACAACTACACGCTGGCGCCGATCTCGGAGGAGCGGATCAGCGAGGCCGCCGGCGTGAACTCGGCGTCCGGTTCGTTCGGGCTGTCGTTCGGGTTGGCGTTCGCCGGCGCCGTCATGCTGGCGAGCTTGTCGTTCTTGTTCACCAGCATGGCCGAGGACAGCACGGTGCTCCCTCCGGCGGACCAGCAGCAGGTCGCCGAGGTGTTGGAGGACGACGCCGAACTGATGAGCAACACCCAGCTCGAACTGCTGCTCGCGGACGAACCCGAGGCGATCCAGGACGAGATCATCCGCATCAACACCGACGCCAGGCCGCGCGCGCTGCAGTTCGCCCTGCTCGTGCCGATCCTCGCCGGCCTCATCGGGTTGATCAACTCGTTCCGCATGATGCGGATGCCGGAGCCAGTCCCCAAGGCGTCCATCGAGGGCATCGACGTTGGGCTGATCGAGCTGGGTCCGGCTCGCACGAGCTGCGACGACGCGGCGATCGCCGACCGACGACGCGCTGGTCGCCGCGCGTGCGCGAGCTGCTCATCCGAGCTCGGGGTCGCGATGTCGGCGGCCGGCGATTCGGTCGACGCCATCGACTCCAGCCTGCGGGCCATCATCGCCGCCTACGGCGTCGAGCACGTCGAGGTCGCCGTCCTTCCGACGTCGCTGATGGTCGGCACCGGACACGGCACGGCCACCCAGATCGAGATCGGCATCCCGCACGGAACGCCGCTGCGCTTCGATCAGGTCGCCGAGCTGTACACCCTCGTGCGCGCTGCGTCGTCGGCGTCGATCTCGCCCGACGAGGCGCTCGAGCGGCTGCACGCGATCTACCGCATGCCGCCGACGTTCCGCTGGCCGGTTCGGACGCTGGGCCATGCCGTGATGACGGTCGGCCTCGCCCTCCTCCTGCAGCCGACCGTCGGCGCCGTCGGCGCCGCCTTCGTCCTCGGCCTGCTGGTCGGGCTGGCGAAGCTGCCTCGACTGGCGACGCTCGACCTCGTGTTCCCGATCGTCGTCACGTTCGTCGTCTCGGTCATCGTCTTCGCCACGCTGCAACACGTTCAGATCGACAACCCGGTGCGCATCCTCATCCCACCCTTGGTGACGTTCCTGCCGGGTGCGGCGTTGACCATCGCCACCGTCGAGCTGGCGGCCGGGCAGATGGTGTCGGGCGCCAGCCGGCTCGTCAACGGCCTCGTGCAGCTGCTCCTCCTCGCCTTCGGCATCCTCGCCGCCAGTGCCCTGTTCGAGCTGTCGGCTGCGGTGCTCGCCGACAACCCGGTCAACCGGCTCGGATGGTGGGCGCCCTGGCTCGGCGTCGTCGTGTTCGCCATCGGCATCTACCTGCACCTGTCGGCGCCGGCGCGCTCGCTGCCGTGGATGTTGGTCATCATGCTCGCCGCCTACGCCGGCCAGGTGGCCGGTGCCGCCGCGTTCGGCGGGCTGCTCAGCGGGTTCTTCGGCGCCCTGGCGATGACGCCGTTGGCGCTCTGGGTGGAGACCCTGAGGAACGGGCCACCCAAGCTCGTCACGTTCCTTCCCGGGTTCTGGCTCCTCGTGCCTGGCGCCGCAGGGCTCATCGGCGTGACCGAGCTGCTCGGCGTCAACCATCAGCTGGGGGCCCAGGCGGTCGTCGACACGTTGGTCACGGTGATGTCCATCGCCCTCGGCGTGCTCATCGGCACGGCCGCCTACCACACCACCGACTCCGGGCTCCGCGCCCTCGCTCGGTCGCGGCTGAGAGCGGTGACCACCCGACGCGGGGTGGGGCGCTGCTACCCGCTCGATCCATACCGTCGGCCAGGTCGTCGACAGGAGAGGCGTGGGACGGACGCGGCAGCTGACGACACGACGACGACGCCCACGCTGAACGTTCGCCAGGCCGCGTTCATCGGCGTCGGCGCCATGGTCGGCGCCGGGATCTTCGCCCTGCTCGGCTCGGCCGGCGAGGTGGCCGGCGCGGCCGTCTGGATCTCGTTCCTGATCGCCGGCGCGGTCGCCGGGCTGCAGGGGTACTCGTTCGCCAAGTTCGGCGCCCGCTACCCGTCAGCGGGCGGGCTCCTCGAGTACGTCGTCCGGGGCTTCGGCAACGGACATGCCACGGGGATCATCGCCTGGTTGATCCTCGCCGCCAACGCCATCGTGACGGGCATGGTCGCCGTGTCCTTCGGCAGCTATGCCAGCTCGGTCGTGGGCGACGGAAGCGAGGCGTGGGTCAAGGTGTTCGCCGTCGCCGTGGTGCTCGTCATGACGACGCTCAACGTCGTCGGGTCACAGGCCGTGGCCAGAGCTCAAACCGTGGTCGTCGTCGTCGTCACCGGGATCCTCACCGTGTTCGCCGTCTCGACCCTGGCCAACCTCGACCCGGACCTCCTGGCGTTCAGCGGCTACCCGGGGATCGCCGACATCGTGTCCAGCGTGGCGCTGACCTTCTTCGCCTTCCTCGGGTTCGGCGTCGTCACGTTCACCGCCAAGGACCTGGCCAACCCGGCCCGGCAGCTGCCCCGGGCGCTGTACCTCGCGCTCGGCATCGCCACCGTGATCTACGTCGCCGTCGCCCTGGGCGTGTTCGGCACGCTCACCGTGCAAGAGGTCATCGACTCCGGAGGGACCGCCCTGGCGGTCGCCGCCGAACCGACGCTCGGTCGCGCCGGCTACTGGATGATGACGGTGACGGCACTCTTCGCCACGGCCGGTGCGACCAACTCCGGGCTCTACCCCGCGGGGGGTCTCTGCGAGCAGATGACGTCCATCGGCCAGTTCCCGCCGGTCCTCGGTCGCCGGCTCGGTGGCCGGCTCCCTGCCGGCCTCCTGGTCACCGCCGTCATCGCCATGATCCTCGCCGTCGGGTTCGATCTGTCGTCGATCGCCTCGCTCGGCAGTGTGATCGCGCTCGTCGTCTTCGCCTTGGTCACGGCGGGTCATCTCCGCGTCCGCGCCGAGACGGGAGCCAACCTCCTGGTGCTCCTGGTGGCCCTCGCCAGCTCTGTCATCGTCCTCGTGACGTTCGTCTTCACGACGCTCGTCGACGAACCGGCCACCGCTGTGCTCCTTGCCGTCATCCTCGTGCTCAGCGTCGGACTGGACCTCGGATGGAAGCGCGTCCGCGACGGCCGCGTCCCGGTCGGCCCGACGCCAGCGATCGACGGGCTGAGGCCCCGTGCCCGCGCCCGTGCCGCCACTCCAGCCGCAGTGGGTCATCGTCGACGGGCTCCCCGTGTTCCACCGTGTCTGCACGGACGCCGGTCCAACGGCGGATGCGATCGTCCACGTCCACGGGTTCGGCATCTCCGGGACGTACCTCGAGCCGACGGCCGCCCTCCTCGCCCCGCGCCACCGCACCTACGTCCCCGACCTGCCGGGGATGGGCAGGAGCATGCGGCCGCCGCAACCGCTCGACCTCCCGGGTCTCGCTCGGGCGCTGATGTCGTACTGCGACGCCGTCGGGGTCGAACGGGCGACGTTGGTCGGCAACTCACTGGGCTGCCCGATCATCATCGAGGTCGCGACGGCGTTCCCCGACCGCATCGAGCACGCCGTGCTGGTCTCGCCGGCCGGCGGCCCGAACAACCAGCCTCTCGGGAGGGCGCTCCGGCAGATGGCGGTGGACGGGTTCCGCGAGCCGATGTCGATGGTGCCGATCGCCGTTCGCGACTACCTGCGGTTCGGCGTGCTCCGGAGCTTGTCGCTGTTCAAGGCGATGACCCGCTACCCGACGCTCGAACGCCTGCAGCACCTGGTCATGCCCACGCTCGTGATCGCCGGCGACCGCGACCCGCTCGTGCGGATCGACCGCGTCCACGTCTTCGCCGGGCTGCCCCACGTCCAAGCGGTGAAGGTGCACGGGGCGCACGCCTTGAACTACAGCGCCCCGGAGCTGATCGCGCTCGCTGATCGAGGCGCACCTCTCCGGGTCGACCGCTGACGTCGATCGGTCGACGTCGACGTGGCCGAGCCGATCGAGGTGCTCGCAGCCATCTGACGGATCGTCGGCTCAGGACAACGCCTTGGCCTTGGCCTGCTGGAACTCGGCCTCGCTGATGACGCCCTGTCGCGGAGGTCGGCGAGCTTCGCGATCTCGTCGGCGGCACCGCCACCGCTGGGGGCGGCACGCTCTGGACGTACTCACGCATCGCGGCGTCCTGGGCCTGCGCGGCCTGGACGGCGTGCTCCTGCATCTTGCGGCCGCGGGCGATGAGGTACACGAACACGCCGAGGTAGGGCACGACGATGACGAAGATCGTCCACAGCGCCTTGCCCCACCCGGACAGGTCGTGGCTGCGGAAGATGTCGCTGAAGACGATGATCAGTATCCAGATCCAGATGAAGAACAGGAAGAACCACAGCATCGACCAGAACACCTGGCCGGTCCCGAACTCCGCAAGCAACATGACTCATCTCCTCCTGGGTGGTGTGTGGTCTCGAGACGTGTCGCGCCGGGCCGGTCATTCTGGCTCGGCTTCCAGCTCGCGCGTGCCTTCTCGTTGGCTGCCCGGTCCTCGTCCGACACGGTCGGCCACTGCAGGTCGAGGCCGTCGATGGTGTCGACGAGGATGGCCGCGGCCATCGCCTGCATCACGTGCTTGTGGTCGGCGGGGAGCACGTACCACGGCGCCCACTCGGTGGACGTGGCGGTGATCGCGTCCTCGTAGGCCTGCATGTAGTCGTCCCAGTGCCGCGCACGGCGACGTCGCCGGCGCTGAACTTCCACAGCTTGTCCGGGTTGTCGAGGCGGGCCATGAAGCGGCGCTTCTGCTCATCCTTGGAGACGTGGAGGAAGAACTTGACGACCTTGGTGCCGTTGCGGTCGAGGTGGCGCTCGAACGCGTTGAGGTCGTCGTAGCGGCCGTCCCAGAACTCGGGGCCGCGGTCGCCGGCCGGCAGCTGCTGGTCTCGAGCCACTCGGGGTGCACGCGGAGCGCGACGACCTCCTCGTACTGGGACCGGTTGAAGATCCCGATCCGGCCGCGCTCGGGAGGGCCTTGGAGATCCGCCACAGGAAGGTGTGGTCGAGCTCCTCGCTCGACGGCTGCTTGAACGAGACGACCTGCACGCCCTGCGGGTTGACGCCGGACATGACGTGCTTGATCGTCGAGTCCTTGCCGGCGGCGTCCATCGCCTGGAAGACGACGAGCACGGCGTAGGAGTCGCTCGCCCACAGCAGCTCCTGGGCGTCCTTCAGCTGCTCGATGCCCTCGGCCAGCGACGCTTGGCGGCGGCGTCGAGCTCGTCGTGGGACAGCTGGGCGTACTCGCCGCCGCCCGTCCACCGCGTGTCGCGCCCGGCGAGGTTGGCCTTGGTCCCGGGTGCGACGCGCAGCTCGTCGGCGATCCGCTCCCGTCTGTCGCACGCTGGTCACGACGTCGCGCCGCCTGCGCTCGACGAGGCGGAGCACGAACTTGCCGAGCTCGGCCAGCACGAAGTAGCCGACCACGGCGATGAGGCAGGCCCGCCACTGGTCGCCGTCGAGCTCGACGGTGTCGAGGATGGTGTTCAGCCCGTCGATGGTCGTGGCGAGGAACGTCAGCGCGAGCGCGGCGAGCATGAGCAGGTTGAAGCGTCCGTTGGCGAACGTGTCGCGGGTGAAGATGCTGCGGTAGGGATCGCGCCACTCGAGGGCGGCGACGATGTGGAGCAGCGAGATCGTCGTCAGCCCCATCGTCGTGGCGACGGCGAGGTCGTAGCGGTCCTCGCCCCACGCCACGACGGCGAGCGTGCCGACGGCGATGAGCAGACCGGCGAAGCCCAACCGCACACCGAGCGCCGGCGCGATCACCGGCTCGTCCGGGGATCGCGGGCGCCGCTTCATCAGCCCGGGCGTCGGCGCGTCGAAGCCGAGGCCGAAGGCGAGCAGGACGTCGATGGCGAAGTTGATCCACAGGATCTGCAGCGGCAGCAGCGGCGTGCCGTTGGCGATGGTCGAAGATCCCGGCGCCGACGAACAGCAGGATGAACCCGGCCAGCATGATCATCTGGACCCGGACGTACTTCATCAGGTTGTCGTAGAGGCCTCGACCGCCCTCGACGGCGGTGACGATCGTGGCGAAGTTGTCGTCGGTGAGGATCATCTCGGCGGCGTCCTTGGTGACCTCGGTGCCGGTGATCCCCATCGCCACGCCGATGTCGGCCCGGGTGAGCGCCGGCGCGTCGTTCACGCCGTCGCCCGTCATGGCGACGATGTTCCCCTGCTCCTTGAGGATGCTGACCAGGCGCACCTTGTCCTCGGGCGCGACGCGGGCGACGACGCCGATGCCGTCGACCTCGGCCTTGAGCTGCTCGTCGGACAGGGCGGCGAACTCGGCGCCGGTGAGCGCCCGCCCCTCGATGCCCAGCTGCCCGGCGATGGCGGCGGCGGTCGTGGCGTGGTCGCCGGTGATCATGCGCACGCGGATGCCGGCGTCCTTGCACAGGGCGATGGCGTCCTTGGCCTCCTTGCGCGGCGGGTCGACGATGCCGACGAGGGCGAGCAGCTCGAGGTCGGTGATCAGCGCCAGCAGGTCGCCCGCCGGGTCGAACGAGGCCGGGTCGAAGTCGCGCCGGGCGACGGCCAGCACCCGCAGGCCCTCGCCGGCCAGCCGGTCGTTCTCGGCCAGCACCCGGTCGATCGCGTCGCCCATCGGCGCCGTCGACCCGTCGGCGTCCAGGTAGCGGGACGAGCGGGCCAGCAGCACGTCGGGCGCGCCCTTGACGAAGCAGCGCACGACCTGTCCGGCCGCCGTCGTCCATCTCGTGGAACGTCGCCATCAGCTTGTACTCGGCGTCGAACGGCACCTCGGCGACGCGGGGATAGGCCTTGCGCGTCTCCTCGACGTCGAGCCCGCCCTTGGCGGCCAGCACGACGAGCGCGCCCTCGGTCGGGTCGCCGATGCAGGCCCCGTCGCGGATCACGGCGTCGTTGGCCAGCGCCATCGGCAGCATGAACGGCTCGAGCGGGCTGTCGCTGGTGCCGGCCACGCGCAGGATGCGGCCGGTCGTCGAGTACCCCTCGCCGTCGACGCTGAAGCGCCGGCCGACGATCACCAGCTCGCGGGCGGTCATCTGGTTCAGCGTGAGCGTGCCGGTCTTGTCGGAGCAGATCGCCGACGTCGAGCCCAGCGTCTCCACCGACTTCAGCCGCTTGACGATCGCGCCCTGCTCGGCCAGCTGCTGCGTCCCGACCGACAGCAGCATCGTGACCACCGCCGGCAGCCCGGTCGGGATGGCGGCGATGGCCAGGGTGATGCCGGTCAGGAACAGCGAGTCGAAGTCCTCGCCGCGGGCCAGCCCGAGGATGATGATGAGCACCAGGGCCGCCGCCGCCATGATCGTGATGATCACGGTGAGCTGGTCGAGCTGCTTGGTGAGCGGCGTCTTCTCCTGCTCGACGCCGCTCAGCATCCCGGAGATGTGCCCGACCTCGCTCGACATCCCGGTCGCCGTGACGACCATCTCGCCGCGGCCGCGGGTCACCTGCGAGTTCATGTACGCCATGTCGACGCGGTCGCCGAGCGGCACGTCCTCGCCGGCGACCGGGTCGACGCTCTTGGACACGGGCGTGCTCTCGCCGGTGAGCCCGGCCTCCTCGATCTCCAGCGTCGCCGCCACCAGGATCCGGCCGTCGGCCGGCACCTTGTCGCCGGCCTCGAAGCCGACGATGTCGCCCGGCACGAGCTCCTCGGCCGGGACCTCGACCAGCTGGCCGTCGCGGCGGACGCTCGCCGTCATGATCAGCATCTGCCGCAGCGCGGCGACGCTCTCGGCGGCCTTGCCCTCCTGGTGCAGGCCCATCACGGCGTTGACGACCGTCAGGCCGAGGACCACCAGCCCGGTCGAGACGTCCTGCAGGGCGACGATGCTGACCACCGCCGCGCCGACCAGCACCAGCTGCATCAGGTCGCGGTACTGGCGCAGGAAGGCCCGCCAGCCCGGCTCCTTGGCCTCCTCGGCCAGCTTGTTCGGCCCGTACCGCTGCCGCCGCTCGACGACCTCGGCGGCGCTCAGACCGACGGCGGGATCGACGTCCAGCCGCCGGCAGACCTCCTCGGCGGACAGCCGGTACCAATCCGCCTCGATGTCGGGCTTCCGTTGGTGGTCGCGACTGCGGTCATGACGCCCCTCCTTGACTGACGAGATGGACCTGCGACGTGGCCTGTCGCACGACGGCCT
>CAVSZO010000050.1:0-43053 GCA_963732335.1 Ilumatobacteraceae bacterium | reverse complement strand
TCACGCCTCCAGTTCGCCAGCGCCGAGGTAGCTGGAACGCAAGACGTGGGCGTCGGCGAGCAGCTCGGCGGCGGTGCCCTGCATCACGAGGTCGCCGTGGCTCAGCACGTAGCCGCGGTCGGCGACCTGCAGCGCCATGTGCACGTGCTGCTCGACGAGCAACACGCCGGCCCCGGTGTCGTCGACGACCCGGCGCAGGATCGGCAGCAGCCGCTGGACGATGATCGGCGCCAGGCCGAGGCTCATCTCGTCGATCATCAGCAGCCGTGGTCGCGTCGCCAGCGCCCGCGCCATCGCCAGCATCTGCTGCTCGCCACCGGAGAGCAGCCCGGCCCGCCGGCCGAGGATCGGCGCCAGCGCCGGGAAGTACTCGAGCGCCCGGGCCAGGTCGGCGGCTCCGTCGGCCGCCCCGAGGCGCAGGTTCTCGCCGACGGTGAGTTGGAAGAACAGCGAGCGATCCTCGAGCACGTGGGCGAGGCCGTCGCGGGCGAGGCCGTGGGCGGACGCGGCCGCGGATCGACGAGCCGAACAGCTCGACGTCGCCGGCGAGGATCGGGTTGATCGCCGACACGCACAGCAACGTCGACGTCTTGCCGGCGCCGTTGGCGCCGAGCAGGGCGACGATCTCGCCGCGATCGACGTGCAGGTCGAGGTCGCGGACGACGGCGACGCCGCCGTACCCGGTCGACAGCCCGTCGACCGTCAGCAGTCGCTGGTCGCTCACAAGGCCCCTCGCTGCGACGCCGGCGGAGCCGAGGTACGACTCGATGACCCGCTGATTCGCTGGTGATCTCGGCGGGCGTTCCTTCGGCGATCTTGACGCCGAAGTCGATCACGTAGATGTAGTCGCAGACGTCGAGGACGAGGCCCATGTCGTGGTCGACCAGCAACACGGTGATGCCCGCGTCGCGAATCGGCGCGCAGGCGGCCGGCGAACTCCGCTGCTCTCGGCGGTGTCGAGGCCTGCAGCCGGCTCGTCCATGCACACCATCCGAGGTCGCGCCGCCAGTGCCCGGGCGGCGCCGACGAGCTTGCGCTGGCCGGCGCTGAGCTCGTTCGGCATCCGCCCGGCGAGCTCGGCGATGCCGAGCACGTCGAGGGCGTGGGCGACGTCGTCACGGCGGCGCGAGCGGGTGGACGAGATCGGCGAGGAACCCTCCGACGCTCTGGCGTTCGGCGGCGACGCGCAGGTTGTCCTCGACGGTGAGGTCGTCGAACAGCTCCAGCGACTGCCAGGTGCGGCCGAGCCCGGCGCGGGCTCGATGATGGGCGGCGAGCGACTCGATGTCCCGGCCGTCGAAGTGAATCCGCCCGCCGATCGGGACGAACCCGGTCAGCCCGTCGATGAACGTCGTCTTGCCCGCCCCGTTCGGACCGATCAGCCCGACGATCTGCCCCTCGGCGACCTGGAGGTCGACGCCGTCGACGGCGCGCAGGCCACCGAACGTCACCGTCAGCGCATGGGTCTCCAGCAGCGCTCACGACGACTTCCATCGGTAGCGCGGCGTCTGCTGGCAGGTCGTCATCGGACGGCGTCGTCGACGCGACCGGAGCCTGCTCCAATCGCTGCGCACCTGTCCGGCGGTGCCCTCCGGGGCGAAGATCGCCGCGACGATCAGCCCGAGCCCGCCGAGCAGGAACGTGAAGTCGCTGGAGATCCCGACGACCTCGACGAGGAACGTCCACAGCAGTCCGCCCGGACACGATCAGCCCGCCGACGATCGCCCCGGCGACGCTGGAGATGCCGCCGAGGTAGGCGTAGGCGAAGAACACGAGCGACTGCAGGTAGTCGAAGCGGTCCGGCGAGGCCCCGCCCGACCGGTAGGCGATGACGGCGCCGGCGATGCCGGCGATCGACGCCGACAGGGCGAAGCCGAGGATCTTCGTGCCGGCGACGCTCACGCCGGCGGCCGCCGCGGCACGTTCGTTGGAACGCACGGCGAGCATCTGCCGGCCGGTGGTCGAGCGGCGGAGGTTGGCGACGGCGTAGCAGAGCACGACGGCGACGACGAGGCAGAACATCGCCGTCATCGGGTTGGGCAGCTTGCCGTCGCCGATGTGCAGTCCGAGCAGCTCGTACGTCGTGCCCTTGTTCTGGTCGATCCAGTCCGGCGGGTCGACCGCGGCGCCGAGCAGCGGGTCGTTGACCGACGGGTGGCGGAACACGACGGTGTCGGCGGCCACGGCGCAGGCGAACGTGACGATCGCCAGGCTCACGCCGCGCACCCGCAGCGCGGGCACGGCGACGACCATCCCGGCGACGAGGGCGACGAGCGGTGCCGGCGAGGATCGGCCACGGGAACGGCCAGCCGCGCTCGACCGACAGCGTCGACACGGTGAACGCGGAGAAGCCGGCGAACGTCATCTGCGCCAGCGAGATCTGACCGACGAAGCCCGTGAGGACGACGATCGACAGGCAGACGACGATCCCGATCAGCGAGTTGGCGAGGGCGCCGCGGAAGGCCGGGGTGAACCAGAACATCCCGGCGATGGCGGCGAGCACGGCGAGCGCCGGCCCGCCGTAGCGCAGCGCCCACGTCGGCGGTGTCGGTGCGAGTACGGGAGACGCCCGAGGCGCACAGCGCCGCGTTCGGGCAGCGGGTTGCCGCGCAGGAACAGCACGGCGACGATGACGACGAGGGGGATCAGCAGGCTGACGCCCGGGAACGGCTGGGAGGCGGCGTGGGGGAACCACGACCGCGTCGCCCCGAGGTAGTCGATGAGCGGCTTCTGCATGCCGAGGAGGAAGGCGGCGACGATGGTCCAGCCGAACGACGAGAAGCCGCCGACGAGGGCGGCGGTGAGGGCGGGCACGACGAGGGCCGGAAGGATCCGCGGCTCGATGTTCGAGTTGATCGAGGCGACGAAGATTCCGAGCAGGCCGGTGATCGTCGTCGCCAGCACCCAGTTGATCGCCGCCAGCCGGTCGGGCGAGAAGCCGAGCACGACGGCGCCGCGCTCGTTCTCCGCCGCCGCCCGTGGTCGCCAGTCCGAAGCGGGTTCGCTGGAACACGAGCCAGAGCACGACGGTGAAGGCGACGACGAGCAGCGCCACGAAGAGCTGCTCCTCGGTCAGCGAGAGGATCCCGAGGTCGACCTGATCCTTGTCGACGAGCGGCAGCGGCTTCACCGCCCGCGGCGTCAACGTGAAGCGCCGGATGACGATCGCCTGGAGCACGAGCAACAGGCCGACGGAGGCGACGACCTTGGCGAGCACGGGGGCGTCGCGGAGCGGCCGGAAGATCAGCCAGTGGATCACCAGCCCGAGGACGACGCAGAACACCAGCGACAGCGCCAGCGCCGGCCAGAACGGCATCGGCCCGCCGAGCGAGATCGTGCTCGGCCAGTCCGGCAGGTCGAGGGTGTCGTCGGACTGGAACCAGTGGGCGACGCCTTCGACGAGCGCCAGCGGATTGGGCAGCGGCGGCACGAAGAGATCGCCCTCGGCGCGCAGCCCGGCGTAGAGTAGGCGACGTACATGGCGATCGTGCCGTTGGCGAAGTTGACGACGCCCGAGCCGAGGTAGGTGAGCACGACGCCGAGGGCGATGGCGGCGATCAGCGCGCCCTGGGCGATCCCGTCGCCGGAGACGAAGCGCTCGCGGAGGTCGTCGGTGGCGAGGACGGCGACGAGCGACGACAGCCGGCGAGGGCCAGCACCACCGCCTTGGCGGTGGTAGTCGGACGAGCGGCCGAGCTGTCAACCTTCCGGGGTGACGTCGATCGGGTCGCCGTTCAGCCCGTTGCGGATGCTGACCCACTCGCCGTCGATGTACTGCTGGATGCCCATCTGGTGACCGCACGAGGCGACGAACGGCGGCAGCCCACACTCGATCGGACCGACCTGCAGCATCATCGGGCCGGTGAACGTGCGGATCTGCTCGTTGAGCGTCTCGTAGCCGAGGTTGTCGACGCCGACGGCGTTGAAGAACTTCACGGCGGTCAGAACGTTGGCGAACATCGGCCCGGCGAATCCGGTGTACTCGATCTCCGAGGCGCCGGTGATCGGCTCGCCGTACTCCTGGACCTTGGTGACGTAGGTCAGCATCCCCGACTCGTAGTCCGGGTTGAAGTAGCTGTAGCCGTAGTCGCCGAAGTACCAGCCGTCCGGGTAGTCGCCCTCCTCGCCGAGGTCCTCGAGGTGCTGCTCCATCGGGGTGCCGAAGCACAGCCCGCTGGTGACGACGATCGGGTCGATGCCGAGGGAGCGGATGCTGTCGTACATGTTGATGCAGTTGGGCAGGGTGACGAGCGAGAGGAACACGTCGGCCGTGCCGGCGCCGGCGGCCTCCATCGCCGACGCGACGTCGGGAGCGGTCGCCGTGTCGGGGACGAAGACCAGCGAGGACTGCACTCCGGCGTCGTCGAGCGTCGGCTTGACCAGCACGTTGGCGGCGGCCTGCCCGGCGGCATTGTCGTTGGCGATGATCGCCACGGTCTCCGGCTGGAACTCCTCGAGGATGAACTCGGTCATCCCGGCGACGACGCCGACGGAACCGGCGGTGTACGACTGCCCGGCCGGGGTGACGAAGTCGTCGACGGTCAACCCGTTGCCGATGATCAGCGGCTTGTTGCCGTTGATCGCGTCGTAGAACTCCTTGTTGCCGACGATGAGCGTGCCGGTCAGGACGAGGGCGATCGAGTCGTCGTTGGCGAACTGGGCGCCGCACGCCGCCCCGTCGGCGACGGCGACGATCGGACACTCGACGACCTCGATCGGGCGTCCGCCGGCGCCACCCAGCTCGGCGTTGACGAACTCCACGGCGGCGCGGACGCCGACGGTCGACTCCGGGGCGAACGGCTCGCTGTTGGCGTAGCCGATGCGGATCGGCTCACCCTCGGCGGCGCCGCCGGGGCTGCCGGTGTAGTCGAGCGCCCAGGCGGTGACGTCCTGCTCGGGTGCCGAGGTCGCCCCGGCGATCCCCGACGCCGCCAGCGCGGCGACGACGCCGACGCCGACCGCGCCGGACCCGATTCGCGCCTACGACCCATCGCGTTCCCCCGTCTCGGCATCGTGGCGGCCCCTCGGCCGCCGCGGCGGACAGTAACACGCCGCGTCCTGACGACGGATGCGGTCGAGTGGGCGAACTCCGGGTGGGGTGGTCACCGTCAGATTCGGGCCACCTCGCCGTATCCTGGAGAGTCCCCGATTTCTCCCGGCGAGAGGGTTCTGCGTGAAGTTCAAGAAGGGTGACACCATCATCTATCCCCAGCACGGTGCGTGCATCGTGATGGGGACGAAGAAGATGGAGGCGTTCGGCGAGAAGCGTGAGTACCTGATTCTTCAGACGGTCATCAACGAGATGACGCTGAAGGTCCCGGTCAACATGGCCGAAGAGGTCGGCGTGCGCTCGCCGGTGTCGGCCGACGAGCTCGAGGATCTCGTCGCCGTGCTGTCCAAGCCGGACCCTCGCGTGCCGTCGAACTGGAGCCGGCGGTTCAAGAACCACCAGGAGAAGCTCAAGAGCGGCGACGTGTACCAGGTCGCCGAGGTCGTCCGGAACCTCGCCGCCCGCAACCGCGACGCCTCGCTGTCGGCCGCCGAGCGGACGATGTACGAGCGGGCCAGGGTCAACCTGATCAGCGAGATCTCACCGGCGCTGAAGGTCACCGCCGAGGAGGCCGAGGACTACCTCGACGCCGCCCTCGCCAAGGGCGTGCTCAAGCCCGCCAAGGTCCCGGCCGCGGCCGGCGCGGCCCGAAGAAGTAGCGCGGAGCCGTCCGTCGAGCTCGAAGTGCCGGCTGCGACGGCGCCGAAAGCACTCGCTGGTCGACCGGCGGAGCCGGTTGACCGCGTCGGAGCTCCGGCGGAACTCTGCCCGTCACGCCCCGCCGCCGGCGGCCGTCGCCAGGGTGTCGACGATGCGGTCGATCTGCTCGTCGGTCGTGACGAGCGGGGGGCAGAACGTGCACGTGTCGGTCCCGATGGCCCGCGTGACGACGCCGGCGGCGAGCATCGCGTCGCGGACCGCCACGGCATCCTGATCGGGACGCAAACCGGCCGCCCACACCGCCCCCGTGCCGCGGACGTGATCGATCACACCGTCGGCGGCGAGCGACTCGAGGCCGGCGGCGAGGCGCTTGCCGAGCGGCTCGGCGCGGGCGAGCAGCGCCTCGTCGCCGAGCACGTCGAGGTTGCGCAGCGCCGCCGCGCAGGCGGTGGCATGGCCCGAGTAGGTGTAGCCGTGGCGGAGGATGAAGCTGTCGTCGGACTCGAGCGGCTGGCGGACCCGCGGTCCGACGATCACGCCGCCGACCTGCTGGTATCCCGACGTCACGGCCTTGGCGAACGTGATCATGTCGGGCACGACGTCGAACGCCTCGGCGGCGAACCACGTGCCCAGCCGGCCGAACCCGGTGATCACCTCGTCGAAGACGAGCAGCGCGCCGTGGCGGTCGCACAGCGCCCGCACCTCGGCGAGGTAGCCGGGCGGCGGCGGGAACACGCCGCCGGCGCCCTGGATCGGTTCGATCAGCACGGCGGCGACCTCGTTGCCACGCTCGGCCATCAACACCGACAACGCCTCGATGTCGTCGGCCGGCACCTGGACGATGTCGGGCACGAGCGGTCCCCAACCCTGACGGTTGGGCTCGATGCCCTGGGCGCTGGTGCCGCCGAAGTTCGTGCCGTGGTAGCCGCGTTGGCGGCTGATGACGAGGGTGCGGTTCGGGTTGCCGGCGAGGGAGTGGGCGAGGCGGGCGAGCTTGATCGACGTGTCGACCGCCTCGGACCCCGACCCGCAGAGGAACACCCGGGACGACGGGATCGGCGACAGTCCTGTCAGCCGGGCCGCCAGCTCCTCGGCGGGCGGGTTCGAGAACGGCTCGAAGCAGGAGTACGCCTCGAGCGTCTGGATCTGCGCGGCGACGGCCTCGGCGATGTCGCGACGACCGTGGCCGACGTTGCAGTACCAGAGGCTGGCCATGGCGTCGATCAACTCGGTGCCGTCGGCCGTCCAGAGCAGGGCGCCCTCGCCCCGGACGACGGACACGAACGCCGGCCGTGCCGGCTTGGCGAAGGGATGCAGAAAGCTGTCGACCACCGACGAGAACGTAGCCGCCCCCGACCGTCGTGGGTCGCCCGTCAGCGGTCGCCGATCTGCAATCCTCGACGGGCGTGGAGCGAGGACGCGACGACCGTGACGGTGGTGACCTGGAACGTCCAGGGATCGGCCGGCCTCGACGTCGCCGGCGTTGCCGACGTCATCGCGGTGCGGCCCCCGACGTGGTCGTCATCCAGGAGATCGGCTGGTGGCAATCGCGACGCCTCGCCCGCCGTCTCGGGATGCAGCGACGATGGGCGTTCAAGCACTACGGGTGGCCCGGGCCAGAAGGGCTGGCCGTGCTCACACCGCACCGCATCGCCAGCAGCGAGCGTTTCGTGCTGCGCCAGCGAGCGCTGGTGGGACTGGCGCCGACGGATCGCCATCCGCGCCGAGATCGATCGGCGAGGACGACCGTTCGACGTGATCAACGTCCACCTCTCGCCCCACGACGACGGCGACAACCGCCGCACGGGAAGCGGCGATCGTCGCTCGACGCCGCCCGCCGCCTGCCGCGACTGCCGGTCATCGCCGGCGACTGCAACGACGTTCCCGGGCGGCCCGGGCCCGGCCGATCTCGGCGCCGCCGGGTGGGTCGATGCGTGGACGCTCGACCGTCTGGCCGACGTCGACGGTTCGACGAACTGGACGTCGGGGGAACGACGCGGCCGGCCGCCCACCCAGCGACTCGACTACGTGTTCGCCCCACCCGGCTGGACCGTCGTCGACGCTCGCAGTGCTGGCGTCGGCGGAGCGCTTCGACTGGTTCGCCGAGCGCTCCGATCACCTGCCCGTTCTCGCCGTGCTGCAGCGCTCCGGGCGAACGATGAGCGAAGATACTCCTCGACAAGATCCGCAAGCTGCTCGCCAAGGCGGAGGGCACCGACAACGCCAACGAGGCCGAGGCGTTCTCGGCGAAGGCGGCGCAGCTGATCGCCGAGCACCGCGTCGACCCCGAGCATGTCCGCGAGGCGCTGGCCCACGGCGCACTCGGCCTGCGCCGGATCGCCCTCGGCCGCGGCGCCTACGTTCGCGCCCGCCTCGCCCTCCTCGACGCCGTCGCCCGCAACCAGGACTGCGAGGTCGTGTTCGAGACCGGCCCGGGCGGCACGACGGCGGTCGTCGCCGGGTACGAGTCCGACCTCGACGTCACCGAGGTGCTGTACACGTCGTTGCACGCCCAGGCGGCGAGCCAGATGGCCGGCTTTCGTTCCCGCACCCCGGCGGCGACGCAGCGCTGGCGCCGGTCGTTCCTGTTCGGCTTCGCCAACCGCGTCGCCGAACAGCTCGAAGCGGCTCGGGCCGACGCCGCGGCAACCCGAGCAGCGACGGTCGAGGGCGCGCCGCACCGGTCGGACGAGACGCTTCCCGATGTCCTCGCCCGGTCGGCACGGGTGCGTGAGTTCGCGGCGCGCTCGTTCGGGCGGGTGGTCACCGCCAGAGCGGCCGCACCGGCGCAGCGGTCCGGCTGGCGGGACGGCCATCGAGCCGCCGCCAACGCCGACCTCGGGCGGACACGAGTCGCCGGCCGGCTGGCGTTGACCAGAGGAGGGCGAGACGCTGATCGATCGGGGCAAGGCAGCGGTGTCGGCCGCCGAGGAGATGGCGTTCGGCGGCACCGACCTCGACGACTCGCTCGACCGTGACGCCGCCGAGCGGCGCATCGCCGAGCTCACCGCCGGCCCGTGGTGGCGTTCGTGCGGACCGGCGGTCATCGCTGTCGACGCCGCGGGCAGGGATGCGCTCGTCGAGCGCGCGGGACCGCCCCGGCGCACGTCGGGATCCAGCTGAGCGACGAGCAGCTGAACCTCGCCACGGTCGCCCACGAGCTTGCCCATGCCCTCGCCGGCATCGGGCACGGCCACGACGCCACCTTCCGCGCCGCCTACGTCGACGTCGTCGCCGTGCTCGCCGGCGCCGCCAGCGCCGTCGATGCTGCGCGAGGCGTTCGACACGATGGGCGTCCCCGCCGGGCGACCGGCGATGGCCGCCGCCACATCGGGCGGTCGGCGACGGCTTCGTCGTCACCGCCGTGATCACGCGTCCCTCTCCGTGAGCGTCGCCACCGTCGACGCTGACCGCGAAGCCGATGCGGCGATCGCGCTGCACCCGGCGGGCGTCGTAGAGCACGGCCCGCCGGTCGCCGTCGGTGACGGCGGTGCTGCCGACGAGCGAGCGGGGCGTCAGTCGATGGTGCAGCACGGCGTTGAGCTCGGCGCCGAGCAGCACGACGCGGGAGACGAGGAAGAACCAGCTGAGCAACGCGATCACGACGGCGAACGTGCCGTACGTGTCGCTGGCCCCGGCGATGTACCTGGTCACGATCCACGATCCCAGCGCCTGCAGGGCGACGATGGCGGCGGCGGCGACGAGGACACCTGGGAGCAGTTCGCGCAGCGCGTTGCGCCCGCTGATGAACAGCGCAGAACGTGGCCAGGAGGATCGACGCGTTGACGACGAACGAGACGACGATCGCGGCCACGTCGGCGAAGGCGTCGAGATCGACGAGGTACGGCGAGGTCAACGCCAGCGGTCGACGCGAAGATGCCGACGGCGAGGATCACGAGGAACAGGATCGAACGCAGTCGCTTGACGGCGGGGTTGGGTCGTTCGAACGGCGGCGTGTCCCAGATCTCCTCGACGGCGTCCTGCAACGCGTTCGCCGCGGCCAGCCCGGCCCACAGCGCGACGAGGAGGCCGATGACGACGGTCGTCCAGCTGCCGGCCAGCGCGGTCTGCGAGTCGGCGAGCTCCGTGCCGATGACGGGAACCTGACCGAGCGCCCCGTCGACGAGGTCCTGGCGCCGTTCCGGATTGTCCTCGAGGACGAGATTGAGCACCGTGACGAACACCAGCAGCAGGGGGAAGATGCTGAAGAACGACCAGTACGAGACCGTCGTGGCGAGGCGTCCTCCGCCGTGTTCGCCGAAGCGCTTGAACACGGCGAGCGGCAGGGCCATCCAGTGGTGGCGGCGCTGCAGGCGGTCGAGGTGCTCGAGAAAGCGGTTCATGGGATTGGGCCGAGGTCGCACCTCGGGGTGCCACAGTTGTACCCCGCCGTGGCTCGTCGTCCGATCCATGCGACGGTACGGTGACCGCGTGCCGACGTGACGCGACCGGGAAGCGGCAGCGCTGATCGCGACGAGCTGCACGCCGCCGCCGAGCGCCGTCTCGCCCGCGTCGGGCAACGCCACACCAAGCAGCGCCGGGCGATCCTCGACCTCGTCGCCGCGGCCGGGCGGCCGGTGTCGGTGCCCGACCTCCTCGGGCGACGACGGCTCAGACGTCTCGCAGAGCTCGCTGTACCGCAACCTCGTCGTCCTCGAGGGTGTCGGCGTCCTGCAACGCGTGACGGGTGCCGGCAACCACGACCGCTTCGAGCTGAGCGAGGCGCTGAGCGGGCAGCACCATCACCATCTGACGTGCACGGTGTGCGGGCTCGTCGTCGACATCCCGGCCGATCCCGACGTTGAGGCGGCGGTCGCCGGCGAGGCTCGCCGCATCACCGCCGAGCTGGCGGCGGTCGTCACCGGCCACAGTCTCGACCTTTACGGTCGATGTGCGGACTGCGGCCGGTGACGGTGCCGTCAGGTCGACGTCGTCTCGGTGGTGCTTCGGTGCCCTCGTCCGTCGCCGGGGTCCTCGTCGGACGTGGGTTGTTCACCCTCGATCCACGCGGTGACCCGCTCGGTGTAGTCGGCGACGAGGGCATCGATCACCACCTGCGGGTCGACCCCGTTGGCTTCGGCGATCTCGGCGACGGTGGCCCCGGTGCGAAGCTCCTCGCGCAGCGTTTCGACGTCGATGCCGATGGCGTCGGCGATCACCTCGTGCGCTGAGGATCCGGAACTGTCCCCGGCCCGGACCTCCGTCGTGCCGGCCGGGAAAGCCTGGACCGCCGGGACCGACCTGGATGTCGGGGCCGATCTGGATGTCAGGACCGATCGAGGCGAGCAAGCCGGCGACCAGCTCGGCGACGATTGCGTCGGCCTGCTCCTCGGTGAGCGCTCCGGAGTCGACGAGTGGCTGGAGCAGCTCGCGGAGGCGTTCGCCGCGCTCGGTCGAACCACTCTCGGCGCCACTGTCGTCGGCCTCGTCGGTGTCGACGACCTCGCTCGACGTCGGCGGCGCGGCGCCTGTCGGGCTGGGTCCGAGCAGCAGTGCGGCGGTGACGCCGCCGCCGAGCACGGCGGCGGCGACGCCACCGGCGATCTTCCGGGGGTGGGGGCGCATGTCGATGTCCTTTCTTGGCCCGTTCGGGGCCGACTGGTTGAGTCGACGACAACGATGCGCGACCGGTATGTGAGCCCGCCGAGAGCCGGTTCAAAGCTTGGTAAGAACTGGTCGGTCAGCTCGGCGACAGCGGGAGCCGGAAGCCGATGACCGCGCCCCCGCCGTCTCGATTGGCCGCGTGGACCGATCCGCCATTGCGGGTGACGACGTCGCGGACGATCGACAGGCCGAGACCGGACCCCGGCAGCGCCTGCGCCGCGGTGGCGCGGTGGAACCGCTCGAACACGAAACCGAGCTCGTCGGGCGGGATCCCCGGACCGCGGTCCATCACGGTGACGACGCCGTCGGCGACCCGGACGTCGATGGGCGTGCCGGAGGCGTCGAACTTGGCGGCGTTGTCGAGGAGGTTGGAGATCGCCCGCTCGACGGCCGACTCGCTGAGCATGCACGGGGGACTCGTCGGCGACGACGTCGAAGTGCCGGCCGGTCCGCCGGGCGAACCGTTCGACGACCCGGCGGGTGGCGTCGCCGAGAGAGAACTCCGCCGGCGCCTCGTCGGTTGCCACCCCGGCGGCGACCGTCACGATCTCGTCGACGATGTCGACCATCTCCTCGACCTCGCTGTGCAGGTCGGCGATGATCTGGCTGCGCTCGTCGTCGGGCAGATCCGGGATGGCGGCGCAGCACGTCGAGGTTGGTGCGCAGGCTCGTCAGCGGTGTGCGCAGCTCGTGACCGGCGTCCTGGACGAGCCGTTGCTGCTCGGCGCGGGAGCGATCGAGCGACTCCAGCATCGACCCGAACGCCGAGCCGAGGCGGCTGACCTCGTCGTTGCCCGCCGTCGGCACGCTGACGTCGAAACGGCCGGTGGTCCGCACCGTGTCCGCTGCGGACGTCAACCGGCGCAGCGTCGCGGTGACTCCAGCGGCGATGAGCGAGCCGAGCAGCGTGGCCGCAGCGGTGACGAGGAGGACGAGGACGATGATCCTCGTGCGGAACGACTGCAGCACGCGATCGACCTCGGTCAGCGGGCGAGCGACCTGCACCGCCCCGTTGGGCAGACCCGTCGTGCGAACGCGGTAGCGGGTCGACCCGATCGTCACGGTGTCGACGACGGATCGGCGGGGCCGCCCGACGACCGACCTGGCGGCGGCGTCGGGCTCCCAGGCCGGGGACGTGGAGAACCGCACCGAGCCGTCGGGTCCGAGCAGCTGGGTCTGGTAGAAGGCCGGCCCCGGACCGCGGCTGTCCCAGTCGGGGAGTCGGTCGTCACCGCGGACGAGCGCCACCGCCTCCGTCAGCGACACGTCGATCTCGGCGTACATCCGGTCGCGGGCGAGCCCGGTAGCTGAGCAAGCCGATCGCCAGAGCGGCGAGCGCCGCCATCGCCCCGACGGCGATGGCGATCTTCCAGCGCAGGCTCATCGTCGGCGTCCTGCGTGCGCGCTGACCCGTTGGCGCCACGAGGCTGATCGGTGCGGGCGACGTAGCCGACGCCGCGCACGGTGTGGATCAGCCGCTCCTGCCCGCCGGCCTCCGTCTTGCGGCGGAGGTAGCCGATGTACACGGCGAGGTTCTTCGAGTCCGGTCCGAAGTCGTAGTTCCAGATCCGCTCGTAGATCGTCGAGTGGTCGAGGACGATGCCGGCGTTGCGGACGAGCAGCTCGAGGAGGTCGAACTCCGTCTTCGTCAGGTCGAGCTCGTCGTCGCCGCGCCAGACCCGGCGGGCGGCGGCGTCGATGCGCAGGTCGCCGAGCCGCAGTTCCGCCGGCCGCGTCGCGCCGGCCGGCTCGTCGTGGGCGCGGCGGAGCAGCGCCCGGATGCGGGCCAACAGCTCGCCGAGGTCGAACGGCTTGGGCAGGTAGTCGTCGGCGCCGGCGTCGAGCCCGGCGATGCGGTCGCCGGTGTCGGCTCGGGCCGTGAGCATCAGGATCGGCACCCGGTTGCCCTCGCCGCGCAGGACCCGGCAGACCGTGAGACCGTCGACGACGGGCATCGTCACGTCGAGGAGGAGGGCGTCGGCCGTGTCGGCGGCCAGCCAGGACAGCGCCTCGGCGCCGTTCTTGACGGTCGCCACGACGTAGCCCTCGAGGGTCAGGGCCCGCTCGAGGGACGCCCGAACGGCGCGATCGTCCTCGGCGACTAGCAGCTTCACGTCACGAGTAGACCAGACGGCGGTAAAGGCGGAGTGAGAACCATCGCGTACCGGCTCAGACCATCGTCCGGTCGAGGGCGAGCCCATTGGCGACTCGCACCAGCCTGCTGTGTGTGCTCGTGTCCCGACGTCGCACTGCCACGTAGTTGAAGCGGTCGGCGGAGAAGACAACGAGTCCGCGCGTGCGCGGCCTGCTCGCAGAGGTCGATGATCCTCGCCGCTCGTCGGCGCCGAGCGTGGCGTCGCGCTGCTCGGCCGCCCCGGTCATCGTCGGGACCAGCTACCTGCCTCAGACGATGGGTGGTCGGCCGAGCCGGGTGAGCCGTGCGACGGTGCGCCACCCGATCGGCTTGCGTTGACGCCGCGGGCGTGTCCTCCAGCCGTCTCGGGCGCCGTCGAGGAGGTCGCCGGCCAGGCGCGGCTGACGGAGCGTGGAGATGACGAACCAGTCGACGACGTACGCGACGGCAACCGGCGCCGGCAGGTTGCGGTAGGCCAGCCACACGCGATTGCGCATCGTCTGTGCGGCAGCTCCCGGGTGACGCGATGGGTCGCTCCGTGGGTGGACAACGGCCGCGGTGCCGTCGTAGTGGATCGTCCAGCCGGCATCGACGAGGCGGAGGGCGAGATCGGTCTCCTCCATCGCATATCGGAACTCGGCGGCGTAGCCGCCGGCCTCTTCGAAGGCAGCGCGGCGGATGAGGGCGGCGCCACCGAGGAACGCTGTCACCGGGCCGCCGATCGATCCGGTCGCCGCGACCCGAGGCGGGGCACGTGACGGCGCGCGTGTCGCCGGTCTTCGTCGACGATGCGCAGGGCGATCACGCCGAGTCGCCGGTTCCGATCGGAAGGCGTCGACGCAGCGAGCGAGCACGCTCGGGTCCGGCGAACCGAGCATCGTCATCGAGAAAGGCGAGGAGGGGAGCGGTGGCCGTCGTCGGCACCGAGGTTGCGGCCGCCGGGAATGCCGAGGTTCTCGGCGACAGGGACGACCTCGGACGCGATCATCGTCGATGTGCTCAGTTCCGACAGCTGGAACGCCGTTGGCGACGACGACGACCTCGACGGCGACGTCGCGTTGGCCGAGCGACGCTCTCGATAGCCGATCGCAACTGCGCCGGCCGGTTGCCGGTGGTCAGGATCACGGCGCTGACGTCCGGCGGGCTGTCAACGGTCACGGCGCTCGACGGTACAGACCGCGCCCGCCCATCTGGGGAAGATCTGTGTCATTAGCGCTTCTGGAGTGAAATGCAAAGGACACGTCGCGGGTCATAGAGGCGCGCGGGGTGCGGGGGCGCAGCCCCCGTTCGGGGCGGAGCCCCGAGTGGAGCAGTGGTACCTGCGCGGCTAGGGCGGCGGGTTCCAGGGTGGCGGTGTAGCCGAGTTTGGCGAGTTCGGCGACGAGGCGTCGGGCTTCTCGTTCGGGGTCTCGTCGCCGTTCGTAGTAGTCGGCGCCGAGATCGTGGTAGCGCTGCGGTCGGGGTCGTCCATCAGGTGCCACAGGATGATCAAGATGCTGTGTGCGACAGCGACGGCTGCCTTGTTCGGGCCTCGGCGTCGGGCGATGCGTCGGTAGCGGGCTGCGAGGAAGCTGTCTGTTGCTGCGGGACAGCGACTTGGCTGCTTCGATCAGGGCACGGCGCAGCCAGCGTTGTCCTTTGCGGGTTCCCGCCGGGCGTCGTTTGCCTGCCGATTCGTGGTTGCCGGGGGCGACCCCGGCCCAGGCGCACAGCTGTTGCGGTGTCGGGAATCGGCTCATGTCGGCACCGGTCTCGGCGATCACCGTCTCGGCGACGACGCGGCTGACACCGGGGACTTCACACATCCGCTCCATCAGCTCGCCGAAAGGGTCGCAGCGCTGCCCGATCTCGCTCGCTGAGGGCGTCGATCGAGGCGTCGAGGTGATCGATGTGGGCGATGATCTCGCCGGCGATCGATGCTGTGATGTGGCCGCCAGTTGCCGGCCAACGCTTCGGTCAACTCGCCGATCTTGGGTCGCATCCTGCCCAACGCCAATTCGGCCAGCATTTCCGGGTCACGTTCACCGGCGATCAACGCTTCGATCATCCGCCGCGACGATTTCGACCACACCGTCGAGCCACCGAGTGATCTTCACGCAGGCGTCCTGCAGCACCTTCTCCAACCGTTGGATCTCCCGGGCGCGCATGTCCACTTGCGTCTTGCGGTAGCGCGACAGGTCCGCAGCTCACGGATCGGTTCGGGCGGCACGAACTC
Organism: Ilumatobacteraceae bacterium; assembly: GCA_963732335.1. Lineage (GTDB taxonomy): Bacteria > Actinomycetota > Acidimicrobiia > Acidimicrobiales > Ilumatobacteraceae > Desertimonas. Next base: position 27,390 of record CAVSZO010000050.1, on the reverse strand, counting down.
GCTCGCACCATCCCGTGGGCGACACGTCAGCCAGCCACATCGCGTCGCACAGGTCGGTCTTGCGTCCCGGCACGTTCTTGACGTGCTGCGGCGTTGAACACCCACAACTCGTCGAACATCCCCTCCAACCCGTAGTACACCGGCTTCCAATAGTCCCCGGTCGCCTCCATCCCCACCGTCGACACCCCGTGATCCAACAACCAGCGGCCCAACCGACGACCCCCGCCGTCATCGTCGAGAACTGCTCCTGATCCTCGACGATCTCACCCGTCGCCCGATCCAACACCCACGTCGCCGCCATCACCCTGTCCCGATGCACATCCAACCCGGCACACGCTCACGGATCCGTCTCACACTTCCTCCTCTTCACTGTCATGCCAGCCCGGGGAGGGACACGTACACCAACGGAATCTGGGTACGTGCTCGAAGCACAATCCACGGTCCCCCCGGCCCCCGCACCAGTCTGGGCTCGAGCTCACAGGCATCAAGAAGCGAACGGCGACCACACCCGGCCAAGCCACACCAGCATTCCATTCATCCACGGTGGCCGCCAAGCCATGTCGTCTGGGGAAGATCCGTGTCACTCGATGATCTGGGGATGATTCGTTTCAGGCCCTGACATGGATCTTCCCCAGGTTGCCCCCATCACCCGGCCCTGTCCGATGCGAGGCCCAGAGTCAGATGGCGTTGAACCAGGCGGTGAGGTCGTCGACGACGGTGTCGAAGTCGGGCGCGGCGAACAGCACTGGCTGATAGACGTTGATGTCGTAGTCCGTCTCGGCCATCGCGTCGGGATCCCAGTCGCGGAGCTCGGCGTTGCGGTAGGCGTTCATCTCCCCGAAGCTCGACAACAGGCCGGCGCCGTAGGCCTTGAGGTCACCGGCCTCCCACACCACGCCGAACTCGAGGGTGAACCAGAACGTCTTCGAGAAGCGCACGAGGGCGTCGTCGTCGGCTCGCGTGCTCGCCGCACCGGCTGCCGCGTAGAGATCGGCGAACTGCGGGTTGGCCAGCGAGTTGCAGTGGCCGACCACCTCGTGGATCACGTCGGGCTCCGGCGTGTACAACGGCACGGACGGGTGGCGGACGTACTGCGTGGACAGGAAGCGGCGTTCGCCGAGCGAGCCGTAGAACTCGCGGATCGGTGCCAGCCCGGGGCCGCCTCGACTCGCCATCCGGTGAGGCGCTGGAGGCGCCGGGACACGTCGGCGAGTTGGGGGACACGATCGGTCGGCAAGGCGAGCCGCTGCGACGCCGTCGAGGAACGCCGCGCAGGCGTGCGCGCGGTGCAGCTCGCCGAGGGCGTGCTGGGCCGTCGCCCACGTCGTGTTCTCCGCGTCGGTGTAGTCGATCGGGCGGGCCTCGTCGCCCGGCCGCAGCCCGACCGCTGCCTGGGCGATCTCGTTGCGGCGACGCAGGTACACCGGATCGGACACGCCGGGGTGGTCGTCGGCAAGCTCGACCAGGGGAGTGCCGGTGTCTGACGCGGTCATGGGAACAGTCTTGCGGCTGCGACAGATTGATGCCACGACATTCGCCGGAATTCCGTACGATTGTCGACGATGACCGTGGAATCACCGCAAAATGTCTCGCAATCGGTGCGTCTCGCCGACTCCAACCGACAGATCGACGACGTCGACAAGGCCATCCTCACCGCCCTCGTCGCCGACGGACGGATGTCGTTCTCCGACCTCGCCACGCGCTGCCACATCTCCCGCTCGACGGCGCACGCCCGCGTCGAGCGGCTGCGCCGGATCGGGGCGATCACCGGGTTCACGGCCACGCTCGACCCGGCGACGCTCGGCTACGGGATCTGCGCCCTGGTGTTCCTCAAGATCACCCAGCACGGCTGGCGGGCGGCCCGCGACGCGATCGTCGAGGTGCCCGGCGTCGAGTCGTTGATGATGTGTGCCGGCGAGTACGACCTCATCGCCACCGTGCGCAGTCCGGACATGGCGCACTTCCGCGACACGCTGCTGTCCCAGCTCCACGCCATCGACGACGTGCTCGGCTCGTCGACCGCATTCGTCCTCGACGAGGTCCGCAAGCCGATCACGCCGTAGACGTTACCTACAGTGGCGCGGATGCCTGCCTTGCCATGGAAGCGCATTGAAGAAGTCGGTCCCGGACACCGAGCTGACGGTGATGGCGTCGCGCCTGCCACTGCGGTCTCACCTGCACGTGCCCGGTTTCCTGAGCGGCGACGATGAGGATCCGCCGGCAACTCGCCGAGGCGCCGGGGCTCGTCGGCTATGCGCTCCACGCCAAGTTAAAACGCGCGTAGTATTGTGATGGTGTGGAGGTCACGCCGGAGGCGCTCGCGTGATTCTTCGAGGTCGTCTTTGCCGCACCTGAATGAGGTGCAGCGGCGTGTGGTTGCGGGTGCTGCGGCGCAGATGCTCGGGCGGGGCGGCAAGACCGCGGTGGCGGCGGCGTCGGGGATGAGCCGCAACACGGTGATCAAGGCCGAAGCCGAAGTGGCCGCGGGGATCGAGCCCTCGGATCGGTTGCGGGCGCCGGGCGGTGGTGACAAGCCGTTGATCGACAAGCAGCCCGGCCTGCTCGAAGCGCTCGACGGACTGGTCCATCCCGAGACACGGGGCAACCCGATGTCGTTGCTGCGTTGGACCTCGAAGTCGTCGACGAAGCTGGCCGAGCGAACTGGTCCGACGAGGGTTCGACGGTGTCGTCGCGCACCGTGCTGCGCTTGCTGCATCGACTCGGCTACTCGTTGCAGGCCAACGCCAAAGTCACCGAAGGGCGCCAACACCCCGACCGTGACGCCCAGTTCCGCTACCTCAACGACATCGCTGCCGCGTTCATCGACGACGACCAACCGGCGATCAGCGTGGACACCAAGAAGAAGGAGCTGATCGGCGACTACGCCAACGGCGGCACCGAATGGTGACCCGAAGGCGAACCGGAACGGGTGCAGGTGCACGACTTCGCCGACCGCGCCCTCGGCGAGTTCGCCAAGGCCATCCCGTATGGGATCTACGACGTCGCCAACGACGAAGGCTGGGTCTCCGTCGGCGACGTCGCCGACACCGCCGAGTTCGCCGTCGAGTCGATCCGACGATGGTGGAACCAGATGGGCCGGGCCCGCTTCCCTGACGCCGACCGGTTGTTGATCACCGCCGACGCCGGCGGCTCCAACGGATACCGGCTGCGCGCCTGGAAGGTCGAGCTCGCCCGCCTCGCCGCCGAGACCGGGCTACGCATCACCGTCTGCCACTACCCGCCCGGCACCAGCAAGTGGAACCGGATCGAGCACCGCATGTTCAGCTTCATCACCATCAACTGGCGCGGCCGCCCGCTCACCAGCCTGCGCACGATCATCGAGCTGATCTCCGCCACGACCACCAACACCGGTCTCACCGTCCAAGCCGCCTACGACCCGGACTGGTACGCCAAAGGCATCAAGATCAGCGACGCCGAACTCGCCGCCGTACCGCTCGACCCCCACGACTTCCACGGCGAATGGAACTACACCATCAACGCTCAAACAGACCTGTCGTGAGCCCTTACGCCCTTGACGCCAAGCTCTTCGAGAAGACCTTCTGGACGGTGTCGGCATGGCGTTCACGCGAGCAGCTCGAGGCGTTCGCCGCCACCGACCCACACCGCCGCGACGTCGGCAAGGTCCGCCCCAACATGGACCCGACCACCTTCGTCTTCTGGACCGCCAAGGCGGGCGACCTGCCGATCGCATGGGACGAGGCGCGCCGGCGGATCGAGAGCGGGTGACGGGAATTGAACCCGCATAACCAGCTTGGAAGGCTGGGGCTCTGCCATTGAGCTACACCCGCGAGGGCGCTCAGGGTAGCGCTCTCACACCGCCGTGCTGCGGGCGTAGAGGATCGAGAAGCCGCCGAGGCCAGGGGTGGCCGGGTCGGCGACGAGGCCGACGAGTTGGAGCGGCGTCGGCCCGCTCCAACTGCACGACATCCCGGCCGCCGGCGACTGCCAGCGGTAGCAACCGAGGAACATCGCGTTGCGCCCATCCCAGCGGGCATCGGTGAGCAGCTGGTCGAGCGAGGCGTAGCCGCTCTTGCCGCTGGCTGGGAACGCGTCGGTGGCGGCGATGAGCTCGGCCACGGAGCGGAAGTTGCGAGGACCGAGGCCTCTCGGAGGAACCATCGTGAACTCGCCTCGATCTGGGCAGCCGAGGTCGGACAGCGAGGGCGTTGGTCGTCTGTGGTCCGATGGCGCCGTCGACGGCGAGGCCGCGAGCCTCCTGGTAGGCCGTGACGACGGCCGCCATCTCGGCGTTCATCCGGTCGGTCGGTTCGATCCACCGACCAGTCACGTGGATCAGGGCGAGGCGGATCGTCTGCAGCTCTGCGCTCGGCTCGGTCAGTTGGGCGGGTTCGGCCGTCTCCTCCGCGGCACCGAGCCAGACGTTGTCCCACCGGTAGCACAACGCGGCCGGCGTCACGCTGCGGCGTACCAGCTCGGCATCGGCACCGACGGCCGGGACGATCGCGACGGTCTGCTCGAAGGCGGCCAGTTGCCGCTGGGAGGTGACCGTGAACCCTCCGGGCGTCGCGGTGAGTGTCTGGCGGTTGATGACGTCGGCACAGCAGGCACCCGGGCGGAGGAGCTGCGGCCGGCGACTCGACGGTGAACCTCGGCGCCTGGACGGCAACGACGCGAGCCGCAGCACCGAGCTCACGCTCGGCGAGCGTCTCGACAACGTTGGTCGACCGTGCGCGAACGACGGCGACCGTGGTCTGGGTGGTTGTCCGACCCGGCCCGCGGCACGACAGGAAGGCAAGCGCCAGTCCCGGTGGTCGAGTCGATGGCGACGACGTCGTCGAGCACCGCTCGGTTGCCACCCTGCAATGCCGAGCCGCCGACGAGCTGCACCGTCGTGTCGGTGCACGGCGACGCGTAGGTTGCCTGGATCCAGTTGACGCCGGCGAGGCGGTCGGGCGGCGTCGTGGTGGTGGGCACGGCGGCTGCTCGTGGTGGTCGCGGTCCGTGCTCGTCGTCGGCGTCGTCGATGTGGTGGACGTCGTGGTCGATGTCGTCGCTAGCACCGAGGTCGACGTGGTCGTGGATGTCGTGGTCGATGTCGTCGATGCACCCGCCACGGCGGCGAGGCTCAACGAGAGGCCGGGACGCTGCTGCCAAGGCGATGGCGATGAGCGACCTCGATCTCACGAGCCAGCGAGGCTAGCGACGCCAACCCGTGGTGAGTCCGGCATCCCCGTCGCTGCTAATGCGGCGTTGAGATCGCCGCGGAGCGGCGTTGAGATCGCGTGAAGACGATCGACTGCGTGGCGAGCGATCGCTACACCGATGCGCCGTGGACAACGAAGCCAGTTCGTCGCGGATGCTGTGGATCGCGCATCGGTGGTGCCGCACCGATCGTCGTCGCCGCCGCGCTGGTCTCGTTGCGCGACCACATGCTCAACGCCAACGTCGCGCTCGTCCTCGTGCTCGTCGTCGTGCTCGCCGCGGTGGGGGTGGGCGCACCGCCGGGGCGGTCGCCGCCGTGTCGGCGGCGCTGTCGTTCAACTTCTTCCACACCGTGCCCTATCTCACGCTGGAGATCGACTCCGCGCGACGACGTCGAGACGACCTTGCTGTTGCTGGCTGTCGGGCTGGCCGTCGGGCAGCTCGCGTCGTATCGCCGCCACCCGTCACGCGTCGGCGAGACCGTCTCGGAGGAGATCCGCCGCATCCATCGCGTCGCCACCGTCGGCGAACCTGGCCGGCACACGTCGGCGGACATGATCATGGCCGCCCAAGTCGAGCTGACCGAGTTGCTGCAGCTCCGCAGCTGCCAGTTCGAAGCGTTCCCGTTCACCCACCCGTTGCCGCGGCTGGAACGCAGCGGCGTGGTCTCCGTGATGGAGTACCACGGCCGACCGTGGGTTCGCCCTCCCCGCGGACGGAGCCGAACTCCCGGTGCTCGGTCGCGGCAACGTGCTCGGCCGATTCGTTCTCGTCCCCCGGCCGGACACCACCGTCACCCTCGAGCAGCGGGTCGTCGCGGTGGCCATCGCCGACCAGGTTGGCGCCGCCCTCGCCGACCCCGACCGACATCACGCCACCCGTCAAGACACGGCTGCGCGGCCTGCGTGGCCGGGGAACGCAATGAAAGGAATCAGTCATGGCTGACGTCGTCTTCATCGCCGTCACAATCGCCTTCTTCGCCCTGTGCGTGCTCTACGTGCGCGGGCTCGACCGTCTCGTGCGGTCGGCCGAGGACGCCGATCAGGCGGGGGAGGTCACCTCCTGATGGGTGCTGACAACGTCATCGCCTTGATCGTGTCGTTGCTGGTCACCGCCTACCTGGTGGCCGCCCTGGTCTTCCCGGAGAGAGTTCTGATGTGGCCGCTCGCTCGCTGGCGCTCACTGCTCGCACGACCGGGTCGGGCCACTTCGCAGTTCATCGCCCTCATCGTCGCCATCGTCGTCCTGGCGCCACCACTCGGTCGCTACATGGCCGGCGTGTACGGCGACGGGCGAGCCCCCGGTGACCGCTTCTTCCTTCCGATCGAGCGACTGATCTATCGCGCTGTGCGGCGTCGACGAGAAGCGCGAGCAGCGCTGGACCGTCTACGCCTACTCGCTGCTCGCCTTCAGCGCTGGTGTCGTTCCTCGCTCGTCTACTTTCTGCAGCGCCTGCAGGGCTCGCTGCCGTTCAACCCGAGCGGGCTCTCGGGGGTCATTCCGCACCTGTCGTTCAATACGGCCGTCAGCTTCATGACGAACACGAACTGGCAGTCCTACGGGGGCGAGACGACGATGAGTCACCTCACCCAGATGACCGGGCTCGCCGTGCAGAACTTCGTGTCGGCGGCCGCCGGCATGGCGGTGATGGCCGCGTTCATCCGCGGCATCGCCCGCCGCCGGGCCAACACGCTCGGCAACTTCTGGGTCGACCTCACCCGTTCGACCGTGCGCATCCTCGTGCCGCTGTCGCTCGTCGTCGCTGTGCTGCTTGTCAGTCAGGGCGTCATCCAGAACTTCCACGGGCACACCGAGGTCACGACGGTCGAGGGCACCACCCAGGTGATCGCCGGTGGTCCGGCCGCCAGCCAGATCGCCATCAAGCAGCTCGGCACGAACGGCGGTGGGTTCTTCAACGTCAACTCCGCCCACCCGTTCGAGAACTCGACGCCGTTCAACAACTTCATCGAGATGTTCAGCATCGTGATCATCCCGTTCGCCCTGGCGTTCACGTTCGGCTACATGGTCAAGGATCGCCGCCAGGGCAGGGCTGTGTTCGCCATCATGATGGTGATCTGGTCGGTGTTGTCGATCGGCACGATGGCGCTGGAGGGCAACGGCAACCCCAATCTCGACGACCTCGGCGCCGACCAGACGATCAGTACCGAGCTGGCCGGCGGCGGCAACCTCGAAGGCAAGGAGGTGCGCTTCGGCACCGGTGCGTCGGGTCTGTGGGCGGCATCGACGACCGGCACGTCGAACGGGTCGGTCAACTCGATGCACGACAGCTACACGCCGCTTGGTGGCGGCATCCCGCTGGCGCACATGATGCTCGGCGAGGTCAGCCCCGGCGGCGTCGGTGTCGGCCTCAACGGCCTGCTGATCATGGCGATCCTCTCGGTGTTCCTCGCCGGCCTGATGGTCGGGCGAACTCCGGAGTACCTCGGCAAGAAGATCCAGGCCGTGGAGATGAAGATGGTGGTGCTGTACGTGCTGGCGATGCCGCTGGCGCTGCTCGGGTTCGCCGCCGCCTCGGTCGTCCTCGATTCGGCGCAGACCACCAACAATCCGGGCCCGCACGGGCTCAGCGAGATCCTCTACGCCTTCACGTCGGCGTCGAACAACAACGGATCGGCGTTCGCCGGCCTGACGACGGCGACGCAGTGGTACGACACGACGCTGGGCATCGCCATGCTCGTCGGGCGGTTCTTCCTGATCATCCCCGTCCTCGGTATCGCCGGCTCGCTGGCCCGCAAGCAGACGGTGCCGGCGTCCGCCGGCACGTTCCCGACGCACACGCCGCTCTTCGCCGGCCTCGTCGTCGGCGTCGTCGCCATCGTCGCCGGCCTCACGTTCTTCCCCGCCCTGGCCCTCGGGCCCCATCGTCGAACAACTGAGCTGTAGGAGTTAGTCGAGAATGACCACCGTCATTCGACCCGTCGGCAGTAGCGCCCGCGATCGGCACCCGTTGCCGACGCGGGGCCTGTTCGACCCGGCCATCGTCAAGAGCGCCCTCGTCGAGAGTGTGCGCAAGCTGCACCCGCGGGTGCAGGCGCGCAACCCGGTGATGTTCGTCGTCCTCGTCGGCAGCGTGCTGACGACGATCCTGTTCTTCCGCGACCTCGGCGACTCGACGGCGAAGCAGAACGTGTTCAGCGGACTCGTCGCCGCCTTCCTGTGGTTCACCGTGCTGTTCGCCAACTTCGCCGAGGCGATGGCCGAAGGGCGCGGCAAGGCGCAGGCGGCGACGTTGCGCCAGACCCGCGCCGAGACCACCGCTCACCGCCGGCGTTCCGACGGCACGCTCGAGGAGATCCCGAGCAGCGCCCTGAGCGTCGGCGACGAGTGCGTCGTGTCCGCCGGCGAGGTGATCCCCAGCGACGGTGACGTCATCGACGGCATCGCCACCGTCGACGAGTCGGCGATCACCGGCGAGTCGGCGCCGGTGATCCGCGAGTCCGGCGGCGATCGCTCGGCGGTCACCGGCGGCACCCGCGTGCTGTCCGACCAGATCGTCGTGCGCATCTCGGCGAAGCCCGGTGAGACCTTCCTCGACCGGATGATCGCCCTCGTCGAGGGCGCCGAGCGGCAGAAGACGCCGAACGAGATCGCCCTCAACATCCTCCTCGCCGGGTTGACGATCATCTTCCTCCTGGCGGTCGTCACCCTGCAGCCGTTCGCCATCTACTCCGATGCCGAGCAGCCGATCGTCGTGCTCGTCGCCCTGCTCGTGTGCCTGATCCCGACCACGATCGGCGCGCTTGTTGTCGGCGATCGGGATCGCCGGCATGGACCGTCTCGTCCAGCGCAACGTGCTGGCGATGTCGGGTCGTGCCGTCGAAGCCGCCGGTGACGTCAACACGTTGCTGCTCGACAAGACCGGCACGATCACCCACGGCAACCGCCAGGCGTCGGAGTTCATCCCCCTCGCCGGCGTCCAGGTCGATGAGCTCGCCCGCGCCGCCCACCTTTCGAGCCTCGCCGACGAGACCCCGGAGGGACGATCGATCGTCACGTTGGCCGAGGAGGACTACGGCCAGGTCACCACGCAACTGCTCGGACGCGACCCTCGTGCCGTTCACCGCCCAGACGCGGATGAGCGGAGTCGACCTCAACGGGTTCAGCATCCGCAAGGGCGCCACCGATGCGGTCAAGCGCTGGGTCCTCGAGTCTGGCGGAACCGTTCCGGAGGCGCTCGACACGATCGCCCACGGGATCTCTGGCGACGGCGGCACCCCGCTCGGGGTCGCCGAGTTCGACGAGGGCACCGGCAGGTGCCGGGCGCTCGGCGTGATCCACCTCAAGGACGTCGTCAAGGACGGCATGCGCACCCGCTTCGACGAGCTGCGGGCGATGGGCATCCGCACGGTGATGATCACCGGCGACAACCCGCTCACCGCCCGAGCCATCGCCACCGAGGCAGGCGTCGACGACTTCCTCGCCGAGGCCACGCCCGAGGACAAGATGGCGTTGATCAAGAAGGAGCAGTCCGGCGGCCGGCTGATCGCCATGACCGGCGACGGCACCAACGACGCCCCGGCGCTGGCCCAGGCCGACGTCGGTGTCGCCATGAACACCGGGACTCAGGCTGCCAAGGAGGCCGGCAACATGGTCGACCTCGACTCCGACCCGACGAAGCTGATCGAGATCGTCGAGATCGGCAAGCAGCTGCTGATCACCCGCGGCGCGCTGACGACGTTCTCCGTCGCCAACGACGTGGCCAAGTACTTCGCCATCATCCCGGCGATGTTCATGGGCGTCTTCCCGGTGCTCGACGACATCAACGTCATGCGGCTCGAGTCGCCCAACTCGGCGATCCTCGCGGCGGTCATCTTCAACGCCCTGATCATCGTCGGGCTGATCCCGCTGGCATTGCGCGGCGTCAAGTTCCGTGCCGAGAGCGCCGTCACGATGCTCCGCCGCAACCTGCTGATCTACGGGCTGGGCGGGATCATCGCCCCGTTCGTCGGGATCAAGCTCATCGACCTCATCATCAGCGCCCTAGGAGTTTCGTGATGTTGCGCCGTCAACTGCCTGCCGCCATCGGCATGCTCATCATCTTCACCGTGCTGACCGGTGTCGTGTATCCCCTCGTCGTCACGGCGATCGGCCAGATCGCCTTCAACGACAAGGCCGAGGGTTCGCTCGTCGAGGTCGACGGCGAGGTCGTCGGCTCGAAGCTGATCGGCCAGCCGTTCACCGCCCCCGAGTACTTCCACCCCCGGCCCTCGGCGGCCGGTGACGGGTACGACGCATCCGCCAGCTCGGGGTCCAACCTCGGCCCGTCCAACCCCGACTTCCTCGCCACGATCGAGGAACGGGTCGCCGCCTACCGAGACGAGAACGGCCTGTGCGGAGCGAACCCGGGTGCCGGTCGATGCCGTCACCGCGTCGGCATCCGGTCTCGATCCGCACATCTCGGTCGCCAATGCCGAGCTGCAGGCCCGACGCGTCGCCGAGGCGCGGGGGCTCGACGTCGACGCTGTGCTCGAGCTCGTCGACGAGCACACGTCGGGCCGCGCCCTCGGGTTCCTCGGCGAGGAAGGCGTCAACGTGCTCGAGCTGAACATCGCCCTCGACGCCGCCACGGCGCGCACCCGCCGCCCCGCCAACAACCGATGGGTGAATTCATGACGGAATCGTCATGAGAACACCCATCGGTCGTGGCGGCGGGGTGGGAACGGCATGATGTCGAGGTGAAGCGCGGCAGCCTGCGTGTCTACCTCGGGGCGGCGCCGGGGGTCGGCAAGACGTTCGCCATGCTCAACGAGGGCAGGCGAGCGAGGGATCGTGGTCGAGACGTCGTCGTCGGCTTCGTCGAGACACACAACCGCCCGCTCACCGCCGAGGCGATCGGCGACCTCGAGGTCATGCCGCGCGACAGTCGATCCCGTATCGGGGCACGACGTTCGAGGAGATGGACGTCGACGCGATCCTCGCCCGCCGGCCGGAGCGGGCGCTCGTCGACGAGCTTGCCCACACCAACATCCCGGGGAGCCGCAACGAGAAGCGCTGGCAAGACGTCGAGGAGCTGCTCGCCGCCGGCATCGACGTCACCTCGACGCTGAACATCCAGCACCTCGAGTCGCTCAACGATGTCGTCGAGCGGATCACCGGGATCAAACAGCGTGAGACGATCCCGGACGAGATCGTCCGTGCCGCCGAGCAGGTCGAGCTCGTCGACATCACCCCCGAGGCGTTGCGCCGGCGGATGGTGCACGGGAACATCTATGCCCCGGACAAGATCGACGCCTCGCTCGCCAACTACTTCCGTGCGGGCAACCTCGGAGCGCTCCGCGAGCTCGCCCTGCTGTGGGTCGCCGACAAGGTCGACGTCGGACTCGAGGAGTACCGCGAACGGCACGGGATCACCAAGCCGTGGGAGACGCGGGAACGGGTCGTCGTCGCGGTGACGGGGGCTCCCGGCACCGAGGCCTTGATCCGCCGCGCTTCACGCATCGCCCAGCGAGCCCACGGGGAGCTGCTCGGCGTGCACGTGACCAGCGACGAGGGTCTTGCCGGCCCATCCGCCGAGCTGCTCGATCAACACCGCAAACTGCTCGAAGACGTCGGCGGCGAGTTCCATGAGGTGGCCGGGGCCGACGTCGCCGCCGCTCTCGTCGAGTTCGCCACGGCAGAGAACGCGACCCAACTCGTGCTCGGCGCCAGTCATCGCTCGCGCTGGGAGGAGTTGCTGCGCGGCTCGGTGATCAACCGGGTGGTCCATCTCTCCGGGCCGATCGACGTACACGTCATCTCCCACGAGGCCGCTCCGGAGACGTCGTCGAGCGTCGAGCGCCGTCTTGCCCATCTCCGCCGACTGTCCTTCTCGCCGCTTTCGCCCCGCCGGCAGCTCGCCGGCTGGGTGCTGGCCGCGACGGGGGTACCGCTGCTGACGTTGCTGCTCGCTCAGATTCGCGAGTCGACGGGCCTGACGACGGTGCTGCTCACCTATCTCGCCCTCATCGTGATCGTGTCGGTGGTCGGCGGGACGTGGCCGGCACTCGTCGCCGCGGTGGCGGCGTTCCTGTGCGCCAACTGGTACTTCACGCCGCCGTTCTACGAGTGGACGGTCGCCGAGGGCGAGAACGTCGTCGCCCTGTTCGTGTTCCTCGGCATTGCCCTCGGTGTCAGCCGCATCGTCGACACCGCCGCTCGGCGAGCCACGGAAGCAGCCCGAGCCCGTGGTCACGCCCGCACCCTGGCCAGGTTGGCGGCGACGACCGGCGACGAAGACCCTGTACCGGCCCTGTTGCAGAGTCTGCGTTCGGCGTTCGCCCTCGATGCCGTCGCCGTGCTCCGTCGGGACGGCCAGCGCTGGGTCGTCGAGGCATCGGTGGGCGAACCCGCGATCACCAACCCGCACGATGCCGAGACGGTCAAGGAGTTGAACGCCGACGTCGTGCTGGCCCTCGAGGGGCCGAACATCCCCGCCGAGGACCTGCTGATTCTCAACGCCTTCGCCGACCAGTTGGCCTCCGTGCTCGAACACGGTCGCCTGCGCGTCGAGGCCGGCCGGGCGCACGCCCTCGCCGATGCCAACGACCTGCGTGGAGCCCTGTTGCAGGCCGTGTCGCACGACCTGCGAACTCCCTTGGCGTCGATCAAGGCGTGCTCGACGAGCCTCAAGAACCGTGATGTGACCTGGTCCGAGCAGGAGACCGAGGAGTTCATCAGCACGATCGACACGGAGACCGACCGGCTCACCGCCTTGGTCGGCAACCTGCTCGACATGAGCAGGGTGCAGGCCGGCGTGGTCCAGCCGTCGATCGTGTCGACACCGCCCGAGGATGTGGTCCTCGCCGCCGTGTTCAGCCTCGGTCAGCGAGCGGCGATCGTCGACGTCGACGTGCCGGAGTCGCTGCCCGAGGTGCGGGCCGATCCGGCGCTGCTGGAACGAGCGATCGCCAACGTCGTCGACAACGCGATCACGTTCAGCACCAATGGCTCACGGGTCCAGGTCGAAGCGACCGAGTTCGAGGAGCGCGTCGAGATCCGCGTCAAGGACCGAGGCCCCGGCGTACCCGCAGTGGACCGGGAGCGCGTGTTCCAGCCGTTCCAGCGCCTCGGTGACAGCAACCCGGGTGGGGTCGGTCTCGGTCTCGCTGTCGCCCACGGCTTCTTGACTGCGATGGGAGCGACGATCGAGATCGACGACACGCCTGGTGGCGGCACGACGGTGCTGATCGCCTTACCGACGGCATGAGCGAGCGGGTTCTCGTCGTCGACGACGAGCAACCGATCCTGCGGGCGATGGCAGTCAACCTGCGCGCTCGCGGCTACGACGTGGACGTGGCGGCAACCGGCGAGGAGGCGCTCGAGCTGGCATCCCGGCACCGTCCCGACGCGGTCGTCCTCGACCTCGGGTTGCCCGGGATCGGCGGCATCGACGTGATCCGCGGGCTGCGCGGATGGAGCGCTGTGCCGATCCTCATCCTCTCGGCGCGCGACGACCGCGGCAACAAGGTGGCCGCTCTGGACGCGGGCGCCGACGACTACGTCACCAAGCCGTTCGACATGGAGGAACTGCTCGCTCGGCTGCGCGCCGCGCTACGACGCAGCTCGTCGGGATCGGCTGAGGAGCCGGTGGTCGAGACCGACGATTTCAGCGTCGACCTGCGGGCGAAGCGGGTGATGTCGGCGGATGGAGAGGTCAGACTGACGCCGACGGAGTGGCACATGGTGGAGACGCTCGTGCGCAACGCCGGCCGCCTCGTGACGGCCCGCCAGCTGCTGCAGGAGGTGTGGGGACCGCAGTACACCGACGAGAGCGGTTACATCCGGGTCCATCTCGCTCACGTGCGTCGCAAGCTCGAACCCAACCCGTCGCAGCCGCGCTACTTCCTCACCGAACCGGGGATGGGCTATCGCTTCGAATCCGGCCGCTAGCCCTCGATCGTCAGCGCTCTGGTGACTTGTACAGCGACACCAGCCGAGCGAGGAGGATGGCGATGAACACCTGGCCGATGACCGCCTCCATCACGGCGATTCGCCGGCCGACATCGGTGACCGCCGTGAAGTCTCCGAAACCGACCGTGGTGAGCGTGGTGAAGCTGAAGTACGAGAACACCGACCGGTTGACCGGCTCGCCGAACACGGGCGTGTCGCTGAGGTCGTTGAGCGCGCCGTAGACAGAGCTGAACATCAAGCCGATCAGGAAGTAGGCGCACACTGCCCCGAACAGGGTCTGCACGGTCACCACTTGGTGGTGCAGCACTCGGTCGAGCACGCCCAGCAGCAGGGTGCCGAGGACGACTACGCCCGCGATCTGGGAGATCCCGGTGGCGGTATCGCCGGCCACGGCTGTCAGCACGATCGCGGCGATGCCCACCAAACCAACCAGCCCGAGTCGCCGATAGCGCTGCGTGAGGCCGCTGGCGAGGAATCCGACGGCGAGGGCTGTGAGCTGGAGCACGCCAGCAACGACACGGGCCCACGTGTTGTTGGAGAATCCGAGAGCGATGAACGACCCGACGAGCAGCAGGAGGAGGACGCCGAAACGGTCCTGGGCCTGCTGACGCCGTCGCTCCAACCGTTGCCGGGGCTGGTCCATCGCGGCGCATCATAAGAACGTGTCGGCCCGCGTGGGCGGATGGTCGGGCGGCCCGCTACTGCCGGGCCATGGCGATGCGCAGGCGGTCCTCGGGGCTGATGAGGTGGTCGACGTCGTCGGCCGCCTCGTCGCCGTCGAGCTGGACCCAGTGGATGCGGCCGGTGAACTCGCTGTCCTTGGGTCCGTAGTCGTCGCTGACGGGCGTGGCGCTGTCACTCCCGATGTCGGTGGTCTCATCGGCCGAGAAGAGCATCGGCACGGTGGCATCGACGCGTCCTTCACCGACCTTGTTGCCGTCCACGAAGAGGGCGACATCGCCGCCCTTGCCGAAGTCCGCCGCCGTCGTACGTGAACTCGGCCCGCACTTGGTGTTCGCCTGGCGGGACCGGGTCGGCGCCGTACACCTTGAACGTCTGCATGCCGAACAGGTTGTAGCAGTACGCCGGGCGGCCGTCGGTGAGGTACAGGCTGAACCCGCCGAATGCCCCACCTTGGGAGATCAGCACGCCATTGGCGCCGCCCTCCGGGACGGTGATCGACGCGGTGATCGACAGGGACTTGTTCTTCGTGACGATGACCGAGTTCTCGCTCAGCCGGCCCATCCCGGAGAACATCAGCTGGGAGTGGCCACGGATGAGCTGTGGCCGTCCGGCCAATTCGGCGTTGAACCGTTCGAACCGTCGGTCGTCGAGCGGAAGCACCTGATACTTGCCGGCTTCGATGAGCCAGAGGCGTTGCAGGTCGTGGAGCTTGTCGGGCTGGTCGGCGGCGAGGTCGTGGGCCTGGGTCCAGTCGTCGGGGCCGTACAGCTCCCACACGTCGTCGTCGAAGGCCGGCATCTCGGTCGACGACCCACGGGGTGCTGTGGCGGGTCACCGCCGTCCAGCCCTCGTGGTAGATGCCGCGGTTGCAGAACATCTCGAAGTACTGCGTGGTGCGTTGCTCGTCGGCGCCGCCGTCATCGAAGCTCGGTCGCATGCTGACCCCGTGCAGCGGCATCTGCTGGACGCCGTTGACGGTCAACGGCTCGGGCAGCCCGGCGGCATCGAAGATCGTGGTGGCGACGTCGATGACGTGGTGGAACTGGGCGCGGATCTCACCCTTGGCCGTGAACCCGTTGGGCCAGTGCACGATCGTGCCGTTGCGGGTGCCGCCCCAGTGCGAGGCGACCTGCTTGGTCCACTGGTAGGGGGTGTCCATGGCGTGCGCCCAGCCGACGGCGTAATGGTTGTACGCCGCCGGTGTACCGAAGTCGTCGATGCGCGACGCCATGAACTCGACCGTCTCCAGGCCGGCGGCGCCGTTCAGTACGACGAGCTCGTTGAAGCAGCCGTTGGGGGTGCCCTCGGCGCGAGGCACCGTTGTCCCCGATGATGTAGTAGACGAGTGTGTCGTCGAGGATCTCGAGATCGGCGAGGGCGTCGATCAGCCGGCCGACGTGGTGGTCGGTGTGCTCCAAGAACCCGGCGTACACCTCCATCTGCCGCGCCAGCACCGGCTTGAGGTCGTCGGGCATGTCGTCCCAGGCCGGGGATCTCGGCTGGGCGGGCGGTCAGCTCGGCGTCGGCGGGGATCACGCCGAGCTCCTTCTGGCGGGCGAGGGTCTCCTCGCGCAGGCGATCCCAGCCTTGGTCGAAGCGGCCCTTGTACTTGTCCGCCCACTCCTTGGGGACGTGGTGCGGGGCGTGGGTGGCGCCCGGCGCGAAGTAGGCGAAGAACGGCTTGTCCGGCATCAGCGCCTTCTGCTGGCGGATCCAGTCGATGGCCCGGTCGGTCATGTCCTCGGTGAAGTGGTAGCCCTCCTCCGGCGGTGCGGTCGGGCTCGACCGGCACCGTGTCCTGGTAGATCGCCGGCGCCCACTGGTTGGTCTCCCCGCCGATGAACCCGTAGAAGTGCTCGAAGCCCGAGCCGGTCGGCCACTGCGTGAACGGGCCCATCGGGCTCGTCTCCCACACCGGCACCTCGTGGCACTTGCCGAACTGCGCCGTCGAGTACCCGTTGAGCTTGAGCACCTCGGCCAGCGGGGCGGCCGTGTTCGGCCGGATCGAGTTGTAGCCCGGAGCCGACGTGGCGATCTCGGTGATCCCGCCCATCCCCACGGCATGGTGGTTGCGGCCGGTCAGCAGCGCCTGCCGGGTCGGCGAACACAGCGCGGTCGTGTGGAAGCGGTTGTACCGCAGACCGTTGTCGGCCAGACGCTGCGCGGTCGGGCAGTTGATCGGCCCGCCGAACGGGCTGGAGGCGGCGAACCCGACATCGTCGATGAGCACGATCAGCACGTTCGGGGCGCCCGTCGGCGGGCGCAACGGCTCGATCGCAGGAAACGACGTCGCCGGATCCTTGGCGTCGTAGGTGACCAGCCCGGCAAACGGTCGGTCAGGAATCGGCAGCATCGTGCGGGCATGCCGGTCGGGGCTCGTGAGGTCTCCTCTCCCAAGGTGCGTCGGCAATCCATCATCCAGATGATGTACCTGTCTGTCTTCACCCACTAGCGGGTGATCTCGGTTGACCGAATCCCCGACTCACCCGTCCGATCAATCGGTTGGTCCCGGCGAACCATGTTCTTCGGGATGCTCGGCAACGAGCCGCACATCGAGCAGATCGAGGCCGAGCTCCTCGATCCGCGCGATCACGCCGCGGAGCGCTTCGTGACTGCAGCGCACCAACGTGAGACCGGACCCATCCTCCACTTCGCAGTCGACGAAAGCGGCGCGCAGTGTCGGACTCGCCACCCCCTTGAACGACACTTCGTACCGCAGATCAGCCATCAATAGGGCTCCCTGTTCGTGTGGCCGTCCGATCGGCGCCCGGCGCATCTCGCGCTCCATCATGAGGCAGATCAGACGACTGTCATCACCCACGACGGGGTGATCGTCGATAGTCAGTTGGTGGGCAGATCACCCGGCCGAGGGTGATGCGCTGGTCGTCGAGTTTCCGGGATAGTCAACGGATGACTGAGCTGATTCACCCATGAGCCGGCGGGTCGTGGTGATCACCGTGACCGGCGAGATGGACCAGCGGCTGCGAGCGGAGTTCGAGGAGTTCGCTGACGTCGAGATCACCGTCGATCACAGCGTGACCCGGCTCCGACTCACGAGCGGAGACGACCCGTTGCTGCATGGCATCCTGCATCGCATCGATACGCTCGGCTTGGAATTGCTGGACGTCCATCAGATCGACGACAGCCAGCATGGATGAGCAGGACAGGCCGGCCCGAGCGTACGATCACCCCTCCGCAGGTGAGGTCCGCTCACCCCGACCGTGTGTACGGTCGCCTGTACGAAGTCCCGCGCCAGCGGGCACGCAACGACACCGAAAGTTGAGGACAGGACAATGGCCATCGGTCCAGTCGAGTACGCTTCATCGTCGGGTTCCCCGGCAGACCAGGTTGCCACCGCGCGGCGCTGAGCCGGCCACGGACCTGTATCAACACACTGTGATCAATTGGAGTTGACCATGCTCAGTTACGACTATCCCCTCCTTGGCGTGTTCTGGACGATGCTGTCTGGTTCTTTGTGGATCGCCTGGATCGTGATTCTGTTCCGGGTGTTCGCCGACATCTTCCGCAGCCGCGACCTTGGTGGCTGGGGCAAGGCGCTGTGGGCGATCTTCGTTCTCTTCGTGCCTTTCCTTGGCGTGTTCGTCTACCTGATCGCCCGCGGTCACTCGATGGCCGACCGTGACGTCGCCCAGGCCCAAGCCAAGGAGGCGGCGTTCCAGTCCTACGTGCAGGATGTCGCCGGATCCAGCGGTGGCGGGACCGCGGACGAATTGTCCAAGCTGGCCGAGTTGAAGGCGCAGGGCGTCATCACCGACGCCGAGTTCGAGCAGCAGAAGTCCAAGCTGCTGGCCTGACGGCGATGACCCGGCGGGTCAGCGACAGGACGTCTCGGTGAACATCGTCTGGGCCGCCTTGATCGTCGTGGCGGTGACGGCGGTCGCTGTCGCCGCCATGCTGGCCGTGCGGCGCCGGGCACCGGAGGGCGGCTTCTACGCCGACAGCGACCGGGCCTCGGGTGTGTTCGGGGTGTTGGCGACGGGGTTCTCGGTGCTGTTGGGCTTCCTCATCTTCCTGGCCTTCGAGAGCTATGACGCCTCGCGGTCGGGGGCGGAAACCGAGGCGCTGACCGTCGCCCAGCAGGTCCAGACGGCACAGCGGCTGTCGGCCGAAGTCGGCGGCGACCTCACCGGCGAGTTGGTCTGCTACGCCCGGTGGGTCATCGGCGATGAGTGGGAGCGGATGGAGGCGGGCTCGCTCGGCGAGGACATCAACCCGTGGGGTGCGGCGATGTTCGGAACCCTGCAGGGCTATCGAACCCGGCTCTGCCGCCGAGGAAGCCAACTACGCGAAGTGGCTGGATCAGACCGAGGCCCGCGAGGCGGCCCGTCAGGACCGGGTCCACGGTGCCTCCGGGATCATGCCCGTGCCGTTGTGGATCGTGTTGTTCTTCATCGCCGCGATCATCTTCGTGTTCCTGCTCGGGATGGCCGACAGCGCCGAGCGGACCTGGGTCCCGGCGCTGTTCATGGGCAGCGTCGTTGCGGTCATTGTCGCCATGTTGTTGCTGCTCAACTTCTTCGACGATCCGGTCCACGCCGGCGTCGGCGGACTGCAGCCCAACGCCATGGAGCGAACGCTGGTTCTCATCGATCAGCAGCTCGAGGTCATCGGCGGTGACGTGACGATTCCCTGTGACGACGCCGGCAACCCGACGTGACGGCACCGCCCGAGCCGAGTGCGGCCGGCGAGCCGGCGCCGCGGCGGGATTGGGTCGAGATCGTCGCCACCGTGCTGCTGGCCGTTGCTGCGGTCGCCACGGCGTGGAGCAGCTACCAGGCCAACCGGTGGAATGGGGAAACGACCAAGGCCTCCGGTCGGGTCAACGCCCTACGCATCGACGCGGCACGCTCCCAAGGGCTCGCCGAGGGCCAGACACAAGTCGACATCGGCATGTTCTTCCAGTGGGTCAACGCCGATGCCGCCGACGATCCGGAGCTCGCCGACTTCTACCGTGAACGGTTCCGCCCCGAGTTCCAGCCAGCCTTCGACGCCTGGCTGGCGACCGACCCGTTGACCGACCCCGAGGCCCCACCGACACCGTTCACGGACGACTACCAGTCAACGATGCAGGCGCGGATCGACGCGGAACGCTTCGACGCCGAAGCCGAGGAGATGGCCGCCACCGTCCGCCGCAACGTCCAGCGCTCAGCCAACTACGTCCTCGGCGTCGCCCTCTTCGCCGTCGCCTTGTTCTTCGCCGGGATGAGCACCAAACTGCCCAGCCCCGGACCGCGCAAGGTGCTCCTCGCCGTCGGCTGCATCATCTTCGTCGGCACGTTGGCGTGGATCGCCACGTTCCCGATCAGCCTCTCCGTGTAGCTCATCCAGAAAGCACGCGTCACACAAACCGCTCCTGATGTAGATCGGGATAGCGCTGGCTGACCGGGCTGTCGCACGTCATCGTCGCGTACTGTTGCCGGCGGAGCGCTTCGAGTCGGAGGTGGCCACGCCGGTCGGGGCGCAGAGAAGATGGGAAGGACCGCTTGACGCCGTCACTGTGGACGGTCTGGCCGTGAGCCAACGATTCGTCGCATCTGCCCGCTTCCACGTGCCCGAACCCCCGCCAGCGGTGGTCGAACGGCAGCGCCTGATCGAGCCATTCACGTCAGCGTCAGCACCCGTGACCCTCGTGATCGGGTCGCCCGGGGCGGGCAAATCAGCGGTACTCACTGCGTGGGTCGCCGAGCGCTCCGGGCCCACCGCCTGGTTGTCGTGTGACCCGACCGACGTCGACCCCGTTCGCTTCTGGGCCGCCTTGGCGATGGCCATCGACCGCTGCGTCGACGGCGCCGCCGGCGACACTCTCAAACGCCTCGACGAGGATGGCTGCGAGACCGTCGACCTCGCCGCCGGGCTCGCAGAAGCGTGTTCGTTGGCGCCCGACCTGGCGATCGTGCTCGACGACTTCCACCTTGCCGGCCCGGCGTCGGAGACGTTCTCCGCGTTCATCCGCTCGCTCCCCGCCGGCGTGCGTTTGATCATCAGCTCGCGACGCGACCCACCGATTCCGATTGGCCGGCTGCGGGTCCAGGGCCAGCTGCTCGAGCTTCGCGACGACGACCTGCGCTTCACCAGGAGCGAGGCCCGTGAGCTCTTCACCAAGCTCGGTTCTGACGTCGACGACGAAGACGTCGCCCGGCTCCTCGATCTCACGGAGGGTTGGGCGGCCGGTCTGCACCTCGCCGCGTTGTCACTACCCGCCTACGCCGACGTCACGGAGCTCGTACAGGCATTCGCCAGCTCCGACCGGGGTATCACGGACTTCCTCGTCAACGAAGTCATCGACGTCCAGCCGGCTGATGTCGCCGACTTCCTGATGCAGACGTCGATCCTCGGGTCACTCAACAGCACCCTGTGCGAGAAGGTCACCGGGCGTGCCGATTGTGGCGACCTGCTGCGAGCAATGCACCAGGCCAATCTGTTCGTCATCGCGCTAGACCGTCGGTCTGGCTGGTACCGCTACCACCACCTGTTCGCAGCGTTCCTGCAGGCCCGGCTGCGGGCGACCTCTCCCGAGTCGTTCCGCCGTGCCCACCTCGCGGCATCGGGTGGTTACGTCGACCAAGGCGATCTGATGAGCGCAGTCCGTCACGCCATGGCAGCCGGCGACGTCGAGCTGGCGTTCCGGCATCTCCACAAGCTGACCCTGGCGCGCCTGGACGTGGAGAGCCGGCAGGAGGCGCTCGACACGGCGCGTGCCTGGCTCCGCGAGTTCGGCGCCAGCCACGCCTCGGAGGAGCCCAGCGCCGTTCTGGAGTGCTGCCTCGTGCTCATCGCCCTCGGTGGTCCAGACGACGTCGAAGTGTGGTTCCGCCGGGTCGAACAGCAATCCCTCGAACCGGGTGACGCGGCGATGCTGTCGGTCGTCAGGGGAATCCGCGCCCTTCACGAGGGCGATCCTGAGGCCGCCATCGTCCTGATCGGTGAGGGTCAGACGGTTCTCGGGTCCGACGCACACGATCACCCGTGGATCTCCCAATCGTCGGTCACCACGTGTCAGTCGTTCCTCGTCATGGGGGACTCAGCGGGACTCGCCAAGGAAGTCGAGCAAGCGCGCCGAGCTGGCCTTCCGTCCCGTTGGTCGACTCGGTTCGCTTCCCCGGGTATCTGGCGTGGGGGGAGCTCACCGCCGGCGAGCTCAACGACGCCGCCCGCCACGCCGACGAGGCAATCGATGCCGCCCAACGGGCTGGCCTCGACGAGTCGAATATCTCGTGGTGCGTCCCACGCCTCACCCGAGCGGCGTTGTTCCGGGAGCGCGACGAGCTGGAATGGGGTGGGCCGGACCTGGCACTGGCCAACGGGATCGCGCGGTCCGCCGGGCGACCCCCGACGATCCTTCTCGCGGCCCTCGAGTCGGCTCGCTACGCCCTCGCCGCCGGGCAGCCCGAGGCCGTGCCGGGCTACCTCGAGGCGGCGCGGACCAGCATGCCGGCGCCCACCCCAGTAGTGCTGGACCAGATTGGCCGCCTCGAGGCCCGCATGGCTATGGACGACGGCGACGCCCGTGCGAGCCGACTCGTGACTTCATTGCTACCCGGTCCGGATCGGACGCTGCTGCAATGCCGGTACGCGCTGGCCGGCGGGGACGTTGTGGAAGCGAACCGCCTCCTCGATTCGCTCTCGGAGACCTCGTTGACCCGTCGTCAACGGGTCCAGCGTGGCGTGCTCGTCGCCCGCGCCCTCACGTCCCGCGACGTGTCCGCCGCGCTGAATCCGCTGCGCACTGCGGTGCGTCTCGCCGCCGAGGTGGGTCTTGTGCGACTCCTGGTCGACGAAGGTGCCGAGGTCCATCAGCTCCTCGACGCCCTGCCTGCCGACTCCGAGTTCGACGCCTTCGTCAGCCGCGTACTCGACGGTGCACGTCTGCGACCCGCTCCGCCACGCCGACTCGACGGCGCCAAGCTGATCGAGCCGATGAGTCAGCGCGAGAAGGACGTCCTGCGATTCCTCGCCAGCCGCCTCACGTACGCTGAGATCTCCGGTCACCTCTACATCTCCGTGAACACGCTCAAGTCGCACGTCAAGGCGATTTACCGGAAGCTCGACGCATCGAGCCGGGACGAAGCCGTCGAACGAGCCCGCCAGCTCGGCCTGCTCTGAACGACAATCGTCCTACTGTGTCCGGACTATCTGACAGCGACCGGTAGGGGTGCGCAGATGAACGAAGCCACGCTCGTCACCCTTGCGCTCGTGCTCTTCGGCTGGGCGGTCTTGTCGGAGTGGCTGGCGGCGCGCAACCTCACCGGGCCGTTGGTCTTCCTGGTCGCCGGATTGCTGCTGGCGAACTCGAGTTGGGGGATCGTGAGCGTCGACATCGAGAGCTCGACGGTGCACCATCTGGCGGAGATCACGCTCGCCTTGCTGCTGTTCGCCGACGCCTCGGCGGTCCCCGTGGCTGCGGCACGGCAGGACCTGCCCCTGACCTCCCGCCTGCTCGGGATCGGGCTGCCCCTCTCGATCCTCGCCGGCACGCCGTGGCGGTCGTGGTGTTCCCCAGCCTGCCGGTCGCGCTGGCCGGCTTGATCGCTGCCAGTCTTGCGCCGACCGACGCGGCGTTGAGCGCCTCGGTGATCGCCGACGAGCGGCTCCCTGTCGGGGTCCGGCGGGTGCTCAACGTCGAGAGCGGACTGAACGATGGGATTGCCACGCCCGTCGTGACGTTCTGCATCGCCTCAGCGGCGACGGCGCTCGGCGTGGTCCACACCGTACGAGGACGGGTTCGGCGCCTTGGGAGAGCTGGCGATCGGGCTCGCTGTCGGTGGCGGCGTCGCGCTCGTCGGTGGACGCCTCCTGCGCATCGCTCATCGGTACGGCTGGATGCAGCACGGCGCTCGGCGGTTGGCGACGTTGTCGTTGGCGCTGATCGCCTTCCTGTGGCGTCGGAGGTCGGGGGCAACCCGTTCGTCGCCGCGTTCATCGGCGGCTTGGTCTTCGGCGCCTCGGCGCGCACGGACGCAGGGAGTCGGTGGAGCTCACCGAGCTGTTCGGCAGCCTGCTGTCGCTCGTGCTCTGGTTCATCTTCGGCGCCGGTTCGTGCTTCCCGCGTTCGAGATCTCGACGCTCGCGTCGCGTTCTACGCGGTGCTGAGCCTGACGCTCGTGCGGATGGTGCCGGTGGCGATCGCGTTCTCGGTTCCGGCAGGACCGCGCGACCGCAGCTTCGTCGGTTGGTTCGGCCCACGCGGGTTGGCCTCGGTGGTCTTCGCGCTGCTCGCCGTCGAGGAGCTCGGCGATGCCGACCCCGGGTGCTCGTCCGCCGTGAACACGATCGCCATCACGATCGTGCTCAGCGTCGTCGCCCACGGAATCACCGCCCGCCACTGGCCGCCCGCTACGTCGAGGCCCTCGGCAGAGCGCACCGTTCGGCGCGGGGCTCGTCGGCGAGGTACAACGTCTGCATCCAGAACTGCCCGGAGGCGCCTGATGCGCCGGCGCCGTCGAGGATCACCGTCCCGTCGGGGAGGGCCAGTTCGCCGAACCCGCGTAGCTCCGGCACGCCGAGCGCCGCCCACTGCACCCAGCTGATCGGGATGTAGTAGCACTGCTCAGCGAACACACGGTTGATGTCCTCGGCCGCGGCGATCGCCTCCTCGTCGGTGCCCGAAGCCCGCGCCGCGTCGAGGGCGGCGTCGATGTCGGGGTCGCGGAGCCGACCGAAGTTGAGCGACAACTCGCCGTCAGGGAAGGCGTTCTCCGAGTGCCACCAGACGTACTGCTGGTCGACCAGGAGCCCGCCGTGGCCCCGCCAGAGGAACACCTCGAACTCGGGGACGCCGAAGATCGCCTGGTTGATGAAGTCGTGCTGAGGGACGGTGAGGTCGTCGACGTCGATGCCGACCTCGTTCCACCAGCCCATCATCACCTCGACGCCTTGGACGGCCCGTTCGATGGGATGTGGCCGATGGTGAACTCGACGTTGGTGCCGGTCTCCTCTTCGTACTCGGCGATCAGCGCCGCCGCACTGTCGAGATCCTGCTCGATCGACAGGCCGTTGTCGTCGAGGTAGCCCTGCTGGCCGGGGGAGAACAAGCCGTTGGCGGGCGGATCGAGCCCGTCGCTGATGACGTCGCTGAGCTCCTGGCGGTCGAGGGCCATCGACATCGCGCAACGCACCCGCCGGTCCTGCAGCGGCCCGGGCTTGTCGAGGTCGACGAGCAGGTATGTCGTGTCGACGTGGCGCTCGATCAGGGCGATCGAGTAATCGCCTTGGTCTTGGATGGCGGACCTCGCCCGGCCGCTGGGGGTGATGACGAGGTCGACGTCACCGGCCTGCAGCGCTTCGACTGAGATCTCGGGGTCCTCGATGACCTGGAACGAGATCGAGTCGAGATAGGGGAGCTGCTTCCCGGTGGCATCGGTCATCCAGTAGTCGGGTTTGCGGCTGACCTCGAGGGAGTCCCGCGGCTCATAGCTGTCGACGACAAAGGGGCCGGAGCCGACGGGCTGCGTCGCCAGCTCGGGGTTGGCGGCGACTGCTTGCAACCAGGTGGGCGAGGCGATCAGCCCCCACTGCCCGGTGAACAGGTGGGGGAAGTCGCGCCACGGCAACGGCTGCCGGGGTCGCCGTCCTCGCCGGTGAAGACGGTGAACGAGCGGTCGTCCAGCTTCTCGATCTTGAGCATCGTGCGCTCGGGATCTTCGGGATCGGGAACCTTGGCGACGTCCTTGAGGTAGGCACCGACGAGGACCCCCGTCCCGGTTGCCTGGAGGTTGTAGATCACCGCGTCGGCATCGACCGGAGTGCCGTCGGTGAAGGAGATGCCGTCGCGGACTGTGACGGTCCACCGCGTGAGTCGTCGTTGGGCATGATCGACTCGGCGAGCATCCCGTGCACCTCGCCGTCCGCACCGAACACCGCCACCGAATCGAAGAACGTGCGGGCCCGGGTGAAGCAGTAGGCGTCGCAGCGCATCGCCGCCGGCGTCCAGGGTTGCTCACTTCGGCCTCACCGGAGACATCGAGATGTCCGCCGCGGCGGGAACCGGCTGCCAGCCCTGCGCCGTGTCCTTGCGCCGCGGACGATCGCCGGCGTCCCCGGTCGAGGCGACACCTCCGAGCACGATCAGCGCCAGGGCACACGTGTGCCACGTCCGTGCTCGCATCGCCATGTCCGCACACCCTCCGTAGACGTCGCCAGCTCGTTGATTGCCGCGATCACGCTAGTGACGGGTGATCTACCAACGATGCGCGAATCGCTCGCTGAATCCCTGAGGCCGAGGTCATCGAGGACAGGCCGCGTCATGATTCCATTGTAGGCTATCTGCGTGACTGCGCAGACTCGCAAGTACCTTGCGAAGCCAGACGCCGCCGAGTTCGACGCTGCCGTGAAGGTGTTGAAGCTCCTCGCCGATTCGACTCGTCTGCGCATCGTCTGGGCCCTGTTGCACGGCGAGCACTCCGTCAACGAGCTCGCTGAGCATGTGGGCGCCCAACCACCCGCGGTCTCCCAGCACCTCGCCAAGCTCCGCGCCGCCGACTTGGTCCGCGTGCGTTGCGACGGCAACCGCATCATCTACGCCGCCCGCAACGAGCACATCGAGAACCTCGCCACCGAGGCGTTGCTCCAGGCCGATCATCTCGTCGCCGGCGGCCGCCACCACCGAGCCGATGCGAAGTCAGCATGAGCAGCCACCACCATCACCACCTCGTTCCCCAGGTGTTCCGGCCCCACCGCCACGACGCTGTCGACTCCATCGACGCGGCGTTGGAAAGCGATCAGCGGGGGATTCGTGCCGTCAAGATTTCGTTCCTTGCCTTGATGGTCACCGGAGTCGTACAGGTCGTCATCGTCGCCTCCACCGGCTCTGTCGCGTTGCTCGCCGACACCGTTCACAACTTTGCCGACGCCCTCACCGCCATCCCCTTGTTCATCGCTTTCCGGCTCGGGCGCCGCCCCGCCAACCAGCGCTACACCTACGGGTATCGGCGCGCCGAGGACCTCGCCGGACTGTTCGTGCTCGCAGTGATCGCGACCTCTGCAGTCGTCGCCGCCTGGCAAGCGATCGACCGGCTCATCAACCCCCGCGACGTCGACAATCTCGGCATGCTGGTCGGCGCTGGCCTGGCCGGCTTCGTGGGCAACGAGCTGGTCGCCGTCTATCGGATCCGCCGAGGGCAGGACCATCGGGTCAGCCGCCTTGGTCGCCGACGGCCACCACGCCCGTTCCGACGGATTCACCTCGCTTGGCGTCGCGCTGGGCACCATCAGCATCTGGGCCGGCTTCTTCGGGCAGGCGCCGACCCGATCGTCGGGCTCGCCATTTCGATCGCCATCTTCGCCGTGCTTCGCGACGCCACCATCCGGGTCTACCACCGGCTGATGGACGCCATCGATCCCGTCATCGTCGAGCGGATCAACAACGAAGCGGGCCACACTCCAGCGTTCGCGCTGTGACGGCGACGAAAGTCCGCTGGCTCGGCCACCGTCTCGTGGCCGACCTCACCATCGACGTCGCCGCCACGTGTACCGTCGGTCAAGGCCACCAGATCGCTTCTGCGACACGTGACCACCTCACCAGCCACGTTGCCCACGTCGACGACGTGCATGTCCACGTCCATCCCCACCGACCTGCGCCTCACGCCGAGTCGA
>CAVSZO010000049.1:0-173059 GCA_963732335.1 Ilumatobacteraceae bacterium | reverse complement strand
GTACCGGCGCCGACCAACTCGTCTTGCGACGACGGAAGCTGGCCGAGCCGAGGATGAGCACAACGCCGATGATCGCCAACGCGCACGACAGCCCGGCAACCGTCCGCAGCTCGTTGTTGGCGACGGCCGGGATCACCTCGATCCAGAGATTGTCGCTCAGTGCCGGGAGGAGAAACGTCGGCACGACGTACCCGAGGACCATCGCCAGGACCCCGGCGAGGATGCAGAACACCCCGATTCCGAACACGGCGTCGGCGCGCTCCGGGTGAGTGAGGACTCCGAGGACCGCCGCGGCGAGACCGATGAGGGCGGCGATCGGGACGAACCATCGCAACGCCGTTCGGATCGTGTCGAGGATCGCCACCTCCTCGACGGGCAGCGTCACCGCCGGCAGCCCGGCGACACTCTGGGTGCGCACGATGTTGACCATTTGCGGTCCGGTGATCTGCACCGGGCCTCCCGCGCCGACCACCCTGGCGTGGGCATCGGCGACGATGTCGGCGAGGAACTCCGCGGCGTCCGGATGTCCGGCAATCGAGGCGAGCTGAAGCGTCAGCTGGTTCTCCGGCACGCCGAGGGTCTCGGCGGTGGCCCCGGCGACCACCGCCGCCAGCTGACCGCGCAGCTCGGGGTCGGTGAACACCTCGCGGGCGACGGCGCGGCTGCTCGACGGCTCGAAGGCGACCCGCTGCAGCCACCATCCACCCGCTGCGAGGGCGAGCAGGATGGCGGCAATGAAGAACAACAGCCCGGCCAGTCCGCGGCGCACCCGTCGAAGTCTGGCAAAGATCGCGTGACGTGGCCGCATCGGCGGCGTGGCGGCGCTGTCGTACCGTGTCGCCGTGAACGCAGCCGACATCGGCATCCACGCCGCCCGTCGCTCCCCAGGATGCTCTGGCGCGGCGCCCGCCGGCGGTGCCCATGGTGCGGCGGCCGCGGCGCCTTCTTCACCGGGTGGTTCGCCAAGCAGGATCGCTGCCGGACGTGCGGGCTGGGCTGGCAGCGCGGCTACGAAGGCTTCGAGCTCGGGGCGATGACGATCAACATCATCGTCGTGTTCGGCACGTTGATCGTCGGCTTGATCGTCGCCGTCGCCCTGACCGTGCCGGACATCCCGGTGGTGCCGTTGATCGTGGCCCTCGGCGCCGTCGCGATCGTCCTGCCGATCGTCATCTACCCGGTGAGCTACACGCTGTGGCAGGCGGTCGACGTGGCGATGCACCCACCCGACGTGTCCGACCCGGCCACCCCGCCGCCGCGCCCCTGACGAGCGCCTACGGTGGTGGTGTGTGGCCACTTCCTTCGGAACCCGCACACGGGGAGATCAACCACCGGGAGCAAGGAGATTGATTCGATGAGCCAGCCCAATCTTCCGATTCGGTCGCGGCGCCCTGAGTAGGCGACGTCTCCTGGCGGGCAGCGGCCTGGTCGCCGCTGGGATGCTCGCCGGGCGGCGGCATCGCCGGTGCCAGCCATCCGTCGCTCGCCCGCTCCGCGACGAGGGCGACCTGTCGCCCTCGCAGCGGTGACGTACCGACGCTGTCGCAGTGGTACCACGGGTACGGCGAGGAGGGCGTCCAGGAAGCGGTCGAGCGCTACGCCGCGGCCTACGAGGACGCCAACATCGAGGTCGAGTGGTTCGCCGCCGACTACGACAACGCCCTCGCCTCGGCGCTGCTCACCGACGAGGGTCCCGACGTCTTCGAGGCCGGTCAACGGCCCCAACATCGACATGATCCAGGGCGGGCAGGTCGTACCGCTCGACGGCATCCTCGGCGACGCCGAGAGCGACTTCAACGAGCGGATGATCACGCGCCTGACCTATGACGGCCACCTGTGGGCAGTCCCGCAGATCATCGACATGCAGTTCGTCGTCTACCGCAAGAGCCTTTTGGAGGACGCGGGCCTCGAGCCGCCGCAGACGCTCGACGAGCTGATCGCCGCCGCCGCAGCGCTCACGACCGGCGACATGAAGGGCCTGTTCGTCGGCAACGACGGTGGACTCGGCCGTGCTCGGTGGCCGATCCTGTGGTCAGCCGGCGCCGACTATCTCACCGAGGACGGCCAGTTCGGGTTCGCCACCGAGCCGGTGTACGCAGCGATGACGAAGCTGCAGGAGCTGTTCGAGAGCGATTCGCTGCTGCTCGGCGCCCCGACCGACTGGTTCGACCCCGGTGCCGTTCATCAACGAGCTGACGGCGATCCAACTCACTGGGCTGTGGACGTATCCCGCAGATCACTCGACTCGCCGAGTCGGCGAGGACTTCGACGTGATGGCGTGGCCGGCCCTCGACGCCTCGACCGGCAGCGCCGTCGCGTGCCGATCGGCGCGTTCTCGTCGACGGTGAGCGCACGGAGCGTCGACGTCGAGGCGGCGAAGGCGTTCGTGCAGTGGCTGTGGGTCGACCAGACCGACCACCAGCTCGACTTCGCCACGGCCTACGGCTTCCACATCCCGGCTCGCAACAGCCTGGCCGCAGAGGCCGACGCGCTCAGCCGAGGGCCCGGCCGCCAACGACGGTGCGGCTTGAGCCAGGAGAACGGCTTCACCCAGACGCCGATCCTGTGGACGCCGGCATCCGGCACGGCGTACTCGGACGCCCTCAACCGGATCATCACCGCAGGGCGCCGACCCGGAGACCGAGATCGCCGAGGTCAAGGCGATCGTCGACGCCGAGCTCGAACGTGTCGGCGCCGGCAGCGGCGGGTCCGCACGGCATCCAGCGCACCGGCTGGCGAGCACGCCCGGATACGGCTCCCGTCACGACCGGGTGAGCCTCGTTGCCGAGACGGCGGCGGTGTCCCGGCCGCTGGCCGGTATCCCACCGCGGACGCTGGGGCGCCGTCTGGCGGGCAACCAGAACAACAACATCTGGTTCTGGGTGTTCGTCGGCCCGTTCTTGCTCGGGATGGCCGTGTTCGTCATCGCACCGGTCGTCTGGAGCATCGTCCTCAGCCTGTTCGAGGCGCGCAACACGGTGTCGCCGACCGAGTTCGTCGGCCTGCGGAACTACCGGGAGATGCTCTCCGACCCGGCGTTCCGCCAGAGCCTGGTCACGTTCGTCGCCTTCGCCGCGTTCATCGTGCCGCTGACGTTCGCCTGCTCGCTGGGCCTCGCCCTGCTCGTCAACCAGGCCCGCTTCGCCAAGGCGTTGTTCCGCTCCGTCTTCTTCCTGCCGGTGGCGTGCAGCTACGTCGTCGCCTCGATGATCTGGCGAATGTCGATCTTCAACGGCGTACGCTTCGGCCTCGCCAACACGGTGCTGCGGGCGTTCGGGTTCGAGGGTCGCCAGTGGCTGTCACGCCCCGATCCACCGCTGTACTGGGTGGTCATCGTGTCGGAGCGCCTCTGGCTCCAGGTCGGCTTCTACATGCTGTTGTTCCTCGCCGGGCTGCAGCGCATCCCGGCGGTGCTCTACGAGGCCGCCGCGGTCGACGGCGCGTCGCGCGGCTGGCAGACGTTCCGCTACATCACGTTGCCCGCAGCTGCGGGCGACGTCGGCCGCGGTGATCGTGCTGTTGCTGATCAACGCCTTCCAAGCGTTCGACGAGTTCTACAACCTGCTTGTCGAACGCCGGCGGGGCAGCTACCCGCCGTACGCCCGCCCGCCACTCGTCTACCTCTACTACGTCGCCCTCGGGCGCCAGCAGGACTTCGGGCACGGCAGCGCCGGCGCCGTCATCCTGACGTTGATCATCGCCACGTTCACGATCGTCCAGGCGCGCCTCGTTCGGCTTCGGACGGCGAGAGTCCTATGGCTGAGGTGCGTCCCACCGGTCCGCGGGCCGCGGCCGGGACGGCGGCGCTGTACGGCGTGCTCGTCGTCGCCGCGGTCCTCTTCCTCGTTCCCTTCTACCTGCTCGTCCGCAACGGCCTGTCGACCGACCTGGAGATCTCGGCGCCGGACTGGAAGCTGTTCCCGTCGTCGCTGCAGTTCGGCAACGTCGCCGACCTGTTCGACAACCGGTCGGTGCCGTTCCTGCGCAGCCTGCGCAACTCGGCGATCGTGGCGGTGCTGCAGACCACGGGCGCCGTGCTCGTGGCGTCGATGGCCGGGTACGGGCTGGCCCGCATTCCCTACCGCTACGCCAAGGTCGTGTTCGTGACGATCCTCGCGACGCTGATGATCCCGGCGGCAGTCACGTTCGTCCCGAGCTTCATCATCGTGGCGGAGATCGGCTGGCTCAACACGCTACCAAGGCCTGATCGTGCCGGTGATGTTCCAGGCGTTCGCGGCGTTCCTGTTCCGCCAGTACTTCCTCGGCTTCCCGCTCGAGCTGGAGGAGGCGGCGCGCATCGATGGCCTGTCGACGTGGGGGACGTACTGGCGCATCGTGGTGCCGAACTCCAAGGGGATCTTCGCGGCCGTCGCCTCGATCACGTTCATCGCCAGCTGGAACGCCTTCTTGTGGCCCCTGGTCGTCGGACGCGACCAGGAGAAGTGGACGGTGCAGGTGCCTTGTCGACGTTCCTCAACTCGCAGAGCCCGCGGATGACGCAGCTGTTCGCGGCGTCGGCGATCGCCATCCTGCCGCTGCTCGTCGGGTTCGTGCTGCTGCAGCGCTACATCGTCGAGGGCGTCGAGCGAACCGGGATCAGCGGCTAGCTCGTCGGGCTCCTTTCGATTGGTGAGCCCTGACAGCGATTCCTGCTGCGGGAACTCACCAAAGGTGGGGGCGTGCGCCAATTCCGCCGGAGTCAGCCGAGGCCGGGTGTACTGGCGTAGGCGGACAACGCGGGTTGTCCGCCGAGGTGGGCGTAGAGGACTCGCGATCCTGCTGGGATCTCACCGGTGCGGATCATCCCGATCAGCCCGGCCATCGACTTGCCTTCGTACACCGGGTCGGTGAGCATGCCTTCGGTACGAGCTGCGAGATGGATGGCTTCGATGGTGGGCTCGTCCGGAACGCCGTACGCCGGGCCGGCATAGCCGTTGACGACGGTGATCTCCTCCGGCAGCAGCGTTCGCCCGACGCCGATCCGATCGGCGGTGTCGTTGGCGATGCGCGTCACCTGCGCAACGGTTCGATCGAGTGTCTTCGAAGCGTCGATGCCGAGGACTCGGGCGCGTGCCGACCCCTTCGAGGGCAAACCCGGCGATCATCCCGGCGTGCGTCGACCCGGTGACCGTGCACACCACGACGTGGTCGAAGAAGACGTCGTGCTCGGCTTCCTGGGTGGCGACCTCGCCCGCCCAGTTGGCGAAGCCGAGACCACCGAGCGGGTGGTCCGACGCACCGGCAGGGATCGGGTACGGCTTGCCGCCAGCCGCCTCGACCGATTCGAGGGCACGTCGCCAGCTGTCCCGAACGCCAATGTCGAAACCGGCATCATCCATCCGGATGTCGCCGCCCATGATGCGGGTCAGCTGGATGTTGCCGACGCGCTCATAGTTGTCGTCCGTCGCTGGCACCCAGTGTTCCTGGACGGTCACTGCGGCAAGGCCGAGATGACGGGCGACACCGGTGACCTGGCGTGTGTGGTTGGACTGCACGCCCCCGATCGACACCAGCGTGTCGCAGCCCTGAGCGAGCGCGTCGGCGACGAGGTACTCGAGCTTGCGGACCTTGTTTCCTCCGAAGGCGATGCCCGAGTTGCAGTCCTCGCGCTTCGCCCAGATCTCGATATCGCCTCCAAGCGCGGCGCTCAGACGGGGCAGCGGATGGATCGGCGACGGCCCGAACAGCAACGGGACCCTGGCGAAGTCGTCGAGACTCATGGTCGCATCGTGCCACGACCGACGTGGCCGAGATTGGTGAGCTCACACGACAGGTTTCCGTGCGACGGCTCACCAATCCTGGGTCACTCGGCGGGCGCTCAGCGAGCCAGACCTGGCGACGCGCTTGGTGCCTGGCACAGCCAGGCGTCGACGATGACCTCCTCGAGCTCGTCGCGGGACAGCCGGTCGAGGTCGGCGAGGCGGACGAGGATCGCCGGCCAGCCGTTGAAATGTGGTGTCGTGAACCACGCGCCTGACGGGTCGGCGAGCAGCGCCTGCTTCACGCCCTCGTCGGCGACGCGGAACATCATCACGTCGTCGAGGCGCTCGCCGGTGTCGGGATCGACGGCGTCAGGGCGCTGGTCGCGTTGGCAGGCGTACAGCTTGCCGCGCACGCGGAAGGCCGGCCGGCCGTCGGGGGAGCGTTCGATCGTCGTCTCCGGCAGGGCACCGGCGATCTCCTCGATGTCGTCGCGGGTCAGCACGCGTTCCAGTGTCGCGCGCCGTCAATCGGCACGGCGCGGCCGCTCCGGGATCGCCGGTGCGCTGATCGTCAACGCGCCGTGACGTGATCCTCGATGTCCTTGAACGAACGACTGTTCGGGATTACACTGTTGTCATTCGACGCCAGCAAGGCGCCTTCGGAAACGCTGTGACACCCCATCTCTAAGGTGCTCAGCAGACATCCCACACGGTCAGCACGAGCCACGAGGCGTGGCGAAAGGGACAACGATCAACGATGAGCACGGAGCAGGCGAAAGAGCAGGCGAAGGCGCTGGAGATGGCGCTGGCGCAGGTCGAGAAGCAGTACGGCAAGGGCGCCATCATGCGGATGGGCGAGAAGTCGACGATGAACATCGAGGCGATCCCCACCGGGGCGCTGTCGCTCGACCTCGCCCTCGGCGTCGGCGGGCTGCCGCGGGGGCGGGTCACCGAGATCTACGGGCCGGAGTCGTCGGGCAAGTCGACCCTGGCGATGCACGTCGTCGCCGAGGCCCAACGCAACGGCGGGGTGTGCGCCTACATCGACGCCGAGCACGCCATGGACCCGACGTACGCCAAAGCGATCGGCGTCGACATCGACCAGCTGCTCATCTCCCAGCCGGACACGGGGGAGCAGGCGCTGGAGATCGCCGACATGCTCGTCCGCTCCAGCGCCCTCGACGTCGATCGTCATCGACTCGGTCGCGGCGCTCACCCCGCGGGCCGAGATCGAAGGCGAGATGGGCGACAGCCACGTCGGCCTGCAGGCCCGCCTGATGAGCCAGGCCCTGCGCAAGCTCACCGCCAACCTCAACCGGTCGAAGACGATCCTGATCTTCATCAACCAGCTGCGCGAAAAAATCGGCGTGTTGTTTGGTTCTCCAGAAACGACCCCTGGCGGGCGGGCTCTGAAGTTCTATTCGTCGATCCGCCTCGACATCCGCCGCATCGAGTCGCTGAAGGACGGCGCCGAGGTCGTCGGCAACCGCACCCGCGTCAAGGTGGTGAAGAACAAGTGCGTCGCCGCCGGCACGTTGGTGTTCGATCCGTCGACCGGGATCACTCAACGCATCGAGGACATTGTCGGGGGTGCCGCAGAGTCGGTCGTCGCCGCCGACAAGGTCGGAGTGCTCCATCAGCGGCCGATCATCCAGCGCTTCGACCAGGGCGAAGCACAGGTGATCACGCTCGGTCTGCGTGACGGCACGAAGCTTCGCGTCACCCCGGACCACCGGATCATGACCGACCACGGCTGGAAAGAAGCCGGCGAGCTGTCGGTCGGCGACCGTCTCGCCAGGCCACGCCAGTTCGGTTCGTTCGGCGACGCTCAGCCGTACACACCCGACGAAGCGCGGCTGCTCGGCTACTTGATCGGCGACGGCTACGTCGGTGGCAAGACGCCAATCGCCTTCATCAATACGGCGGAGTCACTCCGGGACGACGTCGTCGACATCGTCGGCCGTCTGGGCTGCGGCACGCGCTTGCGGGGCATCGAGCTGTGCATCAGCCATCGACCCGGCGAACGCAACGGTGTGCTCGACCTGGTCCGGCGAGCCGGGATCTGGGGTCACCTTGCCCCGGAGAAGCGGGTCGGCCCCGAGTTCTTCACGCCCGATGTGTCCGCAGACGTCGTTGCCAACCTCATCTTCGGATTGTTCGAGTCCGACGGCCACGTCAGCCTCGAACAGACCGGCGCGATCCGTGTGGGCTACACCACGACGTCCGAGCAGTTGGCGCAGCAACTCCACTGGTTGTTGCTGCGGTGGGGCATCGGGAGCTCGGTTCGGCGCTACGACCCGAGCAACAAGCGGCCGAGCATCGTCAAGGGCCGCAAGGTGCTCGGCAAGTTGCCGACGTGGGAGGTTCGCATCAGCGGCATCGAGAACGTCCAGCGATTCGCCGAAGTCATCCCGATGTGGGGGCCACGTGGCTCGGCGCTCGTCGAAGCACTCGCCGATCCAGCGCTCGGTGTGCATCGTGGCTCGCAGAGGAACTACCTGCCAGCCGCCCAGACCGAGCCCGTGCTCGCCTACCTACGGGGGCGGGGCCTGACCGCTGCACACGTGGCGGCGATGGTCGGCGACGGGGGCGGCGATCCACAGGGCGGGGCTCGCCAGGTACTTGGTCACAGCCGGCTGCGTCGCGATCGGCTCCAACGACTGGCGGACGCTCTCGAGAGTGAGTTCTTGTACGGCGTGCTCGCTGAGGAGGTCTGGTACGACAAGGTCGTCTCGATCAGCGAGCCGGAGTGGGCCGACGTCTACGACATCGAGGTCGACGAGCACCACACGTTCGTCGCCAACGACGTCGTGGTCGCGAACTGCAGTCCGCCGTTCAAATCCGCGGAGTTCGACATCATGTATGGCAAGGGGATCAGCCGGGAGGGCGCCTTGCTCGACATGGCGGTCGACATGAACATCATCAAGAAGTCGGGTGCGTGGTTCACCTACGAGGGCGAGCAGCTCGGGCAGGGGCGGGAGAACGCCAAGGCGTTCCTCACCGGCAATCCCGAGATCATGGTCGACATCAGCGACAAGGTGCTGACGATGGCCGGGTTGCGCCCCGACGGAGCGGAGGAGGCGGGCGGCGCTGTCGCCGAGTTCAGCCCCGACGACGACGCCCCGATCGAGCTCGACTGAGGCGGTCGCTGCCGTAACGCGTGCGTGCCCACCGAGGGCTTACACGCTTACGCAGAGCCGGAAACCGGCTGGCGCGACCGGCGACCGGTCATTGGCCGGGCTTGAAGACCATCAGCCACAGCAGCACGACGAGGCCGAGGTGGGTGATGCCGAGGCCGGCGCCGAGCATCGAGCGGGCTCGCTCGCTGGTGTCGGTGAGCGACGGGCGGACGAGGAACCAGCTGACGACGACGAGGCCGACCCACAACAGCAGCGAGGCGACGATCCAGCCATCGGACATCTTGAACACCTCGTCCGACATCCCGACCATGCCCATCCCGAACACCCAGACCAGCACGAGGGCGGGCAGGCTGAGGCGAAGGTGCCACTTGGCGACCTCGGCGCCGGCGCCGGCGCGGATCATCGACGGGTAGGTGAACAACGGCCCGAAGGCGGCGATCACGCTGAGGATGTGCAGCAGGCCGAACAGCTCGTAGCCGGTGGAGATGGGCAGGATGGCGAACACGGGGCGAAACCTAGCGACCGGCACCGGACCCGCCGCAACCACGGCCGATAGCCTCACTGAGGTGCATGAGCCCGCCCGTCGCTACCTCGTGCGCACGTTCGGCTGCCAGATGAACGAGCACGACTCCGAGCGGATTGCCGGGCTGCTCGAGGCCGACGGGATGGTCGCCGCCGAGTCGGAGGCCGAGGCCGACGTCGTCGTGTTGAACACGTGCTGCATTCGCGAGAACGCCGACAACAAGCTGTACGGCAACCTCGGCCACCTCAAGACCTGGAAGGCGCAGCGCGACGGCCGCCAGATCGTGGTGTCCGGGTGCCTCGCCCAGAAGGACCGAGACATCGTGCGGGCCAGGGCCGGCCATGTCGACGTCGTGATGGGGACGCACAACGTCCACCGCGCCGCCGAGCTGCTGCACGAAGCTCGCCTCACCGGCCCGGTCACCGAGATCCTCGAGGCTGCCGTCATCGACGACCACGCGATGTTTCCGTCGGCGCTGCCGGCGCGGCGCACGACGTCGTACAACGCCTGGGTCACGATCCAGATCGGCTGCGACAACACGTGCGCCTTCTGCATCGTCCCCGCCGTGCGCGGCGAGGAGATGAGCCGCCCGTTCGCCGACATCGTCGCCGAGGTCGAAGAGCTCGCCGCCGAGGGCGTCACCGAAGTGACGCTCCTCGGCCAGAACGTCAACAGCTACGGCCGCGACCTCCAGCTCGCCGCCCGCCGTGCCGGTGACACGAACGCGTCCGTCCGCCCGCTGTTCGCCGATCTGCTCCGAGCCGTCGGCGCAATCGAGGGCATCCGACGCGTGCGCTTCACATCGCCTCACCCGAAGGACATGCGTCCCGAGACGTTTGCGGCGATCGCCACCACGACCGCCGTGTGCGAGCAGCTGCACTACCCGCTGCAGTCCGGGTCCGACCGCGTGCTGACGGCGATGCACCGGGGCTACACCGCGGCGCGCTATCTCGATCGCCTCGCCGAAGCCCGCCATGTCGTTCCCGACCTGGCCGTCTCGACCGACATCATCGTCGGGTTCCCGGGCGAGACCGACGACGACTTCGCGGCGACGTTGGAGGTCGCGGCGGAGGCCTGCTTCGACGACGCCTTCACGTTCATCTTCTCGCCGCGCCCCGGCACCGAGGCGGCGACGATGGTCGACCGCTTCGTCGACCCGGCCGTGGCGGGGGAGCGCTTCGAACGGCTACGCGTCGTCGTCGAGCGCAGCGCCCTCGCCGCCAACCAGCGACGGATCGGTCGCACCGAGGAGATCCTCGTCGAGGGACCGAGCAAGAAGAATCCTGCCGTCCTCGCCGGCCGCACGAGACAGCACCGCCTCGTCCACTTCATCGCCCCCCAACCGCTGCGCCCCGGCGCCTATGCCGACGTCGAGATCACGTCGGCCGCGCCGCACCATCTCACCGCCCGCTTCGTCGAGCAGACCGCCGACGCTCGTCACCGCGTCAAGATCCCGGTCGCTGCCGGTTGATGCGGCCGCCCGTCGCCCTGCTCGGACCGACGGCATCCGGGAAGTCCGACGTGGCGATGGCCGCCGCCGCTGCGGTCCCCGACACCGAGATCGTGGCGATCGATGCGATGCAGGTGTACCGCGGCATGGACGTCGGTACCGCCAAGCCGACGGCCGCTGATCGCGCCGCCGTCGTCCACCATTGTCTCGACCTCGCCGATCCGAGTGACGAGATGTCGGTCACGGAGTTCCGGAGCGCGTACGACGGGGCGATCGCCACGATCGCCGCCCGCCCGCCCAGCCGGGCACTGCTGGTCGCCGGCACCGGTCTGTACCTCACGGCCGCCGTCGACCGGCTGGAGCTGCCAGGCATCTGGCCCGATGTTCGGGCCACGCTGGAGGAGGAGCCCGACACCGCCGCCCTCTATGACCGTCTGAAGGGCCTCGACCCCGCAGCCGCCAGCAAGATCGATCCCGGCAACCGTCGCCGCATCGTGCGTGCCCTCGAAGTGTCCATCGGCAGCGGGCAGCCGTTCAGCTCGTTCGGCCCAGGCGTCGACGCGTTCCCGCCGTCCGACATCGTGCAGTACGGGATCCGTTGGCCGCGCCCAGCCCTCGGCGAACGCATCGAGCGGAGGGTCCACGCGATGATGGCCGCCGGTCTGCTCGACGAGGTCGCCCGTCTGGCCGCCCACGGTCTCTCGCCCACGGCGCGCCAGGCGCTCGGCTACAAGGAACTGCTCGATCACCTCGACGGGCTCGTCAGCCTCGACGAGGCCATCGGCCTGATCGTCACGAGAACCCGACGGTTCGCCACGCGGCAGGAGCGGTGGTTCCGCCGCGACCCCCGCGTACGCTGGATCGACATCGACCCCGCCGCCGCCGACCCACTCGCCGAGGTGCGGACGAGCGTGATCGACGCCCTCACCTCATGAACGCGCTGCAGCTGGTCAAGCACCACGGATTCGGCAACGACTTCCTGATCGCCTTCCACGTCGACGTCCCGGAAGCGGACCTGCCCGCGTTGGCGCGAGTGGTGTGCGACCGCCGCCGCGGCGTCGGTGCCGATGGGCTGTTGATCGGTGAAAGCGATCCACGCGCCAATGCTCGGATGGTGCTGCTCAACGCCGACGGCAGCCGGGCGGAGATCAGCGGCAACGGCATCCGCTGCTTCGCCCACGCCCTCGCCGTGCGCCGTGGCGACCTGTCCACGCTGACGATCCACACCGATGCCGGGCTTCGCCGCGTCGACCTCGAATCCACCGACGACCCGAACACCGTCGTCGCCACGGCGTCGATGGGCGACGTCACCGACATCGACGCCCCGCCCGGCTGGCGCGCCCTCGGCGTCGATCCGGCCCGCCCGGCCGCCCATCTCAGCGTCGGCAACCCGCACACCGTCGTGGCTGTCGAGGACCTCCACGCCGTCGACCTCGATGCCCTCGGCACCGCCCTGCCGGACGTCAACCTCGAGATCGTCACCGCCGGTCCCGATGACGCATCGATCACGATGCGCGTCCACGAGCGTGGCGTCGGGATCACCGAAGCATGCGGCACGGGAGCCTGCGCCGCCGCCGTGGCCGCCACCCGGTGGGGTCTCGCCACGCCGCGTGACGGGAAACTCGTGGTTCAGATGGATGGTGGACGTGCAAGCGTTGTGCTCAACGCAGACGGCGCCGGCGTGACGACCGTTTCGCTCAGCGGCCCGACCACCTACGTCGCCACGATCGAGTTCCCAATCCGATGAGTAACAGTCCCTACTCAGAAGCTCTCGGCGCCACACTCATCGAGCGCGCCTTCCGGGAGCGCATTGTCCTCGTCAGCGTCGCCTTTCCAGGGGTGACGGACGAAGAGGCCGAGGCCAGCCTCGACGAACTCGCCGCGCTGGTCGGCACGGCGGGCGCGGACGAGGCGGCCCGCATCACGCAACGCCGCGACGTTCCCGATCGCACGTTCTTCGTCGGCAAGGGCAAAGCCGAGGAGCTCCGCCAGCTGTGCCTCGCCGTCGACGCAGACACCGTCGTGTTCGACAACGAGCTGACGCCCGCCCAGCAATACAACCTCGAGCGTCTGCTCGGACGTACGGCAATAGACCGAACGGCCGTGATCCTCGACATCTTCGCCCAGAACGCGCACACCCTGGAAGGCCGCACCCAGGTCGAGCTCGCCTTGCTGCGCTACCGGCTGCCCCGCCTGCGCCGTGGCGCGGCGGCCCAGCTCGCCCAGCAGCGGGGCGGCGTGGGGATGCGCTTCGGTGGTGGCGAGACGCGACTCGAGGTCGACCGCCGGCGAATCCTGCGACGGATCAGCAAACTCGATCATGACCTCAAAGAGCTCGACCGCACCCGCGACTTGCAGCGCAAGCAACGCCAGCGCAGCGGGCTCGCCTCGGTCACGATCGTCGGTTACACCAATGCCGGCAAGTCGACCCTGCTCAACGCCCTGACCGACGCCGGGGTGCTCACGGAGAACCGCCTGTTCGCCACCCTCGACCCGACGACCCGACGCCTGGCCCTCCCCGGTGGTGAACCAGTCCTGCTCACCGACACCGTCGGCTTTGTCCGCCGGCTGCCCCACGGCCTCGTCGAGGCGTTCAAGAGCACGCTCGAGGTCGCCACAGACGCCGACTACCTGATCCACGTCGTCGACGCCAGCGCCGCCGATCCCAAGGGCCAGATCGACGCCGTGCGCGCCGTGCTGGGCGAGATCGGTGCCGACCGGGTGCCCGAGCTGATCGTCTTCAACAAGGCAGATCTGGCACCGCTGCCGGCCAAGCAGCTGGTCGTCGACCATCCCGGCTCCGTCGCCATCAGTGCCGTCACCGGCGATGGACTCGACGATCTCCTCGGTGTTCTGGCCGATCGCCTCCGCGCCCTGACCGATGTTGTCGAACTGACGGTGCCGTACGATCGCGGCGATGTGTTGGCGGCGATCCACCGAGAGGGCGAAGTCGTCTCGACCACGGACGACTCGAAAGCGATGAGGGTGCGGGCCCGCCTGTCGGGACCCTCGGCGGGCCGGCTCAGCGACTTCATCGTCAACGGTGACGACACGAACAACGTGTGATTCGATGCGAGCGACCGAGCGCCAGCGAGGGAGCGTCCAGCAACGACCTGCGTGGCCGGGGAACGGAGTGGCAGCGCCGTTCGTTCCGCCCCCGTACCCGTACGAGCGGCTCGATGGTCTGCTGACGATCGCCGGTTCGCTGGCCGGCGGGGCGGTCGACTTGTCGATCGGCACGCCGATCGATCCGCCGCCCAGAGCTGTCGTGCAGGCCCTTGTCGACGTCGCAGAGTGAACGCGGCTACCCGTCGAGTCCGGGCTCAGCCGAGCTGCGCCGGGCGATCGTCGACTGGATCGCCCGACGCTTCGACGTCGCCGTCGACAGCAGCCAGGTCGCCGCATGCGTCGGCACGAAGGAGTTCGTCGGCACCCTGCCGCAGTGGTTGAAGTTGCGCCGTCCTGACCGCGACACGGTGCTGTATCCCGAGGTTGCGTACCCCACGTACGAGATGGGCGCCATCCTCGCGGGGTGCCGGCCGGTCGCCGTGTCGCTCACTGCCCAGGGACAGCTCGCCCTCGAATCCATCGACGAGTCGGACGCGGCACGAGCGCTTGCGCTGTGGGTCAACTCGCCGGGCAATCCGACCGGCGCGTGCGATGACCTCGGCGCGGTCGCCGCTTGGGGACGCGTCCACGACGTGCCGGTGTTCTCCGACGAGTGCTACGTGGAGTTCACCTGGCACGGCCCGCCGCGGTCGATCCTGCAGCACGGCACCGACGGTGTCGTCGCCGTGCACTCGCTGTCGAAACGGTCCAACCTGGCCGGGGTTCGCGTCGGCTTCTACGCCGGCGATGCCGACCTCGTCGACTACCTGCAGCAGGTCCGCAAGCACGTCGGGATGATGGTGCCGGGTCCCGCCCAGGCGGCCGCCGTCGTCGCCCTCGACGACGACGGCCACGTCGTCGAACAGCGCGATCGCTATGCCCGCCGCCTCGAGCGGATGAGCGAGATCCTCGCCAGCTGGCTGGACGTCGACGTCCCGTCGCCGGCCGGAGCGTTCTACCTGTGGCTCGACGTGGGTGACGGCTGGACGTTCGCCGAGCGCCTCGCCCGCGAGGGTGGCGCGATCGTCAGCCCCGGCGAGTTCTACGGCGCGGTGAGCGACCAGTTCGTCCGCGTCGCCGTGGTGCAGCCCGACGACCGCATCGAGCTCGTTGCCGAGCGCCTCGGGGTTGGCTGAGCAACAGGATCGGGCTACAGCCGGCGCAGTACGGCGACGACCTTGCCGTACAACTGAACGTCGGCGGCATCGAAGACCATCGGATCCATCGTGCTGTTCTCCGGCGTCAGCGTGACGGTGGGCCCGTCGCTGCGGTAGCGCTTGACGGTTGCTTCGCCTCCGGGGATTCCGGCCACGACGATGTCGTTGAGTCCGGCGACGATGCCCTGCTCGGCGATGACGAAGTCGCCGTCGAGGATTCCCGCCTCGATCATCGACTCACCGCGCACGCGCAGCATGAACACGTCGCCGGGGCCGGTGAAGTCCGCGGGCAGGGGATACAACTCCTCGACGTTCTCCTCTGCCAGCACGTCGGTGCCGGCGGCGACGTCGCCGACGAGCGGTACGTGGCGGACCGGTCGTCGCTCCATGATCGCTCCGGAGTTGGGGTCCCAACGCACCTCGATGGCACGCGGCTTGGTCGGGTCTCGGCGCAGGTAGCCGAGTTTCTGCAGGGTGCGGAGGTGGCTGTGCACCGTGGATGGCGACGTCAGGCCGACCGCTTCGCCGATCTCGCGGACTGATGGTGGATAACCGCGGTCGCGGATCTGCTGTTCGATGAACATCAGCACCTGGCGTTGGCGGCGGGTGAGTTTCTGCGGCGACATGTCCGTCATCGTACGAGCGTTCGGGACCGAAGTCAAACATCTGTACGTTCCCTTCGCCTGTTGACAACGAACGAACGTTCTGATTGACTGCGAACAATTGTTCGCGTACGGGTGTTCGTAGAGAGGCTAGGGAGGTAGTACAGATGCTCGCTCATCTCGTCGAGGCGGTGCTCGGTCCTGATGGTGGCGTGTCGGAGCGGGCGTTCACGATCGTGGCGTTCGTCGCGTCGACGTGGTGCGGCGTGTCGTTGTGGCGCTGGCAGCGCGACGGACCCACCCGGCCGAGCGCCGGCGCGCAGTGAGTCGGATGTCTCCCGTCGCGTACCCTTGCGTGGTGCACTGCCCGATGTGCCAGGCCGACGACACCAAGGTCGTCGATTCCCGCCTCGCCAGCGAAGGGCGCGGCTGTACGTCGGCGACGCAGGTGTCCGTCGTGCGGACATCGCTTCACAACGTTCGAACGCGTTGACGAGGTGCCCCTCACGGTGGTCAAGTCGGACGGGTCGACCGAGCCGTTCGACCGAGCCAAGATCGTCAAGGGTGTCGAAGCAGCGACCAAGGGGCGAGGGATCAGCGCGACACAGATCGAGCAGATCGCCGAATCGGTCGACGACTCTGTCCGTCTCGCCGGCTCGGAGACGACGAGCGCCAACATCGGCCTCCTCGTGCTCGATCAACTCAGCGCAGTCGACGCCGTCGCCTACCTGCGTTTTGCCAGCGTGTACAAGAACTTCGACGCTGCCGCCGACTTCCACCGTGAGATCGAGCTGCTCAGCAAGCTCAGTCAGGGCGCACCCAGCGAGTGAACAGGTAGCCGTCGGCGTCGGTGAGAACGTGGGCGAGCCGAAGCGATCGCAGCGCCTCGCCGGCGCCGGCCACGATCCGACTGCTGTCGCCTCCGACGAGTGCGGCAGCGATCGTCAGGTCGAGCTCGTCGACACATCCGGCATCGACGAGCGCGCCGTTCAGACGTGCTCCTCCCTCGGCCTGTACGAACCGGGCCGACGGGACGAGGTCGGTGAGCCGTCCGAGGGCCGTGACGAGATCGACGGCC
The DNA here is from genome assembly GCA_963732335.1 of Ilumatobacteraceae bacterium. Taxonomy (GTDB): domain Bacteria; phylum Actinomycetota; class Acidimicrobiia; order Acidimicrobiales; family Ilumatobacteraceae; genus Desertimonas. The sequence continues at coordinate 156,299 of CAVSZO010000049.1, read as the reverse complement.
CTGTATCCGGCGCGCACTGCATCGACGCCCGGCGGCGCCTCGGGACCGTCCTCGGGGAGCACGAGGAACCCACACCCGGAGCTGAACAGCTCGGTGCCGGTGTCGACCCGTCCGCTGCCGGTGACGACGCCGATGCGCTGGCCCGGTCGCGACGTCGGCCCGTAATGCTCGGCGGCCGCGGTTCTGGCGCCGACCAGGATGACGTCGGCAGCCGCCCTCAGGGCGCTGAACACGGCACGGTCGTTGTCGTTGCCAAGCCCGCCGGACAGACCGCCGACGGCGGTCGATCCGTCGAGGCTGGAGATCATGCAGAGCCCGACCCACGGTCGGCCGGTCACGGCCGGACGCGTGCTGCCATAGAGGGCGTGGAGATCGGCTTCGGCGCTTCCGTCGGCCGGGTAGATGCGATGCACGACGCCGATCATGACAGTGACGGCGTGGCATCAGCCACGGAAACCCACATGGAATTCACAGGCTTGTCCCTCTATCAACCCACAGATGGCGATGCCTACGCTCTCGGACGGAACCGACGGCGGTGCGACACCGCGGACTGCTGGTCGACCGGCTGCACAGACGGGCGACGTAGGGCCTCCCTCGGGAGCCCCTGAACCTGTGCTGTCGCGCCGCCTGTCGGAGCCCGGCACGTCCATGCGGTGGTCGTGAAGGGTCCGGCGGTGCGATTGTGGTGCAGAGGTAACTACACTGGTGTAGTTCGACGTGAACGAAAGGAGCCCAGGCATGTCGCTTGCCCCGGATCCCCTGAGGATCGGACTCGGCCGGCTGTTCACCTCGCAGGGCGTCGATCCCTACGACGAAGTGGTCTGGGAGCAGCGTGAGGCGCGGATCACCAACATGGCCGACGGCTCCGTGGCCTTCGAGCAGGCCGGCGTCGAGTTTCCCGCCGACTGGTCGCAGAACGCCACCAACATCGTCGCCCAGAAGTACTTCCGCGGCCATCTCGGCAGTCCCGAACGGGAATCCTCGCTCCGCCAGGTCGTCGACCGCGTGGTCGACACGATCACACGGTGGGGTCTCGAAGGTGGCTACTTCAGCGACGACGCCGAGGCGTCGGCGTTCTCCGACGAGCTGAAGTACATCCTCGTCACCCAACGGGCGGCGTTCAACAGCCCGGTGTGGTTCAACATCGGCGTCCCGGGGGTGAGAGCCCAGTCAGCGGCGTGCTTCATCCTCGACGTCGACGACACGATGGACTCGATCCTCAACTGGTACCGGGAGGAGGGGATCATCTTCAAGGGCGGGTCCGGCGCCGGCACCAACCTGTCGAAGATCCGCTCCAGTGTCGAGCACCTCAACGGCGGCGGCACGGCGTCCGGCCCGGTGAGCTTCATGCGTGGCGCCGACGCCTCGGCCGGAACGATCAAGTCCGCGGGGAAGACCCGCAGGGCCGCCAAGATGGTCATCCTCAACGCCGACCACCCGGACATCGAGGAGTTCATCTGGTGCAAAGCGCTCGAGGAGCGCAAGGCGCGGGTGCTCAGCGAGGCCGGCTTCGACATGGACCTCGACGGCCGCGACGCCTTCTCGGTGCAGTACCAGAACGCCAACAACTCGGTGCGGGTGACCGACGAGTTCATGCAGGCCGTCATCTCCGACGCCGACTGGGAGCTCAAGGCTGTCACCACCGGCGAGGTGGTCCGCACCGTCAAGGCACGCGATCTGTGGCGGCAGATCGCGACCGCCGCGTGGGAGTGTGCCGACCCCGGCATTCAGTTCGACACGACGATCAACCGCTGGCATACGGCTGCCAACACAGGTCGGATCGACGCCAGTAACCCCTGCTCCGAGTATCTCATCGGTCAACAACTCAGCGCTTGCAATCTGGCGTCGATCAATCTGCTGAAGTTCCTCGACGACGATCGATTTGACGTCGACGCCTTCCGCCACACCGTCGAGATGGTGTTCACGGCGCAGGAGATCCTCGTCGGGCGGGCCGACTACCCCACCGAGAAGATCGCCGAGAACGCCCACGAATTCCGCCAGCTCGGGCTCGGCTACACCAACCTCGGTGCGCTGCTGATGGCGCTCGGGTTGCCCTACGACTCCACCGCCGGACGGGCGTGGGCGGCGGTGATCACGTCGCTGATGACCGGCCATGCCTACGCCACGTCGGCCCGCACGGCAGCACGGATGGGCCCGTTCGGAGGGTTCGCCGCCAACGAGGAGCACATGCTGCGCGTCCTGCGGATGCACAGCGATGCCAACGAGCACATCGAGGGCATCGACGCCGTTCCGGCCTACGTCGTCCGTGCCGCCCAGCAGGCGTGGGAGACGGCGGTCCGGGACGGCGAGGAGCACGGCGTGCGCAATTCACAGGCAACGTGTCTTGGCTCCGACCGGCACGATTTCCTTCATGCTCGACTGCGACACGACCGGAATCGAGCCCGACCTCAGCCTCGTCAAGTCGAAGAAGCTCGTCGGCGGCGGGACGATGTCGATCGTCAACCAGACCGTGCCCCGGGCGCTGCGCCACCTCGGCTACGACGACGGGCAGATCGGCGACATCGTCGCCTACATCGACGCCGAGAAGTCGATCGTCGGGGCGCCGCACCTGGCTGCCGATCACCTCCCGGTGTTCGCCTGCTCGATGGGCGACAACCCGATCCACTACGAGGGTCACGTGCGCATGCTGGCGGCGGTCCAGCCGTTCCTCAGCGGGGCGGTGAGCAAGACGACGAACATGCCCGAGAACGTCACCGTCGAGGAGGTCGAGCATCTCCACCAGCTGGCGTGGGAGCTCGGGCTCAAGTCGATCGCCATCTACCGCGACAACTGCAAGGTCGGCCAGCCCTTGTCGACGACGAAGAAGGCGGTGGCCACGGCGCCGAGCGAGGAGACCGAGACGACGACGCTCGTCGCCGAATCGGGGGCGACGCAGATCGTCGAGCGCATCGTCGAGAAGGTCGTCCACCGGCCAGTGCGCGAGAAGCTGCCGCGCAGCCGCAGGGGGCGCACGTTCGAGTTCCGCGTCGCCGACTGCAAGGGATTCGCCACCATCGGCGAGTACGACGACGGCCGCCCCGGCGAGGTCTTCCTCACCGTTTCGAAGCAGGGCTCGACGTTGGCCGGGATCATGGACGCCTTCGCCAAGTCGATCTCCTACGGCCTCCAGTACGGCGTGCCGTTGCGGGCGTTCGTCGAGGCGTTCACCAACATGCGCTTCGAACCGGCCGGGATGACCGACGATCCGGAGATCCGCTTCGCCTCGTCGGTGATGGACTACCTGTTCCGCAAGCTGGCGATGGAGTACATGACGTACGAGGAGCGCGCCGAGCTGTCGATCTTCTCGGTCAGCGAGCGGATGCAGCCGACGCTGCCCGGACTGGAAGAGACGATCGTCGAAACCAGCTCGGGCACCGAGATGGTCGCCGATCCGAAGTCGCTGCCGTCGGCAGGTGACCTCGCCGACCAGCTCAGCGCCGGCGTCGCGGTGCCGGTGCCGGTCGACAACACGCCGGCAGCCGGGGTCATCCGCCAGTCCGACGCACCGATGTGCATGCAGTGCGGTGTGGCGATGATCCGCGCCGGTGCGTGCCACGCCTGCCCGAGCTGCGGCTCGACGAGCGGCTGCAGCTGAAGCGCGGCCCCCAGGCGCGATGGCGGAACTCCGTGAGCGCAAACGCAGCACACAACCTAGGCTGCGACGGCTCGACAGTTCAGTCGGAACAGCCAGCCGCGGTGGAGTCCGGGAGGACGTCCAGGCTCGATGAACCACTCGGTTCCGAAGACTCTGGCGAACATCTCCTCGGGCATCGCCAGCATCGCTCCGGCGTCGCTCGTCTGGCTGGCATGGCACGCCAGTGCTCGCCGTTTCCGTTCGACGAGGTCGGACACGTCGACGGCGTAGTGAATCTCGATCTCCGGCGTGCCGAACGGGTTGCCGTCGTCGGCGGGACCGTCGGGATCCCACTCCTCGCCCAACTCAGCGATGGCGGACGAGCGCATCGCGTCCCGGCTGAACGTCGCCTCGAGGACGCGGCGTGTGCTGGCCAGGGCGGCGGCGCGGTGCCCGACCCGGTGCGCCTGGACGTGGTCGGGATGACCGTAGCCGCCATGCCAGTCGTAGGTGACGAGGACGTCGGCATGTTCCGCCTCGAGCAGCTTGGCGAGCCTGGCGCCGGCATCGTCGACGTCCGCCTGCCAGAACGAGTCGGGATTGGTGTTCTGGTCCCACCCGGTCATCCCCGAGTCGCTGTAGCCGAGCCACAGGACGTGGTGGACACCCAGGACCTCGGCGGAGCACTCGGTCTCCCGCCGGCGGCGGTCGACCACCGTCTCGCCGTCGGCGAGATCATCCGGGACCTCGCCGTGCTCCCCGTTCGTCGCCACCACGAGCACGACACGATGCCCCTCTGTCGAAGCCCGCGCCATCGAACCACCCGTGAGGACCACCTCGTCGTCGGGATGAGCGTGGAAGAACACGATCGTCGAGGCCGGCGTCTTCATCGTCATCGAGCTTGCCATCCCAGACCCGCCGTCAACACCCGGATCACGCAGCACCTAGCGTGACGTCATGTCCCTCGACGCTGCCCTGCTGAACGCCGTGACGTGGAAGATCCCCAATGCCCTGGCCCTGGTCGGCTCCCGTGCTGGTGATGAGTGGAACGCCATGACGGCGAGCTGGATCACCCAGGTTTCGATGGAGCCGGTCCTCGTCGGTGTCGGCGTCGACAACACCGCGGTCACTCACCGGCTGATCAGCGCCGGCGGTTCGTTCACGGTGAATCTGTGGTCCGCCGAGGACACCAAGGTGTTCGTCAAGTTCTCCAAGCCAGCGGTGATGGAAACGGACGGGGAGACGACCCTCAACGGGCGGGTCGTCCATCCGGCGCCGTCCGGGGCGCCCGTGTTCGCCGAGGCGATCGCCTGGTTCGACTGCGACGTCCGTCAGGCAATCGACTTCGGCACACACACGTTCTTCGTCGGTGAGATCACGGCCGCAGCGGTCAACGACGACGCATCACGAGCCGCGGCGATGAGCGACACTCGCATGAAGTACGGCGGCGTCAAGCGCCACTGACGGGCGCGGCTGGCAGCTCCGCCGGAGGGTGGACGGAGCCGCCAACCTACGCGGCGCGCGGCGGCTCTGGCGGCTGGTGCCAACGGCGGCGCGAGGGGTGCGCCTCGCGGGCGAGACGCACCATCCTGCGCTCTGCGGCGGCCTCGATCAGCTCCCGCTGATGCTCCCGAGCGAGCACCCCGTACATGTCGACGTAGTAGAAATGTCATGGGTGTAACCATAAGAAAGTTTGCGGACAGAACTGGTCCGCAATGTGCGCGATGATTCGTGACCGTGGACACCCCGGCACGCCTGCTGCGGCTGCTGGCGATGTTCACCACGAGGGCGACGTGGAACGCCGATGAGCTTGCCGGTCGCCTGGAGATCACGACGCGGACGTTGCGCCGCGACGTCACCCGGTTGCGTGACCTCGGCTACCCGATCGCCAGCACGACGGGACGCTACGGGGGCTACGAGCTCGGTGCCGGTGGTCGACTGCCACCGCTGCTGCTCGACGACGACGAGGCGATCGCAGTCTCGGTGGCCCTGCGTGAGCTCTCCGTCGACGCTGATCCGACGCTCGGCGAAGCCGCCCTGTCGGCATCGACGAAGCTCCGCCAGGTGCTGCCCGAAGCGCTGCGCGATCGTGTCGACGCGCTCGGCGAGGTCGTCGTCGGCATCCGCCAGGGGCGGGCGCGTCGTGCCAGGGACGGTGAGGGCCGCATCGAGCTACCCAACCTGATGGCGCTGGCGATGTGCTGCCGGCGCAGCGAGCGCGTCCGGTTCACCTATCGCGACGGTTCCGACCGGGTCAGCGAACGCCGCGTCGAGCCGCACCGACTGGTGTCGCTCGGGCGACGGTGGTATCTCGTCGGCTTCGACCTCGACCGCGACGACTGGCGGACGTACCGGGTCGATCGCATCAGCGAGCTTGGATCGACCGGGCACCGCAACACGCCGCGTGAAACGCCAGATGCCGGGGCGCTGGTCAGCGAAGGTGTCGCTGTCCGAGTGTTCGAGACACGAACTCGTGTGCTCGTGCACGCACCGTCGCAGGACGTCGCCATGTTCATCGGGCCCACCGTGGGCGTCGTCGAGCAGTCGACGCCAGGTTCGGACACGTGCATCGTCACCATCGGCGGCGACCCGGATTGGGTCGCCCGCTACCTGGCCGGACTTCCCGTCGACTTCGAGGTGCTCGAGCCCCCGGAGGTGCGCGAGGAGCTGCACGCCTTGGCGACGGCGTCTGCTCCGGCAGAGCCGCCGACGGGCGTTCCGCCCCGCCGACGTCGTGACGCCCAGGGAGGGTGACGACATCGAGACCTGACGAGGGAGCGCCAATGTCGACGGGATGGCTGGGCTACGACCCGGCGCGAGTGCACACGCTCGGCCAGCGCCTGGCCGCAGCAGCGGACGAGCTGGCGGTGCTCGTCGAGCGACGACGGGGATCGAACTCGAGGTGGGTGCGATCGGTTCGCGCCGATCGTCGCCGCGTTGCGGTCGGAGTGGATCCCGGTCGCTGCACCGCATCGCCACGGACACGACGTTGACGACGTGGACGGAGGCCGGGGTCACGGGCGTGCCCGCCGCCGTTCCCCGAGCCGCCCACCAGGAGACGCTCACGCCGTCGCCCGCTGGTGGGACGGCTTGAGCATCTCACAGCAACACGCGGTCATCGACCTCGACCCCTCGGCGATCGGCAACCGGGACGGGGTGCCGGCCTGGGCTCGGGATCGCGCCAACCGGGAACTACTCGCCGCCGACCTCGAACGCCTGAGCGCCTCGGAGTCGGCCGGGACGTTGACCGACGCTCGAAGCCGCCGTCCTGGCCAATGCCCGGGCCGCCCAGGCGGCGCTCGCCGACGGCGCCGAGTTCGTCGACCCACGTACCGGCACCTCGGTGGCAGTGCAGTTGTACATCTACGAACCTGCTGCCTTTGGCGGGGATGGACGTGTTGCCGTGGCCCTCGGCGACCTGGACACGGCTGTTCACGTCGCCGTCGCCGTACCCGGGATGGGAACGGAGGCGTCGACGATCGCCACGACGGTGCCCGAGGTCGTGTTCACCGCGGCGAGCACGCACACCGCCGACACCGTCGCCGTGATGACCTGGCACGGCTACGACGCGCCGAGCATCGTCGTTGGCGACGGAAGCGACGACGACCCGGTCGACGATGTCGGCGACTGGGTCGACGAGGCTGGCGACCTCGTCCACGTCGTCACGATGGGGCATGCCACGCGCGGCGCCTCCGTGCTCGCCCGAGACGTCTCCGGGCTCCGCGCCATGCGCGACGACGACGTCCACGTGACCGTGATCGGCAATTCCTATGGAGCTACCACGGTCGCCATTGCCGCCGACGAGTTCGACCTCGATGCCGACGACGTGGTCCTCACCGGTAGTCCTGGTGCCGGACGGGCCGGCGACGCCAGCGACCTGACGACGGGAAGGTCGAACACGTGGGTCGGCAGCGCCAGCGACGACCCGGTGAGCTATCTCGGACGCACCGGTGGCGCCGAGCCGCACGACCTCGTCGAGGTCGCCAGCGGAGCAGTCGTCGGGCTCGGCAACGACCCCACCGAGGACGACTTCAGCGCCCAGCGGTTCCAGGCCGAATGGTCTGGTCGCGACGACGACTTCCCGTGGCCCCTCGAAGGGCATGGCCACTACTTCGACCCGTGTGGGGAAGCGCCGATGAACATCGGGGCGATCGTCGCCGGAGAGTACGACGCCGTCCGACTCGCCGAGCATCGCCACAAGGACGAGTCGTGGGATCTGTGGGATCCCCTCGGCGACCTGCTCCCGGCTGACCCTGAGGCGGACGAGCTCGTCGATCGAGGTGGTTGCTGATCGATCCGGTGGTCAGTTCGAAACGTTCCACGTACCGTTCGAACGAATCAGGTCGGCGAGATCGCCGGGACCCTTGCGTTCGGCGGCGGCGGCAAGCTGGTTGCCGATCGCCGAGGCGTACTCCTGCCGGACGACCCGCCGGAAGATGCCGAACGGTGTGGGGGAGTGGTCGTCGTTGCTCAGCCGAGCGAGGGCGAACGCCAGGCTCGGATCGGCGCGCTCGGCATCGTGACGAAGGATGGCGTCGAGTCCGACGTCGGCGACCTCGACGATTCGCAGCTGCCCGTCGGCGCCCATCGTGACGCCGCGCTGGCGCTGCTCACCGAACAGGATCGGCTCGCCGTGGACGAGCTCGATCATCATCTCGTCGCGCACCGGCTTGCGCGTGATGTCCTCGAACTGGCCGTCGTTGAACACGTTGCAGTTCTGGAAGATCTCCACGAACGCGGCACCGCGGTGGTCGTGGGCGGCGCGGAAGATCTCCATCATGTGCTTGCGGTCGAGGTCGTGGGTGCGGGCGACGAAGCTGGCCTCGGCGCCGAGGGCGACCGCCAGGGGATTGAACGGCGGGTCGAGCGACCCCATCGGCGTCGACTTGGTGACCTTGCCGAGCTCGGACGTCGGCGAGTACTGGCCCTTGGTGAGACCGTAGATCCGGTTGTTGAACAACAGGATCGTCAGGTTGACGTTGCGCCGCAGGGCGTGGATGAGGTGGTTGCCACCGATCGACAGACCGTCGCCGTCACCCGTGATCACCCACACGTCGAGATCAGGTCGGGCGATCGCCACGCCGGTCGCGATCGCCGGAGCGCGGCCGTGGATCGAGTGCATCCCGTACGTGTTCATGTAGTACGGGAATCGGCTCGAACAGCCGATCCCGGAGATGAACACGGTGTTCTCCGGGGCCACGCCGAGCTCGGGCATCAGCTGCTGAACGGCCAGCAGGATCCCGTAGTCGCCGCATCCCGGACACCAGCGCACCTCCTGGTCGCTGGACCAGTCCTTCTTGCTCGTCAACGGAACGGCTGTATCGGTCATCGGTTTCCCCTCTGCGACTGCGAGCGAGTGAGCGCCAGCGAACGAGCGGCTACCAACGGCCTGCGTGGCCGGGGAACGCAGTGATCAGTCATCGTGACTCCTCATCGGGCGAGTTCCTTCTGGATCGCTTCCTCGAGCTCGCGGGCGGTGAACGGCAGGCCCTTGATCTTCGTTGCCGACTGGGCGTCGACGAGGAAGTTGGCGCGCAGGATGCGGGCGAGCTGTCCGCTGTTCAGCTCCGGCACGAGCACCTTGGGGTAGCGACGAACGATGTCGCCGACGTCGGGCGGCAACGGATTGAGGTGGGTGAGGTGGATCCAGGCGAGCTTGTGCCCCGCCCTCCGCCGTCGCTCGATCGCCGAGTCCACCGACGCCCACGTCGATCCCCAACTCACGACGAGGAGGTCGGCGTCGTCGGCGTCGCCGACGATCTCGGTCGGTGGGATGTCGCGGGCGATGCCGGCGACCTTGGCGGCGCGCAGCTCGACCATTCGTTGGTGGTTGTCGGGTTCGTAGGAGATGTTGCCGCTGCCATCCTCCTTCTCGATCCCGCCGATGCGGTGCATCAGACCGGGGGTGCCGGGAATCGCCCACGGCCGGGCGAGGGTCTCGGGGTCGCGCAGGTACGGCCAGAACTCCTCGACACCCTCGTCGTTGATGTGGTTCTTCGCGGAGGCGAACGGCACCGAGATGTCGGGGAGGGTGGCGATGTCGGGCAACCGCCATGGTTCCGAGCCGTTGGCCAGGAACCCGTCCGAGAGCAGGATCACCGGTGTGCGGTACTTGACGGCGATGCGGATGGCCTCGATCGCCGCGGCGAAGCAGTGCACGGGGCTCGATGCGGCGATCACCGGCAGCGGTGCCTCGCTCGGCCGGCCGAACACGGCCATGTTGAGGTCGGCCGCCTCCGTCTTCGTCGGCAGACCGGTGGACGGGCCGCCGCGTTGGATGTCGACGATGAGCAACGGCAACTCCAGCGACACAGCCAGGCTGACCGTCTCGGACTTCAGCGCCATGCCCGGGCCGCTCGTCGTGGTGACGCCGAGGTGGCCGGCGAACGCCGCGCCGAGGGCCATCCCGACGGCAGCGATCTCATCTTCGGCCTGCACCGTGCGCACGCCGAAGTGCTTGTGCTTGGACAGCTCGTGGAGGATGTCGGACGCCGGCGTGATCGGGTACGAACCGAGCGTGACCGGGAGCTTCGCCAGCTGCCCGCCGGCGACGATTCCCCACGCCAACGCCGTGTTGCCGGTGACGCTCGTGTACTCGCCCTCCGGCAGGTGCGCTGGGCGGACCTCGAAGCGGTGACCGACGGCCTCGGTCGTCTCACCGAAGTTGTAGCCGGCGAGGAACGCCGCCCGGTTGGCGGCGGCGACCTGCTCGTTCCCGGCGAACCGGCGGCCGATCCAGTCGAGCGTCGGCTCGGTCGGCCGGGTGTACATCCACGACACGAGGCCGAGGGCGAAGAAGTTCTTCGACCGTTCGGCATCGCGTGGCTTGACACCGAGGGGGACGGTGGCCTCCTTGGTGAGGCTGGTCATCGGCACCTTGATCACCCGGTAACTGTCGAGGCTGCCATCGTCGAGTGGGTTGGTGGCGGCGCCGTCCGGTCCGTGATATCCGGCCTTGAGCAGGTTGCGCTCTTCGAACGCGTCCTCGTTGACGATCAGCGTCCCACCGATCTCGAGCCGCCCGAGGTCGGCGCGCAGCGCCGCCGGGTTCATCGCCACGAGCACGTTGGGCTCGTCGCCGGGAGTCGTGATCGGGTGGTCGGAGATGTGTACCTGGAAGCTCGATACACCGTGCACCGTGCCCGCCGGGGCGCGGATCTCGGCCGGGAACTCGGGCAGGGTCGAAAGGTCGTTGCCGTACTGCGCCGACACCGAGGTGAATCGGTCGCCGGTGAGCTGCATGCCGTCACCGGAGTCTCCCGCGAAGCGGACGACCACCCGATCGAGGATCTGAGCGTCCCCCACCCTCGACGTCTGGCCACCTGCCGGGGCTTGGGCTGTGTCAGTCATCTCGTCGGGCCGGCTTCGTTGCCGTCCCCCTCCTGGACCATACGGTAGCGGCGTCATCGCGCCGAGCGAAGGTCAATCCGTCGGGTCTCTAGCCTGATGGCGATGCGGTTCGTCGACCTCGCCACCGTTTCCGAGCACGTCGCGGCGACCACCAAACGCGGCGAGAAGACGTCGTTGCTCGCCGCACTACTGCGTTCGTTGACCCCGGACGAAGCGGCCGTTGCCGTCGGGTTGCTCACCGGGCAGCCGCGCCAGGGGCGCATCGGCGTGGGATGGTCGTCGCTGAGCAAGCTCGACGTCTCCGACGCCAACGAGCCGTCGCTCGAGGTGCTCGAGATCGACCGGTGGTTGAGCGACCTTGCCGCTGAGACAGGACCGGGATCGACCGCCCGGCGGCGTGAGCTGTTGACTGGTGTGTTCTCCCGCGCCACGGCCGTCGAGCAGCGGCTGCTGTGGGGGGTGTTCAGCGGAGAGTTGCGGCAAGGGGCATTGGACGGCGTGATGGTCGATGCGATCGCGCGTGGCGCCGGGGTCCCGATCGAGGAGGTGCGCCGCGCCCACATGTTCTCCGGCGATCTGGGCGAGACGGCGCGACAAGCGTTTGTCGGAGGAGTCGAAGCGCTGCGAACCGCCACGCTCGTGCCGGGACGTGCGGTCGGGCCGATGCTGGCCTCCCCTGCCGAGGGAGTCGCCGAGGCGCTCGCCGAGACGGGTGCGGCGTCGGTCGAGTGGAAGCTCGACGGCGCACGAGTTCAAGCGCACCGCAGCGCCGGCGAGGTCCGGCTGTTCACGCGCAACCTCAACGACATCACTGACCGTTTGCCGGGTGTGGTGTCGCTCGTTACCGGGCTGCCGGGTGGCGACCTCGTGCTCGACGGCGAGGTCGCCGGGTTGACCGAGGATGGCGGGCCGCGGCGGTTCCAGGACACGATGGGCGACTTCAGCGCCCAGGCCTCGGCAGGACGCGGCGGCGGGCTGGCCGCCTACTTCTTCGATGTGCATGCACGCCGGCGGCGTGGCGCTCGTGGACGAGCCGCTCATTGCCCGGCGGGTCGTGCTCGAGGAACTGGTCCCGGCGCCGTTCCGCCTGCCCTCGATCGTCACGGACGACGCTGATGAGGCGGCGGTGTTCATGGACGACGCCGTCGCACGCGGTCTCGAAGGTGTGATGGTGAAGGACCTCGACTCGCCGTACGCGGCCGGGCGGCGGGGAGGCTGCGTGGCGCAAGGTCAAGCCGGTGCACACGTTCGACCTGGTGGTTCTCGCCGTCGAATGGGGGCACGGCCGGCGCCAGGGCTGGCTGTCCAACCTCCACCTCGGCGCCCGCGGCGACGATGGGTTCGTCATGGTCGGCAAGACGTTCAAGGGGATGACCGACGAGTTGCTGCGCTGGCAGACGGAGGAGTTGCAGAAGATCGCCATCGCCACGGAGCGCGACGACTCCGCCCACGTCGTCCACGTCCGCCCGGAGAAGGTCGTCGAGGTGGCGATCGACGGGGTACAGCGCTCGCCGCGCTATCCCGGAGGTGTGGCCCTGCGCTTCGCCCGCGTGCGTCGCTACCGTCCCGACAAGACCGCCGCCGACGCGGATCGAATCGAATCTCTGCAGGCGTTGCTCTGAAGAGCGCCCGCGGGGTGCCGGGTAGCGTCGCGGCCTCATGGCCACGCTGCGCTTCTCGTTCGGGACGATGGGTTCCGGGAAAAGCACGGTGGCATTGCAGATTCACCACAACCTCGCCAGCCGTGACCTCTACGGGCTACTGCTGACGTCGCTCGACCGCGAGGGTCAGCAGGTGAGCAGTCGCCTCGGCGTCGCCGCCCCGGCGATCGACGTGTCCAACGGCGCCGACCTCTATGCCCTCGCCCTCGCCCACTGGCCGATCCACTACCTCGTCTGCGACGAGGCGCAGTTCTACACGCCGGACCAGTGCGAGCAGCTCGGCCGAGTTGTCGACGATCTGGAAGTCGACGTCTACGCCTTCGGGCTGATCACCGACTTCCGCGGCCGGCTGTTCGATGGCACCCAGCGACTGCTCGAGCTCGCCGACGAACGCAACCCGCTACAGGTCGAGGCGCGCTGCTGGTGCGGTGCACGGGCGACGCACAACGCCAGAGTCGTCAACGGTGACGTCGTGTTCGAAGGCGAGACGGTGATGGTCGGCGACACCGAAGACCCCACCACGCCGCCCCTGTTCGGCGACAGCGTCCGCTACGAACTGCTCTGCCGGCGCCACTTCCGCGACGGAGACCTCGGAGACTAGCGACCGATGGGTGTGCAGGGGACCGAACCGTCCCCAGAACACGCCATCGGTTGCTCGGCTCGGGCGGGCTTGTTACCGATGGGTAGGCTGTGAGCATGCCTGAAGCCGTCATCGTTGCTACTGCTCGCAGCCCGATCGGGCGGGCCAACAAGGGCTCCCTCGTCGACATCCGACCGGACGACCTCGCCGCCCAGATCGTCAAGGCAGTGCTCGCCAAGGTTCCCGAGCTCGACCCCACCACGGTCGAGGACATTCTGCTCGGCTGCGGCCAACCTGCCGGTGAGGCCGGCTTCAACGTCGCCCGGGTGGTCGCCATCCTCGCCGGGCTCGACGATGTCCCCGGGGTCACGGTCAACCGTTACTGCTCGTCGAGTCTGCAGACGATCCGCATGGCGGCGCACGCGATCAAGGTCGGCGAGGGTGACGTGTTCATCGCCGGTGGCGTGGAGACCGTCAGCCGTTTCGGCGCCGGCTTCTCCGATTCAGCACCGAACCCGTTGTTCCAAGCGGCCGGGCTACGAACCCTCGAACGCGCCGGCGGCGGGCAGCCGCCGTGGTCGCCGCCCGATGGCTTGCCCGACATCTACATCGCAATGGGTCAGACCGCCGAGAACGTGCGCGAGTACGAGAACGTGTCACGCACAGAGATGGACGAGTTCGCCAAGCTCTCGCAGGACCGCGCCGTGGCCAACGTCGAGAACGGCTTCTTTGCCGACGAGATCACGCCGGTCACCCTTCCCGACGGCACCGTGGTCGACAAGGACGACGGTCCTCGTGCCGGCGTGACCCTCGAGGGGCTCGCAGCCCTCAAGCCAGTGTTCCGTCCCGATGGCGAGGTGACCGCCGGCAACGCCTGCCCGCTGAACGACGGGGCCGCGGCGGTGGTGGTGATGAGCGACACGAGGGCGAACGAGCTCGGCATCACGCCACTCGCTCGCATCGTGTCGTCGGGCGTGTCGGCGCTCAATCCGGAGATCATGGGCCTCGGTCCGATCGAAGCGAGCCGCCAGGCGCTCGCCCGGGCTGGCAAGACGATCGACGACATCGATCTCGTCGAGATCAACGAGGCGTTCGCCGCCCAGGTCATCCCCTCGGCGAAGCACCTCGGCGTCGATTGGGACAAGCTCAATGTCAACGGCGGGGCGATCGCTCTCGGTCACCCGTTCGGGATGACCGGTGCGCGCATCATGACCACGCTGATCCACGGCCTCCAGGAGGCGGACGGATCGTTCGGTCTGGAGACGATGTGCGTCGGCGGCGGCCAAGGCATGGCCATGGTCATCGAACGATTGAACTGATTTCGGATCGGACTCGCTCGTCAGCCGTCGGTGAACATACGGCGTGGACGCGGACGACGCTGCCGTTGGTATGTATCGAGCGGGCCCGTAACGCGTAGCGCTCGCCCCCACTCGTGAAGTGGGCGAGCGTCCACAACCCGCCAGGCTCGGCGCCGTCGCCGTTGAGGTGAACCATCCCGTCGACATCGAGGCCGGCATCCTCGGCCTCGGCCTGCCACAGGGGGGCGAGGCCACGGCGCAGCTCGGGATCGTCGAGCAGACCGTCGCCCTCGAGGCGGAGATCGAGCGACGTCACGGTGACAGGTTCGAGCTGATCGATGGCGATCTCCTCGCCGCCGATCTCCCCGTCGAACATCACCACAACCGGTCCGGTGGCTTCGGCGACCGACCGAACGAACCCGTACCGAACGAGCGGCAGACCATCCTCGGCGGTGAGCGAAACGCGCACCCGGTCGCCGAGGCTGTACATCATGCCGCTACGCCCGCCCATTCAGCGATCACGGCGTCGCTCAACGTGCTCCATTCCCCGAGCGCCGCGGGCCAGTCATCGAAGGCTCGGTCGGTCAAGGCGACGAGCGCGCACCCAGCGGTGGGATCGACCCACAGCATCGACCCGGCCGCGCCGAAGTGTCCGAACGTCGCCGGCGAGTTGGTCGTGCCTGTCCAGTGCGGCGACTTCTCACCACGGATTTCGACACCCAACCCCCATGGGCATGGATCGAACCTCCCCACTCCGGGAACGATACCGGTCAGCTCGGCGAACTGGATCGTGACCGCCTCGGCGGCACCCTCCGGCGAGAGCAGCCGGGGCTGCTGCAGCTCGGCGAGCAACCGAGCGAGATCGGACGCCGTTCCGTGCAGCCCGCTCGCCGGCGAGCCTGCCAGCCTCGTGTTCGTCATTCCCAGTGAGGTGAGGACGGCCTCGGTGACGTAAGCGGTGAACGGCATCCCGGCGCGCTGCTCGATCGCTGATGTAGCGAGCTCGATACCCGAGTTCGAGTAGATCCTCCGCCGGCCCGGCTTGCTGACCGGGTCGGTGCCGTTGGTCGGATACCCGCCGGCGTGGGCGAGGAGGTGACGCAACGTGCAGCCGGGCTGGCCGATGGGGTCGTCGAGACCGATCGTCCCCTCCTCGACGGCGACCATCGCCGCCCACCCGGTTACCACTTTCGTCAGCGACGCCAGGCGGAAGACCCGATCCAGGTCTCCGATCGCTCCCACGATCCGGCCGTCGGCGGCCACGACCGCGGCAGCCGCGTTGGCGACGTCCCACCGGGCGACGAGCTGCAGCGCCCGCATCGGTCAGGACGTCAGGCGTTGCGGCCGGTGATCAACTCGGCGAGGCGGAACGCCAGGTCGAGGCTCTGGCGGGCGTTGAGCCGCGGATCGCAGACCGTCTCGTAGCGGTGGTCGAGGTCGGCATCGGACAGCTCGTCCGCCCCGCCGAGGCACTCGGTGACGTTTTCGCCGGTCAGCTCGACATGGATGCCGCCCGGCCACACGCTCTCGGTTCGGCAGGCGCTGACGAATCCGGCGATCTCCCGCACGATCTCGTCGAAATGTCGCGTCTTCCGACCGTTGGGAGCAACGTACGTGTTGCCATGCATCGGATCGCATGCCCACACCACGGGATGCCCTGCCTCGGTAACGGCCCGGATGATCGGCGGCAGCCGCTGTTCGACGTTGCCGGCACCCATCCGGCTGACGAGCGTCAGCCGGCCCGGCAGTTGATGCGGGTTGAGCCTGGCGCACAGTTCAACGACCTCGGACGACTCCGTCGTCGGACCGATCTTGCAGCCGAGTGGGTTGCCGACACCGCGGAGGAACTCGACGTGGGCGCCGTCCGGTTGGTGCGTGCGCTCACCGATCCACAGCATGTGGGCCGAGCAGTCGTACCAGTCACCGGTGAGGCTGTCCTGCCGGGTGAGTGCTTCTTCGTAACCGAGGATGAGGGCCTCGTGGCTGGTGAAGACGTCGACCTCGCGAAGGTCGTGGTTGGCTTCCGTGTCGATGCCGGCGGCGCGCATGAACCGCAGCGCCCGGTCGATCTCTCCGGCGACGCGCTCGTAGCGCTGTCCTTGCGGGCTCGACGCGACGAACTCCTGGTTCCACGCGTGTACTCGGCTGAGCGCGGCGAACCCGCCCTTGGTGAACGCCCGTAGCAGGTTCAGCGTGGACGAGGACTGGTGGTAGGCCTGGACGAGGCGGTTCGGGTCGGGGATTCGCGACTCGGCGAAGGGGCTCGGATCGTTGACGATGTGGCCGCGGAAGGCTGGCAGGTCGATCCCGCCGACCCGCTCAGTGGGGCTCGAGCGGGGCTTGGCGAACTGCCCGGCGATGCGCCCCACCTTCACGACCGGGACGCCCATCGAGTACGTCATCACGACGGCCATCTGCAGGATGATGCGTAGCTTCTCGCGGATGTTGTCGGCCGAGAACTCTTCGAAGCTCTCGGCACAGTCGCCGGCTTGAAGCAGGAAGGCGTTGCCGGCGGCGACCTGGGCGAGCGACGCCTGCAGGGACCGAGCCTCGCCGGCGAACACCAATGGCGGGAAGCCGGCGAGCGTCTTCAGCGCGCTGCGCAGCTGGTCACTGTCCGGCCATTCCGGCTGCTGCCTGGCGGGCCGGTCCTGCCACGACGAGGGCGTCCACGCCACGGTCATGCCGCGAGCCTACAAACGTGGACTCGGCCCGCCCTGGCTGCGATTCGAATGGCGCGAAGCGGCCAGATCTGGCCGCTTCGCGACATCAGAGTTGAGAGTTCAGACGGCGAGGATGCGCTCGGCGTCGTCGCGGAGGCCGGCGACGGCTCGAGACACGAGCCGGCGGGCGGCTTCGGCAGTGACGCCGAGGCTTTCGCCGACCTCACGGAAGCTCTTGCGCTCACCGTCGAGGAGCCCGAAGCGGGCCTCGACGGCGTAGCGGGCGCGCCCGTCGAGCGTGCCGAGCAGCTCGTCGAGGAGGTCGCCGTCGACCATCGACATCACCGCGTCCTCCGGCGTGCCCTCACCATTGGCCATCAGGTCACCGAGCGTGGCATCACCGTCGTCGCCGACGGTCTTGTCGAGGGAGACCGGTGTAGTGAGGCGGTGCAGCTCGGCGTTCGCCTGGTCGAGCGTCTCGCCGTCACCGGACGCCTGGCGCAGGGCAGCACGCAGGCTGGCGGAGCGATCGCCGGGAATGCGGA
Organism: Ilumatobacteraceae bacterium; assembly: GCA_963732335.1. Lineage (GTDB taxonomy): Bacteria > Actinomycetota > Acidimicrobiia > Acidimicrobiales > Ilumatobacteraceae > Desertimonas. The sequence goes on along the minus strand of CAVSZO010000049.1, from coordinate 138,628 downwards.
TCAGGCTGGCCTTCTGGTCGAGCGCCCGGCCGATCGCCTGGCGGATCCAGAACGTCGCGTAGGTCGAGAACTTGAAGCCCCGCCGCCAGTCGAACTTGTCGACGGCGTGCTCGAGGCCGAGGTTGCCCTCCTGGATCAGGTCGAGCAGATCCATCCCCTGGGGCAGCGGGTAGCGCCGGGCGATCGACACGACGAGACGCAGGTTGGAGCGGATGAAGCGGTCCTTGGCATTGGCGGCGGCGGCGACTGCGTTCTTCAACGCCACGCCGCGCTTGCCGTTGGCCAGCTGCTCGGCGGCCTCGCGGCCGGCCTCGATGACGCGCGAGAGCTCCCGCTCGTCCTCGGCAGTGAGCAAGGGGACCTTGCCAATGTCGTTCAGGTACAGACCAATGGAGTCATTCATTGTGTAGTGATAAACCGTTCACTTGCTGTATTCATTCCCACCTGCCTGTGCAGGCGACACAGCCGGGTCAACGGCAAATGTTCGGGGGGTGTCGGAGTTCGCGCTGGTACTACCCCAGCGGGGATTCGGGGAAACCTCAGGATAACAAGGTTGTCAACCGAACTTCACGTCAGGTCCCTCAATCCCGACGCTCCGCGGCTGGACCAAGCCCGAGTCGTACAATCTCGCCGATGCCGTCACCGGGTTCGCCAGCAGGTCCAACTGCCGGTGACGACGCCCCGGTGGCGAGCCGAATCGGGCTGTTCGGCGGCACCTTCGACCCGCCTCACGTCGGCCATCTGGTGACCGCCGTCAACGTTCGTCACGCCTTGGCCCTCGACACCGTGATCCTGATGGTCGCCAACATTCCCTGGCAGAAGCAGGGAGAACGGGCGATCACTCCCGCCGCCGACCGTTTGGCGATGGTCGAAGCGGCCGTCAACGACGTCCCCGGACTCGCCGCCGGGCGCCTCGAGATCGACGCAGGTGGTCCGAGCTACACGGCTGACACGCTGGCGGCACTGGCCGGGCTCCACCCAGGTGCCGGTCTGTTCACCATCGTCGGCGACGACGCCGCCGCCGGGCTGCACACCTGGGAACGGTTCGAGGAGGTCATCGCTCAATCGTCGTTGGTGGTCGTCGACCGGCCGGGTGAGACCGTTCGCCTTCCGGACGACGTCGCCTGGATCCACGTCGAGGTCCCCCGGCTGGAGGTGTCGAGCACGGATCTGCGGGCCCGTTTCAGCGACGGTCGACCGCTCGACTACCTGCTCACCGACGCTGTGCTGGCCGTGATCGAGCAACGAAGCCTCTACACGATGGTCCCTGCGTGAGGGTGTGTACATGACGGTGTCGCGGCACCGGCGGAGGGTGACCACGACGCGGGCCATTGCTGCGTCGCTCGCCGGCCTGGCGATCGCCGGAGGGCTCGGCGCGGCCGGCTACGCAGCCATCGCCAACACGACCGATGGCCAGGTGGTCAGTGGCGGCGCACCGGAGGTGACCTTCCCGGCAACGCCAACCGCGACGGTCGCGGTCGTCGATCAGGACGGAAACCTCGGGTCGGTTGCCGTGTTGGCCCTCCGCCCCGGCGACGACGACGAGCGTCGTGGCGGGACTGTGGTTCCCGTGCCGATCAGCGCCGACTCCTCCGGTGGGTTCGGAAGCGAGCGCACGCCGCTCAACGAGACCGTCGCCCTGTTCGGACCGGAGACGCTGGCTGAAGAGGTGCCGGCGCTGCTCGGCGTCGGAATCGACGACGTCATCGTCGTCGACGAAATGGAACTGGCCGAGCTCCTCGCCCCCATCGGCCCTGTCGGGGTCGAGCTCCCGGCCCCGGTGACTGACGCCACCGGTCGGCAGGTCGCCCAGGCCGGTCCACAGACCCTCACGCCGGACCGGATCGCCGAGATCCTGAGCGCGACCGATCCAACCATGTCGGGTGTCGATCGCTACCCGATCGACGTAGCCATATGGGGGGGCATCGCCGACGCTGTCGGTGACGGGTTGTCGACGCCGCTCGCTTCAGCAGCCGATCCAGCCACGAGCAGTCCTGTCGGCGACACGGAGGCGCCGGTCGACGTCCTCAGCGCGGTGACGTCCGGGCCGATCTCCGTGCAGCCGCTGCGATCTTCGCCGCTCGTCAGCCTCGATCGCAACCCTCGCGGCGTTGACGCCGCGGCCCTCGATCGCGCCGAGGTGCTCGTGATCTTCGGGCATGTCGCCCCGAGTAAGGTCGCCGCACCGAACGCGGGCTACAACTTCCGGATCGTCAGCCGGTTCTCCGATGACCAGTTGGCGGGCGCGGCGACTCGACTCGATGTCGCCTACACGGCGACGGAAGCACTCCTCGGAGTCGATGCCAACGTGATCTCCGTCGACACCTCAGCTGGCGAGGCCGGCGCTGTCACGATGATCGACGTGAGCGACGAGAACCTGGTCGCCGCCGCCCGCAGGTTGAGTGACGTGTTCGGCCCTGTCGAGGTGCGAGTCGCCGACACCAGGATCGCCGGCGTCGACGTCGTCGCCACGCTGGGGGCGGAGTACCTCGACCGGCTCGACAGCACCGCCGGGGCGGCAACGGCAACCTCCGTGGAGACAACGGCTTGAACGGAGACGTGCCGGCCGACCCCGACTCGCTGCGCGTTGCCGTGACGGCGTCGCGCCGGGCCGATGAGAAGCAAGGCCGCAACATCGTCGTCCTCGACGTCCGCGCCGTCCTCGCCATCACCGACTACTTCGTTGTCGTCGACGCCCCGAACCGCCGGCTCGTGCGCACGCTCGTCGATGACGTCGAGGCCGGCGTGCGGGAGGTCACGGGACGGTCGCCGCTGCGCGTCGAAGGCGAGCGCGAACAGCAGTGGGTTTTGATCGACTACGGCGACGTCGTCGTCCACGTCTTCCTCGACGAGGTTCGCCGCTTCTACGAGATCGAGCGCCTCTATCGGGACGTGCCGACGATTCCATGGAGTGCGTAGCACGACACGGAGTGCGTAGCACGACGCGCGACTACGGAGTGCGTAGCTTGGCGTTCGTGCGTAGTTCGCTGGAGTCGCTGTTGGCCAACGGCACCGTCCTCCTCGCCGATGGGGCCACCGGGACGAACTACTTCCAGATCGGCCTGGAGTCCGGCGAGCCCCCGGAATTGTGGAACGTCGACCGCCCGGAGAACGTCGTCGCGCTCCATCAGCGCTTCGTCGACGCCGGCGCCGACATCATCCTCACCAACACGTTCGGCTGCAACCGCAGCCGGTTGGGCTTGCACCACGCCGAGGACCGAGTGTTCGAGCTGGCCAAGGCGGCGGCGGCGATCGCCCGCGAGGTGGCCGACGCGGCGGACCGCCCGGTCGTCGTCGCCGGCTCGGTGGGACCGACGGGGGAGTTGTTCGCGCCACTCGGCGGGCTCACCCACGAGACTGCCGTTGCCGCGTTCCGCGAGCAGATCGAGGGGCTGATCGCCGGCGGGGCAGATGTCGCCTGGATCGAGACGATGTCGGCGAACGAAGAAGTACGTGCCGCCGCGACGGCAGCCATCGAGGTGGGGATCCCCTACACGGCCACGTGCTCGTTTGACACAGCGGGGCGGACGATGATGGGTCTCCTGCCCAGCGAGCTGGGCGGCGTGTTCGACGGGCTAGCGGTCCCGCCACTCGCTTATGGCGCCAACTGCGGGGTCGGAGCCCCGGACATCCTCGTGTCGCTGCTGCAGATGACGGCTACAGATCCGACGGCAGTGACGATCTGCAAGGGCAACTGTGGAGTGCCGAGATTCGAGGGTACCGAGATCGTGTACTCAGGCACGCCCGCCCTGATGGGTCGTTACGCCACGCTTGCCGTCGACGCAGGTGCCCGCATCGTCGGCGGGTGCTGCGGCACCTCGCCCGAGCACCTCGCGGCGATGGGCGCGGCGATCGATCGCCACGTGCCCGACGGCCGACCCGACGTCGCCACCATCGTCGCCGACGTCGGCCCGCTGGCCAACGCCGCCCCAGGTGAGAAGGTGGTACGGACGAGCCGGCGAGGCGCCGCTCGTCACGGTTGCTAGTCGCCCCCGGCCCGTTCGTCAGCCATCGCAATCGACGGCGATCTCGAGGGCGTTGCAAATCTGACGCATCCGCGCGTCGCTGAGCCGCCCGATGCGATCGACCAACACAGTTATCGACACGCTCTCGACCGAGTCCAAGTTCACGGCACTGATCCTGGGCACGGGATCATCGTTGGGTTCCAGCAGCACTTCGCTGCTCAGACCGCGGATGGTCGTCGTGCAGGGCGTGACGAGTGCTCGACCCAGCCGTGGGATTGCCACGTCCCGAGACAACACGACGACCGGTCGTCGCCCGATCTGCGGAGGTTCGCACCACCACACCTCGCCGCGCATCGGTGTTGCCATCAGGTCGCTGCGGCCGCCGCCCGAAACGAGGCGAGATCGCCCCACGCATCGGCTTCCTCGAGCGGATGATCGTCGTAGGCCGCGTACTCGGCGTCCACCTGCGCCGCCCGATGGCGAAGCAACAACGATCGCAATGCCTCATCGATCAGCACGGCGTCGGGCTGACCGGCCAGCGCACCGCGCGCCTCGTCGAGCAGATCCTTGTCCACGGTCGTGCTCACCCTGACGCGAGTCATGCCACAATCATGCCCGATGTGTGGCATCGAGGGCAAACGAGCGTCTGGAAACCATCGGAGTCGACCCGATCCGAACTCGACTTCGCCGCCCGATCAGGCGAACTCGTCGGGGAGTTCGGCCTTGCGGCGGGCGACGTAGTCCTGCAGTTCCTCGTCAATTGCCGCGTCGATCGGCGGTGGCTCGTAGGCGGCGAGGCGCTGCTTCCAGATCTTGTTCGCCCGCTGGGCGGCATCGAGAGCGCCGTCCTCGGTCCACTGTTCGAAGCTCGAATTGTCGGCTGTCGTGCTGCGGTAGAAGGCGTGCTCGAAGTTGGCCAGCGTGTGTGGTGAGCCGAGGAAGTGCTGCCCAGGCGGGTTCTCGCGGATGGCGTCGAGCGCCTGTCCGTTGGCGGACAGGTCGACGCCTTTGACGAAGACCGCCATCATGCCGAGCTGGTCCTCGTCGAGAATGAACTTCTCGTAGCCGATCGCCAGCCCGCCCTCGAGCCATCCGGCGGCGTGGAGCACGAAGTTGACTCCAGCCATGATCGTCGGCAGCAGCGTCGCTGCGCTCTCGTACGCAGCCTGGGCGTCAGGGAGCTTCGAAGCGCACAGCGAGCCGCCGCTGCGGAACGGCAGGTTGAGCCGGCGGGCGAGGGCGGCGAGCGTGTACAGCACCAAGGCCGGCTCTGGGGTGCCGAACGTCGGCGCCCCGGTCTGCATCGACATCGAGCTGGCGAACGACCCGAGCACCGCCGGTGCCCCTGGACGGACGAGCTGGGTGAAGGCGATCCCGGCAAGCGCCTCGGCGAGAGTCTGGGCAGCGACCCCGGCGACGGTCACCGGGGCCATCGCCCCGGCGAGGATGAACGGAGTGATGATCGTCGCCTGATTGCTCGCCGCGTACACCTCGGCGGCGGCGAGCATCGTGGCGTCCCACACGAGCGGCGACGAGGCGTTGATCAGGCTGGTGATCACCGTGCGATCGACGAGGTCGCCGCCGAACGCGATGCGCGCCAACTCGACCGAGTCGGCAGCCCGCTCGCCGGCCGTCACCGAGCCCATGATCGGCTTGTCGCTGTAGCGCAGGTGGCTGTACACCATGTCGAGGTGACGCTTGCTCACGGGGATGTCGACCGGTTCGCACACCGTGCCGCCGGAGTGGTGGAGGTTCGCCGACAGGTAGGTGAGCTTGACGAAGTTCTGGAAGTCGGTGAGCGTGGCGTAGCGGCGGCCGCCGTCGAGGTCGTGGACGAACGGAGAGCCATAGTTCGGCGCGAACACCGTGGCGTCACCGCCGATCGTGACGTCGTGGGCGGGGTTCCGGGCGTGCTGCACGTAGCTCGCCGGCGCTGTGGCCACGAGCGATCGGGCCAACCCGCGGGGAAATCGCACCCGCTCACCATCGACGTCGCATCCGGCGTCGGCGAACCGCTCGACGGCGGACGGGTAGCCGCGCACGTCGATGCCAACCTCGGCGAGAATCGTCTCGGCGTTGTTGGTGATGATCTCCAGACCTTCCTCGCTGACGATCTCGACGGGCTTCATCGTCCGTGTCAGGAACGCGTCGGCGTGGATGGCGGCCGCAGCTCGCATGGCCTGGCGGCCAGCCCGCCCGCCGGATCGACGACCGTGTGGCTGGTCCGTCATCGTCGTCTCCTTCCACTTCGCTCGGCCGGTCGGCGGGGTGGCAGCGTGACCACGGCGCTGACGTGGTCGGTCGGTGCGGAGGCGTGAGGAAGGGCCATCGCCGCGACGAACAACTCCTGGAACCGCGGTTCGGTGGCCGTCTCGATCTTCTCGATGCCACGCACGACCGTCTCCATCTCCTCACGGGCCGAGCCCGACAGCAGTGCCATCACGGCCCCGGCACCGGCCGCGTTGCCCACCGATCGGACGCCGTCGAGTGGGCAGTCCGGAACGAGCCCGAGGACCATCGCGTGCAATGGGTCGATGTGCGCCCCGAACGCCCCGGCGAGCCGGATGTCGGCCACGGCCGGGTTGCCGGAGTGCTCGAGCAGCAGGTCGACGCCGGCGCGCAGGGCGGCCTTGGCCAGCTGCACGGCGCGCACGTCGTTCTGCGTCACGGACAGAGTCGTGTCACCGTGCCGGAAGAAGACGTACCGGTACGTACGCCCGTCGGCGACGACATCGCCGGTCTTGGCGGCGTTGTCGCCGACGATCGTGCCGTCAGCGTCGATGATCCCGGTGAGGTACATCTCGGCGATCAGGTCGATGATCCCCGAGCCACACAACCCGGTGACCCCGGTGGTTGCGATTGCCGTCTCGAAACCGGGCTCGTCGCTCCACGGGTCGACACCGATCACCTTGACCCGGGCACGCAGCGTCTCCGGGTCGATGCGCACACCCTCGACGGCGCCGGCCGTGGCGCGCTGCCCGCAGCTGATCTGGGCGCCTTCGAACGCCGGCCCCGTCGGGCTCGACGCGGCGAGTTGCCGGTGGCGATCACCCAGGACGATCTCGGCGTTGGTGCCGATGTCGACGACGAGCCGGACATCGCCACCGCGATGCGGTCCTTCGGCGAGAACCATCGCCGCGGCGTCGGCTCCGACGTGTCCGGCGATGCACGGCCCGGCGTAGAACGAGGCGAAGGGCAGGTCGAGTTCGAGGTCGCCTGCCGGGCCTTCGACCGCCGCGCTTGTCGCCAGCGTGAACGGCGCGCTGCCGAGTGGGGTGGGGTCGATGCCGAGCACGAGGTGGTGCATGATCGGGTTGCCGACGATCACCACGTCGAGCACCCGGTCGCGCCCGACGCCGGCGTCGCCGAGCAGCCCACCGATCAGTTCGTCGATCGCCTCGCGCACGGCCGAGGTCAGCTGGCGATCGCCACCGGGGTTCATCATCACGTACGACACCCGGCTCATCAGGTCCTCACCGAAGCGGATCTGCGGGTTCATCCGCCCGCCGCTGGTGAGCACGTCGCCGCCGAACAGGGCGCAGAGGTGACCGGCGATGGTCGTCGAGCCGACGTCGACGGCGACGCCGTAGGCCTCGTCGACGAATCCCGGCCAGGCGGCGACGATCTGGGCGCCGCGGATGGCCACTGTCGCCGTGCCGCCGGCGATCGCCTCGTGGATGACCGGCAACACGGACGCGGCGGCTGAGGTGACGAGCTCGCCGTGCTGGTCGGCGACGGCGGCCTCCACAAGTTCCGTCGCGGACAGTCCGGAGCCGAGCTCGGCTCGGGGCACTTCGACGTAGCGCAAGGCGAACAGCGGATCGACGATCATCGACGGCAGATCGAGTTGGCGCAGCTCCTTGCGCACGACCTGGCGGTGCACCTGGCTCGCTGCCGGAACGTCGATGACGACGTCGCCGTGGATCGACGCGGCGCATCCAAGGCGGTGCCCGGCGCTGATCGGGCGGCCGCCGCGGTACTCGCGCTCGAGCGCTGACCACCCGTCGAGCTCGCTGCCGGTGGTGGTGATGTTCCACTTGGCGAACGCACCGATCGATGGCATGACTTGACAGCGGCCGCAGATGCCGCGGCCGCCGCAGACGCTGTCGAGATCGACGCCGAGCTGGCGGGCGGCGGCGAGCACGGTCGTTCCGTCGGCCACCTCGCCGGATAGCCCGGACGGCGTGAAGACGATGCGGTGTCTCACTCCACGCCGCCGTTGAAGGCGATCTTCCCGAGGCGTTCCTCCGAGTACTCGGCGTCCAGCCGTTCGGCCGTCTCCTGCGCCGCTTTCGCCGGGTCGCCGTCGCACGGCGTGCTGACCCGCCGCCACTGGGCGACGTCCTCCTGGGCCGTGACGATGCGGGCCTTGCGCTTGGCCCGGTCGATCGCCCGCTGGAACTTGGGGTCGAGCAGCACCTGATGACGCTCACGGCCCGCCTGACCGTTGACCTGGGCAGGAATGTCGCGCCACATGATCACGACGACCTCGCTGCGATCCCGGGGCAAGTCACGAAACCTTGCGTGATGAGCCCGACAGAAACAGCTGCAGCGAATGGCTCGAGGCCGGTGTGTTCGTGCCGGAACTCGAGCCCGAGTCGATCGGCGGCAGCCTCGGCAGCCGCGAGGACGGCAGGATCGTCGCCCTGCGACAGCAGCACGAGCCGGCGGTAGTTGCCGAAGTAGGTCGGCAACAGCGCAGGGATGGCGATCGAGCCCGAGACCCTGCCAGACCAGCACGTCGAAGTGCTTGGCCAGGAAGTCGGTGAGGTAGAAGGTGCCCGGCTCGGCGTCGTGGAGGGCGGCGAAGCGCTCGCTCCCGGAGAAGAACTCGTAGCAGTGGGCACCCGGGAGCCGCTCGACTCCCGGATGCTCGGCGAGGAAGGCGTCGAGAGCTCCGCCCGTGCCACAGTCGGCGTAGGCGACGAAGACGTCACGCCCGACGCCTTCGTGTGCGATCAACTCTCGCAACGCCGGCACGATGCGCTCCGGGCGATTGTGCAGGTTGGCGGGAAGGTAGCGGACGTCGATCGCATCGAGCCCTTGCCGAGCAAGCACTTCCCGCAACTCGGTAGCGAGGGCGCCACACGCAATTACCAGCGGGCGGTAGGTCGATCTCACCCGTGCGAGCGACCGGAGCGCTAGCGGAGGGAGCGGCCATCGCGGCCTGCGTGGCCGGGGAACGCAGTCTCGCACCGACGGGCCGGGCGGTTCGGCGGCGCAGGCGGGCGCGGCGGGCGGTCACCAACTGCGTGGCCGTCTCGGCGGCGACCGAGGCGTCCCGGCAGTACGCATCGGCGCCGACGGCCTTGCCGAAGTCCTCGTTGAGCGGTGCGCCGCCGACGAGCACGATGTAGTCGTCGCGCATCCCCTTGTTCTCGAGCGTGTCGACGACGACCTTCATGTACGGCATCGTGGTGGTCAGCAAGGCCGACAGGCCGAGGATGTCGGGCTGGTGCTCCTCGATTGCGGCGAGGTACTTGTCGACGTCGCTGTTGATCCCGATGTCGAAGACCTCGAACCCGGCACCTTCGAGCATCATCGCCACGAGGTTCTTGCCGATGTCGTGGATGTCACCCTTGACGGTGCCGATGACCACCTTGCCGATCGGTTCGGCGCCGGTCTCGGCGAGCAGCGGGCGGAGGATCGCCATCCCCGCCTTCATCGCATTGGCGGCGAGGAGCACCTCGGGAACGAACAGGATGCCGTCGCGGAAGTCGATGCCGACGATGCGCATCCCCTCGACCAACGACTCGTTGAGAACGCGGTCGGCGCTCCAGCCACGATCGAGGAGGATCGTCGTTCCCTCGACGATCTCGTCGGCGAGTCCGTCGTAGAGGTCGTCGTGCATCTGCTTGACGAGGTCCTCGTCCGAGAGCAGCGCGAGATCGATCTCGTCGGTCTGTTCGTCGCTCACGGAGCACCGTCACTCTTCACTGGGCCGCTTTCCACGATCCGGCACGCAACCGCATCGTGGAATCATCGTACGGCGTCGTGGCGATAGAAGGCGACGTGCTCGGGGGCCAGCGGAGTGTTGCCGAGGATCAGGTCGGCGGCCTTCTCGGCGATCATCATCACGGGGGCGTAGATGTTGCCGTTGGTGACGTAGGGCATCGCCGAGGCGTCGACCACTCGTACACCGTCGACGCCGTGCACACGCATCGTCTGCGGGTCGAGGACCGAGCGCTCGCCGGTTCCCATCGCGCACGTGGACGACGGATGGAGCGCCGTCTCGGCGTCCCTGGCGACCCAGTCGAGGATCTCGCTCGTCGGTCGTGATCGCGGGTCCGGGCGACAGCTCACCGGCGTCGAACGGGGCGAATGCCGGCTGGCCGAGGATGTTGCGGGCGACGTGAATTGCCTCTACCCACTCGCGGCGGTCGTTCGGGGTCGACAGGTAGTTGAATCGCAGCGCCGGCTTGACCCGGGCGTCGGGCGAAACGATGCGCACGGAGCCGCGCACGTCGGAGTTCATCGGCCCGACGTGCACCTGGTAGCCATGCGGAGCGGCGGGGCGCGAGCCGTCGTAGCGCACGGCGATCGGCAGGAAGTGGAACATCAGGTTCGGGTAGGCGACGTCGTCGTTGCTGCGCACGAACCCGCCCGCCTCGAAGTGGTTCGTCGTTCCCGGTCCCCTGCGGAACGATCCACTGCAGGCCGATCCACGGTCGCCGGTACCAGGCGAGCAGCGGGTTGAGCGACACTGGCTGGCTCGCCGCGTGCTGGACGTACACCTCGAGGTGGTCCTGCAGGTTGGCGCCGACGCCAGGCAGATGGTGGACAACCGGCACGCCGACGTCGCGGAGGTGGTCGCCATCCCCGACGCCCGACACCTGGAGCAGCTGCGGCGAGTTGAAGGCGCCTCCGCAGAGGATCACCTCACCGGCCGCCACCGTGCGCCGCTCGCCGCGCCACGTTCGGTACTCGACACCGGTCGCGCGTCGCTGCTGGAAGCGAATGCCCATCACGTTTGCTCGTGTGACCACGTCGAGGTTCGGGCGACCCATCGCCGGATGGAGGTAGGCCCGGGCGGCGCTGAGCCGCCGGCCGCGGTGGAGGTTCTGGTCGAATCGGGCGAAGCCCTCCTGGCGGAACCCGTTGACGTCGTCGGTCAACGAGTAACCGGCCTGTTGAGCGGCCTCGAAGAAGGCGCTCGAAGAGAGGGTTCGTCGCCGACCCACGCTCGAGAACGAGCGGTCCGGCGTCGCCGCGATAGGCGTCTGCACCGGCGAGACAGGTCTCCATCTTCTTGAAGTAGGGAAGGCAGTGGGCATAACTCCAACTGGCCATTCCGGGTTCGGCTGCCCAGCGCTCGAAATCGAGGGGGTTGCCGCGCTGGAAGATCATCCCGTTGATGCTCGACGAGCCGCCGAGCACCTTGCCCCGTGTGTGGGGTACCCGCCGACCGCCCATGAACGGCTCGGGCTCGCTCTCGTACTTCCAGTCGTAGAAGCGGTTGCCGCTCGGGAGCATCAGCGCCGCCGGCATGTGGATCAACACGTCCCACCAGTAGTCCGGCCGTCCGGCCTCGAGCACGAGCACGCGTGTCGCCGGGATCGGCGCTCAGACGGCTGGCGAGCACCGAGCCCGCCGAACCGCCGCCGACGATGACGAAGTCGTAACTCAGCGGGCTCGTCCGTCGCTTCGACCTCATCGGCGGAGACGGGCGCTCATCTGCTTGGCGGCGGCGACGACTCCGGCGGCGATGCGGTCCGGGTCGCGGTCGCCGGGGAAGCGATACGACGGGCCGTGAACATGGAGGGCGGCGACAGCGTGGGCGTCGGCGTCGTAGACCGGGGCGGCTACCGAGTTGATGTCTTCGGCGAACTCGCCGTACACCCATTCGCTGTCTTGCCGCGCAACCGCGGCCAGACGCCGTCGCAGCCTGGCGGGGGCAACCATCGTCTTGCTGGTGAGCCGGGGGAGCGGCCCGCCGAGCACACGCCGCTGGTCGGTGGCGCTGGCGTGGGCGAGGAGCACGAGGCCTGACGGGACGCAGTGCGGGGGAACTCGCTCGCCCGTCCAGTCGCGTAGCTGGACGTCGGCGTCAGCGCTGAGCTGATCGAGGTACAACACGTCGCCCTCGTCGAGCACGGACACCCCGGCGTTCTCGCCGAACGCGTCGACGAGGCCGGCAAGGTACGGGCGAGCGAGGGCGACGAGGCTTCCGTTGAGCCCGGTGCCGGCGGCGAGCTCGGCGATCAGCGGTCCGATCCGGTACCCGTCGGCTGTCGGCGTGACGGCGCCGAGGTCGTGCAACGTCGACAGCAGCCGCGACACCGTGCTCTTCGGCAGACCCGTGACGTCGGCGATGTGCGACACCCCTGCTTCGGTGCCGGCGAGGCAACGCAGGATGGCGATGGCGCGCTCGACGGATTGCACGTTGCCCATGTGGATGCCCGCAGACCTGGCGGGTGGCTCAGCCTCCAGTCGTCGCCGGAGCGGCCGCTGGTGTCGACGATGCCGGCAGCGACGGCGGCGGGTCGCCCGACAGCCACGGCGTCCACGTGTCCTCGTTGTCGGCGACCCACTGGGCGGCGATCTCCGCGGCGGGCTCGCCATCGATCTCGACGGCCGGCAACATCGACGACTGGTCCTCGTTCGTCAGCGTGAACCAGGCGAGGAAGTTGCTCACCGCCGGGTCCTTGTCGGCGAGCTGCGCCGAGGCGATCTTGACGAGGACGTCCTCCGGATAGGCACAGGCGATCTGGGCCGGATCGGCGTAGCACTCGTCGGTGTACTCGGGCAGCTCGACGGGAACGAGGTCGTACTTCGCTGCTGCCGCCGTCGGGACCCACCAGTACATCAGGATCGGTTGCTCGGCGGCCACCGCCGAATCGAGAGCCGCCACGGTTGCGGCTTCCGACCCGGAGAAGACGACCTGCAGGGGCAGCCCGAGGTTCTCGATGATCGCCTCGTCGTACTGCGAGTAGCGACGGGTCGGTGCCGAGGAAGCGCCCGAGGTCGCCCGTCTCGGCGCTGGCGAACTGGCTGGCAATCTCCGGATCGAGGAAACCCTCCCACGTAGCCGTCTCCGGGAACTGCTCCTGGACGTAGCGCGGCACGTACCAGCCGATCTGCCCGATCGCGCCGAGCGGCCCGATCTCAACGACACTGCCCTCGTCGAGATAGGCCTGCTCGTCGGCGGTGATGCCCGAAGGCCAGAGCTCGAGGCAGGCGTCGAGGTCGCCGGCGGCCAGCCCGGCGAACATCGTGTTCTCGTCGATGGCCGTGATCTCGACGGCGTTGCCGAGATTCTCCTCGATCAGGATCTTGGCGACCTCGGCGTTCAACGCCGAGGCGGTCCACGGGTTCTGCACGAGCACGATGCCCTGCAGATCGCCGCTGCGTGGCCGGCGCCCGACTCGCCTGGCGGGCGCATGTCTGCCGGCACCGACAGCACCCGCCCATGCCGGCATGGTGCCGACGGCGCCTCCGACCGCGGCCGCCGTCATCATCTGCAGGAACCTTCTGCGTTCCATCACGCTCCTCCCCACGGCAGCCCACCGGTGGGCCGCCACCCAGCCGTCCAGTGTTCCACAGCGCGGACTGCGCCCGCGACGCGGAACAGTCGCCGCGGTCGTCTACCGTCGTCTCATGAGTGCGCCAGGCGATACGTACACGAAGGTCCTCCTCGACGAGTCGGAGATGCCGACGCAGTGGTACAACGTCATCGCCGACCTGTCCTCACCACCGCCTCCGCCACTGCACCCAGGAACCCACGAGCCGGTCGGACCCGACGACCTCGCCCCGCTGTTCCCGCTGGCGCTGATCGAGCAGGAGGTGACGACCGACCGCCATGTCGACATCCCCGGTGGTGTCATCGACGTCTATCGACTCTGGAGGCCGAGTCCGCTGTTCCGAGCTCGGCGCCTGGAACGAGCGCTCGACACGCCCGCAAGGATCTTCTACAAGTACGAGGGGGTCAGCCCGGCGGGCTCGCACAAGCCGAACACGTCGGTGCCGCAGGCCTACTACAACCACCAAGAAGGCATCCGCCGGCTGACCACCGAGACCGGAGCCGGTCAGTGGGGCAGCGCCCTCGCCTTCGCCACGGCGCAGTACGGCATCGAGTGCGAGATCTGGCAGGTCGCTGCGTCGTATCGCACCAAGCCGTACCGCAAGACGATGATGGAGATCTGGGGAGCGACCCTGCACTCCAGCCCGTCAGAGGTCACTGAGTACGGGCGCTCCGTGCTCGCCAAAGACCCCGACCACCCGGGCAGCCTCGGGATCGCCATCTCCGAGGCGGTCGCAGTCGCCGCCGCCGATCCGGAAGCGCGCTACGCCCTCGGCAGCGTGCTGAACCACGTACTCATGCACCAGACGATCATCGGCGAGGAAGCGCTGCTGCAGCTGGCAAGGGTCGGCGAGACCCCAGATCTGCTCGTCGGCTGCACCGGTGGAGGGTCCAACTTCGGCGGCCTGGCATTCCCTTCCTGCGCGAGAAGCTCGCCGGGCGGATGGATCCGACGATCCGCTGTGTCGAGCCGGCTGCCTGCCCGAGCCTCACCAAGGGCGAGTACCGCTACGACTTCGGCGACACGGCCGGGATGACGCCGCTGTTGAAGATGCACACGCTCGGTCATGGGTTCATCCCGGAGCCGATCCACGCAGGTGGCCTGCGCTATCACGGGATGTCCCCGCTGGTGTCCCACGTCTACGAGGAGGGACTCGTCGAGGCGGTGGCGATCCCGCAGCGTGAGTGCTTCTCCGCGGCCCTCACCTTCGCTCGGGCCGAAGGAATCGTCCCGGCCCCGGAACCGACGCACGCTCTCGCCGCCGCGATCCGCGAGGCGTTGTCCTGCAAGGAAGCAGGCGAGTCGAAAGTGATCCTGACTGCGCTGTGCGGTCACGGTCACCTCGACCTGGCCGCCTACGAGACGTACCTGTCCGGACAGATGGTCGACTACGAGTTGCCAGATGCGGCGATTGCCGCGGCGATGGCCGAGGTTCCCGTGCTGGCCTGAGCGGGTTCGACGGTCGCCTCGACCGGTACTGTTCGCCCATGCCGCGCGACACGGTGGTCGAGGTCGCCGATCTGTGGAAGGTGTTCGGCAACGGCGACCATCGGCGGGCGATCGAGATGGCCACGGCGGGTGCGTCGCGCCAGGAGATCCAGGCCGTGACCGGGCCAGACCGTGGCCGTACGGGACGATGTCGTTCGACGTCGAGCGGGGCGAGACGTTCGTCGTGATGGGCCTGTCGGGGAGCGGCAAGTCGACCTTGATCCGCTGCCTCTCGCGGCTGATCGAGCCGACGTCGGGAACGGTGCGGATCGACGGCGACGACGTCACGGCGATGGACGACGCCGCCCTGCGTGCTCTGCGCCGCACCAAGCTGTCGATGGTCTTCCAGCACTTCGGGCTGTTCCCGCACCGGCGCGTCATCGACAACGTCGCCTACGGGCTCGAGGTGCAGCGCGTCCCGAAGGCGGCGCGCCGCCAGCAGGCCGCGGCGGTACTGGAGACCGTCGGGCTCGGGCCCGTGGGCCAACCACTATCCGCAGCAGTTGTCCGGCGGGATGCAGCAGCGCGTCGGCCTCGCCCGGGCGCTGGTGCTCGATCCGCAGGTGCTGCTCTTCGACGAGCCGTTCTCCGCCCTCGATCCGCTGATCCGCCGGGACATGCAGGACGAGCTGTGCGCGATGCAGCTGCGGCGGCCGCGGACGATGGTGTTCATCACCCACGACTTCGACGAGGCGCTGCGGCTCGGCGATCGCATCGCCATCATGAAAGACGGCGTGCTCGACCAGGTCGGCACGCCGGAGGAGGTCGTCGCCGACCCGGCGACGAGCTACGTGCGCGAGTTCACCACCCACGTGCCACAGGCCGAGGTGCTCACGGCGCGGCGGGTGATGGGCGGCGGTGCGCGAGTGCGACCGTCGCACCGACGCCTCGGCGAAGATCGCCGACCTGATCCCGATGTTGCTCGCCGATCCCGTCGCCGATCGCCGTCCACGACGACGACGGTGAACTCGTCGGCAGCGTCGGCGCCGCCGACGTCGCCGCCCTGCTGTCGCGGGAACGGACCTGAACGTCGTGTTGCCGTGACGACGACGGCCGTCACTCCCTCGATCGGGCACCGACGGGACCTCACGCGTCTCCTGCCGCTCGGCGTGGTGGTCGGCTTCGTCGTTGTCGCCGTGGCGCTGCGCGGCGTCGGGCCGCTTCCCGGACAACTGGAACATCAACCTCGCCGATCCGATCGACGACTTCCACGCCTGGGTCCGCGACAACCAGCGCACGCCATCCCCTGTTCCAGTACTTCTTCCAGCCGATCAGCGATGTCGTCGACTGGTCGCTGGAGACGCTCGCCGAGCAACTGCAGGCGTTGCCGTGGTTCGCCCTTCCGCTCGTCGTCGCTCGCCCTGATCGGGCGTACGGGGCACTGGTTCACCGCTGCTGCCGTGGCGGTGGCGATCGCTCTGCCGGGCATGTTCGGCCTGTGGCAGCCGACGATGGAGACGCTGGCGCTGATGCTCGTCGCCGTCGCCATCTCCGTGCTGATCGGTGTGCCGCTCGGGGTCGCCGCCGGCGTGAACCGCCGCTTCTACGCCTTCCTGCGCCCGGTGCTCGACGCCATGCAGACCGTGCCGTCGACGGCGTTCCTGGTTCCGGCCGTGCTCTTCTTCGGGATCGGCCCGGTACCTGCGGCGGTCGCCACGGTGGTGTACGCGATGGCGCCGGTGGTCCGCTTGACCGCGCTGGGAATTCGCCAGGTGCCGGTCGAGACGGTCGAGGCCGGGCACGTGTTCGGGTCGACCCGGCGTCAGCTGCTGTTCAAGGTCCAGCTGCCACAGGCGGTGCCGTCGATCCTGACCGGTGTCAACCAGACGATCAACATGGCCCTCGGGATCATCGTCATCGCCGCCCTCGTCGGCGCCGGTGGGCTCGGCCAGGAGGCGTTGGAGACGCTTGCGGTTGCGTTCGCCGGGGCGCGGGCCTCGTCGTCGGATTGGCGATCGTTGCCGTCGCCGTGATGCTCGACCGCGTCAGCCGTTCGTTCATCGAACGGCGGAAGGCGGCGGAGTGGGGGACCCGTCGACACACACCGTGGCTCGTCGCCGCCGCCGCGGTGACGTGGCGTTGATCGTCGTCGGCCGGCAGGCGGGGTGGACGGAGTTCCCGGCGGATTGGGGTGTCACCTGGGCCGACTGGGTCAACGACGCGGTGGCGTGGGTACGTGACAACTGGCGCGAGCAGACGAAGTGGGTCAACGAGTTCCTCGTCCGCGACGTCCACGTGCGCATCTCGTCGTGGCTCGAGCAGTCCGTCGCCTGGCCGGTGCTCATCGTCGGCGCGGCGCTGGCCGGATACGCCGTCCGCGGTTGGCGGCTGGGGTTGTTCTGCGGGTTGGCGGTCACGGCCATCGGGCTCGTCGGCTTGTGGGAAGCCGCCCTGGTGACGCTCGTGATGGTGTGCATGGCGGTGGTCCTGGCGATGATCATCGCCGTGCCGGTCGGCCTGCTCGCCGGGCTGCGGCCGCGATTCGGCCAGGCGATCAGCCCGGTGCTCGACGCCTTCCAGACGATCCCACCGTTGGTCTACGCCATCCCGTTCGTGACGATCTTCGACGTCGGCATCGTCCCCGGGGGCATCATCGCCTCGGTGATCTACGCCGTCCCGCCGGGAATCCGCGTCACCGCCCTCGGTGTCCAATCCGTGCCGGAGACGACCGTCGAGGCGGCGACGACGTTCGGGGCGTCACGCCGCCAGCTGCTCTGGGGAGTGCGCGTCCCGCTCGCCCTGCCGGCGATCATGATCGCCGTCAACCAGGTGATCCTGATGGTCGTGGCGATGGTGATCATCGCCGGGCTCACCGGCGGCGGGGCGCTCGGCTACCTCATCGTCGACACGTTCACCCGCGTCGAGATCGGCCGCGGCGTCGAGGTCGCCCTGGCGCTCACCCTGATGGCGATGGTCCTCGACCGCCTCACCCAGGGCCTCGCCGAGCGCCTGCAACCCCCGCCCCCGACGCAGTAGCGATCGATCCCATTCTCTGGTTGCTGTGATGTCGCTAGCGTCCGGGGATCAACCAATGAACGCACATCGCGGGGAGGTCGAGGTGTCAGAGGCGAGCCAGGCGCTGCCGGCGCAGGCGAAATGCGTGGTCATCGGCGCCGGGATCGTCGGCAACTGCCTCGTCGGTCACCTCGCCCGCCTCGGCTGGACCGACATCGTGCAGCTCGACAAGGGCCCGTTGCCGAACCCCGGTGGCTCGACCGGCCACGCCTCCAACTTCATCTTCCCGACGGACCACAACAAGGAGATGGCGCTGCTGACGCTGGAGAGCCAGCGCCAGTACGTGGCGATGGACATGAACTCGACGTGTGGCGGGATCGAGGTGGCCCGCACTGCCGGAACGGATGGAGGAGTTCAACCGGCGGATGACGTCGGCCAAGGCGTGGGGCATCGACGCCCGGCTGCTGACGCCCGGCTGAGGTCAAGGAGCTCGTGCCATTCGTCGACGACAGCGTGATCCTCGGCGGCTTCTACACGCCGAGCGTGTCGGTCGTCGACTCGCTGGCCAGCGGCACGCTGATGCGTGAGGAGGCCGTCGCCAAGGGCGCCCTCCAGGTCTTCGCCACGACCGAGGTCCTCGACATCGAGGTCGAACCGTCAGCCGGCGGCCGCCCCACCGTGCGCGCCGTCGTCACCGACAAGGGGCGCATCGAGTGCGAGCACGTGGCCATCGCCTGCGGTGTATGGAGCCCACGTATCGCGGCGATGGCCGGGGCGACGATCCCGCTGACCCCGGCGGTCCACCAGATGGCCGACGTCGGCCCGATCGAGGTCCTCCAGGAGAGCGGCAAGGAGGTCGCCTACCCGATCGTCCGCGACATGGACACGTTCTGCTACGAGCGGCAGTCCGCCGGGTCGATGGAGGTCGGCTCGTACGCCCACCGGCCGATCTTCCACCACCCCGACGACATCCCCTCCAACGAGGAGTCGGCGCTCAGCCCGACCGAGCTGCCGTTCACCGCCGACGACTTCGACCCCCAGTTGGAGGGCGCCCTCGAGCTGATGGGCGAGATCCTCGAGACCGCCGAGATCCGCTACGCGATCAACGGGCTGCTGTCGTTGACCCCCGACGCCATGCCGGTGCTCGGCGAGACGGTCGAGGTCGCCAACCTGTGGAGCGCCGCGGCGGTGTGGATCAAGGAAGGCCCCGGCATCGCCCAGTTGGTCGCCGAGTGGATGACCTACGGCTACCCGCACCTGTGCGACCCGCACTCCAGCGACATCAGCCGCTTCTACCCGCACGAGCGCACCGAGCACCACATCCACGCACGCTGCGCCGAGCACTACAACAAGACGTACGGCATCGTCCACCCGCGCGAGCAGTGGGGGAGCGAGCGGGGCATGCGGCGCAGCCCCTTCTACCCACGCGAGGAGGCCCTCGGCGCCGTCTTCTTCGACGCCCGCGGCTGGGAGCGTCCGCAGTGGTACGAGAGCAACGCCGCGTTGTTCGACAGGTTCCCGGCGGCCAACACGCCGCGGCCACATGAGTGGGACGCCCGCTGGTGGTCGCCGATCACCAATGCCGAGCACCTGGCGATGCGCGACAGCGTCGGGATGGTCGACCTCACGGCGTTCAACGAGTTCGACATCGAGGGACCTGGCGCCGTCGCCGCACTGCAGTACATCGTCGTCAACAACGTCGACGTCGCCGTGGGCAAATCGGTGTACACGCCACTGCTCACCCCGGCTGGCGGCTTCCGCGGCGACCTGACGATCCAGCGTCTCGGCGAGGAGCACTTCCGGGTCATCACCGGGGCGTTCGACGGTGGCCGCGACCAGTACTGGTTCCGCAAGCACCTGCCGGCGGACGGATCGGTGACGTTCACCGACCGCTCGCAGTCGCTTGTGCACGCTCGGGCTCTGGGGTCCCGAGTGCCCCGACCGTGCTGGCCAGCGTGGTCACCCCTGAACGTCGGCACGGCGTCGCCGCTGTCGACGTCACGCAGGGCGCCTTCCCGTACGGCTCGGTGCGTGACCTGCTGATCGACGGCATCCCCTGCACGCTGTTCCGCATCTCCTACGTCGGTGAGAACGGCTGGGAGATCTATACGCGCATGGAGCACGGGTTGCGGCTGTGGGACACGATCGCCGCGGCGGGCGAGGCGTTCGGCATCGTCCCGGTCGGCATCGGGGTCTACGCCGTCACCGGGCGGATCGAGAAGGGCTACCGGCTGATGGGCGCCGAGCTGGAGAGCGAGTACGACCCGGTCGAGGCCGGTCTCGCCCGACCGAAGGTGAAGGCGGCCGACTTCATCGGCAAGGAGGCCTACCTCGCCGCTCGTACCCATGCCGAGACGAACGGCCCGGCAGCGACGCTGTGCACGCTGACGATGCTCGACCACACCTCAGCGGCCGGCATCCCGCGCTATCCGGTCGGCGGCAACGAGCCGATCCTGACGCTCGACGGCGAGCGGATCGTCGACGCCAAGGGCAGGGTGTCGCGCGTGACCACTGCGGGGGCGGCGCCCTCCCTCGACGCCTTCTTGCTGATGGCCTACCTACCGCCGCGCTACGCCGTCGAGGGGACCGAGCTGCGCGTGATGTACATGAACGAGCTGTTCCCGGTCGTCGTGTCGCGGGTCGGCAGCAAGCCGCTGTTCGACCCCGACGACACGCGCATGAAGAGCTGAGGTCGTGCGAACATTCTCGTCTGCGTCAAGCGCGTGCCGGCGCCGGGCACGCGGATCAACGTCACGGCCGATGGGCTCGCTGTCGACACGTCGTTCCTCGGGTTCACCACCAGCCCGCACGAGGAGTGCGCCGTCGAGGCCGCTGTCCAGCTCGTCGAGCAGCACGGCGGTCGCTCGACCGTGCTGACGGTCGGCCCGCCTGAGGCCGAGGAGCAGCTGCGCTACGCCGTGAGCGTCGGCGTCGATGAGGCGGTGCTCGTGACGACCGACGGTTCGGACTGGGATCCGCAACGAACCGCCCGGGCGATCGTCGACGCAATCGGCCAGTTGGAAGGCGCCGAGCCGTTCGATCTCATCCTCTTCGGCAACGAGTCGGCCGACTCGGGCGGGTTCCAGGTCGGCATCCGCGTCGCCAGGGCGCTTGGCCGGCCGGTCGTCAACGGCGCCAAGGGTCTGGCGCTCGCCGACGGAAGCGTTCGCGTCGAGCGCGAGACCGACGCCGGCCGGGTCGTGTTCGCCCTGCCGTTGCCCGCGGTCGTCGGTGTCAAGGAGGGCATCAACCTGCCGCGCTACCCGACGATGAAGGGCCGCCTGGCGTCGAAGAAGGTTGCCCTCACGACGATCGAGCCGACGGCTACGGCGGGTGCCCAGCGGCTCGTCTCGTTGCAGTCGCCGCCTGAGCAGGCCAGCCACACCGTCGTCCTCGGGCAGGGGCCCGGCGCGGCTGGTTCGGTGGTCGACCTCCTCGTGGACATCGGAGTACTGCTGTGACCCGCGTTCTGGTCCTGGTTGAGCACGACCGGGGGACGATCGCTCCGGCAGCGTTGGAGGCGCTGACGTTCGCCCGCTCGCTGGGTGACGTCGTCGCCGTGACCATCGGTGCCGTCGCCGACGGCCTCGCTCCGCAACTCGGCGAGTACGGCGCAGTCGAAGTGCACCAGGCCCACCACGAGTTGCTCGCCGACTACAACCCCGAGGCGTGGGGTGACGTGCTCGCCGGTGCGGTTCGGTTCGTGGCACCGGACTTCACAGTGGCCGACTGGGACGGACGTCGGCAACGAGGTGCTGGCGCATGCAGCAGCCGTGCTCGACGTGCCGATGCTGGCCAACTGCCTGGCGGTGGAGTCGACCTCGCCGCTGCGCGTCCGCCGGGTGCGCTGGGGTGGATCGCTGATCGAGACTGCTGAGGTGGATGCTGGAGTGCGCCTGCTCACCATCGCCCATCACGCCATCGTCGCGTCACCAGCTGAGTCACCAGCCGCGGCGGCGACGCGGCCCTTCGACGCCACGCTCGATCCGGAGGTTGCCGCGATGTGCGGTGATCGAGCGAGTCGAACGTGCCGCAGGCGTGACGCTGGCGACGGCGCGAGTCGTCGTCGGTGGCGGACGAGGCGTCGGATCGGCGGAAGGCTTCGCCGAGTTGGAGGAGCTCGCCGGCCTGCTCGGAGGCGTCGTCGGCTGCTCGCGGGTGGTGACCAACAACGGCTGGCGCAACCACACCGACCAGGTCGGCCAGACCGGTACGCGCATCGCCCCGGAGATCTACATCGCCTGCGGCATCTCGGGGGCGATCCAGCACTGGGTCGGGGCGATGTCGTCGAAGCGCATCCTGGCGATCAACACCGACCCCAACGCCAACCTCGTCACCAAGGCCGACTACGCCGTGATCGGCGACCTCCACGAGGTGGTCCCGGCGATCACCGCCGAGATCCGCCGGCGTAGGGCGGGCTGACTAGGGCGGCCCGAGTTCGTAGTGGTTCGCCCAGCGGACGCCGGCGGCCTGGCCGTTTCGAGTAGCTGAGAGACGCAAGCTGCAGGCCCGAGTCGGAAGATCCACTGCGGGCACCAAATAGACCAATCCGGTGTCGGGCGAGTAGACGCCGAATTCGTCGATCTGGCCGGCGTAGTCGCGTGGAGCATTCGCCGTGTTGCTGCACGTGCGGAAGTACAGCACGTCGCGGATCCGTCGAGCGGTCTTGCATTGCAACCGAATCATGCGGTCGGCATTGGCATCCACGTAAATGAGATCAACTCGATCGTGGTTTGAGAAGACTGGAAGAAACACGGCGCACCCGGCCCGAATGAGCGCCGACGTCACAGCGGCCTCGGCGCGCGCTCCGATGCCGCTCGGTGTCGTCATCACGCCCATGGCTCGAGGGTAGAGGGCCCCTGTCACAGCCCGGTTGGGCACCGCGAGGCCTCCTCGGAACCAACGCCGGGCCCTGGATTTGTTGCCGCGCCGCTATCGTTAGCCCCTTACACGCGGGGCTGTAGCTCAGTTGGCAGAGCGTCTGGATGGCATCCAGAAGGCCAGGGGTTCAATTCCCCTCAGCTCCACCCACCCAGGGCTTCGGGAGCCGTGCGGACGAGCGTGTCATCGGACACCACGACGACTGGCGACGAAACCGTCGAGGCACAATGGTTCAATGACCGTTCTGCTGGGGACTGAACGAGGCTTGCTGTCGCTCGACGGCAGCCGTGCGAACAGTTTCGCCGGGGAGCCGATCACCGGCATCTCCGGGCAGTGGGTGCTGATCGGCGAGCGCACGCTCGCCTCGTTGGCATCGGGTGCGGAGGCCAAGCTCGAGGGCCCCTCGGCCTGGTGCCTGCTGGACACGGGCGAGCGACTGTACGTCGGCACGGCCAGAGCGCGACTGCTCTCCGGCCCTGCATCCTCAGCCGAGCTCGCCCCGGTCGAGTCCTTCGACCGGATCTCGACCCGAGACGAGTGGTACACGCCATGGGGCGAGCCACCGGACACGCGTTCGCTGGCTGCGGGCGCTGCCGGGGTGCTGGTCAACGTCCACGTCGGCGGCGTCTGGCTGCAGACCGCTGATGATGGCTGGGAGGAGGTCGTTGGTGTCGACGCCGACACCCACCAGGTGGTGGCGGACGTCGATCAGGGCGTCGCCGCAGCCGCAGCGGCGATCGGGTTCGGTCGCAGCCTCGACGGCGGTGCCACGTGGGACTGGACTGCCGACGGACTGCACGCCAGCTACTGCCGCGCGGTCGCCATCGCCGGCGACACCGCGCTGGTCACGGCGTCGACCGGTCCGAGAACGCGCCAGGGCGCGGTCTATCGCCGCCCACTGCGCGGCGACGGGCCGTTCGCCAAGGCCCACACCGGACTGCCGGAGTGGTTCCCCTTCAATCTCAACACGTTCCAACTCGCCGCCGCGGGCGACGAGGTCGTCCTCGGCACTGACGACGGGCGCGTCTATCGGTCATCCGACGCCGGCGCGTCGTGGGAGCTGGCTGCCGACGGCCTCCCACCCGTGCACACGGTCGCCGTCAACTGACGCCGCCCTCGACCGGTATCACACGCCCGTGGTGTCCTGCAGGCGTACTGTTCGTCCATGAGCTCGAACCGTTATCGCCGGAGCCCCCGATGATCCGGATGTTGATCTCCGCCGCATTGGCGCTCGGCGCCAATGCCGTCGGTCTGCTCATCGCCGACCTCGTGCTCGACGACCTGAGCGTCGAGTGGCAGTCGTTCATCGTCGCCGTTGCGTTCTTCACGCTCGTCGAGGTGATCCTCGGGCCGCTGATCATGAAGATGGCCCTCCGGAATGCCCCTGCCTTGATGGGGGGCATCGCCCTGGTCACGACGCTGCTCGGGTTGATCATCACCGACCTGATCTTCGACGGGTTCAGCATCGAGGGGTTCTGGACCTGGGTCGCGGCAACCGTCATCGTCTGGCTGGGAGGCCTGCTCGCCGCCTTCGTCCTGCCGCTGATCTTTCTCAGGAACAGGGCCGACGAGCGCAGCCAGTCGGCCGCGCCCCGGGGGCAGCACCTGGGCGCCGTAAGAAGTCCCGGATCACAGCCAGCTCACAGCTGACCCGCAGCCAGCACCGAGGCTGATCGGGTTGGATGTGGTCATGCAGAACACTCAGCCCGACCCTCACGACGAAGCGACACTCGACCGCCGTCGTGCCCTGCGCATGCTCGGCGGAGCCGGACTCGGCCTTGGCGTGATCAGCCTCGCCGGTCGCGGAGCCTTTGCCGCCAGCGGCTCGGACTCCACCATGCCCACGGCCACCGCCGAGATCCCCGACGAGACCGGTGGTCCGTTCCCCGGCGACGGCACCAACGGGGTCAACGTGCTGACCGAGGAGGGTGTTGTCCGCAGCGACATCACGTCGAGCTTCGGTTCGGCGAGCGGCGTCGCCGACGGCATCCCCCTGCAGGTGGTCCTCAACGTCCAGGACGTGGCCAACGGCGGCAACCCGCTCACCGGTGCCGCCGTGTACCTCTGGCACTGCGACGCCGAGGGCAACTACTCCCTCTACTCAGACGGGGTCACCGAGGAGAACTACCTGCGCGGCGTGCAGGAGGTCGACGCCGACGGCAACGCGACGTTCACGACCATCTACCCGGGCTGCTACTCGGGCCGCTGGCCGCACATCCACTTCGAGGTGTACGAGAGTCTCGAGGCCGCCACCACCGGCAGCAACGCGATCAAGACGTCGCAGCTGGCATTCCCCGAGGGCGTGTCGGAGACCGTCTACGCCGACGACCGCTACCCGTCGAGCACCGACAACCTCGATGACCTCTCATTGGAGTCGGACATGGTGTTCGGTGAGGACAGCGCCGCATTGCAGATGGCGATCATGTCGGGCGACAACGAAGCCGGCTACACCGCCGTGCTCGCCGTCGGGGTCTGAGCTCCCTTCGCGCTTGACGCGCTGGCAGTCGGGTCGGCGATGATGGTGGGTCGGGATGGGAAGGCTCGAAGAGCGAGTCGTGCGAACCGCCGAGAAGGCGTTGGCGCAGGATGACGTCGTCAGTGTTATTGACGTGCTTGTCGGAATCGGTTGGCTGCCGCCCGGCTCGGTCGATCTGTGGCGTCAGGGGCGCCTTGCCGACTTGGAGTCGGCGGTTCAGGTCGACGGCCACAGGATCGCCGCGGCCATCGCCATCCTCCGGCAGTGGGCTGGCGAGCGCGGCCTTCAGCCCACTGTCATCGACTACGTCGCGAGGACACGTGTTCGCCGCGCACTGCGCTTCACGACTGAAGGTGACCGCGACGTCGAGCTCGCGTTCCGGACGCATTGGGTCGCACCCGAGCTGTCCGAGGTCAGGAAGGTGCGGCTGGCGGAGAAGCAGAGCCGGCCGCCAGAACTGGTAGTCGTCTCGCCACTGAAGGACTGGGCATGCGCGATTTGTTCGGGCACTGGGGATCTCCTGATCATGGAGGAGCCCGGCCCGGTCTGCATGGAGTGCGCCGACCTCGATCACCTTGTATTTCTTCCCGCCGGCGACGCCGCCCTGACGAGGCGGGCCAAGCGGGCGAGCAGGCTCTCCGCCGTGGTTGTCCGCTTCAGTCGTTCGCGGCACCGTTACGAACGCCAGGGCATCCTCGTCGAGGAGGAAGCGCTGGAAGCCGCTGAAGCGGAGTGCTCGCGGACGCAGCCGGGCGACGGCCGCGAAGTGTGAGCGCTGGCAGCACATTCCTGGCTCTCCTCACTCATCCGTGGGTTCAATCGCGTGCTGCGTCGGAGTCGTTGAGCTCCGGAAGCAGCACGAACCGGCCGTCGCGACGGTTGCGAGGATCGTCGTGCTGGCCATCGGAGTGTCAGCTGCACACACGGTGCGCCGGAAACACTCCGATGCCGCCGACGCCACCAGCGCGATGAGAGTTCCGCGCTGATAGGACGCACAACTCTCATCTCGTCGTCGACCGGTGAGCGACGGCACGACACCTGCCCCGCCCTGCCCTTCTGGAGCAACACAACCATGGCGCAGCGAGCGGCCGGACCCACGGATAGGTGAGGAGAGCCACGATTCCTGCTGCGAGAGCTCACAGTTCCGGGTCGCAAACGTGGATCGCCCAGCTTCATTCACCACGCCACCTCGGAGCAGCCGGTGTGATTGATCGGCTCGATCTGCAGCGTGGCGTGGCCGATGCGGTAGCGAGTCAGTAGCAGCTCCCGCGCCTCGTCGAGCACACCATGCGAATCGCTGTCGTCGGCGACGCGGAGATGCGCCGACGCCACCTCCATGTCTGACGTCAGCGTCCAGACGTGGAGATCGTGCACGTCGACTACGCCGTGGATCGCCGACAGCTCGCCGGCGACTGCGTCGAGATCGAGTCCGGGCGGCGCTGATTGCATCACGATGCGGAGGGCGCGCCCGGCCAGTCGCCACGCCCGAGGCAGGATCCACAGCCCGATGGCGATGGCGATGACGGGATCCACCCACGACCAGCCCGTGGCCGAGATCACGACGGCGCCGGCGATGACTGCGACCGACCCCACGGTGTCGGAAAGCACCTCCAGGTAGGCGCCCTCGACGTTCAGTGATTCCTTCGCGCCGGCCCGCAGGAAGGCGAAGGCGACGAGGTTGACGACGAGGCCCAGCGAAGCGACCACAAGCATCGTCCTGTCGTCAATGTCCGGCGCATCGCCGAAGCGTCTGATTGCCTCGATGAGGACATACCCGGCGACACCGGCGAGCAGCACGGCGTTCGCCAAGGCGGCGAGGATCTCCAGGCGATACAGCCCGAACGTGCGGTGTCGGCGCTCGCTGCCACGACTGGCGAGCTGGATGGCCGCCAGCGCCATGCCGACACCAATGACGTCCGTGACCATGTGTCCGGCGTCGGAGAGCAGGGCGAGCGAGTTCGTCACTAGTCCGGCGACGATCTCGACGACCATGAACACGGCGAGCAGCACGAATGCGGCGAGCAACGGGCCCTTGTGCCGCTCGCCGGCGCGAACGGAGGCGTGCTCGTGCCCACCCATGGGGCGCCACTCAGTCTGCCCGTCCACGTGTTGAGAGTCACGTCCCTGCCCGGAAACAACATCGGTAGATTCCGAGCAATGGGGACCACGCAAATGTCGTCGCGGCCTGCGATCGACGACGTGCTCACACCGGCGCATCGTGCCGAGCTCACAGGATTCTGCTACCGGATGTTGGGTTCGGCGTTCGACGCCGAGGATGCCGTGCAGGAGACCCTCACTCGGGCCTGGCGTGCGTACGACCGCTTCGAGGGTCGGTCCGAGGTGCGCACGTGGCTCTATCGCATTGCCAGCAACGTGTGCTTCGACACGCTGCGCAGTCGGCAGCGCCGCGCCCTGCCGATGGAGATGACGGGTGCGTCGCGGGCCGCCGATGGGCTCGTCGGATCGCCGCTGCCCGAGACCGCTTTCGTCGAGCCGGCTCCCGGCAACATCGTCTCGACGCATCCCAGCGACCCGGCGGACGCCGCCACGGAACGTGAGTCGATCCGTCTCGCCTTCGTCGCTGCCCTCCAGCACCTGCCGCCCCAACAGCGCGCCGTGCTGATCCTGCGCGACGTCCTGAAGTGGCAGGCCAGCGAGGTCGCCGAGCTGCTCGATACGACGGTCGCCGGGGTCAACAGCGCGTTGCAACGGGCCCACGCCACCATGGCCGCCAGGCAGTCGGCCGGAGGCCGGCCGGACGAGCTGAGCGACGACACCCAGCGCGAGTTGCTCGCCAAGTACGTGGACGCCTTCGAGCGCTACGACATCGAGGCGCTGACGACCCTCATCGCCGAGGACGCGACCCAGTCGATGCCACCGTGGGCGATGTGGTTGAGCGGGCGCGACGAGATCCTCGACTGGTGGCAGGGCGTCGGTGCCGGTTGCCGCGGATCGCGCCTCGTCGCCACCGAGGCCAACGGCTCGGTGGCGTTCGGTCAGTTCAAGCGTGATCCAGCAGGAGGTCATGCGCCGTGGTCGCTGCAGGTCCTACGCCTCGAACCTGAAGGGATCGCCGAGTTCACGTTCTACCTCGACGTGGCCCGCATGTTCCCCCTGTTCGGGCTCCCCGCACACCTCGATTGAGGCTCCCGCCACCCCGGCCTACCGCGCACGTCTCGAGCGCTAGCGGCTCGATTGCGCCGTTGACAACGGCACGGTCAGGCTCACCGTCGTTCCCTTGCCCGGCTCGCTCTCGATGTCGACGGCACCGCCGTGCGCCGACACGGTGGCGTCGACGATCGACAACCCCAGCCCGGTGCCACCACGGTGGCGAGACCGGGATGGATCGGCACGAAAGAACCGTTCGGTCACCCGCTGGGCGACCTCGGTCGTCATGCCCTGACCGCGGTCATCCACCGAGATCGTCGCCGACGTCTCGTCGTGGTTGACGCGAATCGTGACAGCCACGTCGGGATCCGTGTGCACGAGGGCATTGCCGACCAGGTTGGCGATCACCTGCCGGAGCCGATCCTCGTCGCCGTCGATCACGATCGGCTCAGCCGTCACCTCGACGGTGATCGGCCGCGTCGGCGACGTCGCCCGGGCGTCGGCGGCGGCGTCACGGGCGAGCGCCGTAAGGTCGACCGGATGGACCGCCAGCGGGCGCTGTTCGTCGAGCCTCGCGAGTGTCAACATGTCCTCGACGAGACGGCCGATCCGGGCAGCTTCCTGTTCGGTGCGGCGCATCGCATCGTCGAGCGCTGCCGGATCGGTGAGCCCGCCGTGGCGGTACAGCTCGGCGTATCCGCGGATCGTCGTGACCGGCGTGCGTAGCTCGTGCGAGGCGTCGGCGACGAAGCGACGCAGCCGCGCCTCGGACGCGACGCGTTCGTCGAGGGCGCGCTCGAGGTGGCCGAGCATCGTGTTGAGGGCGACCGCCAACTCGCCGGATTCCGTACCGGGGGCCGACTCCGGGACGCGCACCGAACGGTCGCCGCCGGCGATGCGGATGGCAGTGTCGGTCATCTTCTTGACCGGGCGGATTCCGAGGTGGACCACCCACCAGCTGACGACGCCCAGGGCGGTGAGGATCGCCAGCGATCCGATCACCTCGACGAGGACCAGGCGGGAGATCGTGCGTTGCACGTCGTCCAGCGGCAGGGCCGTAATGGTCGTCACGTCGTCGACGCGCTGGGTGAGGACGCGGTACGTGACTCCCCCTCCGGTGGCGTCGACGGTGAAGTTGCGACTCCCCGATGTCGGGGAGATCGTCGGCGGCGATGTCAGGAGCGGCGTACTCGTCGTCGCCGACGTTCGGCACGAACAGGGTGACGAGGTTGCCGTCCGAGTCGATGTAGCCCTGGAAGGCATCGCTCGGGCGCTCGGGACCGCCGTCGGGCGGTGGCTCAGCGCGGGGCGGCCCTGGTTCGCCCGTCGGCAGCCCGCGTCGACCGTGCGAGAACGACGCGAGTCGATCGTCGATCTGGCCGATCAGCTGGTTGCGGGTGGTCGAGGTGATTACCGCAGCGACGACGACGAGGACGGCGGCGACGAACGCCATTCCGACCATCAGGCGGGTGCGCAGGCTCATCGCGGCCCCGGCCTCACCGCACGCGAAGCGTGTAGCCGACGCCACGAAGGGTGTGGATCAGCTTGGGCTCGACGTGATCGACCTTCCGGCGCAGGTACCCGATGTACGTCTCGACGACGCTCCCGTCGCCGCCGAAGTCGTAGCGCCACACATGGTCGAGGATCTGCGCCTTCGACACCACACGGCCCTGGTTGATCAGCAGGTAGCGGAGCAGGTTGTACTCGGTGGGTGACAACGACACGTCGTCGCCGGCGCGGCGGACACGGTGGGCGTCATCGTCCATCACCAGGTCGGCACACTCCAACACGGTGCTCGAGGCTCCCCGATCGGACGTGCGGCGAAGGACCGCCTGGGCGCGGGCGATCAGCTCGTCGAGGCTGAACGGCTTCTGTAGGTAGTCGTCGCCGCCCAGCGTGAGGCCCCGCACCTTGTCCTCGGTGGAGTCTCGGGCGGTCAGGAACAGCACGGGCGTGCGGTCGCCATCGGTCCGCAGCCGGCGGCACACCTCGAAACCGTCGAGATCGGGCATCATCACGTCGAGCAGGACGAGGTCGGGACGATCCTTCGGGATCGCGTCGAGCGCTTGGCGGCCGTTTGCCGCGGTCGTCACCGTGAACCCATGGTGCTGCAGCGCGGCGGCGAGCATCGAACGCAGGTTGTCCTCGTCGTCGACGATGAGCAGGTGGGCGCCCTTCACGGACTCGAGCATGGCAGCGCTGGCTGTGAGTTTGCTGTGAATCGTCCCCGAGAAGTCTGTGCTCGCCCTGAGCGAAGTCCCAGGGGGTTCACAGGTTCGCCGCGCACGATCGCACCCCATGAACACCCCCCAACCTGAAACCAACACCCGCGTCACGCGCCGCAAGCGAATCCTGCGCTGGTCGCTGAGCGCCTTGGCCGTCGTCCTCATCGCCGTCGGGGCATTCGTGTGGTGGTTCTTCCGTGGGGATGCACCCAACGCGGTGAGCATCGGCGACGCGGCGGCGCAGGTACAGGAAGCGGATGTGCAAGCCACCGAGGTGGTGGCGACGGCCGAGGCGTCCGCCGCGGAGGCGACGAACGAGCCTGCTGTCGATGCCGCGGCTACCGAAGCGATCGCCGGTACGTGGTCGGTCGACACCTCGATCGGCGAGTTCAACTACGAGGAGTCGACGGGGACGTTCGTCGGGTTCCGCGTCGACGAGGAGCTCTCAGGGATTGGCTCGACCACGGCGGTCGGCCGCACCCCCGAGATCACCGGCACTCTCGTCATCGAAGGCACAACCGTCACGGCGGTGACCATCGAGGCCGACATGACGGCGATCACCACCAACGAGAGCCGGCGCGACGACAAGGTCCAGAGCGCCCTCGACACGGCCCAGTTCCCGATCGCCACGTTCGTCCTCACCGAGCCGATCGAGCTCGGCGATGCGGCGGCGTCAGGTGAGACCGTCAGCGTGATGGCGACGGGCGAGCTGACGATCCATGGCGTGACGACTTCCGTGACCATCCCTCTCGAGGCCCAGGTCGTGGGCGACAACGTCGTCGTCGTCGGCTCGCTGGACATCGTCTTCGCCGACTACGGCGTCAGTGTTCCCAGCGCCCCGGTGGTGGTGTCCGCGGAGGACGAAGGCGTGATCGAGCTGCAGTTGTTCTTCAGCCAGGCCTGAGGTTGAGCGGAGCTGCGGACCCGTCGGGCCGAGAATCTTGATCGGTCAGACGTCGCGGGATGCGCGGCCGACGGTGATTGGGAGGGCCACCCACACGACGACGAACGCGCCGATGGCGATGGCGGCGACCACGGAGGCGGTCGGCGTCCCGAACACGAGCCGGGTGATGCACCACGTTGCCGCTGTCAGCGCGACGGCCAGGAGGATGAAGCCGACGACCGCGAGGCGGACGCTCCAGACCAGTCGCGCCCGGCGGGCCGTGCGCTCGGCGACGCGGTGGAAGACCGTCGGTGTCAGCAGGCAGATCGTCGAGCCAAGGGCACTGACCAGGGCGACGAGGTAGCTGCGCCGCCCGATGTCGTCGAGGTCGTCGAACCGTTGGGCGAACGGAGCGGTCAGGAGGAAGGCCATCAGCACCTGCACTCCAGGCAACACCACCCGTAGTTCCTGAAGGAGCGTTTCGTAGCGACGGCGTAGTTCGTCGCGATCGGCGACGTCGTCGAGTTCCCTGGCGTCACGTTGCGCCTTCGATTGCTCGTCGTCGTTCCCCATCAGTCGCGGTCCAGCTGCAGCTGCCGCAAGGCGACCGCTGCCGCCTCTGTCCGCGAGCTGACGCCGAGCTTGGCAAGGATGTTGGAGACGTGGACGCTCGCCGTCTTCGTGCTGATGAACAGCTCGCTCCCGATCTCGCCGTTGCTCCTGCCGCGGGCGACGAGGCGGAGTACTTCCACCTCGCGTGGTGTGAGTGCGGGGCCTCGACCGTTCGCCGGTCGGCGCCCACTCGCCCGCACGCCGAGGCGACGCCCGAGGTCGTCGATCCGCCGCTGGAGAAGCCGCGCACCGACGGTTGCGGCGACCTCGCTGGCGGCGATGAGAGCCTCCGTCGCGGCTGCTCGGTTGCCGGCGAGCGACTCGGCGCGCCGAAGCTGGGCGTGAGCGCGCAGGTGCACCGGGCCCTCGGCATCGTCGAGGGCGGCGAGGGCGTGATCCCACCCTGCCAGATCGTCACTGAGCTCGGCCTCGATCAGGGCGCGGCCGGCCGGCGAAGGCGCCAAGGGATAGAGCTCGTCGATCGCCACCCGTACGTACTTCTCGGCCGTGGCGACATCGAATGACTCACCGATACCGCGGCGGTTCATCGCGATCGCCTCTGCTCCGGCTCGGACGACCCACCACAACGCGCCGGCGTTCTGGGTGTTCCGGCGGTCGATGGCCGCCTTGGCGGCCAGCCACGCGCGGGCAGGATCCTCGACCGCCAGGGCCCACTCACTCTCGGTGAGGGCGATAATCGTCAGGTACTGCGGGATCGGATTCTCCGTCGTGAGTTGCTGACGAAACTCGGCGAGCGTCTGATCGGCGGCTCGCAGATCGTCGGTCCACATTTGGTGCAGGGCGAGCAGCGCCCTGAGGTGGATGCGGTGGTGCGAAGGCGGATCGAGGTCGAGGGCACGGTCGATCAGACGGCGAGCCTCGGCCCACTCGCCGAGCAGGAGCAGCGGCTCGGCGGCGTTGCCGGCCAGCATCGCCTCCCAGGTGCGGCGCAGTCCGAGTGCCCGGGCGATCTCGGTGCCGGCGACCGCGGTCGCCGCCGCCTCCCGGTAGTGCTCGTTGAGTCGCAGCACATCGGAGAAGTTGATGTGGTGGCGGGCGATCGACCGCTCGTCGATGCCCTCGACGAGGGCGAGGGCGGCGGCGAATTCCACCCGCGCCGCGTCCATCTGGCCGACGCTTCCGATGCAGGTTGCGAGCGTGATCCGCGCATCGGCTTCGGGGACTCGCGCCCCGGCCTCGACAGCGGCCTCGATGCTCTGCCTGGCGACATCTATCGCCCCGGCATTGTCCCCGGTCATCATCTTCATCGCCGCCAACGTCGCCAGAACATCAGCGCGCTGCGCGCTCGGGGGCGAGGCTGGAACCAGCTCGACTGCCTGCTCCAATGTCTCGACCGAGCCGAACCGGTTCAGCTTCGACAGCAGATGGCCCTTGGTCCGCAAGAGGCGGGCGGCATCGAGTTGCTGTAACGCGGTGTCGACCTCGCCGAGGGCCGCATCGACAAGGGCGAGGGCGCGCACCAGCTCGCCGGCGTCAGTTGCTGCATCAGCTGCCGACTCGAGCAGTTCGGCGTGCGATTGGCCGGCGAGCTTCTCGGCATCGTCGACCTGGTCCCAGAGGTCGAGGGCCCGTTCGAACATGCGCAGCGTCTCGCTCTTGTCGATCGGGCGGTCGCGTGCTGCGGCGAGTGACCACGCGAACGCCTGACGCGCGTTCCGGGCCGCGAACCAATGGTGGGCGAGCTCGACGGCGTTGGTGCCAGCGGGGACGAGCGAGGGCTGGGCCTCGATCGTCTCGGCGAGACGGCGATGCAGCGCTGCCGCTTCGCCGGGGAGGAGGTCCTCGAGGACGGCTTCACGCAGCAGGGCGTGGCGAAATCGGAAGCCGTCGCCGTCGACGATCAGCAGCTGGGCATCGACTGCCTCGCGTAGTCCAGTATCGAGCTCGTGCAGTCGAGGTCGCTGGCCCGTGACACCAGCTCGTGCTCGGCGCGATAGCCGGCGACGGCCAGCAGGCGCACGGCGGCCTGCGCCGAGGGCCCGAGCGACTCGAAGCGCACGATCAGCACGTCGCGCAGGCCCTCCGGCAAGTCGCAACAGTCAGTCTGGGCGAGCTCCTCGACGAAGAAGGGAATGCCGTCGCTGCGCCGGAAGACCTCCTCGACGAACGCCGAGTCCGGCCGGTCAGCGCGCAACACGGCAAGCATCGCGGCGACACCGTCCGAGCCGAGCCGGGGAACGACATGGCTCGTCACGCCGCTGAGCCGCTGCAGCTCGGCGAGGAACGGGCGCAGTGGATGGCGGCGGTGCAGTTCGTCGCTGCGATAGGTGGCGATCAGGAGCACCGGCGCGTCGGTGAGCGCCCGGACGACGAAAGCGACGAGATGGCGGGTCGACGCATCGGCCCAGTGCATGTCCTCGAGAACGACGACGAGTGGCTGGGACTCGGTGGCGCACTCGAGGATCTCGGTGACTGCCTCGAACAGGCGCAGCATGTTGTCGTCGGGATCGGCGACACCGGCACCGGCGCCCAACTCCGGGAGCAGGGTGCCGAGCGCGCCGGCGCCCGGCCCGGCCCACTTCAGCACTGCCTCGTCGCCGAGCTGTTGGGTGAGATCGCGCAAGGCCCCGATGATCGGGGCGAAGGCGAGGCCGTCGCCGCCGAGCGGGACGCACTGGCCACGAACGACGCACGCCCCACGGAGCCGGGCGCAGAACGCTTCGACGAGCGTCGTCTTGCCGACGCCCGCATCGCCGCCGAGGAGGACCGTCGTGCTCCGGCCGCGGCGCACGATCTCGAAGGTCTCGACCAACGCGGCGAGTTGCTCGTCCCGACCGACGATGACGTTCGGAAGGATGCGCGGCGCCACGAGAGTCATCGTACGGAGGTCACCGTCCTCGGCCACGCCGGTTACCCCGGCGCGTAGTTCGCCTAGGTCACACCCCCCACTCGCCCTCGGCGGAGTCGGAACCGGGCTCGGTGAGCGCTGCGGACAGCGCGGGAACGGCCGGCGTCGGCGAGCAGGTCGGCGATGTGATCGTTGACCAATGCCTCGGTGAAGTGGAAGTTGTTCACGCCTCGATCGTGCGCTGCTGAGGCAGCCTCGGGCATCGGACAGGCTCCTGATCTTCCGCGCGTACTTGGGCTCATGAGGTACCTCAGCCCATCCGTCACTCCTGCGCACCGCCCTAAGGTGGGCTCATGGCAGAGATCGAGCGGTCCGAGTCGGAATGGCGCGAGCAGCTGACACCGGAGCAGTACCACGTGCTTCGCGAAGCTGGAACGGAGCCACCGTGGAGCGGGGAGTACGTGCACTCCCACGCTGACGGCACGTACCGCTGCGCCGCCTGCGGCGCTCAACTGTTCGACTCGTCGACGAAGTTCGAGTCGGGCAGCGGGTGGCCGAGCTTCACCGAACCGATGGTCGCCGATGCCGTCGAGCTCGTCGAGGATCGGTCGCTCGGAATGGTGCGTACCGAGGTGCGTTGTCGACGGTGCGGCTCACATCTCGGGCACGTGTTCCCCGACGGCCCGCAGCCGACCGGGATGCGCTACTGCATGAACAGCCTCGCCCTGAAGCTCGACGAGCAGTCGCCAGCGACGTAGATCGGAGTGTTTGCTGCCATCGGAGTGCTACGTGCCGACACGACCCGCAGGAAACACTCCGACCCGTTGAGGTCGACGTCTCAGACGACGACGTTGACCATCCGATTCGGGACCACCACGACGCGGTGCGGCGTGGCCGTACCGATCGCCGATTGCACCTTGGCGTCGGCGAGAGCGGCAGCCTCCACCGCCGCGGCATCGGCGTCGACGGCGACGGTGACGTGACTGCGCAGCTTGCCGTTGACCTGCACCGGGTACTCAATGGTGTCCTCGACGAGCAGGGCCGGATCGGCCGTCGGCATCGGCTCGTAGGCGACTGTTGTGTCGTGCCCGAGGCGGCGCCAGAGCTCCTCTCCAACATGGGGCACGAGCGGCGACACCATCAGCACCAGAGCTTCGGCCACTTCGCGGGGTGTCGCGGCGAGCTTCGTCACGTGGTTGTTGAGCTCGATCAACTTGGCAATCGCCGTGTTGAACCGCAATGCCTCCATGTCGGAGCGAACCGAGTCGATGGTGCGGTGCAGCACCTTTGTGGTCTCGTCGTCGGGCGGCTCGTCGCCGACGCGCGACTCGCCAGTCTGCTCGTCGACGATGTTGCGCCACAGCCGCTGCAGGAAGCGGAACATGCCAACGACGTCGCGTGTCTCCCACGGCCGCGATGCGTCGAGCGGCCCGGTTGCCATGAGGTGCAGTCGCAGGGTGTCGGCGCCGTAGGCGTCATAGATCTCTTCGGGCGACACCGAGTTCTTGAGGCTCTTGCCCATCTTCCCCCAGTGACGGGCCACCGGGCGGCCTTCGTACGTCGGTGCGTCGTCATCGTCGATGACGACTTCGTCGGCGGGCACGTAGATGCCGCGCTCGTCCTCGTAGGCAGCGGCGAGCACGTAGCCCTGGTTGAACAGTCGGGCGAACGGCTCCGACGACGACAGGTAGCCGAGATCGAACAGCACTTTGTGCCAGAAGCGGGCGTACAGGAGGTGTAACACGGCGTGCTCAACGCCGCCGACGTACAGGTCGACGCCACCGGGGTGGTCCGGGCGCACGTCGGTCCGCGGGCCCATCCAGTAGCGCTCGATGACCGGATCGATCAGCGCGTCGTCGTTGGTGGGGTCGCAGTAGCGCAGCTCGTACCAGCACGAACCGGCCCATTGCGGCATCACGTTGGTGTCACGGCGGTAGGCCTGCTCGCCGTCGCCGACGTCGAGGGTGACCTCGACCCAGTCGGTCACGCGGTCGAGCGGGCTCTCCGGTTCGGAGAACTCGTCGTCGGGGTCGAACGACCGCGGAGCGAACTCGTCGGTGTCGGGCAACGTCAGCGGCAGCATCTCGTCTGGCAGCGCGTGTGGGTTGCCGGCGGCGTCGTAGACGATCGGGATCGGCTCACCCCAGTAGCGCTGCCGGGCGAACAGCCAGTCGCGCAGCTTGTAGGTGATCGTCGCCTCGCCGGCACCGACCGACTCCAGCCATTCGTTGATCGTGGCGATGCCTTCGTCGACCGACGTGATCCCGTCGAGGGACACCTGGCTGTTCGATGAGTTGACATACGGGGCGTTGCCGATGAAGGCGTCGGGCCAGTAGCGGGTGTCGAGCGTCGGCTTGATGTGGTGCGCGGCGAACCACTCGTCGGGTGGCCGTTGAATCGCCGGGATGTCGAGGCCATAGACGTTGGCGAACTCGAAGTCACGATGGTCTCCGGAGGGCACCGCCATGATCGCCCCGGTGCCGTAGCCCATCAGCACGTAGTCGGCGATCCAGATCGGGATGTCCTGGCCGGTGGCCGGGTTGGTCGCGTACGAACCAGTGAACACGCCTGACTTGTCACGCTCGTCGTCGAGCCGCTCGGTCTCCTTGAATGCCGCCGCGGCCTTGCGGTACTCGACGACTTCGACGGCTTGCTGTGAGGTGGTCAGGTCCGGCACCAGCGGATGCTCGGGTGCGAGCACCATGAACGTGGCGCCGAACAAGGTGTCAGGTCGGGTCGTGAACACCGAGATCTGGCCGGCGGGGGAGTCGAAGTCGATGCGCGCCCCGGTCGATCGTCCGATCCAGTTGCGCTGCATCGTCTTCAGTGCGTCGGTCCAGTCGAGCCGGTCGAGGTCGTCGAGGAGGCGATCGGCG
This sequence comes from Ilumatobacteraceae bacterium, assembly GCA_963732335.1. Taxonomy (GTDB): domain Bacteria; phylum Actinomycetota; class Acidimicrobiia; order Acidimicrobiales; family Ilumatobacteraceae; genus Desertimonas. Next base: position 100,829 of record CAVSZO010000049.1, on the reverse strand, counting down.
TACGCCGTGATGCGCATCATCCACTGGCGCATCGTGCGCTTGAACACGGGGAAGTTGCCGCGGTCACTGCGGCCGTCGGCCGTGACCTCCTCGTTGGCGACGACCGTGCCGAGTCCCGGGCACCAGTTGACCGGCGCCTCGGCGACGTAGGCAAGACGCTGCGGATCGATGACCGCGGCGCGCTCGTCCGGCGTCAGCGACGACCAGGGCCGCCCGTCCGGTGTCGGTCGGGTGCCGGCCTCGTATTCGGCGACGAGCTCGGCGATCGGCCGGGCCCGCCCCGCCCCGCCGTCGGGGGACGTGGCGTCGGGGTCGTACCACGAGTCGAAGATGCGGGAGAAGATCCATTGTGTCCACCGGTAGTAACCGGGGTCGGTCGTCTCGATCGAGCGCCGCTGGTCGTGGCTCATCCCCAACCTGCGCAGCTGCTTGCGGTAATTGACGACGTTGGCTGCCGTGGTGACGGCCGGGTGCCGACCGGTCTGCACGGCGAACTGCTCTGCGGGCAGCCCGAAGGCGTCGAAACCCATCGTGTACAGCACGTGGCGCCCCGCCATGCGTCGGTAGCGGGCGTACACATCGGTGCCGATGAACCCGAGCGGGTGGCCGACGTGCAGGCCGTAGTCCGACGGATACGGGAACATGTCGAGGATGTACAGCTTCTCGCCGGCCGATGCCATCTTGGCGGGGTCGGCGAGGTCGCCGACCGGGTTGGGCGTCTCGAAGACGTGGTCGGCCTCCCAGCGGTCCTGCCAGCGCGAGTTCGATCTCGGTCGCCAGGGCGGCGTTGTAGCGGAACGGTGGCGCGACGTCCGCCACATCTGGTTGTGATCGCTCTGAACTGGTGGTTTCCGTCGACATATGAGGTACCCATGCTAGTGGTCGCCCCCCGAAGCCTGCTATGAGTACCGTCATCGTGACGATCATGGCGTTCCGGCCACGCAGGCCGTTGATGACGGCTCGTTCGCACGCCGACGTCGACGGCGACGGCTGACCGCCTCGAAGCGGCCGCCGACTCGGCGACCGGGGTCACGTTCGTCGGCGCCTCGGTGGCGCCCGAAGGGCCGCTCACCGTCTCGTGGCGGGAGATCCACGACGAGGCACGCGCCGTCGCCGCCGCCCTGCAGGCGCGCGGCCTGATCCCCGGAGATCACGTCGCCGTGCTCGGTCCCACCAGCCGGGCTCTGATCACCGCAGTTCGTGGCTGCTGGCTCGCCGGGCTGACGTCGATGGTGCTCCCGCTACCGATGCGGATGGGCTCGCTCGCCGAGTTCATCGCGTCGACACGGGCCCGCATCCGCCACGGTGACGCCAAGCTGCTCCTCGTCGATGACGTGTTCCGCGGCGTGTACGAGCCAGTGGCCGGCGACCCGCCGACGGAGTCGCTGCTGGCCGTCATGCCGGGAGCCCCCAACGTGCCTACCGGCGAAGCGTTCGAGGCACCTCAGCCCGACACTGAGCGGCTGGTGATCCTGCAGTACACCAGCGGTTCGACAAGCGAGCCGAAGGGGGTGATGATCCCCGACCGCGTCCTCTCGGCGAACATCGATGCGATCGCTGCCGCTGCCGGTCTCGACGAGGAGGTGATGGTGTCGTGGCTGCCGCTGTACCACGACATGGGTCTCGTCGGCTTCCTCGCCATCCCGATGACGACCGGCGTCGACCTCGTCCTTGCCGCGCCGCAGGATTTCCTCGCCCACCCTGGCCACTGGATGCAGTGGATCTCGGACTGGCGCGGCACGGCGACCGCCGGTCCGAACTTCTCCTGGGTCCTGGCGACTCGGGCGCTGCGCCGGGCGCGTGATCTCGACCTGTCGTCGTTGACGCTGGCGCTGTCAGGGGCGGAACCCGTCGACCCCGATGCGATGGATGCCTTCGTCGCCGCCGCCGAGCCCCACGGCTTCCGCGCCGGGGCAGTGTTCCCTGCGTTCGGGATGGCCGAGGTGGCCATCGCCGGGACCTTCCCACCCCGCGGTCGCGGCATGGTGTGCGACACGGTCGACCGGGTCGTCCTCGAGCGCGACCGCGTCGCCAAACCAGTCGTCGTCGACGATCCCGACGACTACGCCGTCAACGCGAGGCGCCTGCCGTTGCTCGGCTGGGCCGTACCCGGATTGGAGATACGCATCGTCGATCCGGACACGTTCGAGGATCGCCCGGAACGCCACGTCGGCGAGCTGATCATTCGCGGCACTTCCGTCACCCCCGGCTACTACCGCCGCGACGACGCCACGTCGGCACTGTTCCGCGACGGGTGGCTGCGCACCGGTGACCTGGGTACCAGCTCGACGGCGAACTCGTGCTGTGCGGGCGGATCAAGGACGTGATCATCGTCGGCGGGCGCAACGTGTTCCCCGAGGACATCGAGCGCGCCGTCGGCGCCGTCACCGGCGTCCGCGCCGGCAACGTGATCGCCCTCGGCGTCGAGGGTTACAAGGGCAAGGAGAGCGTGGTCGTCGTCGCCGAGGTGCGCATCGACGGCGAAGAGCTCGATCGCGTGCGCGCCGACGTGCACCACCGCACCCTCGAGGTATGCGGGATCCCGCCGCGCGACGTCATGCTCGTGCGCCCCGGGACGTTGCCGAAGACGTCGTCGGGCAAGCTGCAGCGGGCGAAATGCAAGGAGCAGTACCTCACCGACGAACTGGAGGTGCTCGCCTGAGGTGATGCGCACATTCGCATCGCCGTTGCACCGGCTCCACGACCCCGAACGTGAGCTGGAGTCGTCGGCGTTCCAGGCGCCCTTCGAGAACCCGCAGCGCGCCGAGCTTGATCCTGGCTGCCTTGATGGACGATGGCCACTTCGACGTCGCCGAGCCAGCCGAGTGGGGCACCGCGCCGATCGAGGCGGTGCACGACCCCGGGCTCGTCCGGTTTCTGACCACGGCTTGGGCCGACTACCAACGAGAAGTTGGGCCGACCCACGATGTCGTCCCCGACGTGTTCGCCATGCCGGGACTACGCGCCGGAATGGGTGTCGGAGATGGCGAGCCGTCCCGCGTTTCGGCGCGACTCGGTTGGTGGTGCTTCGAGACGACGACGCCGATCACCGCGGGCACGTATCGAGCCGCCCGGTCGGCCGTCGACGTGGCCCTCTCGGCGGCGAACGCTGTCGTCAGCGGTGAGCCGATCGCCTACGGGTTGTGCCGGCCACCAGGTCACCATGCGGCCACGGCCCTGTACGGCGGATACTGCTTCTTCAACAACGCGGCGATCGCCGCCCACCACTTGGCGTCGTCCACCGGCGGACGTGTCGCCGTGCTCGACGTCGACTACCACCACGGCAACGGCACCCAGCAGATCTTCTACGACCGCGACGACGTCGCCTTCGTGTCGCTGCATGGGGACCCACGACGGGCCTACCCGTACCACACCGGCTTCAGCCGATGAGACCGGTATGGGCCGCGGCCGGGGGTCGACCACGAACCTCCCATTGGAGGCCGGGACGGATGACGCCACGTATCTCGCAGTGCTGGCGCGGGCACTCGATGCCGTGGACGACTTCGACCCGGCGATCGTTGTCGTGTCGCTCGGTCTCGACACGTTCGGCGGCGACCCGATCTGCGATCTCGCGCTGACGACGGACGGGTTCCGTCGCTGCGGTGCGGCCGTGGCGGCGCGGGGCCGCCCGCTCGTCGTGCTGCAAGAGGGCGGCTACGCCGGCGCAGCGCTCGGCGCCAACGTCGTCGCCTGGCTCACCGCCGCCCAGTCCACCTCCTGAGAGATCCGAGTGTTTCCGGGCATCCGAGTGCTACGTGCGCGACCGGGTGTCCGGAAACACTCCGATCCGGGCGATCAGGAGCGCTTGGTGTAGGCAACGGTGGCGAGTGGGGCGAGCACGACAACGAGGGCTACGACCCAGAGCAGGGCGCGGACTGTGAAATAGCCCGGACCGTGGCCGAGCGACGCAACCGGATCGTCGACCAGCCACGCCCGCACGGTGTTCACCATCGCCGTGACCGGCTGGTTGCGGGCGAACGTCTGCATCCAGCCGGGCATCGTCTCGACTGCAACGTACGCGCTCGACACGAACGTCAGCGGGAAGACGATCATCGACATCCCCTGGGCCGCCTGGGCCGACCCGGCGACGAGGCCGATGAGGATGAACAGCCAGCAGAAGGCGAATCCGAACAGAACGGCCAGCCCGATGGCGACGATGGTGTCGGACACCGTGCCTCCGGGACGGAAGCCGACGGCGAAGCCGACCGCCAAGGTCGTCACGACGCCCCAGGCGACCAGCACCGTGTCGGCCGCGGCACGTCCGGCTGGCAGCGAGATCCGCGGAATCGGCAGTGACCGCAGGCGGTCGATCACCCCACGCCGCGAGTCCTCGGCGACACCGGCGGCCGCGGCCATACCGGAGAACAGCACGCCGGTGACGACGAAGCCGGGCACCATGAAGTCGACATAGTCGATCCCGTTGTGCCCGCCGATCGCGCCGCCGAAGACGTAGCGGAAGATCAGCAGGAAGATCGCTCCCTGGATCGTGCCGACGACGAGAAGTTGCGGGCTGCGAACGAAGGCGCGCAGCGTACGTCCAGCGACAACCATGGTGCTCACGCCGCCCTCCGTTCGGTCGAGTCGCCTGTGAGGGCGAGGAACACCTCATCGAGGGTCGGACGGCGCAGCGCCAGGTCGGCAACATCGAGGTTGGCTCCGCGCACGGCGTCGACGATGTCTCCGAGCCCGTTGATCCCCGTCCCGGCTGGGACCGAGACGCGACCGGACTCGACGTCGACGAGTGGGCTGTTGCCGGTGACCCGGGCAAGCAATCCCGCAATCGATGCGACGTCGTTGTGGTGCCGAGCGCGAGCCTCGACGACGTCGCGGCCTGCTTGCGCCTTGAGGTGTGACGGGGTACCGGTAGCGATCACGCGGCCATGGTCGATGATCACGATCTCGCCGGCGAGTTGGTCAGCCTCGTCAAGGTACTGGGTGGTCATCAGCACGTCGGTCCCTTCGGCGACGAGGTCGCGGACCGCGTTCCAGAGTGCCGTGCGGCTCGCGGGGTCGAGTCCGGTCGTTGGCTCGTCGAGGAGGAGCAGACGTGGCTCGCCGACGAGGCTGGCGCCAAGATCGAGACGGCGTCGCATGCCACCGGACCAGCCACGAACCAGCCGCCCGCCGGCATCGCCGAGGCCGAGACGGTGGAGCACACCCTCGGCACGGCGGCCGCTCTCCTTCCGGTTGAAGCCGTACAGCCTGGCGATCATCACCAGGTTCTCGTATCCGGTCATCGCCTCCTCGACAGCGGCGTGCTGGCCGGCGAGCCCGATGACTCTCCGAGCAGCTCCAGGTCGGGCCAGCACGTCGATCCCGGCGACTCGGACGTCTCCTGCGTCGGGCCGGCCCAGAGTCGCCAGCATGCGCACGAACGTCGTCTTGCCGGCGCCGTTCGGCCCGAGCACGGCGACGACCTGGCCCGCCGGCGCGCTCATCGTCAGGCCATCGAGGGCGAGCACCTTGCCGAAGCGCTTGTGCACGTCGATGGCTTCGACCATCAGATCCATTCCTCTACTCCTTTGGGGTATCCTGAATTCTCACGTACTATATAGTTCAGCTACTAAGAAATCAAGTCCGTGAGCGAACTACCCAAGACGATGGAGGGACAATGGCTCGGCGGCCGTCGGCGAAGCGCTCCAGTCTGATCGACGAGCTGATGCTCGAAGCACGGCGGTCGGGATCACTCGGCTCGTTGCACAGCCGGGCAGCGGCGCCGCTCGCCGGCCTCAACGCCACGGACTGGGAGTGTCTCGACGTCCTCGACTGGGTCGGACCGATCACCGCGGGAGAGCTGGCCAGGCGCGTCGGGATCACGTCCGGTGCAGCCACAGGAGCGATCGACCGGCTCGAGGCGCTCGGCCTCGTCGTACGAGGTGCCGATCCGAACGACCGCCGCAAGGTGATCGTGCGGCTCGCCGACTTCGAGGCGATCGGATCGCGGGCCGAACACCGCCCGCTCACGGAGTGCTTCGCGGCGCTCGGAGTCGAAGTTGCCGAGATCAACGATCGCTTCGACGACGACCAGCTGGAGGCGATCGTCGAGTGGCTGCGGGAGAGCAACGCCGCGATCGAGCGGTCGATCGACCGCATGCGCAACGCCGCCCGCAGCGGCGACTAACTGGGCCTCCTCGTTCCCCCGGTTTCCGGCAATCAGGACACCCAGATCCAGGAAGACCTAGTGGATCAGCTAACCCTTTTGTTCCCGCAGAAAGCGCTCGACTTCGGCGGCGAGCTCGTCGCCTGAGCGCAGTTCGAGCCCTTCGCTGTCGTCGGCGGACACCGGCTCGCCGCTGTCGTAGACCCGCTCCAACCTGGCGACCATCTCCCGGTGCTCGTCGTTGCCGTCGACGAGCTGGTCGAGGCGTTCCCGTTGGAGCACCATCTCGCGTCGGAGATCGCGGGCGGCGACGGCGATCCCGGTGACGAGCTCGAGGGCGTCGAGCAAGGCGACGGACGCGGCCGGGTAGCTCATCGCCGCGACATAGTGAGGTACTTGGGCCCACAGCCCGACGGCAGGGATGCCGCGCTCGTGCATCACCTGTTCCAAGGCGGCGACCACACCGGCCGGCACGTCAACGGAGTTCGCTCGGAATCCGAGCTGGGCGATCAGGTCGCGCGATGGTGACGTCGAGGACACGACTGGTGGCCGCGTGTGCGGCGTAGCGAACGGGTAGGCGCCGAGGGCGGTCATCGATTGCACGCCGAATTGCTCGGCGAGCGAGGAGACCGTGCTGGTGAAGCGGTGCCAGGCCATGTCCGGCTCCGGACCGCTGAGCAACAGGACGTCGCCGCCGTTGGAGTCGCGGCCGAGGAGCAGCTCGGGCGACGACCAGACCAATCTCGTGCTCACCCCGCTGCGCACCTCGAGGATCGGTCGGCGGGCCCGATAGTCGATGAAGATGTCGTCGTCGAAGTGCACGAGCGGGCGGGCGTCGCACTCGACTTCGAGGGCACTCATCGCCGCCGCCGCTGCCCCGCTGGCGTCGATCCATCCCGTCAGCATCACGACGAGGCGGGGCCTGGCGAGTTCCGGAACGTCCGTGACGAAGCGGTGGTCGCTCACCTCGCCGCGCCCCCAGGCATCACAGTCCTGAGGGTAGCGACAAGCCGGCGCGACACCGCCGGGACGCAGTTCGTCGTGATCCCTCTACCCTGATCGGCATGGCCATCGACGTCACCGACGCGACGTTCCAAACGGACGTCATCGACAAGTCCTCCACCGTCCCTGTCGTCGTCGACCTGTGGGCGCCGTGGTGCGGCCCGTGCCGCACGCTGGGACCGATGCTCGAGAAGGTGGTCGACGCCACTGAGGGCAAGGTCGTTCTCACCAAGGTCAACGTCGACGAGAACCCGCAGATCTCGGGGATGTTCCGTGTTCAATCGATCCCGGCCGTGTACGCCATGCGCGACGGCCAGGTCGTCGATGGGTTCCTCGGCGCCGTCCCGGAGCGCGACGTCGAACGGTTCGTCCAGTCGCTGCTCCCGACCGAGGCGCAGACGACCGTGGCGTCACTGATCGAGGCCGGGGACGAGCTGAGCCTGCGCAAGGCGATCGAGCTCGATCCTGGCAACGAGGACGCGGTGATCGCCCTGGCGACGCTGCTCGTCGGGCAGAAGCGGTTCGACGAAGCGCTGGCCCTCCTCGAACGGATCCCCGAGTCGGAGCGCACCCGGCCGATCGCCGCGGCCGCGCGGCTGGGTCAGCCGCAAGCTGGTGCGGCGCCGAGCGACGACTACGACGCCAAGTTGAGCGAGTTGCTCGCGCGTGTCAAAGACGACGACGAGGCTCGGCAGCAGTACGTCGACATCCTCGAGGTGATGGGGACGGACGACCCGCGCACTGCGGACTACCGCAAGAAGCTCAGTCGCGAACTCTTCTAGTCGCCGTTTCGATAGCTGCTCGTCGCGCTAGCGTCGGACTCGCCGACATCCCTCCTGACCGTTCGCCACCCTGAGGTGGCGCAGAGTCGAGGAGGCAGCGAGTGGTCGCCGTTCCCCATGACGATGTCGATGGCGAGGATCCCGGTAGCGGCCGGAGATCGGTCCGCCCCCGAGCCCTGACCGACAGCATCGTTCCCTGGCTCCGCTTCGTCGGGCCGGGACGGCTCCTCGGCGCGGCCGGAGCCATTCTCGTCCTTGCCGGCGTCGCCTGGTGGATGCTCCGGACGCCGGTCGTTCCGACCGAGTCGCGGCTGCCGCTGGCGGCACGAGCCGAGGCCGCCCAAGTGGTCGCCAGCGCGCCGCCGAGTGGCCCTCCGCCACCGAGCTCGGCGCCAGCGGCGACCAGCGCCGTTGTGATCCACGTCACAGGGGCAGTCCGAGCGCCCGGCGTCTACGAACTGCAGCCTGGCCAGCGCGTCGCCGACGCCATCGTCGCCGCCGGAGGGGCGCTGGCCGATGCCGACGCCGACGCCCTCAATCTCGCCGCTCCCGTTGCCGACGGTGACCGGATCGCCGTCCCGACCGCCGGCGAATCCTCAGCGCTCGGTGGCGAGGTCGACGTCGGGCACAGTCACGCGGGCGCCACCGCCGGAGCGGCCGGCGGAGCACCGATCGACATCAACGCGGCGGGTGTTGCCGAACTGGAGACGTTGCCCGGAATCGGTCCGGCGACTGCGGCGGCCATCGTCGACCATCGTGAGCAACACGGACCGTACGCCACGATCGACGACCTCGAGGCCGTGCGGGGCATCGGCCCGGCGAAGATCGACGCGATCCGTGACCTCATCACGGCGTGAGCTGTTCGCTACAGCAATTCGCGGCCGAGGATGAGGCTCGAGCCAGCGAGGGCGGCGATGACTCCGATCCACACGCCGATCGCCAGCCAGCGGTACGCCCGCCAGAAGTCGGCGAAGGACGCCATCGGGTTCCGCGTTGCGATGCGCGACGCGATCACGCCGACGAGGAACCACAGCACCACGGATATAGCGATGCCGATCGGGTACATCGACGTGCTGGCGAACGGGACGCCGATGGCCAACAGCCCGGGCGCGGCGCAAACGCCAAGGATCAGCCCGGTCCAGCCGCTCGCCCGTCCGTCGAACAGCCCCAGCACGGCCACGGCCACCAACCCCAGCAGGGCGGGCGGGGCGAGGGCGAGAAACGGTCCCAACTGGCGGATCCTCGTCCGATACCACAGCGGGCCTTCGTAGACGGGGTCGGTCATGGGTGACTGGGGGAGGGACGCCTGCTCGGGCGGAGCGACCAGCACGTCGGCAGAGTCTACGTTGCCGGCGGGCCGAGCGGAGGATGGTCGATCGTCGGCCCCCGCCCAGTTCACCGAGCGGCCTCGATGGTTCGCCGCTGGTGAACCAGCCGTCGCCGTTCTCGTCGCCGTCGTCGTGTCGCTGGGAGCCTGGCGTCGTTCGCCGGCCGAGGTGCTGGTCCTCGCCGCGGCCTCGATCGTGGTGACGCGGAGGTGGCGGGTAGCTGTCGGTGTTGCGGCCCTCGCCCTGGTCGTGGTCGTGCGATCGGCGACGGTGCACGGCGGGCTGGTCCCCGATGAGCTGGGCGGCTACGCCGGGTGGGCGACGGTTTCTGCCGACCCGGACCCGTCGTTCGACGCGACGCGTGTGCTCCTGCGGATCGAGCGACGAGCGCTTCGAGTTGTGGGTACGTGGTCGGGCGGCCCGCCTCCGCGTCGAGACCTGGCAGCAGGGCGATCGTGGTCTGGGTCGAGGGCACTCGGCGCCCGCTCGATCCGCAACGTGCCGGCCGGGTCGCTTGGCAGCACGTGGTCGGCGGGTTCGATCACGACGTGCTCGGCGACCGCGTTGCCGGCCGTCGCCTCGATGTGGCGTCGAACCGGGTGCGGGCGCTGATCACCGCCGCAACCTCTTCGCTCGGCGGCGACGACGCCGCGCTCGCCCGAGGACTGATCATCGGTGACGACTCCGACCAGCCCGAAGCGATGACCGACCGCTTCCGGCAGAGCGGGCTGTCCCACCTCACGGCGGTTTCCGGACAGAACGTCGCTCTGGCGCTCTCGATCGCCGCCCCGTTGCTGCGCCGCACGAGACCGGCGCTACGCCTGACCGCCACCATCATCCTGATCGGCTGGTTCGTGGTGCTCACCCGCGCCGAACCGTCGGTGCTGCGTGCCGGCACGATGGCGGCATTGGCGGCGCTCGCCTTCGCCATCGGCAGCGAGCGGGAACCGCCGCGGCTGCTCGCCGCAGCCGTCGTCGTGTTGTTGCTCGTCGACCCGCTGCTCGTTCGTTCGGTCGGCTTCTGGCTCTCCGTCGGCGCGACTGCCGGTGTCACGGTCATCGGCCCGGTGTTGCGACGACGGATGTCCGGGTTCGGCCCGCTGGCCACACCGTTGGCGATGACGGTCGCAGCCCAACTCGGTGTGCTCGTACCGAGTGTGCTCGTGTTCGGGCAGTTTGTCGTGATTGCGATCGTCGCCAACCTCGTCGCCGTGCCGGTCGCCGGGCTGGTGATGCTCTACGGGTTGCCGGCGAGCCTGATCGGCGGGGCAGTTCCGGCAGTGCGCGGCTTGCTCATGCTCCCGGTCGGGCTCGGGACACGCTGGGTCGACACCGTGGCCGCGTTGGCGGCCGCCATCGAACGGCGCCCGCCGTGGAACATCGTCGTTTCGATCGTCGTCCTGCTGGCGTGCACCGTCGCGTTCCGGGCGCACCGGTGCCACGAATCGCTCCCAGCAAGGCGACAATGACCATCGATGAGCGTCCACGTCCTCACCGGTGATGACGAGTCGATCCTGCGATCGGCTGTCACGACGTTGGTGCAGACGCTCGTCGCCGACGGTGACCGGGCATTGATGGTCGACGAGTTCGACGCCGAGGACTACACGTTGGGTGCGGTCGTCGACGCCGCCCACACCGCACCGTTCCTGACCGAGCGACGCGTCGTCGTCGCCCGCGACGCCGGACGGTTCACCGCCGACGAGCTGGCCGTCCTCGTCACCTACCTCGCCGAGCCCCTCCCGTCGACCGATCTGGTGATCGAGTGGGGGAGCCAGCGGCGCCCGAAGGCCTTCGACGCAGCGCTCACCGGCGCAGGAGCGACGATCGTCTCGACCACGCCTCCCAATCGAGCGCGGGACCGCAGTACCTGGGTCCAATCGGAGGCGAAGGCGGCAGAGGTTCGGCTCAGCGGGGCAGCCGTCGAACTCATCGTCGGCCACCTCGGGGAGAACGTCGGGTCGCTGGACGGGTTGCTGCGAACGCTGTCAGCGACGTTCGGCGCGGGATCTGTGCTCGGTCCGGAACAGGTCGAGCCGTTTCTCGGGGACGCCGGGGGAGTGCCGCCGTGGGAACTCACCGATGCCATCGACAGCGGGCGCACGAGCAGGGCGATCGACCTGCTCGGGCGCATGCTCGGTGCCGGAGAGCGCCATCCCCTCCAGGTCATGGCGATTCTGCAAGGCCACTACGGCAAGCTGGCGACGCTCGACGGCCGGGATCTACGCACCGAGGCCGATGCCGCCGCGGCGCTCGGTATCAAGCCCGGATACCCGGCGCGCAAGGCGCTGGAACAGGCCCGCCGCCTCGGGGGCACATCGATCCGCCGGGCGATCGACCTGCTCGCCGCCGCCGATCTCGACCTGCGTGGCCGCCGTGACCTCGACAGCTCGCTCGTCATCGAGATCCTCGTCGCCCGCCTCTCCCGCCTCGCCCGCGCCTGATCCGAGTGTTTCCGTGCATGGAGTGTCAGTGTCGAAACCGCACGGACACTCATGACGCTCCGTGGGATCGAGGACCGGCACGGGTAGCCTCTTTGAGCTGATCCGCAGTGGATGAACAGGACGAGACGTGGCGAACATCAAGAGCCAGAAGAAGCGCAACCTCACCAACGCCAAGCGCGCCGAGCGCAACAAGGCGGTCAAGAGCGAGCTGAAGACACGCGTCAAGTCCGCCACGCAGTCGGTCGGCACCGAGACCAACGCCGAAGACGTGCGTCTGGCGATCAAGCGCCTCGACAAGGCCGCCGCCAAGGGTGTGATCCACCCCAATCAGGCCGCTCGCCGCAAGAGCCGCCTGATGCACGCCGTCAACGCCGGCTGAGCGGACGCACTCCACGTGCTCGAACCCGTTGTCTGGTGCGAGCGACGAGCCGCTAGGCGAGGAGCGGCCAGCCACGGCCTGCGTGGCCGGGGAACGCAATGAACGGCATGAACCGCGCGGCTATTCGCAACTTCTCGATCATCGCCCACATCGACCACGGCAAGTCGACGCTCTCGGACCGCATCCTCGAGCTGACCGGAGCGGTCGACGCCCGCGACATGCGCGAGCAGTACCTCGACTCGATGGACCTCGAACGCGAGCGGGGGATCACGATCAAGGCGCAGAACGTGCGCGTCGAGTGGAAAGGCCACACCTTCCACCTCATCGACACGCCGGGTCATGTCGACTTCGGCTACGAGGTCAGCCGTTCGCTGGCGGCGTGTGAAGGGGTAGTTCTGGTCGTCGACGCCGCCCAGGGGATCGAGGCGCAGACGCTCGCCAACTGCTACCTCGCCCTCGAGCACGACCTGGCGATCGTCGCCGCGCTGAACAAGATCGATCTCCCGGCCGCCGACCCCGACCGCTTCGCCGCCGAGATCGAGAGTGTCCTCGGCATCCCGGCGGAGGACATCGTGCGCATCTCGGCCAAGACCGGCGAGGGCGTTCCGGAGCTGCTCGACGCCGTGGTGGCGACGATCCCGCCGCCTGCCGGCGATCCCGATGCGGCCCTCCAGGCGTTGATCTTCGACAGCCAGTTCGACCAGTACCGCGGCGTCGTGTCCAGCGTGCGTGTCGTGAACGGCACGCTGACGTCGGGCGGCCGCTTGCGGTTCATCCAGACCGGAGCGCTGCACGACCCGATCGAGATCGGCGTGCGGAAACCGGCGCCGACGCCGGTCGCCGAGCTCGGCCCCGGCGAGGTCGGTTACCTCATCGCCGGCATCAAGGACGTCGGCGAGGCCCGTTCCGGTGAGACGGTGACGACGGCCGTCCGCGGCGCCACCGACGCGCTGCCGGGATACCGCGATCCGAAGCCGATGGTGTTCTCGGGCTTGTTCCCCGTCGACGGCGACGACTTCGAGGACCTGCGCGACTCTCTGGAGAAGCTCAAGCTCAACGACGCCTCGATCACCTACACGCCGGAGTCGTCGGGTGCCCTCGGGTTCGGGTTCCGTTGCGGGTTCCTCGGCCTCCTGCACATGGAGATCGTCAAGGAGCGGCTGGAGCGTGAGTTCGGTCTGGCGCTGATCGCCACGGCGCCGAGCGTCGAGTACCGCGTCCACCGCACCGACGGCGAGGTCGTCGAGGTCGACAACCCCGCCGAGCTGCCCGATCCGCAGCGCATCGCCCACATCGAGGAGCCCTACTTCAAGGTCTCGATCATCACGCCGACGGACTACACGGGGACCCTGATGGAGCTGTGCCAGCAGCGCCGAGGTGAGCTCGACAAGCTCGAGTACCTGTCGCCCGAGCGAGTCGAGCTGCACTACGTGATGCCGCTCGCCGAGGTCGTCGTCGACTTCTTCGACCAGCTCAAGAGCCGTAGCCAGGGGTACGCCAGCCTCGACTACGAGCCGGCCGGCTATCGCCAGTCGCCGCTGGTCAAGGTCGACCTGCTGCTCAACGCCGTGCCGGCCGACGCCTTCGCCACGATCGTCCACCGTGACAAGGCGTTCGACTACGGCCGGCGGATGACCGAGAAGCTCAAGGAGTTGATCCCGCGCCAGCTCTTCGATGTCCCGATCCAAGCCGCCATCGGTGGCCGCATCATCGCCCGCGAGACCGTCAGGGCGAAGCGCAAGGACGTCCTCGCCAAGTGCTACGGCGGCGACATCACCCGCAAGCGCAAGCTGCTCGAGAAGCAGAAGGAAGGCAAGAAGAAGATGAAGTCGATCGGCCGGGTCGAGGTTCCCGGCGACGTCTTCATCAACGCCTTGAAGCTCGACGACTGAAGCCTGGTCCGCGACTACCACCGATGGGTGTTTTCATGACCGTTCCGTCATGAAAACACCTTTCATGACGGGCCTTGCGGCCCGTCGCCCGAGGGGATGTAGTTGGTGTGGGCCCGGGAACGTCGCCGATGGTTTGGTGCTACGAGCCCGTGAAACACCATGACGGAGGGGCGCGCAGGTGTCCGAGATTGTTGCTTTGAGCACGGATGAAACCCTCTTTGCTCACCAGCCCCGAGCCGGGCCCGGTCATAGCTGGATGCTGTAAGGGAGGTGACTGGTGGATGTGTTGGTTGATCGCTGTGCGGCGTTGGACGTGCACAAGGATCAGTTGACGGCGTGTGTGCGCCGGTGGGCGGCTGTGGGCCGTCGACGGGAGAGCGAGACTCGGACGTTCTCGACGATGCTGGCATCGTTGCGTGTGTTGCGTGCCTGGCTGGCCAGCGAGCAGGTGACGGTGGTGGCGATGGAGGCCACCGGGGTGTATTGGAAGCCGGTCTGGTATGAGCTCGAAGACGCTGGGGTGTTCGAGCTCAAGCTGTTCAATCCGCATCACGTCAAAGCGGTGTCGGGCCGCAAGACCGACGTTCGTGACGCCGAGTGGTTGGCCAAGCTCGTCGAGTGCGACTTGGTTGAGGGCAGCTTCGTGCCGCCACGGCCGCTCCGCGAGTTGCGGGACGTGACCCGCTATCGGCGTCGGGTCGTCGAAGAGTCCGTGCGTGAGCAGCAACGCCTGCAGAAACTGCTTGAGGACGCCCAAGTCAAGCTGGACTCGGTGGTGTCGGACATCACCGGGGTCTCGGCACGGTTGATCTTCGAGGCGTTGTGTGCCGGTGAACGTGACCCGGAGGTGTTGGCCGACCTGGCCAAGGCCAAGCTGCGCGGCAAGATCCCCCAACTCCGCGAAGCGGTGCCTGGCCGGTTCAGCGACCATCATGCCCTGTTGGTACGCGAGCACCTCGCCCACCTCGACTATCTGGCCGCGATGGAGGCTCGCCTCGATGCTCGTGTCGACGAGCTGATCGACCCTTTCAGCACGGCCCGGGACCTGTCGATGACGATCCCGGGAGTGGCCAAACGAACCGCTGAGAACGTGATCGCTGAGATCGGTGTCGACATGGAGGCGTTCCCGACCCCCGACCATCTGGCGTCGTGGGCAGGAATGTGCCCGGGCAACAACGAGTCCGCCGGCAAACGCCGCTCTGGCAAGAGCCGCAAAGGCGACCCGTGGCTGCAAGCCGCGCTTGTCGAAGCCGCCTGGGCGGCCGTGCGCACCAACCGAACCTCGATGCAGGCCCGGTTCCGTCGACTCACCAAACGCCGTGGCCCCGAGCAAGCGCCATCTACGCCGTCGGCCACCAACTCCTGGTCATCATCTGGTGGATCCTCCACGAGCAGAACCCCTACAACGAGCTCGGCGACGACTACCTCGAACGCCGCGTCGACCCAGAACGACGCAAGCGGCAGCTCGTCCACCAACTCGAAAAGCTCGGATACGCCGTCACCATCGAACACGCCGCGTAACCGCCAACCCACCACTCAATCAACGCCGTTGCTGCTGCGCGCCCTAACGTCGGAGAACGCGGCCCAAGAACTACATGAGACCCATTGGTTCGGCTCGAAGCGGTCGATGCGGCGTTAGCGCTCGCGGGGAATGAGTGCCAGCGGGTCGTGCGCCGTCGATATCCTGCATGAGCACCATGCTGGACGAGCGGAAGACGGCGATCCTGAGCGCGGTGGTGCAGGAGTACATCTCCACCGCCCTGCCGGTGGGCTCGACCCACATCGCCGACGCGCCCGGGATCGCCGTGTCCCCGGCAACCGTGCGCAACGAGATGGCCGTGCTCGAACAGGAGGGCTACCTCGTCCAGCCGCACACCTCGGCAGGGCGGATCCCGACCGACAAGGGCTACCGCTTCTTCGTCGACCATCTCGCTGCCCCCGGACTCCTCGACCAGCACACCAGTGCGACCGTCGGCGAGTTCTTCGCCTCCGCCCACGGGCGGCTCGAGGAGATGCTCCATCGCACCTCGGACCTGCTCGCCCGGTTGACGAACTACGCCGCCGTCGTCGTCGGACCGAAGGCCGAGGCCGTCGCCGTCCGTTCCGTGCAAGTCGTCGCCCTGTCGTCGACCGCGGCGACCGTCGTCGCCGTGCTCGGCAACGGAGCCGTCGAGAGCGAGACGATCGAGATCTCCCCGAACGTCACCGACGAACAGGTCGCAGGCCGCCGGCCGCCTTCTCAACGCCCACTGCTCCGGCCGGCCGATCTCGTGGCAGACGCTGCCGACGAGCGGCGACCACGCCGTCGACGCGATCTGTGCGTCAGCGCTCGGCGCCCTCGTCGCCGGCTCGGCGAGCGAGCACCTGTACATGGGTGGCACGTCGGCGATGGTGTCGGCGTTCGACGCAGTCGACATCGTGCGCGACGTGCTGCGCACGCTGGAGCAACAGTTCGTCATCGTGTCGCTGGTGTCGGACATCCTCAACCGCGGCATGTCCGTGGCGATCGGCATCGAACACGGTGTGCAGCCGTTGTCGGCGTGTTCGGTGGTCGTCGCCCCCGTGGTCGTCGACGGGGAGCACCGCGGCTCCGTCGGCGTGCTCGGCCCGACGCGGATGAACTATCCGCAGGCGCTCGCCACGGTGGAGGTCGTCAGCGAGCGCCTCGGACAGCGGTTCGAGGCCGCCGAGGCGGGCGCCAATGGCTGACTTCTACCAACTGCTCGGCGTTTCGAGGACGGCCAGCGCCGACGAGCTCAAGCGGGCCTACCGCCGCAAGGCGCGTGAGCTGCACCCCGACACCAACCCTGATGCCGGCGCCGCCGAGGAGTTCAAGTCGGTGTCGCGGGCGTACGAGGTGCTGTCCGATCCGGAGCAGCGGGCTCGCTACGACCGCTTCGGCGAGGCAGGGGTGTCGGGCGCCTCGGGCAGCGGACCGACGTTCGACGACATCTTCTCAGGGGGCGTCGGCGACCTGTTCAGCTCGCTGTTCGGTGGCGGGTTCGGCGGAGGCTCCCGTCGAGGACCGTCTGGACCGCCGCGCGGCCAGGACATGGAGGCGGTCGCCACGATCACGTTCGAGCAGGCGGTGTTCGGCGCCAACGTGCCGGTGACGCTTCGCTTGCCACAGCGGTGTGTCGACTGCGACGGCACCGGGGCTGGCAGTGGTACGAAGCCGGTGACCTGCGCGGAGTGCAACGGCAGTGGCCAGGTTCAGCGGGTTCGGCAGAGCCTCCTCGGTCAGATGGTCACTACGTCGCCGTGCCCGCGTTGCGGTGGCCTCGGTGAGGTGGTGATCACGCCTTGCCCGACGTGCCGGGGCGAAGGCCGCGTCACGGCCGAGCACACCTATCAGGTCGACGTGCCGGCCGGAGTTGACAGCGGCTCGACGCTGCGGCTCTCGGGCCGGGGAGCCGCAGGGCCGCGTGGTGGGACGTCCGGCGACCTCTACGTCCACCTTCGCGTGCAGCCCCACGAGCGCTACCTGCGCGACGGCGACGACCTCGTCACGGTCATCTCGGTCTCGATCGCCCAAGCCGCCCTGGGGACGACGGTCAAGCTCCCGACGCTCGACGGAGACGAGGAGATCGCCGTTCCCGCCGGTTCGCAGCCGGGCAAGCAGTTCGTGCTGCGCCAGCGAGGCGTGCCGCGGCTGCAGGGCCGCGGCCGGGGTGATCTGCGTGCCGAGCTCGTCGTCGAGGTGCCGACGAAGCTCTCCGAGCAGGAGGCCGAGCTGCTTCGCCAACTCGCCGAGCTGCGCGGCGAACCGGTCGGCGCCGCGGACAAGGGATTCATCTCCCGCATCAAGTCGGCGTTCCAGTAGATGCTCGAACCTGTTCTACGGTGCGAGCGAGCGAGCGCCAGCGAGCGAGCGGCCAACATCGGCCTGCGTGGCCGGGGAACGCCATGATCGAGGCGCTGCGCCGCTCCGCAGCCCATGTGCTCGTCGCCGACGTCGATGTGCCGCAGCTCGACGATGACGCTGTGCATCATCTCGCCCGCGTGCTGCGCCTCCGCCGCGGGCAGCACGTCACAGTCACCGATGGCGCCGGACGCTGGCGCACTGCTGTCTTCACCGGCGTCGGCGTCGAAGCCGCCGGCGCGGTGGAGACGGCAGCAGGTTCCGATTCGTGCGCTGACGGTGGCCGTCGCGCCGCCGAAGGGCGACCGCCTGGAGTGGTTGGTCGCCAAGTGCACGGAGATCGGGATCGACCGCCTTGTGTTGCTCGAGGCCGACCACTCCGTCGTCCGCTGGTCGGGGGATCGACTCGAGCGGCAGCTCGAACGACTGCGCCGGATCGCCGTCGAGGCGTCGATGCAGTCGCCGTCGAGTCTGGCTGCCGGAGATCTCGGGGCCGGAACCGGCGATCGAGGTGTTGCCGAGTGTCGCCGCCGCCGAGCCGGGAGGTCGCCCGCCGACCGAGGCGGACACGTCGATCGCCATCGGCCCGGAAGGCGGTTGGTCGCCGAAGGAGCTGGAGGTCGCCGCATCGACCGTCTCGCTCGGCCCCAACGTGCTGCGCGTCGAGACCGCCGCCGTCGCCGCCGCCGTCCTGATGATGAGCCATCGATGATTGGTGAGCTGTCGATGCAGAAATCTGCCGTCTCGGCTCACCAATCCGGCGAGGTGACGCCGCTCGGGGTCTACGTGCACGTCCCGTTCTGTCGATCGCGGTGCGACTACTGCGCGTTCGCCACCTGGACCGATCGCAACGAGCTGATCGGGGAGTACCTCGCCGCATTGCGACTCGACATCGGGCGGACGTTCCACACCGAGCCCCGCCGCGTCGACACCGTGTTCGTCGGCGGTGGGACGCCGTCGTTCGTCCCGGCGGTCCAGCTCGTCGCCGCCCTCGGCGAGATCCCGCTCGTCCGCGGCGCCGAGGTCACTGTCGAGTGCAACCCGGACGACGTCACCGACGAGTTGCTCGCCGCGTATGCCGCCGGCGGTGTCACGCGGATCAGCCTCGGCGTGCAGTCGATGGTGCCGCGCATCCTCGACCTCCTCGGACGAAAGCACGACCCCGACAACGTCATCCGTGCCGTCGAGTCGATCCGTCGCATCGGCTTCGCTTCGTTCAACCTCGATCTGATCTACGGCACCGCTACCGAGACGCTGGACGAGTGGCGCACGACGTTGGAACGCGCCCTCGAACTCGAACCGCCGCACATCTCCGCCTACGGCCTCACGGTCGAGCCGGGCACGCCGCTCGCCGCCGATCCAGCCCGCTATCCCGACGACGACGTCCAGGCGGAGGAGTACGAGCTCGCCGACGACCTGCTCACGGCGGCCGGGCTCGCCAACTACGAGGTCTCCAACTGGTCGCGGCCGGGCCACGAGTGCCGGCACAACCTGCTGTACTGGCGGCAGCACGACTACCTCGGCTTCGGGTGCGCGGCGCACTCGCACGTCGCCGGGCGGCGTTGGTGGAACGTCCGCACGCCGGAGCGCTACATCGCGGCGGTCGGCTCCGGCCGGCCGACGGAGGCCGCGGGGGAGACCCTCGATGCCGACACCCGACGGCTCGAAGCGCTGCAACTGTCCTTGCGCACGACCGCCGGAGTTCCCAAGGAGGCCCTCGACGGCGATGCCCTCGACACGCTCGTCGAGCCACGCGGCGACCGGTGGGTGCTGACCCGCCACGGCCGCCTGCTCGCCAACGAGGTGGCGGTCCGCCTGCGCTGAACAGCTGGTAGCTTGGCGCGCCGCGAGGGCGCGTAGCTCAGTTGGTTAGAGCGCCAGCATGACACGCTGGAGGTCCCGGGTTCGAGTCCCGTCGTGCCCACTGCTCGCCTCGCTGACGCTCGCTCGCTGTGCTCGCGAGTACTGCGTGTCTCCGTGCGGCACGACGTCGTCAGTGCGCCGGTGATCGTTCTGCCTCCGGCCGGCGTTCAGACGCCACGCAGGCTTGTCCTCGTTGCGGATCGGCACACGGAGTGCTGTGCCACGCGTGCGCGGCCCGGCAGTCAGGGCGTTGCTGCATGGACGCCCATCGGCACCGGGTCGTGGACTCCGGGCTGCGACGCAACGCTGGCACGGTGGGTGGCGGCTCGGTGACGGGTTCGACCGGCAGGACCACGGCGAGGGGCGTGCTGGCGCCGCGGGGGAACACGAGGAAGCGCAGCTCGCCACCGGGGTCGGCCCCGGGGAAGTCGAGGCCGACGGACACCTGCTCCCGTGCCGTGCCGTCGACCGCGCCGAGACTCGATTCCCGGTCAACCGGCGTGAGGTTGCCGTCGCCGTCGACGTACACCGCGTTGGACAGCTCGAACGTGGCATCGGCGGTGGAGGAGACCTCGACGTACACCCGCAGCGCGTCGACTCCGGTGACCGCTCGGTAGGCGGCCTCGACACGGGCAGTGGCCGGACCGACGGTCACCGGCCCGCCGGGCCGCCCGAGTCGGGGGGCGATCTCGTTGCCGTCGACCGTGAAGTCGGCGAGCTGGCCGTCGATGACCTCGAGGTCCGTGACGTACACACACGAACCGGGCGTGACGCACAGGAGCACGCCGTCGGCGGTCAGGTACACGTACGACGTCTCGATCTGACCGCCGAACGCGGCGATCGTCTCGGCGAACGCCAGCTGGTAGAGGGCGTACGCCTCCGCCGGTGACCCGGCGGCGGTCTGCGCTTGCAAGGTGGCGATCTCGGCAGGGTCGCCGGAGAACAGAGTGTCGAAGTAGGCCAGCGGGTCGAAGCCCGAGGCTGCCTCATCGGCGGCCGGTTCGGGTGGCGGGGCGGAGGGGTCGAGCGGCTGGCCGGGCTCGGCGAGGATCTCGAACTCGACGACGTCGCCGGGCGACAGGGTGGTGCGGGCGATGAACGGGCCGCCCTCCGTCGTCATCGCGTAGCACGTGAACGTCAGATCGGATCCGGACTCCGGCGATGCCGAGCAGGCCGGATCGACGAGCGTGTACCCGGACCGAGCGGCAAGGTCGCCGAACTGCTCGAGCGCAGCAGCGCTGCCGTCGTCGTCCGGGGGCGCTGCCCCTGCGACCGCGCCCGCAGCCGACAAGGAGTGCGCCGCCGACGAGGGCGGCGCTGCAGGCGCGGGTGAACGAACGACGCATGGGACCTCCTGCGAGAAGAACGCAGACATTCTGGCCCGTCACGACGTCGGCGAGGTAGCACCGGGGTCCTGCGGCAGACCGCAGGACCCCGGTACGAATGGTCCGGCGACGACGACTCAGCCGCCGCTGACGTCGCTGATGTCGACTCCGCAGGTGATCAGCAGTGCGAGCACGGCCTCGGTGTCATTGGGATCCGTGTCCCCGAAGTTGTCGAGCAGGCAGCTCCCTTGCTCGTCGGTGATGACGAGGCCCAGCTGTTCTTCGAGCTGCTGCTGCAGCACGCTGACGAACGGGTCGGCTGACCTGCCACGGTCGTCGTCGTGGCCGTCGCCGCCGGCTGTCGTCGGTGGCGGCGGCCGTGGTCGTTGGCGGGCTGGCGCCGCTCACCATGGTTGAACGACGAGGAGCAGCCCGTCGAGCGTGGCGGCGTCATCGGCCTGGCCCGTGAGCTGAACCAGCAGGAGGGCAGTGAACGAGCCGTCGGCCGGGTTGGCGACGACCTGAACGATGCGCGAGGGCGTTCCGCCGCAATTGTTGAAGGACTGGATGTGCCCGGCGAACGCGCCGTCGTCGTAGGTCTGCACCGGGTCGGCGCGTGCACTGCTCGTGGTACGCCGATGCCTCGAGTTCGCGCCGTCGTGTCGGCCACGAACGGGGCCGCCTGGTAGATGACGCCAGGGACGCTGAACGTGTCCGTCGTCCCGCTCGGGCGGGAAGAACAACGCCTGATCCGTGGTGGCCGAGATCCAGGGTCGCGGTGTGCCGTCGGCGTTCTCAGCCGGAGCGACATCGGTCGCCGTCCACGTGCTCGGCACCGAGATGGCGATGGTCTGGGTCTCGTCGACGAGCTGGGTCCAATCAGCAGGGATCTCGACCGGTGGGCGGCGGGAAGGCACCGGCCGTCGTGCCCGCCGACGGTGGTGACCGGCGGCAGCGACGACGAAGCAGGCACGCTCGAACCCGTCGTGCCCGCGGCTGCCGACGTTGAACGTGTCGAGAATGCCCTCCAGGATCGGCGCCTCGTCGGGACCGGTGATCTGGATGCGCAGCAGGGCGGTGAACGCCTGGTCGGGCGGGTTGGCGGCGACCACGTGGAACTCGGCCGTCGAACCCTCGCCGCCGCACTCGGTGTAGATGAGGTGTGAACCGACGAAGACACCGTCGTCGTAGGGCTCGATGGCCTCGTTGACGCACCCGCCCGACAGCCCGTATTCCCGGGCGGCGGCCTCGGTGTCCTCCCCGAACGGCGCCGCCCGATAGGTGACGCCGGCCACGTCGAACGTCGCGTTGTAGGCCTCGCGGTCCGTCGACGCCTCGATCGTCGGGATGACGCCCACCTGCGCGGTGCTGACGTCCGTCCACGAGCCGGGGACCATCACGGTGATCGTCCCGGTGTCGTCGGTCAGTGGTACGAAGTCGGCCGGGATCGGGGCGCCCGGCTCCGTGCGGGGCGGCTCCGTCGGGGGACTGACGGCGGCGGCGGACTGGCCCGCGGCGATGAGTACGGCGACCGGCAGGCCCACTGCGAGAGCGAGCTTCGTTGCTCTGTTCATCTCATTCCTTGCTCTCGTTCATGCGCAAGGCATGAGGTGATTGAGACGGGGAGGTTATCGTTCACGGACCGGGACCGGATCCGGCCGCCAACGGCCGGCAGGAGAGTAGACGGGCCACCCTCCGCAGGGGTTCCAATTTCTCAGCGCGGTTCGCGGGGCAACCCGAGCACGCGCTCGCCGAGGATGTTGCGCATCACGTTCGAGGTGCCGCCCATGATCGTGTAGCCGGGGGCGTAGACGAGCCCCTTGACGACGTCGTCCCACAACGTCGCCGCCGGGCCGAGGACCCGGGCGACGAAGTCGGCGACCCGTTGCTCGTGCTCGGTGCAGAAGCACTTGGTGGCCGCCGAGAAGCCGGCGGGCGCCTGACCCAGCGCCTCGCGGATGACGAGGATGCGGCCGATCCGGTATCCGGTCTCGAGGGCGGCGATCTCCTGGCGGACGAGGGCGTCGCTCCGGTCGGCGTGGTCGAGGGCGATCGTGTACAGGGCCTGGTTGGAGACGAGCCGGTCGATGCCACCGCGTTCGTGCTCGAGTTGGCGCATCGTCTGCTTGAAGGCATTTCCTTCGACCCCCACGAGGTTCTCGCGCGGCACTCGAACGTCGGTGAAGAAGACCTCGCAGAAGTGCCGGTTCGTCGTCATGTCCTTGATCGGGCGGACCTCGATGCCGGGCGAGTCCATCGGCACGATGATCTCGCTGATGCCCTGATGCGGAGGCCCGTCGCTGGACGTTCGGCAGATCAGATAGCAGTAGTCGGCGACGGCGGCGAAGCTCGTCCAGATCTTCTGACCGTTGATCACCCACTCGTCGCCGTCGGGGCGCGCTGCCGTGCGCAGTGATGCGAGGTCGCTCCCGGCTTCCGGTTCGGACATGCCGATCGACCAGGTGGTCTCGCCGCGCAGGATCCCGGGCAGGAACTGGTCGCGCTGGTCCTGTCGCCCGAAGGCGATCAGCGACGGACCCATCTGACGATCGGCGAACCACATCGCCGCGATCGGCGCCCCGGCGGCGATCAGCTCCTCGCCGATGATCAAGCGGTCGATCGCCGGGCGGCCGCCGCCTCCGTGCTCGGTCGGCCAGGTCAGCCCGATCCAGCCGCGGGCGGCGAGCTCGCCGGCGACCTCCGTCGGAGTACCCGTTGATCCACGAGTCGTTGTGCCGCCCGAACCGCCGCACGGCGTCGGCGGCGTAGTCCCGCGCCTCCTTGCGCAGCGCCTCCTGTTCGGCGGTCCAGGCGAAGTCCACGGCGCGAGGCTACGACCGATTCAGCACCCGTAGAAGATCCAGGTCACGACGCCGCCGTCGATCCGAATCCAGGCCTGCTCGTCCGTCCGCGTGGCGATCTCGTCAACCGCCTCTGGGGAGTGGTGGGTGCCCTCGACGCACTGCCCGTCGGCGCCGGTCGTGCCGGTGATGATCGCCGTCAAGCCCGACGGCATGACTCGCGCACCTGCGGTGTTGTTGACGAGAGGTAGTCGGGCTCGTTGGCGCCGCAGCCGACGTGCCCTCGCACGGCTGGCGGTTCGCTCGAGCCGAGCTGAGGCGACGTTCCAGAACGGTCCGTAGGGCCACACCGAGCCGACGCCGTCGCTGTAGTCCGGGTAGGCGGGAGGCAGATTGGCGGGCTGCGCGGCAACCGGC
The DNA here is from genome assembly GCA_963732335.1 of Ilumatobacteraceae bacterium. Taxonomy (GTDB): domain Bacteria; phylum Actinomycetota; class Acidimicrobiia; order Acidimicrobiales; family Ilumatobacteraceae; genus Desertimonas. The sequence goes on along the minus strand of CAVSZO010000049.1, from coordinate 76,637 downwards.
CCAGCGGGGGATTCGTCGCCGCATCCCCACAGGATCCATGTCACCTGACCGCCGTCGATGCGGACCCACGCCTGCCGTGCCGGGTCCGGGTTGTGCGGCCCGACCACGCCCCCGACACATTCGCCGTCGCCGACGACGCTGTCGAGCAGCGCGATCCCAGGCGCCGCCGGCATCGATCGCGCCCGGGTGCTGTTGTTGACGATGAGGTAGTCCGGCTCGTCGTTGACGATCGTGGCGGTGCCTTCGCTGATGACATGCTGGGCCGCAGCGCCGGTGAAGATGCACAGCAGGTCGATGCCCACCGCCGGCGTCGTCTCGTTGGTCACGTACCCGGCCCACAGACCGTCGGGAATGACGTCGCCGATCTGCCCCTGGCTGCCGCAGCCGCTGCCGCGCACAGGCTCGCTGCCCAGTTGCGGGACGTTCCAGAACGGACCGTAGGGCCAGATCGGAGAGCGCGGGTCGACGACGGCGGGAGGCAGGGACACTTCTCCGCTGTGCTCCGCTCTCGACCTCCTCGTGGCAACGGATGAAGCACCCCCTGGGTGCAGTCGCCGACGGTGGTGGGTACTCGGTGGCGAGCAGCTCGAGACTGGCCAGGATCGCATCGAACGCCGCCTCGTCGGCAGAGGTCTCGTAGGCGATGCCCACCGTCACGGTGAATGTGCCGTCGTTGGAGCCGGCGATGACGTACTGGTAGAGCAAGCCCACCGTCGCATTCGGTGAACCGGCCACGATCGCCGCTGAGGTTGCCGTGGGCGTACGGCTCGACGGTTCCCGCGCACCAGACGATCTCGTGGACGGTGGCATCGGCCCGGAACGGCTCGACCCGGACGGTGAGGAACGGGAACGCATCGTTCCCCGGCGGGCTGGCGGATGATCAGCGGGTTCACCACGCGGTCGGGTGCGACGACGGGTTCGGTGGAGATGTTGGTCCACGTCGCCGGCACGGAGACGGCGATCGTGCCGGTGTCGTCGACGATGCGCTGGAACCCGGCCGGGACTGCCGGCTCCGCCGCCGGCCGCGGCGGCCGGTCGCAGCCGACGCCAGCATCACGCGCCGCGGCGGCGGCTGCCGCCACGGCAATGCGAGTCACAGAATGCGATGTGCATGGCCCTCCCGACGCGCAACTCGCGTGATCCGTTCCATCATCGCTGCAGCGCCGCGTCGGGCGAGCGGTGGGATACGCTCCCCGGACAAGTTCGATACAAGTGAGGAGCCTTCACGGCATGACCAAGATCAAGGTGCAGAACCCAGTTGTCGAGATGGACGGCGACGAGATGACGCGGATCATCTGGGCGTTCATCAAGGAGCAGTTGATCCTGCCGTATCTCGACATCGACCTGAAGTACTTCGACTTGTCGATCGAGAGCCGCGACGCCACCGACGACCAGATCACGATCGACGCGGCCAACGCCACCAAGCAGTACGGCGTCGGCGTCAAGTGCGCCACGATCACGCCCGACGAGGCCCGCGTCGAGGAGTTCGGGCTGAAGAAGATGTGGCGCTCGCCGAACGGCACGATCCGCAACATCCTCGGCGGGGTCGTGTTCCGCGAGCCGATCATCATCTCCAACATCCCCCGGCTCGTGCCCGGCTGGACCAAGCCGATCGTCATCGGCCGTCATGCCCACGGCGATCAGTACAAGGCCACCGACTTCAAGGTGCCGGGGGCAGGGACGCTGACGATCACGTACACGCCGGCCGACGGTGGAGAGCCGATGCAGTTCGACGTCGCCGAGTACCCCGACGGCGGGGGGATCGCCATGGGGATGTACAACTACGCCGACTCGATCCGTGACTTCGCCAGGGCGTCGCTGCGCTACGGCCTCAGCCGCAACTATCCGGTCTACCTCTCGACGAAGAACACGATCCTCAAGGCCTACGACGGGATGTTCAAGGACCTCTTCCAAGAGGTCTTCGACAACGAGTTCAAGGACGAGTTCGCCGCCGCCGGTCTCACCTACGAGCACCGTCTCATCGACGACATGGTCGCCCAGGTGATGAAGTGGGAGGGCGGCTACGTCTGGGCGTGCAAGAACTACGACGGCGACGTGCAGTCGGACACGATCGCCCAGGGTTTCGGCTCACTGGGCCTGATGACGTCGGTGCTGATGACGCCCGATGGCAAGACGGTCGAGGCCGAGGCGGCGCACGGCACGGTCACCCGCCACTACCGCGAGCACCAGAAGGGCAACCCGACATCGACCAACCCGATCGCCTCGATCTTCGCCTGGACCGGCGGGTTGAAGCACCGCGGCAAGCTCGACGGCACTCCTGAGGTCACCAACTTCGCCGAGACGCCTCGAGCGAGTCTGCGTCGAGGCCGTCGAGGGCGGCGAGATGACCAAGGACCTCGCCCTCCTCGTCGCCAAGGACGCCCCGTACCTCAACACCGAGGACTTCCTCGCCGCCCTGGACCGCCGCCTCGAAGCGAGCATGACCTAGATTGGTGAGCTGAGCGAGCGGAAATCCGCTGCGACAGCTCACCAATGTCGACGACGCGCTACTTCAGCGAGCCGCTCACGTCGATGCCTCGGTGAAGAAGCGCTGGCCGAACAGGAACACGGCGATCGGGATCGCCATGGCGATCATCGCCCCGGCCTGGATCAGGTGCGGACGACGTGTTGTACAGCCCGATGAAGCCGTACAGGCCGACGGAGATCGGGTACTTGTCGCGGTCGCCGGCGAGGTAGACGAACGGCTCGAAGAAGTCGTTCCAGGCGAAGAAGAAATGGAACAGGGCGACGGCGACGATGGCCGCCCGGGCCTGCGGGACGATGATCGTCATCAGGATCCGCAGCGGCCCGGCGCCGTCGATCGTCGCCGCCTCGTCGAGCTCGCGGGGGATCGTCATGAAGAACTGCGCGCAGCAGGAACACGTTGAAGGCGTTGGCGAAGAAGTGCGGGACGATCAGCGGCAGCCACGTTCCGATCCACCCGAGGCGCTGGTACACGGCGTACGCCGGCACGATCGTGACGAAGCGGGGAAGGATGATGGCGGCGATCAACGACGCCATGATCAGCTTCTCGAACGGGACCTTGAAGCGCGACAGGCCGTAGGCGACGAGCACCGACGAGATCACCGTACCGGCCATGCCGAGTCCGGCGATGACGCCGGTGTTGAACAGCAACTTCGGCAGCTCGAGGGTTCGGCCGCGGTCGAGAAGTTGTCCCATTGGGGATCGAGGTGGTCGCCGGCTCCAGCGTGCGCCAGCGCCCCTCCCACTCGATGAGCACGTCGGGTTCGTCGGGATCGACGAACACGCTCGCCTCGCGGCCCTGATCGACGAGGGCGAGCTCGCGAGTTCCGTCCTCGAAGGGCACGAGCAGGATCGGGTACTCCTCGCCGTCGATCGTCGCCGTTTCCGCCGACATCGGCAGGATCGGCTGGCGCGGGTCGGTCATCTGCTCGGCGCTCTTCAGCCCGGAGATGAACCCGTAGGCCAGGGGGAGCAGGTACGCCGTCACGAGCATGACGGCGAACAGCGTCACGGTCGCCTTCCTCACGTAGCGGCGCGTCGACGCGATCGAGGTCGCCGAAGCTGACACGCCCGCGGCGCTGCCGGCGCTCGCCGGCCGCCACCGTCGGGACGGCCAGCGTCATCGACGCACCCCAGTCACTTCCTCGCCTCGTACTGGTAGTGGACCCAGTAGCGGGCCGACCAGAACACGATTGCGGTCAGCGTCATGATGACGATGAACATCGCCCACGCCAGCGTCGAGCCGTAGCCGCCTTCGAAGAAGTTGAACGTCTGGCGGAAGAAGTACATCGTGTAGAACAGCGAGGCCCCGTCCGGCGCACCGGTGCCGTCGGTCAGGACGAACGGGACGATGAAGTACTGGCCGAGGACGACGAGCACGATCACCAGGTTGTAGAACGTCACCGGCGAGATCATCGGCCAGGTCACGTGGCGGAACAGCTTCCACGCGTTGGCGCCGTCGATGCGCGCCGCCTCGTAGAGGTCGACGGGCACGCTGCGCAGCGACGCCATGTAGATGATGATCGCGTTGCCGATGCCCCACAGGGCGATGATCCCCAGCGACGGGAGGATCCAGTTGGCGTCGTTGATCCAGTCCGGCCCGTCGATGCCGATGGCGCCGCAGCATCCGGTTGAGCCATCCGGTCGTGTCGTTGAAGAAGCCCTGCCACACGAACGTCGCGGCGACGAACGGCACGATCGCCGGCAGGTAGAACAGGACGCGGAACACGCTCGATCCCCAGAGGTGACGCGACGTCAACAGGTACGCGAGGGCGAGCGGCACGAACATCGACATCGGGACGAAGATGAAGGCGAACTTCACCGTCACCCACGCCGAGTGACGCACGTCGGGATCCTCGATCAGGCGCTCGCCAGTTGTCGAGACCGATGAACTCGGTCGCCTTGTCGTCCTGGTCGACGAGCTCGTAGTCGGTGAACGAGAACACGAGCGAGGCGACGAGGGGGATGAGGTAGAAGAGGCTGAGCCCGATCAGCCATGGGGAGACGAACAGCAGGCCGGTGCGCCGCCGGCGCCGCTCGCCGAGAGAGCGTCGAGGGCGCCGGAACCGACCCGACCGAGACGGACTCCCGGTCGGGTCGGTCGACGACGATGGCGTCGACGAGTTGGTCGGCGACCGTCATCGTCGTGCTCCGGCGTCCGTCGGACCCTCAGCCCGACGTCGTCGCCGTCGCCTCGTCGGCGGGCTCGGTTCCGGCGGGCTGCGCTGCCCGCTGGTTCGGTCGCCGGCACGTCGGAGCCGCAGCGCCGGCGAACACCGGCGTCGAGCGCCGACGCGCAGTTCCTCCGCGGCGGCGGCAACGTCGAGGCCCGGCTCCGTCGTGAGGCGGTCCTCCAACTCGTCGATCACGGCCTCGGCCTCGTCGAAGTTGGGCATGTTGCTCTCGTGGCTGGGCACGTCCGGCCGCTCCAGCCCGTCTTCGGCGACCTGCCAGTTGACCCCCTGCGGGAACACCTCGTCGAGCTGGGCGAAGAACGGATCCCGCAGGTCGCTGCGAGCGGGCATGCCGCCGTAGGTGTCGAGCAGCACCGGGGCTCCTGTGTCGAGCAGGTAGGCGAGCACCTCGAACGCCGCCTCTGGATTCTCGCTCGAGTCGAGGATGCGGAACGTGTCGGCGTGCAGCTTCGCCGTCGCCTCGCCGTCGTACTCCGGCACCGGGGCGATGTCGAAGAACTCGCGTCCGTTGCCCTCCTCGTCGCGGACGATGCCCGTGTACCACAGGTGGGTGAAGGCCATCGCCACGTTGCCGGTGTTGAAGGCGTTGCCCGCGCCCAAGCGTGTCGGAGTCGATCTCCGTCTGGTTCGGCGCGGCGCCGGCGGTCGATCAGGTCGACGTACCACTGCCACGAGGCCAGCCAGTTCTCCGGGATCTGCGCCGAGCCGTCCTCGGCGACGAACGTGCCGGGGCCGAAGAACGTGCCGATCGCCCGGGCGTCGTCGTTGAACTGGTGGTGGAAGCCCCACTGCACGACGTTCTCGCGGTCGAAGTCGGGGCTCGTCGCGTCGTTGCCGTTGGCGTCGACGGTCAGCAGCATCGCCAGCTCGGCCACCTTGTCCATGTCCCACGGGTCGCCGTCGGCATACGGCTCGCCGTAGGCCGCCGGCGGGTAGTCGAGACCGGCCTCGTCGAACAACTCGGCGTTGTAGTAGATCATCGAGGGGAACACGCCGAACGGGACGCCCGTCAGCGCACCGTCGTCCTCCCGCCAGAACTCCACCTGCGCCTCGTCGTACGCCGACAGGTCGAAGCCGGTCGACTCGATCGAGCGGCTCGAGGTCGAGGAAGTTGCCGGCGAACTAGTTCGAGCCGCGAATGCCGACCGGACCGATGATGTCGGGCGCGTCGCCGGCGGCGATCTGTGTGGCCAGCGTCTCGTAGGCGACCGTCGTTGTCGACGATCTCGATCTGCAGCTCGATGGCGTCCTGGCTGGCGTTGAACTCCTCGACGAGCTCTTCCTGAGCCTGGAGCTGCTCAGGCTCGGTGCCGGTGCCGAGGCCGACGAACCAGCGGACCGTCACCGGCTCGCCCGACTGCGGCCTGGCTGCGCCGGCCGACGCCGCCGACGGCCGAGAGGACTGCCGCGGCGGCCAGCACCGCCGTGCCGATCCGCCGGGCGCGCCGCCTTTTCCCTCCGGGCGCAAACGCTTGTCTCGATAGATTCACGGTGTTGCTCTCCTGTTCTCACCACTGGACGTGGAGACTGCGACGGGGGTGCGGGAGGTGGACTCCTCTCGCACCCCGTTCTTGGTTGTGTTTCGCGGCGACGGAGCCGGCGCCGGCGACTGGTCGGGTCGAATCGCGTAGTCGGAGTGGCCCGGGGACCGTCCTGGTGGCGTCCGGGCCGTCTTCAACGTCGCCGGTGACGAGCTCGATGAGCAGGTCGACGGCGGCGGCGCCGATCGCCGCGATGTCCTGACTGACGGTCGACAACGGAGGGTTCGTGCGGCTGGCGATCGGCAGGTCGTCGAAGCCGATGACGGCGATGTCGTCGGGAACCCGGAAACCCGCTTCGGCAATTGCCTGGAGCGCGCCGACCGCCATCAGGTCGTTGCAGGCGAACACCGAATCCGGGCGATGGGCCAGCAGCCGGCGCATCGCCTCGTAGCCGGATTCGATCGTGAACTCGCCGCGTTCGACGAGCCGGGTGTCGAGCTCGAGACCGTTGCGGTACAGGGCCCGCTCGTAACCCACCTGACGGTCGTGACCATCGACGCGGCTGCTCGGCCCGAGGATCACGGCGATGCGCTGCCCGCCGCCGGCGATGAGATGGTCGACTGCAGCAGCCGCACTCGGCTCGTTGGTCAGTTCCACACGGGGGAGCTGGCGAGTCGGATGGCGCCCCACGAGCACGCACGGCTGCGGTCCGTCGAAGAGTGACTCGACCCACCCGGCGCCGAGGGCGACGCCCGAGACGACAACACCGTCGACCAGCCCAGCGCGCAGCCCGTCGCGCAGTGCCTGTCCGGGTTCGGTCGTTCCCATCCACAACATCACGCCGTAGCCGGCGGCCGTCGCCGCGTCGGCGACCGCTTCGAGCAGACGCGACTCGTACGGCGCCGAGATCAGGTGTCCGCCGGGGAGCACGAAGCCGAGCACCCCGGCGCGGCCCGAGGCGAGCGATCGAGCGGCGGCGTTCGGCAGGTACCCGAGACGATCAGCGACGAGTTGGACACGGGTGCGAACGTCGTCGCTGACCCTGGCGTGGCCGTTGAGGGCCCGTGATGCGGTCGCTCGCGACACGCCGCTCTTGCGGGCGACGTCGTCGAGGGTCACGGGGCGCGACTTGGCGGTGCCGTCGTCACCAGGCACGTTCGCCGACCCCCCACATTCCGCTCGCCATCCCCCTACTTCCCCGCACCTTGCAGTGGAAGCGTTTCCACCGTACGATGCCGGTCGCACCCGTGTCAAGGGTCACACCGATCTTGGGTCGTTGAACTGGGGGAATGACGATGAGTAGCGGAAGTCTGGCCATCGACACGATGGAGCCGAGCAACCACCGTGCAAGCGCTCTCACGGAGGCCGAACGGGAACCTCGGCGCTTCCCGTCAGGGTTCGTGTGGGGAGCGGCGACGTCGTCGTTCCAGATCGAGGGTGGTCGGGCGGGTCGCGACGAGAGCATCTGGGACCGCTTCTGCACGGTTCCCGGGGCGATCCTCGACGGCAGCAACGGCGACATCGCCTGCGGGCACCACGAACACGCTCGCCACCGACGTTGGACTGATGGGCGAGCTCGGACTCGGCGCCTACCGCTTCTCGATCTCGTGGCCGCGGGTGATCCCCAACGGTCGTGGCGACGCCGCTCCAGCCGGACTCGACTTCTACGACCGGCTCGTCGACCAGTTGCTTGCCGCGGGGATCGCACCGTACGTCACGCTGTATCACTGGGACCTGCCGCAGGTGCTCGAAGACGAAGGTGGTTGGCCAGAGCGGGCGACGGCGTTCCACTTCGCCGAGTACGCCGACGTCGTGGCCGCGGCGCTCGGCGACCGCGTCAAGCACTGGGCGACGCTCAACGAGCCGTGGTGCTCGAGCCACTTCGGCTATGCCACGGGGTACATGGCGCCCGGCCGAACGTCAGTCGCCGACGGCTTCGCCGCCGCCCACCACCTACTCCTCGGTCACGGCCTCGCCGTCGAACGGCTGCGTGACCGGGTGCCCGATGCCGAGGTCGGAATCGTCTTGAACTTCGGCCCGCAACACCCGGCCAGCACCGATCCGGCAGATGTCGAGGCCGCCGCCATCAAGGACGCCTTGTTCAACCGCTGGTTCGTCGAGCCGATCGCCGGACTTGGTTACCCGAGCGCTGCCACCGGGGACGTGCGTTGGTCCGGCGACGAAATCCACGATGGCGACCTCGACATCATCGCCGCTCCGCTCGACGTGCTCGGCGTCAACTACTACACCCGCTCGCTGGTCGCCGCTGACGAAACACCGGTCACTCCGCGTAACCCCGTGACGGCGATGGGATGGGAGATCTATCCGGAAGGTCTCGCCGAGACGCTGCGGTGGCTCCACGACCGCTTCCGATTCCCCCGCTACCTGATCACCGAGAACGGTGCGGCGATGGATGACCAACCCGATGCCACCGGCTACGTCGACGACCAGGACCGCATCGACTACCTCCGCCGGCACCTTCACGTGGTTCACGAACTCATCGACGAACGGATCCCGGTCGGCGGCTACTTCGCCTGGAGCCTGATGGACAACTTCGAGTGGGCGTACGGCTACACCCAACGCTTCGGGTTGATCCGCGTCGACTACGACACCCTCGAGCGAACCCCGAAGGCGAGTGCCGAGTGGTACGGCGAGGTGGCCCGCACGAACGCCGTCTAGCCCGAACGCCTCTGTGTAAGCGTGTAAGCCCTCTGCGGGCATACACGCTTACGCAGACGGATGCGACCGCCTACGCGACGCCGTTCAACACGTCGACAACCTCGTAGACGTCGCCGATGGCGACGTAGTTGACAGCGACGAAGTTGGGGATCGTTCCGCGTTCGCTCTCGCACTCCTGCGCTCGCGGCAGAAGGATCTCTCGGTCGTTGACGAGTTGAGCATCGGTGACCAGCGAACTGAAGCCGGACAGCCAGTGGTTGAGCAGCAGCAGCGGCGCGTCGGTCGGGCCACGGTTGGGATCACAGCTGAACGACTCGACGGTGGGGAACGTGTACGGGGTGTCCTGGGTGTGCTCGAATCCGTTGATCAGCCACGGCGCCTCCTCGCCCCCGGTGCCCTCCTCGATCATGACGACGAGGCGCTTGCCGGAGCGGATCATCTCGCCGAGCGTGGGCCACGGTTCGCCCGGCACCGGCTCGAAGACCAGCGGCAGTAGTCCGGCGGTTTCGACGTCGGCGGCGATCAAGGCGGCGTCGACGTGATCCTCGATGAACAGCGTGACGACCTCGTCGGGGTTGGCGGCCATCCAGCCACGCAGCTGGTCGAGCATGTCGAGGAACGGTGTCGATCCGGTCTCGCACAGCCCATGGCACAAGAAGCGGGCCTCGGTTCCGCTCGCCTCGCCGGCGACCGAGTCGGCGATGCGTTGGGCGGCGGCGACCACTTCCGGCCCGAGCTCGGCTTCGGCGACGGCGAGCGCCTCCTCGTAGCTGCTCGCCGCGGTGCGCACGACCGATCCGGCCGGCACGCCCGACCACACGTCGACGAGCAACGCCCGCACCCCCTGATCGAGCTGCACCGGGATCGAGTCGGCTTGTTCGGCGAGGAACCATCCCGGCTCGGTCGCCGCCGACATGGCATTGTGCGACGCCACGTAGGCGACCTCGTCGAAGCGCCGATCGCACAGCTCGGCGTGGCCGTTGCACACCGTGCCGTCGCCGGCGTTGACGTCGGCAGCGGTGACGTCACGACCAGGGCGGGCGAGCCACACCACGCCGGCGATCACGGCCAAACCAGCCAGCGCGGCCACGGCGATCGCAGCCGGTCGCGGTCCGGTCCGCTCGGCACCAGCCGGCTGCTCCACGGCTTCGGCGCGCGATACGGCGGCGACGCGGGCGATCTCCGTGACGGCGAACAGAACGAGCAGCACACCGGCGACGACGATGAGCGGTTCGATCAGCCCCAACGGGTCAGCGATCGCGGCGACTCCCAGCACGACGGCGACTACCGCGCGCCCAATGATGCCGACCGTGCTCTTCGGCCGGAGCAACCCATCCCTGACCCGGGCCGCGTGGTGGGCGAGCACCATCGGCGCCGACGAGTCGCAGGCGAGCATCGTGGCCAGCCCGAAGGCCGCCAGCAACGCAACAGACCATCGCATCGGCCGCACCATGACGTCCCACGCCGAGCGGGCCATTGCACCGCCGAGCGTGTCGTCATCGAGGCGGCGGACGATGAACCCACCGACGACGAGCACGACGCCGACGGCTCCCGCTGCCCACATCAACGCTCGCCCCACCGTGGCGCCCGTGCGCCAACGCGTGCGTGAGAGGGCGATCGCGACGACGAAGCAGACGAGGGCGAGCAACGGGAGCAGCCAGGCCAACACCCCCAGGGCGCGGGCGATGGCGATCGTCGTCTCGGCGAATGCCTGGTCGCCGATCGAGGCCAACGTCACCGACACGTCGGACGTGACGGGCGCTCGCTCCGGCGCTGCCGCGGCCAGCACGGCGGTGACCACGGCCGCGGTGTCGGCGAGGCGCAGGACGATCGAGTCGGCGTTGCTCTCGGTGAGGGCGCGGTGGACGCCCTCGGCAGCCGTCCGTGTCGGGCCGGACAGGAGGTCGCCGCCGGCCACCTGGGTGGCGACCGACTCGACGAGCGGCCGGATCGCCACGAGGTCGGGATTGGATCGCACGAGCTGGTTGGAGATCGCCTTGCCGAGCTCGGCGGCGACTGCCTCGTCCTGCCTGATGTCGTTGACATGGTCGGCGAACGTCGGGCCGTCGAGCAGCTCGCGGTTGAAATGCCCGGCGATCAACCCGAGGGCGGCGAGAACTGCCCCGACGACGACCAGCACCCGCACGAGGACGGGCATTAGCGCGGCGTGGCCGGGGAACGCAACTCAGCGGTCGCCGAGCTTGACGTAGTCGCGCTCGCCCTGGCCCGTGTACCACTGGCGCGGGCGGGCGATCTTCTGATCCGGGTCGTTGAGCAGTTCGTCCCAGTGGGCCAGCCAGCCGACCATCCGCCCGAGCGCGAACAGCACCGTGAACATCTCGATCGGGAAGCGCATCGCCTGGTAGATCAACCCCGAGTAGAAGTCGACGTTGGGGTACAGCTTGCGATCGGTGAAGTAGCTGTCGCTGAGGGCGACTTCTTCGAGCTTGAGGGCGATGTCGAGCAGCGGGTTCTTGCCGGTGACCTCGAACACCTCGTAGGCGGTCTGCTTGATGATGCGTGCCCGCGGGTCGTAGTTCTTGTAGACCCGGTGGCCGAAGCCCATCAACCGGCCCTTGCCCTCCTTGACGTCGGCGATGAAGGCGTCGACGTTGTCGATCGAGCCGATCTCGGTGAGCATCCGGATTGCCGCCTCGTTGGCGCCGCCGTGGCTCGGCCCGTAGAGCGCGGCAGCGGCAGCGGCGGCTGCGGAGTACGGGTCGGCCTGGCTCGATGCCACGACCCGCATCGCCGTCGTGCCGCAGTTCTGCTCGTGGTCGGCGTGGAGGATGAACAGGACGTCCATCGCCCGCTCGAGCACGGGATGGACCTCGTACTCGCCGATCTTCCACATCATGTTCAGGAAGTTGGCCGGGTACGACAGCGAGTTGTCGGGAAGGATGAACGGCAGGCCGGCGGAGAATCGGTAGCACATCGCCGCCAGCGTCGGTGCCTTGGCGACCAGCCTGAGGATCTGCTTGTGGCGGGACTCCGGATCGTGAATGTCCTTGGACTCGTTGTAGAACGTGCCGAGGGCTGCCAATGCTGAGACGAACATCCCCATCGGGTGGGCGTCGTAGTGGAATCCGTCGACGAAGCGCTTGCGCATGTTCTCGTGGATGAACGTGTGGTGGGTGATCTCGTGGATCCACGTCGCCAGTTGCTGCTCGTTGGGCAACTCTCCGTACAGCAGGAGATAGGCGACTTCGAGATACGTCGAGTGGTCGGCGAGCTGCTCGATTGGATAACCGCGATAGCGCAGGATTCCGGCGTCGCCGTCGAGAAACGTGATCTGCGACCTGCACGAGGCCGTCGACAGGAACGCCGGATCGTAGATGAACAGGTTCTTGTCGAGCTCGCGGAAGGCAGACGACGGGATGATCCCGTCAGTGATCGGGACCGTCACCGTCTTGCCGGTGCGGTCGTCGGTGATCGTGATGGTGTCGGGCACGTGCTTCCCTCTCGCTCACGTTGTCAATCGGGGCTTCCTCCCCACCGTCGCAGAGTACTCCCGGATCATTCGTCGTTCCCCAGGCGAGCGAGACCGCGTCGATCCGGCACAAAGCAGCGGTACGCACAATTCGTTGCGCCACACCGACTTTGTGTCGTTGCAGCACCAACATCTGTCAACACGGTTCGTTGCCGTGTTTGCGCGGCTGCAGCAACTCGCGCTTGTCGTCCAAACCCTCGAAGGCCCTGGCGACAGCGGCGCGGGTCTCTGCGGGATCGATGACGGCGTCGATGTACCCGCGCTCTGCGGCGACGTACGGGTTGAGCAACCGTTCCGAGTAGTCCGCTTCGAAGGCGGCGCGTTCCTCGGGCGTCGCTCGCCGCCGCAGGATCGCCGCCGCCTGACCGGCGCCCATCACGGCGAGCTCAGCCGACGGCCAGGCGAAGCACACGTCGTTGCCCATCCGCTTGGAGTCCATCACGATGTATGCACCGCCGTAGCTCTTACGGAGGATCACGCACAACCGTGGCACCGTCGCCCGGGCGTAGGCGAACACGAGCTGCGCGCCATGGCGGATCATGCCTCTCCACTCGAGATCCTTGCCGGGATAGAAGCCGGGTGTGTCGACGAGCGTGAGGATGCCGAGATTGAAGGCGTCGCAGAACGAGACGAACCGCGCCGCCTTCTGTGATGCGGCGATGTCGAGCGTGCCGGCGAGGGCGAGCGGCTGATTGGCCACCACTCCGATCGGCCTTCCACCGATCGTCGCCAATGCCGTCACGAGGTTGGGGGCCCAGCGATCACGCAGCTCGAGCAGACTCCCGTCGTCGACGATGCCGGCGGCGACATCTCGGACGTCATAGCTGCCAGTCGCCGTCGCCGGGATCAGCGCGCCGATCTCCGGGCACGGTCGATCGACGGGGTCTCCGCACTGCCAGCGGTCAGGCTCGTCGTCGGCGCTCGACGGCAGGTAGGCGAGCAGTTCGCCGACCATCGCGATGGCGGCCTGGCGGTCCGCAACAACGACGCTCGGCACGCCAGTGTTGCGGGCCAGCTGGGCTGCGCCCCCGAGCTCGTCGGTGGAGATCTGCACGCCGGTGAACTCGGAGACCATCACCGGTCCGTTGACGAAGGCGTAGCTGTCCGCCGTCATCACGACGAGGTCGGCGATGCCGAGCAGCAGCGCCGGCCCGGCGACCGCTGGGCCGTCGACGACGAGGATCGTCGGCACCACACCGGAGCAGTCGGCGAGGGCCTTGGCGACGCGTCCCCAGCCCTCCAGCGAGGCGACCCCCTCGGCGATCCCGGCACCCGTCGAGGCAAGGACGACGACGAGCGGGATGCCTTCGACGCGAGCGACGGTGGCGGCGTGAGTGAGAATCGCCGACGCCTGCGACGAGAGTGGGGTGCCCTTCGAAGCCGACGGCGAGTCGTCTCCGAACTCCACCCAGACGATCTGCCGTGTCGCCGTCGAGCGAGCGAACATCGACCGTCGCCGAGTCGTCGGTGCCGCTGCGCAACGAGAGGCCGGCGACCGTCATCGTTGGTCGACCGTAGTTGCCCTAGCGTGCCGACCGAAGGAGTGGGAAGGCGTCCGATCCGAGCCGGACCCCTGCCTGCTCCAGGGCGCGTGCCGGCAGGGCGGCACGCAGCACGTCGAACAGCGCCTTGACTGCTCCGCTCGGACCCGGCCGGCGGTGTGACGTGAGGGCGACGACCCGGGGCGGTAGCTCCGGCACGTGCACGGTGGCGAAGTTGCGCTCCGAGCGTTGGGGCACGGCGGTCGCCGGAACGATCGCCGCACCGTGTCCGTCGACCGCGAGGGCGGCGAGCAGGCGGACGCCGTCGACCTCAGCCTGTGCCTCCAGCTGGGAGCCGACCGACAGGGCGGCGCGGTCGAGGACCCGGCGGAGGGCGGAGCCAGGTGGTGGCAAGAGTAGGCGGTAGCCGGCGAGCTCGGCGAGGTGGATCGACGAGCGCTCGGCAAGTGGGTGACCCTGGCCGGCCAGCAGGAGCAGATCCTCGGCGAACAGTGGCTCGATCGTCAGCTCCGGCTCATCGACCGGGAGATGGACAACCGCCGCGTCGTACTGCGCCGACAACAACGCAGGAATCAACACCGAGGTGCTGCCCTCGGCGACGATGACGCGGACCTGCGGATGGCGCGACGACATCTCGGCGAGGAGGCGGGGGAGCAGCCAGCGAGCGGTCGTGCCGAGCATCCCGAGACGGACGTCGCCGACCACGTCGCCGTCGCGCTGGGCCATCTCGGCGGTGATCTCGTCCAGCTCGCGCAGGACCCGCCGAGCTCGCTCGACGACCCGCGTCCCGTCATCCGTGAGTCCGCCGTGGGCACGGTCGACCAGCTCCGTCCCGAGCTCCTTCTCCAGTCGGGCGACGTGGGTGGAGACGTTCGACTGCACCGTGAACAGGGCTCGAGCCGCTGCCGAGAAGGTCCCGTGGTCGGCAATCGCTACGAGAGCAGCGAGTTGACGAACGTCCACCGGCGGCACCATAGCGCTCCATCTCCGAGAGCGATCGTCGGCATCGATATGTTCGTCTTGCCAGATCGGCGGCTTGTGCGTATACTCACAAATACATAGTCGAAGCGATACACCCCCCATGTACCGCTCGATTGGACCCACCGTCGACCCCCCATCGACAGGGTTCAGGTTGAGAGACCCTGCTTCCCCCAGCAGGGTCTTTCCCGTTTTCGCGCACCGGGATGGTCGCCTCCCCGCTGTCCACGAAATTCGACACATGACTGGAACATCCACCGAAGGTGCCGTGACGAACCAGCAGTGTCGCCTCGACCACAAGGGGGAGCCCGGATGCATGCTCGACGATCTCTCTGGCGTTCACTGCGCCGCGGATCCCTGACGCTTTCGGCTGCGGTGGCGCTCACGGTGGTGTCCGGGATCGTCTCTGGCGGTCCGGCCCTGGCCGTCGGCCCCTACGGGACGTGTACGGCCAGTCCGCCGTCGTCTGAGTCGCCGCCGATGGACACGATCTCCCCTCCACCGTGCCTCCCGAATTCATTGCCCCCGGCGCCCTCGTCGGACATCGGGTACACCTACGAGGGTTCGTCGACCTACCGGGTCACCGGCTATTGGTACCCGTACTGAGCAGAACGTGAGCGTTTCGATGGATTCACGTCAACTTCTCTCGCCCGCCAAGCGATCTGGATCGTTGTTCGTGCTGGGCGTGGCCGCAATCACGGTGCTGTCCGGGGTGTCGTTCGCCCACCACGTCGAAGCTGCTGGTCCCTACCCTCCGTGCACCGCCAGTCCACCTCTGCACGCACCGCCTCCGCAACCGTGTCCCCCGCCGGACCCGCAACGACTTCACGAAGCTGTGGCCGGACCGGAATACCCCTAGGAGGGCCCGAGCTACTCCGTGACCGGCTACTGGTACGGGTACTGAGCGTCCCAGCACCCGGCCTGGCCCAGTTCGTTGCGGCGGTACAGTCCCGCTCGTGACGGGAGCGGCGTTCTTCGACTTGGATCGGACGTTGCTGGCCGGCGCTTCCGGCACCGTTTACTCCGAGGCGATGCGCGACTCCGGCTTCGTCGGGCGTTCGATTCCCGGCGAGAAGCTGCTCTACACCGATCTTCAACACGATCGGCGAGACGTTGCCGTCGATGGCGCTCGCCCGGCAAGCCGCCACGTTCGCCCGGGGGCGGCCACGCGACGCGATGCGCGAGGCCGGCGACGCCGCCGCCGGAACCCTGGCGGCGATGATCCAGCCGTTCGCCTGGCCGCTCATCAACGAGCACCGCGAGGCGGGTCGCAAGGTGGTCATCGCCACGACGACGCCGTACGACCTCGTCAAGCCGCTCGCCGACTGGCTCGGCTTCGACGATGTCATCGCCACGCGCTACGGGGTCAACGCCGACGGGACGTTCGACGGCTCGATCGTCGGGCCGTTCGTGTGGGCCCAAGGCAAGCTCGCCGCGGTCCGCGACTGGGCCGAGCAGTCCGGTGTCGATCTTGGCGAGAGCTACGCCTACTCCGACAGCGTGTTCGACACGCCCCTGCTGTCGGCGGTCGGCAATCCGGTGGTCGTCAACCCCGACCCGAGCATGGTGGTGATGGCGACGCTGCGGCGCTGGCCGGTGCGCCACTTCGACGTCTCGCCGGGCGTGTTCAAGATCCCCGTGCTGGGAATCGAGCTGCAGCGCGTGCTCCAGCACTTCGCCCGCCCGCAGCTGATGCCCTATGCCCGCTTCGACATCGACGGGATCGACAACATCCCCAGCGCACGGTCCCGGGATCCTCGTGATGAACCACCGCAGCTACTTCGATGCCGGGGCGGTGTCGATCGCCATCGCCCGCAGCGGTCGGGCGGTCCGCTTCCTCGGCAAGAAGGAGGTGTTCGACGCCCCGATCGTGGGACAGATCGCCTCGGCGATGGGAGGCATCCGCGTCGAGCGGGCGAGCGGGTCGACCGAGCCGCTCCACGCTGCGGTGGCGGCGCTCGAGGCAGGCGAGCTCGTCACCCTTGCACCGCAAGGAACGATCCCACGCGGCGAGGCCTTCTTCGATCCAGTGCTGAGGGGACGTTGGGGCGCCGCTCGGCTGCACCAGCTCACCGAGGCGCCGATCATTCCAATCGGCATGTGGGGCACCGAGAAGGTCTGGCCGCGGTCGAGTCGGCTGCCCAACGTGCTCAACATCACCGATCCGCCGACGGTGCGGATTCGCGTTGGACCGCCGGTTCCCGGTCTCAAGGGAAAGTCGCTGAAGGCCGACACCGAGCGGATCATGAAGGCGATCGTCAAGCAGCTGCCGCCCGAGGCGCGCAAGCGGCGGACGCCAAGCCCGGAGGAGCTGGCGCTGACCTACCCGCCCGGCTACAAGGGCGACCCGACCACCGAGACCGACCGGCGCCCCGGCACCGACTAGCCCAGATGGGGAGCGCAGGTCTACAGGTTCCGCACGACTCCTCGGCCGGACACACGTGATCGCACGATGTTCAACGCCGAGCCGGCCTTGAACCACTCGACCTGCTCGTCGCTGAACGTGTGCGTCGCCTCGAAGTCGATCGTCTCCCCGTCGGGCCGGACGATCTGGCAGCGCACCGGCTGACCGGGCACTGGCGGCAGGCCGAGCACGCTGATGCGGTCGTCCTCGCCGATCTCGTCGTACGTCGCCGGATCGGTGAACGTCAGCGGCACGAGCCCTTGCTTCTTGAGGTTGGTCTCGTGGATCCGGGCGAAGCTGCGGGCGAGGATCACGACGCCACCGCGGAACCGTGGCTCCATGGCGGCGTGCTCGCGGGACGAGCCCTCGCCGTAGTTGCGGTCGCCGACGGCACACCAGCGCACGCCCTCGGCGCTGTAGTGCTTGGCGATGTCGGGGAACGGGTGGGACGCCCCGTCGAGTTGATCCTTGCCCTCTCCGGTCGCCCCGGTGAAGGCGTTGACGACGCCGAGGAACAGGTTGCCGGAGATGTTCTCCAGATGCCCGCGATACTTCAGCCACGGCCCGGCCGCTGAGATGTGGTCCGTGGTGCACTTGCCTTGCGCCTTCATCAGCACCGGCAGGGCGACGTAGTCGGATCCGTCCCACTCTGGGAACGGCTCGAGCAGTTGCAGGCGGTCGCTCGTCGGGCTGACCACGACCTCCACATTCGAACCGTCTTCCGGCGGTGGCGTGAACGTGTCGACGCCGGGGTCGTAGCCCTTCGCCGGCAGCACCTCTCCGACGGGCGGGTCGAGGAGTACCTCGCTCCCGTCGGCGGCGGTCAGCGTGTCGGTAGTCGGATCGAAGTCGAGACGACCGGCCAACGCCAAGGCGATCACCGTGTCCGGAGAGGTGACGAAGCTCAGCGTCTTCGCCGATCCGTCGTTGCGCTTGGGGAAGTTGCGGTTGTACGAGTTGACGATCGTGTTCGGCCGCCCGGTGATGCTCTCGGGCCGGGACCACTGGCCGATGCACGGACCGCAGGCGTTGGCGAGCACGGTGGCGCCGACGGCTTCCAGGTCGGCGAGCAGGCCGTCACGCTCGATCGTGGCCCGGATCTGCTCCGAGCCCGGTGTGACGAGCAGCTCGGTCTTCGACCGCAGCCCCTTGGCCGCCGCCTGCCGGGCGATCGACGCGGCGCGGGTGATGTCCTCGTAGGACGAGTTCGTGCACGAGCCGATCAGCGCTGCCGAGATCTCCAGCGGCCAATCGTTGGTGGCCGCCGCCTCACCGACCGCGGCGCCGACCCGGTGGGCGCGGTCGGGGGAGTGCGGTCCGTTGATCATCGGCTTCAGTTCGTCGAGGTCGATCTCGACGAGTTCGTCGTACAACGCTCCTTCGTCGGGGCGGAGGTGCTCGGCGACAGCGCCGGCGGCGTCGGCGATCGCCTCGCGACCGGTCGCCTTGAGGTAGGCGGCCATGTTGGGGTCGTACGGAAACAGCGACGTGGTGGCGCCGATCTCGGCACCCATGTTGCAGATCGTCCCCTTGCCGGTGGCCGAGATCGAGTCGGCGCCGGGACCGTGGTACTCGATGATGGCCCCGGTTCCTCCCTCGACAGTGAGGATGCGGGCGACCTCGAGGATGACGTCCTTGGGGCTCGACCACCCCGACACCGCCCCGGTGAGCCGGACGCCGATGACCTTCGGCCAGCGCACGTTGAACGGGAAACCCGTCATCACGTCGACGGCGTCGGCTCCACCGACGCCGATGGCGACCATCCCCAGGCCGCCGGCGTTGGGGGTGTGCGAGTCGGTGCCGATCATCATTCCGCCAGGGAAGGCGTAGTTCTCGAGCACGACCTGGTGGATGATCCCGCTTCCCGGCCCCCAGAAGCCGATGCCATAGCGGGCCGACACGGTGCGGAGGAACTCGTAGACCTCGGCATTGGTGTCGATCGCCACGCCGAGGTCGATCGACGCCCCGACCTTGGCCTGGATCAGGTGGTCGCAATGGACCGTCGACGGCGCGGCGACCTCCGGCAGGCCCGCGGTCATGAACTGCAGCAAGGCCATCTGTGCCGTGGCGTCCTGCATCGCCACGCGGTCCGGATGGAAGTCGGCATAGCTCTCACCGCGAACGAGCTCCTGCCCGGCCGGATCGTCGAGGTGGTTGATCAGGACCTTTTCGGTGAGTGTGAGCGGCCGGCCGAGTCGATCCCGCCCGAGGGCGACTCGTTCGGGCAGCGTGGCGTAGACGCTTTCGACGAGCTCGATGGGGGTGGAGGCGCTGACGCTGCTCATGGGGGTCCTCCTCGGGATCGGCGCTTGCAATTCGTGCTGACATATACAACTCTAATACAAGTGACCGAAGTAGACCAACCGTGAGGCGGATCCGCTACCGGGAGATCGCCGACACGCTGCGCCAGCGTGTCCGTGTGTCGCCGGCCGGTTCGCTGCTGCCGAGCGAGGCCGAGCTGTCCAGCGAGTTCGGTGCCAGTCGGGTGACGATCCGACGCGCCCTCGACCTCTTGCGGGACGACGGGCTCGTCGCAGCACGACAAGGTTTCGGCTGGTTCGTGGCCGCCGAACCGGTGCGCCAGCACCTCGGGCAGCTCGGCACGATCGAGGCGCAGCTCGCCGGCAGCGGCATCACCAACGAACGCCGAGTCGTCGAGTTCACCTTCGCTGAACCGCCCGAACGCGTCCGACAGCTCCTCGGCGTCGAATCGGTGCTCCGGGTGAAGCGCATCAATCTCGCCGACGGTGAGCCGTTCGCCGTCGTGACCGTGTGGTGCCCGGCCGAGCTCGGCCAGCACCTGTCCCGGGCCGACGTCGAACAGCATCCGTTCTACGAGCTGCTCGACATCACGCTGCGCGGCGCGACCCAGACGATCGGCGCCGATGGCGCCTCGGCGGACGAGGCCCGACTGCTGCGCGTACCGGTCGGCGCCCCGTTGCTGAAGTGCCAGCGCGTGACGACGGATGAGTCGGGCACGCCTGTGCTTGTCAGCGAGCACCTGTTTCCCGCCCACCGCACCGAGTTCGTCGTCGATCTACCCGGTGCCGCACCGTCGACACTGCCGAGTGGGCTCCGCCTCGTCGAATAGCCGATCGGTTCTACCAGGCGTCGCGGTGCAGGACGTCGGCCAGCGGTTGGCGCTTGGCCGGCCGGAAGTCGGTGCCGATCGTGTACGCCACCGGCAGCAGGGCTCCCTGGGTCACCTTGTCGAACGGGATGCCGAGCAGGTCGGCGACGCGTTCCTCGCCGTCGCCGATGAGATGGATCGTCGTCCACGCCGATCCGAGGCCACGCTCACGGAGGGCGAGCATCAGACTCCAGACCGCCGGGAGGAGCGATCCCCACGCACCTGCGATCATCGCCGAAGGAGCGTCCTCCAGCCGTCCCCACATGCACGGGAACTCGAGTTCTACGTCCATGTACCCCGAAAAGACCAAAATTGGTCCTCTCGGGGTACGTGGGCGCTCGCATCGGTCGCTTGGGTACCGTCGGCAGAGTGCTCTTCCCGAACCGGATGCATGAAGGCCTGCGCGACGGGTCGATCACGTTGACCTTTCGCCACTGGAAGCGCCCGCAGGCCAGGGTCGGCGGGCGCTATCACACCGGCGGTGGCGACCTCATCGTCGAGTCGATCGAACAGGTGTGGTCGGGGGCGATCACGGACGCCGACGCCCGTCGGGCCGGGTCCGCCGACGCGGCGGCGCTGCGGCGCGAGATGCGCTGGGGTGACGACCTCACCGTCTTGCGCATCGCCTTTCGCCGCGAGGAGTCAACGAGGCCTCGTCCAGCGCCGTCTCTCGACGACGAGGAGATCGACAGACGCCTCGACCGTCTCGACAGGTCGAGCCCAACCGGTCCGTGGACCCGCGCCACCCTCGACGTCATCGCCAGGCGCCCGGCGGTCCGGGCGGGTGACCTGGCTGCCGAGCTCGGGCGCGAACGCCTGTCGTTCAAGGCCGACGTGCGCAAACTCAAGCGTCTCGGCCTGACCGAGAGCCTCGACGTGGGCTATCGCCTCTCGTCACGAGGTCGGGCCTACCTCGATCGTCGCTGACGTGACGTCGTGAACGACAATGTCAGCATGAGTGACCGAGTCATCGTCGAGATCGGCGACGGCGTCGCCAACGTCCGGCTCAACCGTCCCGACAAGCGCAACGCCCTCGATGCGGAGATGTTCCAGGCGATCGCCGACGCGGGTGAACAGCTCAAGTCGGCTTCCGAGCTACGGGCAGTGGTGCTGTCGGGGGAGGGCAAGTCGTTCTGCGCCGGGCTCGACCTGGCGATGTTCGGCCAGCTCGACCGTGCCGCCGAGGGCGGGGATCCGGGAGTGATCCAGCCGGGCGGCGTGACGCATCTCGGCCAACAGGTCGCCTGGGTGTGGCAGGAGCTGCCGGTGCCGGTGATCGCCGCCGTCCACGGTCACGCCTTGGGTGGCGGGCTGCAGATCGCCCTCGCCGCCGACATCCGGATCGTCCATCCGGACGCGCAGCTCTCGGTGCGTGAGGTGCACTGGGGCCTGGTGCCTGACATGACTGGGACGTTGTTTCTGTCTCGGCTTGTCCGTCCTGACGTCGCCAAGGAGTTGACGTTCACGGCGAGGATCTTCGACGGACGTGAGGCTGCTGCCTTGGGCCTGGCGACGCGGTTGAGCGAGAACCCCGTCGCCGAGGCTGTCGAGTTGGCCGCTGCGATCGCCGGCCGCAGTCCCGATGCCGTGCGCGGCGCCAAGCGCTTGTTCAACCGCCTCGCCAACGACGGCGCAGCCGAGCAGTTCGCCGAGGAGCGTCGGGAGATCGCCAACGTCATCGGGACGCCGAACCAGGTCGAGGCGGTGATGGCGAGCGTCGAGCAGCGCCCGCCAGGGTTCGGCAGTACCCAGTGATGGAGCCTCCCGCCCGTGAGCGCTGCTGGTCAGTACGCTCGGCGCCGTGACATCGTCGAGCCGGCTCGGAGATGCTCACCGGACGTTGCGTGAGATCGTCGCCGACGAGATCCGGGCAATGATCAGGAACCGGCAGCTGGAGCCCGGCGAGCGGTTGCTCGAGGATCGCCTCGCTGAACAACTGGGTGTCTCCCGCAATCCGGTGCGCGAGGCGATTCGCGCCTTGGAGAACACCGGACTCGTCGAGGTGAGGCCGCGTCGAGGCGCCTACGTCGCGACGCTCGATCCCGACCGCGCCGTCGAGCTGCTCGAGCTGCGCAGCGTGCTCGAGGCGTTCGCCGCCCAGCTCGCCGCTCATCGGCGGACCTCGGACCAACTCGACGAGATTCGCGACTGGTTCGAGGTCGGCCGCGACGCAACGGCGGCCGACGACCCCGTTCACGCCGCCCACGCCCACCGCCAGTTCCATCTCGCGATCGAGCGGGCCGCGGACAACAGCTATCTCGGCCCGGCCGTCGAACCGCTGCGGGCCCAGACCGAGCTGGTGTTCTCGATGCTCGTCGACCGCCGGGGCCTGATCGGCTGGGAGGAGCATGTCGAGATCCTCGCTGCGATCGAAGCAGGCGACGCCGATGCCGCCCAGCAGGCCACGCGCCGCCACATGAGCTCCGTGCTCAAGGATCTGCGTACCGCGGCAGAAGCCGCGCCGGTGGCCGCGACCGCGGCGACTACCCGTTGAGTCGCGTCGTCGTCGTCGGTGGCGGGATCGCCGGCCTGGCCGCGGCGTGGGCGCTTGCCGCCGTTCACGACGTCGTCGTGCTCGAGGCGGAAGCGGAGCTCGGAGCCCATGCCACTGGCCGATCGGCGGCCACCCTCTCGGAGACGTCCGGCCTGCGGCCGGTGTGCGCGCTGGCGCGCGCCAGCCGACCATTCTTCGAATGCCCGCCCGACGGCTTTGCCGAACACCCGCTGACCACCCGGCGCGGTCTTCTGTGGATCGGTCGCGACGGCGACGAGCCGGCGCTCGATGAGATTGCTGCCGTCGCCGCCAGTGGCGTCGCTCCGACCGCCGGCCGTGTCGATGCAGCTGCGGCGTTGGCTCTCGTCGCGGCGTTGCGTCCGGATGCGGTCGCCGCCGGTGGCGTGTGGGAGCCCGATGCGCTGAAACTCGATGTCGCCGGCCTCGTTGCCGCCTTTTCGTCCGCTGCACGGCGACGCGGCGCCGAGATCCGCCGGCGCTGCGCCGTCCACGGACTAGCGCTTACGGGCGGTCGCTGGACGGTGACCTGCGCCGCTGGCGACGGTGGTGCCACCACCGAAGTCGCCGACGTCGTGGTCAACGCCGGCGGTGCGTGGGGCGACATGGTCGCCGAACGTGCGGGGATCGCGCCGCTCGGCTTGCGCCCGTTACGCCGGACGGCATGCCTCGTGCCTGCTCCGGGATCGGTGGCGACGTGGCCCTTGGTGATGGACGTCGCCAGCCGCTTCTACTTCGAGCCGGAAGCAGGCGGGTTGCTTCTGTCGCCGGCCGATGAGCAGCCCAGCGAGCCGGTCGACGCCGTCGCCGAGATGGAGGATGTTGCCTGGGCTCTGGAGATGCTCGCCGAAGCGACGACGTTCGATGTCCGCCACGTGCGCAGCTCGTGGGCCGGCCTGCGCACGTTCACCGTCGATCGCCTTCCCGTCGTCGGGTGGGATCCGGATGCTCCGGGATTCTGCTGGCTGGTCGGACAGGGCGGGGCGGGGATCAAGACCGCTCCGGCGATGTCTGCGGCGGTCGCCTCGATCGTGGGTGGTGCGCCATGGCCGCCGGAGCTGATCGCGCTTGGCGTCGACGCCGGCCAGCTCTCGCCGGCGCGACTCAGATGAGAGCGCCGACAACCAACGCCGTGGCGGTCGCCGCCGAGAGACCGAGGACCGCAGCGCGGGTCCAGCCCCTGTCGAGGTGGGGCGCCAGCAGTCGGCTGAGCGTGAGGCCGACGAGGAGGCCTGGCAGCAGGATGAACCCGTCGACGACCTGTTGCTTGCCCAACTCGCCACTCAGCGCCAGGGCCAGAAGGGCGAGCGAGGCGCCGAAGACGAAGAACCCGGCCAGCGTGGAGCGCAGCTTGGCGGCCTGTTCGCGCTGGTACACGAGCGCCATCGGAGGTCCTCCGACCGACGTCAGCGTGCCCATCACACCCGACACCATGCCCGCACCGACCAACGTCGACGTCGTCGGGCGGACGTGCCACCCCGTCAGGCTGATGACGACGGCCAGCAATACGAGCACGCCCAGAGCGATGGCCATCGCATCGGGGTCGAGTCTTGTTACGGCGTAGGCGCCAGCGACCGTTCCCAGCACACGACCGACGAGCGCCCAGCGGATTCCGAGCCAGTCGAGCGCGCCGCGTTCGTTCCAGGCGATCGCCACGGCGATGGTGAGACCGAGCAGGAGAACGGCACCTGGAACCAATTCGTCGTCGACGAGCGCCAGCACGGGCGCCGCGAGCATTCCGAAACCGAACCCGACGCTGCCCTGGGCGACGGCGCCGAGGATCACCGCGGCCAAGGCGATCAAGTACTCGGGCGCGCTCACTCTGGTGTGTCGGCGGGGTCGTGGCGCAGTCCCCAGGCCAGGCGGGCAGCGACGATCAACAGCAGCGAGGCGAACAACACGTTCGACAGGTCGTCGCTCATCCGGTCAGCGAGCACGCCACCGATCGCGGCGGTGGCGATGCCTGCCACTCCGATCACCGCAGCTGCCCGGAGATCCGTGTTGTCGTTGGCGCGGTTGCGCCACGTACCCATCACCGCGGCGGCGATGATCACTGCCGCCGACGTGCCCTTGGCGATCACTGGCGCGATGTCGAACAGCAGGATCATCGCCGGCACCATGACGATTCCTCCACCGACTCCGAGGAGGCCGGCAAGGATTCCGGTGACGAGCGCCGACGACGACGAGGGCGACCACCGAGGCTGGCGTGAGGTCGCCCCGCCCATCGGCGTCGGTGGCGAGGAACAGGCGGAGCGCCGACGCCACGAGCACGACGATGAAGATGATGGCGAGGGTGCGATGGGGCAGGACGTGGAGCAAGTGCGTGCCGATGAGGGCGCCGGCGACGGCGCCGACCGCCAGCCACGCGGCGACGCTCCAATCGACGTTGTCGTGGGCGGCGTACGTGACGAGTGACGCCACCGAGATCGGGACGACGGCGGCGAGGGAGGTGCCGTGGGCCAGTCGCTGGGTCATGTGCGCCCCGAGCACCAGTCCGGGCACGATGAGAATCCCCCCGCCGACGCCGAACAGCCCGGCGAGGAAGCCGGCCAGCAGTCCGACCACGGCGATCGGCGCCAGTCCCGCCGTGGGGCGTTCCGCGGCGCCGACGGTGGTCGTGT
This sequence comes from Ilumatobacteraceae bacterium, assembly GCA_963732335.1. GTDB lineage: Bacteria > Actinomycetota > Acidimicrobiia > Acidimicrobiales > Ilumatobacteraceae > Desertimonas. The sequence goes on along the minus strand of CAVSZO010000049.1, from coordinate 51,161 downwards.
TGATCTGCGTCATCGCTCGAGCGTCAGCGTACGAAGCAGGCAGCCCAGTGGCCGGGTGCCTTCTCTTCGAGCGGGAGGTGTCTCGCGCCGGCAGACGTCCTGGACGAGTGGGCAGCGGGTCTGGAAGCGACAGCCCGGAGGCGGTTCGATCGGGTTGGGAATCTCGCCTTGCAGGACGATCCGCTGCCGCGCCCGCTGGATCGGCGGATCCGGGATCGGCACGCTGGACAGCAGCGCCTCCGTGTACGGGTGCAGCGGCGATTCGTACACCGCGTCGGAGTCGGCGAGCTCGACCAGCTTGCCGGCGTAGAGGATCGCGATGCGATGGGAGATGTGGCGGACGACGGACAGGTCGTGGGCGATGAACAGGTAGGCGATGCCGAACTCGCGCTGGAGGTCCTGGAGGAGGTTGACGATCTGCGCCCGCACCGACACGTCGAGGGCGGAGACCGGTTCGTCGGCGACGATGAAGTCGGGCTGGAGGGCGAGCGCTCGGGCGATGCCGATGCGCTGGCGTTGACCACCGGAGAAGGCGTGTGGATGGCGGTCGGCGGTGTCCTCGGGAAGGCCGCAGCGTTCGAGCAGGGCGACGACCTGATCGCGGGCGGCCCTTGCCGACTTGACCAGGCCGTGGACGACGAGCGGTTCGGCGACGAGCTGGAGCACCGACATCCGCGGGTTCAGCGACGCGTACGGATCCTGGAAGACGAGCTGCATCCGCCGGCGCAACTTGCGCAGCTCCTCGCCGCTGGTCGTGGTGACGTCCTCGCCGTGGAAGATGATCCGACCGGCCGAAGGAGCGATCCGCCGCAACACCGTGCGCCCGACCGTGGTCTTGCCCGAGCCGGACTCGCCAACGAGCCCGAGCGTCTCGCCGTGATGAACGGTGAACGAGACGTCGTCGACGGCGTGAACCCACTTCGTCTGCTGGCCCCAGAAGCCGGTGCGCCCGACGGGGAACCGCACGGAGACGCCGTCGGCCTCGATGATGCGTTCCTGGGTGGGCACCGGCCGCCCGAGGGTGGTGGGTGCCAATACCTCCGTCATGGCGCAACCGCTCCGGCTTGCTCGGGTCTTGTGGTGTGCTCGCGCAACTCTGCGGCACGGAAGCAAGCCACGAGGCGGTCCTCGCTGCCGGCCAGTGGTTCGAGCATCGGCTGCTGCTGCCGGCATCGATCGACAGCGTGTTCGCAGCGCGCGGCGAATGCGCAGCCGGTCGGTGGCCGGCGTAGGTCCGGTGGCGCCCCGGTGATGGCGACGAGACGGTCGAGCACGATGTCGACTCGCGGTGTCGACCGCAGCAGGCCCGATCGAGTACGGGTGGGCCGGCATCGCGTAGAGGTCGGCGGCGCAGGCGTCCTCGACGATCTTGCCTGCGTACATCACCGCGACCCGGTCGCACACGCCGGCGACGACACCGAGGTCGTGGGTGATCAACAGCACGGCGACGCCGAGGCGGCGCTGGAGGTCGGCGAGCAGATCGAGGATCTGCGCCTGGATCGTGACGTCGAGGGCGGTCGTCGGCTCGTCGGCGACGAGCAGCTCCGGTTCGCACGCCAGCGCCATGGCGATGAGCACCCGCTGGCGCATCCCGCCGGACATCTCGAAGGGGTACTGCTTGACCCGCTGTCCGGGGTTGGCGATGCCGACCGTGTCGAGCAGCTCGACCGATCGGGACCAGGCCGCCTTGCGGCTCATCTTGCGGTGGCGGCGCAACACCTCGACCATCTGGCTGCCGACGGTGAACACGGGGTCGAGCGACGTCATCGGGTCCTGGAACACCATCGCGATCTCGCGCCCGCGGATGCGCTCGATCGTGGCCGCGACATTCCCGTGGACGAGCGACTCGCCCTTCCAGCGCACGTCGCCGCCGACGATGCGGCCGGGGAGCTCGATCATGCCGAGCAGCGCTTGGGCGGTGACGCTCTTGCCGGAGCCGGACTCGCCGACGAGTCCGAGCGTCTCGCCCTTGCCGATCGTGAAGCTGACGTCGCGGACGGCGTGGACCGTGCCGCGGCGGGTCAGGAAGTCGACCTGGAGGTGATCGACCTCGAGGACGGGAGTCTCCACTGCCGCCATCACGCTTCTCCCGTGAGGGCCGTCGCTGAAGCGGCCGAGGACACGGACCCGGCGGCGTAGCGCTTCTCCCGCTCGATCGGGTCGAGGGCGACCCGCAGCCAGGATGCGAGGAAGTTCACCGCCAGGACGATGAGAGTGATCGCGATCCCAGGGATGATCGCCAGGCGGGGAAGGGAGAAGAAGGCGTCGCGCCCGCCGTTGGCCATCACCCCGAGCGACACCTCGGGGAACTGCAGCCCGAGGCCGAGGAACGACAACGTCGCCTCGGCGAGGATGATCCGGGCGAACTCGAGCACCGCCAGGGTGAGGAGGGCCGACGTGAGGTTCGGGAGGATGTGCTTGAACATGACCCGGCGCGGCTTGCAGCCGATCACCTCCGCCGCCTCGACGTACGGCCGCTCCTTCGCTGACAGGACGATGCCACGGGCCATCCTGGCGTAGACCATCCACCCGTTGAAGGCCAGCACGAAGATCAACGAGCCCATGCTCGGCCCGAGCACGGCGATCATGATCAGGGCGATGAGCAGACCGGGGAACGCCACCTGGATGTCGACCCAGCGCATCAGCCAGCGGTCGGTACGCCCGCCGCGGTAGCCGGCGATGAGGCCGAGGACGATGCCGAACGTGCCGGCGATGAAGACGACGGCGAAGGCGATGAGCAGCGTCGTCCGCGCTCCCGTACATCAGCCGGGAGAGGACGTCGTAGCCCTGAGTGTCGGTGCCGAGCACGTGCGACCACGTGCCACCGTCCCAGACCGGCGGGATGTTCGACGTCGACGGGTTGCCCTCGACGGGGCCGTACGGCGCGAGCCATGGGGCGCCGAAGGCGGCGATCAGCACGACGACGAGGAATGCCGCCGACAACATGCCGGGCGTGTCGGCGCGCAGCTCGGTGAACAGCCCGGTCTTGGCGGCGCGGATCTCGTAGGGGCGCCCTTCGTAGTCCTCTTCCTCGGCGAGGGCCTCGTCGACTTCGTGCAGCTGCGCCGAATACTCGTCGGTCGACGTCATGAATGCACCACCTTCACGTCAACTTCACCCGCGGGTCGACGAGCTTGTAGGCGACGTCGATGGCGATGTTGACGAGCACGACCATCACGGCGACGACGAACACGATCGTCTGGATCAGGTAGAAGTCGCGTTGGTTGATGGCGAGGATGGCCAGGGAACCGAGCCCAGGCCAGTCGAACACGGCCTCGACGACGAGCGTGAAGCCGGCGAGGGCACGGATCACCTCCCACCCGAACAACGTGACGAACGGGATCGCCGCATTGCGCAGGGCGTGCACGCCGACGATCCGAACCCGGCTGACCCCCTTGGCCTTGGCCGCCTTGACGTACTGGCTGTTCAGCTCGTCGATCATCGCCGAGCGGACGACCATCGTCAGCCGCCCGATCGCCGGCAGGGCCAACGTGATCGCCGGGAAGATGAGGTGGGTCCACGGCCCATCACCGAACTGCACGACGTTGAACCGCACGCTCGTCAGCAGCAGGATCACCTGGCCGATGAAGAACTGCGGCGTCGCCAATCCGATCAGGCTGAACGTGACGAGCGTCTTGTCGAGCAGCCGGCCCGGGCGGAGGGCGCAGATGGCGCCCAGCGGGATCGACGTGAGGAAGGCGATGCTCATTCCGGCGGCGACGAGTTGCAACGTCTTGGGGAGAAAGCGCATCACGATGTCGAGCGCTGCCTCGTTGCGGAAGTAGGTGGAGTCGCCGAAGTCGAGACGGATGGCGTCGGCGGCGAACGACCCGAACTGGGTGATGATCGAGTCGTCGAAGCCGAGGCTCGCCCGCAGCTCGTCGCGCTGCTCCTGCGACGCCGACAGCGGCAGGATGAAGTTGACGGGGTCGCCGATCATCCGCGTGATCACGAACACGAGGACGCTGACGCCGACGATCACGAAGGCCCCCTGGACCAATCGTGCGCTCAGGTACCTCCCCACTCAGCGTCCTCCCGACCGGCGAACCGATGGGTGTCTACCTGACCGTTCCGTCATGCAAACACCCATCGGTCGGTACGCCGTGTCGTCTACTCGACGACGGTCATCTCCGACGACGAGCAGCTTGGCGTCCACGCGCGGGGTCCATTGGAGCTGCTCGGACAGGCCGTAGATGTCCTCGTTGTTGACCAACCACACGAAGTAGGCCTCGTCGTAGCCGATCTGCAGCGCCTGCTCGTAGATCGTCTGACGGGCCTCCGGGTCGAGCTCGGCTCGGCCCTCGGCGATCAGCGCGGCCATCTCCTCGTTGCTGTTCGACGAGCCGATGCCGCCGGCCTCGTAGTACGTGGCGAGCTGGCGGTCGGGGTCGAGCAGGTCGTTGGAGCTCGACACGTAGATCGCGTCGGCCCGGTTCTCGCGGTCGAACAGCACGTCGAGGTAGGCGCCGAACTCGAGGATCTCGAGCTGGACGTCGAGCCCGACAGCGGTCCAGTAGCCGGCGATCGCTTCGAGCAGCTCGCGGTCGCGCAGCCAGCGTCCCGACTCGCCGATGAGCTGGATCGTCGCCCCTTCGGCGCCGGCCTCGGCGAGCAAGCGCTGCGCCTCCTCGGGGTCGTAGGCGAATGGCTCGAGGGCCTCGTTGTAGCCGAGGATCGACGGCGACAACAGTTGCCCGGCGTCGATCGTGGCGTACCCGCCGAACGTGTTCTCGGCGATGGCCTCCTTGTCGACGGCGAGGTTGAGGGCGCGGCGGACGTTGGCGTCGGCCGTGATCCCCTCGTCGGCGTCGAGGATCAGCACGGGATGCTCCTGGCCGGGACGGGACGCGAACGCCGGCGCCTGCTCGACGTCCGATGGTGCCAGGTTGGTGATGAGGTCGTAGCGCTCCGACTTCAGCCCGGCGAGGCGTGTCGCCGCGTCGTCGGAGAACTCGTAGGTGACCTGACCGATCGTCCCGCCCTCGCCCCAGTACTCCTCGTTGGCAACGATGGTGATGTCGACACCCTGGTTGCGGCTCTCGAAGCGGTACGGGCCGGTGCCGATCGGCTCGTCGGACATGTCGGGAGTCTCCTCGGCGCTGGCCGGGATCTGCTTGAGCCAGTACATGCGTGCTGGCAGCACACCGTCGGGACCGTCGGTCATGATCCGCACGGTGGTCTCGTCGACGGCCTCGGCCCCGACGAGGGTGCCGAAGAACCCGTCGTTGTCGGTCTCGCCGCGCTCGACCAGGCCGACCATGCGGTTGACCGTGGCAACGACGGAGTCGGCGTTGAACGGCTCGCCGTTGTGGAACGTGATGCCCTCGTTCAGCGTGAACTCCCAGGTCGTGTCGTCGATCTGGGTCGGCAGATCGGTCGCCAGGCCGGGGGCGAGCTCGCCGTCCGGGGTGCGGGTGAGCAAGGTCTCGTAGATGTTGTCGTTGATCGCCCGTTCTCCGCCGTCGTCGACGAGGTGCGGATCGAGGCTGGTGGGTTCGGAACCCAGAGCGATGGTGATCTCGGCACCTTCCACCGGTGTCGCCGGGTGGGCACCAGGCGCCGGGTCCGGGCCGCTGGCCACCGCGCTGGTCCCGACGGCCACGGCGCTGAGCGCCACGACCGAGATCAGCCAAGTCCTCCACTGTGAGCGCATTGGCTCTCCCTCCGTGATGTCTCGAGCGCGCCGCGATCGCGGTGCCCGCCGCATTTCCCCAGGTCGCGCCGTCAGCGGGCTAGCCAACGGCGTGTGAATACTGTATACATTGAACAGCATGGCTCGTCAATGGCCAGCCACGACGGCGACCGACCTGGCCGTGCCGACGGTCGGGGCGCGGCACGTGCCGCTCAGCCATGCCGTGGTCGACGAGCTCCGTTCGGCGATCATCGGCGGTGATTATGCGCAGGGCGAACGGCTCGTCGAGGAGGAAGTCGCGGCCCGCTTCGACGTGTCGAGGAACCCGATCAGGGAGGCGTTGCGGACGCTCTCGACGGAGGGTTTCGTCGTCATCGAGCCACGGCGCGGAGCTCGCGTGGCCTCGATCGATGCGGCCCGCGCCGGCGAACTGTTCGAGCTGCGCGCGCCGCTGGAAGGACTTGTCGCCGGACTCGCCGCACAGCGCCGTACGGCGGACGACATCGATCACCTGCGTTCCGTCGTCGCTGCTGGTCGCGAGGCGGCGGGCGACAGCCGGCTCGACGCCCTGCCGGCGCTGAACACCGAGTTCCATGCCACCCTCGCCGCCGCCGCCCGCAATGAACTGCTGCGCGGCACGTTGGAGAAGCTGTCGGACATCATCCGCTGGATCTACGCCACGCGCATCAGCCAGCGCGCCCAGCGTTCCTGGGACGAGCACGCGGCGATCGTCGATGCCGTCGTCGCCGGCGACGTCGAGCTGGCACGCCGCTGCGGCGAAGAGCACATCGCCGCAGCGGCCGCTGCGTACCAGGCGACGTACTAGGCACCTGGCTTGTCGGAATTCGACATCCGGCGTGCCTGGCTCACGAAGCGAGCCGGGCGATTCCGGCGACGAGCGTGGCAGTGACGTACTGCGGGTCGTCGACGACATCCTCGGTGGTGAAGAAGTAGATCGTCTTGCCGAGCAGCTGCAGCTCGTTGCGGCGGTGCTCCTGCCGGCGCCGCTCGGATGAGCTGAAGTACCCGCGACGGCCGCCGACCTCGACAACGATCGGCAGTGGAGCGAAGTCGAAGTCCACCCGTGCCACATGGACGCCGTCCCGGTGATACTTGCGTTGCATCGCTGGCTTCGGGAGTGGCTGGCCATCAAGCAGCTTGAGAAACTCCCTCTCGAGCCAGCTCTCCACGCCGGCCGACTCCATCAACGAGTCAAAGGCGATGACGCCAGTTCGTCCGCGGCGGCCTAGCTCGTCGAGCCGCCGCCGAACAACGGCGGGTGCAGTGAGCCGCTTCCGCACAGCGCTGTCAAAGGCATTGCCGAGCTGACGGACGTCAGCTCGCCCGATCAGCTGGATCACGGTGAGTGTCGCTGATGTCGTCGGGAGTCCATCGACGACGCAGCGGTCGAGCGGACCGAGATGCGACGTCGACAACACTTCTCCGATCGTGCGACGACGACGCATCGAGCGAGGCACGAGGAACGTCAGCGGACCCTCGTCGAAACCATCGAGTCCATGTGACGCCGCCGCGGCCTCGGCGGCGATCAGCGCACCCGGCCCGAGGTCGAGCAGCCCGGCCTGCAACCGCCCTCGCCAATCGAGGCAGACGCCGGCAAAAGTGAGCGTGTGCGTACCGGCCACGACGAACAGACCGCTCGCGAGCCGGCGCGATACGCCGTTCGGGGTCAGCCCCGCCCCGACCGCCTGGGCGCGCGTGAATACCTGCCGCTGCCTGGCGGCAAGCTCCGCGAGAGCACGTTCAGCGTCGTTCATGGCGTTCATAGTGCCCAGCAGGTGTCACGGCCAGATCCGCCTCGTGAACTGGGCACGTGGATTGTCGGAATTCGACATCCGGCGTGCCTGGCTCACGAACTGATCAACCAGGTCGGGCGTTGCTAGAAGCCGCGGGTTGCGCCGCCGTCGACGCGGATCGTCGCGCCGGTGACGAACGACGCCCTCGCCGAGCAGAGGAACGTCACGACGTCGGCGAGCTCCTCTGCAGTTCCCAGCCGCCCGAGGGGAATCTCGGCGAGCCGCTCGGCCCGAACGTGATCGGGCGTGGTGCCATCTGCTTGCGCTTTGGCCGCCTCGAAACGGTGGAGCGCCGGGGTGTCGAACTGCCCGGTAACGATGACGTTGACCAGCACGTCGGGTGCCAACTCGACGGCCAGTGAGCGGGCGGCGGCGGCGACCCCGCTGCGCATCACCGACGACAGTGCCAGGTCGGGCGAGGACTCGACGACGCTGCGCGCCGTGAGGAACACCAGGCGGCCGCGGCCACCCGTGGCGAGGTGCGGCGCCGCGGCGCGGGCCACGTCGAGCGCCGGCCGCAGCATGGCGTGGTAGGCGGCCTCGGTGTCGGAGTCGGTGGTGGCCATGAGCCCGCCGGGCGTGCCGCCGCCGGTGTTGACGACGCAGATGTCGAGCCCGCCGAGGGCGGCGACGGCATCGGCGACGAGGCGGGCGCCTTCACCGGGTGTGGTGAGGTCGCCGGTCAGCGCGGCAGCAGCCGCGATCGCGTCGCGGGCCGCTTCGGCGCGCTGGACGTCACGGCTGACGACAGCCACGGCCGCGCCCTCCGCGGTGAGCGCCGCAGCGACCGCCCGACCGAGCCCTGACGACGAACCGAACACGAGCGCCCGTGCGCCACCCAGCCCGAGGTCCACCCGTCAGCTCCCCAGCCACACCGTGCGGCTGACGGTGTAGAAATCCATCACCGTCGGCCCCAACTGCTCGCGGTGCGTGGCCGTGCCGGACTGCTTGATGCCGCCGAACGGGGCGTTGAAGGCGGCGCCGACGGTCGGCCGGTTGATTCGAACCATCCCCGCCTGGATCTCCGCGGCGAAGTGCTGGGCTGCGGCGAGTGAACGTGTGCAGATGGCGGCCGACAGTCCGTACTCGACATCGTTGGCCGCGGCGATCGCCTCCTCGAGCGAGGCGACCCGTTCGAAGCCGATCACCGGCCCGAACACCTCGTCGCGTGCGATGGTCATCCCGGCCGTGACGTCGGCGAGCACGGTCGGCGCATAGAAGCAGCCATCGGCGAGCTCGCCGCCGGCGAGGCGGCCACCACCGGTCGCAACGTGTGCTCCTTCGCCGGTCGCCGTGGCGACGGCGGTATCCATCGCGGTGACAGCACGCTCGTCGATGAGCGGCCCCATCGTCACGCCATCGCGATCGCCACGGCCGACGACGTGACGACCAGCGCGCTCGACCACGGCGTCGAGCAGTTGATCGTGGATGGCATCCTCGACGAGCACCCGTCCGGCGCCGGTGCACGCCTGGCCGCTCAGCGAGAACGAGGAACGGGCGACGACGTCGGCGGCGACGTCGAGGTCGGCATCGGCGAGTACGACCACTGGGTTCTTGCCACCGAGCTCGAGCTGCAGGCGCTGGCCGAGGCGCGAGGCGGCGTGGATCTTGCGGCCGACGGCGGTCGAGCCCGTGAACGTGACTGCCGCGACGTCGTCGTGGGCGACGAGATGGGCACCGGCGGCAAAGCCGTGGACGACGTTGAGCACTCCGGGCGGCACCCCGGCATCGACGAAGGCCTGGGCGAGACGGTCACCCATCAACGGCGTCATCGGCGACGGCTTGAACACCACAGCGTTGCCGGCGGCCAGAGCCGGCCCGATCTTGCGGCTGGCGAGGTTGAGCGGGAAGTTCCACGGGGTGATCACGGCGACGACGCCGACGGGATCGAGCACTGAGTACACGAGCGGGGTGTCGTCGCTCGGGAAGGTCGCTCCAGTGATCCGGTAGGCCTCGCCGGCGTAGAGGTCGAGGTTCTTCGGCGTCCGTGTCGCCTCGTTGCGAGCGTCGGCGAGCGGCTTGCCCTCTTCGGCGACCATCTCGGCAGCGATGCCGTCGGCCCGCTCGGCGAGCAGGCGGGCGGCACGGCTGAGCACGTCGGCGCGCTGCGTCGGCGTCGTGCGACGCCACCGGCCGAGCCCGTCCACGCCAGCAGCGACGGCGGCCGCAATGTCCTCGGCTGTCGATTCCGGGGCGGTCGAGACGACCTCGCGTAGGTCGGCCGGGTTGCGACGTTCGAACGTCGTGCCGTCAGACGCTCCGATCCGTTCACCACCGATGAGATTGAGGACCTCGGTTGTCACGTTCATCCCCGGCGGCGACCAGTCGTCCCACTTGGTGAAGTCGGCGGTCTTGCCGAGGTGATCGAGGACGGCGGTGATGCCCGCCTGGCAGCAGGCGATGTCCTCCTTGGTGTGTCCGCCACTCACACCGATGCCACCGACGACTTCGCCGTCGATCTCGATCGGCCAGCCGCCGACGAAGATCGAGAAGCGGCCCTGGTGCATGTTCATGATCCCGAACGCCTCCTGGCCGGGTTGGGCGTTGGTGTAAGTGTGCGTCGGGCGGCGATGGCAGGCGGCGGTGAACGCCTTGTTGATGGCGATTTCGACGCTTGTCGGCTTGCCGTTGTCCGGCCGTTTGACAGCGATCGGCCAGCCGGCGGCGTCGCACACGCAGACCACCGATCCGACGCCGAGCTCGGCGGCTTTGGCCAGCGCGGCGTCGACGGCAAGTTCCGCCTCTTCCAGCGAGAGTCGATGGGATGTGATCATGTGTTGGCCTCCTGTGCTACCCGATTCGTTCGCCGTTGCCGGCGACGTGCCGCTCATAGGCGAGTGCGCTGACGGCGACGTCCTGGATGGCGACTCCCTGGGTCTCGAACAGTACGGGCGCGCCGGCGGGCGGCGGCACTGTGACGTTCCCGGCGGCGATGGCGTGGAGCTCGATGGCGTCGGACCATTCGAATCGACCGGCTGACGCGGCGCGGATGAGGTCGCCGCACTCGGCGCGGGAACCCGTGACGTCGTCACAGATCACCGCCGAGCAACGGGCGACGAGATCCGGCTCGATCTCGGCACGGTCGTACTTCGTCGCCCCAACGGCGCAGACGAGGGCGTCGTCAGCAATCGCCGCTGCAGGGAACAGTGGGTCACGCGACGACGTGACGGTGACGACGACGTGCGCACCGGCAACAGCTTTCGTCGGGTCGGTGTCAACCGACACGAGCGGATCGGTGCCGGTGGCGCGGGCTGCCAGTTCGCTCGCCGCGGCCGTCGTTCGCCCGCAGATGCGCAGCTCGCCAAGTCCCGGGATCGTGCGCAGCAGCATGGCGGCGTGCGGCCACGCCTGATGCCCGGTCCCGATCAGCGTCGCCACCGTGGCGTGGGGCGGGGCGAGGTGGCGGATCGCCAGCGAGGAGGCGGCCGCCGTCCGCAGCAGTGTGACGCTGTCGCCGTCGAGCGTGGCGAGGAGCGTGCCGTCGGCGTCGAAGAGGGCATTGAGGAACGTGAACCGACCGGCAGTTGGTGGCGTAGATCTTGCCGCCACAGTAGGGAGGGACGACGGCGGCCATCGCCGACGCCATGGCGCCGTGAGCGCCTGACGCTCGAACACGCTGGGTCGTCGCGGCTTCGCCGCGGCCCCACGCCGCGAAGGCGTCGTCGACGGCGTGCTCGGCGGCGACCGCGTCAACGAGGTCGGCCACGGTGCGATCGTCGAGGTGCAACACGGATTGCATACAGTATCCGAGATGCAGATCAGCGAGCGCGGCGTGAACGAGCGGCCGCGCTGGGGCGCCTTCGCCCTCGTCTGTCTGGCCTACCTCGGCGTCACCGTCGGGGAGCAAGCGCTGGCGCCCGTGATGCCGGAGGTCGCTGCCGAGTTCGGTGTCACCGAAGGGCAATCGGGTGTGGCGTTCGGGTTGCTGGCTTTGTCGATCGCCGCCGCCAACCTCGTCGGTGGAGCCGTGCTCGGACGCTTCGGCGCCCGCGCCCTGATGCTCGCCGGTCTCGCGACAACGACGGCCGGGAGCGTCGTCGCCGCTCTCGCCGAGGGCTTCGCCCTGGTGGTCGCCGCCCAGGTCCTGCTCGGCGCCGGGGCCGGTCTGTACTTCCCGGCCGGGTTGCAAGCCGTGCCGGTCGTCGCCGGCAGCGCTCGGCGCGGCTTCGCGCATGGGCATCTACGGGGTGGCGTTCTCTGCCGGTCTCACGATTGCTGCCCTCCTGGGCACGCTCGGCGCGGCCAACGGCTGGCGAGTCGCCTTCTGGTGCGCCGCCGGACTGGCCGCAGCGGCGTTCGTCGCGACCTGGCCGGTGCGCCTCGGTCCTCCGTCGAGGTCGCCGGTTTCGATCCGCTTTCCCGCCAAGGCGGTCGTCGGGCTGCCCACGGTCATCGGCGCCGTCGGAGCGGTCTGCCAGTACGGGGCGATCCCGTTCCTCACAACTTTCGCCGTCGTCGAGTGGGGACTGCGCGCTGGCCAAGCCGCCGCCCTACTGGCCGTCGGGAGGGTCTTGTCGATCTTCGCCAAGGTCTTGTCCGGGGCCGGCAGCGATCGTCGCGGGCCGATCGCCAGCGCCCGCACCACGGGATTGGTGGTCGGCCTCACCGGCATCGCCTGGGTGACACTGCCCGCCGGGTGGCCGGCCTACGTGTGTGCCGCCGTGTTCGCTGGGGCGGTGAGCTCGTTCTTCCCGGTGGCGAACATGGTCGCCGTCGACTACTTCGGCTCGCACGGCCCGGCGCTCGGCGCCTACCGCTCGGTCCAGATCGGCGTCGGCGCCGCCGCGGGCTGGCTGATCGGTCGAATCGGCGAGACCGTCGGGCTGCGCTCCACGCTGCTGGTGGCCGTGATGACTCCGTTGGTGCTCGTCGTGGTGCTGCACGGGCGGACGACTCGCAACATTGGTGAGCCCACGGTGCGGATTTCCGCGCGCTCGGCTCACCAAAGTGACAGCGCGTCCGGGTGATCAGACACCGAGGGCGAGGCCGACGGTGCGCGGATCGGCGGCGCCGGCGATCGCCCGGCCGGCGACGGGCACGGCGATCACCTGCTGAGCGCAGGGCAGCGCCCACCGACCGACACGCACGGTGCGAGGCGCGGCCGCGGCGAGTCCGGCGACAGCGGCTTCGTCAAACCCAGCCTCGATGCGCACGCCGTCGTCCGCCGGCACCCACTCCCATCGTGGCGATGTCACCAGCACTCCCGGCAATGTCTCACCGTCGATGATCCCTTGCAGCAGTTGAGCGTTCCACGGCACTTGGTTGTCCCCGCCGGGCGTGCCGCCGAGGAACGCCTGGCCGTCGTCGGTGGCGGTCATCCAGGCGTGAAGTGTCGTCGCCGGACGCTGCCCGGCGGTCGGGAAGTTGGGGTGACCGGGGTCGGGATTGAACCCGCGACCGGCCCGGTTGGCGAGGACGAGGTCGTAGTCGGCGACGACGAGGCCGCTGCCGTACCGCGGATAGGAGTTGGAGTGCACGACGACGACTGCGTTGCCGTCACGGTCGGCTGCGCTGACGATCGAGGTGCCCGACGGGTCGGCGAGCACGTCGCGCTGTCGGGCGATCGCCGCCAGCACGCGCTCGTATTGCGTTGCCGGATCGTCTCCGGGCGCCGCGGCCTTGACCGCCGCCAGCAGGGTTGGCCCATGGGTCGGCGCCGGTGTCGCAAACACGGTGCGGAGACCATCGCGGAGCTCCGCGCATTCCGTCCACTCGGCGCGCGCCGTCGCAAGATCGGTGTGCTCGAGGACGCCGCCACGGTCCGTCACGGTGGCGACGATGGCGTCACCCACTGGTCCGGCGAGGAACCCGACACCGAGTTCGACAAGACTCGTCAGCGCCGCCGCCAGGCCGGGAAGGCGCACGAGGGTGCCGCTGGCGATCGGCTCCCCGTCCGGGGAGATAGACGGTGCCCGCCGGATTCCACCGCCGGAGCAGCTCGATGCTCGCCAGGGTGAGGCGGTGGTTGACGGCAGCCCACGGGAACCCGCCGGCTGCCAGCTCGATCGCCGGGGCGGCGAGGCGGTCGAGGGGCAGTCGCCCAGCCGCGGCGAGGGCGACATAGCCGGCTGGCGCGGCGGGCGGTCCGACGGAATTCGGCCCGGTGTCGCTCCAGCCGCCGCCGCCGGCGACGGTCGGCAAGGCCGGCAGGGGCACCGCCGATGGCGAGCAGCGCGTCGGGACGGGAGGATCCGGCGCGTAGTGCAATGGCGATGAGGTCGCCGCCGAGTCCGCACTTCGACGGCAACAGCACTGTCTCGGCGAGCGCCGCCGCCGCGACAGCATCGAAGGCGTTGCCGCCGTCGCGCATCGCTGCTGCCCCAGCCTGAGCGGCCAGCGGCGCCGCCGCGCACACGACCCCGTTGGCGCCTCGTCCGGTGCACTGCTCTGCCATCACTGCCAGCTCAGACGACACGGCGATCACGTTGTCGGTCGGGACGGAGCGAGCGAGAAGTGGGTGTGCACGCCGAGCCACGGCGTCGCCGGCGACTCTCGCCGCAACACCACGGTGGCGCGGCCCGGTCTCGCCGAGTGTGTGCCGTCGGCGCCCGTGCCGACGGAGTCCCATGGAACGACGGCGACCGCTTGGCAGCCGTCGGGCGAAGCGAGGACGACCAACTCGTCGACGCGGAACGAGAACCCGGAGATCGCCGGCCAGACGTTGGCCCACTGTTCGGCTTCCAGCTCATCGAGGCCGTGGACGATCTCGGCGTAGGTCCCGAAAGCGACGACGTCGGGGGAGAAGCGATGGCGCGCCATCGCCATGTCGACGGCGGCGACTTCCTGGCCCCACGCGGCAATCCACTCGCGCACCGAGGTCTCGACGTCACGGTCAGCAGAGTCTTGCATCGCGGCTCCGAAAGTATACAGTATACGAGGACGGCGAAGCCGTCACTGCACGGGCGGCGGCGATGCCGTCGGCGCCAGGCACCCGGGGAAAGGTAGATGACGATGACCGAGCTGCTCTCCAAGGACGATTTCCGCGCGGCGCTGGAGGATGCCATCAAGGGCCGCGAGGCGAAGAACGCTTCGTTCAGCCTGGCTTGGGCGAACGGCGAGCTGAAGCGCGAGCACTTCGCCCGATGGGCGGAGAACCACTACCACTACGTCGGTCCGTTCGCCGACTACCTCGGCTACATCTACGCCAACACGCCTGACCACGCCACCGACGCCAAGGACTTCCTCCTCCAGAACATGTACGAGGAGGAGCTGTCCGACGTCCGCCACACCGATCTGCTGATCCGCTTCGCCGAGGCCTGCGGGACGACGCGTGAGCGGGTGACCGATCCGCGCAACATGAACGCGGTCACTCGCGGCCTGCAGGGCTGGTGCTACGCCACGGCGATGCGCGAACACTTCGCCGTCGCCACGGCCGCTCTCGTCGTCGGACTGGAATCGCAGGTGCCGGCGATCTATCGCAAGCAGTATCCGCCGCTGCTCGAGAAGTACGGCTTCACCGAGGACGAGGCCGAGTTCTTCGACTTGCACATCACGTCCGACGAGGTCCACGGCGAGCGCGGCTACCAGATCGTCCTCGACTACGCCGACACCCCCGACCTGCAGCAAAGGTCGCTCGACCTCGTGCGCGCCGGCGCCGAGATGCGCTTCTCCTACACGAAGGCGCTCTACGACACGTACGTCGCTCCCGACCTCGGTCCCGCCGGTCCGAAGAGCAACGACGATGCCGATCTGCTCGGCCTCGGCACCGGCTGATGCCGACGATCCGCTACGTCACGAGCAACTGCGCCGTCGACTTTCCCGAGGGTGACGACGTCAACCTGTTGCGCGTCGCCATCCGCAACGAGTGCGAGGTTCCGTACAAGTGTGCCAGCGGCAACTGCGGCACGGACCGGGTCCTCGTCGTCGAAGGCGCCGGGAACCTCAGCCCTCCCCGTAAGCGCGAACGGGAACGCCTCGGCGAGCTGCTCGACCAGGGCTACCGGCTGTGCTGCCAGACGTACGCGATGGGTGATGTCAGCGTGACCTGGGATCCCAACCAGAAGGCCCTCGACGACCGCTGGGTGGACAAGTCATTGCCGGCGAAGGCGGATGAGCGGCTCAAGCGGCGCTGGCTGTCGGCCGCGGATACGGCCGGCGCGGAGCGGCTGGCCGACGCGGAGTAGATGTAGCGGTGAACGATCCAAGCGCGATCACCGATGCGAGCGACCGGAGCGCTAGCGGAGGGAGCGCCTACCAGCGGCCTGCGTGGCCGGGGAACGCCGAGAAATGGCTCGATGTCGGCGACGTCGTCGACATCATCAGACGCAAGAAGTTCGTCGTCGGCCCGGATGAGCGCCCGATCGTCGTCATCACCCACGACAACTGCGTCTACGCGCTCGACAACGTCTGCATCCACAAGCAGCGCGAGCTCGTCAAGGGTGTGATCCTCGGTGACCGGATCGTGTGCCCCGGTCACCAGTGGTCGTTCCAGCTGAGCACCGGGTGGGAGGCCAAGATGGAACGCTTTCAGCCGGCCTACCCGGTTCGCGTCACCGACGAAGGCCGCGTCGAAGTCGACGTCAACAACCCGAGCGCACCACGCCCCGCCGACGTCGAGAGCGACGTCGTTACCTGAGCGCAGGTTCTGTCACAAGACGCCACCGTCGATCGTCTCGGTGGCATGGACACTCGTCGTCATCTCGTCATCGGTGGTGGTCTCGCCGGCCTTTCCGCCGCCACAACCCTCGCCCGCGCCGGCCTGCCGGTCACCGTGCTCGAGGGCGCCGAGCACCTCGGTGGTCGCGCCCGCAGTCGACACCGCGACGGCTTCGATGTCAATCTCGGGCCGCACGCTCTCTACCGGACCACTGGTGGTCTAGCCGCCCTCCGCCGGCTCGGCGTCCGTCCCCGTGGGCGGTTGCCGCGCATCGATCGCGCCGGTGTCTACTGCGGCGGCGCGGTCGTCGGCGCCTGGACCGAGTCGTGGCGAACGGCCGAGCGACCGGTCCCGGTGCTGCGCGCCCTGCTCGGCCGACGACCGAGTGCTGCCGCCGAGTTGGCGGGGACCTCAGCTGCCGACTGGATCGTCGACGTCACGGGTGGTGAGCCAGCCTCCTCGTCGATCCTTGCCTCAGTTCTGCGGACCGCGACGTACACCGCTGACCACGCCCTCCTCGATGCCGGTGCGGCGACGGCGCAGCTGCGCGCCGCGGCCCTCGGCGTGCTCTACCTGCACGGCGGCTGGTCGACGATCGTCGACGGGCTCGTCGAATCGCTACGGGC
The DNA here is from genome assembly GCA_963732335.1 of Ilumatobacteraceae bacterium. Taxonomy (GTDB): domain Bacteria; phylum Actinomycetota; class Acidimicrobiia; order Acidimicrobiales; family Ilumatobacteraceae; genus Desertimonas. Next base: position 34,493 of record CAVSZO010000049.1, on the reverse strand, counting down.
TGCGGGCGGCGACGTGCGCATACGCTCAACCGTCGTGGCCGTCGAACACGACGAACACGCCGTGCATGCCGTGCGCCTCGCCGACGGCACGACGCAGCCCGCCGCCGCCGTCGTCGTGGCCGTCAACGACGCCCGCAAGGTACCGGCTCTGCTCGATGGCCCGGCGGCGGCGACCGTCGCATCTGCCGTCGCCGACACCGTTGCCGTGCGGATGGCCCACCTCGACGTCTGCCTCCGGCCATTGCCGAGCAAGCGCCACCCGAACGTCCTCGGGCTCGACGAACCTGTGTATCTGACCGTTTCCAGCAGCGTGGCGCGCACCGCTCCACCAGATGGGGCGGTGATCAATGTCGGTCGCTACCTCCGCCCCGGCGAGGAGCACGGTGATCATCGCCCGGGTTTGGAGGCGATGCTCGACGCGGCTCAGCCGGGATGGCGGGACGATGTCGTGGACGTCCGCTACGTGCCTCATTCGACCGTCTCCAGCGACCATGCGCGGTGGGCGACTCGAGGCAGCGCCGGCCGACCAACCGTCGACCTGGCCGGAGTACCCGGATTGGCGATCGCCGGCGACTGGGTCGGCCCGGAGGGCACGCTCGCCGACGCGGCGATTCTGTCCGGCTGCGCCGCCGCCGAGTCGCTGATCGGTGCCGAGGAGCGATCGATGGCGAGAACCACAGCGTGACAGCAGACGCCACCGCGGCCGCCTTCCAGGCCGCCCGCCCGAAGCTGCTGGCGATCGCCTATCGAATGCTCGGCACGATGTCCGAAGCCGAGGATGTCGTCGGCGATGTCGCCGAGCGATGGACCTCGGCGGCACATGACGAGGTTCGCATCCCTGAGGCGTGGCTCGTCACGGCGACAACACGCCGAGCGCTCGATATCCTCCGATCCGCCCGCCTGCAACGCGAGTCGTACCCGGGCGTGTGGCTTCCCGAGCCGGTCGCCACGGGCGGCGACGTCGCCGTCGACGTGGTCGAGCGCACCGAGTCGCTGACCATCGGCTTCATGCTCGTCCTCGAGCGGCTGACACCGATTGAGCGTGCTGTCTTCGTCCTCCACGATGCCTTCGACTACACGTACGCGGAGACGGCCGCCGCTGTGGGACGGAGCGAGGCGGCGTGCCGCCAGGCGGTCCGTCGGGCCCGTCAGCACGTCTCGATGCCGGACCGGCAAACGCCGGCGGAGCGTGCCGACGCCGCCGCAGCGGCTCAACGCTTCGTCCTCGCCGGGCTCACGGGCGACGTCGATGCGCTGATCGCCACGCTCGCTCCGGACGTGGTGTTGACGTCCGACGGCGGCGGCATCGTCCACGCGGCAATCCGTCCGGTCGTCGGGCCGGCCCGGGTCGGACGCTTGATCACCAACCTCGCCAAGCGGACCGGCGACGAGCCGTTCATCTTCCCATGCGAGCTGAACGGTTCCCCGGCACTCGTCGTGCACAGCGGCGGCATCTGGCTGGCCCTCGTCATCGAAGCGGCCGGCGGCCTTGTCACCGCTGTGCGATCGATAGTCAACCCCGACAAGCTGGAACGGCTGGTGGCTTCGATCCCCGGCGCCGAGCGCCTGCCGGGCCCGTCAGAGACCCCCAACCGCTTTCGGCACCGCCGGGGGAAAGCGGTCATGGCCCGCCAACCGTGAGCAGGTCAGCGCCGATTGGCGACGGCAATGGTGTTCGTCGCAGCGGTGCCAGGCTCTAGACTGCTGGTTCACCGTTCGGGCCAGAGTCGTCCCGGGCACCACCCAAGCCGACGAACCGACTTTCGTGGACGAGGACGACAACTGAATGCAGCACATCCCCGGGCATCCCCCAGAGCGCCATGGCCTGTATGACCCGCGCTTCGAGCACGACTCGTGCGGGGTCTCCTTCGTCGCCCATCTCAAGGGTGTCGCGAGCCACCACCTGGTCGACACGGCACTGACCGCGCTCACCAACCTCGCCCACCGTGGGGCAACTGGCGCCGAACCTGACACCGGCGACGGCGCAGGCCTCCTCGTCCAGGTGCCCGATCGATTCCTGCGCGCCGAGCTCGGCGACATTCTGCCGCCACCTGGCCAGTACGCCGTCGGGCTGGCCTTCCTTCCCGTCGAGACGTTGGCCGCCGAGAAGGCACAAGCGGCGATCGAGAACATCGTCGACGATGAAGGGCTTCGCCTCGTCGCGTGGCGGGACGTTCCCGTGCAGCCGGACTGTCTCGGGGTGACGGCACGGGCGGTGATGCCGAGGTTCCGCCAGATCGTCGTCACGGATCCGGAGGAGTCCGCCGGGATCGCCCTCGACCGCAAGACGTTCATCGTGCGCAAGCGCATCGAGCACGAGCTCGAGGACGACATCGCCACATACCTGCCGTCATTGTCCGCCCGCACGCTGGTGTACAAGGGGATGCTGACGACACCGCAGCTCGCCGAGTTCTACCCCGACCTGACCGACGAGCGCTTCGAGAGCGCCCTCGTCCTCGTGCACAGCCGCTTCTCGACGAACACGTTCCCGTCGTGGCCGCTCGCCCACCCCTACCGGTTCATCGCCCACAACGGCGAGATCAACACCGTGCAGGGGAACGAGAACTGGATGCGTGCCCGCGAGGCGATGCTCGCCAGCCCACACCTTCCGGGTCTCCAGCGGGCGTTCCCGATCTGCACGCCGGGAGCGTCGGACACCGCGAGATTCGACGAGGCCCTCGAGCTGCTCCATCTCGGTGGGCGGCCGTTGCACCACGCCATGCTGATGATGATCCCCGAGGCGTGGGAGAACAACGCTGAGATGGACCCGGCGACGCGGGCCTTCTATCGATTCCACGCCTCGGTGATGGAGCCCTGGGACGGACCGGCGAGCGTGGCCTTCACCGACGGGACGATGATCGGAGCCGTCCTCGACCGCAACGGTCTTCGTCCGAGCCGCTACTGGGTCACCGACGACGATCTCGTCGTGATGGCGTCGGAGGTCGGTGTGATCGCCATCGACCCGGCGAAGGTGATCATCAAGGGTCGCCTCCAGCCCGGGCGGATGTTCCTCATCGACACCTCGGCCGGGCGCATCGTCGACGACGCCGAGATCAAGGCGACGCTTGCCGCCGAGCACCCCTACCAGCACTGGCTCGACGACGGCCTCGTCGAGTTCGCCGACCTCCCCGCCCGCGAGCACGTCGTGTTCAGCCACGACAGCGTGCTGCGACGCCAGCAGCTTTTCGGGTACACCCACGAGGAGCTCAAGGTCATCGTCGCTCCGATGGCGACCAAGGCGAACGAGCCGCTCGGTTCGATGGGCACGGACACGCCGATCGCCGTCCTGTCGGAGCGGCCGCGCCTGTTGTTCGACTACTTCAGCCAGCTGTTCGCCCAGGTCACCAACCCGCCACTCGACGCCATCCGCGAGGAGGTCGTGACGTCTGTTGCGTCGACCGTCGGCCCCGAGGCCAACCTCCTCGCCCCGGGTCCGGAGAGCTGCCGCCAACTGGCCCTGCCGTACCCGATCATCGACAACGACGAGCTCGCCAAGATCCTCCACGCCAACACCGACGGGTCGTACCCCGGGCTGCAGGCCAAGCTCGTCAAGGGTCTGTACCGCGTGGCCGGCGGTGGCCTGGCACTGGAACGTGCGCTCAACGCCATCTGTGCCGAGGTGTCGACGGCGATCGAGGGTGGTGCCCGAGTGATCGTCCTGTCGGATCGCAACAGCGATGCCGTCGAGGCGCCGATCCCGTCGCTGCTGCTCACGGCGGCGGTGCACCACCACCTCGTGCGCACGAAGCAGCGCACCCAGGCCGGCCTCGTCGTCGAGTGCGGCGATGCCCGCGAAGTGCACCACATGGCGCTGCTTGATCGGCTACGGAGCCGGGGCGATCAACCCGTATCTGGCCTTCGAATCGATCGAGGACCTGATCGCCCAGGGTCTCCATGGACTCGGTGAGCTCGACGCGACGAAGGCCGTCCGCAACTACATCAAGGCGTGCGGCAAGGGTGTCCTGAAGGTGATGTCGAAGATGGGAGTGTCGACGGTCGCCAGCTACACGGGCGCCCAGATCTTCGAGGCGATCGGTCTCGGCAGCGAGCTCGTCGACCGCTACTTCACGGGCACGGTGAGCCGCCTCGGCGGCATCGGACTCGCCGAGATCGCCGCCGAGGTCGCCGCCCGCCATGCCGCCGCCCACCCCCACCGGCCCGAGGAACGGGCCCACCGCAAGCTCGAGTTGGGTGGCGAGTACCAGTGGCGGCGTGAGGGGGAGCACCACCTGTTCAACCCGACGACGGTGTTCAAGCTGCAACACGCCACTCGAGCCAAGCGCTACGACATCTTCCGCGAGTACAGCCGGGCCGTCGACGACCAGAGCAAGCAGTTGGCGACGCTGCGTGGCCTGTTCGAGTTGCGCTTCGGGGAGCGCCAACCGGTCCCCATCGACGATGTCGAGTCGGAGGCGGCGATCATGCGCCGCTTCTCCACCGGGGCGATGAGCTACGGATCGATCTCGGCGGAGGCCCACGAGACGCTGGCCATCGCGATGAACCGCATCGGCGGAAAGTCGAACACCGGTGAAGGCGGTGAGGATCCCGAGCGACTGCACGACCCGGCCCGCCGCTCGGCGGTGAAGCAGGTCGCGTCCGGACGATTTGGCGTGACGGCGGAGTACCTCACCAATGCCGACGACCTGCAGATCAAGATGGCTCAGGGTGCCAAGCCGGGGGAGGGCGGCCAGCTGCCGGGGCACAAGGTGTACCCGTGGATCGCCAGGACGCGGTATTCGACGCCGGGAGTGGGGCTGATCAGCCCGCCGCCGCACCACGACATCTACTCGATCGAGGACCTCAAGCAGCTGATCCACGATCTCAAGAACTCCAATCCATCGGCGCGCGTGCACGTCAAGCTCGTCGCCGAGATGGGTGTCGGGACCGTCGCCGCCGGTGTGTCCAAGGCCAAGGCCGACGTCGTGCTGATCTCCGGCCACGACGGCGGTACCGGGGCCAGCCCGCTCACGTCGCTCAAGCACGCCGGCGGCCCGTGGGAGCTGGGTCTGGCCGAGACCCAGCAGACGCTGCTGCTCAATGGACTCCGCGACCGCATCGTCGTGCAGACCGACGGCCAGTTGAAGACGGGCCGCGACGTGGTCATCGCCGCTCTCCTCGGCGCCGAGGAGTACGGCTTCGCCACGGCGCCGCTCGTCGTGTCCGGCTGCGTGATGATGCGCGTTTGTCACCTCGACACGTGCCCGGTCGGCATCGCCACCCAGAATCCAGAGCTACGCAAGCGCTTCACCGGTCAGCCGGAGTTCGTCGAGACGTTCTTCGAGTTCATCGCCGCCGAGGTCCGTGAGTTGATGGCCGAGCTCGGGTTCCGCTCGATGGCCGAGATGATCGGCCACGTCGAGATGCTCGACACGCGAGCGGCGATCGACCACTGGAAGGCGAGCGGTCTCGACCTCGCACCGATCCTCGCCGCCCCACGGAACCCGTACGGGCAGTCCCTGCACAACACCAAGGGCCAGGACCACGGGCTCGACAAGGCCCTCGATGTCGAACTGATCCGCCAAGCTCACGACGCCATCGTCGATGGTCTGCCGGTGGCGATCGACCTGCCGATCCGCAACGTCAACCGCAGCGTCGGGGCGATGCTCGGGCACGAGATCACCAAGCGCTGGAAGGGCGCCGGCTTGCCTGACGGGACAATCGACATCCACCTCACCGGCTCTGCCGGGCAGAGCTTCGGCGCGTTCGTTCCCGCCGGTGTGACGATGCGGCTCGTCGGCGACGCCAACGACTATCTCGGCAAGGGTCTGTCCGGCGGACGGGTCATCGTTCGCCCCGACCCGACGGCGCCGTTCGTCGCCGAGGAGCAGGTCGTCGCCGGCAACGTGATCGCCTACGGAGCCACCGGCGGCGAGATCTTCCTACGCGGCGTGGTCGGCGAGCGCTTCTGCGTGCGCAACTCCGGCGCACTCGCCGTCGTCGAGGGCGTCGGCGACCATGGATGCGAATACATGACCGGCGGCCGAGTCGTCGTGCTCGGCCAGACAGGGCGCAACTTCGGTGCCGGGATGTCCGGCGGGGTCGCCTACGTCTGGGACCCCGCAGGCGCGTTCCCGTCGCGGGTCAACCTGGAGATGGTCGACCTCGAGGACGTCGGCGACGACGGCGACGAGTTGCGGGACATCGTCGCCCGCCACCATGCGTTCACTGACTCAGCGGTTGCGGCGCGGCTGCTCGCCCGCTGGGACGAGGCGGTGGGCGAGTTCGTCAAGGTGATGCCCAACGACTACAAGCGGGTGGTCACCGTGATGCGCGAGGCCGAGGCCGAAGGCCTCGGAGAGGCGGAGACGCTCCAACGGGTGATGGAGTCCAGCCATGGCTGAGCCTGCTCGCGCGATGAGAGATCCGCGCGCGGTATCGCGCGCATATGCTCTCATCGCACGTAACCGCGGAGCAAGACCGTGGGTGAGGTCACGGGGTTCCTGCAGTGGGAGCGCCGGACGCCGAGCCGGCGGCCGGTACCCGTGCGCATCCGTGACTGGCGTGAGGTGTACGACGAGTTTCCCGCCGACGCGGTGCGCCAGCAGGCGGGTCGCTGCATGGACTGTGGGATCCCGTTCTGCAACGACGGCTGCCCGCTGGGCAACCTCATCCCCGACTGGAACGACCTCGTCTACCGCGACCACTGGCGCGACGCCATCGACCGTCTGCACGCCACCAACAACTTTCCCGAATTCACCGGCCGTCTGTGCCCGGCGCCGTGCGAGGCGGCGTGCGTGCTGGGGATCAACGCCGACCCCGTGACGATCAAGCAAGTCGAGGTCGAGATCATCGATCGCGCCTGGGACGAGGGTTGGGTGACGCCACAGATCGCGTCGACACGCACCGGCAAACGGGTGACGGTGATCGGCAGTGGACCTGCCGGGCTCGCCGCCGCCCAGCAGCTCACCCGCGCCGGCCACGACGTTGTCGTCATCGAGCGGGCCGACCGCATCGGCGGGCTGCTCCGCTACGGGATCCCCGAGTTCAAGATGGAGAAGCGTCATCTCGACCGTCGTCTCGCCCAGATGGAGGCGGAGGGCACGGAGTTCCGGACCGGCGCAGCAGTCGGCGAGACGATTGACGTCGACGTACTGCTGGCGACGAGCGACGCTCTCGTGCTCGCCTGTGGCGCTACGGCATGGCGAGACTTGCCGGTCCCCGGACGTGAGTTGGCGGGCATCCACCAAGCGATGGAGTACCTACCACCGTCGAACCGCGTGCAGCAGGGAGACCTCGACGAGTCGCCGATCACGGCGTCGGGTCGTCATGTGGTGATCATCGGCGGTGGCGATACCGGGGCCGACTGTCTGGGGACCGCACACCGACAGGGTGCCGCTTCGGTGACGCAACTGGAGATCCTGCCGCGCCCACCGGATGATCGCTCAGATGACAATCCGTGGCCGCAGTGGAGCATGATCTACCGCGTGTCGGCGGCCCACGAAGAGGGCGGCGAGCGCATCTTCAGCGTCAACACAGAACGCTTCCTCGACGATGGCCACGGCAACGTCCGGGCGCTGCTGCTCCACGAGGTCGAGCTGCGTGACCGGCGCTTCGTCAAGATCGACGGCACCGAACGTGAGCTCCCCGCCGATCTGGTGCTGCTGGCGATGGGTTTCGTTGGGCCGGAACACGGTTCGTGGCTCGACCAGCTGGGAGTCGAGTTCGATGCTCGCGGCAACATCGCCCGTGACAGCTCGTACATGACCTCCGTCCCGGGCGTATTCGTCGCAGGGGACATGGGCCGTGGCCAGAGCCTGATCGTGTGGGCCATCGCCGAAGGACGTTCGTGCGCCGCCGCCGTTGACGAGTACCTCGTGGGGGAGACGTCGCTGCCGGCGCCCATCGAGCCGACGGCCCGACCATTGATCTGATCGTTGCGTTCCCCGGCCACGCAGGCCGCGGTCTGACCGCTCCCTCGCTGGCGCTTCGGTCGCTCGCATCGGCGACCTGCCGTCCGATCATGTGACCATTAGATTTCGAGCATCGTCCTTCGCAAGCGATCTCTGCCCCGCCTCATCAGTTTTGCCACGCTCGGTGCCAACGTGCTGGTCGTCGGCGCCCTGTCGGCGTGCGACGGCAGCGGTGACGATGCCACGGCGCGGACAACGATCGCCATTCGCCCAACGGCGTACGTCACGCTGCCAGTGGTCACGACGGCGCGCCCGGCGAACACGGGTGGGGGTCAGCCAGGTGCGGCCGATCCTGCGGCCGGCGAGGGTCGGGTCTACGAGGTGGAGCGCGGCGACGCCCTCCAGCTCATCGCTGATCGCTACGACATCACCGCCGAGGAGCTCGCCGAGTTCAACGACTGGGAGGACGGCGTCTTCCATCCGATCTATCCGGGCGACGAGGTGCGGATCCCCGAGTTCGCTGACGAACCGGAAGAGACGATCACCGACGAGCGTCCCGACGACGGACTCGGCACGATGCCCGAGCCAGGGGGCGGACCGTTGTGTCCTGACGGTTCCGAGCGTGACGTGTACGAGATCGTCTCCGGCGACTTCATCAGCCGGGTCGCCGACAAGAACGACATCTCGATCGAGGAGCTGGAGGCAGCCAACGTCGACAACCCCGCCTACGAGGTGTTCGCACCCGGGCAGGACTTGTGGCTGCCGTGCGAGGGCGAGGACCTCGGCAGCGTGCCCGCCTCCGAGGGATGACGGGTTTCGGGCGGCATGTGACAACTAGATTACGGAGATGACCGTGCCGTCGCTGAAGCGCTCGCTCGGTCTCGCAACGCTCGGGTCGACGCTCGTGCTCGCCGTCGTGCTCAGCGCCTGCGGCGACGACGGCGGCTCGACGCAGCCGACGATCATCATCCAGCCGTCGACGTTCTCCACGATCGTGTCGACGACCGCGCCGGCGTCGGCCTCTCAGGGCGGGGCCGCTCCGGCGGGCGGAACGGTCGCAGGTACCCAGGTCTACGAGGTGCAGAGCAACGACTTCCTCGGTGCCATCGCCGAGGACTTCGGCATTCCGCCGGAGTCGATCGCCAACTTCAATCAGTGGGACGACGGCGTTGAGCACGTGATCCACCCGGGGGACACCATCAACATCCCTCCCGGCGCCCAGGTACCCGACGCCGAGGACGAGGAAGACGAGGACACGTCGGACGAATCCGACGAAACCGAGGCGACGGAGGAGGAGCAGGGGGAGGAGCCCGACCCGGACGAAGACCCACGCTGTGCCGACGGTTCCCGGCAAGGGACGTACACGATCGAGGAGGGCGACATCCCTGCCCTCGTCGCCGAGAGCCTCGACGTGACGGTCGACCAACTCGATGAAGCCAACGCCAACACGTCGGGCTACAACGCGTTCATCGTTGGCGTCGAGATCCTCGTCCCGTGCGGCGACGAGGACTGATAGCCGACTGATCCCGACGAAGACACCGCTGCCTGAGTCGCCCGCACCCGTCGTTCAGCCGAGGTCGGGCCAGCGCCGCCTCGGAGGGTTGCGCCAGCCGGCAATGCCGCGCCGGCGGCGGCTGGCGAGGTCCCAGCGTCGTCTCCAGCCGGTGTACGCCGGTCCCGTCAGCAACGGCGTCGTTCCGGTGGCGGCGCGTCGCCGCGCCGACCAGTAGTCACTGGTCGATTCGTCGGCGAGGGTGGCGACGGCGCGTTCGATCTGCTCGTTGAACCGGCGCGTGGACTCGCCGGCCTGGCGGCGCAGCGGTCTGCCGAAGGTCACCCGAGTACGACCTGGCTTGGGCACGTTGGTCCCCTTGCCCATGATCGAATCGGTGCCGTCGATGTACACCGGCACGACCGGAGCGCCGGTTCGCCCGGCGAGATAAGCGGCGCCGCCCCTGAACGCCTGACCCCAACCGTCGGGCGAACGACCCCCCTCGGGATAGATGACCAGGCTCCAACCGTCTTCGAGGAGTCCCGCCATGAGGTCCGCCGACTTGCGGTTGGTGACCTCCCGGTCGACGGGGATGGCGTTGAGGGCCAGGGCGGCAAGGGTCGCCTTCCAACGCTTGTCGAAGAAGTAGTCGGCCGCCGCTGCGGTCACGAGGTGAGGTCGCCACGACGCGGGCACGGCCCGCACCATCAGGGCGGTGTCGAGGTGACTGTGGTGGTTGGGGGCGAAGATCACCGGAGGCGGGCCCGAGCTGTCGCCGTCGGTGGCGCGGAGGAGGTCGGCGAGGCGGTCGTGGCCGTGGATCTCGGGATCGGTGATCCAGTCGATGAACAGGCGTTGCGGTCCGGCGACGACGACGTTCCGGGTGGCCTTGGCGACCGGCGACCGTGCCCAGTCGGTGTCGTAATCGGCGCCGAGCGTCGGCGGCTCGACCGGCACCTCGACACCCCTCGGCACCGTCGGCCGGCGATAGGGGAACCCGAAGTTGCGCAGCGGCGCCGTCGCCGTGCCGACGCACCCGCTCAGCAGCGCCCGCCGCCCGCGCCGCCGACCGGAGGTATCGCGAGGTCGATCTCATTTCACGTCGGCGATCATCAGCGGGGGGGTGTGCAGGTGGGTGATCGTGGGTGAGCGGCCGACCACGTCGCCGGCCATCTCCAGGGCGTCGTTCAACGTCGATGCCGACGTGAAGCCGAGCCGGCGGACCGCCTTGTCGTCGCCGCCGACGATGATCACCCGGCCACAGTGACGCATCCCGTGGGCGCCCCAGTACCACATGTAGAACGGGTGGACGCCGTGGTAGGCGTACGACGTGCGGTACAGATGGCGGTACCACTCGTCGTAGGCGTAGCGCTCCTCCCACGTCTTCGACATCTCGTGGGGGTCGGTGGTGTCGGCGAGCACCTGCTCGTAGAAGTCGATGTAGCTCGGGTGGTGCACCGGGTTGAAGTCGGGCAGCGTCGGGTGGGTCATGATCACCACGCCGCCCTCGCGCACCAGCGGCTTGTTGCGGTACAGGTTGAAGAAGTAGCCGAGCCCGGTGCACATCACGAGGATCGGATTCATGATCGAGTGGACGTTGTACGGGCAGATGTAGGGGATCCCCATCGTCAGGATGTCGGTCTGCCCTTCCACCTCGACGAGCTGCTGACGGTGGACGTTGGCGACGGTGACCTGGTGGACGGCCTCGACGTCGCCGCACTGGATGCTCGTCGTCTGGTGCGGGGCCTCGATCGAGTGGAAGATCTTGCGGGCCGCCTTGACCGGCAGCTTGCCCAGCGACGTCGCCGTGCCGACGTACAGCGCCCGATCGCGCCCTGACCACTCCCACTCGCGCTTGGACAGGAACTCGAACGGCTTCGGGAAGGTGTCGGTGTTGAGCGTCGTCTCGATCTGGAACACCTTGATCCCGGCGTCGACGAGCACCTTGCCCATCCGCCACGTCGAGTGGTGGATCTCGCTGTGGCGGTGGTCCATGAAGCTGCGGCTGGCCTCCATCGTCGCCGGGTTGTGGTGGTGGCGCAGCGAGCGGTACGAGGCCAGCCCGATCGCCGTCGACTTCCACCCTCCGTCCATCGCCACGAGGTTGATGTTGACGTAGACGACGAGATCGGACTCCGCCGCCCGTTTGCTGATCTCGACCTCCTCGCCGTGGTCGGTGGTGCCGATGAACGACACGCCGTCGGGATCCTCGGCATCGAACTGGTAGAGCTGTCCGAGCGGTTCGAAGGCGTCGTAGACGCGGTCGCCGACGGCGTGGCGCAGCTCGGCCTCCGTCATCCGGCGGTGCAGGGCGAGGGCGGCGATGAGGTGGACGTCGTCGACCCCGGCGTCGGCGGCAAGGTCGAGAACCGCCTCGATGACCCGCTGGCGGATGTCGGGGCGGCGCATCTTCGGCAACGGCAGGCTGACGTCGTCGAAGGCGATCGTCAGCTTCATCCCGGGGAACAGCAGGGCCCGCAACGGCTCGGCATCGAGCGGGTTGTCGAGGGCGTGGCGGATCGCCCCGTCGATGTCGTCGATCGCCGCCAGCGGCTCCGGCGCGTAGATCACCCGGCTGCGGTCGGGCGGCAGCTTCTCCAGGGAGAACCCCTCGCCGCGCCAGAACAGCGTCGGCGGAGTCGAGCGGTCGACGTCGAGGACGAATCCGGGTCGCGGCATCAGTGCGGGACTCCGGAGGTCGAAGGCGATCTTGATGGCGCCGCGGCGGCCCGCGTTGGCGGCGTGGCTGATTGCATCGACGTGGTCGGCCAGCCGGTAGGTGGCGGACACCCAGCGTTCCGCCTCGATGGCATCGGCGGTGGCGGCCGCGAGATCGAACGTCTTCGTCGTCGTGCCGTCGGGGAGCTGTTCGGTGCCGTAGGTGTAGGCGCCGACGAGCTCGGTCTCGCGGTGCCACAGCCCGGTGAGGTCGAGGGTGACCTCGGCAGGCATGCCCATCAACACCGTGCGGCCGCGCGGCCGGGTGACCCCCAGGGCGGTGGCGATCGAGTCGTTCGAACCGACAGCATCGATCACGGCGTGCGCACCTCCGGACAACGCGTCGCCGATCATCCGGCAGCCGTCGTGACGCCGCACGGCGCGGGTGAGCTCGGCGGCCGGAACGACGTCGTGGGCGCCGAGCCGCCGCGCTTCGCGCTGTTGATGCGGGTAACGGGCACCGACGACGACGGTGGCCTCGGGGACGTAGCGAACGAGCCCGGCGATCGCTGCCAAGCCCATCGTCCCAGCGCCGAGCACGGCGACGACCGGCTCGCCGGCGGCGCGCAACGACTCGCATCGGGCGGCGAGCAGGGCGGCGTGGATGCCGCCGGCGAGCGGCTCGATCAGCACGGCGCGCTCGTCGGGCACGTCGCCAAGGCGGTGCAGCTGGCTGTCGTGAGCGACGAACTCGGGTGCCCAGCCGCCACCGGTCGACGTGCAGAACCCCGTTTGGATTCCGGGTTCGATGTCACCGGCGGTGAGGTGGCCGTAGTCGTCGCCGTCGCCCGGTGCAGCGCCGTCGAACGGCAGTGGGAAGCCGCGAGCAGCGTGGCCGAGGACCGGCTCGATGGCGACGCGAGTGCCGTCCTCGAGCTCGCCGACCACCTCGTGCCCCGGGACGAACGGGAACGACACGACGTCGTCGAAGTACGTCGAGGCGTGACCCTCGATCATCGACAGGTCCGAGCCGCAGATCCCCGACAGCCGGGTGTGGACGCGCTGCCACCCGGCGCCGGGCAGCTCGGGCGGGTCGACGGTGCGGTACTCGAGCGGCGTGACCCGCGCCGCCGCCGATGGTCCGATCGCCGACGCGATGCGGGCGAGCCCCAGCCGCGGCACCGACCTCCGCATCTCCAGGGCTTTCATTGCGTTCCCCGGCCACGCAGGCCGGCGTGCCGGCTCCTCCGCTGGCGCTCCGGTCGCCTACCCGATCGAACGCCCGGACGCTCGCTGCGCTCGCTGAAGAAGCGCAGATCACGATTCATCGGAAGCTCCGTCGGCGTTCGCGCTCGACCATCACCGGGGCCATCGGGAACGGGCGGCCGCCGGCGCCGGACGACTTCGACCAGTGCTCGACGAGCCAGCCACGCTTGCGGGCGATCGCCGCCAGCCGCGTCTCCGGGTTGACGGCCACGGGGAAGCCGACCGCCTCGAGCATCGGCAGGTCGCTCGACGAGTCGGCATAGGCGACCGCCTCGGCCAGGTCGAGCCCTTCCGCCGCGGCGTAATCGGCCATCACCTGCGCTCGCGCCTCTCCGGTCGGGGGGACCGCCGTCATCTCGCCCGAGTACGTGCCGTCAGGCTTCACCGTCATCTCGGCGGCGATGATCTCGTCGAACAGCGGGCGCAGGCAGTCGACGGCGAAGTCGAGGGCCCCGGTGATCAGGATCGTGCGGTGGCCAAGGGCGCGGTGCTCGCGCACGCGCCGGATCCCGGCGGGGAAGCTCTTCGTCAGGATCACGTCGCTGAGCAGTTCGCTTGCCTCGATGGCGATCTGCTCGACCGGCGCGTTCTCGTAGCGCCGGTAGAAGTGGCGGAGGAAGTCGGTGCGGTCGGCCCGGTCGAGCTTGAGCAGCCGCGGCGCCTCAGCTGCGGTGCGCAACACGTAGCGCAGGCGTTCGGCGTTGTCGAGCCGGCGGGTCGCCAGGAAGGTGTAGCTCTCGACGACGTTGGAGGCGATCAACGTGTTCTCCAGGTCGAAGGCGGCGAGGTGGCGGTCCGGTGACAGCACTTGCCGGCGCAGACGCCCGGTTCGGTCCGTCGTCGTCCTCCCCGGGCCGGTCTTGACCCTGGCGTGCTTGACGATCGATGGCAGGTGGATCTCGCGGATGTAGCGGATCCAATCGACGCTGCGCGGATCGAAGTTGAACGCGTGCTGGTCGGCGGCGTCGAGGTCGTCCCACATCGCCAGCAGGTTGTCGACCTGGTAGATCGCCTCACATTCGGTGTACAGGCCGTACAGCTCGACGTACTCGAGCGCCCGCTCGACCTCCTGGCGCTTGCTCTCCAGCTTGGCCGACAGCTCGGCCTGCTTGCCGCGCAGTGGCAAGGCGTGAAGCAGTCGCTCGCCCCGATTGATCACCGTCTTGGCGCGGCTGAGTTGGCCCTGCACTCGGCCGCGTCCGGGGAACCGCCACTCCGGTACGACGATTGGCTGCCCCACGGAGTCATAGATCGGGTGCTCGATGAACCACCCACTGACGTTGTCGACGAGCGTGCGGTACTTCAGTGGGTTGATGCCGCCGGAGGCGACCTGGCAGATCGGCGGTGCGTCGTCGGGGCCGAGAGCGGCGACGGTGATGATCGCGGCAACGACGAGGTCGACGGGGATGACGTCGACGGTGCCCTCGGGAACGCCGGGAAACTCACGGAGCAGGCCGCGGCCGTAGGACAGGATCACCGGCTCGGCCATGCGGAACCCGCGGATCCACCCCGGGCGCGGCTCCATCCACGCCGACTCGATGATCGACGGCCGGACGATGCTCACCGGCACGGCACCGCGGGAGTCGATCAGGGCCTGCTCGCCGAGCGCTTTGGTGAAGGCGTAGGCGTCTGGCCACCCGACGCTCGCCGCCCGGGCACGTCCGGCCTCGACGAGTTGATCGCGCACCCACCGTTCGCGCAGTTGCTCGGTCTTGGCGGCCAGAGCCGGCGCGCCGGCCGCCCCGAGCTCGCGCCGGGCGTCAGCACGGAAGCGAGCGAGCCGATCCGGCTGCCTGCTCGCTGCCTCGCTGTCGCTGCGGAGCCGGCGGGCGGACGTGACCTCGTCGCGCCAGCTCAACCCCAGGTCGAACGGACCCTCCGACACCAGCTCTTCGGGGGCGTTGCCGCGGCGGTTACCCGCGACGTAGCACGTCGACACGGCGACGAGGTGCGGCGCCATGTCCAGCTCGGCGAGCAGTGTGGCGATGCGGGTCGGTCCGAGGAGATTGATCTCGACGGCCGAGTCGAGCGGCGAGTCGAACGACACCGTCGCCGCCGAGTGGATGATGACGTCGCATGAGGCGAGCACCTGCTGATCGTCGGCGGACAGTCCGAGACCGTCGCGCCCGACGTCGCCGCGGATCGTCGTGATCCGCTGATCCGTCAGCTGTTTGAAGCCGTCGCGGCCATGCAGCTGGCGCAGCCGGTCGAAGGCGTCGTTCTTGAGCAGCTCACGCTCGACACGCTGCGCCGCGGTCGTCCGCTTGCCGTCGCGGACGAGCAGCACGAGGTCGCAGTCCGGGACGCTGCGCAGCAGGCGCTCGACCAGCGCCGTTCCGACGAACCCGGTCGACCCCGTGATGGCGATCCGCTTGCCGGCCAGCGCTTCGGCGATCACGACCTACAGGTCTAGCACGGTTCTCTACCAAATGGTAGACAGACGTCCTGTGCCACCCCTCGCGCCGACGAGGACGAGGATCCTCGAGGCGTCCGTCGAGCTGTTCGGGGCTCGTGGCGTCGACGCCGTGTCGCTCGACGAGATCGCTGCCGTCGTGGGGGTCCGCAAGCAGACGGTGCTGTACTGGTTCGCCACCAAGGACGAGCTCGTCGATGCCGTGTTTGTCGACGCCGCCGGTCAGCTCGCCACGGCGATCGAGGCAGCCGTGCGGGCGGCCCCCGACGATCCCCTCGACCGCATCGACTCGATCGTCATGGCCGCGTTCCGCGCCGCCGTGCGCACGCCGTCGCTGCTCGGACTCGTTCGCGAGCTGAGCAGGCTCCCCGAAGCCCGCGCCGAGAGGCTTCGTCGCCACCTACAGCCTCTTGTCGATCGGGCGATCACCTACCTCGATGCGGAGATGACCCGGGGACGCCTTCGTCACGGTGATCCACGGCTGATCGCCGTGCTCGCTGCGGCAACCGTCTCGGGCATCGCCACCGACCCGGAAGCACTGCGCGCCGTCGGTTGGACGCCCGACGTCGTCGCCCTTCGTCACCTCCGCGACGAACTGCGAGCCTTCCTCCGTGCCGCCCTGGCCCCGTAGCGGTTTGCGTCAGGTGCACGACTCACCATCGGTTGGTTGGCTGACGCAAACGGCTACCAGCCGGGCTCGTTACCGGGCTTCCACTTGATGCTGCAGCCGACGCTGGGACGCTGGTCCGTGCTGATCGGCGTCCCGGCGACCAGCGCGCTCACCGCTGCATCGAGTTCCTCGCCGGTGAGCGGAACGTTGTTGCCCGGCGTCGAACCGTCGAACCGCCCGCGATAGACGAGCGCCCCGGAGCTGTCGAACAAGAAGAAGTCGGGCGTGCACGCCGCTTTGTAAGCGAGGGCGGCTGTCTGGTCGGCGTCGACCAGGTACGGGAAGCTCCACTTCCAGGCCTCCGCCTGTTCGACCATCCGCTCAGGGCGGTCCTCGGGATACTGGCTGGCGTCGTTGCTGTTGATGCCGACGACGCCGATACCGGCATCGACCCAACGACGTGCTGCATCGCCGAGTGCGTGGGCGACGTGCTTGACGTACGGGCAGTGGTTGCACACGAAGGCGACGAGGGTGCCACGCGGACCGCTGACCTGTTCCAGCGTCCAGATCGTCCCGGCGGGATCGGGCAACGAGAAGTCGGGCGCTGGTGTCCCGAGGGGAAGCGTGGCGGGTGGTTGAACAGCCATACACGCGACCGTACCGCTCAGTGCTTGGTGTTGCGCCGGCGTCGGGACTTGCGCTCGATCGCCAGGTCGACGAGGCGATCGATCAGCTCCGGGTACGTCACCCCGGCCGCCTGCCACAGCTTCGGGAACATCGAGATCGGGGTGAACCCGGGCATCGTGTTGGCCTCGTTGCACAGGAACCCCCGCCCGCCCTCCTCGAAGAAGAAGTCGACTCGGGCGAGGCCGTCGCAACGCAACACCTTGAATACGTCCACGGCGAGGGACCGCACGCGGTCGGCGTCCGCCGCCGACAGTGGTGCCGGGATCAGCAGCTGTGCGCCGTCGGTGACGTACTTGTCCTCGTAGCTGTAGAACTCCTCGCCCGGGATGATCTCGCCCGGGCCGGATGCCACCGGGTCGACGCCGCCGAGCACGGCCACCTCGATCTCGCGGCAGGAGACGGCCTCCTCGACGACGACCCACTCGTCGTACGTCAGGGCGTAGTCGATGGCATCGCGCAGCTCCTCCACGTCGTGAGCCTTCGTCACCCCGACCGACGAGCCCATGTTCGACGGCTTGACGAAGCACGGCAGGCCGAGTTCGGCTGCCAAGGCGACCGGCACGCCTGGAGTGATCTCGGTGTCACGCAGCGCCTGGAAGCGGCTCTGCGGGATGCCGTTGGCGGCGAGCACCTGCTTGGCCATCGCCTTGTCCATCGCCAACGCCGATCCGAGCACGCCGGACCCGACGTATGCCGCGTCGGCAAGCTCCAACAGCCCTTGCACGGTGCCGTCCTCGCCCATCGGGCCGTGCAGCAATGGCATGACGACGGTGATCTCGTCGTCTGAACTCGCTGATGTCGGGGCGATCAGGTCCGTCACCGACACGGACGGCCCCGTCGTCTCGAGTCGGTGGGGGAGCGCGCCGGGACCGGCGGCGAGGGCGGCCTGGGCAGCCTCGCCGAGCGACCAATCGCCGTTGGTCGAGATGCCGATGGGCGTGACGCGATACTTCGCCGGATCGATCGCTGCCAGCACGTGCGCCGCCGTCACGCAGCTGACATCGTGCTCGGCGGACTGGCCGCCGTAGAGCACGACGAGATGGATCCGGTTCACCGCAGCCACGGTACTGGGCTCACCCCGCCGCGCCGTGGACGCCGCCAGTAGGGATCTTGCCTACGGTGGTGCAGTCGCTGGTCGACACCATCGGCTCGGTGACTGGACGTCCCGGGTACCGTTCGGGCAGTGAGGTTCCGCGCGTCCGACGTCGCCCTGGCGACCGGCGGGCGGTTGGTCGGCGACGATGTCGAACTCGACGGCGCCTCCTTCGACTCCCGTTCGCTACAACCAGGCACACTGTTCGTCCCGATCGTCGCCGAGCGCGACGGACACGAGTTCATCGCCGATGCCGCTCGCGCCGGCGCCGCGGCCACGCTGACCTCGCGAGGGTCTATCCCCGCAGCTGCTGCGGGGATCGCGGCGATCGAGGTCGTCGACACCGGGCAGGGTCTGATGGATCTCGCGACGTGGGGCTCGCGGCGCCTCGGCGCCGTCGTCGTCGGGATCACCGGGAGCGTCGGGAAGACGACGACGAAGGACTATGCGAGCCGCCGCCATCGGCGCCGGCCGCCGCGTAGGTGCCAACCCACGCAGCTACAACAACGAACAGGGATTGCCCGTCACGGTGCTCGGCGCCGCCGAGGGCACCGAGGTGCTCGTACTCGAGATGGGGATGCGCGGCTTCGGGGAGATCGCCCGCTTGTGCACCGTTGCCCCGCCGACGGTCGGCATCGTCACCGCCGTCGCGGCCGCCCACACGGCTCGCCTCGGGGGGATCGACGGCGTTGCGCGGGCCAAGGCCGAACTCGTCGAAGCCCTGCCAGCGCATGGTGTCGCGATCCTCAACGCCGACGACGAGCGGGTACGGACGATGACCAAATTGACTGCGGCGAGCACGATCACGTTCGGTGAGTCTGCGGGCGCCGACGTTGCCATCGATGACGTCGTGCTCGACGAGCTGGCCCGGCCATCGTTCCGTCTGCGCACCCCGTGGGGAAGCGCGCCCATCCAGCTCCGTGCCAGTGGTCGGCACATGATCGGCAACGCGGCGGCGGCGATCGCCGCGGCAGGGGCGCTCGACGTCGATGTCGCGGCCGCGGCGGGTGCCGTCGCCGCGGCGGACCTGTCCGCAAGCCGGATGGCCCTGCACCGATTGCCGTCGGGGGCGGTCATCATCGACGACGCCTACAACGCCAACCCGGCGTCGATGGCTGCCGCTCTCGATGCCCTGATGGCGGTGCCGGCGTGTCGCCGCATCGCCATCGTCGGCCTGATGGCCGAGCTCGACCAGCCGGCCGAGGCGCACCGCGTGGTCGCCGATCGCGCCGCCGCGCACGGGATCGAACTGATCGCCGTCGGCACCGACCTGTACGGGGTGGACCCGACCGCCGAACCGGTCGCCGCCGTCGGTGTACTCGGCAGTGACGTGGCGGTGCTCGTCAAGGCGAGTCGCGTCGCCGGTCTCGATCGTGTCGCTGTTGCGCTGCTGTCGGCCCCGGCACACCAGTAAGTCGTTGGCGGGGGAGCAGCTACCGTGACGCTGTGACGACAGAACCTGCGTCGACCAGCGAGCTGACGATGGCCACGCTGGCCAAACTCGCCGCCGATCGCTTCGGGGACGCCACGGCGGCGCGCTACCTGCGAGACGGTGAATGGCACCAGCTGACGTACAACGAGCTGTGGCAACGTGTACGGGATTTCGCCCTCGGGCTGGCCGAGCTCGGCGTGGGCGTGGGCGACCGCGTTGCGATCCTTGCCAATACCCGAGTCGAGTTCACCGTCGCCGACCTCGCCGCCAGCACGGCCGGGGCGATCGTTGTTCCCGTCTACCCGTCGAGCTCGCCGGAC
This sequence comes from Ilumatobacteraceae bacterium, assembly GCA_963732335.1. Lineage (GTDB taxonomy): Bacteria > Actinomycetota > Acidimicrobiia > Acidimicrobiales > Ilumatobacteraceae > Desertimonas. The sequence goes on along the minus strand of CAVSZO010000049.1, from coordinate 14,672 downwards.
GAGTGCGAGTGGGTTGTCGGTAACTCGGGATCGAAGCTGATCATTTGTGAGGACCCGGGCCAGGTGGCCAAGATCGATGTCGTCCGCAGCAACCTTCCGGCGCTCGAGCACGTCGTCGTCATCGACGATGGTGCCGACGGTGTGACGACGATGGACGAGGTCGCCGCGATGGGGCGTGACGGTGACCAAACAGAGCTCGACGAGCGCGCCCGGCTCGTGGCGCCAGACGATGCCTGTCTGATCATCTACACGTCTGGTACCACTGGACGCCCCAAGGGTGTCGTGCTGACGAACAAGGGGTTTGCCGCGGCGCGCCGCACCGGAGTGGAGGTCAACCTCTTCGGGGCTGGCGCACTCGTGTACCTCTACCTCCCGCTCGCTCACGTGTTCGCCCAGCTCGTTCAGGCGATGGCCTTCGAGATCGGCGCTCCGATCGCCTACTGGGGTGGCGACCCGACGCGGATCGTCGCCGAGCTGGGCGAGGTGAAGCCCGACGTCCTGCCGTCGGTGCCGCGCATCTTCGAGAAGGTGTACGCCGCGGCGATGGGGATGATTCCCCCCGACGGCCATGCCGAGGTTGCCGCGGCGATCGATCTGGGCAACCGCGTTCGGGATGCGCGGCTGGCCGGCGAGGACGTGTCGGAGGACGATGCGGCCGAGTTCGACCGGGCCGACGCCGAGCTGTTCCCGCTGGTCCGGGGCATCTTTGGGGGCAACATCGGCCTGGCGATCTCCGGTGCCGCGCCGATCGCTCCGGAGATCCTCCGCTTCTTCTACGCCTGCGGGGTCCCGGTGATGGAGGGTTGGGGAATGACCGAGACCACCGGCATCGGCACCGTCAACCTGCCGGAAGCGCACCGCTTCGGGACGATTGGCCGGGCGATCGGTGCCGCCGACATCCGCATCGCCGACGACGGCGAGATCGAGATCTCGGGTGACTTCCTGTTGCGCGAGTACTGGGACAACCCGCGGGCGACGGCCGAGACGTTCACGTCGGATGGGTACCTGAAGACCGGCGATCTCGGCTCGATCGACGCCGATGGCTACGTGTCGATCACCGGCCGCAAGAAGGACATCATCATCACTGCCGGGGGCAAGAACCTCACGCCGGCCAACCTCGAAGGCGACCTGCGGCGCTCCCGGTGGATCTCCCAAGTCGTGATGTTCGGCGATCGCAAGCCGTACCCGGTGGCCATCGTGACACTCGACACCGAGGTCGTCGTGCCGTGGGCGGAGGCCAACGGATTCCCGTCGGACGGCGCTTCGCTCGCCACCAACGAAGAGTTGATCGCGATGATCCAGGACGAGCTGGACGCCGCCAACGCCAACTATGCCAAGGTCGAACAGATCAAGCGGTTCAAGATTCTCGATCGCGATTTCACGATCGATTCCGGCGAGCTCACCCCGTCACTCAAGCTGAAGCGCAACGTCGTCTACGTGAACCTCGCCGAGGAATTCGAGCGCTTGTACGCCTGACTCGGAGCGCAGGCGCGCTCGTCGATCGACATGACAACCCTGTTGCGGATCGTCGGCGCGTCGCCGGCAGCGGCTACTCCCGATCTAGGGTCGAGATCCCAAGCGGGTCTGCGGGAGGACACTGGATGAGCGAGGCGAAGCGGCGCAGCGGACGAACATGGGCTGCGGCTTCCGTGTTGGCGGCGACGGCGCTTGCGACGACGGCGATCGTCGGTGCGCACGGTTCGGTGGCTGCCCAGCAGGAACCGCCGACGAGCGTCTTCGACGTGTCCCCTTCCCTGGCGATCGAGGCCGCCCGCACACGCCTGCGCTTGTTCGTGAACGACAACCCAGAGGCTGTGGAAGGAGGCATTGTTGCCGATCTGCCGGAGTGTCCGCTCATCTCCGTCGACTCGTTCAACGACATAGCCTCCGTCATCGCCGCCGATCGCAATACCGACCTTCGGCTGCAGCTCGATCCGTGGCTCGGGCGGACGACATCCGATCCCGAGCTGCGCCCGGACTTCGCCGCCGAAGGTGTGGTCGAAGGCATCCCGATCGTGCGTTGCGACACCACTCGCCCTGGCGACGGTCAGGTCACTCGTCCGGCGATGTTCGCCATCAACCTCACCGGTGGGGTCACCTTCGGCGACATCATCCGCCTGTACGCGCTCGAGGGCGTCCTGGCGGCCGAGCCGGCCGAGATCGGCGGCCGGCAGGTTGGCGCGTGTTTCCGGACCGACGACACGGCTGTCTGTGTCGCCCTCTGGAGTTCGCGGAGCCTCGTTCTCGGGCTGACCCTGGAAGGCCCTCCGAGCGCCGTCAACACGTCGACCGCTGGCGCTGCGCTCACGGCTTCAGTCCCGACGGTGATCGATTCGTTGGCCGTGGTCGTGCAACCCGCTCCGGTGTGCTCGGCCGAGACGATCGGCGCGCAGACTGGCGTCGCCCTCCTCGGCGAGCCGTTGTGCGCAGACGGCTGGGCGTTCGGCACGACAGTCGAGTGTCCTCCGCCGGAAACCACGACCACCACGTCGACGACCGTGAGCGACGCCAGGTTGTCCCGCGGCGTACGGTCGCCGGCGGTCATCGGCATCGAGGACTGCGAAGCAGTCGACGTGTTCCACGTCGAGCCGGAAGGCTGGGTCTACGACGGCTCCTTCGACGTCACGTGCACGGAGACTCTGGCGCAGCTCGGGATGACCGCGGTCACCGCTCGCGAGGTCGCTCCCGAACCGTGTGACGACGACGACTCGGCACTCGCCACTGGGTCGATCCGACCGGGTCAGCAGGGAACACGGGTTGCCGCGCTGCAGGTCGCCCTGGTGAACGTCGGGTACGTCCTTCCAATAGATGGGCGCTTCGGGCCGCTGACCGAAGCCGCGGTTGTTGACTTCCAGCTCCGCAACGGGATCGACCCGATCGGCATCGCCGGCCCGCGGACGCGGGGAACGCTGGGAATTTGACCATGGCTGATGGAGTTGGGCTGGCGCGCTGGAGAAGCGCTGTCTCGGTGACGGTCGCCGCCGCGGTCCTCGGCGCCGTCGGGTGGGCGGCCGCCGCTGGCCCTGGGCTGGCCGGTGCCCAGGCCGACGTCGACGTCGACGAGGCCCGGACGAAGCTCGCCGAGTTCATCGCCGCGAACCCCCCGTTGCCGCCCGGTTCGGCGGTTCCGTCGGAGGGCGCCCCGTGTCCACTGGCGACGCCGGAGCAGGTTGTCGATGCAGTTGGCGACATTCCCGTGTCGGTCGCGCCGTGGTACGCGTTCACGGCGTTCGACTCGCAGCTGCAGTCGGACGTTGGCGATCGGGCCGCGGTCGTGCGCTGCGTGGCCGCTCCGCCCACCGCCGGGAATGTTGGATTCGGTTTGTTCGCCCTCGACATCGGTCCCTTTGACGAGGTTGGGCTGGATTTCGATCGTGTGGCCCGACGTTTCGGTGTTGGGCGACCCACCTGGGTGGAGCTACCGGAGATCGGGGGCGACTTCGTCGGCCTGTGCTTCGCCGGCGACTTGGCGCGACAGACGTGTGTGCTGCTCTGGCACAGCGATGGACTGGTGATCGGGGCGGACTTTTCGTTCCTGTCGGACGTCGACGACGACGTCGAGGTCCGTTTCCAGAACTCTGCCGACGACATCATCGGCGAACTCGTCCCCGACGTTCTCGGAACGCTGATCGAGGGGCTTCCGACGACGACGTCGACATCGACGACAACGTCCACGTCGACGTCGACCACCTCGACGACGTCCACCACGTCAACGTCGACCACGGAGCCGGCGACGACCGAGCCCGAAACGACGTCGAGTACGTCGACCACGACCACGAGTACGTCGACGACGACCACGACGACGGAGCCGCCGACCACGACGACGACGACCACGACGACGGAGCCGCCGACGACGACGACCACGACCACGACGACGGAGCCGCCGACGACGACCACGACGACGGAGCCGCCGACGACGACGCACGACCACGACGACGGAGCCGCCGACCACGACGACGACCGACGACCGACGACGACGACGACCACGACCGACCACGACGACGACCACGACCACGACGAGCCGCCGACCACGACGACGACCACGACGACGACGACCACGACGACGACCGACCGACCGACGACGACCACGACCGACGACGGAGCCGCCGACCACGACCACGACCACGACGGAGCCGCCGACCACGACGACGACCGACCTCGACGACGACGACCACCTCGACGTCGACGACCACGACGTCGACGACGACCACGACAACGATTCCGTTGACTCCGCTGTGGGAGTTCGTTGGTGACGATGGCGACTTGACCGAGTTCGCCGAGGCGGTCGAAGACGCTGGTTTGGTCGTTCTGTTCGATGGCAGCACACCGGCCGCCGAGGTTCCCTCGTCAGTGCTTCCCGATCCGCTACCGCAGCCGGTGCTCGATCTTCTTGGCGCCGAGGGGATCACCGTGCTCGCTCCGACGAACGCGGCGATCGAGGCCCTGCCGATGTGGGAGGACATCGTCGCTGACGAGGTCGCCCTCCGGCAGTTCGTGCTCGCTCATGTGCTCCCGGGTCAGCTCGATGAACAGGAGATTCTTGCTCTGACCCAGGTGACCACCCTCAGTGGTGACGTGCTGCAGATCGATCCGGCAACGCAGACGATCAACGGTGCGCACCTGGTCGTCCTCGACCAACTCGCCACCAACGGCATCGCCCACACCGTCGACGCCGTCCTCGTCGTGCCACCGCTTACACCGCCGACGACCGAGGTGAACACCACGGCCGCACCGACAGCGATTGCCCCGGTGCCACCCACCGAACCGGCTCCCGCGCCCACGCCACCCCCCGCCACCGGCGGCGGCTGATCAGTCCCATCCGAGTGTTTCCGTGCAACCGAGTGCCACGTGACCCCCTGCCGGTCACGACGCACTCGGATGCTCGGCGAAGTGCCGCCTGGCGTGATAGAGCGAAGTGAGCTCGTCGGCGATCGCATCGACGTCGGCCATGTCCTGTTCGCTGACCGGCTCGATCTGCCAGGCGTCGAGATGCAAGTCGCGAACACGGCGCGAATCACCGGCATGTCCCTCGATACTGCGGTGCTCGGGATGGATGTCCAGTTCGATGCCCCACTTCAGAGCCGGCACTGCCAGATCGATGTGGGCGAGGCGTCCGCTCGCTCCACGAACGACCCGGGACTGACGCTCGACCGGCACCCCTCGGTCGCGAAGGGCCGCGGCGAGGACGACCTCGGGGTGTGACTGAGCCGGATCCGTCCCGTCGCCCAGCCGCTCGAGCGCTTGACGGAACCGCACGCTTCCGTCACGCGCTGGATGACACAACAACGTACCGATGGCCAGCAGTTCCTCGAAGGTGACCCGCCGCTCGTCGAGCAGCTGGTGGAGTACCGAGAGATGGTCGAGCGGCCGGAGGTCAGCGGCGAGGTCGAAGGCGAGTCGGCGGGGCGTCGCGATGGCGATCCCGTCGGACCTCACCGTACGGTGGGCGGCAAACAGTGCCGTGGTCTGCCGAAAGGTCACGCCCATCTGCGGGGCCAGGTGGATCCCGTGGCGTACCGCGAGGTGGATCGTCGACGTTCGTGGCATTCGGCGCAGGTTGAGCAGCGTCCCTGCCGTCGGACCTGTGACGAAGCCGCTGGGATGAGCAGCGCAGACCTGTGCGCATCGCTGCTCCAGCGTCGGGGCGGTGGTAGCCAGGACGAAGACGCCCTTCTGCACCGACCGCAGGATGCCGCTTGCCAGAAGTCGTTGAATCGTTCGGCGACCAACGCCGCATTTGCGCAGAACAACGCGGGTGATCACGCCGTGGTGATCGATGAGCCAACGAATCGCCGGCGGCTGTGAGCTCGTGCACGAGATTCCCTTTCGACTGTGTTCAGCCGGGGAATGTCGGTGCATGGCACCTTAGAGGTGGGCTGTCACTGCATCCGAGTGCCACGAGACCGGCAGGCGGGCCGGTGGAACTCGGATGCGCGCAAACACTCGGATGGGTTAGGTGACGGCGTCGAAGGCGGTGAGCGGATCGACGAAGTCGACGCCGAGGAACTCGGCGACGGGTTGGTTCGTCACCGTGCCTGCGACCGTGTTGACGCCGAAGGCCATCGCCGGGTCGCGCCGTGACGCGACTGCCGGGCCGTGCACGGCGACCTCGTGGAGGTAGGGGAGGGTGGCATTGGTCAGGGCGTACGTGCTCGTGTGCGGCACCGCCCCGGGCATGTTGCCGACGGCGTAGTGGATCACGCCGTGCATCTCGTAGATGGGATCGTCGTGCGTCGTCTCGCGGATCGTCTCGATGCAGCCGCCCTGGTCGACGGCGACGTCGACGATGACCGCCTCTGGCTTCATCGCCTTGACCATCGCCTCATCGACGACCACCGGGGCACGGCCGCCGGCCACGAGCACGGCGCCGATGAGCAGGTCGGCGTCGGTCACGCTGCGCTCGATCGCCCCGCGGTTCGACGCCACGCGTCATGATCCGTCCGCGATGGATCTGGTCAACCCACCGCAGACGGTCGAGGTTCTTGTCGATGAGCACGACCTCGGCTTCCATCCCGGCGGCGATCCATGCCGCGTTCCAGCCGACGTTGCCGGCGCCGAGGACGACCACCTTGGCCGGGCGGACACCGGGAGCACCGCCCATCAGCACGCCCCGGCCGCCGTTGTGGCGCTCGAGGAAGTGCGCCCCCATCTGCGGCGCCAACCGCCCCGCAACCTCGCTCATCGGCGCCAGCAGCGGCAACGCGCCGTTGGGAAGTTGCACGGTCTCGTAGGCGATTGACGTGGTCTTGGCCGCCAGCAACGCCTTGGCCACGTCCGGATAGGCGGCGAGATGGAGGTACGTGAACAGCGTCGAGTCCTCGCGCAGGAACTCGAACTCCTCGGCCATCGGCTCCTTGACCTTGACCACCATCTGCTGCGCCCACGCATCCGCCGCGGTCGGCACAATGGTCGCTCCAGCGGCGATGTAGTCGGCGTCGGTGATCGACGCCCCGGCTCCGGCGCCGGTCTCGACGTACACGTTGATCCCGCTGCGCTCGAGCTCGCGCACGCCGTCGGGCGTCATCGCCACCCGATGCTCGGCGGTCTTCACCTCTTTGGGAACGCCAACGGTCCTGATTGCAGCACTGGAACTGTTCATGGAACTACCTGCACCGATGCGAGCGAGTGAGCGCCAGCGAGGGAGCGGCCAGAAGCGGCCTGCGTGGCCGGGGAACGCATTGAACAGCCATGGGCGCAGCGTAGGCCCGGTGGATGCGCTGGGTTGGCGGGGAGTGCTAGACCTCCGATCCATGAAGGCGTTCTCCAACTTCGTCAACGGCAAGCCAGTCGAGGCTGCAGACGGGCAAACCCTCGACGTCGTCAACCCAGTGATCGGCGAGAAGTACGCCACCGCACCGCTGTCGGGGCCGGAGGACGTCGACGCGGCGATGACCGCGGCAGCCGCGGCGTTCCCCGAGTGGCGCGACACGACGCCGTCGCAGCGCTCGCTCGCCCTGTTCCGCATCGCTGACGCGATCGAAGCCCGTGCTGAGGAACTCGTTGCCGTCGAGGTCGAGAACACCGGCAAGCCGATCGCCCTGACGATGTCGGAGGAGATGCCGCCGATGATCGACCAGATCCGCTTCTACGCCGCGGCGGCGCGCAATCTCGAGGGCAAGAGTGCCGGCGAGTACATGGCGAACATGACGTCATGGGTGCGTCGTGAGCCGGTCGGCGTCTGCGCCCAGGTCGCCCCCTGGAACTATCCGTTGATGATGGCGGTGTGGAAGTTCGCCCCGGCCATCGCCGCCGGCAATGCCGTCGTGCTCAAGCCGAGCGACACGACTCCGGCGAGTACGACCCTGCTCGCCGAGATCGTCGCCGAACACGTGCCCCCTGGAGTCTTCAACGTGATCTGCGGCGACCGCGACACCGGGCGGGCCATGGTCGCCCACGACGTCCCGGCGATGGTCTCGGTCACCGGCTCGGTGCGCGCCGGCAAGGAGGTCGCAATCAGCGCCGCAGGAGACCTCAAACGGGTCCATCTCGAGCTCGGCGGAAAGGCGCCGGTGGTCGTGTTCGACGACGCCGACATCGCCGCCGCCGCAGAGGCGATCGCCATCGCCGGGTACTTCAACGCCGGCCAGGATTGCACGGCTGCTACCCGGGTGATCGCCGGACCTGGTGCCTACGGCGACTTCGTCGACGCGGTCGCTGAACAGGCGAAGGGCACGAAGACCGGCCTGCCCGACGACGAGGACGTGCTCTACGGACCGCTCAACAATCCCACCCAGCTCGAACGTGTGGGCGGGTTCCTCGAACGTGTGCCGGATCATGCCCGTGTTCTCACCGGAGGTCATCGCCAGGGCGCTTCCGGCTACTTCTACGAGCCGACCGTCGTCGCCGACCTGCGCCAGGACGACGAGATGATCCAGAACGAGATCTTCGGTCCGGTGATCACGGTGCAGCGGTTCAGTGACGAGGACGAGGCCGTCGCCTGGGCGAACGGCGTCGAGTTCGGGCTGGCGTCGAGCGTGTGGACCAAGGACGTCGGCCGGGCACTGCGGATGTCGAAGCGTCTCGATTTCGGGTGCGTGTGGATCAACACGCACATCCCGATCGTCGCCGAGATGCCCCACGGCGGGTTCAAGCACTCGGGCTACGGCAAGGACCTGTCGATGTACGGCTTCGAGGACTACACGCGGATCAAGCACGTGATGGCCAACCTGGACAGTTGAGATCTACGCTCGGTCGCAGGGGAGGGCTGCGTGGCTGACGGCGGCACGCTGACAATCGAACGGGACGACGTCATCGTCCTCGACCACGTGCGCAAGCAGTTCGGCACCTTCGTGGCTGTCCACTCCGCCGACTTCAGCATCGAACGCGGCGAGTTCTTCGCCATGCTCGGGCCGTCTGGCTGCGGCAAGACGACGACGTTGAAGATGATCGCCGGCTTCGAGCTGCCAACTTCCGGTCGCGTATTCCTCGAAGGCGCCGACGTGAGTCGGGTGCCGCCGTACAAGCGCAACGTCAACACGGTGTTCCAGCAGTACGCCCTGTTCCCGCACATGACGGTGGCCGACAACGTGGCGTTTGGACCGCGTTCCAAGCGGGCGAGCCGCGGCGAATGCGATCGGCGGGTCAACGAGATGCTCGAAATCGTGCGCCTCGGGGAGTTCGCCGGGCGCAAGCCCGCGCAGCTGTCCGGTGGCCAGCAGCAGCGCGTCGCCCTCGCCCGGGCGCTCGTCAACTACCCGAGCGCGTTGCTCCTCGACGAACCGCTGGCCGCCCTCGACCTCAAGCTCCGCGAGGCGATGCAGCTGGAGCTCAAACGGATCCAGCGCGAGGTCGGGATCACGTTCGTGTTCGTGACCCATGACCAAGGTGAGGCGCTGACGATGAGCGACCGCATCGCCGTGATGAGCGAAGGGGTCGTCGAGCAGATCGGGACGCCCGAGGAGATCTACAACCGCCCGGCGACGCTGTTCGTGGCGGGGTTCATCGGCTCGGCCAACCTGCTGCCGGGCACGGCGAGCGGGCACGATGGCGACGACGTGGTCGTTGAGTTGAAGTCCGGGCCGACGGTGCGGGCGACGCCGGGTCGGCTGCCGACGAACGGCGACCCGGTGTCGGTGATGATCCGGCCGGAGCGGCTGCAGGTTGCCGTCACCGCCGGTCCGGACGGCCGCAGCATCGAGGGAGTGATCCGCCAGCTGATCTTCCAGGGCGCCTCGGCCCGCCTGCAGCTCGAGTTGCGCGACGGGACCGAGATCGTCACCTACGTCGATCCCGACGACGACCTGCCGTTCCTCCACCCCGGTTCTTCCGTTCACGCGAGGTGGAGCCCTGGCGCCGCCTACGTGCTCGCCGGCTGGCCGGCGCAACCCGGCGCCAGCGACTCCGATGTCGACCAGATCGAGGCGACCCTCTGAGAGGAGAACAACCGATGAATCATCGCACCCGCACACGCCGCCCAGTGATGACGAGACGACAGCTGTTCTCCAGGGCCGGCCTGCTCGGCGCCGCCGGCATCGCCCTGCCCGGCTTCCTCGGAACGCCGCGCCTCGGCGAAACGTCGTGTCGCCTCCGGTGACGGCGGCGAGCTCTACTTCGAGAACTGGCCCGGGTACATCGACCCCACCGAAGGTGACACCGTCGGCACCGTCGACCGGTTCGTCGAGGCGACCGGAATCGACATGACGTACACCGAGGCGATCAACGACAACGAGGAATACTTTGCGCTAATCCAGCCGGTGCTCGGCCGCGGAGAGACGATCGACCCCGACATCATGACGCTGACGGGCTGGATGGCCGGCCGGCTGATGACGATCGAGTGGCTCGACGAGCTGCCTATCGACGACATCCCCAACGCCGTCAACCTGCGCGACGACCTCGTCAACCCGCCGTGGGATCCGGAAGGGCGCTTCACGCTGCCGTGGCAGACGGGGATCACGGGGATCGCCTACAACGTCAGCGCCACCGGGCGCGAGCTGACATCGACCAATGACCTGTTCGATCCCGAGCTCAACGGACAGATCGGGATGTTGACGGAGATGGAGGACACGATCGGGCTGATCCTGCTCTCGCTCGGCGTCGACATCCGCTCGATCGCCGACTTCTCGGAGGCGGAGGAGGCGTTCGCCAAGGTCGAACAGGCCAAGGACGAGGGCCACGTCCGGGCGTTCACGGGCAACGACTACATGGCCGATCTGGTGTCGGGGAACTTCGCCGCGTGCATGGGCTGGTCCGGCGACGTCGCCCAGCTCTCCATCGAGAATCCCGACATCCGCTTCATCGTGCCCGAGGAGGGGGGCGTCAGCTGGGCCGACACGATGATGATGCCGAAGGGCGCCGAGCACCGCGCCGAGGCGGCGCAGTGGATGGACTTCGTCTACGACCCGGCGCAGGCGGCGCAGATCACCGCCTGGGTCCAGTTCGTGTCGCCGGTCAAGGGCGTGCAGGAGGAGGTGGCCAAGATCGACCCGGAACTGGCCGAGAACGTGCTGATCTTCCCGAGCGAGGAGATGCTCGCCAACATCCAGCCCTTCGCCAATCTCGACGAGGACACCCGGGCGCAGTTCGACGAGGCGTTCGCCGGCATCGTCGGCGCGTAGGACGGCGACGACGTCGAACGCGGCGGCGCGCACGTGACGATGACGACGGCGGAACCCGAGCGGGCTCCGCGGCTGCGATCCGGTCGGTACGACCGGATCGGGCTGGGCGCGCTGCTGCTCGCCGGCGCCCTGCTCGTGTTGCTCGGCGCCGGCATCGTGCACGGGCCGCTGGCGACGGTCACCGCCGCCGCGTTGTTCATCACCATTGCCGGCTTCGTCGTTGTCGCCATCACCGGCGGTCCGGAGGCGCGCCGCCGATTGGCGCCGTACGGCCTCATGCAGCCGGGGATGTTCTGGCTGGCGCTGTTCTACCTCGCACCACTGTTCACGCTGCTGCGCACGTCGTTGTCGACGCTGCCGAGCCGCTTCGCCGTCGAGGCGGAGTTCGACTGGAACTTCGGCAACTATGCCGACGCCCTCACCGACTTCGGCGCGCAGTTCCAGCGCGGCTTCGTCTACGCCGCCGCGGCGACACTCCTGTGCCTCATCATCGGCTACCCGCTGGCGTACGTGATCGCATTCCGCGGTGGGCGGTGGAAGAACCTGTTGCTCGGACTCGTCGTCGTGCCGTTCTTCACGTCGTACCTGATCCGCACGATCGCCTGGCAGTCGTTGCTCGCCGACAGCGGGCCGATCGTCGACGTGCTCGAGTGGCTGCACCTCACCGGTCTGCTCGACGCCTTCGGCATCATGGACGATGGGCGGCTGCTCGACACCAGGGCAGCGGTGATTGGCGGGCTCACCTACAACTTCCTGCCGTTCATGGTGCTGCCGATCTACGTCAGCCTGGAGAAGATCGACATCGGTCTCGTCGACGCCGCCAAGGACCTCTACTCCTCGTCGACGCGGGCGTTCCGCAAGGTCGTCCTGCCGTTGTCGCTGCCCGGCGTGTTCGCCGGGACGCTGCTGACGTACATCCCGGCGGCCGGCGACTTCATCAACGCCGAGTACCTCGGCAACCCGAACACGACGATGATCGGCAACTCGATCCAGAACCAGTTCCTCGTCCAGAACAACTACCCGCTGGCGGCGGCGATGTCGTTCGTGCTCATGGCGGTGATCACGGTCGCCACGCTGATCTACAGCAAGTTCCTCGGCACGGAGGAGATCGCGTGAGCGCTGCGCCTGCCAAGGCGGCCCGGTGGGGCCTCAACCTCTTCGCCGCGCTCGGCTTGATCTACCTCTTCGTGCCGATGGCGTGGATCGTGTGGTTCTCGTTCAACGATCCGTCGAGCCGCTTCAACCTGGTGTGGCAGGGGTTCACGCTCGACAACTGGCGTCACCCGTTCAGCGAGGCAGGGCTCACCGACGCCTTCGTCGAGAGCCTCAAGATCGCCACCATCTCGACGGCGATCTCCACAGTGATCGGCTCGATGATCGCCATCGCCCTGGCCCGTTACCGGTTCCGCGGCTCGGAGGGTCTCAACCTCTTCCTGGTGCTGCCGCTGACGACACCGGAGATCGTCCTCGGCGCGTCGCTCGCCACGCTGTTCCTCGACGCCGACGTGACACGGGGCTTCTCGACGGTGATCATCGCCCACGTGATGTTCCAGGTCAGCATCGTCGCCCTCACCGTGCGGGCGCGGGTGCGCGGCTTCGACTGGACGCTCGAACAGGCCGCCCAGGACCTCGGCGCCTCACCGATGCGGACGTTCTGGAAGGTCACCTTCCCCCTGATCCTTCCCGGCATCCTCGCCGCGGCGTTGCTGTCGTTCGCCCTTTCGATCGACGACTTCATCATCACGCTGTTCAACGCCGGGTCGCTGAGCACGTTCCCGCTGTACATCTATGGCAGCTTCCGCGTCCAGTTCCCACCGCAGGTCGAACGTCCTCGCCACCATCATCCTGGTCGTCAGCGTCGTGCTGATGATGGCCGGCGTCCTGCGCTCGGCGCGCCGTGACGCTCTTCGATGATGCGCGCAGAGAGGCGGACGAGTAACGCCCGCCGATTATTCTCGGAGAACCATGTCGCCCCCTGACGCACCGCGAATCGCCGTCGCTCCCGAGAGCGCGCCGAGTTGGATGGTCGAGGCGGTGAACGAAGGAGGCGGCCACGTCGTGCCCCTGGCCGATGCCGAGGGACTCGTGTGGGGAGACCCTCGCGACCCCGCAGCGCTGGCCGCAGCTCTGCAGCAAGCGCCGAAGGCCCGCTGGGTGCAGCTGCCATTTGCCGGGATCGAGAACTTCGTCCACCTCCTCGACGACGAGCACGTGTGGGCCTGCGGCAAGGGCGTGTACGCCGAGCCAGTCGCCGAGCTGGCGCTGACGTTCGGCCTGGCTGGCTTCCGCGGGCTGGCGACCTACGCCCGGGCACAATCATGGGAGCCGCCACAGGGCAACAACCTCCTCGGGGCACGTGTCACGATTCTGGGCGGAGGCGGGATCACGACCTCACTCGTCCGCCTGCTGCAACCGTTCGACTGTCACATCACGGTCGTTCGGCGCCGGGCCGAGGATCTCGACGGTGTTGACGACGTGCTCGACGCCGACCGGTACGCCGATGCGCTTCCGGGCGCAGATCTCGTCGTGATCGCCCTGGCCTTGACCCCTGACACGGAAGGACTCATCGCCGCCGACGAACTCGCCCTGATGGAGGATCACGCCTGGTTGGTCAACGTCGCCCGGGGCAAGCACGTCGTCACCGACGATCTCGTCGCCGCCCTCCGCGACAGCGTCATCGGTGGCGCCGGACTCGATGTCACCGACCCGGAACCGTTGCCTCCCGGCCACCCACTGTGGACGATGCCGAACTGCATCATCACCCCGCATGTCGGCAACACGCCGGAGATGGCGATCCCACTGCTGTCGGAGCGGATCACCACCAACGTCCGCCGGTACGCCGACGAGGAAGAGTTGATCGGCCTCGTCGACATCGAGGCTGGGTACTAGGCGCCCCGCCGATTCTGCCCCGCAGAGCGGACAGAAGTGGCCGCTAGTGCGCAGGTGGACTTAGCGTCGGCGGCATCAGCCACTACGAGGTCCTCGGGGTCGCGACGACGGCATCGACGGAGGAGATTCGACGCGCCTACCGGCGTCTCGCCCGCGTCCACCATCCCGACCACGACGCGGCCGACACCGGCACGATGGCCGCCGTCAACGAGGCCTACAGGGTGCTTCGCCATCCAGGACGCCGCGCCGCCTATGACGCCGAGTTGGCATCACGCACCCAGCGCCGGCCGACGGTACGTCGACCGATCACCGACACCGGCGAAGGCACCACTTGTTCGCGTCGAGGACCGCGGCGCCGCCCGATACCCGTGGAAGCTCGTGATCGGCGGGGCGGTGGTGGGGGCAGCCGTCGTGCTCGGCGCCGCGGCGTTGACAGACCCGGCGCAACCACCGCGGCCCGACAACGTCCTGGAGCCGGGCTCTTGCGTCGTCATCGAGGCCAACGACGACGCCCGCGAGGTCACGTGTGCGGGCAATGCCGACGACCTCGTCGTCGTCCGACTCGTCCCGCTCGACGGGAGATGCCCCGTCGGGCTCTCCGCCCACCGCGACCGCCAGGGCATGGGCATCGCCTGTGTCGAACGCCGCGGACCGGCGACAACATCTGGGGCCGCTGCTAACCTGCGAAGTCCCTGAGGGGCGCGTAGCTCAGTTGGTTAGAGCGCCACG
>CAVSZO010000048.1:0-21009 GCA_963732335.1 Ilumatobacteraceae bacterium | reverse complement strand
CATGTGGAGTTGCTCGGAGGGCTGAGCCTCCCCGCTCTGGTTCGGTCCTCCGCTCCGGATGAAGCTCGAGGTTGCTAACACCAACCCTCGAGCGAGGAGGCTCATATGGGATCGTACGTAGGGATCGATCTGCACCGGCGCCGGTCTGTGATCGTCGTGTTGAACGACGACGGGGATCGGGTGTCGTGGTGCCGGATCGACAACACGCCGGCCAACTTGGCTGCCGAGGTGGTCGCGGCCGGGGCGGACGCGGAGGTGGCGATGGAGGCGACGTGGGGCTGGTACTGGGCGGCGGATGTGATCGCCGAGTGCGGGGCCCGGTTGCATCTGGCTCATCCGTTGGGGATCGTGGGTTATGAGAACCGACGGGTGAAGAACGACATTCGTGACGCCACGCTGCTGGCTGATCTGCTGCGGCTGGGTCGTCTGCCGGAAGCGTGGGTTGCGCCACCGGAGGTGCGCGAGCTTCGCGAGCTGGTCCGCTACCGAGCGAAGCTGGGTCGGATGCGTTCCGGGTTGAAGACGCAGGTGCACCAGACACTCGGCAAAGAAGGGGTGATCCCCGAACTCGATGACATCTTCCGAGGCCGCGGCCCACGCTGGCTCGATGATCTCCAGCTCGGCGATGTCTACCTCGAGCGGATCGAGTCGCTGCGCGAGCTGATCGAGTTGCACGACCGCCAGATCCGCCACTGCGACGCCCGCATCCACCGCCGCTTGAAGGGCCATCCCGGCTACGAGGCGGTCCAGGTGTTGCGCGGGGTGGGACCGGTGCTGGCGGCGGTGTTCGTTGCCGAGATCGGTGACGTCAGCCGGTTCGACAACCCGCGACGGCTGTGTTCATGGGCCGGGCTGACCCCGCGGCTGCGCGAGTCCGACGCCCACAGCCATCGTGGTCACATCACCAAGCAGGGCTCACGGCTGCTGCGCTGGGCTGCCGTCGAGGCCGTCTCGGGTGCCGTGCGCGATCCGCAGATCGCCTCGATCAAGGCCCGTGTCGGCGCTCGCCGAGGCCGCAACATCGGACGCGTCGCCGCGGCGCGTCATCTGCTCACGCTCGTCTACTACGGCCTGCGCGACGGTGAGATCCGTTGCCTCGCCCACGACGCCGCGTGATGTCGGGCACGGCCACGACGCAACTCGCGTCTCGGCATGACCCACCGACCGGTGTGGTCGGCTCATCTGATTGAGCTCGCCGTGGTCGTGACCGCACGGCTTCATGATCACCCCCAAGCGGGGGCGTGACGAAGGTATGCACCAGGCACCCGACATCCGGGCTGCCCGACCTCGACGAGCGAGGATCGAAGCCAGGTTGACCGTGTCCGTTCACCCGATTGGAGAGCACCGCTCGCCTTGACCAACCAGGTTCTCACCAAGGGCGCCGGCAACATCGTCGACGTCCCCTTCGACGCGCCCGCGACTCCGGACCTCCGGCCCGGACCGACCTCGACCGAGGCAAACACATCGCTTGACGGCTCCCCACTCCACAGGTATGCCGTGATGCGCTACTTCACCGTGCGGAGGTACCCGCACAGATCAGCGTCCAGCAGCCGGCGGTGGGGGACGGTCGCGGGAGGGGGTTGCGTCATCGTGGTCCGGCGACCCGATCGGTCGATCCATCCGAACTCGGGATCCGCACGCGATCCGATGAATCCGTCGATCGAGCGTGCTCACTAAATTCTGACACTGGCGGTGTGCCTCACTGCCACCCGGCCGGACTGACCCAGGGAGGAGGCAGCCATGACCAAGTCCACAATCGGGCCGCTCGATATCACGTTCACCGCCACGTTGGGGCGAGTGCGCGAGGGCGACACTTGGACCTGCGTTCAGATGCCCGACTCCGCCACCGTGTTCGGCACCCGCGGTCTCGTCAAGGTCGCCGGCACTGTCGACGGCGTCGCGTTCCGCAGCTCGTTCATGGCACTCGGCGACGGCACCCACAAGCTCCCCATCGCCGCAGCCATCCGCAAGGCCATCGGCAAGACCGACGGCGACGATGTCGTCGTCCACCTCGAGCAACGCCTCAGCTGACGCCGCAATCCGGCGTTTCGGGGCTGCCTCGTGGAGATAACGAGGCGCGTGTTATGGGGCAGCGAGGCCGGCGCCGCGGGCGTGCGTCAGGCGAGCTGCTACGCGGGTCGCTCGCGGCGCAGCAGAGGGGCGTCCGGACCGCTTGCAATCGCGAGCGTGTTCGGCTTTCTGCCAGCTCGGGCGTGACGGAGTGCGGCGGTAGCCGACGGAATCGCGTGTCGCGCGCCCCGATCGGCGCTTACGCGTATCGTGTTCGGCGAAGCATGGTCTGTCCAGTCGAAACGGGCGACCCCGGTCCCGTCGCCGCACTGAACGAGAGTCGGATCTCAACACTGAGAACGCTGGCCACGGCGAGCATCGGGCCAGGCGTGCGGCAAGCGCTGGTCGGTGAGTTGCCGGGGTCAGGCTTGGATGAACGCGAGCAGGTCGGGGTTGATCACGTCGGCGTGAGTGGTACACATGCCGTGCGGATAGCCGGGGTACACGTTCAAGGTGCCGTGCTTGAGCAGTTTGATCGACAGCTCGGCCGAGTCGGCGATGGGTACGACTTGATCATCGTCTCCGTGCATGACCAACGTGGGGACCTCGATGGTTTCGAGGTCCGCGGTGAAGTCGGTTTCGGAGAACGCCTTGATGCCCTCGTAGTGGGCTTTCGCGCCGCCCATCATGCCTTGCCGCCACCAGTTGCGGATGACGCCCTCGGCCACCGTCGCGCCTGGACGGTTGAAGCCGTAGAACGGTCCTGTTGCAACGTCGAGGAAGAACTGGGCCCGGTTGAAGGCAGTGCCCTCGCGGAAGCTGTCGAACACCTCGATCGGCAAGCCACCGGGGTTCGCGTCGGTCTTCAGCATCAACGGCGGGACCGCCCCAATGAGCACCGCCTTGGCCACGCGGCCGGCTCCATGCCGAGCGACGTAGCGGGCGACTTCGCCCCCGCCAGTCGAGTGGCCGACGTGCACGGCGTCGCGCAGGTCGAGATGACTCACGACGGCGGCGGCGTCAGCGGCGTAGGTATCCATGTCATGGCCGTCCGAGGTCTGGGTCGAGCGCCCGTGACCACGACGGTCATGAGCAACCACGCGATAGCCGCGCAGCACGAAGTACATCATCTGCGCGTCCCAGTCGTCGGAGCTGAGCGGCCATCCGTGGTGGAACACGATCGGCTGACCGCTTCCCCAGTCCTTGTAGAAGATCTCCGTGCCGTCCTGAGTGGTGACGAAAGGCATGTCGTGGACTCCTATCAATGTCGGACCCCGGTGCGGGTCCCGTTCGGATCAGCTCACTGGCCGCCGATCGGCGCCAAGAACGTCGCCGATCACGCACCGGCGGGATGCTCTCTCGACATGGTCGCGCAAGCCGGCGAACTTGTCATCACCCCGAGCGGCCATGTGGCGTCAACGAATCGAGGCGCATCACGCCGACCCGCACACACGCTCACACATAACGTCGACGCAGAACGACAGCGGCAACAGATTCAGCAACCCGCTCCGAACGAAGCCTCGGCGCTTCGTCCTCGAGCCGGCGTTCTGGGGCAGCTACAGATCGGATGATCCGTGCGCGACCGCGGCTTGCGAGCCGCGCCCTTACCGGGCAATCGGTCGCGTGCAGGCGTCGCTTGGCTGGGCGGCGCCGTGACGCTCCGAACCGTTCGGGGCGAGAGCGGCGTGACGGGCTCATGCGCTGCTGCTCGCGATCGCGAGCGCTGCCGAACGGCACTTGAAGGACGCCTCGGGAGGCGTCAAGCCGCGCGGGCGCAAGGTCGAGAATGGTGTCGTTCTCGACGATCCGCCACTCGCCGTCGTGGCGGCGAAGCTTCAGTTCGTAGTAACCGGCGTGTGCCGGGGTGATCGTGCGCGTTGCGCCGTCGACCTCGACCACGACGAATTGTGCGTCGAGCGTCGCTGTGTCGCCGGTGATTGTGACGATCGGGTCGAATGTCATGTGGTGAGCCCAGGCGTGCGGCGCATGCGGCGCAAGGAAGGTCGACACCGCGTGACGAATCTCGGCTTGCCCTTGGAATGTCGCCATCACCGTGCGCGTCCCGCGATCGTGCCAGCTCAGGCGCTCGATGCCGTCCGGTGTGTACAGGGCTGCTACGGCATCGGCGTCGCGGCGGTCGACGGCGCGGGCGTACCGGGCGAGGACCTGCTGGATAAGCCGCTCGTCGCCCATCACGGCACCGTGAGCACGATCCGGCCGCGGAAGTCACCTTTGGCGAGCCGCGCGTGGGCCGCAGCGACGTCGGCGAGCGGGTATGTATCGGCGACCCGCAGGGCGAGTTCGCCAGCCGCGGCAAGGTCGGACAGCGTGTGCAACATCGCCCCATCGGGCCCGACGTGGGTGACGCGGTATCTGATGCCGCGTTCTGGGGCCGGGAGCTCGGGCGTGGTCCGGACGAAGGTTCCGCCGTCGCGAAGCGCTGGGACGAGCGCCCCCCTAGCGGGGTCGTGTCGAGCGCAGCGTCGACACCGCCGGGGGCGATCTCCAGCACGGCCCCAGCCGGATCGTCGGATGCCGGCACGAAGTGGTCAACACCGATCCCGCGCAGGAACTCTTCGTCGCGAGCGGGGGCGATGGCGATCACCGTCGCCCCGCGCCGCTTGGCGAGCTGGACGGCATAGCCGCCCACCGCGCCACCGGCGCCGAGCCGGAGCCCCGTGGGGCGTCGACTTCGAGCGTGCCCCGGTCGCCAGGCTCGTCGTCCTCACCGCCGGGGTCTGCCTTCTCACCGCAGAGCAGTTGGACGTCCCAATAGAACTGTCCGCGGGCGACTGTCTGTTCGTGCAGGCTGGCATCGGGTTCACAACGCAGGACGCGCCCGGCCGCCTCACCGTGGCGTGTGAGCCGCTGTACGCCGGGCACGACGGTCACCACGCGGTCACCGGCGGCGATGGCCCGGTGACGACGATCCAGAGCGGACGATTCACGTTCGATCAGACGGCGGCCGAGCCCCTAACAGGGTGCTGAAATTCGGCTGAGGGTCCTCGCGTTCGGGGTTCGGATCGAAAAGACTGTGGGGATGCGTGGTGCGCCTGATCCTCAGTTGGCGATGTTGATGACTTTGAGCACCGAGGAGCTGATCCCGGCCGATCATCCGATCCGCAGGATCCGGGCCGTCGTGGAGGTCGTCTTGGCCGAGCTGGATGAGGTGTTCGACGGGATGTACGCGGCCGGGGGGCGGGCAAGTGTGCCACCGGAGACGTTGTTGAAGTCGACGGTGTTGATGGCGATGTACTCGATCCGCTCCGAGCGGGCGTTCTGCGAACGTCTCAACTACGACTTGTTGTTCAAGTGGTTCTTGGACATGCGGATCGACCAGCCGGCGTTCGACGCGACCACGTTCACCAAGAACCGCGAGCGTCTGTTGGACCACGACGTCGCGGACGAGTTCTTCGCCGCCGTCGTGCGCCAAGCGAAGCTGCGCCGCTACATCTCCAGCGACCACTTCAGTGTGGATGGGACGCTGCTGCAGGCGTGGGCGTCGCACAAGAGCTTCAAGCCCAAAGACGGTCCGCCGTCGGATCCGTCGGCGGGTCGCAACGCCGAGGTGCAGTGGCACGGGCAGAAACGATCGAACGACACCCACGCCTCCACGACCGACCCGCAGGCACGGCTGTATCGCAAGAGCCACAACACCGCCGCCACGCTCTGCTACTCGGGGCACCTGTTGATGGAGAACCGCAACGCGCTCATCGTCGACGCCGACCTCACCACCGCGGATGGCTACGCCGAGCGGGCCACCGCCCTCGAGATGCTCGGCCGGCTCCCCACGTCCGCTCGACGGCGCACGGTCGCCGGCGACAAGGGCTACGACACCCGAGGGTTCATCGCGGATGCTCGCGGGCTCGGGTTCACACCGCACGTCGCCCAGAACAACACCCGACAACGATCAGCGATCGACGGACGCACGACCCGACACACCGGGCACGCCGTCAGCATGCGGATCCGCAAACGAATCGAGGAACCCTTCGGCTGGATCAAGACCATCGGCGGGGGTCGCAAGCTCCGCTACATCGGGCGAGAACGCAACCGGTGGTGGTTCAAGATCACCGCGGCGGTCTACAACCTCATCCGCATCACCGCCCTCGACACCACAACCACCTGAACCACGAGGCCCGCCACGGCCGACCCGGACCAGACCGGCAGCCCGAACCAGACACGCACCAACACAGCGACCGGCGGCGGAGTTGCATCAGCGGCCGAACCACTGCCAACGGCAGCTTCAGCGGGCGCTTTTCAGCACCCTGCTAATGCGACTACTACCTCCGATCATGCGGATCCAGCTCGACGAGCCGGACGCGCACGTGCTACGGGCGACGCTCGACCTGATCGACTCCGAGATCGCCACCGCCGGCATGGGCGTCGACTCGATCGTCGACCGGCTCGCCGACGTATTGTTCGTGCAGGCGCTGCGTGCCTGGTGTAACTCTGAGCAGGGGACCGGCATCGGGTGGGTCGCCGCCCTCAAGGTCCGTCCGCTGGCCGCCGCGATGGGGGCCATGCACTCCGACCTTGCGCATCCATGGACTGTGGCCGAACTGGCGCGAGTCGCGGCGATGTCGCGGTCGGCCTTCGCGGCGCTCTTCAAGGCCGTCACGGGCGACAGTCCGCTCACCTACCTAACGTGCTGGCGGGTATACCGGGCGAAAACGCTCCTACGCGACACAGACCTACCGCTGACAGAGATCGCCGTGCGCGTGGGATACGACAGCGACACAGCGCTCAGCCGCGGATTTCGCCGCTTCGAACCGCTCCCTCCCGGCGCATGGCGCCGGACGCATCGGTCCGGACCCTGAACAACTTGCCTGGCATCGCTTGGAGAACCCTCGAGCGTGAGGGTCGACGGTGAGCGACCCTCGGATCCGAGGCCCAGCGCGTAGCGATGGCGTGCTCGGTGCGAGCGCGGCCTGTATCAGCGAAGTCCGGTTCCACGTTCGAGCGCCTGTCCCCGTGACATCGCCTTCTCGGAGGCCGATCTCGAACGGATCGGCGGAACACGCGCTCGTCGCCAGCCCCCGGCTGTGGTCGAGCCGGACGATCACCCAGGTGTCGACGACGCTCGAAATCTGGTCAGTAGCGACGCGGCGTCGACACCAGGGGCGACCGCGCACGTTCGGCACGGCAGCCGCCGGTCTGACTAGTCATCCTGCGTGTCATCGCGACGCGCCGCACATCGTCCTTCCAATGGTCATTAGCGCACACTGACGAGGTGCGTCGTGAGGACCACGTCGTCACGGCGGCCCTCGAGTGCCCGACCGACGACCTCCTCCGAGTCCCCGTACGAGTCAGCGGTGTCGACGAGGTTGATGCCCGCGTCGAGCGCCTTGTGGATGATCCGGATCGAGTCCTCGGGGTCGGTGTTGCCGACCTGTGTGGCGAACATGAGCGCGCCGAGCGCATATGGGCTGACCTTGATGCCTGTTCGGCCCAGGTTTCGGTACTACGGGTTCGGCTGACGATCGAACCGCAGGAGTGTGGCGTCGGACTCGCGGCCGAGCACGAACCGGTGCGGCGCATCCACATCCGCGAGCGTGCCGTCGAGCTCGGGATCGACGAGGAGCACAGACGCGCCGGACTGTTCGACGATGTATTGGACCTCCTCGGCGTTGAGCCGGAAGTTGATCGGCACGATGACGCGCCCGTAGCCGGACACCGCGAACAAGGCGACGAGGAGCCGTGCGCTGTTCTGCGAGACGATCGCCACCCGCTCGCCGGGACCGACACCGAGGGCGTCGAGGCCGGCGGCCATGGCCCTGGCGGTCTCGGCGACGTGCCGCCAGGTCAACCGCCCCCAGCTGTCGGCGGGCTGGTCCGGCTCGTCGATCACACCGACGCGGTCGCCGTAGACGTGCTCGGCGCGATCGAGGAAGTCGAGGATGTTGAACGGGGTATTCATCGGATCGTTCCTGAGTATCGGGCGACCATGCGGTCACGTTCTCGGGCGGCCGCCTCTGTCGGATCTGTCGACCGGGCCTGGTGGCGTCGACGGTTGAGCGCGATGCGCCACGTTTGGGCCGGTCGGCCCAGGTAGTAGGCGGGGGCGCCGGCGGGGCGGGTTCGGGTCGTGTTCATGGGACTGTCTCCTTGGGGGTGGTTGGATGAGAGGGCGAGCTAGTCGTCGAGGTTGCGCAATGCATGGGGTTCTCCAGTCGTGAGCTCGACGTGTATGGACGCCTCCGTCGGCCTTGGAGGCGAACAGGTACAGGGCGTCTCCGTCGATCAACGGCACCAGGGGGTTCTCCCGCTCCAGACCCGACTTGGCGCCTTTGCTGTGCAGGATGACGATCGGGATGACGCCGAGCGAGGCGACTTCGCCGCCGTTGGCGCGGAACTCAGCGATGATCTGCGCGTTCCAGTTGTTCATGTTGTCGATGTCGGTCATGGGGCGCCTCCGCTTCTGTGAGAGGACGGGGGCAGGTCGGCTGCGGCACTGGAACTGCATCATCCGAGATGGTGGAGGTCCGTGCCTCCAGGTCCGCGAGGTGCTCGAGGAGTCGTGCGCCTTCGACATCGAGGTCGGGCATCTTCCGCAGGGGCCCTGGGAGCCACCAGGCTCTCCGGTCGAAGAGCGTCATGACAGCCGGGACGATGACCATGCGCACGACGGTGGCGTCGAGCAACACGGCCACGGCGAGTCCGATGCCGAACATCTTGATGATGACGTCGTCGCCGAGCACGAACGCTCCGAAGACAGCGATCATGATCATGGCGGCAGCAGTGATCACCCGGGCGGACATCGCGAGCCCGTTGAGGACGGCGCCGTGTGGGTCGCCCGTGTGGGAGTACTCCTCCCTGATGCGAGAGAGGATGAAGACCTCGTAGTCCATGGAGAGCCCAAACAGGACGCCGAACATGATCGTCGGGATGAAGCTGACGATGGGGACGTTGGTGTCGACTCCGATCAAGCCGGAGAGCCAGCCCCACTGGAAGATGGCGACAGTGACGCCGAGGGCCCCACCTATGGACAGCAGGATGGCGATAGCTGCCTTGATTGGTATGAGGATGGATCGAAAGACGACCATCAGCAGCAGCATCGTGAGCAGGATGACGAATGCCATGTACTTGGGAAGCGCGGAGCTGAGCTTGTCCGAGATGTCGATGTTCGATGCCGTGTTGCCAGCCACATAGGTGCTCACTCCTGTGTCGCTCACGGAACTGGTCGAGAACCCCTCGCGGAGACGGTGGACGAGGTCTTCGGTCTCGCTGCTCGCTGGACCCGACCTCGGGATGACGGTCACGATCGCGGTGTCACCATCTGCGTTGGTGATCGGCTGACCGACGAGTGCCACATCGGGGTCCGCTTCGGCGACCGAGCTGATCGCCATCAGTGCGGCAGACGGGTCGTCGACTCCACGGAGGTCGGCGACGACAGCCAGGGGGCCGTTGAATCCCGACCCGAAACCCTGGGCGAGGATGTCGTACGCCTCGCGCTCTGTGGTCTCGGGCGACTTGGATCCGTCGTCGGGAAGGCCGAGACGGATGGCCAGCAACGGTGCGGCCAGCACGAGCATGACGGCGATGCCACCAAGGAGGTACATCCAGGGCCGGTCGGTGATCCGCTTGGAGAACCGTCCCGAGACGGACTCCTCGATCGCGACACCTTCACCGGTGGTGACCTTGATGCCGGGGATGGTCAAGCGGTCGATGTTGTCGCCGGCGAATCCGAGCAACGCTGGGACGAGAGTGATGGCGACGAGCACGGAGACGGCGACGGATGCGGCTGCGCACAGGCCCATCACGGCGAGAAAGGGGATGCCGGTGATGAACAATCCGGCAAGGGCGATGATCACGGTGCCGCCAGCGAAGACGACCGCTCCACCGGACGTGGCGTTGGCGCGTGCCGCGGATTCCTCTGGGGAGAGTCCGGCAGCGTGGAAAGCGCGGTGACGAGTCACGATGAACAGCGCGTAGTCGATGCCGACGGCGAGTCCGATCATGATCGCCAGCGTCGGTGCGGTGCTGGTCAAATCAGTGAACGCCGAGACGAGCGTGATGCCGAGGACCGTGATCAGAACGCCGACGAGGGCGGTGAGCAGTGGCAGACCGGCCGCGATGACGGAACCAAACGCGATCAACAGCACGATGATGGCGACGGCGAACCCGATCAACTCGGCGGGCGCCTGCGGCTCCTCGACCGCTTTGCTCACCGCGTCACCACTGAACGCGACCGTCAGTGCCGCGGGCGCCGCTTCACGGGTGGCCTCGATGACCGTGCGGATCTGTTCCTCGTCGAGGTCGACCGCCGCCTTGCTGAAGCGGACTTCGATGAAGGCGATTCGTCCGTCGGGCGAGGTCGTCACGGACGACATCGGATCGGCGGGCGGTACGACGTCGGGTAGCAAGAAGAGTTGCCGGAGACCGGCCCTGAGCTCCTCGTCGTCGGTGAAGTCAGCGAGTGTTCGCCCCTCGGGCGCTTCGGCGGCAATGCGTATTGTCGTTCCGGATTGCGTCGGAAATCGCTCCAACAACAGGTCTTGAGCTTCTTGGGACTCGGTGCCCGGGATGGAGATCGTGTCGGTGGTCTTGCCGCCGGCGGCATTGGACCAGGTGCCGATGCCGCCGACCAGGAGGACCCAGAAGACGACCACGACGCGTCGGCGTCGCACGCACCAGTGGCCGAGACGGTAGAGCAGCTGAGCCATGGGCTGTGGACCTTCCTTCGCGTCGACGAGCGCTGCTCTACTGAGCTGTCGCCTGGTTGCTGCCGAGGGCCTTGCGCAGGACGTGGATCGCTTGATCGAGCGCGGCGGTGGTCGCGGCCGTGTCACGGAGAGGGTTGAGCATGAGCAGGTCGTGGATGGCGCCGTTGAAGCGGACGCTGGTCGTACGCACGCCGGCCTCGGTGAGCTTGCGGGCGTATGCCTCGCCCTCGTCGCGCAGGACGTCGTTCTCGTCGACGATCAAAAACGCCTCAGGCAGGCCGGCCAGGTCGTCGAGGCTGGCGCGGCAGCGGCGACGCGGTGATCTCCGATCGTCTTGCCTCGTCGGGGCAGTAGGCGTCCCAGAACCACGCCATGGCTTTGGCGGTGAGGAACGGGCCGTCGGCGAACTCGATGTAGCTGTCGGTGTCCTGGGCGGCGTCGGTGACCGGGTAGTACATCGACTGGTGCACGAAGGTGACGTCGCCGCGCTGCTTGGCGAGGATCGCGAGCACCGCGGTCATGTTGCCGCCGACGGAGTCGCCGGCAACCGCCAGACGTGACGCGTCGAGGCCGTGAGCGTGGCCGTTCTTGGTGATCCAGCGCGCGGTGGCGTAGGCCTGTTCGATCGCGACCGGGTACTGCGCTTCCGGGGACCGGTCGTACTCCACGAACACGACCGCGGCGTTCGTTCCGACCGCCAGCTCGCGGACGAGGCGATCGTGGGTGCCGGCGTTGCCGAGGATCCAGCCGCCGCCGTGCACATAGAGCACGGTTGGTAGGGGGCCGGTTGCACCGAGGGGCTTGACGATGCGGACGGCGACGTCGCCGACCTCTGCCGGCACGGTGATCCATGTCTCGTCGACGTCGGGCTTCGCGATCGGCGCAGCTTGGAGGTCGTCGAGGACCTTGCGGGCAGCGTCAGGTCCGAGTTCGTACAGGAACGGGGGCTGTGCGGTGGCGTCGGCGAACTGTCGTGCTGCCGGCTCCAACGTGTGGTTGTGCATGGTTGTCTCCAATCGGGGTTTCGTTGATGGACTGGTTGCGGACTTGCCCTCGAGTCGCTTCTGCATGGGTTCCTCCGTTCTGGTCGATCCTGGAATGGACCGTTCAGTTCAGAACTGTACCCAGAAATGGACCACAAAGTCCATAAGAAGGTAGGCTCGTAGGGGTGCAGGCGACGAAGCTCACCCCCAAGGGGGCGGCTACCCGTGATCGGATAGTGGCCGCTACGGCAGATCTGGTGCTGGCCCGTGGAGTTGGTGGCACGAGCTTGGAGGACATCGGGGCCGAGACGGCAACCAGCAAGGGACAGCTCTTTCACTACTTCCCGGGGGGCAAGACCGAGCTGGTCGCCGCTATCGCGTCATTTCAGGGTGAGCGGGTGCTCGACTCGCAACGGCCGTACCTCGAGTCCCTCGACACCTGGGACGCCTGGGACGGTTGGCGTCGCGCCGTCCTCGCCCACTACGGCTCCCAGCCGCATTGGGGATGCCCGATCAGCGCTTTGGCCCGCGAGGTCATCGGCAACGATTCGGAGCGGGCGGGAGAACTCGCGGCGTACATGGATCGATGGCGCGGGTACCTTCAAGCGGGCCTCGACCGCATGCTCTCCGCAGGCCTCCTGCGATCCGACGCCGACCCCCAGAAACTCGCCCTGTCCACCTTCGCAACACTGCAGGGCGGTCTCCTGCTGACCCAGACCATGCAATCGCTGAAACCCCTTGAAGCGGCGTTGGACGGCGCCCTCACGACCCTGCACGCGGCGGGTACCCAGGGCATGTCCTGAAACCCGAAAGATCCGCAGGTTGGGCAAATCACCCCCACCATCACCGCAGCAATCGTCGGGCTGCTCGTCGTCATCGCCACCGCCGCCCGCACCACACGACCACCGGCCCCGCGAGCCGAGCACCCGGCTGATCAATGGACTACCGATAGGGTCCTGTCCAGCAAACCGTGGAGGAGGGCGGTCAGCAGCCGCTGGACTCGCGCTTCGACATCGACCACGGCGTGGGAGAGGCAACTGAACGCTTCGGCGAATTAGCACCGTCAACGGTCGTCCCTCAGGACGGGTAGCCCAATATCCCGGGCGAAGCCGAACTCAGAAGCATCCTCCAAGTGCCGGGAGGTGACGCGCCCTCTGCCGGTCAGCCGCCGGCGACGAAGGCGACTACGACGTACGCTGCGTGGCGGTCGAAGTTCTCTCGACGGCGGTCATAGATGGTCGTCGTGCGGGGATCGGCGTGACGAGCGGCGATCTGCACATCGCGTAGAGGGACTCCTGCGTCCAGGGCCGCCATGATGAACCCGGCGCGCAACATGTGTGGGTGCACGGAGCCCAACCCGGCTCGCTTGCCGATGGATCGCACCCATCGATGAGCGGTGCGGCGGTCGAGGCGCTGGCCGTCGTGGCGGCAGATGATGGGACCTTCGTGGCGTTCACCCACGGCGAGGTCGATCGTACGGGCAGCCCGCGGCACCAGAGGGATAAGCGCTGGCTTGTTGCCCTTGCCGAGGATGCGCAACGTGCGGTGCCCTCGTTGGAAGCCAAGATCCTCGACGTTGGTCCCGCACGCCTCCGACACGCGCAGGCCGTTCAGCCCGAGGAGCACGGCAAGCGCGGCGTGGGAGTGATCGAAGCGCTCGGCAGTGAACAGGAAGGTGCCAAGTTCGCCGCGATCCATGCCGTGACCCTCGCTTGGCTGCACCTTCGGTCGGCGGACGTACTGGGCGGGGTTCGACGGGATGCGCCCGTCGATGTGCGCGAACCGGTAGTAGCCGCACACTGTCGACAGTCGCCGGTCGATCGTCGACGCCGCCAAGCCGCGGTCCTCCATCCAGCCGCGGTAGAGCTCGATGTGGGGTCGCGTCGCGGCCAGCACGGTCAGGCCGACATCGGCCGACCACTGGAAGAAGCCACGAAGATCGTGGCGATAGGCGTCAAGGGTTCGGCCGCTGTAGCGAGCAAGGAACGCAGCCGCAGCCAGCTGCGCCTCATCGAACGCACCGTCCGCGTCCAGCCTCTGAAGAGACGTCGGTGTCGAGTAGATCGTGGTCATGGTGGAACCTCCTCATGGTGGGAGGCCCAGGGAACACCTCGCCGTGGACCCGGCGGTAGGGGGCACCCTCGCCGGGCACTTCGGCAGTTATGCCCGCTCCGTGTCGACGTTGCTCTCCTCGTAAGCCGTTACGTGGTGAAGCTCGCTCCCGTCGGCGGCGCGGAGGTTGTCGCCGTACCGTGGCGTGCGTGGACAGGCCCACCGAGGACATCGACGGCTGCCAGGCTGCTCACTCACGCCTCGCCGCTGCCATCAATGACTTGCCGGACGCGGTAGTCAGGCAGCCCTCGCTCCTACCCGACTGGACCGTCGGACACGTGCTCACCCATCTTGCCCGAAACGCTGAGGCGATGGTCCGCCGGATCGAGGCGGCCACCCGAGGCGAGCTGATTGATCAATACCCGGGCGGTGCAAGGGGACGCGCTGCAGAGATCGAGGCCGGGGCCGACCGGCCCGCGCACGAGTTGATCACGGATGTTCGCAACTGGGCTCAGCGGTTGGATGCCGTGTTCGGTTCACTGCCTGATGATCTCTGGAATCACCAGGTCCGATCGTTGCAAGGCAGTGAGCATCCGATTGCACAGCTGCCCTTCCATCGGTGGTGGGAGGTCGAGGTACACCTTGTGGATCTCGGAATCGGCCTCACACCGGATGACTGGACGCAGCAACTCGTCGACCGGGCCCTTCCCTGGCTGATCGCTGGACTGCGCGATCGCGCCGATGACCGGTCGCTCATGGCTTGGATGTTGGGCCGCAGCTCGCCGCCGAACCTCGACCCGTGGCGCTGACGGAATCAGGGTGTCACTGACCCTCGGTTCGGAACGAAGCGAACGTCCCACTCTGCCCGGTATGCCGCTCGACTGCGCTCCGGGCCGACGTTTGGGCACCTCCGAAGGCGTGGTCCCGCGCGTTCTGAAATACCGTCGGCGGCCGTCCGCCACGACCAGATCGCCGAATCGGTGCGCCGTCGAGCGCGCATGCGAGCGGTCGTGCTCGCGGTAGACACGACGCCTCTACCGGCTCTTTCTCAGACAGTGCGTCGACGGCCGCCAAACTCTCCCCGCTCGGCTCTGCTCGCTCAGTCGGGTCCGATGACGCAGAACTCGTTCCCAGCAGGATCCCGGAGCACCCGTGTGGTCCAATCGCCTGCCTCCGTATGGGACAGCACCGAGGCGCCGGCTTCCTGCATCTCGTCGACGAGAGGTTGCGCATGCTCGACAAAGAGGTCGAGGTGAATTCTCGCCTTGCCCGTCTTCGGCTCTGGAACCGTCTGAAACGTGATCAACGGAGGCCCGTCCGGACCGCCGTCCCCTCGTTCCAGCGTGACGTAAGGCCCACCGGACGTCGCTGGCCTGCGCGTGTAGCCCAAGCAGCTCTCCCAGAACGAGGCCAGCAGTGATGCGTCGGGACAATCGATCGTGATGCCGATCTGATTCGGAGTGGTCATAGGTTCCATTCGCATCGACGGTCGCGGATGGAACCGCACACTACGAGCGGCGGTTGCCGCTGCCGATCGAATAGCGATCGACACACCTCCCTGCTGGCTGAGTGACGCACCCTCGACAGCCCAAGTTCCGGCGCTGCTACCTGCCGTCAAGCGCGACCCGATCGACGGCTCTGGGCAAGCCCGGAAGGCCGCAGGGTGTCCCCGAATGCGCGTGCATATATCGACGCGGGGCATGCGCCCTGAAGTGCCGGTAGGGGGCGAGGACGCGATTTCGACCTTCAGGGTGCCGCGCTGACCGAGGGGTGCCTTCGCTCTCGTGCCTCGTTCCAGGCGGCTGGCGCGACCATGAGCGCGATGTTTCGGGAGTCCTTCGTCATTCGGTGTTGCAGCTCACGATGGTGGCCCTGCGGGGGCCATCCTCGTCCCGGTCTGGCTACGGGTCGCCGGCCCGCGGAGAGTGAGGCCATGAGCGAAGCCAGCAGACTCGCCATCGTCGTTGGCAGCGTGCGCGAAGGCCGATTTGGCCCCGTGGTGGCCGCGTGGGTCGCCGAACGGGCTCGCGACCATGGCGCCTTCGACGTCGACGTCGTCGACCTCGCTGACGCCGACATTCCCTTGGTGCTACCCGCGGACCCGCCCAAGTTCGCCGGCGCCGCTTACCCGCGCCCGGCCGGGCATGATCGACCTGACCGCCCGGCTCGACGCCGCCGACGCGTTCATCCTCGTGACCCCGGAGTACAACCACAGTTACCCGGCGTCGCTCAAGGCGGCGATCGACTGGCACTTCACGCAGTGGACAGCTAAGCCGGTCGCCTTCGTCAGCTACGGCGGCGCCGCCGGTGGCCGCCACGCCGTGCTCCATCTCGAGAACGTGCTCACCGAGCTGCACGCCGTCACCATCCGCGACGGGCTGGCATTCCCCAACTACTTCATCAACTTCGAGGACGGCCGCCCCCTCGACCCTCAGGCGACCGAGCTACGCGAAGGCGATGCTCGAACAGCTCGCCTGGTGGGCCGCCGCCCTTCGGAAGGCACGCGCCGAAGCGCCCTACCCTGGCTGACGACCCGTGCGAATCAGGATCAATGTCGCCCTTGACTTCAAGTCAACTTGAACGCCTACGGTCGCAGTTGATGACGGGAGCCGACGCATGCCGATGACCAGCGGGTTCGACCACGTGGCAACGGTGACCGCCGACCTCGACCGCGTCGTCGCCTTCTACCGGGCAGTCTTCGACGCTCAGGTCACCTTCGAGATGGCCGCCACGGACGACCATCCCCGCATGGTGATCCTCGACCTCGGCGGCGGCAGTGCTCTGAACGTCACCGAGCAGCCAGCGGACACGATCGTCGGCGACCGCACCACGCCAGGCGGTCGCGGCCCGATCGACCACTACGGCATCGCCGTCGCCTCTCGCGCCGACGCTCAGCGAGGTGCGTGACCGGCTCCTCGCCGCAGGCGCCGACATCGGCGACATCCAGCGACTGGGCGACACGTGGTCCCTCTTCTTCCGCGACCCCGACGGCATGGAGCTCGAGGTCTGCACCCCCGTCGAGGCCGACCGCACGCCGTCGACGGTCGCAGACGCCGACACGATCCCGGCAGACAACCCGATGAACGCTCGTCAACTGCGGTTGCAGGCGGGAGACCAGTGAGCACGCCCCTCGGTGACTTCGTCCGCGCCAGACGGGACTCCACCGCGGCCCGGGTCCGTCGGCCTGCCCGCCGGCGGCCGACGACGCGCGCCGGGGCTGCGGCGCTCGGAGCTCGCCGCGCTGGCAGGAATCAGCGTCGAATACCTCGTGAGGATCGAGCAAGGCCGCGACCACAACCCGTCGGTCTCGGTCGTCAACGCGCTCGCCGACGCTCTGCAACTCGACCCCACGGAGCGGGAGCACCTGCGGTATCTGGCCAAGCTGAGCTCCGGCAGCTGCCTGGCAGCTCTGGCCCAACCGCGGCTCGACGTCAGGCCGACGGTCCGAGCGCTCCTCGACCAGCTCGAGCCAGGGATCGCGCTGGTGACCAACCGGCTCGGCGACGTGCTCGCCTACACGAGCGGCTTCGACCAGCTCGCTCGCCCGACCGGCCTGCTCGACGCACCGTCGCCGAACCTGACCCGCTTCGTCTTCACCGACCACCGCGCCCGCAACGTCTTCCCGGACTGGGAAACGATCGCCGAGGAGCGGGCATTCGACCTGCGGCTCGCTCCGCCCGGCGAGCGATCCGAACGGCTCGTGGCGGAGCTCGAGGCCGTGGCCGGCCGTGAGCTCACCAAGCGCCTCGACCGCCACCAGCTGCCCGACCGCGGCACGCAACGATGGCATCACCCAGTCGCCGGCGAACTCCGGCTCGAGCGCGAGGTGCTCGAGCTCCCGGCTGCCGACGCCCAGCAGCTCGTCGTGTTCCTCCCAGCCGACGACACCACCGCCAACGCGCTCACTCGGTTGCGCCGAGCGCCCGCCAGCCAGACTCCGCGTCGTGAACTGAAAGGCTCCCCTGAACGGCCGGCGATGTGTTTCGCTCACGTTGGCGTCGCCCGCTGCCAGCAAGCGCAGCGCCGCGACAAACGAGCGCGGCGTTGGTCACCGACCCGGACGGCGACGTGCTCGCGGTCGGCTGAGACGCGCCGTGCCGAACGGTCATCGCTGCCCCCTCACCTCGCGAAGAAGCCGCACCGAACGAACGGACGGACGGCGCATCGAGGCGCGCGGCGGCGAGTCTCTCGCATCTCCGACTCGCGCTCGTGCAAGTTCATCCCACCGTCGACGGCACTTGAAGGCAACAACGCCGTGTGCCCTTGACGTACGGGTCGGCGCCTCGAGGGTGGCCTACCCGGCAACGTTATGAGGCCGGTGCCTACCGGAGACGGACGATGTTGCCGGTGACGAGTCGGGCGGCATCGGTGCAGAGCCAACCGATCACTTCTGCCACTTCGGCGGGTTCGGCGATGTGGACGTGGTCGGGGCTCGCGCCCACGAAGGCACGAACCTCCTCAGTGATCCACCCCGTGTCAGTGACAGGCGGGTACACGACGTTGGCGGTGATGCCGTCCCTGGCGAGCTCGATCGACGCGCTCATCGTGTAGTTCTCCAGGGCCGCCTTGGCTGCGCCGTAGGACACTTCACCGGGGAAACCCATGGGCCCGCCAGAGGTGAGGCTGACGATGCGGCCCCAACCAAGGCGGTGTCGCCGCACCGATGCGGCCAACTGGGCGATCATCAGCGCGCCACCTCGCGCGTCGACGAGCAACTGCGGCAAGGCGGTGTCGCCACTGAGCGCCTCATGGTGCCGGCCGAGCGGGTCGTCACGGTCGGGCGCGAAGGTGTCCTTGCGCCAACCGCTGGCGTTGTTGACCAGGATCGACACAGGCCCCAGGGCCATCGCGGCCTCAACGAACACCTGCCCGGCGCGTCGGCGTCGGCCAGGTCGGCCTCGACGGGGTGGACCCGCCGGCCAGCCGCCTCGACCGCTGCGACGGCGACCTCGGGGCCCTGCTCACGCTGGGCGCGGTACTCGGCGGGACGACCGGGATCGTGGTCGGCGGGCGTGTACGCGAGATAGGCGACGACGACATCGGCGCCGAGCCGAGCGAGCTCAGCAGCGGTGCGGCGCCGATGCCGTGGTTCGCGCCGGTCACGATGGCGACGCGGCCGCTGAGGGGAAGGTCGGGCATGGCAGGAGAACCTCTCGACGAACGGATGGGGCTCGACGTTCGTCAGCGGCCTGCCATGCGGGGCACGGTACCAGCACCATCTCTGCGCCGAGCACGATGAGAGGCGCACCCGCAGCCGGCGTTTCAAGGCACTCGCCCGTGGGCGATCCGCGTGATGCTCAAGCGGTCGCTGTGGGCGTTCGCCGTCTCGACCACAGCGAGTGCGTACCGCCCATTTGGCCGGCGCACAGAACGTCGGCCCGGAACGAAGATGCACCACGCGGCGCTCGTCGTCAGCTCCGATGCGCCGAGCTGGGGTTGTTGCTCGCGCCAACACACTGCGCCGAGCTCCGGGGCTGGACTCCGTTCGTGGGCCTTCAGGTGCCGTACAGCCTCGTGCAACGCGACATCGAGCGGGAGTTGCTACCGGTGGCGCGGGCCTTCGGGATGACGATCACCGCATGGTCGCCTCGCCGGAGGGCTGCTCTCGGGCAAGTACCGCACACCCGTGGGCTTTCTGATGGCCTACGCCGGCTCCGACGGAGCTGACACTCGTCTTCATTGGCTTCGTCCGACGACGGCCACCGATGGGAAGCCCAGGGCACGTTCATGCCGCGAGGGGGAGCCCACGTGATCGGCGCCACGCATCCCTGCCTCGTCGTGACCGGCGAGCGCTGGTGGCTCTTCTACTCGGGCTACGACGGGTCCGACAACGGTCGGAGGGCCGCGATTCATTGTGTGCCGCCGGTTGGCGGAGTGATGCTCCGGGGATCCCCTGCATCTGCTCGAACAGACTCTCCTTCTCCATGCAGGACAGTGTGAAGAACCCCGCCCACCGGCGAAATCAGGGATGCCCCCAGGATACCCGGTCAATCCCCGATATCGCCCTGTCAGATTGGCATGGCTTTGATTTGAGGCCCGCAACGCCGAGGCGGCGGCGGGCGTCCCCAGCTTGTTTCCCTCGAGAACGCACGCGGATCCGGCGCTATGGGCTCGGGATTGCACCGATCGACGGGCTTTGGCGGCGTGGTGTGTCGGGGCGTTGTAGTGGAGGTCGGCGACGCTGTCCCGGACCCGAGCACCCGCGCTCGCCAGCCAGGGGAGTGTCGGGTTGGTTAGATGGCGGGGGATGGCAGGCTCGCTGGCGGTGCTTGGGTTGGCTGCGAGACAGATGCTGCGACGCTGCGCGGGCTGTATGTCACCGAACCCAGGGCGGTTCAAAGGATCGATCGTGCCGGTTTTGGATTCAGGCGAGTAGCCGATCGCAGGTCTGGCGCTGCACACTTGTGTCATGGCTAAGACAACACGTGTCGTGCTTACCTGCGATCTTCACGGTGACAGCACCGAGGCCGTGACGACGATTCGAATGGACAACGGCACGGCCCGCTACGAACTTGACCTGTGCCAAGCGCATTTCGATGAGCTCACCGGAGCAGGTCGGCGGCTGCGACCGCGTCGTCGAACCGGTGCAGCCCGCTCAACCACGAAATCCGCCAACAAGGCGGCGGCGGCGAAGACTCGGCGTCGCGGCCGCGGTGCCCGGGACACGGCGGCGGTGCGCGAATGGGCCCGCGCCAATGGACTTACGGTCAGCGATCGAGGTCGAATCCCCGTCACATTCGGGAAGCCTTCACCGCCCGCACGTAGAGGACGTCAACTTCGAACCCAGAATCGACAGTGCTGAGGGGTGTCCCCTGGGCACGTCCACCAACGCCCGGGACGCATGGCCCCGCATGTCCGCGCTGTACTCGGGCTCCCGTCGGTGCAAATCGAGGACTCCGGACACGACTTCTTCGCCCTGCCCGACAGGTCGACCATTGCGATCGCCCGCCGCCAGAGCACTGTTCGGAGCGTGGACGCGGCTTTCGGGACGACGATGTCCTGTCGCTGCGTTCTGCACCGAACGCCATAACGCGGATCGGCAGATATGCGCCGGCGATCGGGCGGGGTCAACCAGCATCCAGTGACCGAGTGCCCAGCATGCGCTCTCGTGGGCCTCAACCAGTCGAAGCGGACGCTGTCCCTCGCTTCATCGACGAGGACCGCACTTTGTCGACCGGCGACCGCCGGGTCGTCGCTGGGGGTCGACCACGATCGCTCTGTGGTGCCGAGCGGCAGCCGCCGT
Organism: Ilumatobacteraceae bacterium; assembly: GCA_963732335.1. Taxonomy (GTDB): domain Bacteria; phylum Actinomycetota; class Acidimicrobiia; order Acidimicrobiales; family Ilumatobacteraceae; genus Desertimonas. The sequence continues at coordinate 58 of CAVSZO010000048.1, read as the reverse complement.
TGACCCGCGAGGATGATCCCGTGACCCTGCTCACCCAACTATCGGATGAGGGCCGCCA
>CAVSZO010000047.1:0-39492 GCA_963732335.1 Ilumatobacteraceae bacterium | reverse complement strand
GTGCGGAAGATGAAGACGTAGCTGACGAAGACGACGAGGTAGGCGCCGTACACCGACAGATTGTGGGAGAACAGCACCGTGCCGAAGAACGGGATCTCCGAGAGCAGTGGCACGTCGAACGCCGGCACCTTCGGGCCCGATTGCCCGACGTAGGAGTCGCCGAGGAACAGAGCGAGTTGTCGAGCGAGGAGGAACAGCACGAACCCGACGGCGATCTGGTTGAGTCGCAGCTCGATCCCGGAGAAGGCGACGACGGCGGCGATCGCCACGGAGACCCCGATCGCCGCGGCGAACCCGACGAGCACACTGCCGCTGGCGACCGCGGCGGCAAAGCCCGTCATCGCCGAGAGCAGAATGCTGCCGTCGAGCGAGAGGTTGACGACCCCGGCCTTCTCGCTGATCGTCTCCCCGATCGCCGCGTAGATCAATGGGGCGGCGGCGGCGATGATGCCGGCGAGCGTCTCCATCACTCGACCACCGGCCGTCGTGCTGCAAGCGCCAGCGTGCGCCGCGATTGCCAGCCGCCGACGAGGAGGATCGACAGCACCAGCACGCCGGTGATCACGCCGGCGAGCGACGAGTCGATCGACAGGCGCAGCGACAGCTGCGTGCTACCGACCTGGATGGCGGCGAAGAACAGGGCGATCGGGGCGATCCAGACGACCCGGAAGTTCGCCAGCAGCACGACCAACACGGCCAGGAATCCGTAGCCGCCGGAGATCGACGGCACGAGCTTGTGGTGGAACCCGGTCACTTGCACCGAGCCGGCCACACCAGCGAGGGCGCCGCCGATGGCGAAGGCGGACATCGTGTAGCGCCGAGGCGAGATGCCGATCAGCCGGGCGCTCGCCGGGCTGCGACCCACCGCTTTGACCCGCAGCCCGTAGCGCGTGCCGCCGATCAGTACGGCAACCCCGACGACGGCAGTCACGGCGGCGATGATGGCGACGAGGGAGATGCGCTGGGTCCCGAGCGCCGGCAGCCACGCACGCTCGGAGATGGGGTCGGTCCCACTTGTCGACGCGATCCCAGCCCGTCCCCACGGCCCGATGATCAGGTACACGGCGACGGCGCCGGCGAGGAAGTTGAGGGCCACGCCGGAGAAGATCTCGTGGACTTCGAAGCGGGTGCGGAGATACCCCGGGACGAGGGCGTACAACGCTCCCGCAACTGCGCCGGCGACGAATGTGGCCGTGATCACGACCGCCGAGGGCCCGCTCAGCGAGCGGGCGATCCAGGTCGCGCCGATGGCCCCCGCGGCGATCTGTCCCTCCGCCCCGATGTTCCACAGACCGGCCTGGAACGTGACGATCAACCCGGCTGCTGCAAGGACGAGGGGGATCCAAGTCATCAGCGTGTCGGACAACTTCGCCACCGTCCCGAACGAGCCGTCCCACAGCAGGCGCAGCGCCTCGAACGGCGGGGCGTCGACGACGACGAGCAAGAGCACGGCGACACCGAAGGCGACGGCGATGCTGACCACGGCGACCCCCACACGCTGAAGGAGAGCTGTCACCGTTGCCTTCCCCCGATCAGGTGACCGACCTCGTCCGTGTCGGTCGCCTCTGCCGCGACGACTTCGAGGACGCGGCCCTCGAAGAACACGGCGATCCGGTCGCTGTAGCGCAGCAGCTCGTCGAGATCGGCCGAGGCGAAGATGATGCCGGTGCCGTCGGTGCGCCGCTCGAGCAGCTGCGACCACACCCACGCCGCCGACTCGATGTCGAGCCCGCGGGTTGGATGCTCCATCAGCAGCAGGCGGAGGCGCGGCGGCATCATTGCCAGCAGCAGGCGCTGCTGGTTGCCTCCGGACAGTGTTTCGGCGGTCGACTCGACGGTGCCTTTGATCGAGTCGCTGGCGATACGCCGCTGAGCGGTCGACTCCGCCGTGCTCCAGTCGACGAAGAACGAGCGGTTGGCGCTGACGAGCTCGAAGTGCTCGGCGATCGTCAAGCCGGGTACGAGGCCTTCCTCCAGGCGTCCCGCTGGCAGGAGGTGGACACCGGCTGCCCGGAAGGCGTCGTAGCGGCGCTTGGACAGGTCGACACCATCGAGGGTGATCGAGCCACGATCGGCACGGATCAGCCCGGCGCATCCGCGCAGGAACGTCCGTTGACCGCTCCCTTCCAGCCCGGCCAGCCCGAGGACCTCGGCCTCGGCGAGATCGATGGTGATGTCGTCCATGTCGATGCGGTCGGAGAAGTCGACGTTGCGGAGTTCCAGCAGCCGACGCCCGAGTTGCATCGGTGGCCGATCTGCGACGGTCACGACGCTTCCGAACATCAGCTCGACGAGGCGTTCCGCTGGCACCGGCATGTCCTCGCGTCCGACGACCGTGCCGGCGCGCATCACGGTGACGCGATCGCACAGCTGCTCGATCTCCTCCAGCTTGTGCGACACGAAGATCACCATCAGGCCGTCGGCGGCGAGACGGCGGAGGATGTCGAACAGCTTGTCGCGCTGTGACGCCGAGATTCCCGTCGTTGGCTCGTCGAAGATCAGCAGGCGGGCGCCGAGCCACAGCAGGCGGGCGATCTCCAGCTGCTGCCGCTCGCCGACCGACAACGTGCGGGCGACCGCGTCGGGGTCGAACGTGAACCCGTAGCGCTGGGCTGCCTCGGCCAGCTGAGCCCGCCCGCGGTTGCGATCGAGACGGGCGGCGCCGGGGCTCGCCAGGAGGAAGTTGTCGAGCACCGTGAACGGTCCGAACACGAGCGGGTCCTGGTGGAGCATGCCGATGCCGGCGGCAATGGCGTCACGTGGCGACGACGGCGACAGGGGCGTGCCGTCGAGCTCGATCTCCCCGGCGTCCGCCCGAGTGAACCCGGACAGCACTTTCATCAGCGTCGACTTGCCGGCGCCGTTCTCGCCGAGGAGGCCGTGCAGCTCACCGGCGGCGACGTCGAGGTCGACCCCGTCGTTGGCGCGGAGCGCCCCATAGTGCTTGGTGATGCCGCGCAGCTTCAGCGTCATCGTCGACAGGTAGGCGTGGTGTCGTCACTCCTCTGCGGCGCTGGCACCCTCGATGCCCTCGAGGAGTTGCGTCGTGTACCAGATCTGGGCGTCGGTCGCCTCCTCGCCGTCGGCGAGGTACGGGCTGCCGTCCTGGTAGTTGAGCGGCCCGACGAACAAGTTGGTCTCGCCGCTGGCCAGCCCGGCGATGAACTCGTCGAGCATCGTCGCCGACTCGTCCGTCAGTGCCGCGCCATTGAGCCAGCCGACGGCGCTGGTGTCGGGGTTGTTGATGTCCTCCCAGTCCGGTCCCAGCCATTGCCACTCTGCAGCGAAGCTCCCGTCGATCACGGACTGCGCCGTCTCGAGGTACGACGGCCCCCAGTTGAAATAGGGCACGCCGAGACAGGCGTCGGGGGCCTCGTCGCAGGCACCCCGGTAGTCGAAGGGCACGGCCCACACGTCCTCGCCCGACTCGACCGCCTGGCCGGCGCGGACGATCGCCTCCGTGGTGTCGAGGCCGGAGATGACGACGTCGGCGCCGCTGGCCAGGAACTCGTTGGTGACCTGGGTCGGGTCGAGCGTGAATCCCGGGATGTTGAACCAGAAGCCGATCCACTTGACCTCGAACTCGAGCGATGCCGGATCCTCGCCGCGGTAGGTCTCCCAGCAGTGCTGGGCACCGAGGTATGCCGAGTTGACGAGACGGCGGGTCTCGTCGTTGATCAGTGGTCCGAGGTAGGCGATGCGACCGGTCTGCGTCGTCAGCGCGGCGGCGCATCCGCCGATCATCTTGCCGTACTCGATCTTGCCCATGATGTTGCCGAGGTTGGTGAGGTCGGCCTGGTAGTTCTGCCCCTCGGCCCAGGCGCTGTCGCCCGAGGCCCAGATCATCGGCACGTCGGGATGGGCGCCCGCGGCGGCGATGATCCCGTCGCGCATGTCGTCGGACGTGGCGAAGATCAGCTGGGCGCCCTGCGACACCATGTCGTCGACGACCGCTTCGATGGTCGTGTCCGGTCGGTCGGCGGTGTTGACCTTGTCGAGCACGATCATCGTGTCGTCGGCCAGTCCGAGATGCTCGATGACGTACTGGCCGGCCTCGTAATGCGCCTGCGACCAGCCATGATCGTTCTGCGGCCCGACGAGGATCATCCCGAACTTGAAATCCTCGGGTGCCCCGCTGGCGCCGCTCGCATTCGTCGCCGCGAGCGGGGCGAACAGCCCCGCCGCCAGCGCCACCAATGCCCAGCGCCGTCTCGTCCTCGCCATCGCCGTCTCCCTCCGTTCCGGGCTCGCCGCCCGCCGTCCCGATCCGCCGACACTACGCGACTCGGCCAGCCCGCTCCCCAATCCCGTAGCGTTCGGCGTCATGGAGCAGTGCGAGGTGTGTGGGTTCGCCTGGGAGACGGTGAAGCGCGAGGAGATCGGGTCGCGGGTCGACGCCGGTACCGCGGAGATCGCCGGCTTGATCGTCTCCGATCCAGATCGATCCGCCATGCGACCGTCGGCGCAACGGTGGTCGGCGACCCAATACGCCGCCCACGTGCGCGACGTGTTGCTCACCCTTCGGGACCGGCTGGTGATCGGTGTTGTCGAGGACAACCCGTCGTTCAAGCCGATGTTTCGGGACGAACGGGTCGACCTCGGCTTCTACGACGCGGACCCGGCCGACGCGGTCGCCGAGGAGCTGCGTTCGGCGACGGCGATGTTCATCCGCCTGTTCGAGGCCATCGACCCGACGCTCCTTTGGCGGCCCGTGCAGTACGGCGTGCCCTCGCCGGTCGAGCGATCGCTGCTGTGGATGGGTCAGCAGGCGGTCCACGAGGTCGAACACCACCGCAGCGATATCGCCGAGAACCTCGACGGGAAGTAGCTGGCCCGATGCGCCGCGCGACGGTGCTCGTTACCGGGCTTCTGCCCATGGCGATGGGCGCCGCGTCAACCGTTGCGCCGTCGGTGATCATGCTCTCCGGTCTCGACGGCGCGACGACTCCTGCGGAGTTCGTGCTCGAGGTCGACGTCGCCGCGGCGACGAGCGCCAAGCTAGTCGTCGACGGTGACTATGTCGGTGAGGTCGATGAACCGCCGTTGCAGTTCCTGCTGTCGTTGACCTCCGGAGACCACCGCGTCCGAGTTCGCGCCACGGTCGGCGACGCCGAGGTCCGTGTGGAGGCGCGCTTCACGGTGGACGGCGACCCCGCAGCGCCTTCCGTGACGTCTGCGGCCGAAACGACAATGCACACCGCGCCACGACAGAACGGCCAGGTCACCGTCAACACGGTCGAGGAGATCCGCGCTGCTCTCTCGTCTGCCCAGCCCGGCGACGTCATCGAGGTCGCTGACGGCGAGTATCTGTTCGACGAGCGCCTCGTCGCCAGCGCGTCGGGAGCCGAGTCGGCGCCGGTCACCCTGCGGGGGACGCGAGCGGTGATGATCCGCACAAAGGACGTGTCCGATGACTACGGACTCCACGTCACGGGCGATTACTGGCGCATCGAGGGCATCACGGTGGCCTACGCCTCCAAGGGCATCGTCCTCGACGGCTCGATTGGCACGGTGATCGACGGCGTCGAGGTGTACGAGATCGGTGACGAGGGGGTGCACTTCCGGACGTGCTCCAGCGACGGCGTCCTGCGTAACTCATTCGTTCATGACACCGGCCGCGACAGCCCGCAGTACGGCGAGGGCGTGTACGTCGGCTCGGCCAACTCGAACTGGTCGGACTACCAGTGCACGGATCCGGCCGAGGGTGTCGGCGAGGGCGACAACACCGAACGTGTGCTGATCGAGCACAACGTGTTCGAGGACATCACCGCCGAGGGCGCCGACCTCAAGGAGGGCACCGACTCCGGCACCGTGCGCGGCAACGAGTTCCGGCGGGTCGGCGCGTCGGGGGAGAACAGCGCCGATTCGGCGATCGACGCGAAGGGCAACAACTGGGTGATTGAGGACAATGCCGTCTCCGAGACCGACGCCCCGTGGTCCGACGAGGGTGAGCCACGCCCGAGCGAATTCGGGGACGGGTTCCAAACGCACTTGGTGTACGACGGCTACGGGACCGAAAACGTGTTCCGCAACAACCGCGTCGACGGTGAGATCCCCGGATTCGGCATCGGCCTGTATCCGGCGCTCGACAACGTCGTGGCCTGTAACAACGTCGCGGCGGGCGCCGCTCTCGGCCTCGTCGGCGACAACGGCCAACCGACCGACTGTGGCTAGTCGCCCAGTTGCGGGTGCGGTCCGGCGAGCTCCCGGGCCGTCCAGAAGCCCGGTTGCGGGTCGTTGGTGAAGCCGCCCTTGGCATAGCGCCGCAGCCGGTCGACACTCTCCGCCGACAACAGCTCGATGGCGTCGAAGAACGCCGGCGGACCGGCCGCTCGCAGCGCCGTGTCTCCCCCGCTGGGTCGCCGGGGGAGGTGGCTGGCGAGCAAGACGAGCGGCACGTCTCCACGCACGGCACGCAGCGCGTGGGCCTGCCCGAGCGTCCGCCAGACGATCTCCATGCGAAGCAGACCGCCGCGGTAGCTGGTGAACGCACCCGGAACGTCGAAATACCACGCGGCCCCGTCGCCGTCGGTGGCGACGAGGTCGATGGTCACTCCGGTCTTGCGGATCCGCTTGTTGCGGTCGGCGATCCGGAACCCGGCCTCCTCGAGGACCTGCTCGGCGAGTCTGCCGGCCGCCTTTCCGTCGTGTCGCCGCCGGACTCGCCGTGGAGTCGGAGCTGCACGGCGTTGGCGACGCGCCGTCGGGCGATCTCGACATAGCGCTCATCGAGGTCGTAGCCGATGTACCGGCGGCCGAGGCGGGCAGCGGCGATCAGCGCCGATCCGCTGCCCATGAAGGGATCGAGGACCAGATCGTCACGGAACGTGTAGAGCCGGATCAGTTGCTCGGGTAGCTCCACCGGGAAGGGTGCCGGATGGCCGACGCGTGTCGCGCGTCTCCGCCGGGATCGACCAGATGTCGAGTGTCAACGCCATGAAGTCGTCGGCCATCAGCGTGCTCTCCGACGGCAAGCCATCAGCCGCTCGCTGCTTCGCCGTCCGGGCGCGATCGAAGCGGCCCTTGCTGGCGACGATCACGCGTTCGGTGAGGTCGCGGAGTACCGGGTTGGTGGCGCTGCGGAACGATCCCCAGGCGCATGACCCGCTGGCGCCCTCGCCCTTCTGCCAGATCAGCTCGCCGCGCAGGAGCAGACCGAGGTCATGCTCGAGGATGCGGATCACGTCGGCCGACAGGCTGCGGTACGGCTTGCGACCGAGGTTGGCGACGTTGACGGCGATTCGTCCGCCAGGTTCGAGGGCGCGCACACACTCCGTGAACACCTCGGTCAACATTTCGAGGTATTCGAGATACGAGGCGGGGATGCCCTCGCGCTCGAGCTCCTCTTCGTATTGCTTGCCGGCGAAGTACGGGGGCGAGGTGACCACGAGGGCGACTGACCCGTCCGCCACGCCATCCATGCGGCGAGCGTCGCCATGCACGAACGGTTCCGCCACGGGCTGCGGCGCTGGTACGTGGTCGTCGTCGGAGAGCTGCGGCGGTCGGAACCGGTCGTAGAAGGCTGACGAGTCGTGACTCTCGCGGGCGCCGACGCCGAAGTTGGAGGTCGTCGTCCTACGTCGTTCCTTCATCACCCCTCTGTCATCCGGACTGTTCAGCTGTCCTTGATCGCCGACACCTCGAACTCCAGCGTGACCTTGTCACTGACGAGCAGGCCGCCGCCTTCGAGGACGGCGTTGAAGTTGACGCCCCAATCCTTGCGGTTGATCTCGGTCGAGCCCTCGAGCCCGATCCGGTGGTTGCCGAACGGGTCGACGGCATTGCCCGTGTACTCGAGCCGCACGGTCACCGGCTTGGTCGTGTCCTTGATCTTGAGATCACCCGTGAGGTCGAAGTGGGTGGTCGTCGACCCGCTTCACCGCGGTGCTCACGAACGTGATCTCGGGATACTTCTCCATGTCGAAGAAGTCGTTGCTACGAAGGTGATTGTCACGGTCGGCGTTGCGCGTGTCGATGCTCGCTGTCTTGATCGTCAGTCGCACGCTGGAGTTCTCCGGGTTCTCGGCGTCGAGCACGCCGCCGCCCTCGAATTCGTCGAACGAGCCTCGGACCTTGGTGATCATCGCATGGCGAGCGACGAAGCCGATCCGGCTGTGTGCCGGATCGATCGTGTACTTCCCGGACAGGTCGGCGGTCAAGTCGGTGCTCATGAGGCGCGACACTATTCGCTGCGGCAGAACGCGTCAGTTGCAAGAGGCTGAACGGGGCACGACGGAATCGGCGATTGACACTTCCCGCGCAAAGCGGTCAGTTCTGGCCGTGTGGCGACACCAGAGTTCGCGGCGGCGAGCCGCAGCCGCCTCCCGACGTCAGATCAGCAACTTGCGGACCAGGCCGGCGAGCAGCTCGATGGCATAGACGGTGGCGAAGATCATGATCAGGATCGCTCCGGTGACGTCGTATTGCAGCACGCGGATCGAGTTGAACAAGAGGAAGCCGATGCCACCGCCGCCGACGAGGCGGCCAAGGTGCCTGGCAAGCCCGCCGGAACCCTCGCCGACTGGATTCCCCAGCTACGCGCTATCGCCAGCCGCCGCTAACGCCCGCCTAAGCGATCACCGCGGGGAGATCGGCGATCGAGTCGAGTAGGTGGGTGTGTGGGGCGGCGGCGAGGGTGGCACGGTCGTGGGCGCCCGTCAGCACGCCGGCGACGAGCGAGGCGCCGGCCCGCCAGCCGGCGAGGAGGTCGTTGGTGGTGTCCCCGGCAACGGCAATGTGGCGAACGTCGTCGACGCCGAGGCGCAGCGCCGCGCTGAGTATGAGGTCGGGGTGCGGTCGCCCGCGCCGGCCGTACGCCTCCTCAGGGGTGAGGGTGAGGTCGGCGATGTCGCGCCAGTCGAGGACGTCGAGCAGGGCGTCCCTCGTCGCCACGGAGAACCCGGTCATGAGGCAGACGCGGATGCCGGCCATCCGCAAGGCTTGGATCGCCTCAACGGCGCCCTCGATCGGGGTGACCAGTTCCAGCGATTCGAGGTACGCCTTCTCGAACCGCTCGTTGGCCGCCTGGGCGGCTGCCTCGTCACCGTCGAGGAGGTTGCGGAACACGACGATCTTCGACATCCCCATCGTCGAACGGACATAGGCGATGTCGTTGTCGGTCGGGTGGTCAACGGCTTGACGGAACGCCGCCTCGACGACGCCGTCGTCGGTCACGGTCGTCCCGGCGAGGTCGAGGCAGGCGAGCGAAATCATCCGAACTCCGCCAGGGTCTGCTCGGCGATTGCAGGCGACAGCGTCATCCCGCGACCTCCCGGGCCGGTGACGAGCACGACACCATCGGCGATCGGTGCTCGGAGGCACAGCTGATCGGGCGTGGTGGCCTGGCTGTACACCCCGGCCCACCGCCGCGTGATCTGCGGCAGCGGGCGACCGAGGATCGCCGCGGCGCGCTCGCTCAACAGCTCATAGGGCGCCTCCTCGACAGCGAAGTCGAATGGCTCGTCGTAGGCGTGGGTGTCACCGATCGTCAGCCCACCGTTGAGCCGCTGGACCATCAGCAGCTGCAGGCGGTGGGTGGCGGCAAGCTCGTCCTGCGCCGGCAACCCGGCGAGCGAAGGGACCTCGAACGCCGGGTAGTAGCGCAGTGAGTCGCCGTCGGCGATGGCGGTCGTCAATGCCACATCGATCGGCGCCGTCTGCATCATCTGCAGGCGGACTCGCCGCACGGGCGCCCCGCTGAGCGCCGTGGCGGCGATGCCGTCGTGTTGGTCGCCGATGCAGGCGATGACGAGGTCTGCCTCGTGGCGTGTTCCGTGGTGATCGACAACGCAGTAGTCGTCGACGGCGACGACGTTGCGCCCGCTGAGGAAGCGGTAGCCCCGTCCGCCTCCAACCTGGCTCGCATCGCGCCGAGCACCTGACCCGGCTCGACGACGGCGTCACGATCGCAGAACAGGGCGGCCTCGAACGATCCGCAGAGTGCCGGATTGTTGTTCCGCGCATCGGCGGCGGTGAGCATGCTGAAGCCGCGCTCAACCGCGTCGCTGCGGGCACACACCTCTGCGAAGACCTTGACCTCGGCCGGGTCGAGCGCGATCGTCAGCGAGCCGGCCGGACGGAAGCCTGCATCGGGCACGTCGTGGGCGATCTCCTCCCACAGCAGTCGCGCCCTCAGGGCGGCGGTCAGTTCCTCGCCGGGGGCGCGACCCGACACCCAGATGAGGCCAAAGTTGCGGACCGACGCGCGACGCGGTTGGGCGTCTCGTTCGAGGTGAACGACGTCCGCGCCGTGCCGCCGGGCGAACCAAGCGTGCATCGTTCCGAGAATTCCGCCACCGACGACAACGATTCGAGTCGCCATTCGGCGGACATGATCGCCGACCGCCACGGCTTCCTCCAGCCCGCCAGCGATGCTTTGCCGACGCGACATCTTGTGTTCACCGCTCGTCCATCCCGAACCGAGCCCATCTGGGCACCGATCCTTTCGAAATCCGCAAGAATCTGCGCCCAGAACGCGACTCGCTCGTTCACGAGGGTCCAGCCCGCCAGCGAATGACGATCTAATCGGGAACTGGTGTCGACCCGGACCTTGACCTATTCCAGCAACGGCGTTACGCTCCCGGGCGTGTCGAGGGAGACATCCGTTGACAACGATGCGCTGCTCCGCCGGAACGGAATGCAGGTCACGGCCCAGCGTCTGGCTGTTCTGCGGGCAGTGTCCGACCGACCGCACAGTACGGCGGACGACATCGGCAACGTCGTACGCGGCGAGATCGGTGCCATCTCAAACCAAGCGGTCTACGACGCCCTCGCCGCCCTGACCGACAAGGGCCTCCTCCGGCGCATCCAGCCCGCCGGTTCGCCCGCCCGCTACGAGGATCGGGTTGGTGACAACCACCACCACTTGATCTGCCGAACCTGCAGGCAGATGATCGACGTCGACTGTGCGGTAGGCGACACCCCGTGTTTGACGGCCGCCAACGACTCGGGCTACGAGGTTGACGAAGCCGAGGTCGTCTACTGGGGCCGATGCCCGGAGTGCGTCGCGGCAACAACCAGCCATCCGAAGGAACCAGTGAACGAGGAGAACGACCGACGTGTCTGAAAGCGAATCCCCAGTAATCCCCTCCCCGACTCCGAAGCCGACTCGGCCGAGGACGAACAAGGACTGGTGGCCCGATCAGTTGGACCTGTCGGTGCTCCACCAGCATTCGCCGTTGTCCGATCCGATGGGCGAGGACTACAACTACGCGGAAGAGTTCAAGACCCTCGACGTCGAAGCGCTGAAGCGAGATGTCTTCGAGCTGATGACGACGTCGCAGGACTGGTGGCCGGCCGACTACGGCCACTACGGACCGCTCTTCATCCGGATGTCGTGGCACGCCGCAGGCACCTACCGCATCACCGACGGCCGGGGCGGTGGCGGCAGCGGCGATCAGCGCTTCGCACCCCTCAACAGCTGGCCCGACAACGCCAGCCTCGACAAGGCGCGCCGGCTGCTCTGGCCGGTCAAGCAGAAGTACGGCCGGAAGATCTCCTGGGCCGATCTGCTGATCTTCGCCGGCAACTGTGCCTATGAATCGATGGGGTTCACGACGTTCGGGTTCGGCTTCGGACGAGAGGACATCTGGGAACCCAACGAGATCTACTGGGGCACTGAGGACACGTGGCTCGGAGACGAGCGCTACAGCGGCGACCGCGAGCTCGCCGAGCCATTCGGTGCGGTGCAGATGGGCCTCATCTATGTCAACCCGGAAGGTCCGAATGGCAACCCGGATCCGCTCGCTGCTGGCAGGGACATTCGCGAGACCTTCCGCCGGATGGCGATGAACGACGAGGAGACCGTTGCCCTCATCGTCGGCGGCCACACGGTCGGCAAGACCCATGGCGCTGCGCCTGCGGAGTACATCGGTCCCGAACCCGAGGGCGCCCCTATCGAGGACCAGGGCTTGGGCTGGAAGAGCACCTTCGGCACCGGCAAGGGCCCCGATGCGACCACCAGCGGGCTCGAGGGCGTGTGGACCAACGAGCCGACGAAGTGGGACAACGGGTTCCTGGACAACCTGTTCAACCACGACTACGAGTTGACGATGAGCCCGGCCGGCGCGCAACAGTGGACCGCCAAGAATCCCGAGGCCCAGGACACTGTGCAGGATGCTCACGATCCGTCGAAGCGGCACGCCCCGACGATGCTGACGACGGACCTCGCTCTGAAGATGGACCCGATCTACGGGCCGATCGCCGAGCGCTTCCACGAGAACCCCGACCAACTCAACGACGCCTTCGCCAGGGCGTGGTACAAGTTGCTGCACCGCGACATGGGACCCGCCGCGCGCTATCTCGGCCCGTGGGTTGCGGAGCCGCAGCTGTGGCAGGACCCGGTCCCCGAGGTCGATCACGAACTGATCGGGGAGGCGGACATCGCCGCCCTCAAGGGCAGGATCCTCGCTTCAGGACTGTCCATCTCCCAGCTGGTCTCCACCGCGTGGGCGGCGGCGGCCAGCTTCCGCGGCACCGACAAGCGAGGCGGGGCGAACGGGGCCCGGATCCGCCTCGCGCCACAGAAGGACTGGGAAGCCAACGACCCGTCCGAACTGGCCAAGGTGCTGCAGACGCTCGAGCAGGTCCAGCAGGACTTCAACACCTCACAGTCCGGCGGGAAGAGGGTCTCGCTCGCTGACCTGATCGTGCTGGGCGGGTGCGTGGCCGTCGAGCAGGCGGCGAAGAACGCCGGGCACGACGTCACGGTCCCGTTCGCGCCGGGACGTACGGACGCCTCACAGGATCAGACCGACGTGGAGTCGTTCGCCGTCCTCGAACCGAGAGCGGACGGGTTCCGCAACTACCTCCGAGCGGAAACGAAGTTGTCGCCGGAGACCCTTTTGGTGGAGCGGGCGTTCATGTTGAATCTGACCGCTCCCGAGATGACGGTCCTTGTGGGCGGCATGCGAGCCCTGAACGCCAACTACCAGCAAACCAAGCACGGCGTGTTCACCGACCGGCCCGGGACGCTGACCAACGACTTCTTCGTCAACCTGCTCGACATGAGCACGGAGTGGAAGGCATCAGTCGCGGCGGAGAACGTGTACGAGGGTCGCGATCGCTCGACGGGCGAGGTCAAGTGGACCGGTACCGCCGTCGACCTAGTCTTCGGATCGAACTCCCAGCTACGAGCCCTCGCCGAGTTCTACGCATGTGAAGACTCGAAGGAGAAGTTCGTGGATGACTTCGTGGCTGCATGGGACAAGGTCATGAACCTCGATCGCTTCGATCTCGCCTGATCGACGACCCGGTGGGGGAGCCCCGGCCCCTAAACGGCTAGCACGTGTCGTCGTTGCGGTCGGTGCGGGTCCGCACGTCGAATGGCGGATGAACTCGCGGCGCACCGCCGTCGATTGCCGGTGTTGGCGCCCGGCGACGTGCGCACGCTTGTTCTGTGACGTACGGCGTGCCGATCGAGCCGATGGCCATCGCCCATCGCGGCGGGGCGGCACTTGCGCCAGAGAACACCCTCGCCGCCTTCCGCATGGCGACGTCGCTCGGCTTTCGCTACCTCGAGACGGACGTGCGCGTCACCAGTGACGGTGGCCTCGTGTGCTTCCACGACGCCACGCTCGATCGGGTCACCGATGGGCGCGGTCGGCTTCACCGGCACCGTCTCCGCGACGTGCGGTCGCTGTGGGTCGACGGTTGTCAACGGATCCCGACCCTCGCCGAGGCGCTGGAGGCCTTTCCCTCGGCGAACTTCACGGTGGACCTCAAGGTGGAGGCCGCCATCGAGCCGCTCGCCCGCCTCCTCAGCCACAAACCGTTTGCCACGCGGGTCTGCGTCGCCGGGGCCTGGGACGGCTGGCTCGCTCGCCTCCGCGGTCTGGTCCCGACTGTGCACACCGCCTTGGGCTGGCGCTCCTTGACCGTTCTGGTGTGGGGTGCGCGCACCGGTGCCTCGTCGCCGCGGCGCATCGCCACGGCACCGTTCGCCCACGTCCCGATCCGGCTCGGGTCGGTCCCGATCTTCGTCGAGCGTCTCGTCACCCACGCCCACGAGATGGGCATCCGCGTCGTCGTGTGGACCGTCGACGATCCGGCGTCGATGCATCGGCTCCTCGACCACGGCGTCGATGGGATCATCACCGATCGTCCCGATCTGCTCCGCGAGGTGATGATCGCTCGCCGGACATGGTCACCGATGGACGAGCAGCGCCGCACTCGGCCTAGCAGCAGTGACTGAGCGAACGCTCGACGACCGGTCCGCGAGTGTCCGATCGGAACAGCAGTCCGAGATGTTCGTGCGAGGCGCATGACCGAAGTGACTTGTTCAACACACACCGCCAGGTGACCGGACCGGCGGCAGAATGAAGGACGTGCCAGGACTCGCGACGATCGCCGCCGTGCTGCTCGACATGGACGGCACGTTGGTCGACTCCGATGCGGCGGTCGAACGAGCGTGGGCCGCGTGGGCCAGGGAGCACGGGGTCGATGCGGTCACCGCATTGGCAGACGTTCACAACGGCCCGGCCGAGCGCACGGTGAGGAAGCTCCTCCCGCAGGCGGACGCCGAGGCTGTCGTCACCGCCGCGCAACGGCAGTTGGCACTGCAGTACGACGACCTATCGGACGTCGTTGCCGCGCCCGGCGCGGCCCGCCTGCTCGAGACCTTGAACCGTTGGGCGGTGCCCTGGGCGGTCGTGACCAGCGCCGACACGACACTCGCAAGGGCCAGACTCGGTGCCGCGGGCATCGATCCACCCGTGCTGGTCACCGCCGATGATGTGGCCAACGGCAAGCCAGATCCTGAGGGGTATCTACTCGCGGCTCGCCTGCTCGGCGTCGTACCCAGCCAATGCCTCGTCGTGGAGGACTCCGTGCCTGGGCTCGCCGCCGGACGTGCTGCCGGGTCGGTGACGGCAACACTCCGCGGGCTGCGCGGGGATGTCCCGCTGGGTGACCTCACGCAGCTCGCTGATCTGCTCGAGGACGTCCTGTCCCGACCGGCCCGTCCGGGCTTCGTGCTCCTAACGGCTCGTTCTCACTCCTGGGCGGCGACAGACACAGGTTCCCAGGCTTCCCAGGCGCTGCCGTCAACGCCTCCGCACGCGGGCGCACTCAGGAGAGGTCGACCCACACGAGGCGGTGGTCAGAGCTGGCGAACAGGCTCGATCGTGACGAGGCGGATCAGCTCGTCGTCGGGGGCCGGCCAGAACACCCCGGCGTCGACGATTTCGAGGTCGTCCGACGGCAGCACGTAGTCGGCGCGCAGGTTGCCCGGGGCGTCGTCGGTGAAGTCGGCGGTGTCATAGGCCGGGTCGCTCTCGTGCTCCGCGTTCGCGCCGGCTTGCTCCGCCGTTGCCGCGACGGCCCCGTCGCTGGAGGGTTGCGGGTCCTGGACTCGGTCGAGTTCGAGCAGCTGCTGGGTTGCACCTTCGATCGAGTCACCGTCGAGCGGATCGCTGTTCTGGTCGCCCGACGATCACGAACGACCCACCCGCTTCGAGCCCGCCGCTCACGCCGGCGTCGTCGACGATCCAGCCGGTATCCGAGCCGGCGATGTAGTCGGCCCACAAGCGGATCTCGTCGGCGTTGCGCGTGCCGTTGCGGTCCTCCTCGCCGTCGAACACCGGTGGCGTGGGGTGGGCGGCGAGGACGTGGACGATGCGACCATCGACGTCGACTGGCACGTCCCAGTGCGACTTCGAGGAGAGGCGGATGACATCGAGCTCCTCGGCCGAATACCAGTCGGCCGGCTCTGGAGTGGCGGGGTCGTCGGGGAGGCGGGCGTCGGGCATCGACGACCACAACAGGTTCTGGAACGTGCGCACGTCTTCGGTGACGATCGGGAAGCGCGAGAGCACGAGCATCCCGTACTGGCCCTCGAACTCACCGAAGCCGAAGGCGTCGTTGGGGCCGCCCACCGTGCCGTCATTGTCGAGGTCGAATCCCGACGCGATGCCGGTGTTCGACGGGGCGATGAAGTAGTGCGGGTAGTCGATCGGCTCGGAGCCGTTGTGCGAGACGGCGAGGTAGTTGTCGCGGAACAGGTCGACGGGCTCGCCTCCTTCGACGTAGTCGAACTCGTTGATCAGCAGGACGTCGGGGCGAACGCGTTGGATGATCTCGGCGACGTTGGCCGCCTGCTGGTCGTCCGGGTTCGAGAGACTGGTGACCAGCTCACCTTCGGCAGCACGGTTCAGCGAGGCGTTGAACGTGGCCACCCGGAACCCGCCGGCCGGCTGCGCCGTGGTCGTCTCGGCGTCCGGGATGGTGGTGTTCGCCGAGCTCGAACCGGCGGCGAAGGCGGCGGTCACGGCGACGACGGGAACGATGACCGCCCTGGTGGCGCGTGAGGCAAACATGGCACGACCGTAGAGGCCTCGGTTCGCAGTAGATGTCGAGTCGCCCAACGGACGGTGAACACTCACTCGCTGACGGTCCAGCCCGCCGCCGGGGTGACGTCGTGGCGGTCATCGGTCGGCGGTTCGACCGGCCTGCCCGAGTACTGCGTCGACAGCACGATCGAGGAGCGCAATTCGCCGTGACGTCCGACTCGTTCCAGGAAGCTCTTCGAGGTGGCGGATCGATGCGGCCCGCACCTTGAGCATCGAACAGTGGTCGCCGCTGAGCTTGTGGATCTCGACGATCTCGGGATACTCGTCAGCCGTCGACGTCTTGAGGAGGCATCGGTCGTGGTGGCAGCGCATCTGGATGAACGCGGCCAGCGGCTGGCCGGCCGGACCGGGATCGACGACGGCCTGGTAGCCGGTGATCACGCCGGTTGCCTCGAGTCGACGGACACGCTCGGCAACCGAGGGCGGTGACAGGCCGACACGCCGGCCGAGCTCGCTGAACGACAGTCGACCGTCGGCCTGCAGCTCGGCCAGGATTCGCCAATCGGTGTCATCAAGGCGAATTTGCGATCGTGAAGTCATCGCCACAATCTACCTCTGATCCTGAGGCAGATCGCACGAGATCCCGTTGCTTGCCCATTCAATCACGGTGATTGTCATGCGTACCCTCGAACCATGCCAGTCCCGATTCAACGCCCCTCGCTCATCTGGCTCGCTGCTGCCACCGGATTGGCGAGCATCGGCCTTGCCGCCGGCGGCACAGGAGGGGCGCTGCTCGTCGCCGACATTGCGGGCCGTGACTCGCTCGCCGGGGCTGCCCTTCAGCATGGTCGTCGCCGGCTCCGCCGCGGGGGCGCTGCTCATCTCCAAGATGACGCCGTCGCTCGGCCGTCGACGCGCCCTGGCCGTCGGCTACCTCATCGGAGTCGTTGGCGCGGCGATGGTCATCGTTGCCGGCTCGGCGGCCAACGTGCCGCTCGCTCTCGCTGGCAGCGTGCTGCTCGGTCCGGCCAATGCCGCCGTGTTCCTCAGCCGCTACGCCGGCGCTGACCTCGTCGCCGTCCACCGGCGCGGCCGCGCCCTCGGGACGATCCTCTTCGCCGCCGCCGTGGGAGCAGTGATCGGACCCAACCTGCTCGGGCCTGCCGACCGCGTCACTCGATCGATCGGACTGGCCCGCTTCAGCGGGCTGTATCTCGTGTCCCTTGTCGCCTTCGGCGTCGGGGCTGCCATCCTCATTCGTGACCGCGACCACCCTCGGGCTCTTCCCGTCGACGTTCACTCTCGCCATGTGGCGGACTCCCACTCGGTGCGACGTTCCCGAGCGGCCGTGGCGGTGCTGGCCGGTGCCAACATCGCCATGGTCGGGATCATGGCGGTCGTCCCGGTGCACCTGGAGGCCCACCACCACGGCCTCACCTCGATCGGAGCCGTCATCAGCATCCACGTGGTCGGGATGTTCGTTCCGGCGCCGCTCACCGGCTGGCTGTGCGACCGGTTCGATCCGGCCTGGATCGCCGCCGCCGGTGGCGGCGTGCTCTTCGCCGCCGGCCTCTGGTTGGGCTCCGACGACTATGCCGGCACGGTGGCGACCACCGGTGGGCTGCTGGTGCTGGGGATCGGGTGGAACCTCGCCGTCGTCGCCGGGAGCACGATGCTCACGCAAGGAATCGACGGCGGTCGTGAGCGTCTTGAGGCGATGGGTGAGGTGGCCATGGGCGCTGCCGCCGCTGTCGGCGCGCCCAGTGCCAGCTTCCTCGCGTCGAGCAGCGGCTGGCCAACGATGACCCTCGTCTTCGGCGCCCTCGGGGCGACGGCGATGTTCGCCCTCACGTCACCGCGGCGCCGGGCGGCGGGGACGGCCACCGATCCGAGATCGCCCAGTCTTCCCGCCACGCAGTCGAAGAGCGTTGCCGCAACGAGCCTGTCTCGCTCGAGCGATCGGCGTGACCCGGTTTCCGCGTAGGCTGAGCGGCCGTGACGGAGCGGCTGCTCGACCGTGACGCCGTCGGACGTGTGCTCCGCCAGGCGAGTCAATGGCCGGCGACGGGTCTTTGGTGCTGCCCGCCCTCGACGGCGTCAGTGAGCAGGCTCTCGTCGAGGCGGCCGTCGAGGTCGGTATCCCCGTAGCCGCGGTCCGTCGGGCACTCGCCGTCGAGCGACTCGACCCGCTTCCCCGACCCCGGGCCGGCGATCGGATCGTCGGCGCCGCGGTCGTCGCCGTCGACGCCGAGGTGACCGGGTCGGCGTCGGACGTCCTCGCCAGCCTCGACGCGTGGTTCGTCGACGGCCACCACCTGCGCCGCAACCGGCTGCGCAACGGGCGCGGCGAGTGGACCAAACGCAGGGGGATCGTTGGCCGCACCGTGCGACACGTGCGCGTCGCCACGGGTGAGGGCCACCTCGGGCGAATGCGCCACGTGTGGGTGAGTACCGGTGACACGGGAACCGGGACGACGGTGGTTCGTGTCGAGGTCGATCGTGCCCACGACCGCCGAACATCGGCAGCTGCCGGCGCGGCCGTCGCCACTGTGGCCACGGTCGGCACCCTCGTCCTCGCCGCGGTCACGGCACCCGTGTTGCTGGTGGCTACCCCGTTCGCCTGGTCGCTGGGGTCCGCGTGGCAGGCAGCGGACGCTCGAGGGCGAGCGTCGTCGCCGGCGAGGTCGATCGTGTGCTCGACGCGGTCGACGAGCGTGAGAAGCCGGTCCGGCTGCGCACGGACGTCGCCCGCCGCGTGACTGGCCGCACCCGCCATTCGATCGTCTAGGCCGCTAGAAGAGCCCAAAGTTGGGCGGCTGGTCAGACGGTCGCGGGTTCCTTCGACCGAAGCCGGCGGATCCGCTCCTCGGTCGATGGATGGGTCGAGAACAGGCGAGCCATGTCTGGACCACCGCGGCGGCGGCGCCCACCCTCGGCGAGCGGGTTGTGGATCCAGGCGTACGCCTGGGACGGGTTGACCTGCATCGGCCGCTGCTTGGCGACGACCTCGATGTTCTCGAGGGCGCGGGCCAGGGACTCGCCCGTGCCGAGCAGCTCGGCGGCGCCGCGGTCGGCCTCGAACTCGCGTGACCGGCTGACGGCCATCTGCATCAACCCGGCGGCGAGCGGCGCCAGCAGGGCGACGAGCAACGCGCCGAACGCGTTTCCGCCTTCGTCGTCGTCCCGTCCGCCGAAGATGGCCGAGAACATCGCCATCTGGGCGAGGAAGCTGATACCGGTGGCGATCGCCGCGGCCACCGAGCCGATGAGAATGTCGCGATGGCGCACGTGCATCATCTCGTGTGCCAAGACGCCCTCGATCTGGTCACGCGGCAGTGTCTGCCACAGCCCCTCGGTGACGCACACCACAGCGTGGTGCGGGTTGCGTCCGGTTGCGAAGGCGTTGGGCTGGGGACTCGCCGAGATCGCCACCGTGGGCATCGGCAGGTTGGCCCGCTGAGCGAGCCCAGCAACCATCTGGTACAGCTCCGGCGCCTCGGCCGCCGTGACGACGCGGGCGCGGGCCGCCCGCAGAGCGAGCTTGTCGCTCTGCCAGTACGAGAAGCCGACGATGCCGAGCCCGAGGAGCAGGCCGATGAGCAGCCCGGTGCTCCCACCGAGCAATCCGCCGACGGCGACTGCCAGTCCGGCGAGACCGGCCAACAGGGTGAAGGTCTTGAACGTGTTCTTGAACATTGGGGGGTTGATCGTCTCCTTGGACGTGTCAGATCAATGTAGAGACGTTCGGTAAGAATTCGTCGCGAGCCGTCTGCCCCCGGGCCGGCGGGCGTCGTCGTTTCCCGGTTGCCGCTCGACTGTGGACACCCAGTTCAGCTGGTGATCGACCAATGAATTGGCGGCGCCGAACGGAGAATCTCGTGCTCAGCCGCTCGCCGCTCTTCCACACGCGCCTGGCGCTGACTAAACTGTATGCAATTCATCCGGGGAACGGATGCCGAGGAAGCGGGGGCAGGTGCGGTGATCTCTGGTCTACACCACTACGCGTTGGAGGTACCGGACCTGGACGTGGCCGACGGATTCCTTCAGGACTTCGGCCTGGAGACGGCGGAGAAGGACGGGGCGCTGATCGCCATGTGTCCCGGTCGGAGCCAGGAACAGGCGCGACTGGTGCGGGCGCCGGCCAAGCGGTTACACCATGTCTCGTTCACGCTGCGCCCCGGCACGCTCGATTCCGTCCGGGAAGCGTTGGACCGTGCTGGGACCTCCGTGATCGAACCTCCGGCGGGCGCGTCCGACGACGGGCTCTGGGTGCGCGACCCGGACGGCAACGCCGTGCAGCTGCTCGATGAAGCGCCGGCTCCGGCCCGGCCGATCCCCGAGGTGCTCGTCAACGTCGGCGCCACCATCCAGCGCGTCGGCATCGCCCAGTGGCAGCAGGCGGCCGACGATGTCATGCCACGGCGGCTCGGCCACACGCTGCTGTTCACGCCTCAGCTGCAACAGATGACCGACTTCTACACAAACGTGCTCGGGCTGCGCGTGAGTGACCAGATCCATGACAAGGTGATGTTCCTCAACGCCGGGCCCGGCGACCACCACGTGTTCGGTTTCATCGCCAGCACCCACCCGGGCTTCCATCACGCCAGCTTCGAGGTGCCCTCCATCGACGCCATTGCCCTCGGCGCCGAACGCATGCGCAGTCGCGGGCGAGACGCCGGGTGGGGGCTGGGCCGCCACACGATCGGCTCCAACTTCTTCCACTACAACCCCGACCCGTGGGGTTCGTGGATCGAATGGTTCTCCGACATCGACCAGATCGACGACAATTGGGTCGCTCGGGAGTGGGACGTTCCACCGCACCTGTGGGGCTCGCCCCCTCCGGAGACCTTCCTCAGCAACCTCGAACCCCGCTGAAAGGAGTGCTTGATGAGCCGGGACGTCGCCCAGGTCTTCGCCGACATCGACAGCTTCAACCCCGACGCGTTCGTCGCCCATCTGACGCCCGACGTCGTGTTCCGCTTCGGCAATGCCGATCCGGTCACCGGACGCGAAGCGGTGCGGGAGACCGTAGCCGGCTTCTTCTCCACGATCGAGGGCCTCACCCACCACATCCGGAACGTGTGGGAGTTCGGCGACACGACCATCGTGCAGATCGACGTCGAGTACTCCCGCAAGGACGGCAAGCACGTGACGGTGCCCAACGCCGACATCCTCACCTATGACGGCGAGTTGGTCCGCGACTGGCAGATCTACATCGACGTCGCCCCGGTCTACGCCTGAAATGATCACGCTCACCGACATCGCCTACGTCCGCTCGGGCGTTGCCGACCTCGACGCTGCCATCCGCTTCGCCACCGACATCGTCGGGCTGGAGCTGGCCGCCCCGTCGGAGATCGGCGTCGCCCACCTGCGGGCGGACCACCGCCACCACTGCCTCGCCCTCGTCGAAGGCGCCTCGGGGATGATCTCGTCGGCGTTCACGGTCGCCGACTCGGATGCGCTCGCTGCGGCCGAGACCGAGCTGGCGCGAGCCGGCATCAACCCCCAGCGCGGTACGCCTGACGAGGCGCGATCCCGCCGGGTCCGGGAGTTCATCGCCTTCGACGACCCATTCGGCAATCGCATCGAGCTGGTGAGTCAGCAAGAGACCGTCACGCGTCCGGTCGAGTTCACCCGGCCGGCGGGCATCACTGAGTTCGGCCACTTCTGCCTGGACGCCCCCGACGTGCACGAGGCCTACCGGTTCTGGAGCACGCATTTCAACGCCCGGGTGTCGGACTGGATCGGAGACGCCGCCTGCCTGCTGCGGATCGACCCGGTCCACCACAAGTTGGCAGTGTTCCGCGGCGACGGACCCGGGCTGTGCCACATCAACTTCCAGGTTGCTTCGATCGACGACGTGTTCCGCAACTGGCACTTCCTGGTCGAGCACGGTGTCGAGATCGAGATGGGACCTGGGCGGCACCCGCAGTCCACGGCGATCTTCCTGTACTACCTCGGCCCGGAAGGGTTCACGTACGAGTACTCGTTCGGCGTGCGTCGCATCGATGACGACGCGGCGTGGACACCACGCACGTTCGACCCGGACGAGCTCGGATCCATCGACATGTGGCTCGGGCCCGTCCGGCGCGTGTCGTCCCAACGCCAGCTGCAGCGCGAGCGAATCGGTGGCAGGGGCTAACTCCGGCGCCAGCGCTTGACAGCCTGCGAGAACTGCATACAGTTGTCGCGTGACGTGGTCGTTGGTCACCTGCGAACGCGACGGGAACGTCGACTTGGCAGCGATGCGCGACGACGGGGCGCTCGTCGCCCCGACCGAGCTGAAGCGATGGACGACGATGCTCGACCTGCTCAACGAGTGGAGCGAGGCGGAGGACATCCTGCGGGCCATCGAGATCCACGATGCACCGCTGATCGAGTACGACGCCCTGCTGGCCCCGCTGCTCTGGCCCCGCAAGGTCCTCTGCGCCGGCGTCAACTACCGCCGCCACATTCGTGAGATGGGCGGCGACGTGCCCTCCGAAGGGTGGAAGCCGTTCTTCTTCCTCCGCCCTCCGACCACGACGGTCATCGGCCCGCGCGACCCGATCGCCGTCCACGCTCCGGAAACCGCTCGCTTCGACTGGGAGGGAGAGCTGGCCGTCGTCATCGGCATCGGCGGTCGCGACATCTCGCCTGCGAGCGCGTTGTCCCACGTCGCCGGCTACTGCGTCGCCAACGACGTGACCGCTCGCGGCCACCACAAGCGGCAGTCCGTTCCCGCCGACGCCTTCGTCTACGACTGGTTCGCGTCCAAGTCGGTCGACGGATCGCTGCCGCTCGGCCCGGGGATCACGCCGGCGTTCCAGGTCCCTGACCCGCAGGATCTGAGACTGCGCCTGTGGGTGAACGGCGAACTTCAGCAGGACGAGTCGACGTCGGACATGATCTGCACGGTCGCCGAGCTGATCGCCGGCGCCAGCGAAGTCGTCACGCTCGAGCCCGGTGACGTGATCTCGACGGGTACCCCGTCTGGCGTGGGGGTCGGCCGCGGGCTGTTCCTGCGGGCCGGCGATGTCGTCCGCACCACCATCGACGGCCTGGGCACCTTGGAGAACACTGTCATCGACCGATCAGGGGGATCAGCATGATCTACGTGTCGCATCAGCTGCCGGTCAACGTCCCCGACGAGCCCAAGCTCGATCGCGCCGCGGTCTGGGACGGGCTTGTGCTGAAAGCGAACAACGCCCTGCCGTTCGTGCCCAGTATGACCGCCTGCGAGGTCGTCGCGCGGCACGACGACAACGTGTTCGACCGCGAGATCGAGTTCCGCGGCCAGCCGTTCACGGAACGGATCACGCTGGAGGAACCGCACCGGGTCGTGTTCACCCGCATCGCCGGCCCCGTCCTGGGCACGATCGCCAACGAGATCGAGGGTCCCGACGACGATCTCCGGCTTCGCTTCAGCTTCGCCCTCGTCGTCGCGGGGGTCGAAGGAGGTTCGCCCGAGGAGCAGGCGTATGCCGACTCGATGACCGGGGACTATCTCAAGGCCGTCGAGGCGACGCTCAACGCCATGCGGCGAGTGGCTGCCGACAACGCGTCCGCGTGACTTGACATACGCACGACGGCGCTGCGGTCACGAGACCCGCTTGCCCGTGATCTTGGATGCGGGCCAACGTCCGGCCTTTCCCCTGCCGGTGATCGTGTCGCCGTCGCGGATCATCGTGAAGAGGATCTTCAGCTTGAAGGGCTTCGTGATGTCGACCCGCCAGGAGAGGTCGTTGCCGTCGACGGTGCCCTCGTACAACGGTGCCGGATCATTGTCGTCGATTGTCGCCGTTCCCGTGAGCGCTCCGTCGTTCTCAGTCAATTCCACGATCGCGTTCGAATTGCCAACTGGCTGCTTGATGTGGAGCTCCCAGGTGCCGGTTGCGCTCATGGCGATCCCCCTGTCCGTGCATCTCTTGACCCTTCAGATCTGTATACACTACAATTTTTCGCCGCAGCACGGGATGGCGGCGGCCTCGCGGTGCACGTCGCCGCCGTTTGGAGGTCCATCGCATGGTAGATCTACGAGACGAGGTACTACCGGAGGACGAGGAGCAGTACCAGGAGACCGAGCTCCTGTCGTCCGAGCGCTACACGTCCCGAGAGTGGCTGGAACTCGAGTACGAGCGGCTCTGGCCCTACGTGTGGCAGCAGGCTTGCCGCGAGGAGGACATCCCCGAGCCCGGCGACTTCCACGAGTACACGATCGGCAGACGCTCGATCATCGTCCTTCGGGACGAGGGCGGGGAGATCCGAGCGTTCCACAACACCTGCATGCACCGTGGGACGCTGCTGATCGAAGGGGAGGGCAACGTCCGCGATTTGCCGTGCTCCCCTGGCAACGAAGGAAAGATCCAGTGCCCGTTCCACGGCTGGTCCTACAACCTCGACGGGACCAACCACTTCGTCACCGGCAGGTCTGACTTCGCGCCCGGCGCGCTCGACAAGGACTCGATCAACCTCCGCCCCGTCCAGGTCGACACGTGCAACGGGTTCGTCTACATCAACATGGATCCGAACTGCATCTCACTCCGGGAGTGGCTCGGCCCGATCCCCGACGCGACCGCGCGCTTCAACATCGACAAGATGCGGACGCTCCACCACACCACGATCATCGTCGATGCCAACTGGAAGATGGCGCTCGAGCAGTTCAACGAGGCGTATCACGCATGGACGACGCACATCATCGACATGAACAAGGTCGGCGGCGTCGCGTCCGGAGCCGGGGGCCGGCAAGCTGGTCAGGACCCAGGAAAGATCCCCCCGAATCGGATCATGCACATGTTCCAGTACCGGCACTTCGAACGGCACACCTTGTTCTTCCAACTCGACTGGCACCCGACAGCGGGGCTGCCCATGGTCAACATCAAGGACATGCCGGGCGATCCTCGAGAGTTCATCGGCAAAGCGTTGCGCCACATGTACGTGCAGCGTCGGGTGGCGCCGTACGAGCTCGAATACTTCGACAATCTGAAGGAGCTGCCCTACGAGCTTGATCTCGACGGAGCCGAATTCCTGGTGTGGCTACGTCGACATGCCTGTGACGCCGTGGGAATCGACCTGTCGCACCTCGAGGACGAGGACATGTTCGGGTTCGTGTGGGAGTTCATGCACTTCCCCAACACGACCGGACCCCTCGCCGGCAACAGCTACCTGAACCTGCGCATGCGACCCAACGGCATGGATCCGGACACCTGCATCTTCGACATTCGTTCCCTGTTCCTCTTCCCAGAGGGGCAGGCGCCGACACCGGAACGGGAGCTCATCACCGACTGGAGGAGCAACCAGGATCGGATCCCCGTCGAGTTCCTGCAGGACTTCGCCATGTATCCACGGATCCAGCGTGGGCTGTATCAGGACGGGTTCGCCGGCCACCGGCTGAACCGGCAGGAGCACAACAACCGCCACTACGAGCGGGTGATCGACAGCTACGTGAAGAACGGCGCTCGAGCCTGATCGACGACGAACCGTCGGGCGTTGACTGGCCTAACTGGATACACTATCGTCCTCGCGAGGTCCGCAATCTGCGGAGGCGTGGCGAGTTGCGCGTCGTTTGACTGCGTGGGGGAGCTCAGCGATGAGTGAGACGGCGGCTACGGAAAATGCACCACCGATCGTGCGTGAGGTCAACGGCCTGACGCTTCCCGTTCCGGGAGCTTGGGAGATCGACGCCGGCCACTCCATCCTCGCCTTCGACTGTGGACACATGGCGCTCACGCGACTACGCGGCTGGTTCACCGCGTTCTCGGGCGAGTTCCACATCGCCGAGCAACCGGAGGAATCTTGGGTCGAGGTGACCATCGACGCAGACAGCATCGCGATGCCGAACCCAGCGGCTGTCGCCGGATTGAAGAGTGAAAACTTCCTCGAGGTCGACAAGTTCAAGACGCTCCACTTCAGGAGCACCGGTGTCCGGCACGTCGATGGAGATCTTTGGCAGGTCGCCGGCGACCTGACCATCAAGGACACGACTCGGGAGGTCGTCCTCGATGCTGTCTTCGGCGGCGCCCTGACGTTGCCGCCCATGGTGGGCGGTGCGCGCAAGATGGGATTCGAGGCCACGACGAGCTTCGACAGACGAGATTTTGGGCTCGAGTGGAACGTGCCCTTGGCCGGAGGTCGCGTATTGGTCGGCAATCGTGTCGATCTGCGCCTCGATGTGGAGGCCGTCCTGGCCTGATGTCGCCATCGATGGACTCACGATCCACGCGTCACAGGCTGATCGCGCCGTTCCGCACATCTCTTGCAGTGACACTTATTAGGGGGCGAACGTGAAGAAGCGGGAGCGACGTAGCTGGGGTACGTCGATCAGTGCATTGTTGGTGGTCGGCGCGATCCCTCTCGTGGGAGCCGCCGGCGCTGCTGGCGCTCTGGAGGGCGTCGCCGAGAGCGAGGAGCCAGCGGGCGAGCCAATCACGGTGATGACGATCGGCACGCTCGGCACGGCCGAAGGCGCGACCACATCGATCGAGCAGACCGCCTTGGCATACGAGGGGTGGATCAACGCCAACGGCGGTCTCGGGCCGGATGGCCAGCCGCTCGAGGTGATCTTCTGCAACGACCAGGACAGCCCCGAGGGCGGTCGGGAGTGTGCCAACGAGGCCGTCGAGGCGGGCGTCGCCGCGCTCGTGGGCGGCTACAGCATCCAGGGCTCGTTCGAGATCCTGCCGACCCTCGAGGAGGCCGGCATCCCGTGGATCGGCCTAGGACTGCTTGGCGGGGGCGTGGAGTCCAGTGCAATGTCGTATCCCGTGGTCGGCGGCTCGATCACCGAGTGGATGGCAATCGGTCAGGAAGTCGGGAGTCAAGGGTGCGCGACAGCCGGTGTGATCCGCTGGGTCGCCGGGCCAGGGGAGGAAGCGCAGGCGTACTTCGCCCACGGTCTGGCGACGGAAGGCGGCCAGGTCGGGCCAGTCGCTCCGGTGGGCTTCGACGAAACCGACCTCCTTCCGGCCGTGGCCACGGCCTCCGACGGCGTCGACTGCATGATGTTCGGCATGTCTCCCGAACAGGGAGCACTCACTGTCCGAGCCGCCCAGGAGCTTGGCGTCGAGGTGCCCCTCGCCTTCTACCCGGACGCCGTCACGCCACAGTCCGTCGAGGCGACAGGAGGCGCTGACTCCCCGGCGGAGGGCGGCACGTCCGCGTCGTGGTTCCCGGCGGCCGGCGAACCGATCTGGGCCGAGGCCGAGGAGGCGGTGGAGCAGTACGCATCGGATCCCGACGTCGTCCAGTTCACGGACAACTTCAACTTCCAGATCACCTGGGTGGCGTACAAGGCGTTCGAGAACATCCTCGCATCCATGGATTCTCTCGACGGGCTCGACGGATCGGCCCTCGTCGAGCACATGAACTCTGGCGAGAGCTTCGAGACCGGTGGCTTCACCGAGCCGGTGCAGTTCGTGGACAACATCCCGGTGCAGGTACCTGGCGGCGGGGAAGCCACGCGGATCTTCAACCCGTTCGTCGTGATGCTGACGATCCAGGACGGCACCTACCAGTGCCTCGACGAGGGCTGTGAGTTCCGCGACATGACCGACCTGATGCTCTCGTTCGAGGCGCCAGCCGGCGAGGAGGGTGGTGGTCCGCCGGGGACGGACGGTGGTGGTCCGCCGGGGACGGACGGTGGTGGTCCGCCGGGAACCGAGGGTGGTCCGCCAGGAACTGAGGGTGGTCCTGCCGGTGACCTCCCGCTTGAGCGATTGTTGAGGAGTCCGTGCTCCGGCCTGAGAGTGCCCGGACACGTGTCCGGTCAACGCCTGCCACGCGTTGGCAAGGGCTGACGCGTGGATGAAGTTCTCCAGTTCGCGCTGCTGGGGGTAGGCACCGGCGCGGCATATTCCCTGTCGGCGATCGGGATCGTCGTGATCTACCGCGGGTCCGGGGTCGTCAATTTCGCCCAGGGCGCAATCGCCAGCGCGGCTGCCTTCGTCACCTGGCGGGAGCTGCACGAACACAAGAACTGGCCATTCCTCGCCGCGTTCGCGGTGGGGGTGCTGCTCGCAGCAGCGATCGGGGTCGTCACGCAGCTCGTCGTGATGCAGGTACTGCGGCGGGCCTCAGCTCTGGCCCGCACTGTGGCGACGCTCGGCGTCTTCGTGATGGTGCAGTCGTACCTGGGCCAGGTGTACGGCAACGACCTCTGGCTGGTCCTGACCCCGTTGCCCGACGGCAGGGTGGAGCCATTCGGCGGGGGCATCGTGATCCCCCAGGATCGCCTGTGGCTCGCGGCCATCGCCGTCGTCCTGACGGCTGTGCTCTGGGCCATGTACCGCTGGACCAATTTCGGGCGGGCCACGACGGCCGTCGCCGAGAGCCAGGAGGTTGCCTCGTCGCTGGGTTGGTCGCCGAACTTGATCGCCGCTGTCAACTGGGGTCTGGGTTGCGCGCTTGGTGGCGCGGCCGGAATCCTGATGTCGCCGATCATCGGCCTCAATGTCGGCGCCCTCACCAACGTGCTGCTCGCCTCGCTGGCTGCTGCGCTCGTCGGCGGATTCCGGTCACTGCCGATCACGCTGGCGGCGGGAATGGCACTCGGTGTCCTCAGGAGCGAGATGACGCGCTTTCTCCAGGAGCTCGGTCTCCCCGAACAGGTCGACCTCGCTGGCCTCGTCGACACCGTGCCGTTCCTCGTCATCATCGTGGTGATGACGATCAGCGGGCAGGCGTTGCCGGTCCGCGGATACGTCCAAGAACGCCTTCCCAAGATCGGGGCTGGACGCATCCGCCCCGGCGTCATCGTTCCCCTGACGATCGTCCTCGCCGCGCTGATCCTCCAGATCGACTCCCCCTCCTGGCAGGGTGCGGTCGTCAGCACGATGGGGTTGGCGGTGATCCTGCTGTCCGCCGTCGTGATCGTCGGCTACGCCGGGCAGATCTCCCTCGCCCAGTTCGCCCTGGCGGGATTCGGGGCGTGGGTCGCGGCGCGTCTCATCGTCGACACGGGGATGCCCTTCGAGGTCGCCACAGTTCTGGCGATGCTGGCAGGGGTTGGGCTCGGAGTCGTCTTCGCCCTCC
Source organism: Ilumatobacteraceae bacterium (assembly GCA_963732335.1). Taxonomy (GTDB): domain Bacteria; phylum Actinomycetota; class Acidimicrobiia; order Acidimicrobiales; family Ilumatobacteraceae; genus Desertimonas. Next base: position 10,198 of record CAVSZO010000047.1, on the reverse strand, counting down.
CGGCGGTTCGAGTCCGGGGCGTGAGATTGGCCATCATCACGTTCGGGCTGGCAACAGCCCTGCATCGGATGATCTTTGCCAATGTCCCGTTGACCGGAGGTCGCACTGGGCTCGAGGTCGGCGAGCGCTCGATCTTCGGCATCGACATCGACCCGATCAGGCACCAAGGGCGATACGCCGCCTTCCTGCTCGTCGTGTTCGCGCTGGTTGCAGTAGCGGTTGCGAACGTCCGCCGCGGCCGAGCCGGCCGGCGACTCATCGCGGTACGGGCGAACGAGCGTGCGGCGGCCGCCGTGGGCATCAGCGCGTGGGCCGTGAAGGTCTATGCGTTCGGCCTGTCGTCGGCGATCGCGGCGCTCGGCGGCGTCCTCCTCTTCTTCAAGACGTCGCCGATCGTCTACGAGTTCATCTTCCCTGCCAGGTCGATCACGGTCCTCACGACCGCGGTGATCGGCGGCATCGGGTACGTCCTGGGCCCCGTCATCGGCGCCCTGTGGCTGCCAGGATCGCTAGGCGCCAGGTTCGTCAGCGACGTGCTGGGCGTTCCCAGTGAGTGGCTCGCGTTCGTCGGGGGCGCATTCGTCCTTCTCATGATCATGCGCCACCAGGACGGAGCCGCCAACACGTTCATGCGCGCAGGGCGCGCCATCGGCGCGAAGATCACGGCCCGGTCGGAACGGCAAGGGCAGCCCGGGCCGGCGCTGACCGTCGCTCGACGGCTTGGTGGCCACACCGCGGCGGGGGAGATCGAGGAGATCACGACGGCCGCTCGGGGCGTGAGAAGGCACACCGTCACACCTCGTCGCCTCGAGATACGCGACCTCACGGTCAGTTACGGCGGCATCACCGCCGTCCGCGACATCAGCTTGACGATCGAGCCCGGACAGATCGTCGGGCTGATCGGCCCCAACGGGGCCGGCAAGACGACGCTCGTGGACGCGGCCACCGGTTTCGTCGGCTACACCGGCCAGGTACTTCTCGACGGCCGGCGAATCGACCGCTTGCCGCCCCACAGACGTGCGCGGGCCGGGCTGACGCGATCGTTCCAGAGCCTGGAGCTGTTCGAGGACCTGACCGTCGCCGAAAACCTGCGGACCGCGTGCGACCCGGGCGGGGCCCTCCCCTACTTCACGGACATCGTCTACCCCAAGCACCTTCCGCTCTCCGAGGCGGCGCTGGCTTGCATCGACGAGTTCAACATCGGGCCGCTCCTCGGCCGCCTCCCGACCGAGCTCTCCTACGGGCAACGCCGTCTCGTCGCCATCGCCCGGTCCGTCGCCACGTCGCCTTCGGTCATTCTCCTCGACGAACCCGCCTCAGGCCTCGTGGAGTGGAGCTCCATCGAGCTTGCCACGCTCGTGCGGCGACTCTCCTCCGACTGGGGGATGGGCATTCTCGTGATCGAACACGACATCCGCTTCGTCATGACCGCGTGCGACTCCGTCATGGCGCTCGACTTCGGCAGGCAAATCGCCTTTGGATCGCCCGAGACAGTGCGCCACGACCCGGCGGTCGTTGCGGCCTACCTGGGCGACGTCGAGGAAGTCAGGCGCGGCCGATCTGGGCGCGCTGATGCGACCGCCGGGTCCGCACCGGCTGGGCCTGATCTGGTCAGATCACCCCGAGCGAACGAGGTGACGCGATGACGAGCAGCGCACCGAATCAGACGGTTGGATCGGAGCAAGTGCCACTTCTCGTCGCCGAAGGATTGGCCGCCGGATACGGACACGTCCCAGCCATCGAGGAAATCGACCTCGAGATCGCTCCCGGCGAGGTAGTGGCGATCCTCGGAGCGAACGCCTCGGGGAAATCGACGACGTTGATGGCGCTCGCCGGCCTGCTCGAGCCGATGGCCGGCAGCGTGTCGTGGCTCGGCCGGGTGTGTCGAGCGCCGCTGCATGTTCGTGCCCGTCAAGGCATGGCATACGTGCTTGGAGATCGTGGTGTCATCACGACCCTGTCGACGGCCGACAACCTCCGCATCGGCAGGGGCCCGATGGAGCGAGCCCTCGAGTTGTTCCCTGAGTTACGCGCCCTCATGAGGCGACGGGCCGGGCTGTTGTCCGGCGGCGAACAGAAGATCCTCGCCCTGGCCCGAGCCCTGGCCTGCGAACCCAAGGTGGTCCTCGCTGACGAGTTCTCACTCGGTCTGGCGCCTGAGGTCCTGCACAGACTGTTGGATGCGCTCGCTGCAGCTGCGGACCGGGGTACTGCCGTGGTGCTCGTGGAGCAACAGGTGGTCCATGCCCTGCACTTTGCGGCTCGTGCCTACATCCTGAGCCACGGCCGGATCGTCATGTCCGGGCCGAGTACTGATCTGCTCGACCGGATCGACGAGATCGAAACCAGCTACCTGTTGACGTGAAGCCTGGCAATCTACTCGTCCATGTGCGTCGTGCGGCGTCGCTCTCGTGGCATGCGAAGTTGCATCTCCCTCGACAGAAGGCGCTGCATCTCCGCCGGCGATACCTCCTCGATGACGGTCGAGATCGTCCATCGGTGTCCGAACGGATCACGCAGGACGCCAGAACGTCGACCGTAGAAGCGGTCGCCGAGCTCCCGTTCGATCTCGGCACCGGTGGCGGTGGCGCGGGCCCACAAGGCGTCGAGCGCGTCGACATCGGCGACGTCGATGGTGAATTGGGCGCACACGCCACCGAGCTTCTTCGGCCCGAACACGCCCTCGTTGGGAACCTCGTCGCACACCATCAGCAACGAGTCGCCGATCTTGATCTCGGCGTGGGGGATGCGCCCGTCGGGCAGCGTGAGCCGGTACAGCTCCTCGGCGCCGAACGCCTCGGCGTAGAACTCGATCGCGTCGGCGGCGCGGACAGCGCAGATGTACGGCAGCAACGATGTCATCCGAGCCTCCTCGAAGCGTGCTCAGCGATGCTCGACACGTTACTAAACTGCGCGCACTTTGGCTGTGGCGGCAGTCGCGGCACAACAGAGCGAAAGAGTCCACGGCAGATGATCCTGGTCACCGGCGCCACCGGCAACATCGGCCGGCACGTCGTCACGATGCTCCTCGACGAAGGCCAGGAAGTGCGCGCGCTGACGCGAGATCCCGAGCGCGCCGGGTTGCCTGCCGCGGTCGAAGTCGTCGCCGGCGACTTCGATGCGGTCGAGACGCTCGTGCCTGCGATGGAGGGCGTCGACACGGTCTTCCTCTCGTCGTACGGGCCGGCGACCGGGCTGCAGGATGCGAACGTCGCAACCACCGCGGCAGCAGCCGGCGCGAGTCGGATCGTCAAGATCTCCATCGCCGGTGTCGAGGCTGGTGACTCCGATCCGGTCACAGCATGGCATCGCTCGGGAGAGCAGGCGATCGACCGCGTGGGCATGCCGCGCACGTTCCTGCGATGCGGGGAGTTGATGACGACCGCGCTGTGGTGGGCGGAGACGATCAAGGCCACCGGCAAGGTCTTCGTTCCGTTCGCCGACGCGCCGAGTGCTCCCATTGATCCGATCGACGTGGCTACCGTCGCCGTCCGATGCCTCACAGGCCGCCGCCCCGACGACCGCGAAGATCTGGTGCTCACCGGGCCCGAGGTCCTCACCAGCAGGGCGCGTGTCCACCGGCTCGGTGAGATGCTCGGCATCACATTGTCGTGCGTGGAGGTCCCTCGCGACGCCGCCTTCGAGAGGATGGTGGCTGCTGGGCAGCCACCAGTGATCGCCAATGCCCGCCTCGACATGATCGAGGTCAAGTCGAAGGGCTCTGGCGCGACGCCGAGCAAGGCCGTCGAGCAGATCACTGGGCGCCCGGCGCAGACCTTCGACGATTGGGCCGCCCGGAATCTCGCGGCCTTCCGCTGATTCGCCGTCACACGAGGGGATGGTGAGCTCAACGATGGGTGTTGCGTTGTCAGAGGGGTTTCAACAGATCCTCAAGCAGAGGTCGTACGGCCATCTCGCCACGATCATGCCGGACGGATCGCCCCAGGTCACCCTGGTGTGGGTCGACACGGATGGGCGACACGTTCTCGTCAACACCGTTGACGGGAACCAGAAGGTCAAGAACGTTCGGCGCGATGACCGAGTGGCGATGACGGTGTCGAGCCCCGCCCACCCGGCCGCCCACGTGCAGCTTCGAGGACGCGTCGTCGAGATCACGAGCGAAGGCGCGAGGAGCCACGTCGAGGCGCTGTCGCAGATCTACTACGGGGGTCCGTATCCGCTCCACCACCTCGGCCCGCGGGTGATCCTCAAGATCGAGCCCACCCGTGTGCGGGAGCTGATCATCGATGATCCATCCGATAGGGATCCACGGCCAACTAACTGTGCTTGGCCCACTTGGCCTCGAAGGTGTACACACTTTAGGCTGGTATGAATCATGTTCCAGCGAAGGAGACGGAATGGATACGCGCCTTGACGGGACCGTGACGAGGAGTGACGGGCGATACGACGTGCACTTCGAGCGGCACTTCGACGCGCCCGTCGAGCGGCTGTGGGCCGCGGTGACCGAGCCCGACCTCCTCGAGGGATGGCTCGGCGGACCGGTCGATGAGCTGGAGCTCACCGAGGGCGGCAACGTCGTCATCCAGATCCACCCCAAAGGCCCGGCAACCGTGTACGGGAAGGTCATCCGCGTCGTGCCGCTCGAGGTCCTCGAGCTGACTTGGGACGTTCCGGCCTGGAGGCACATTCCCGACTTCTTCGGCACCACCATGCGATGGGAGGTCCGTCCCGACGGCGACGGCTCGAAGCTGCTCCTGACGCATTCCCTCCCAGAAGACACGTCCTGGCACGTGCACGCCATGCTCGGGGCATGGCATCTGCACCTCGACGCCGTACCGGCGACCCTCTCGGGCGAACCAATCCCGCGCTTCGAGGAGCAGGACTTCTTCAACATGCGGGACGCCTACGCGAAGCTCGTGGGACCGGTGGAGTCGCTGCCCTAGCGCAGGCGTCGGCACGATCGTGCCGCGACGACGTCACATGCGGAGTAGTCGTTCGACGTTGCCGTGGGCGATCTTCTCGCGATCGGCTGGGTTGATCGGTGCCGAGTCGAGGAACGCGCGACCTTCAACGTTGTCACTGAAGGGATAGTCGACAGAGAAGATGATCCGATCGGCTCCGAGGACCATGAGCGCGCACAACAGCGGCGCGAACGTGAAGTAACCGCTGGTCGTGATGTAGAAGTTGTCGTGGAAGTAGTCGGCGACGCTCCGTTGCAGATGTCCAGAGAACGGTGTGAGGACGTCATCGGCCCGCGCCAATGAGAAGGGAATGTTCTCACCCATGTGGCCGATGATCACCTGAAGTCTCGGGAAGCGGTCGAAGACCCCGCCGAGTACCAGGCGGAGCGCATGCAGCCCGGTCTCGCAATGCCATCCCCAGCCTGCGAGAGCAAGGACGTTCCCCACGATGCCCGGGAGTCCCGAGTAATAGGCCTCCCGCACCTGCGGTGGAGGCGGGGTGGGATGCAAGTAGATCGGCACCTCGAGACCCTCGGCCCGCTCGAAGATCGGCCAGAATCCCTGGTCGTCGAGGAAACGACCGCGTGTGTGGCCGTTGATCAGGGCGCCCTTGAAGCCGAGCTGGGTGACCGCACGGTCGAGTTCGTCCGTTGCGGCGGCGGCGTCGAGGATGGGCAGGACAGCGAAACCCGCGAAGCGATCAGGGTGATCCGCGACCGCCTTGGCCAGGACGTCGTTCAGCTCTTTCGCCATCCTCACCGACTCAGCGGGATCGAGCTCCTCGACACCGATCGCGGGCGTGGAGAGAACCTGCACGTCGATCCCGGCGGCATCCATGTCCGCGAGGCGGCGATCACCCAAATCCCCCAGCTGCTCTGCCCACATCTTGATGGGAGCACCAACTCGGCCGAGCCGCTCCGTGAGCGCGAACCCCTGTTCAGTCACGAAGTGCTCTTCGATCGCAATGACACGCACGTCTCGCTCCCTTCGACGTCACGCTGAGTCGGCCCGACGAGATGAAACGCGCTGCATCCGGCCGCTCGCGACACCGATAGTGTATGCACTGCAGGCGGTTGCATCTAAGCAACAGGTCACAGCGGGTCCGCCGATCGGCGGCTGACGATGGGGATCAACGATGCGCGCGATCGTCATTCATGAGCACGGTGGTCCGGAGGTCCTGCAACTCGCCGACCTCCCCGTCCCGGAGCCGGGGCGTGGCGAGGCGCTCGTGCGGGTCCTGGCCGTGTCTGTCAACGGCTTCCTCGACATCGCCAATCGCCGAGGCCAGGTGGCCTTCGCCCGCTACTCGTTCCCGCACGTGTTGGGATCCGAGCACGCCGGCGAGGTCGCCACCCTCGGTGCCGACGCCGACGCGGGTGTGGCTGTGGGCGATCAGGTCGTCGTCTCCAACCGGATCACCTGTGGGGCGTGCGCCAACTGCCGCGCCGGACGGGAGGAGGCGTGTCTCGAACTCGGTGTCATCGGGGTCACGACGCCGGGCGCCTACGCCGAGTACTCGGTCGTCCCCGTCGCCAACCTGCGACCCCTGCCGGCCGGGCTGAGCCACGTCGAAGCGTCGGCGATGATCGTCAACGGACCACTCGCCCAGCATCAACTCGATCTCGCCGACGCCAAGGAGGGGGAGTGGGTCCTCGTTCAGGCCGCCGCTTCCGCGTCCGGCTCGATGGCGCTGCGCACTGCTCAGCACCGGGGGTGCCGCGTCATCGCAACGTCTCGGCAGGCATGGAAGCGCGAGCGCTTGGCCGAGCTCGGTGCCGATGCCGTCCTCGATCCGAGCGAGGCGGACTTCTCCGACGCTGTCAAGAGGGCAACCGACGGGAAAGGTGCCGACGTCGCCATCATCAACGTCGGTGATCCGACGCTCTGGGAACAGACGGTCGAAGCCGTCGGCAATCGGGGGCGCATCGTCACATCAGGTGCGATGTTCGGCGGCCGCGTGTCGTTCAACGCCCGCACGTTCTACGAGAAGAACCAGACCATCATGGGTGTCCGTACGGCCAACCGCGAGAGCACGGAGCGCTGTTGGGAACAGATCCAGCAGGGTCTGCGGCCGGTCGTCGACGAAGTCTTCCCGCTCGACAAGGTCGCCGATGCTCATCGCCGCATCGAGGGCGGCATGAATGTCGGTCGAGTCGTGCTGACGGTGGACTGACGATTCTCCGCCGACTTGTCGGCTGCACACCCGTTGACTGGGATTCAGCTCCGGCTCGACGTCGGACGTGACCACGTCTGTGGATCGCTGGTCGCTGTCGAGAGCGCCATCTGCAGCGCCAGCCTGATGGGCAGAGGGTCGCGTTCAGGCTCGGCCTCAGCGATGACCCAGAGTGCGGTGCGCGCCAAGTGGCGGGCGACCGCGGCGACGCTGTCCCGGCCGCTGCCCTTCTGGTCGCGCTTGATCGTCGCCAGCAGGTCGCGATGCTCCGCCGCAGTGTCACGGCTCCACCATGAGTGGGTATCGCGAAGTTGGTAGAAGCGGAGATAACGCTCTGCCTTCTCAGCCTGCAGTTCGATCAGCTGGGTTGTTTGATCGCCGGCACCCTGAACGAGGACTCGGTGAAACTGGCGATGGGCGTGGCGCCATCCTGCGAAGTCTTTGTGCTGGGTGGCGTTGCGCATCTCGCCCAGTGCTTCCTCGGCCTTGCGGATGTCCTCGGCGGTCAACGTGGGAATGGTGAGCGCCACGGCAAAGGACTCGAGCAGGATCCGGGTGGAGTACACGGACTCCAGGTCGCTCGAATCGAAGCCTGTGATCCGTGGCCGTTGGTTCGGCTCGGCATCGATCAGCCCTTCTTCCTGCAGCATGCGCATCGCCTCGCGGAGCGGCGTGCGGCTGACCCCCAGGGCCTCGGAGAGCTGCAGCTGGGAGAGCGCGGTGCCGGCCGGCAGCGTGCCGTCGAGGATCAGCTGGCGCAGCCGTGCATGAACCAACACACGAGACCGCCGCCGGTCGGTGATCTGCAACGGCTCACAGCTCGCCAACACGTCCTCCGCCGGCCCTGCCCCACGCCGGGAGGCCAGACTCGTAACGTTCGTCACCGGCCAAATCTATCCTGGTCCGGCCGACCAATACCCGAAGTCTCCCTGGGGCACGTTGCATCGCCGGGTACAGGTGTGAACGGTCAGCGTGCGAAACCTCTGGCTGGGGGTTGGCCGAGTGGCCGTGCGATGGGTCGCGACGAGATCGTCGAGATCCTTGAGATGTTCGTCGATGGCGATGCTGGCGAAGTCGCGGTGGGCTTGGTGACCGAGCCGGCGGGCGAGCTCGGGGCGCTGGAGCAGCGTGGTGAGTGCTCTACCCACGACTCGACGTCGCCGGGATCGGCGTGAACCCCGTTGAGGTCATGGACGATCGTGTCGTTGAGTCCACCGACACTCGATGCGATGACAGCGGCGCCAGCGGACATCGCTTCGAGGGCGACGGCGCCGAGGTTCTGGCCATTGCGAGGACGGTGACGATGTCCGACTGACGGAACTGTTCGTCGGTCGCGTCGTAATCGAGATGGCTGAGGTAGGTGATCGTCAGGTCAGGTCTCTTCGCCATTGCGGCGGCTTGAAGCTGTTGGCAGTGTGACCAGTAGCGCTGGTCTTCGACTACACCGGGATGCGAAGCTCGACGGGGCATCGTGCTCAGTGGCGCCGAGGGCCTCGATCACGACGGCGAGGCCCTTCTCGGCGGTAATCCGTCCGGCGTAGACGACGACCGCCGGATCCTCGGGTCTGGTCCGGAGACGGAGGCGGATTTGCTGAGGTCGCGGATCGGACTAGACAGCAAGTGGAGGCGTGTGCGAGGCGGGGCTGGGCGTCGTGCAGGAGGGCCCGCATGTGGTCGCTGACCACGACCATCGCGTCGGCGCCTCCAGCGATCGGCTCAAGGCGATGCGTCGCTCGACGTCCGCTACGCCGTACGTGGTTCGGGGTGTCGCAGGACACACTGCCGGTCTTCGATGGCGATCAGACAGTCGTGACCGAGACGCTGCGGACAACTGCCAACGTCGTGGCGCCAGCGCAGCTCGCTGAGACACGTCAAGTAGTGGTCGTGCACATACCACATCATCATCCCCTGACCCTCGATTCGGGCGACCGCCTCCACCGGGGCGGGGTTGAAGACGTTGTGCGAAGTAAATGAGGTCGGGATCAGTCTCGGCGATCACTTTCGCCATCGCCTCACCGGTGTCTCGTCGAGTCCGACGGAAAGAGCCCTTCAACGACGTGGACCGATTCGAGTTCGGGAGGCATTGCCGGACACGACGCCGCACACCAGGTGGAGCGGACGCCTCCCGTGCGGCGAGGGCGGAAGTCATCAACGCGATGTACTCCGCCGTACCCCCGAGCTCGACCTTCTCGGTAACGGCACGACCGACGCGAACGTGAGGTCGCGGTGCCCTCGTGGGCTGCGGCGATTTCGCAGGCGAGCCGGGAGGCGAGGTCATCGGAGTCACGTCAGCAGCTACGAATCCGCCGTCGTTCCTGGAGTCGACCCGATCGCCTCCGCACCATCACGATCGGGACGAGGGCGCGGCCCTCACCCGACGGATCGCGATCGCGACACCGGCGTAGCGCTCCTCACGACGGAAGACGAGGCCGAACTCGTCCTCCCACCGCCGCAGCACCTCCTGCTCGCCGGGACGTTCGACGTCGTCGAGCACCACGGTCGCACCCGTCGAGCCGTTCCCGGAGCATCGCAGGCCCGGATAACGGGCGAGGGCTTGTCCGACCGCGAACGCTGGCGGACCGTCCACGACCAGCAGGTCGATGGCGTCACCGCCCATCGCCGCGTCGAGGCCGGCGTCGACCGCAGCGACGTCGACCATGTCCAGCCCCCGTCAACCGCAGTGCGTGCACGCAACGGTGCATCGACGACCACGACGTGGCCACCGACACCCTCGCGGACCAGCTGGCTGACAACCGAACGTGCCCATCGGCCGTCGTGCTCGACCGCCGCCAACCGGCGTTCACCGGAGGCGCTCAACTGACCGAGCAGGCCAGCCAACAGCACCGTGCTATCCCACCGCCGAGCTCGACGATACGGCCGCGATCGTTGAGCACAATGTCGTTGCACACCTCGACGAGGCCGGCGGGCCGCATCGCCCCCGAGCCCCAAGGCAGATAGGGCCGGACAACGCGCCGAACATGAACCGCTCCGCGTCATCGCCGAAACCCTCCCCTCGATCCGATCTCCCGCGCCCTCCGTCAGCCGTCGCCAGTCGATGACATCGACAGCAGCCTCCCACGGGGCACTACGACGTCCGCCCCGT
>CAVSZO010000046.1:0-178247 GCA_963732335.1 Ilumatobacteraceae bacterium | reverse complement strand
GTGGTGATGGTCGCCTCGAGGTCCAGGATGTGCGCCGACGCTGTCGCCGCACGACCCCCACACCACTGACACGGCCTGTCGGTCTATGTCGCCCGTACCACGTGTGTGGTCGCCGGGCTTGTCGGTTGCGGAGTGAGATTTCTCTGTCGTGTTCGTTGATCGCCAAGCGCTACGGAGCTCGGGTGGTCCCGGTGGTCGATCGTTCGAGTTGGCAGCGCTTCGTGGTGGCGACGGCCGTCGTCGCCGGTGCGGGCCAACCGTAGGAGTTGCCACCCGCTGACGACGAGGATGGTGACGTTGAGCACGACCATCGACCACAGCCCGATGGCAAGTTTGAAGACGAGCAGAACGAGTGCCGAGGCGAGGTTGAGCAGGCGGAAGGTGACGGGGCCGTGTGCGGGTGAGGGAGGCGACGATCAGGGCTGATCCGAGCCAGCCGAGCAACTCGATCATCGCGGCCGTCCCGCTGTCCGGGGAGACGGGGGCGGCTTCGGGCTGCGACAGCGTAGAGGTCAGTCCCCCCCCCCCCCCCCCCCCCCCCCCCCCCCCCCCCCCCCCCCCCCCCCCCCCCCCCCCCCCCCCCCCCCCCCCCCCCCCCCCCCCCCCCCCCCCCCCCCCCCCCCCCCCCCCCCCCCCCCCCCCCCCCCCCCCCCCCCCCCCCCCCCCCCCCCCCCCCCCCCCCCCCCCCCCCCCCCCCCCCCCCCCCCCCCCCCCCCCGCACGTCGCGTCGGGACATCGGCCTCGGTCAGGGCATCGAGGTACTTGTCGACCGTCGCCGCGAGCGAGTGTGGGCAGCGATTTGACATCGTTTGGCGATCCATTCGTGGGTCGCCTGTGAAGGTGAGGCTCGTGAGCGTCGAGGTCACCCGGACTCACCCGTCAAGAGACCCGATCGACCGGGACCTGAGACCTCCTATGATGGTTGCGGGTGTTTCGGGGCCGTTGAGCAGGAGGTTCACGACGACGAGGCGTCGTCCGGCCCTGGACCACGGACGCAGCCAGGAGCGCCTGCCCTAGCGGGATGAGCAGCACCGGTGCCGGAGAACCATGCCCAGGTGCACCCGGTCGTGCGGTAAACGCCGTGATAGGTGACGGAGACCTGCATCGGTTCAGTCCCCGCTTCGTGTGACAGTGGCCGGCGAAGACCACCGCGACATCCCGTGCTGATTCGTTTCGACCGTCGTCGAGCGTCCGACGAACGTCATCGCAGCAGGACTGCGCAGCTCGAGTGAGTTCGTGCTGCGCTCCGGGGTCTCGTGGACATCGAGTGCGCCACCGACGATGCGCATGGGAATCGGACGGTCGCCGCGACCCACGGTGGCGATCGCGACGTGGGAGGCTGGCAGCACGGGCCAGGTCCCCGGCGCAGGCACCTCGAGATCACCGACCCGACGCACGAGCCTGGCGACGGCGGACAGGCTCGGCGTGCCGCTGGGTGCAGCTTCGACGACGGTATCGGTTCCCATCTCTACTCGGCGACGAGGTGACGTGACAGGACGGCACCGCGACGGTGGCGCATCGCTGACCTCATGATCAGCGGTCGGTCTGTCGAAGTCCTGACGCATGGATGTCGGAGGCTGTTGCGGGGGTCGTGCCTCAACGCGCCCTTCGGGGTCGTGCGGTATGACTCCTACGTCTCGGACGGACACTCCGAGATTCGTTGGACCCGATTGGTGAGGTCAGCCCGGCCTTCCTCTCACCGCGCCCTGACGAAGCCTTCGCTGCTGGTCGTCGGGCCTGCGACGCGGCGTGCCCAGGTCATTCAGTGATGAGGCTCACCGCCACTTGCACAGCCTGCCAGCGTCATCACCGCAACCAAAGAGTCGGGACCGGCGTGCGGGCCGACTCCGGACGAATGACGACGCCCGTAGGCGATCGTCGCCCGGCAGCCGTGGCTCGGGTCGAGCGAATCGCGTCGGCACGACGGCGTCAGACGAACGCACGGTTGAATGGTGCGATGAGCGCTGGTCACACCGTCACGATCACGCCGACTGACTCGCACGTCGAGGTGCGCCTGGGTCGCGAAGTGCTCGCGCGGAGCGACCGCGCCCTGCGACTTGACGAGACAGGGCTCCCGGCGTGCGACGACGTGCCGAAGGACGACGCCCGCATGGATCTGTTGCGACCGACGACGTTCGAAACGACGTGCCCGTTCAAGGGAGTCGCCTCGTACTGGTCAGCGACGGTAGACGGCGAGACGCACGACGGCATCGTGTGGGCGTACGAGACGCCGATCGACGCTGCCGCCGACATTGCCGGCTACCTCTCGTTCTACGCCCACCGCGCGGAAGTACTGGTCGACGGCGAACCGCTTGCAGGGTGACCGAGCGGCCCGCAAGGCGAAGAAAGCGCCGGGATCCGACACCACAATCGATTCGGACCTCCACACGCGTGTACTGCCAGTAACCGGCGGTACCGGACACGTGCATCGCGCGATATCGGGCGCGGTGTTCGGACACTCCACGGCCGCTGCCGTCGGGCACTCGCCTCCGGTGTCGCTGCAGAACTCGGCCGTCGTGTGCGGGTCAACGTTTGGAGTGGCAGCGACGACTCGGCGACCTTCTGGCTCAGCCCTCTTGCTCGGTCGGGCGGATCAGTACCTCGTTGATGGCGACCCGGCGCGGACGGGTGACGATGTAGGTGATTACGTCGGCGATGTCGTCGGCCTGCATCCGTTCGACGCCGGCGAAGCGCTGCATCATGCTGGTGCGGACCTCCTCGCGAACGTGAGAAGACAGCTCGGTCGCAACGGCGCCGGGCTCGACGAGCGAGACGTGGACGTGGCGCTTGGTGACCTCCTGCCGCAGGGACTCGCTGAAGGCGCCGACGCCGTGCTTGGTGAGGCTGTAGACGCCCGATCCGAGGCGGGCGACGCGCCCGGCCACCGAGCTGATGTTGACGAGGTCTGCCACGCGTCGTGGCCCGTCCTCGGCCGCTACCAGGAGATGGGGCAGGGCGGCGTGGGCGCAGTACAGCTGGCCTTGCACGTTGAGCGACACCATCCGGTCCCACTCCTCGATCGGTGCGTCGACGATCGGGCCGAGCAGCATCACGCCTGCGTTGTTGATCAGCGTGTCGAGGCGCCCGAAGCGCTCGATCGTCGTCGCGATGAGGGCCGAGGCCTGAGCCTGGTCGGTGACGTCGCACTCGATGGCGAGGGCCGTGCCGCCACCGGACTCGATCTCGCCGACGAGCGCGTCGAGCCGGTCCTTGCGCCGCGCTGCTCCCACCACGCTGGCGCCATGGGCGGCCAGCTCCCGCGTGGTCGCCTCGCCGATCCCGCTGCTCGCGCCAGTCACCACCGCCACCGTTCCGGCGAGCCGTTCACCCATTTCGATCTCCTTGTCACTGAACGTCAGCACTCAGTTGCTCCCGCCCCAACCGTGCCAGGGCGCGATCGGCGGCGTTGGCGCCGCACATTCCGTGCGCTCCCGCCCCGGGCGGCGTCGATGCCGAACACAGATAGACCCCGGGGATCCCGGTGAAGTACGGGTCGACGGCGAATCGTGGTCTGAACAGGAGCTGCGCCGGCGAGGTCGACCCGCCGATGATGTCGCCACCGACGTAGTTGGCGTTGTACACCGACATCTCCGTGGTGGAGCGCACCGCCGTGCCGATGATCCGCTCTCGGAACCCTGGGGCGAATCGCTCGATCTGGGCGATGATGGCCTCGGTCGCGTCGCCCGCATAGGCGGAGGGCACGTGCGCGTAGGTCCACACCGGGTGGATGTTGCCCACCGACCGGGTGGGGTCGGCGAGATACTGCTGGCCGACGAGCACGAACGGCCGCTCGGGCATCGCCCCGCGGTGGACCGCTTCGCTCGTTGGCGACGACCTCGTCGAGACCGCCGCCGAGATGGACCGTGCCGGCTTGGCGGGCCGCCGGCGCGGTCCAGGGAACGCCCTCCGCGACGGCGAAGTCGACCTTGAAGGCGCCGGGGCCGTGACGGAATCGGCGGTAGGAGCGGGCGACCCGGCTCGGCAACCGATCGCCGAGGATGTCGGCGGCGATCGACGGCGACACGTCCAGCATCAGCACATCGCTCGGCGGGAGGTCGCCGGCCGAGGTCACGAGCTGACCGGTCTCGATCTTGCCGCCGTGGCGTTCGATGTCGGCGGCCAGCGCGTCGGCGATCGCCTGCGAGCCGCCTTCGGCCACCACCCACCCCTTGGCGTGTCCGGCGACGATCAGCATCAGCCCGACGGCGCTGGTCATCGGACGGTCGAGGCGATAGCAGGCATGCGCCGCGACGCCGGCCCACAGCGCCCTGACCTCCTCCGTCCTCCAGAGCCGAGCCAGCGTGGTGGCCGGCAACATCGCGGCGGTGCCGAAGCGCGCCAGCACCAACGGATGTCGCGGCACGCGCAGGACCGGCTGGGAGGCGTCGGCGAACAAGTCGTCGAACCGCGAGACCATCGGCGCGAAGACCCGACGCCATCGCTGACCGTCCCTCCCCATCCCGTCGGCGGTCCGCTCGATCGATCGGTACAGCACACCGGCCGATCCGTCGTCGAGCGGATGGGCACAGTCGACCGCCGGTTGCAGCCAGGTCAGGCCGTTCGCGGCGAGGTCCAACCCGGTCGAGGAACGGCGACGCGGCGGCGATCGGATGGAATGCCGAGCAGTGATCGTGCACGAGACCGGGGACGATCATCTCCGAGCTGCGTGTCCCACCACCGATCGTGTCGCTGGCCTCGAGCACGGTCACGTCGAGGCCGGCGCGAGCCAGCCGCGCCGCGGCGGCGAGCCCGTTCGGCCCGCTGCCGACGACGATCGCCGAGCTCACGATGTCACGGGCTTGCCGGCGCCCGAACTCACACGCGGCCGCCGGTGCCGGGATAGGCGACGCCCGGCGCCTCGTACCCCGGGAGCGTCCAGGTGACCGTGTGGGGAATCGGGCCGTTGGGGAGCCACGGCTGCTCGTTGGCGGCATCGTCGTTGTGATACCACCCCTTCTCGACCGTGCCCAGCGCGGCGTCGATCACCCGGTACTGCACCTTCTTGTTGAAGGCCGGCTGCGACTCGGTCCAGGCGACCACGACATCGCCCGGCTCGTACTGGCATCGCTCCTGCAGCGCCTCGATCAGGCGCTCGTCGAGGCAATGGCCGTCGCCGAAGTTCCAACCGGTGAGGACGTTGCTCACGAACTCGCCCTCTCGTTGGATCCGGTCGTCGAGGCCGTCGGTGTGGCGCATCAGTGCCGAGATGTGCATGCGCCCCATCGGGTGCATCATCCGGAACGCGACCGCCTTCTGGATGAAGATCTCCGAGATCTCCATGCCGAACAACGGATCGAGCTGGTCGATCTGGTTGTCGGCGGCCTTCACGATCCGCTCGTTGATCCGGTCCTCCATCGACTTGTCGCGGAACGAGAACGTGCCCGACGCCCAGTTGCCGGCGTACTGCTTCATCCCGACCAGGAACGAGACGTACTGCGGCCGAAGTGCTCCGAGGATGATCGGCGCGAGCGCGACGCACACCACGATCGCCAGCAGCGCCGGATTCATGTCGCCCACCCCGTAGCCCTCGCTCGGCGGGGAAGTTGGCGAACAGGAACGCGACAACGAACATGAAGAACACGTTCCACTCCAACGGCACCGCGATCGGGATGGTCGAGAGGATGAAGGTGTGGAGCATCCAGATCGAGATGATCGCCACCCAGGTCAACCACGGCCACGGCGAGAACAACAGGACGAGCGGCATCACCAGCTCGCAGGTCGTGCCGCCGATGTGGCCCAGGGCATGCGTGACACTGCGATGGCCGGATGTCGTTCGGATAGTCCTTGACCGTTGCCTTGCGGAACCGCTCCGACACCATCCAGGGCGTGTTCTGGACCATGATCGCCACCGTCGCCGAGAAGCCGTGCTGCAGCTTCGAGAAGCCCGCCCCCATCCAGATCACGACGATGGCGATCTTGGCGGCGACGATCATGTCGACGAAGTTGCTGAACAGCCCGAAGTACAGCATCGTCGGGACGTACTGCTCGGAGCGCGCCGACAGGAACACGATCTTGTCGCGGAGGCCCATCAACAGGATCAGGCAGCAGTAGGTCACCAGCGCCCACTGCGGCAGCACACCGGCCGAGCCCTCGGGCAGCCCATCGACCTGGTCGCCGGACAGGAACATCATCATGACCAGCCAGAACACGATGAGCTTGTAGAGGCCGGTGTCCCACGGCGTCCGCCGGTTGCCCTTGGTGAACGGGACGTGATTCGGGTAGGGCGGAACCCGGAGGGTGTCGTTCTGCCACCAGTACAGGACCCCTCCAATGGGCGGATCGAAGTGGAACGCCAATGGCCCGCACGTCGCCGCCAACCCGAGGATCTCCAAGAGGATCGTCCAGACCATCAGCTTCTGGTAGAGGATCGGCTCGTCCCACCACCCGGCGATGTTGTCGAACTCCAGTCCGGCGGTGAACGCGCCGGCGAAGATCAACCCGAACAGGGCGTAGAAGAAGATCTTCCACACGTAGAAGTTGATCGTTTGCTTCGGGGTGCCGAATCCGTACTCCACCCAATGGAGTTGGAGCATCTTCATCCGCTCGAAGAACGGGATCTTGGCGAACTCGTCGAGTTCGACGGGCGGGAGCTCCGAGGTTCTGTAACCCATGGTCAGCTACCTCCTCACGCGCTTCGCCCAGGAACGCAGTCGCCGCTCCACCTCGAAGTAGTAGTCGTCATCTTCTGCCCTCCTGGTGGACACGATCTTCCCGGTCAGACGTTCCAGTTCGCGCTCGCGAACCCGCTGGCGCTTCCACTGCTTCCGCTTGTTCTTCTGGCGCAGCCGCTCGAGGTGGTCCTCCTCGGTCTCCGACGTGCCGCGGATGTAGGCATCCTCGATCTCGTCGAGGCGTTCGAGCGCCTCTCCGGCGGGGAGGTCGAGGAGGATCTGGCCGCGCGCCATCAGATACATCCGATCGGCGTACTGCAACGCCTTGTGGGCATGCTGCTCGACGATCAACGCTCCCGTGCCGCGTTCGTCCGCCGCAGTCCGGACCGCGCCGAAGAGCCGGTCGACGATCTTCGGCGCGAGTCCGAGGGACAGCTCGTCGGCGAGGAGGATCGACGGGTTGCGGCTCAAGCGCCCGGGCGAGTGCCAACATCTGTTGCTCGCCGCCCGAGAGCATTCCGCCGCGGACCGACAACCGCGGTTCGAGCTCGGGGAACAGCGCCAGCGCGCCTTCGACCGAACCGCCACCGAGGCGCAGATTGTCGCGCGCCGACATCTTCGTGAACACCAGACGTTCCTCGGTGACCAGACCGATGCCACCATCGTGGACCCGTTGGTGCATCGGCGTGAAGGTCGGCACGTTGTTGAACATGACCAGACCATCGACCGGCACAGTCGCCGGCGATCGTCAACAGCGTCGTCGACTTCCCCGCACCGTTGGGCCGAGCAAACAGACCACCTCGCCAGGTGGACCGTGATGTTGACCGCTCGCACCACCTCGCGATCCAGATAACCGGCCTTGAGGTTGCGGGTCTCGAGCAGGGGCCTCATGACGAGAGCCACATACCCGCCGCGCGGCGGCTGCGAGCCCATTCGGCCGCTGCCGACGATGATCGCCGAGCTCACGATGTCAGTGCAGGCTGGCGCCTGAACTCACACTCGTCCGCCGTTGCCGGGATAGGGGACGCCCGGCGCCTCGTAGCCAGGGCGGGTCCAGGTGATCGTGTGGGGAATCGGGCCGTTGGGGAGCCACGGTTGTTCGTGGGCAGCGTCGTCGTTGTGATACCACCCCTTCTCGACCGTGCCCAGCGCGGCGTCGATCACCCTGTACTGCACCTTCTTGGTGAAGGCCGGCTGTGACTCGGTCCAGGCGACCACCACATCGCCGGGTTCGTACTGGCATCGCTCCTGCAGCGCCTCGATCAGGCGCTCGTCGAGGCAATGGCCGTCGCCGAAGTTCCAACCGGTGAGGACATTGCTCACGAACTCGCCCTCTCGTTGGATTCGATGGTCGAGGCTGTCGGTGTGCCGCATCAGTGCTGAAATGTGCATCCGCCCCATCGGGTGCATCATCCGGAACGCCACCGCCTTCTGGATGAAGATCTCCGAGATCTCCATGCCGAACAACGGATCGAGTTGATCGATCTGGTTGTCGGCGGCCTTCACGATCCGCTCGTTGATCCGATCCTCCATCGACTTGTCGCGGAACGAGAACGTCCCCGACGCCCAGTTGCCGGCATATTGCTTCATCCCGACCAGGAACGAGACGTACTGCGGCCGAAGTGCGCCGAGGACGATCGGCGCGAGGGCGACGCACACCACGATCGCCAGCAGCGCCGGATTCATGTCCCCGACCCCGTAGCCCTCGCTCGGCGGGAAGTTGGCGAACAGGAACGCGACGAGAACATGAAGAACACGTTCCACTCCAACGGCACCGCTATCGGGATGGTCGAGAGGATGAACGTGTGGAGCATCCAGATCGAGATGATCGCCACCCAGGTCAACCACGGCCACGGCGAGAACAACAGGACGAGCGGCATCACCAGCTCGCAGGTCGTGCCGCCGATGTGGCCCAGCGCATGCGTGAAACGCGATGGCCGGATGTCGTTCGGATAGTCCTTGACCGTTGCCTTGCGGAGTCGCTGCGACACCACCCAGGGTGTGTTCTGGACCATGATCGCCACCGTCGCCGAGAACCCGTGCTGCAGCTTCGAGAAGCCCGCCCCCATCCAAATCACGACGATGGCGATCTTGGCAGCGACGATCATGTCGACGAAGTTGCTGAACAGCCCGAAGTACAGCATCGTCGGGACGTACTGCTCTGAGCGCGCCGACAGGAACACGATCTTGTCGCGGAGGCCCATCAACAAGATGAGGCAGCAGTAGGTCACCAACGCCCACTGCGGCAGCACGCCGGCGGAGCCCTCGGGCAGCCCGTCGACCTGCTCGCCGGACAGGAACATCATCATGACCAGCCAGAACACGATGAGCTTGTACAGGCCGGTGTCCCACGGCGTCCGCCGGTTGCCCTTGGTGAACGGGACGTGATTCGGGTAGGGCGGGACCCGGAGGGTGTCGTTCTGCCACCAGTACAGGACCCCCCCGATGGGCGGATCGAAGTGGAACGCCAACGGACCGCACGTCGCCGCCAGCCCGAGGATCTCCAGCAGGATCGTCCAGACCATCAGCTTCTGGTAGAGGATCGGCTCGTCCCACCACCCAGCGATGTTGTCGAACTCCAGCCCGGCGGTGAACGCTCCGGCGAAGATCAACCCGAACAGGGCGTAGAAGAAGATCTTCCAGATGTAGAAGTTGATCGTTTGCTTTGGAGTGCCGAATCCGTACTCCACCCAATGGAGTTGGAGCATCTTCATCCGCTCGAGGAACGGGATCTTGGCGAACTCGTCGAGTTCGACGGGCGGGAGCTCCGATGTCCTGTAACCCATGGCCGGCTACCTCCTCACGCGCTTCGCCCAGGAACGCAGACGCCGCTCCACCTCGAAGTAGTAGTCGTCATCTTCGGCCTTCCTGGTGGACACGATCTTTCCGGTCAGACGTTCCAGTTCGCGCTCGCGAACCCGCTGGCGCTTCCACTGCTTCCGCTTGTTCTTCTGGCGCAGCCGCTCGAGGTGGTCCTCCTCGGTCTCCGACGTGCCGCGCATGTAGGCATCTTCGATCTCGTCGAGGCGTTGTAGCGCCTCGACCGCAGAGAGCTCGAGCAGGATCTGGCCGCGCGCCATCAGGTACATCCGGTCGGCGTACTGCAACGCCTTGTGGGCGTGTTGCTCGACGATCAACGCCCCCGTACCACGTTCATCCGCCGCTGTCCGGACCGCGCCGAGGAGCCGGTCGACGATCGTCGGCGCGAGCCCGAGGGATAGCTCGTCGGCGAGCAGGATCGACGGGTTGCGGCTCAACGCCCGGGCGAGCGCCAGCATCTGTTGCTCGCCGCCCGAGAGCATTCCGCCCCTCACCGACAGCCGCGGCTCGAGCTCGGGGAACAGCGCCAGCGCGCCTTCGACGGAACCGCCACCGACGCGCAGATTGTCGCGGGCCGACAGCTTCGTGAACACCAGTCGTTCCTCGGTGACCAAACCGATGCCGCCATCGCGGACCCGTTGGTGCATCGGCGTGAACGTCGGCACGTTGTTGAACATGACGATGCCATCGACCGGCGTCAGCTCGCCGGCGATCGTCAGCAGGGTCGTCGACTTGCCTGCGCCGTTCGGACCGAGCAGGCAGACAACTTCGCCGCGCTGGACCGTGAGGTTGACCGCGCGCACCACTTCTCGACCCAGATACCCCGCCTTGAGAAGGCGGGTTTCCAGCAAGGCGGCCTTCATGACGAACCACCCGCGACCGATGCCGGAGCTGGCGCACGGTGCCGGCTGGCCCTCAGGTTCGGCGACGATCCGGTCGCCGAGATACGCGGCGATCACCGCCGGATCGGAGCGGACGTCGTCGGGCGAGCCCGACGCGATGAGCTTCCCGAAGTCGAGGACCATCACCCGGTCGCAGACCCCCATCACGAAGTTCATATCGTGTTCGACGACCAGGATCGCCATGCCCCACTCGTCGGCCAAGCGGCGAACCACGCGGGCCAGTTCGACGCTCTCGATCGAGCTGAGGCCAGCCGCCGGCTCGTCGAGCAGGAGCACGCTGGGGTGCATCGCCACCGCCCGAGCGATGGCCAGCAGCCGTCGTTTCCCATAGGAGAGGTCCTGGACATCGCGATGGAGGTCCTCATCGAGCTTGAACTCGGTGATGGCCCGAACCACCTCGGCCGGAAGCGGCGGATTGACCGGCCAGATCAGGTCCCGCACGTACGAGCGGAAATCCTGCGGATCGGCGGCGACGCTGAGATTCTCGAACACCGTCGAGTCCCCGAACAACTCGAGTGACTGGAACGACCGGGCGACACCGGCTTCGCCCCCCGGGCCCGCTTCACCGTCGAGCTTCGACAGGTCGACGTCGTCGAGCCGTACTCGGCCCTCCGCCCGAGGTCCGAATCCACTGATGGCGTCGATCAATGACGTCTTGCCGGCCCCGTTCGGTCCGATCAGACCGGTGACCGTGCCGGGTTCGAGTCGGTAGCTCACGTCGTGGACGGCAACCACGGCGCCGTAGCGCACCGTCAGACCGTCGATGATCAAGGTTCGCGGCGGGACGCGGGCGTCGAGATCGACGCTCGCCCGGGGGTCGGCGACATCGGCGAGCTCGATGGTGTAGGGCCGGCTCCACTTCCTCATCTTCTTGATCTGGCGGGACATCCTGACCCACTCTGCGGCCACGCCGTCCTTGTAGATCAACAGCGTGAGCAGGATCGCGATGCCGCTGATCAACTGGATCCACTTGCCGACCCCCTCCCAGGTCGTTTCCAGGACCTCCTGGCTGATCCCCGCCGTGGCCATGGTGGAACCGACGAAGGCGCCGAGCAGCTGGCCGACCCCACCGAGCAGTGCCAGACCGACATAGGTGATCGACGTGAAGTTGCTGAAGGACTGGTAGCTGATCGAGCTGAGCCGGAACGCCAGGACGATGCCGCCAAGGGCGGCGATGGCGGACGCCAGCGAGAATGCGAACAGCTTGGCGACCATCACATCGATGCCCAGTGCCGCCGCAGCCCGTTCGTTGGTCCGGACGGCGATCAGCCGGCGGCCGCTGCGGCCACGTCGCACGTTGGCGACGACGGCGACGGCCAGCATCGTCATCACCAACGTGAAGATGCCGTAGCGGGCCGGGTAGTTGATCGACCCGATGTCGTAGCCGAACAGGTCGGGGTTCCCGACCTGGGTGCCCTGGACGCCGCCGGTGTAGTTGCGGTTCTTGAACAGCATCAGCTCGATCGTGGATCCCAACCCGAGGGTGACGATCGCCAGGTTGATCCCCCTGGTTCGCACCGCCGGCAGGCCGAAGATCACACCGAGTGGCACGGCGGCGGCGACGCCGGCCAGTAGTCCGAGCAGGAACGGGATGTCGAACACCGCAACCAACCGACCCGCGACGTAGGCACCGAAGCCGGCGATCGAGTACTGGGCGAGGGAGAGTTGTCCGGCGTATCCGGTCAGCACGACGATCGACAGGAGGACGATCGCCACCCCCAACGACACGGTGATGGCGTCGATCCACTTCGTCTCCTTGGTCACCATCACGAAGACGACGGCACCGCAGCCGAAGAGCGCCCAGGCCCAATTGATTCGACCGTTGCCAACCATCGGCAGCTGTTGCAGGTAGTGGTCACGCAGCGGCAGCGACCGCCCCCGGAACACGAGGACGACGATGATGACCAGGAACGGGAGCGAGGCGCCAAGGCCCTCCTGATTGGAGAACCGGCCCACCAGGGCCTGGCCGACGCCGAGGGCGAACCCGGCGATCGTGGCGATGGGGAACGATCGGAAGTCGCCGATCAGCGCAGCAGCCATCGCGGCCAGGATCAGCGCCGTCATCGCCGTGACTTGCAGGGTGATGATGGGAACAACGAGGATCCCGGCGACGGCGGCGAGGGCCGACCCCAACGCCCAGTTCAGCAAGGCGATCCGGTTGGGAGACAGCCCGATCGCTGCTGCCGAGCGCTCGCTCTCCGACACCGCCTCGGTGGCGAGGCCGAATTGGCTCGTTCGGTAGAGCATCCACAGGCCGAGCGCCGACGCGCTCCCGATGCCGACCAGGATAAGTCGATCGACCGTGATCCCGACGTCTCCCCACAGCGTCACGCGATCCGTCGGCAGCCAGCTCTCGACCTGACGAGCGTTGGAGTCGTACCGGATCACAACCGCCGCCTGGATCGTGATCAGCACACCGAGCGTGGCGATCACGCGGACCAGCGAGCTGGCCCGTCGCAACGGCCGCATGATCACCCAGTGGGTCAGCGCCCCGAGGAAGCCCGACCAGGCAACGCCGACGATCGCGGACGCCAGGAACGGCCAGCCGTGCTCCTGCTGCAACTCCCACTGCATGAAGACACCGGCGATGGCCGTTGCGCCGAGCGCAAAGTTCAACATCCCGGTGCCGCGGTAGATCACGATCAGACCCTGGGATGCAAAGGCATACAACGCGCCGACGCCCAGACCCAGCAACGCGAATCTGATGACCTCGTTCATCGTCCCCTGTCGCCGTTCCCCACTTTGCGTCGCGAAACATCAGAGGGTCGACGCGCCCGGATGGTACCGCGTCTCGCTTCTCGAACGCCGAACCCGACGCTGCGGGGGCGAGTGTCGGATGTGCTGTGCGTTACTCTCGATGGTCGGCGCGCATCCTGCGAGCCGGCGATATCGCAACTGGGGGAAGATGATGTCCACGACCGGTGACCCGCGTTCGATTCGGCATCGGCGTTCGGAGCGGCGCATGCTGGCGCTGTTCGCCGTCGTCGGCTTGGCCGCTGCTTCGGGCGGCGCTGCCAACGCCACCACCGAACCGAGCGACGAACCGAGCGGAGATCCGATCAAGGTCATGACCGTGACCACGCTCAACGCCGCCGGGCCGACCTACGAGAACATCGCCAACACCGCCAACGCGTATGCCGACTACATCAACGCTCGCGGTGGGATCGCCGGCCGGCCGCTCGAGGTCACCGTCTGCGACGAGCAGTTCGACCCGGCCGTGGCGACGACGTGTGCCCGGCAGGCGGTCGAGGAGGACATGGTGTCGATCGTCGGCTCGTTCACATTCTTCGCCGAGTCGATCGTGCCCGTGATCGCCGAATCCGGCATCACGTGGTTCGGGGCGTGCTGCCCGATCACGCCGTCGGAGCTGACGAGCCCCTACTCGTTCAACATCGGTAACCAACCGATGTATGCGGTCGGGGCGGTGAAGAAGGCGGTCGACGACGGCTGCGAGAACATCAACGCCGTCATCATCGACGGAGCCCAGATCTTCATCCCGCCGATGGAGAACGCCATGGCGAACCTCGGGATGTCGTTCGGCGACGTCATCATCCTGCCGCCGACCGCCCAGGACTACTCGTCCGAGGTGGCTCAGGCAACGACCGACGCCGACTGTGTGATCGGCATCATCTCCGAGACGCCGTACATCACGTGGAACACCGCATGGACTCAGTCGGGCACGGAAGCTCGCCAGTACGGTCCCCAAGGCAACCTCAACGAGGTGTCGGCCGCCGGCAACGAAGAGTCCACCGACGGCGACATCATCGTCGGCATGTACCCGGACATCTCGACCGAACCGTGGTCAGAGTACCGGGTCGCCCTCGACGAGGCCGGGCTCGACACGAGCGAGCTGGACTA
The DNA here is from genome assembly GCA_963732335.1 of Ilumatobacteraceae bacterium. GTDB lineage: Bacteria > Actinomycetota > Acidimicrobiia > Acidimicrobiales > Ilumatobacteraceae > Desertimonas. The sequence goes on along the minus strand of CAVSZO010000046.1, from coordinate 164,056 downwards.
CAACTCGCTGGGCGGAATGGGTACCTGGGCTGCCTATGTCGGGTTCACCCAGATCGCCGAGACGATCGAGGGTGAGATCACGGCCGAGTCGTTCTACGAGGCGGCGTCGAGCACGTCGAACCTCGACCTCAACGGCATGGTGCCGGTGCTCGACTTCACGCAGGAGTGGACCGACGGCCTCGAGGGCTACCAGCGCCTCTTCAACCGGAGCGTCGTGTACAGCCAGCTCGAGGACGGCAAGGTCGTTCCGCTGACGACCGAGTTCGAGGACGTCGGCGACCTGGCGCTCCCGCCCGGCTGATTCTCGGTCGAGCAATCGGCTCTAGGACACGGCTCGGTCGACATCGTTCCAGTACCGAGCCCGCACGGACTTCTTGTCGGGTTTGCCGACCGGGGTGAGCGGCAGCGTGTCGACGTAGTCGATCGACTTCGGCGACTGCTGCGAACCCTTGGCGTCCTTCACCAGTTGTTGCAGCTCTCGGGTCAGCTCATCCGAGGGCTCGTAACCGGGCCGGAGCACGACGACAGCCTTGACCGCTTCTCCCCACTTGTCGTCCGGCACGCCGATGACCATGACCATGCTGACGGCGCGGTGGGTGCTGATCACGTCCTCGACTTCGCGGGGAAAGACGTTGAAGCCGCCAGTGATCACCATGTCCTTCGTCCGGTCGACGATGTACAGGTAGCCGTCATCGTCGAAGCGACCGACATCGCCGGTGTGCAACCAGTCGCCCGACAGCGCCTCGGCGGTCTCGTCGGGCAGGCCCTTGTACCCCGTCATCACCAGCGGACCCCGAGTGCAGATCTCCCCCGACTCGCCCGTTGCGACGGGTCGGTTGTCGGTGTCGAGCAAGGCGACGTGCATCCACGGCACCGGGCGGCCGCACGAGGCGAGTCGGTCGGGACGGGTGGGATCGTGCTCGCCCTTCTTCAGGTGGGTCATGACCATCGGCGCCTCGGTTTGCCCGTAGAACTGGAAGAAGATCGGGCCCCAGTCCCCGATCGCATGGGCGAGCTTGGCTGGGCTCATCGGCGACGCCCCGTAGAAGATGGTCTCCATCGACGACATGTCGGCCGTCTCGTAGCGTGGGTGCCCTTGTAGTGCGTACAGCATGACGGGGACGATCAGCGTCGCCGTGATGCGATGCTCGGCGACCAGATCGAAGAAGCCGTCCGGGCTGAACGACTCCATCACGTAGAACGCTCCGCCCGACAGCAGCACGGGCGCGACGAGCGACATCGCAGCGTGCGACAGCGGCGTGGCGATCGCGATCCGCAGGTCGGCGGGGAACTCCCATTCGGCCATCTGGATCCACGTCATCGCTTGCCACACGCGATGGCTCATGAGCACACCCTTTGGGCGTCCGGTCGTGCCGCCGGTGTAGACGATGGTGCACAGGTCATCGAGACCCACGTCGGGGGGCACGAGCGGCTCCGGATCAAACTCGTCGGCGAGCGTGAGGTAGTCGTCACCGACGTCGTTGGGTCCAAAGCCCAGCAGCGTGAGATCCGGATACTGCGCCTTGAGCTGGCGTGCACGCTCGGTGAAGTTGTCGGCGTCGAAGACGAGGCAGCCGATCTCGGCATCGCCGATCACGTAGGCGTGATCGGCGAGCGAGCCCATCGGGTGGAGCGGCGTCAGCACACAGCCGTTGACGAGCGACGCCGTCAGGTTCGTGAGCACCTCGGGCCGGTTCTTCGACAGGACTGCGACGCGGTCCCCCCGAGCCACGTCCCGCGCCCGCTGAGCCTGAACCAGCTGGCTGGTCCGGCGCCGGATCTCGGCGTACGACGCAACGCGCCCGTCGACAAAGATGCAAGGTGCGTCGTCGTGGGCGACGAGGCTCCGGACGATCAGATGGGGAAGCAGCGGCTGTTCGTGGAGCGGCGAGGTCACGAGCGTCACGGTAATTCGGGGCTCGCCGCCCATCAGGACCCACGTCGTGGCCCCACACCGCTTGGTGCGCGAAATGGCTGCACGTCGACCAAAGCGCGCATCAAGACGAGTAGCTGGTCACCGTTCCTCGACCAGCGTTCACTGGAGGACGGTGGTTGGGTCGCAGTTGCTGCCGCAGAGGGCGACGGCGACCCGTTCGCCGCGAGTCGGCCGATAAGCGCCGGTGCGAAGGGCGGCGAGAGCGGTTGCGCCGCCAGGTTCGCTGATGAGCCGGAGGTCGTCCCAGATGGCGCGTTGGGTGTCGCGGATCGCGTCGTCGCCGACGATCACGGCCTCGTCGACGTACCGGCGGACGATCTTCCAGGGCATGCGGCCGAGCTGATTGGCTCCGAGTGAGTCGGCGGCGACGCCGGCGACGGCGACGGCTACCGGTGCACCGGCTGCGAGGGCGGCGCGCAGGCATTGCGACGTCTCGGGTTCTGCGCTCACGACGCGCACCCGGTCACGGAACCAGGCGGCCTGGCCGGCGGTGAACCCGCCGCCGCCGCTCGCCACGACGAGGGTGTCGATGCCACCGAGCTGCTCCTCGAGCTCACGGCCCATGGTGCCCTGTCCGGCGATGGTTGCGGGGTGATCGAATGGGTGCAGCATCAGCGCGCCGGTCTCGGCCTGGCGCTCCTCGGCTACTCGCTGTGCGTCGTCGTAGTAGCCGTCGACAACGCGGACTTGTGCGCCATGCCGCTCGATCAGTGTCCGCTTCAGCACCGGCGACGTCGCAGGGATGATCACCTCGGCGGCAATGCCCAGCTGCGACGCGGCGAAGGCGACGGCGGCGCCGTGGTTGCCTCCGCTCGCGGCGATCACGCCGGCGGCGGGCAGTGCCCGCTCGGACAGGATCCGGTGGAACGCGCCCCGAACCTTGAACGATCCGGTGTGTTGGAGGAGCTCGAGCTTGAGGCAGAGGCCGTCGTGGCCGATGACCGGGGTGCGGCGCACGTGCTCGGCGATCAGCACCGCCGCCCTGTCGATGTCATCCGGAGTGACCGGCACGTCGTCGTCGGCCGAGTGGGCGTCCGACGGATCGTCGGCAGGTGGCACGACGGTTGACATTGGTTCGAACGTCATCGAGACACGCGACGACCTTGCGCAGAGCGGTGCGAGCATCACGAGCCCACGGCGTGTCGTCCAGACGCCGCAGCCCGACCGCCAGCGCCACCGCCTCCACCGGCGTGAAGTTGAGCGGCGGCATCGTCATCGAGCGGTCGAGCACGTAGCCGCCGCGGCGGCCCAGCTGCGCCGAGATCGGCACACCCGCCTCCTGCAGGGCGAGGACGTCGCGCTCGATCGTCCGCACGCTCACTTCGAAATGCTCCGCCAGGCGACGCGCACTACGGCCCGGCGCCCGGCCGCCCGCGACTCCTCGACGAGCGCATAGAGCCGGTCGAGCCGGTTCATCCCCCAAGACTACGCGGCCCCGCGCGATCCCGGCGTCGACGCGGATCCTGCTACGCGTCGGGGAGGCCGAAGCCTTCCTCCATCTGGAACTCGCCGTAGGTCGGCTTGCCGGCCGGCTGGTAGACGGCCAGTACCGTTCCCTTGCCCATCGGCTTGGTATCGACGCGCCGCAGGGCGGTCGGCGCCGCACCGGGCTCGAACAGCCGCTTGCCGGTGCCGAGGACGACCGGTTCGATGAACAGCCGGTACTCGTCGATGAGGTTGTGGGCGTGCAACGTCTGGGCCAGGCCGGCGCTGCCGTGGACCTGGATCTCCCCTTCGTACTGGTCCTTGAGCTTGGCTACCTCCGCAGGGATGTCGCCGCGGATGATCGTGGCCGGCTCCCAGTCGGCGTTCTCCAGTGTCGTCGAGACCACATACTTGGGCAGGGTGTTGAGCCGCGATGCCACCGGATCGTCGTGGTCGGGGAAGTTGGGCCAGCTGGCGGCGAAGATCTCGTAAGTCCGCCGCCCGAGGAGGAAGCACTCGGCTTTGCCGAATGCCTCACTGATCACTTCGCCCATGTCCTCACTGAAGTAGGGAAAGCTCCATCCGCCGTGCACGAATCCGCCGTCGCGGTCCTCGTCGGGACCGCCGGGTGCCTGCATGACCCCGTCGAGGGTCATGAACGTCGCAATCGTCAAACTGCCCATGCGTTCGCTCCTTGTCTGAGCCGTCGGTGCGTGTTCAACAACTAGGACGCCGCCGCCGATCGGATCTCATCGGTGGTGATGGCCGATGTCGGCGATCGCGCCCAGCTTCGCACTCGGGCGTGATCACCGCACCGACGTTGAGTGGTTCGCCGGAACAGCCGGCTCCCTTCCGGCGCAGTTATCGGCTACCGCTGCGGCTGACGTGCGACGCTGGAGGCGTGTCCAAGTACCGCGTCAGATTCGAGGGGCCGGCTGCATTCGCACTCAGCGTGGCGACCGCGCTCGCCGATGCCGACGGGATTGAGCTGATCTCGTCTGATCAGCCAGTCGCCGTCGATGAGAACATCGTCGCATTGAACGTCACGGTTGAGGGGGAGTTCGATGCCGTCGCCGATGCCGTTGCCAGCATCCGTGGTGGCATGCCGACTGAAGCCTCGATTGAGATCAGTAGCGGCTGACATTTAGGTGCTGCCGGGGGGCTGGTCTTCCGGTGACAACCAGATCCGAGGTGATCAGTCCTGGCAGTAACCCGTTCACCGTGGGGTGACGAAAGGCGCTGAAGTATAGATGTTCAGGCCGAGGCGCTCGGAGAGGTGCTTGGTGAGCAACATGCCGCGAACACTGTTTCCGGCCGAGTCGAGCCGCGGTGAAAACGTCCCGAGGCCGCCCTTGCCCGGCGCGACCGTCACGATCCCCCCGCTGACGCCGCTCTTGCCGGGGAGACCGATGTCATACATCCACTCCCCGGACCGCTCGTACAGCCCGGCCGTGGCCATCACGGCGAGCACTCGTTTGCAGATCGCCGAGGCGATGACCCGCACACCAGTACGCGGGTTGACGCCGCCGTCGGCGAGTGTCGCGCCCATCACCGCCAGGTCCTCTGCGCACACCATCAGCGAGCACTGGCGCGTGTAGGTGTCAGCGGCCTCGTCTGGATCGAAGTAGAGGCGGCCGTAGCTGTCGAGCAGGTGGGCGATGCCCTGGTTGCGGAGGTTCGTGGCAGCCTCCGACTCATAAACCTCGCGGTCCAACTCGAGGCGCCTCCCGGCGAAGCGTGACAGACCGTCCTGGATGTTCCGCCACTTGTCCTCGGCGGTCGGTCCCGGGACGAGGCTCGTCGTAGCGATCGCCCCGGCGTTGACCATCGGGTTCATCGTCCGATCGGCATTCAACTCGATCGCCATCACCGAGTTGAAGGGGAGGCCGGTGCTGTTGACCCCGAGCTTTCGGCGCGCCTCCTCGTGACCGATGGCATCGCACACGAGAGCGAACACAAAAGGCTTGGACACACTCTGGATCGAGAACCGATACGTTGCGTCGCCGGTGGTGGCCACGCGACCATCAGCGCTCACGATGCATCCACCGAACAGTTCCGGTGGAACGCGGGCGAGCGCCGGGATGTAATCGGCGACGACCCCGTCGCCGACGGCACGGTAACGCTCGTACGCCTCCACAAGCAGTCGGCGCACCTCCTCCTCCCTTGGCAACCGTCCAGTCGAGACGTTGCCCTCGGCCGGAGCATCACTCGCGTGCTGGCTCATGGCTCTCCAAGTCCTCCCCGGGAAGATGTGGCTCGATGGAGCCACAGACGTCGATCCCAGCATCCCGCGCCGGACAATACGGCGTGAGATCTGCACCCACCTGCGCCGACACGTCGGTGGCGTCGCACGACGGTCCGCGATCCTGGGCCGGCTGCCGTTCTACGATGATCACGCAGGTCACCGTCGAAGATCAGGAGTTGGTAGGGAGGGTCTGTGATGACGACGGGTTCGATGTCGTATGGATGGCAGGAGGCGCAACGCCCGATCAGCGGCGTGGTGGGTGCTACTGATCACGGGCATCGCGTGGATCATCGTCGGGGTCCTCGTGCTCGACTCCGATTTTGACTCGGCGGTGACGATCGGCTACCTGGTTGGCGGCTATCTGATCGCCGGCGGGGTCATGGAGTTCGTGCTGATCGGGGTGGCCGAGGGCTGGAAGTGGCTTCATGCCGTGCTCGGCGTGCTATTCGTGATCGGCGGGATTGTGGCGTTCACCGAGCCGGTTCAGACGTTCGGTGTGCTGACGGCGCTGGTCGGGTTCTTCCTCGTCGTCAAGGGCACGTTCGATTTCGTCATCGCCCTCGCCACGCGTCACCAATCGGATCTCTGGTGGCTGCTGCTGATCGGTGGCATTCTCCAAGTGATCCTCGGTCTCTGGGCGTCGGGCTATCCGGGGCGTTCGGCTTCGTTGCTCATCTTGTGGGTCGGGATCGGGGCGGTGATCCGCGGGATCACACAGCTTGTGCTCTCGTTCCAGATTCGCAAGCTGGACAAGGCGGTGGCGTGATGGGGGAGCACGCGATGAGGAAGGCACGGCGTGGTGGGATGATCGGGTTCATCGCGGTCGCTGTGCTTGTGCTCGGCGCATGTGGGGGCGAGATCCGCGCCGAGCGTCAGGGCAAGCAGTTCGGCGAGGAGGTCTGCGACGTGCGAAACGCCGACAGCGTGGACGACGCGCAGCGCCAGCTCGACCAGGCGCGACGGGAGATGAACGACCTCCAACGAATCGTCGGTCGACCAATCGAAGAGGATGTTGAAGACATCGAGGAGAACTTGAACGACCTCGTCGCCCACGTGGTAGATGACAACGAAGCGCTGCTCGACCAGGACATCGCCGTGATCCAGCGCAACCTCGCCGCCGTCGCCAGGACACTGAATGGCAAGGCGGAAGCGGCATACGACGGGATCCAACAAGGACTCGCCGACTGCGACTACTGAGACCGGGTAGTGGCGGCCCTCGCAGGCTCTCGCTCGATGTCCGAGGATCCGCGCACTTTGCTGCGCGAGCCCTTAAAGTTGGGCAATCCGTAGCCGCGGGTGCTCTCTGCGGAGGTGATGATGCGTTTGTCGGCAAGGTTGGGAGCGGAGTTCGCCGGAACGTTCGTGCTCGTGTTCGGCGGTACCGGGAGCGCCGTCCTCGCGGCCACGTTCCTGACCCCCCTTGGCACGACCGAATCCGATACCACCGATGCCGACACAATCATGGACACAATCGTGGACAGCGGTCTGGGGATCGGCTTTGTCGGTGTCTCTCTCGCGTTTGGACTGACGGTCGTGACGATGGCGTATGCGGTCGGTCACCTGTCAGGCGGACACTTCAACCCGGCGATCACCCTTGGCCTTGCGTCCGCCAAGCGCTTCGAGTGGAAGGACGCGATTCCATACGTCGTGACACAGGTGGTCGCTGCGCTCGCCGCCTCCGCCACGTTGTGGGTCATCGCCATCAACCGAGAGGGCACCACGAAGGACTCGCTCGCAGACGGGGGTTTCGCGGCGAACGGCTACGGCGACCACTCGCCGGGGCAGTACAACCTCTTCGCCGGTCTCGTCATCGAGGTTGTGCTCACGGCGGTCTTCCTCGTCGTCATCATGGGCACGACCGACAAACGAGCCTCGAAGGGTTTCGCCGCGCTGGCCATCGGCCTCTCCCTCACGCTCATCCATCTCGTCAGCATCCCGGTCACCAACACGTCGGTGAATCCCGCCCGCTCAACAGGACCGGCAATCCTCCTCGGCTTCGCCGGCGAATCGTGGGGTCTCGAACAGCTGTGGCTGTTTTGGCTGGCGCCGATCGTCGGAGGAGTCCTCGGAGCGCTCGCCTATCAGGTCGTTGCCGAACGCGAACCCGTTTCTGACACGCTGCCATCGGGCTAAAGGCACGCCTGACAATTAGGGAGGTTGAAGATTCAGCCTGGTCCGACCTGTACAGTGCCGCACGTGTCGGACCTGTCGTTCGTTCGAGCGGCGAAACCGCACTGCACGAGCGTGTTCGGGCATCGACGGAGTTAGACGTGGGCGAGGTTCGCCGGGCCGCTGAGTCACTTCAGATCGAGCAGCCGTCCGCGTTGCTGCGCGCGAAGCTGCGTGCGCCCGGCAGACCCGAGCACTACATACGCCGGCAACGTCTCTTCGAGCTGTTGGACGACGTCGTCACCGCTCCACTCACGGTCGTCGTCGCCCCGGCCGGGGCGGGCAAGTCGCTGCTGCTGGCGGGTTGGATCGAGGACTCCGCCATCGCCACCTCTTGGCTGTCGTTGGACGAGGGCGACCGCGACGGCACCCAGCTCTGGACCGGCCTGATTACTGCACTCGAGGTGCTTGCGCCCGATTGCGGCAAAGAGGCGGTCCGGATGCTTCGGAGGCACGCTGCCTTACCCGACGTTGTCGAGCAACTGCTCGACCAGCTCCTTGGGCGATCCTGCCCGCCGAGCATCCTCGTTCTCGACGACGTGCACCTGGTGGATGACAACGACGACGTCGCGACTTCGCTGGGGTTGTTCCTGCACAACCTCCCCCCGTGGCTGCACGTCGTGGTGCTGTCGCGGCGCGATCCCGTCGTTCCAATCGACCGTCTGCGGGCCAGGGGTCAGCTCGGCGAAGTTCGCTTCGCAGAACTGCGCTTCTCCCGTGACGAGGCGAGCGACCTGCTCTCACGGTTGGCTCCGTCGCTGTCCGAGGAACAGATCGATGCCACGGCCAACCACGTCGAAGGCTGGGCGGTGGGCTTGCAGATGGCCGCCCTGGCCGCCCGATCTCGTCGCGCCCAGCAACTCATCGCGACCGGACTCGAGAGCGAGCTCCTGGTTGACGACTACGTCTGGCATGAGGTGCTGGCGTTCGAGGATGCCGACGTCGTCGATGTCATGGTCGAGACCTCGGTCGTCGATCGCATCAATCCGAGCCTCGCTGATGCTCTCACGGGTCGAAGCGATAGCCGCCAGCTTCTCGAGCGGGCCGAGGCCCGCGGCTTGTTCGTCAGCCGCATCGGTGTCGAGGGCTGGTTCGCGGTGCACGCCCTCGTTCGCGCCGTGCTGCTCGCCGAGCTGGCACGGCGCTCACCGAGCCTGCTGGTCGAGCGGCATGCCCGCGCCGCTCGTTGGTTCGAGGAGGCCGGCGAAGTGCCCACCGCACTCGAGCACTGGCTCCTCGCCCAGCGTCCGCGTGATGCGCTCCGGCTTCTCGCCGCCGAGCACGGCAGCTTGTACGACCAGGCCCTGGAGGGCGCGATCCTGCGCACGATCGAGGCGATCCCGACCGAGATAGCGATGGCCGACTTCGGATCGATGCTCGACTACGCCTGGTGCCTGCTGCTCGTCGACCGACGCCGCTACATCGATGCCGTCGAACAGGCGGCATGGTGGGCTGATCACTCGACTGTGGACGAGAGCCTACGAACCCGGCTGACGATGCTGCAGTCGAGTGCGGCGATCCTCTCCGGAAACTGGGCCGAAAGTGAGGCGCTGGCTCGGCGCGCGTTGGAGGAGATGGGTGAGACCTGGTGGCGCGACACGCTCGGTCGATTCGTCTGGAACATGATCGCCCGCGGCATCGCCCTGTCGGAACGGTGGGTCGAGTCGTGCGACGACGTGCGCACCGCCGATCTCGCCCTGAGCCGCGATCCCGAACGCCGCATGGCGCTGGAGGGAACGCGGGCGCTGGGCGACGCGTTGGCCGGGAGGCCCGTCGACGCGCTTCGAGTGGCGGCTGGGATTCGGCACGCCGCGACTGTCTCCAACCTGGTCGTGCTTCGAGCGGAGCTGGCGCTTGCCGAGGCCATCGCCCATCGCGAGCTCGGCGATCGATCGCGAGCCCTCACCGAGCTCGAACAGATGGCGGCGACGCCGGCCGAGACAATGCTCTACTGCCGGGTCATCGCCACGCTGGAGCTCACCGAGGCCCACGTCGACGACGGCGAACTCGACGCTGCTCGTGGCGCCTTCGAACAAGCCGAGTCGATGATCGAGTCCGAGTCATTCGGACCCGGTTGCCAGCAGTGGTTGGCCAGAGTTGGAACGCGGCTGGCTGGCGCCGCAGGCGACATCTACGGCGCGATGCTGTGGGCTCTGCAGGTCGACGATCCGTTCTGGGCGGGTGTCAGCACCGCCCGGGCTCACCTCGCCGCCGGAAACCTGGAGGATGCCGCCTCCGCGCTGGACACCGCTGTTCCGCGATGCGTGCGCCACGAAGTCATCCTCGGACTCCTTCGCGCACGGGTCACGGTCGACAACGACGAGTCCGTGAAGTGGGCGACCAAGGCCCTCGAGCTCGCGGTCGCCAACGAGATGCTGCAAACGGTGGCCTCAGCAGGTCCGGAAGCGCTCGAGTTGGTCGAACGCGGGGCGTGGCGGGCGCCTGACCCATGGCTTGATCGGCTGCGCCGTAGTTCGGCGGCCGCGGCAAACCGGCCACCTCCCGGTCGATTGAACCTCGTTGAGCCGCTCACCGATCGGGAGCGAGATGTGCTGCGCTTCTTGCCGAGCCGGCTCAGCGTTCGGGAAATCGCCGACGAGCTCTATGTCTCAGTGAACACGCTCAAGTTCCACCTCAAGGTGATCTACCGCAAGCTCGGTGTCACCTCTCGTGCCGAAGCGGCGGCCAAAGCGCGCCAGCTGACCAACAAGTGACCGACTACCTTCACGTGCCTGTCACCGAGGTAATTACCGATCGATCACCTTGGCCTTCTGCCGCTCGAACTCGTCGGGCGACAACAGGCCCCGAGCATGCAGGTCTGCGAGCGCACTGAGCTGCTCCACTGGATCGACCACGAATGACATCCAGGCATCTTCGTACATCCGCACGCCGCAAGGAGGCCGAGCCAGCAGGTCGATGCGGTGGCTGCGGGTCACTTTGGTCGTGGTCATCGTCACGTTCCTCTCGCCTGTTCGTCGGATTTCTCGGCAAGTATCGATTCGACTCGGGACGCCGGGATGCGATCGCCGGCGATGATCTGGCCACCCGCGCGCCGGGCCGCCGTTGAGAGCGGCTTGGCCCAGCGATCCTCTGTGACGATGACCACGCCCGTCGTACCCGCTCGGAGGGCGAGCGAAGCCAACTCGAGGTCGTGATCGCTCAACATGCCCCCGACGTCATATTCGAGTCCACGGAGCGCGGCCATGCTGTCGACCATGTCGAGCTCGAGCAAGTCGACTGCACCGTCGTCGTCCTTCACCAGGACGACGACGTCGAGGATGCGGATCGCTGCCCGGTTCACCAGCTCGGCCAGTGCGGGTCCCAAGCCCGACAGTGACTTGACGTCCGGTACGGCCACGATGAAGTACTCGACAAGGTCGGTCGCGACATTGTCGGGAGCGCTGTGGGGCTTTCGTGCTTCTTTCAAGAAGTGGACACGGCTCCTCCCTCCAGTGGTTACCGGTAGCTCGATTGTGAACGCGGAGTCGGTATCTACGGACCACCCTGCCGCGGGTGGTCGTCACATTCGGAGCGCTGCCCTCGCGTGCACTGCGCCCGTCGTGGTTCCACCCGCCTCTGGGTGGTGCCGGCCCACCCCAGCCAGCGAGATCGTCGTATCGGCAGCACACCCCGTGCGTGAGGTCTGGATGGCCTTCACGTTGAAGCAACGAACCGAGGACGACGAATGGCAGTTGTGTCCGAGACCGACCAGGTGCGGGCCGTCGCGGGCACGCCGCAAGGGGCAGGTTCCTACCGTGGTTACTAAGTCCGCCGTGGACTCACACGAACGGATCGCCGACGAGCTCCGCGTCAAGCCGGGGACGAAGGCGAACCTCGCAGGACGTGACACCGGCTGGACGGGCGGTGGAGAGTACGCCACCCTCTCGGCGCCTGAGTTGGATCACACCGCCAAGGCGCGGTTGGCTCAGGGGATCGAGCAGTTGAAGGACGCCCAGGAACTCCTCTGGGCAAGCGACGTCAACGCCCTACTCGTTGTGTTCCAGGCGATGGATGCCGCCGGCAAGGACTCCACCATCGAGCACGTCATGTCTGGGGTCAACCCCCAGGGCGTGCACGTCGTGTCGTTCAAGCAACCTTCCAGCGAGGAGCTCGATCACACCTTCTTGTGGCGGATCTCCAAGGCGGCTCCCGAGCGCGGCCGGATCGGGATCTTCAACCGGTCCCAGTACGAGGAGGTCGTCGCCCTGCGGGTCCACCCGGAGTGGCTCGACAAGCAGCAACTGCCGGCGGGCGATCGGGGCCCCGAGTTCTGGGCCGCTCGCTACGACGATCTCAACGCCTTTGAATGGCACCTCGATCGCAACGGCACGAAAGTCGTCAAGTTCTTCCTCCACGTGTCCAAGGCCGAGCAGAAGCGACGCTTCATGGCTCGCCTCGACAACCCCGACAAGCAGTGGAAGTTCAGCGCTGGCGATGTGGCAGTGCGGGCCCACTGGGATGAGTACATGCAGGCGTACGAAGACGCCATCACGGCGACGTCCACCGAGTGGGCGCCGTGGTACGTCATCCCTGCCGACCACAAGCACGTGATGCAGGCGATGTGCGCAGCGATCCTCGTCGACACGATCGGCGCCCTCGACTTGTCGTGGCCGACGGTCTCGGATGCAGACCGTGCAGCCAACGAGGCGGCTCGGGCGGAGTTGGAAGCCGAGTCAGAGTGATCAGGTCGACCTGAGTCACCCGTATCAGATTGGAGAAACGACTCATGATCTTCGCCGAATTCGGGACCGGCCAGGTGTTCTGGTCGATGCTGTGGTTCTTCCTGTTCTTCATATGGATCTGGATGTTGATCGTCGTGTTCGGCGACATCTTCCGCAGTGAGGACCTCTCGGGATGGGGCAAGGCCCTGTGGACGATCTTCGTCATCTTCCTCCCGTATCTCGGGGTGTTCGTGTATCTGATCGCGCGTGGCAAGAAGATGCAGCAGCACACGATCGAGGCAGCCCAAGCACAGGATGCGGCGCTGCGTCAGTACGTGCAGCAAGTCGTTCCACCTGGCGGGGCAGGCGCCGCCGACGAGATCGCTCGGCTGGCGGCCCTGCGCGACCAGGGCGTACTCAGCGAGACGGAGTTCCAGCAAGCCAAGACGAAGGCGTTGTCCTGATCGAGGCGAGCAGCCATGACATCGGCACCTGCGGCGCGTTCCATGGCCTCGTTGCGGCCAGAGCTGGCCGCGATGCGACCAGAGAACGCCGGCTGTCGGCTACCCGGCGCGACGCCAGCTCGACCTATCGGCGCGCCCAAGCTCAGTGGCCGAGCACCAGCTTGAAGGTAACGACGGCGATGCCGATGGCGGCGGTCGCAGCGGCATACGACCAAGCGTTCGCTCCACGAGCTGACACGACGGATCCGACATAGGCCCCGATCCCGACGAGCTGGACGACAGCGATGAAGAGGGATGCCCACAGCGCACCGCCTTCATCGAGCACCTCCAGTCGTCCGAGGAGCAGCATGACAGCCGGTGGAATGGCGGCAAGAAGGATGGGAAAGCCATCTGCTGCGGCCTTCGCGATTTCGGTTCGATCGAGTGCCGAGCCTTGCCGTAGGTGATCGCCGACAAGTTCGGCATAGAGGTGGGCAATCCACGTAGCCACGCCGACGCCCGTGACGAGTTCCCAACCCAAACCGGATGACACGTCGTCGGCATCGATCAGCGCCAGGGCGGCGAGGACGAGGATCGTGCCATAGGAAGCGGCGCTCAAACGCTCTGCGAGACGATCACGCGGCCAACGCGCGAGTCGCGCGGGAAGGTTTGCGCCGAGTCGGCGCGAACTCGTCGGCACGTGATCGTTCCGGGGCGAGGAGGCGCTAACCCCAGGCCGCCCCGTCGTGTTCAGCCGTTGGTGTCGGCTCCGGGAGGCGCATCATGCGGAACGAGTTGAGCAACCCGATCAGGCCGGCGAGGATCGGAACCAGCAGCGCGATCTGAAGAGCGATGGGTCTTGCGTCGGTGTTGATGCGAATGATCTCGTCTTGGACTTCCTCAGGTTGGCTGCTGAGCAACTGATCGAGCTGTGTGTTGCTCATCAGCTGAGCGTCCTCTTCCAGGGCCTCGGCGACACGCTGTTGATCGGACGGCGGCAGGACGGTGCTGGCCTCGGCCATGTTGGTGAACGTCAACGACAGCGTCGCCAACATGATCCCCCCGGCTAGCGCAAGGCCGAACGACAGACCGAACGAACCCCCTGCGGAGTTCACTCCAGCTGCCTCGCTGATTCGCTCCTCGGAGATCGGGGCCAGCGTGTAGTTGTTGAGCTGGGACACCAACAAGCCCAGTCCCGATCCGGCGATCAACAACGACACCACGAGATGCCAGCCGGACTCAGCCCGCGGCACGATCGGGAGCAACGACACCGTGCCGATCGTGAGGAGGAGGAAGCCCATCCGCACGATGCTGCTCGGGCGTCGGTCACCCGCCTTCTTTCCAGCGAGCAGCGCCATTCCGAACATGCTCAGGGACAGCGGAGCGATGGAGAGACCGGCCTGCAGTGCGTTGTACTCGAGCACCATCTGCAGGAAGATCGGCAGGGCGATCATCATGCCCCCAAGGGCGATCTGTTGCATCATCTGCCCGGTGATTCCGAGCCTGAAGTGCTTGGACCTGAACAGGTCCGGGTCGAGCAACGTCAACTTGCCCGCCCGATGACGGTGCACCAGCCAATACCCGAGCGCCGCCAGCGCGACGACTCCGATCAGCAGCAGCGCGCCAACGAGTTCACCGCCTTCCTGCCACACCAGGATGCCGAGCACGACGCCGCCCATGCCGAGGACGGACAGCGCTGCACCAACGGCGTCGACGCCACGAGGTCCCTCATACGGCACATCAGCGACGAGTTTGATCCCAGAGAGCACGACGGCGATCACGACAACCTCGAGCAGGAACCCGACGCGCCACGACATCGTCGTCGTGATGAAGCCTCCGAGCAGCGGTCCCACCGCGGCGGCGATCGCGGCGGCAGCCCCAACGAGGGCATAGACCTTCTTCTGAGCCGCCCCTTCGAAGTTGCCGTGGATCAGCGACTGCATCGCGGGCAGCAGCAGGGACGCCCCTATGCCCCCCAGAATTGCCCAGAAGATGATGATCGCGGTCAGGTTCTGCGCGAGGACCATCGCCGTAGCACCGATGGCATAGCCGAGCAGGCCCAACACGTATGCGAGCCGTCGCCCGATGAGGTCGCCGACCTTGCTGCTGATCAGGATGAACGCGGCGGAAACCAACGCCTCGAGGGCGATCGCTGACTGTACGCCACTCACGGTCGTATCGAGATCGGCCACCACCGCCGAGATCGAGACGTTCATCAGCGACGTGTCGAAGACGAGCACGAACATCGCTGCGGCGAGCAAGAGCCCGAGCCGTGATACGGACGCCTCGCCTTCCCCGACTCCGGTTCGCGCTGCTGCCGTCACAGGACGGCTCCGAGGCCTACGTCCTCAGTGTCCAGCTCGAGAGTCAACGACCCGGGCGCGACACGCCGGATCGTCGTGGCCGGACCGCGCACGCTCTTCATGTCGAGACGCTCGCTTTCGCTCGAGGTGCCCTATGTCCCAAGATCGTGGCGGCCATCCGGGTGGCAGGGCACCACCCCACGACGGGTGGATCAGCAGGGACGATGTCCTCGAGGTGTAATCTTGAGTCCGCCACGTTGGGCGACGCCAGCGTGTCGCACGGCCCATGACCCCGGTCGACCCTCACGTCCCCCTGGACGAAGGGATCGTCGAGGAGTCGTGATGACGCTGGATCATTTGTCCCCGCCAGGGCCCGACGGCGGCAGCGCGCGGCGACGGTTGAAGACGCAACCAGCCCAATCGAGAGCA
This sequence comes from Ilumatobacteraceae bacterium, assembly GCA_963732335.1. GTDB lineage: Bacteria > Actinomycetota > Acidimicrobiia > Acidimicrobiales > Ilumatobacteraceae > Desertimonas. The sequence continues at coordinate 148,445 of CAVSZO010000046.1, read as the reverse complement.
TCGACACGCGGTCCGGCGTTGACGTCGCTGTATCGAGCAAAGCTGCGTCGTCCGGTGATGGCCGAGTACTACGTCAGGCGCTCCCGCCTGCTCGACCTCTTCGCAGAGGTAGTACGCAGCCAGCTCACGCTCGTCGTCGCGCCGGCGGGCACGGGAAAGACGTCGCTCGTCGCGGGGTGGACGACCGAGTCCTCGATGCCGAATGCGTGGATATCGCTGGACGAGACCGATCGAGATGGCGTCGCGTTCTGGTCCGGTGTGATCGCCGCTCTGGACACGTTGGCGCCGGGATGCGGTAACGGTGCCCTGGCGATGCTGAGACGTCCCGGCACCCGGGCCGGCGCGGTAGACCGGCTGCTTGCGGAACTCGGGACCGGGGTCCAACCATCGGCTGTACTCGTCATCGACGACTTTCACCAGGTCGATGACGACGAGTTCGTGCTTGCGTCAGTGTTGCGCTTCGTGCTCAACAAGCCGAGGTGGCTCGGTGTCGTCCTGATTTCACGGCGAGAGCCGAGGTTGCCCATCGATCGAATGAGGTCGCGTGGCCAGCTCGGCGAGATCCGATTTGCCGAGTTGCGATTCTCATCCGCCGAGGCGGTCGCGCTGATGACCCGACTGTCCCCGGCTCTTGTCGGAGGAGCTCGTCGACGCGGCCGTGCAGCGGGCTGATGGCTGGGTGACCAGCCTGCAGTTGGCGGCACTCGCCGCGCGCTCGCTTCGAGCGCAGACGCTTGCCACGGGGCCAGGTCACCACGACGACGTGCTCATTCGGGACTACGTAGTGCGCGAGGTGCTGGCGAACGAGGCGTCTGAGGTGATCGATGTACTGTCCGCGGCGGCGGTCGTTCCACGGATCAACTCAATCCTCGCCCAGGCGTTGACCGATCATGCCGACGCCGGTGAGCTTCTTCGCACGGCCGAGCGGCACGGCTTGTTCTTGACTCGCAGGGATAGTGGCGGCTGGTTCGACCTGCATGCGCTCGTTCGGGAGGTGCTGACTGCCGACCTGGCGAGTCGGTCGCCGAGTCGATTGGCGGAGTTGCACATCCGGGCGGCGCGATGGTTCGAGGAGGCCGACGAGGTTGTCGTCGCCCTCGATCAGTGGCTTCTTGCCGATCGACCGAGAGAGGCGCTGCGCCTCCTGTCCGCGAGCTACGGCCGCCTCTATGACAGCGGCCATGAGGCCACGGTCCGGCGGACAATTGCGGCAATTCCACCGGCCGTCGCCGTGAGCGATCTGGAATCGATGGTCGACTACGCCTGGTGCCATCTTGTGGTCGATCGTCGTCGGTTCGTACAGCTCGTCGACCAACTGACGTGGTGGGCTGACCGGGAGCGGCCGAACGACATCATCCGTGCCCGCGTGAACGTGCTGCGGGGTTCAGCCGCCGTCGTGAGTGGACGCTGGGTGGAGAGTGGAGCGCTGAACCGACAGGTGATGCTTGATCTGGGGGACTCTCGCTGGCAGGACCCGCTCGGTCGGTTGGCGGCCAGCGGAATCGCACGCGAGCTGGCGTTGTCGGAGCGGTGGGACGACCGCTCCGACGAGGTGCGACAGGCCGAGGTCGCCTTGCGAGTCGATCCGGAACGTCGGTTGGCATTTGAGGGCACCCGAGCGTTGGGTGAGGCGCTGGCTGGGCGGCCCCTGGACGCCCTCCGAGTGGCTGCGGGTGTTCGTCGTGCCGCGCAGGTCGCGGGCATGGTCATTTTGCGCGCTGAGTTGGCAGTTGCCGAAGCCTTGGCGCGTCGAGAGATCGGAGATCGATCACGGGCCATGGCCGAGTTAGTGGTGCTCGCCGATGCACCGGCCGACACGATGCTCTTTTGCCGCATCCTGGCCATGTCCGAGCTCACCCAGGCACACCTCGACGTGGGCGACCTGGAGGCGGCCCGGCATGCCTTCGACCAGGCAGAGGTCCTGGTCGACGAGGAGTCGCTCGGGTCAGACGTGCGGGGCTGGTTGACCCGGGTGGGGACGTTGCTCGCCTTGGCCGAGGGCGACGTCGAGGGCGCCCGTCGTTATGCGGAACTGGTTCACGACTCGTTCTGGAGTGGGGTCAGCGAAGCGCGCGTCCATCTCGCCTACGGTGACCGTCCCGCAGCGTTGACGGCCCTCGATGACACGATGCCGCGCTGCAACCGCCACGAAGTCGTTCTGACACTCCTCAAAGCGCGGGCAGTTGGCGATCGCGACGAGGCGATGAAGTTGGCGATCTCTGCAGTCGAGCTCGCCTCGGGCAACGGGATGCTTCGGACGGTGGCCGCAGAGGGCGCAGAGATCATCGAGCTGATCGAACACACCGCTTGGCGTGCTCCGGCGGATTGGCTCGACCGCCTGCGACGGCTGACGGTGGAGTCACAAAATCTCGGGGCGCCGGCCCGTCCCGGCATGATCGAGCCGCTCACCGAGCGCGAACGTGACGTTCTGCGCTTCCTGCCCAGTCGACTGACCGTCAGCGAGATCGCCGACGAGCTATCAGTATCGGTGAATACGGTGAAGTTCCATCTTCGGATCATCTATCGAAAGCTCGGTGTCGGCTCTCGTTCCGAAGCTGCCAAGATGGCGCGCACGATGGGGACAGTCGGGAGGCGGTAAGCCGCTGTCATCGACGGAGGTCCTCGTAGTGGCCAGCCCTCACTGCGAATCGGCGCGTCACACAGGATGCGGAGCGCCGAGGTCCCCGACGATCCGGTCCACCTGCACCAGCAGCGCGGCGTAGCCGAGCCACTCGCCCTCTACTTGCGCGTCACCCGATTCACCGTGATCGAGCGCCAGCCGTGCCCGGCGAAACGCGCCGCGCAGGCACGCCTTTCGTCGGGCCTGAACCTCAGCAAGCGATCGGGCGACGGAGTCGTCGTCCGCCTCGTCGAGGACGTTCAACACCGACGCGTGTACCGCACCCGCCAAGGCGACGAAGAGCGCCCCCATCCCGGGCATTGCCGGATGCGCGACAGCGGCGAGGCGAGCGTGATCGTCGAGACCACGCGAGATCACCGAGACGCCGATGGCCGTCCGCTCGAGGCGCGGCATGATCGCTTCGTAGCGACCCAGCACGTCGACGTGGCGTCGATCGCGGACGTTCCACTGAGCAGTCTCCCGACTGCTGCCGACCGCCTCGGCGGCCTGGGGGACCAGTCGCTCTCGAGCCGTGCCGCGGTCCGCCGCCACTCCGCAGTCTGGTCCGTGGACCAGGGTTGCTGAAGCCCGGAACCCATCGTCTCGAGCACATCACCGAGGTTGGCTGCCAGGCGCTCCAGAGTCTGGCGGGCGTCCACCAGTCGTGACGCGGGCAGGATCAGTGAGACGACGATCCCGACCGCAGCGCCGATGACTGTGTCGACTGCCCGCCGCCAGGCGGAGCTCTCGGGGCTCAACGACGCGGTGGTGAGCACCACGAGGCCGCTGATCGGAACCTGCCGCGCCGCTGAAGCCGGGAGCCGCAGCACGAGCTCGGCGACTCCGAGCGATACGGCGACGAGCACGGCCACGGTGAGCGCGTTCCACTCGAGGGCGTCTCCGATCGCCAGGGCGAGGAGGACGCCGAGCACCACCGCGACACTGCGCTGGATCGCAGTGCGCACCGACGACCGCACCGAGACCTGGACCACCACGAGGGCCGTGAGCGGGGCGAGCACCGGGTCAGGCGCGCCGCTGACCAATCCGGCGATCCACCACGACAGGCCGGCCGCCAATCCGGACTTGGCCACGACGCCGATCTCTGTCGACGTCGGCCGTGTCCACGGAACGGCACCGACCACACGCTGCCACAACAAGCCAACGCGACTGGTGAACGGTTGCGTGGCCACGAGCGTTCGCTAGTGCCGCCAGCACCGCTTCGGGCCCATCGGCAGCATGGTAGGCGCCCGATCCGCACCGGAACGGTGAGCATCCGGAGTATCACCCGCCCCCGGACCCCCAACTTCGTCCACCGCGAAGTCCCGAGGCGGAGACTACGGGCCGAGTTCGGCGCCTCGGGTCGCCCGGAGCACACCGTCGATGCGAAGCAACGCCCATCCGACGAGGACGAGGATGATGCCGACGCCGAAGGCGAAAAACGCAACGCCGAAGCTCACCACGGACGTGAAGAGTGACGCCCGCAGGAACGAGGCGGTCATGACCGTCTCACGTGTCGGATCGTCGCGTTCGAGCTCGGCGTAGGTGAGCCCTCCGCTCGCCTCCAGTGCATGATCGTTGATCGCTTCCGCCTCGGCGTATGCCGAGAACGGTCCGTCGACGTCGTCGCCGCCGAGGAACGGCGCATCGTCCGACACAACGATCTTCTCGTCGGCGAGTTGGTCACGAACGATGAACCACGTCACGACGCCCGCGATCACGAAGATCGCGCCGGCGGCTATGACGATGATGGACAGGACTCGCAGCGGGCCGGTCGACGGCATCGCTGTCGACGGTTGCTCTCGGGACGCTGCGGATGCGGCATCCCAATCCGTCGCCGAGCTCGTAGTGGCTGACGCATCTGTAGGCGAGTCTGGTGCTGTGTCGGGTTGGTCGGCTGGTTCGTTGGTATCCATCTGGTTCTCCTCGATCGCCGGACGTGGACGGAAGGGTTAGCGATCACGCCCCGAGGGGAGGCTACGAGACCCGTGGGATCGACCAGATCGATCGGCTGCCCGTCGGACCATCGCCGAACCGGAGTCCCCAACCACCCGATCGTGGGTGGGCACCAACCACCCTGGTCGTTCGTACCGTCGTTGATAGTCGAGTCGGTCTCGCAACGTCTCGCGGGAGAGAAGGGCGACGATGTTCAGCAAGTCCGTGGGCAGCTCGTTCGAGGGAGCGGTCGCCATTGACGAGCCCGCCCGACAGGTGAGGGTTGCTCGTCGATGACCGGCGTCGACCCCACCACCGGAACGCTCGGCGTACGCCAGGCGGCGTTCATCGGAGTCGGCGCGATGGTCGGCGCCGGGATCTTCGCCCTGCTCGGCGCGGCCGGGGAGGTAGCCGGGGCGGCCGTGTGGTTGTCGTTCCTCCTCGCTGGTGCGGTCGCCGGCCTGCAGGGCTACTCGTTCGCCAAGTTCGGCGCTCGGTACCCGTCGGCCGGTGGCCTGCTCGAATACGTCGTGCGGGGGTTCGGCGACGGGCACGTTACGGGCGTCATCGCCTGGTTGATCCTCGCCGCCAATGCCATCGTCACGGGCATGGTTGCGGTGTCGTTCGGCAGCTACGCCAGCTCGGTAGTGGGAGACGGCGAGGAGGGCTGGATCAAGGTCTTCGCGGTGCTGGTCGTGGTGGCGATGACGATGCTCAACGTCGTCGGGTCACGAGCCGTGGCACGGGCTCAGACGGTCGTCGTCGTGGTAGTGATCGGCATCCTCACCGTGTTCGCCGTGTCGACGCTCGCCAACATGGACCCCGATCTGCTGGCCTTCTCCGAGTACCCGCCGTTCGGCGACATCGTGGCCAGCGTGGCGCTGACGTTCTTCGCCTTCCTAGGTTTCGGCGTCGTAACGTTCACGGCCAAGGATCTCGCCGACCCGTCCCGCCAGCTGCCGCGCGCCTTGTTCCTGGCCTTGGGGATAGCAACCGTGGTCTACGTCGCAGTGGCCTTGGGGGTGTTCGGCACGCTGGAGGTCCAGGAGGTCATCGACTCCGGCGGAACGGCGCTCGCGGTGGCCGCCGAACCAACGCTCGGCCGCGCCGGTTATTGGATGATGACCGTCACCGCCCTCTTCGCCACCGCCGGGGCCACCAACGCCGGGCTCTATCCGGCGTCGGGGCTCTGCAACCAGATGGCCTCGATCGGCCAGTTCCCCCCAGTCATGGGACGACAGGTCGGCGGTCGGGTGGGTACCGGTCTCGTGGTCACGGCGGCGATTGCCATCGTGCTCGCTGTGGGGTTCGACCTGTCCGCGATCGCGTCCATCGGCAGCGTGATCGCGCTGGTCGTCTTCGGTCTCGTCTCGGTCGGGCACCTCCGGGTTCGGCACGAGACCGGCGCGCGAGCAGGGATCCTCGTCCTCGCCGTCGCCTCGACGGTGATCGTTCTCGTTGCGTTCGTCTTCACCACCCTTGTCGACGAGCCCGGCACGGCGGTGGCGCTCGTCGTCATCCTGCTGGTCAGCGTCGCTCTCGACGTCGGATGGAAGCGGTCGCGGGCTCGACGCGATCGCCGCCTGACGGAGCCCACCAGTCGGGCCTCGAAACCACGGCTCGGACTGACGTGACGGAACGAGCCGGCGACGATCTCGGCCAGCTCCAGCTGTTCGTCGTCCAGCTCGGCGCGGCGATGAACGCTGCGGGCGAACCCGTCTATGTCGTGCAGGACCGGCTGACCAAGATGGCCGCGGCGTACGGGGCGCCGGCGGCCACTGTCAGCGCCTTCCCGACCTACCTGATGGTGACGATGGGCCGCGGCGAGCCAGCGGCGGTCGAGCTCACGACGTCGCTCGGCAGCTCGCCGCGCCTCGACCAGATCGCCGCCCTGGACCGGTTGCTACAGGAAGCTGAGCGAGGCGTCGTCCGCCCCGCTGATGGGCTCCGGCGGCTGGACGAGATCCGCCAGCTCCGTGCTCGTTTCGGGCGCTTGCAGAGCATCGCCGGCTACTCCGTGCTCACGATGGGGTTGTGCTTGATCCTGCATCCGGCGCCGCTCGACGTCGCGGCTGCGGCGTTGTTCGGCGCCTTCGTCGGGGTCCTCCGCTCCTTCGGCAGGAGCCAGCAGACGTTGCAGGTGCTGATGCCCGTCATCGCCGCCTTCTCGGTCTCGACGCTGAGTGCGCTGGCAGTGCAGGAGGAGCTCCTCGAGCCCGGGATGCGGGCCATGGTGGCGTCGCTGGTGGTGTTCCTCCCGGGCGCCACGTTGACCACCGCCGTTCTCGAGCTCGCTGCCGGGCAGATGGTGTCCGGGTCGAGCCGGCTTGTCTCGGGCTGCGTGCAGTTGGCGCTGCTGTCGTTCGGGATCCTCGCCGGGATCGAGGCCGTCGGCGTTCCGTCGGCACGCGTGCTGTTTGGCCGTGAGCAGGTGCTCGCCGCCTGGTCGCCGTGGCTCGGGGTGCTCGTCTTCGCCGTCGGGGTGATGGTGGCTTATTCGGCGCCCCCGAGGTCGTTCCCCGGCCTTCTCGTCGTGCTCTACGCGGCGTGGACGGGCCAGGTTCTTGGCAACGCGCTCTTCGGCGGCTATGTGAGCGCGTTCGTCGGCGCGACGGTGATGACGGTCGTGGCGGTCCTCGTATCGCGGTTCCCTGCAGCGATGCCGTCGCACGCCTCGTTCCTGCCCGGGTTCTGGCTGTTGGTCCCTGGCGCGCTCGGGCTGATCGGCTTGACGGAGCTGGCCGGCGGGGGCGGAGGGCACGACCTCGTGGCGACGGTCGGTTCGATCTTCGCCGTCGCACTCGGCGTGCTCTGCGGTACGCAGTTCGTCGCGTGGGCCGCGGCCACTGGTCACGTCGTCGACGAGATGTCGGGTTCGCTTACCGAACGACGGCGGTGGCCGGGACGTCGGCGGGCGTGACCCCCAAGAACCGGCTGCAACCACCCGATCATGGGTGGGCACCAACCACCCGGCTCATTCGTACCGTTATCGTTGCGACCTCGCTCCTGAACCTGTGGGTGCGCGTGTGCCTTGCGCGCAGGCCTACCCATTCGATGACTGGGCGACGCTCGTATCAACTCATGTGTACGAAAGGGAGCTCCAGGTGACGGACGAAGCAGAGCCGATGGGACCGATCAGCTATCTGATCGTCGAGTTCCCGGGCAACAAGATGACGGGTGAGGGATTCCCGGCCCTGATCGATCTGGTCGACCGGGGCCTGATCCGGATACTCGACCTCAAGTTTGTCACATGTCGCGACGATGGGTCGGTGGAGGCCATCGAGCTGCGGGAACTCGAGGCGGCCGGTCAATTCGATCTGACGATTTTCGAGGGCGCGTCGTCAGGGATGCTCGATCAGTCCGACTTCGACGATGCCTCGAAGGCGCTCCGGCCGGGCTCGTCGGCGGGCATCTTGATCTTCGAGAATCGATGGGCGACCACCTTCGTGGACGCACTGCGCCGAGGCGGTGGCGAGTTGGTCGCGGCGGGCTACATCCCGCTGGCAGACATCGCCGCGTCGCTCGATGCCACCGAAGCCGGTTGATCCGGTAGTCACCAGACGAGAAAGGAAGAGAACATGCCAGGACTGCTCAGAGGTGTCGCCCGCACGGCGGTGGTGGCCGGAACGGCGACCGCGGTCTCGAACCGTGTTTCGCGGCGACAGGCCAATCGCTGGACGCAACAGAGCGAAGCCGAGGCTTACGAGCAGCAACAGCAGCAGTACTACGCGCCGCCGCCACCGCAGTACGCCCCGCCCGCTCCTGCACCGGTCGCCGCGCCGGATCCGATCGAGCAGCTGAAGGAGCTGGCCGAGCTCAAGAACCAGGGAATCCTCACCGAAGCAGAGTTCCAGGCCCAGAAAGCGAAGATCCTCTCGGCCTAGGAATCAACGGTCCGCGCATGCTGTTCCTGTACCGGCCCAGGCAGACGTGGATGCCGTTCGCCCTGCCGCGCAGCCGCACCCAGCAAGCCGCCTATAACCGACAGCTGCAGGAGAAGTTTGCGTCGACACGCCGCGTCGCCCCGGCGGTGCCGGCGGCGCGACACGACCCACTGAGCGATCTGCGGGAGCTCGGCGAGCTCCACCGCTCGGGCGTGCTGACCGACGCCGAGTTCGCCTCGGCCAAAGCGAAGCTGCTGGCTCGATGACATCGAACGAGGCACGGGCGGAGATGTTGGTGGGCGCCCTGCGCGCCGGCATCGCGGGCGACCGCGAGGCACTTCAGGCGTTGTTCACCGATGACGTTCGAGCGTGGACGCCGGCACTGTCGACCGCGTCGCTGAGCGAGCTGATGGACGCGCTCGATCGCCGCGACGATGCGTTCTCCGAGATGTCGTTAGACGTGATGCCCCTCGATGTGGGCGGCGACTACGCATGCGTCGAGTGGACCGTCGACATGACGCACAGCGGCACGATCACGCTGGCCGACGACAGGAGCATCGAGCCGACCGGCATTCGGGTCATGTTGCACGGTGTCACGGTCGCCGAGTTCCACGGCGATCGGATCTGCGCGCTGCGGCAGTACTGGGACGAATTCGATGTGTTCGAGCAGCTCGGCGTCCTGACGGGCGACTGACGCACCGCCACCCGACACCGCTTTGGTGCGCAAATTGGCTGCACAGCGACCAATGTGCGCATCAGAGCGAGATGGGCGGATGTCACATCGCGCCGAGGGCGAGGACGATGATCGTGAGCACTCCCAGGACCACGAGCAGCGGCCAGACGAAGCGGAGATATCTGCCATAGGGGACCCGGGCGATGGCGAGTCCGCCCATGACGACGGCGGAGGTTGGTGTCACGAGGTTGATCAGGCCGGATGCGCTCTGGTAGGCGGTGACGATGAGGCTGGGGTTGACGCCGGCGAAGTCGGCCAGGGGGGCCATGATCGGCATCGACACGGTCGCCAACCCTGACGTCGAGGGGATGAGGAACGAGAGCGGCAGGAAGAGCAGGTACATGACAACGGCGAAGGCAGCTTCCCCGACGTCGCCGAGGGCTTCCTCGCACCAGTGCAGGACGGTGTCGGTGATCTGCCCGTTGTTCATGATCACGGTGATGCCGCGGGCGATGCCGATGATCAGGGCGACGCCGAGGAGGTCGCGGGCGCCGTCGACGAACGTCGAGGTGAGCTCGCCCTCGCGCATTCTGGCGACGAGCCCGATGAGGATGGCGAACAGCAGGAACGAGGCTGTCATCTCCGGGAACCACCACCACAGCGTGGGGAAGCCGATGTTGAGGTCCTCCCAGGGGATCACCCCGTAGATCATCACGGCGAAGGCGGCGCCGAACAGACCGAGGACCAACTTGTGCTGGCTGGTGAGGACGACCTCGCCGGTGTCTGCCCCGGCGGCGGAGAAGTGGCGCTCGTTGTCCTCCTTCATGTCGAAGACGAGCGACTTGGACGGGTCGCGCTTCACCCGGTCGGCGTAGCGGAGCACGAACCAGATGCCAGCGGCGAGGCCGAGGACGAGGATGACGAGCCGTAGTCCGAGGCCGTCGCTGATGGAGACGTCGGCGAAGCCGGAGGCGATGCCGGTGGCGAACGGGTTGACGGTCGAGCCGAGCACGCCGATGCCACAGCCGACGAGGATGACCAGGGCGCCGACAAGGGCGTCGTAGCCGGCGGCGATCATCACGGTGATGATGAGGACGTAGAACGCCAGGCTCTCCTCGGCCATCCCGAAGGTGGTGCCACCGATGGCGAAGACGGTCATCAGAATCGGGATCATCCAGCGCTCGCGGCCGCCGAGGCGGTTCACGAGCAGGGCGATGCCGGCCTGGATCGCCCCGGTCTTCATCGTGATGCCGATGAAACCGCCGATCACGAGGATGAACAAGGCGACGTCGATGGCCCCGAACATGTCACCGCTGTTGAACACGTCAACGTTGCCGGTGGCCGGGTCCTCGATCCCATAGAGCCCGTTGATCGGCGCCTCGAGTGAGTCGACGATGATCCGCGACGGGCTCGACTCGACCTCTTGGTACGAGCCGGGGATCGGGGAACCCTCCGCGTCGAGTTGATAGACGCCGGCGGGGATGATCCACGTCGCAATCGCCATGAGGACGATGAGGGCGAAGAGGATCGTGTAGGCGGACGGGAGGGTGAAGCGAGACTTGCGTTCCTCGGCTTGCTCACCCACGGGTTCACCTACCGTGCCGCCCTCCGCCGTCGGGACGTCATTCGACATGTCCATCTCCTTCCGCGGTGAGCGCGGGTTGCTGCTGGGCGTCCGGTGCGACATCGGTCGACGTCGCCGGCACATCGGCGAGGTGTTCGATGCGGAAACCGGTGAACGCGTAGGCGAGGGCGACGAGTGGGTTGAGCAGGTTGAAGAAGGCGAATGGGAGGTAGCTCGCCGTCGGGACCCCGAGCACGCCGGTCATGTACGCGCCGCAGCTGTTCCACGGCACGAGCGGCGAGGTCACGGTTCCGGTGTCCTCGACGGTCCTCGAGAGCATGCGCGGTGCCAGCCGTCGGCGCCTGAACTCGTCACGGAACACCCGGCTCGGCAGCACGACGGCGACGTACTGATCACCGGCCACCACGTTGAGCCCGGCGCTGGTGACGGCGACCGACGTGATCGCACCGGCGTCAGTGTGGGCGCGGCGAACCATCGGTTCGATCAGACGGTTGAGGAACCCGGCCTCCTCCATGATCGCCGCAAAGCTGAGCGCACCGAGGATCAGCCAGACGGTCGTCAGCATGCTCGACATCCCGCCGCTCGAGAAGAGATCGTCGATCGTCGCGTTGCCACTCGCCGACACGAACCCGCTGGCCAGGGCCTCGTAGACCGCTTCGATGCTGTCAAGCACGACTCCCTGGTCGGGTTCGTCGACGAACGCCTGAACCGCCTCGCGCTGGGTGAAACAGGCAAGGATCCCGGAGAACACGGCGACACCGAAGATCCCGAGGAACGGCGGTACCCGCCGCAACGTGATCACTACGAGCAACACCAGCGGAAGCAGGTTGAGCACCGAGATGTTGAACGCCGTTGCGAGGATGTCGCGCGCCTCATCGGTGCTGACCGCCGACGACGACGGGTCGTCGACGATGCCGAACACGAGGTAGCCGACGACGGCAAGCCCGAACGACGGAAGGACGGTCCACATCATCCCGCGGATGTGCTCATTGACCGTGACGCCTCCGACGAGGCTCGGCACGAGCACCGTGGTCTCCGACAACGGCGACATCTTGTCGCCCATGTAGGCACCGGAGATGATCGCCCCGGCGGCGACGGCCGACGAGACGCCGAGGATCGGGGCCATGCCGATGAAGGCGACGCCGAGCGTCGCGGCGGTTGTCCATGAGCTACCCGTGACGGCGCCGACCACACCGCAGATGACGGCGACGGCAGCGTAGAAGATCGCCGGTCGCAGCAGGGCGATCCCGTACGACACGACGGTGGGGATCGTGCCGGCCATGTTCCAGGTACCGATCAACGCCCCGACCGCGAGGAGGATGAAGATTGCCCCCATCGCCGACGTCACGCCGCCGATCGCCGCGTCGCGAAGCGCGGCGGCGGTATGTCCGTTCTTGTAGGCCACGACACCGGCGACCATCGCGCTGGTGAACAGGGCAACCTGGAGCGGCCCGTTGGCTGCGTCGATCCCGAACAGGACGATCGTGAGCGTCAGCAGCACGATCAGGACGACGACCGGGATGAGCGCGTCGAGGAGGCTCGGTCTCCGTTGTTTGGCGACCGGGCTCGCCGCTGCGTCACCCTCGGACATCGCTGCTATCCCGTCGTGTCGACCGATTCAGCGCTGACGTCCTCCGGATCGCCGTCGCGGTCGTCGATGCCGGGGTCATTGCGCGCCCAGGCGAGCAGAGCGACGATGGACAACGCCACGACCGTCGCCACGGCCAAGCGAACGAGGTCTCTGACGAGCATCGCCGTCTCCTAGAGAGGATCCCGCAGCAGTGGGCAGGTCATGCAGTGCCCGCCGCCACGGCCCTTGCCCAGCTCGAAGCCCTCGATTTCGATCACTTCGACTCCGGCCTGGCGCATTTTGGCGATCGTGTACGTGTTGCGCTCGTAGGCGACGACGACGCCTGGCTCGAGGGCGACGACGTTGTTGCCGTCGTCCCACTGCTCGCGCTCCTGTTGGTACTGGTCGCCGCCCGTTTCCACGACGTGCAGCTGCGCCACGCCGAGGGCGTCGGCCACGGCTCCGAGGAAGTCGTCCTCGACGGTGACGTGCAAATCGCCGCCGCCGGTGCCAGGGCGCAAGCTGATGGCGCGGATGTTGCCGACGACCTTGGGGAAGGCGGTCGCCTTGTCGCGGTCGAGCAGCGTGAAGACGGTGTCGAGGTGCATGTGGGCGCGGTCCTTGGTCATCACACAGGCGATCACCCGATCTGCGGCTCCCTTGGCGAACAGCGCCTTGGCGATCTGCTCGATCATCCGCCCCTGCGAGCGTTCGCTCATGCCGATGAGCACGGCGCCGTTGCCGATGGGCATGACGTCGCCACCCTCCAGCGAGGCCAACCCGAAGTCGGCGATCTCGAAGCGGCCTTCGGGCCCTTCCGGTGGATACCAGAACTCGAAGTCGGCTTCGGCGAACATCGGGTGGGCTCGGTAGATCGCCGCCACGTTGTACGCCTCGCGGCGTCGCGCCGGCCAGTACATCGGGTTGATCGACACCCCGTTGTAGATCCAGCACGACGAGTCACGGGTGAAGAGCGTGTTGGGCAGCGGCGGGAGCACGAAGGCGCTGGTGTCGTCGAGAGCGGCGCCGATCAACGATGTCTCTGATGCCTTGGCGAGGTCGAGTCCAGCCTCAGCGACAGTCAGGCCGCCGATCAGGTGCTTGGCGAGCTGGTCCGGCTTGAGGTCGGCGAGCAGGCCGCGGATCTCGTCGACGAGCGATAACCCGACGGTGTACTCCGAGGCGACGAGCTCGATCAGCCGCTGCCTCCCCTCATCGCTCGCCGCCAATGCTTCGGCGAGCAGTTCGGAGAGGAGGTACACCTCGACTCCCCGTTCGCGCATCCGGGCGACGAACTGGTCGTGCTCGTGCTGGGCGCGTTCCACCCACAGCACGTCGTCGAACAGCAAATCATCGTGGTTCGACGGCGTCAGGCGCTGCAGGCTCAGGTCCGGACGGTGGACCATCACCTTGCGGAGCTTGCCAACCTCCGAATTCGCACCGAACTCGCTCATGATCCTTCCTCTCTCGTCTATTCGGGCACGACCGTCGTGCCGGCGTTGCCCTCGACGATCTTCTCGATGTCCTCCAGGGCGCCGATGGCGGCGTGCTTGCCGGTCGCCTCCACGAACCGGACAGCGGCTTCCACTTTCGGGCCCATCGAGCCGGCAGCGAAGGGCTGCTTACGCAGCTCGCTTGGTGTCACCCGGTCGATCCGGCGCTGTTCAGGGGTTCCCCAGTTCTCGTACACACCGTCGACGTCGGTGGCCATCAGGAACACGTCGGCCCCGATTTCGCGCGCAAGCAGCTCGCTCGCGAGATCCTTGTCGATGACCGCCTCGACGCCCCCGAGCGTTCGCTCCTGGTCGGGGACCCAGGTCGTCGGGATCCCTCCACCGCCGGCGCAGATGACGAGCACGCCGTGATCGAGCAACCAACGAATCGGCCGAATCTCGAAGATCCGCTTGGGCGCCGGCGACGGGACGACGCGGCGGAGTTTCTCACCGTCGCGCTTGAAGACCCATCCTTTCTCGGCGGCCAACGCGTCGGCGGCAGCGTCCTCGTAGATCGGTCCGACGAACTTGGTCGGGTCGGCGAACGCTGGATCGTCCGTATCGACCTCGATCATCGTGAGGATCGTGGCGAACGGGACCTCGGCGGGCAGCAGGTTGCCGAGTTCCTGCTCGATGAGGTAGCCGATCATTCCCTCGGTCTGGGCGCCGAGGACGTCCAAGGGGTACGCCTCGACGTCCTTGTAGGCGGCCGCTTGGAGGGCGAGGAGTCCGACCTGAGGACCGTTGCCGTGAGAGAGGACGAGCTGGTGATGCTCGGCCACCGGGGCGAGCGATCGCGCTGCGGTCCGGATGTTTGCCCGCTGCACGTCGGCGGTCATCGGCTCGCCGCGCTTGAGCAGTGCGTTGCCGCCGAGGGCAACGAGGATGCGCATGGCCCAACCTCCTCAGCTGCCCAGGGTTGCCAGGAGCAGGGCCTTGATCGTGTGCAGCCGGTTCTCGGCTTGGTCGAACACGATGCTGGCCGGCGACTCGAAGACCTCGCCGGTCACCTCGAGGCCGCTGCTCATGCCGGTGTGCTCCATCATCTCCCGCCCCACGACGGTGTTCGGATCGTGGAAAGCAGGAAGGCAGTGCATGAACTTCACCCGCGGATTGCCGGTCTTCTCCAACAACGCGGCGTTGACCTGATACGGCGTCAGCAGCCCGACCCGTTCCGCCCAGACGTCCTTGGACTCACCCATCGAGACCCACACGTCGGTGTGCACGAAGTCCGCACCGGAGACGGCTTGTCCGACGTCATCCGTGATCGTGATTCGAGCGCCTGTTCTCGTCGAGATGTCGTTGGCGATCTTGACGACATCTTCCGGCGGAGCAAGGGAAGCTGGTCCGGCGAGCCGGACGTCTGCGCCCATGAGGGCACCGGTGACCAGCAGCGATCGCCCCATGTTGAACCGGCAGTCGCCAACGAAGGCGTAGGTCAAGGCGTCATACGGCTTGCCGCTCGCCTCGTGCATCGTGAGGAAGTCGGCGAGCATCTGCGTCGGGTGCCACTCGTCGGTGAGACCGTTGTAGACGGGCACGCCGGCGTACTCGGCCAGGACCTCGACGTCGATCTGACGGTTGCCCCGGAACTCGATGGCGTCGTACATCCGGCCGAGGACACGCGCCGTGTCGGCCACCGACTCCTTGTGGCCCAACTGAGACCCCGAAGGGTCGAGGTACGTGACGTGGGCGCCCTGGTCGAACGCGGCGACTTCGAATGCCGACCTTGTGCGTGTCGAGGTCTTCTCGAAGATCAAGGCGATCTCCTTGCCCTCGAGCCGCTTCGTCTCGGTGCCCGCGTACTTGGCGATCTTGACGGCCTCGGAGAGCTGCAGAAGGTGGCGGAGCTCCCTCGGCTCGAAGTCGATCTCCTTGAGAAAGCTGCGGTTGCGCAGGTTGAACATCGTGCGTGCTCCTTGCGTCGTCTCACCCGTTGGGACCCGTTACACGGACCGTACGAACGTGCTGGGTGGGTGGTGACCACCCTGGGCCGGGTGGTTGCCGGTAGTCAGGGAGACCGTTCACCCCACGGCCACCCACCGTTCGGCACCCGGACACGAACAGCGTTCCGTCACCCGACGAGCTTCCACCCTCGCCTGGGTGGTGCCGACCCACCCGTAGCGGCGTCATCGTCGCACTTGAGACGACACGCGTGGTCGATCAGACGACGTCTGAGGCGTTGACGCGCACGGATGGAGGAGACGAGAGTGGCCGATGTGACCGATCCGAGTGGTGCGGTCGCCGCCGCAGCGCCGACTGACACTCGCCTGTCGACGGAGCAGATCGCCGAGGTCCTCCGGCTGCTCAAGGGCTCGGACAGCGTCGAATTGAAGTTGAGCGTGCCGGACACCAACCGCCGATCGGCCATCGCGAGTCTCGGCATCGACGCGCTCGATGCGCAGATCCGGCAGGTCGCCTTTTTCGACACCCCCGACCTGGACTTGAACAGAAGTGGAGTCGTGGTTCGGGCGCGCCGAGTCCAACGCAAGCCTGGCGATTCGATCGTGAAGATCAGACCACTCGTCCCCGACGAGGTCCCGTCCGCGGTGCGGAAGTCGGCGGCATTCGGCGTCGAGGTCGACGCCATGCCGGGAGGCTTCGTCTGCTCGGGCACGATGAAGGCCGAAGTCGACGATGCTGCGGTCAAGGCAACGATGTCCGGTGGGCAGCCACTTCGCAAATTGCTCAGCAAGGAGCAGCGGGCACTCTTCTCGGCGTACGCGCCGGACGGGATTCAATTGGACGAGCTCAGGATCCTTGGCCCGATCAACGTTCTCAAGGTCAAGTCCTCGCCCGAGGGTTACGGTCGTCGCCTCGTTGCCGAGCTCTGGCTCTATCCCGATGGTTCTCGCATCTTGGAGCTGTCCACGAAATGTGAGCCCACAGAAGCGTTCGACGCTGCCGCCGAGATTCGCTTGTTCCTCGGCGAGCGGGGCATCGACGTGCTCGCAGAGCAGCAGACCAAGACCAAGACCGCGCTCGAGTTCTTCGCCGCGGAGCTCCAGGGCACCGGAGGTAAGTGATGACAGCCATCACGACAGCGACCACGACGCCGGCCGAGAACACGACCGACTGGTACCGCCTGTCCGCCGAAGATGTGTGCCGGCAGCTGGACGTCGATCCCGCAGTCGGTCTCAGCGCCGCCGAGGTGCTCGACCGGCGGCAGCGGTACGGACCAAATAAGCTCGCCGAGGAAGCCAAGGAGCCGGGGTGGCGAGCCTTCCTGCGCCAGTACCGCGACCTGATGCAGTTGGTGCTGCTCGGTGCGGCGATCGTCAGCATCGTTGCGTTGCAGGATGTCTCGACGGGCTTGGTGGTGATCGGCCTGACGGTCGTCAACGCCTTGATGGGCTTGCACCAGGAGGGCAAGGCGGCGGAGAGCGTCGCCGCCCTGCGGCAGATGTTGATCATGACCGCGAACGTTCGACGAGACGGTCAACGGGTCCAGATACCTGCTGAGGAACTGGTACCAGGTGACATCGTCGGTTTCGAAGCCGGAGACAAGGTCGCCGCCGACGGCAGGGTCCTGGTCGCCGCGACCCTGGAGATCGAAGAGGCCGGACTCACCGGCGAGAGCACGCCCGTCGCCAAGAGCGTTGATCCGGTCATTGAGGAGAACGCACCGCTCGGCGACCGTGTCGACATGGCGTACATGAACTCGCAGGTGACCCGAGGTCGTGGCGAGATCGTCGTCACGGCGACCGGGATGTCGAGCGAGGTCGGCCACATCTCCGGAATGCTGAGCGGCGTCGAGCAGGAGAAGTCGCCGCTCACGAAGCAACTCGATCAGCTCACCGTGATCATCACGATCATGGCGGCCGGGGCGCTGGCGCTGATCATCATCTTGGGCCTCGCCCGTGGCGAGGACTTCGACTCGCTGTTCTTGACCGGCATCACGCTGGCGATCGCGGCGATCCCGACGGGCCTCCCAGCCGTCGTGACGATGCTGCTCTCGGTCGGGACTCAGCAGCTCGCTGAGAAAGGAGCGATCGTCAAGCGGCTGAAGTCCGTCGAGACGCTGGGATCGACATCGGCGATCTGCTCAGACAAGACCGGAACCCTGACCCTCAACCAGATGACGGCTCGCGACCTCGTCATCGTTGGCCGGCGCTTCAGCGTCGACGGTGAGGGATACTCGACGACCGGACGCATCCTCCGGGTGGCGGGAACCGGCGACAGCTCGCTCGAGCCGTTCGTCCTGCCGATGGCGCTCGCCAACGATGCCGTCATCCGCGACGGGGCCTGCATCGGAGATCCGACGGAGGGTGCGCTCGTCGTCCTCGCCGCCAAAGGTGGGCTGGACGTCGAGGAGACCCGCAAGACGTATCCCCGCGTGGCCGAGGTGCCATTCGACGCCGAGTACAAGCTGATGGCGACGTTCCACGAGATGGACGACGATGGGCGCAAGGTCGTCCGATGCTTCGTCAAGGGTGCGCCGGACGTCCTGTTGGCGCGCTCGTCGCACTATCTCGACGCTGACGGAGCACCGGAGCCGATGGGCGACGCGACCACTCAGGTGCTGGCCGAGAACGATCGGCTGGCCGGAGACGGGATGCGGGTGCTGGCGGTCGCCAGGCGCGACTTCGACCCGGCTTCGTTCGATCCGTCGGCCGACCTGTTGGCGCTCGTCACCGACTTGCAGCTGCTCGCCCTCGTCGGCATCGTCGATCCGCCGCGCAAGGAGGCCAAGGACGCCATCGCATTGTGCAAGGACGCCGGCATCCGCGTCCGCATGATCACCGGCGATCACGCCACCACGGCCGCTGCGATCGCTGGTCAGCTCGGCATCTACGGCAAGGCGCTCACCGGCGCCGAGTTCGCCGCCCTCTCCGACGATCAGCTGCGCGCCGAGGTCGAAGACATCGGCGTCGTCGCCCGGGTGGCGCCCGAGGACAAGGTTCGTCTGGTCAGCATCCTCAAGGGGCAGGGCAACATCGTCGCGATGACCGGCGACGGCGTCAACGACGCGCCGGCGCTCACCAGGGCTGACATCGGCGTGGCGATGGGGATCACCGGCACCGAGGTCACCAAGGACGCCGCCGAGATGATCCTCACGGACGACAACTTCGCCACCATCGTCACCGCTGTCGAGGGGGGGCGGGGTCTCTACGACAACTTGATGAAGTACGTCCGGGTGCAGATGATCATGCTGGCCGGCTTCATCTTGCTCTTCGTCGGTGCCGGGATCTTCACCATCGCCAACGGCACCCCGCTGCTGCCGCTGCAGATCCTGTGGATCAACTTCGCGATCGACGTGCTGTTGGCCCTCGGCCTTGGCTTCGACGCGCCGACTCCGGGGCTGATGAAGCGACGTCCGCGATCGCCCGACGAGCCCGTCATCGCACCCGCTCTCGGCGTCCGCTTGGGCATCGCCGGACTGCTCATTGCCGCCGGCACCCTCGCCGTCGTGGCGTGGGGTGAGGACCGCTATGACCTGGCGACCGCCACGACGATGGGGCTGACCACGATCTCCCTGCTCCACATCGTCGCCGCCCTGGAGTGGCGGGATCCGATGGAGAGCGTGTTCAACCGGGCCACGATCGCCAATCGAAGGTTCAACCTGCTCCTGCTGGCGGCCCTGGCACTCACGTTCCTGGCCACGACGATCGATGGCCTGAACCGGCTGCTCGACACCGTCCAGCTCGACGGCGACCAGTGGCGTGTCTGTCTTGTCGCCGTGATCGGCTACTTCGTGCTGGCAGAGCTGGCCAAGCTCGTCCTCCGTCAGATCGAACGCCGGCGCGCCTGATGATGGCTGACTGAAACTGGGGGATCGACGTGCGCCATCATTTGGCGCGGTGACAAGCGCAACGAGCAGCGAGGCCTCTCGTCAAACGGTCGAGCGTTCGCCCGCGGACGTATTGCGCTTGGTGGTAGCGGCCACCGGGGTGCTCATCGTCCTCGTTGTCGAGTGGCTGTTCGGCGACACCCTGGTGGCGTTCACGTCGGACCTCCTCCGCGGACTCGACGCCGTGCCGACCTGGATCGTCGACGCTGTCGTCGTCGGGACGAGGATCCTCGGACTGATCGTTCTCGGAGGGATTCTGTGGTGGATGCTGAATGGGCGGCGGTGGCGAATGCTGGCGACCGTCGCCGTCGCCGGGCTGGCGGCAGCTTCGCTCGTCACCGTGCTCGACGCTCTGATTGAAACCGATACCGAGGTATGGTTCTCGTCGATGTCGATGGCGGTCTCGGTCCCCTGACGGCGGAGGGGTTTCCGTCGACTGCCGGCATTGCCGCGGTGGCGGGCGTGCTCACCGCCGCCGCCCCCTGGCTCGGCCGCCGGTGGCGCCGGGCGGGATGGACCCTGATCGCCGGATTGACGGTGACGGCGTTCGTGGACTCGCCGGTGTCGTTCGACTTGATTCTGGCCCTGCTGGTCGGATGGCTCTCCGGCGCCGCAGTGCTGGTGGCTGCCGGGGCGCCGTCGCGGCGACCGACGTCGCAGGCCGTCGTCGACGGACTCAACACGGTGGGAGTGCCGGTGCAGCAACTCGAACGGGCCGGCGTTGATGCCCGCGGATCCACGCCCTACCTCGGCGTCGACGCCGATGGCCGCAAGCTGTTCGTCAAGGCGCTCGGCACCGACGAGCGCAGCGCCGACCTGCTATTCCGCCTCTATCGCCGCCTCCAGCCTCGGAATTTCGGAGACGAGCGGCCGTTCGGCACCCTGCGCCGGGCCGTCGAGCATGAGGCGTTCGCTTCCCTCGTCGCCGCGTTCGTTGGGTGTACGCACACCGAGCGTGCGGGCATTCGCCACGGCGGACCCGAACGGCTACGTCCTTGCCTACGACGCGATCGACGGCAGATCGCTCGATCGCGTCGAGCCGAATGAGGTCACCGACGAGATGCTCGGGGCCATCTGGCGCCTCGTGGGTGACCTGCGCCGGCACCGCATTGCCCACCGCGATCTCCGCTTGGCGAACGTCTTCCTCGACGACAATGGTGATGTGTGGCTCATCGACTTCGGCTTCAGCGAAGTGGCCGCCTCGGATCTGTTATTGGCCACCGACGTCGCCGAACTACTCGCCTCGTCCAGCTTGTGCGTCGGCCCAGAGCGAGCAACTGCCAACGCCGCGACCACTGTCGAGCCGGCGACGCTGGCCCAAGCCCTCGACCGGCTTCATCCGTGGGCGCTCAGCGGCGCGACTCGGACGTCGCTCAAACGTCGGCCAGGTCTGCTCGACGCTCTACGGAGCCAGTTGGATGTGGCGATCGCCGACTCCCGAGCCGTGGCCACCAAGCGGTGATTTCCGTAGTCGGCACTGATCGGGCCTGACCCAAGTGCCATCGATGAACCTCACGTGGCTGATCGTCGCAGGTGTCGGGCTCATCCTCGTCGCGCTGTCGATCTTCGAAGCCCGCAGGCCGTACATCAGTCGGGCCGAGTCCAACGTGTTCCACGCGGTGAACGGACTGCCAGACTGGCTGTACCCGTTGCTCTGGTTGCCGATGCAACTTGGCAACCTCGTGGTCGGCACCGCCGCCGGCCTCGCCGTTGCCCTCGTCGAAGGCGACCTCGCCGTCGCCGTCGGCGCGGTTTCGGCGATGCTGCTCAAGCTGGTCACCGAACGGATCGTCCGTAAGGAGATGGCCGACTACCTCGCCGTCCGCCAGCGGCCGGGAACCAGCCAGGTCGGCGCAATCCTCCGCGGCCGCGATGTGCCGTCGTCGGGCCCGAGCTTTCCCTCCGGGCACGTCATCCTCGTTGCAGCCGTGGCGTGTGTGGTCGCACCGGTGGTGCCCGTCGAATGGCGCTGGGTGCCGGTTCTTCTCACCGTCCTCGTGCTCGTCGGGCGGGTATATGTCGGCGCCCACAATCCCCTCGATGTGACCGCCGGGCTGGGCGCTGGCCTGCTGCTCGGCGGCGTGCTGGCCGTATTCATCGCTTCGTGATGAGGCGCGGGGCGTGCTCGCCGTGCCGGCCGACTTCTGCTCAGCTGTGCAAGGTCGACGTGTACCATCCAGTGGGGTCCCGCCCTGACGATCAGGAGGTTTCAATGGCGACGCTCACCGTTTGGAAGTTCGACTTCCCAACTGCAGCCGAGGAGGCCGAATCCACGCTCGAGTCGCTGTCGAAGCAAGGTCTCATCACCATCGTTGACGCGGCGACGATCAGCTGGGCGTGGGGCGGCAAGCCGAAGACTCGCCAGCTGCACAGCCTCACTGGCTCAGGCGCACTTGGAGGTGCCTTCTGGGGGCTGCTGTTCGGCCTGCTGTTCTTCGTCCCGTTCCTCGGGGCGGCGATCGGTGCTGCGGCCGGTGGCTTCGGGGGGGCGATGCGAGATGTCGGCATCGACGACGACTTCATCAACACGGTGCGCGCCAAGGTGACGCCGGGGACTTCGGCGCTGTTCGTCATGTCCAGCGACGCGGTGTTGGACAAGGTCAGCGACGCCTTCGCTGCTCTCCATCCGGAGCTGATCGAGACCAATCTCTCGGAGGAGGAGGAAGCCAAGCTGCGCGAGGCGTTCGCCGAGGATTGACCGCCGACGCAGAAGGCTGATGAATCCACCCTGGCGGGGGTGGTGTCTTGCCACCTGGCACGCCTCAATGATCGAGACTGGCGCCAAGCGCCCGCCGCCCACGTACTCAGCCAGGAGGGGTTATGGGGAACTTGAACGTTGTGATGATCAATGTCGCATCACGTGACGATGGTCTTCGGGTGCTGGACCGGGTCGATTGCGGCGACCGAGGTCGAATACGAGGTCCTTTCCGAGGATGCGCAGACCTTGCTGCGCGAAACTCTCAAGTTGGACAACCCGTAGCCGCGGCGGCGGGGCTGGGAGCGTTTCAACATGAACCTACGACGGGTGGCCGAGATGATCGGCCGGAAGAGGATGTGGAAGCTGGAGTCCATGCTCACTGGCATGTTGGGTGGGTTCGTCGCGACGAAGCTCATCAGGGCCACGTACCGGGCTATCCGCAGGGACAAATCTCCCGATGCGGTGTTCGACCCCACCAGTGCCAAGTTCTCGTGGCCTGATGCTCTGGTGTGGGCGGCGGCGGCCGGCGTCGGTCTCGGCGTCGCCAAGGTGATGAGCGCCCGCGTCGCCGCCATCGGCTGGGAGGTTGCCACCGGAACCCTCCCCCCGGGCGTCGCCGAGGAGCAGGCTGCCGGCTGAGTCAGGCGGGATGGCGAGCCTCAGCTGACGGCGTGCCGCAGCCCGTCCTCGCCGGTGGCGCTCGGCTGGGGAAGATTCGGCGCCATCAGCCGTGCCGCGTCGCGATCGGTCAGTGCCGTATACCGCACGTATCGGACCGGGATCGTGTCGAGGATGTAGTGCGTCGCGACGATTGCGAGCGAGACCCACTCGGCCCAGAACAGCGTGAACCAGTCGGTCATCAGCCACAAGGCGACAGAGACCGAGATCGTCGCGACGAACGACGCGATCACGACGCGGGGCTTGTGCTTCGAGAACCAGATCATCACGGCGACGTTGCCCACGAAGAAGCCGAGTGCGCCGATGAAGTGCGGGTACCGCGACGCGCCATCGTGATCGAACACGACGAGCAGGGCGAGGAGCACACCGACGATCCAGTTGTACCAGTGGCCCTCCTTGAGCACGCCGTTGACGACGAACAGCATCGCGGCGACGGTCAGCGGGAAGTAGAAGGCCGCCGGTGTGACCAGGTCGTGGTACGCGCTGATGCTCTCCCGGAGGCCGCCACGATCGTCATCGAGGAGCAGCAGGAGCAGCGGTGTCAGGACAAGGATCGCGGCCAGGACCCGTTCGAGCTGGACGAAGTTCCTGATCGGATCGATGATCGGCACGGGTGTGTGGGACTCTCCCAAGGCCGCCTTCCCTTCGGTTGCTCGAGTCGTGTGCACCCTTAGAGAGGCGACGAACGCCTCCGAAATACGTCGTTGCGTGGTCAATCATCATCCCCGGGTTGGATCTGTCGAGTTGCCCAATCACTGCGGACCGACTGTTCCCGCGCCAAGCGGCCGGTTCTGGCCGCGTGGCGACACCAGAGTCCCGGCGCCGCGGCTACCCGGCAGCGACACCGGAGCAACGGTTCGTTCAGCAGGCCCTGCTGGGCGGGGGTACGTTTGGATCCTCTCTGCGCCAGATGAAAGGAGCGCCCTCATGACGTCTCGCCTCAACCCCTACATCAGCTTCAAGGACAATGCCCGGCAGGCATTGGAGTTCTATCGGAGCGTCTTCGGCGGCAACCTGTCGGTCATGACCTTCGGGGAGATGGGTATGTCCGACTCGCCGGAGTCCGACAAGATCATGCACGGCATGCTCGAGACCGACAGTGGCTACACGTTGATGGCCGCCGACACGCCGCCCGGGATGGAGCACAATCCGGGGAAAAATGTGTCAGTCAGCCTCAGCGGCGACGATGGCGACGAGCTGCGCGGCTACTGGGAGAAGCTGTCCGGCGGCGGCACCGTGTCGGTCCCGCTGGAGAAGCAGGTGTGGGGCGACGAATTCGGGATGTGCGAGGACCAGTTCGGCATCGCCTGGATGGTCAACATCGGTCCGCCACGGAGCTGACCCGCCTATGACGGGCACCGGACTGGGAGCCGTCGATCCAGCAGCGGTGGTCCGTCGTTGGCTCGACGAGGTGTGGATGGGCGGCGATCTCGATGTCGTCGACGAGCTCGTCGTGCCGAGTTACGTCCGCCACGGGCCGAGCGGCACCGTGGTCCGCGACCGGGACGCCCTCCGGGAGGACCTTCGCCAGTACTTCCGCGTCTTCCACAAGCCCGTCATCACCGTCGACGACCAAGCGGTCGCCGGCGACCGCGTGTGGACGCGGATGACGATCGAGGGGGTCGATCTCGAGGCCGGGACCACCCGGGTGATGACCTGGCTGCAGGTTTTCCGCATCGACAGCGAGGGCCGGCTGGCGGAATCGTGGCTGCTCCACGCTGTCGGCGTCGACTGGCGCGGCGAGCCGGCGTGACAGCTCACCCGAAGGCGGCCTCGATGCGCTGTCGGAGATGGGGTCGCCGGGCGAGCAGGTAGGCGACCATGCACGAGATCGTCGCCACACCCATTGCGGCAAGCGTCTGGCGCAGCCCGACTGCGTCGGCGAGCGCGCCGAGGGGGAGCGCCGCCATCCCGAACCCGCTGAACGAGAGCAGCATCAGGCTCTGGATCCGTCCGTGGTACTCGAAGTCCGACAACGCCAGGACGAGCGAGTTGTTCATCGACTGGAACCCCGCCGCCGCGCCCCCGACGAGGAAAACAACTGCCAACGCGGCGGCGAAGTTCGGCGTTGCGGCCAGCAGCACCAGGCTGCCGCCGAAGGCGAAGCCGGAGATCGTCTGGATCCGTCGCGCTTGGGTGCCGCCGGCGCGGCGGGCCACGAACAGCGACACGCACACCGCACCGACGGCCGACATTGCCGACAACGCGCCGTAGCCGGCAGCACCCTGGTCGAAGATCGAATCGGCGAAGCGTGGCAGGAACGCCATGTAGGGGAAGCCGATCATTACGACGAGGAACGACGTGACGATCAGCAGGGCGACATCCCGGCGCCGGCGGACGTAGGCGAGGCCATCGCGGAACTCTGCGGCCGCCGACCTGGAGGGGACGTTGGCCGGGTGGCCGGGAGGAAGGCGCATGGTCACGATGAAGGCGACGACCGAAAGCACCGCCGACACGAAATACACGCCAGCCGTGCCGATCCAGGCGATGCCGATGGCGATCCCGGCAACGGCCGGGCCGAGCACCCGCGTCGTGCTGATGCTCATCTGCCCGAGCACGATGGCGTTCGGAAGCAAATCCCGGCCGACGAGCTGACCGGTCATCGCCATGCGGGCCGGCCCGAGAAAGGCGAAGGACACCGCCTGCACCGCCGACGCCACGAGCAGCATCCAGTACTCGACGTAGTCGAACGCCACGCCGAATCCGATCCACGCCGACGTGGCGGCCAACGCCAGCTGACAGACGCCGATCACGAGCCGCTTGGAGAGGCGATCGGCGATCACCCCGCCAAACGGTGTTGCGATCAGCATCGGCACACCGAACGCCATGTAGACGCCGCCAAGCCCGGTGTTCGTGCCGGTCAGCTCGTTGGCCAACCACCCCCGGGCGATGACCTGTGACTGCACGGCGAGGAAGGCGATGAGGCCCGAAAGGAACAGCCGTCGGTAGGGCAGCACCGCCAACGACGCAAACGTGGACGACGTCCGCGCGTCGCCGACGGTGGCCTGCTCGCCGGCGACAACCATTGGGACAGTCTGGCTGAACGGCCTGAGCGCTCCCGATCTGCCATCAACCCGAGGCGGCGCTGTATCCCTTGCCGGGCCAATAGGCCCACTCCTCGAAGTCGTCAACGCGGCCGTCAGTGGCGAACCGCAGCAACCAGACGTTGCGGTATTCCTGGGAGATCGGGTCGCCGTAGCCGACGTCGACACGCACTACGGCGTCGTCGCCTTCGACAGCGACTGGCCAAGCGGAGACGGTGAACGCCTTTCCCTCGTCGTCGAGCCAGAACTCCTTGATCGCCGTGTGCCCGACCTCGGGTGGCTCGTACGGCGACGGGCGATACTTGGCCTGCTCGGTGAAGAGCGCTTCGACGGCGTCGAGGTCACCGTTGCGCCACGCCTGCTCGTAGCCGTTGACCCAGCGCATCACCATGTCCCGATCCATGAGAACAGTTTCGCAGCGCCAGCGGGTCGAGGCACTCAGCGGCCCTCGCGGGGGTTGCCGTACGTCGCGGCCGTGGTGCGTCGAACCAAATGAGTACACGCCTGACGACTTCGAGGACTCGTGACGGTTGCGACATCCGGCTGAGCGCAACGTCATCGGGGGAGCGAACAACGTCGCGCTCAGCCCTGACCTGACGGTACTCAGTTCGTGCCCATCGACGTCGTGTTGGCGGTCAACTCCTGTCAAGTCCGCGGCGACGCTTCGAGCTGGGCCGGCAGCCCGAAGCTGGTGAACAGTCCAGTGTCGAGGAAGCAGTCGAGCGCACGGATCCGCCCACCATCCAGATCGAGGACGTGGATCGCGAAGGCGTCGAGTGTCGGCAGTCCGGGACGGCTCCGATATTGGGCGAACGCCGGCGACCCGTTGGCGTCGATGGCGATCAGCGTCGATCCTCGGCAGGTGGCCCCCTCGCGACGCCACCACCTGCCGATCTCCGTGTCGCCGCGCAGCCACAGGGAGTGCGGCGGCATCGACAGGGTGGCGTCGTGGTGCAGCAGCGTCACGAGCCGGTCGACGTCGTAACGCTCGAACGCGTCGACGTAGTCGGCGAGCATCGCGTGCTGCGCGTCATTGAGCTCGCCGGCTCCGTTCGACACGCCTGGGCGCTCGGCGAGCGTCGCCCGGGCTCGCTGCAGCGAGCTCTTCACAGCGGCAACAGAGGTGTCGAGCAGGTTGGCGACCTCAGCCGCTTCCCACCGCAGCACGTCGCGGAGGATCAGCACGACGCGCTGCCGCGGCGGAAGGTGCTGCAGCGCGGCGACGAAGGCGAGGCGGATCGAGTCCCGCCCGACGGCGGCCTCGCCGGGGTCTGCTGGTGTCGCCAGCACGCGCCGATCGGCGATCGGCTGCAACCACCACTCTTCGGGCAGCGCCGACCCGGCGACGGCGTCGCCCGAGGTCTGCGGGCCGAGGTCCATCGGCACGGCACGCCGTCGCCTGCCGTCGAGCATCGTGAGGCACACGTTTGTGGCGATACGGAACAGCCAGGACCGCAGCGGCACCCGACCCTCGAAGCGGTCGTAACCCCGCCACGCCCGCACCATCGTCTCCTGTACGGCGTCCTCCGCCTCGAACGGCGACGCGAGCATTCGGTAGCAGTATCCCGTCAGCTCCACTCGGTGACGATCGAAAACTGCCACCGGGTCAGCCACGACCGCGCTCACGCGGCGTACTCGTCGTCGGCGACGACCAGCGCGTCAGGTGTGCGGTCGGGTGAGACGACTGCCGGCGCCGATCGCTCGGCCCGACGGAGCAGCGCCCCGGCTGCGATCGCCGCAGTCGCACTGATCGCAGCGGCAACCAGTGCCGCCCGCTGGAACCGCTCGGTGAGCGCGTCCGTGGCGCCGCCCGCCGCAGCGACGTCGTTGGCCCGGGCGATGGCAATCGTGGCGACGGCCGCTACCCCGAATGTGCCCCCGATCTCCCGCGACGTTTCGACCAATCCGCCGGCCACACCCGCGACATTCGGATGAACGCCGCTGAAGGCGGCAACCTGGACGGCCATGATCGAGAATCCCAAGCCGAGTCCGAAGGCGAGCAAGCCGGGGAACAGGTCCAGCCAGTAGGCGGCGTCGGCTGGTGCTTGCGTGAGGAACAGCAGACCGGCGGCAACGATCACCTGCCCGACGACGAGCGATGTCCCGGCGCCGAACCGTCCGACGAAGCGCGGGGCGACGGCACCGGCGATGACCAGTGAGCTGAGCGTGCTGGCGAGCCAGGCCGCTCCGGCGGCAACCGCCGAGTACCCGAGGGCCCGCTGCATGTACAGCGTTCCTTCGTAGATCGTGGCGAAGAACGCTGCCCACAGCAGCGCACACACGACGTTGGCGGCAGCGAAGGTTGGCCGGCGGAACAACTCGGTGGGCACGAGCGGTGAGGCGGCCCGGGACTCGATGGCGACGAACAGCCCGACAAGGGCGACGCCGCCGGCCAGGATCAGGAGGGTCGTCGCCGACGACCACCCGTAGTCAT
The DNA here is from genome assembly GCA_963732335.1 of Ilumatobacteraceae bacterium. GTDB lineage: Bacteria > Actinomycetota > Acidimicrobiia > Acidimicrobiales > Ilumatobacteraceae > Desertimonas. The sequence goes on along the minus strand of CAVSZO010000046.1, from coordinate 120,043 downwards.
CGCTCTTGTTGATGGCGAAGACGATCGCCAAGAGGCCGGCTGTCACCGTGACGGCGCCGGCCCCGTCGGTGGAGGTCCGCCGGGCTCGATCGGAACGTGGGACCACGCCGACGATCAGAACGATCAACAGCACGCCGATCGGGACATTGATGAGGAAGATCCACTCCCACCCGGGACCTTCGGTGAGCAGTCCGCCGGCGATCACGCCGATCGACGCGGCGACACCGCCGACAGCGCCGAAGATCCCTAGCGCCTTGTTGCGGGCGGATCCTTCGGGGAACGTGCTGGTCACCGTGGACAGCGCGGCCGGTGAGGCGAGGGCGGCGCCCAACCCTTGCACGCCGCGGGACACCACCAGTTGCGCCAGGGAGTCAGCCAGACCGGCGCTCAATGAGCCAGCAACGAACAGGCCGAGGCCGGCGACCAGCACGCGGCGTCTCCCGAACAGGTCGGCGGCGCGCCCGCCGAGCAGGAGGAACCCGCCGAGGGCGAGACCGTACGTGATCGCGACCCACTGCAGGTCGGAGTCGTCGAGCCCGAGGTCGGACTGGATCGAGGGGATCGCCACGTTGACGATCGCCAGGTCGAGGATGACCATGAACTGTGCGCCACAGACCAGGGAAAGGATCGCGGCTGGGTTCGGCGCGCGGTGGGGGGATGACATCGGCGGCCTCCGGTTCGACGACGGTGGTAGCTGTTACGACTCGGCGCGGCTCGGTGAGGAATCGACCCGTACGGCGTGACTTGCGGCACGGGGGCGACGCGGTGCATCGACATTCGGGCCGTCCGTCGGGCGAAGGCGCTGCCGACGAACTGGCCGGCGACGGTGAACGTGACGAGCAGCGGCACATGGACAGATATCGCTCCGGCCTCGGACCAGCAGCGTCCGCCGGTCCGTGATGTCCGCCCACGCGCCGGACGGGATCTCGAGCACGAACGCCGTCACCGACGAGAAACGGGTCTCCTCACCGTTCCGTGGGTTCGGTTGTCGCGCCGGTCGGGCGCGCTGGCTAACTCAGGCGGCTTGGCGGGCAAGTCGTACGCAGGCTTGCAGGGAGTTGCGGACGAACGGGCGCAGTTCGGTGCCGTCGGAGAGCAGCTCCTCGGCGATCGTCTGCACCGACGTGGCGATGCCGGGGTCGTCGGGATCCGTCTCGAGCTGCATCAGGGCCCGGCCGAGCGGTGCCTTGTCGTGCTTCTCGCCGGCGCCGACCGGTGCGTAGGTGTGGACGATGAGGGCGCGCACGGCGGCGAGCTGCCAACTCGCCAGGCTCGGGCGCAGCTGCCGGGCATACGTCCGGTAGTACGACAAGTGGGCAGCCTCGTCATTACGCATCGGGACCATCAATGCCTGGGCCATCTCGGCCTCGCCGAGCTGCTCGAGGATCGCTGCCATGCGACGGTACGCCTCGAGGGCAAGACGCTCATTGATCGCCCCGATCGTGTGATACGTCATCTCGATCATCGTCTTGACGCGCGGCAGTAGCCGAGCAAGGAACCCTGCGGCGCGGTTGTGGATCGGGACGGCGTCCTCCGGCCGCGGTTCGTAGGGCTGCAACCCGAGATGCCGGGCGAGACGTGCCTGCGCCTCGCCGTGGCCTTGCTCGTCGGGAACCCAGACGTGAAGGAAGCGACCGACGTAGTCGTCGGTGGAGTGCGGCAGCAGCGTCTCGATGCTGAGGCCGCCAACCTCCGCCTCGACACGCTGGGCGTACAGCAGGGCGTGGCCGATCTGCTCGCGGACGGCGTCGGGGCGGCGGATCCGCTCGATCGCGGCGTCGACCGCGTCGAGGTCGAGCGATTGCTTCATCTCGACGTGCCGGAGGCGAGCCTCCAGGGCGTCATTGCGGGCGAGCACTCGACCTCCTGGGCCTGGTTGCCTCGGCGCGGCACGCCGAGGCTGGTTGACGATCGATTGTAGGGAACCCGGGATGCCGTCGGTCGCCACTCTTTGGTTGCTGTGAGGACGTTGGTGGCCGGTGATCGACCAATGACACGAATCGCGCCCAGATAGTCCTGGCCCGGTCGGGCGTCCGGCAATCCAACGAGGTCGGTGTGTCGAACCCGATCACTGAATAGCCCGAACACTTCACCAGTTGCGCCGGCCGATCGGGAACTCGACGGGCGGTCGCGGCGACCAAGTGTTGACCTGACCTCGAAGGAGTCCCCATGCAGTTGCTCCATCCCGCTCGTCTCGTCGCCGGTCTCGGCGCCGGACTCGGTCTCGCCGTGGCCCTCGGCGCCACGGCGGCGGCCCACGTCTCGATCCAGGAGGACGAGGTCGTGGCCGGGGAGTCGGCGATCGTCACGTTCGCCTTCTCCCATGGGTGCGAAGGCTCGCCGACCACGGAGGTGCGCATCCAGATGCCGGAGTCGATCCCGACTGTCTCCCCGACGATCAACGCCAACTGGGACGTCGAGAAGGTGACCGAGGCGTTGGACGCGCCGATCGAGGGCTCCCACGGCGAGCAGATCACCGAGCGGGTCAGCGAGGTGATCTACACGGCGCGGACGCCGGTCGAGGACGGGTTCCGCGACACGTTCGAGCTCAGCGTGACCGTTCCCGAGGACGCCGCCGGGCAAACGATCTACTTCCCGACGATCCAGACCTGCGAAACCGGCGAATCTGCATGGATCGAGATTCCGGCCCAGGACCAGAGCGCCGACGACCTCGAGTCCCCGGCTCCGAGTGTTGTGGTCGTCGCCGCCAGCGAGGGCGAGGGCGACAGCCACGAAGACGCCTAACGGTCGACTCAGCCGGAGGTGCGGATGCGATTGGCTCGCCATGCCGGCATCGGCGCGATCCTCGCGGCGCTCTCACTCGTACTGTTCGGCGGAACCGCCGCCGCTCACGCCGAACTGATCTCCGTCAGCCCAGCCGATGGCGAGGTGCTCGATGTCGCCCCGGCGGAGGTCGTCCTCACCTTCAGTGAGCCAGTGTCGCTGACCGGTGGCTCGGTGCGCGTGCTCGACGACGACGCCGAGGACGTCTCGACGGGGACGGCGCAGGCGAACGAGACGATCACCGCCACGCTCCCCGACGGTCTCGCCGATGGGACCTACACCATCGTCTTCGAGATCGTCTCCGTCGATTCGCACCGCATCGGCGGTGCCTCGGTGTTCCACGTCGGCGCGCCGACGTCGGAGGGACTGACCGGCGACGCCATCGACGTCGGCGGTGACCAAGCGGGCTGGGGGGTGCGCGCCGGTGCAGCGGTCCTGTCGGCGGTCGGATACACCGGCGCCCTCGTCGCGGCCGGGACGTTGTTCTTCTCGGTCTACGCCGATCGGCGCGCCGAGCTGCGTGCGGTCACCAGCCCTGCAGCCGTACTCGGAGCCGTCGCCCTGGTCGCCGCCGTGCCCTTCCGCATCGCCCGTCTCGGCGGCGGGCTCGACGCCCTGCGCGACAACGATGTCCTGATGTCGGCGTTGCGCGGTCCGATCGGAGTCTCCACCGCGGTCACGGCCAACGCCCTCCTCGTCGTCGCCGTGCTCGTCGACCGACGCGCGCCGCGATGGCTCTCGCTCGTGTTCGCCCTCGTTGCCCTGGCCGGGTTCTCGATCGAAGGACACACCAGGGCAACGGAGAGGCGGTGGGCCATGGTCGCCTCGGACGTCGTCCATCTCACGGCGGCAGCCGTCTGGCTCGGCGGGATCGTCGCTCTGGTCGTCGCCTTCCGCTCTTCTAGCGACGCTGGAAGGCTCGCCGCAGCCGTCCGCCGCTTCAGCGACTCAGCCCTCATCGCCGTCGGTGTGGTCGCCGTGACCGGGGTGATCATGGCCTGGATCATCCTGCCGTCCACAGATGAGTTGACGAGCACAGGCTATGGGTGGGCGCTGATCATCAAGGTGGTGCTCGTTCTGGTCGTCATCGCCCTCGGAGCATTCAATAGATACCGCCTGGTCCCGGCCGTCGAGGTGCGTGAGCCCGGGGCCGTGGACGACTCGGAGAGATCCGACGGCCGGCGCTGGCTCGGCAACATCGTGCTTGCCGAGCTCGTCCTGCTGATCGTCGCGGTCGGCGTCACGGCGGTGATGGTCACCCGATCACCGCTCAGCTCTGTGGCCGCCGCGGCGCCGGCAGCGGCTGGCCAGTCGGCGACGGTGACGCTGGGCGACGCCGGGACGGCCGATGTCGTCGTCACGCCGGGCCGAGTGGGGTTCAACGTCGTCGATGTCGAGCTGCGCGACCTCGAGGGCCGCATCGTCAACCCGTACGAGGCGCCCGTCATCGAACTCGCCCTGCCAGCGCTCGAGGTCGGTCCGCTACAACCCGAGGTCCTTCCCCTCGGTATCGGCCGGTACCAGGCGACTGCCGACCTCGGTTTCGCCGGAAGGTGGGACCTCTCCATCCGTGTGCGGATCAGCGAGTTCGAGTCGGTGGCGGGCACCACGACCGTGACCATCGAGTGATCGACGCGACGGCACGGCGATCAGCCACACCAGCACGACACTCACGACCTCCGGGAGGTGTGCCGCCTCATCCACCAGGGGAATGCGGCGCTGGCTGAGGTCGACCACGGAGGTGATCACGAGCGCACCGGCGAGCACGGCGGCGACGGGCAACATCGTGCGAGCGCGGGCCGGGCGGGCGACGACGACGAGGAGACCGACCCCGTAGGCGACGGCAAAGGCGCCGAGGTGCCTGGCGGCGTGGGTGGAGGTTGCCTGCCTGTCGCCCAGCAGGGCGGGGACGGACACGACGATGATCTCGACGGCGACGACGGCCAGCAGGGCCCGCACGATGCTCGACGTCGACGCGCGGTCGGCACGGGCCGCGTCGCGGGAGACGCGTCGCGGGAGTTCGGGCGAGGGCAGCGGTGCGAGCCGCGGTGCAAGCGGCAACGGTGCCGCGTCGGCGAAGCTGCGGCACTCCCGGCAGCGCTCGAGGTGAGCATCGAGGAGGCGTTCGTCGACACCGAGCGCTTCACCGTCTGCCCGTGCCGAGATGGCGTCGCGCCACCGCTCACACGTCATGGAGGCCAAGTCGCTTGAGGATCCCCGGCGGTTCCCGGCATCCTGTGCTGATGCTCCCGGACGATCCGCTGTGGCGCTACGCGGCGGCGGCCGCCGAGGGTGACAACGTCGCCGTCGCCGAGCTCGTGCGACGGACCGAGCAGGCGGTTCGGCAGGTCTGCGCAGTGCTCGGTTCCGACGGCGAGATCGAGGATCTCGTACAGGAGACCTATCTACGGGCCCTGCGCTCGTTGCCGCAGTTCAGGGGTGACGCGCCCGTGCGGCTGTGGCTGCTCTCGATCGCCAGGCGAACGTGCGCCGACCACGTTCGCCGTCGCCAGCGTCAGCGCCGCCTCCTCGACCGGCTGTGGGTCGAGGCGTCGTGTCACGGCGCCGCCGTCGACGCCGGCGACGTGTCGGCGACGGTCGATCTGCTGCGACGGCTCGATCCCGACCGGCGCGAGGCGTTTGCCCTGACGCAGCTCGTCGGGCTCAGCTACGAGGAGGCGGCGACGATCGTCGGCTGTCCGATCGGCACGATTCGATCGCGTGTGGCGCGTGCCCGCGACGACCTGAGGGCGGCGACGGAGACCGCCGTGGTCGCCAGCTGACGCCAGGCTCAGAGCTGTCCGAACGAGGCGAGCACGGTCCGCAGGGCGGTGTCGTCCGCGGTTGGCAGCTGCACCTCGAGCACCAGCGTGGCCGAGTTGTCCGGGGGGCTCACGACGACCGTGACGAACCGGGTTTCAGTTCCGCCACAGTTGATCCACGTGTGCATCAGTCCGCGGTACGCGCCGTTGTCGAACGACTGCGCGCCACCGTCGTCGCAGCCCGGCGTCCCCAGGCTCCGATTGGCGAGGTAGGTCGCCGCGTCAACAAAGGGAAGCTCGAGGAAGCCCACCCCGGGAACCTCCCACTGCGCCAGCATCGTTTCGATGTGGAGGGAAGCGACGATGCGCGGCCTCGGGCTGGCGTCGTCGTTGAACGAAGGGTAGAGCCACACGTCCTGCCACGCCGACGGAACTTGAATCCGCAGTTGGCGGGCGCGGTCGATGACGATGTGGTTGTCCGATTGCACGGGGCCCTGCCACAACGACTCGGGCACTGCTCCTGAGATCGTCAGGTCACTCGGCGACGCCGTCTGCGGTGGGTACGAGGTCGAACCAGGTGCGCCAAGCGACTCGACGATCAGCGCGGTCAGCCCGCCGCCAGCCTCCTCCTGTACCTGGGCGTAGAGCGTGAAGGCGTCGTCAGCAGGGCGGGCGGCGACGAGCACGACGTCCATCGTTCCGCCGGCGCAGCTGGTCCAAGCTTGGCGGAGCCCGGTGAACTGGTCGTTGTCGAACGGTGTCGCACCCGCGGACTCGCAGTCGTCGGGTTGCGCGGCGTTGGCCAGGACCCCGGCCGGGTCGGTTGCCGGCGGAAGGGCGATTATGCGCATTCCCGGGTGTTCGAATCCACCGCCGAACTCGACGAGGCTCGGCGCGGCGACGATTGCCGGACGGTACGACCCGTCGTTGTTGACGCCGCCGGTTGCCTCGACTTCGTCCCAACCAGTCGGCACCCTGACAGAGATGACACCGCTGTTGTTCTCGACGTAGGTCATCTCCGCTGGGGTCGACGACGCCGGTGCAGTTGGGGCGGCTCGTCGTCGACGACGATGTCGACGTGCCGAGGGCGGTCGTCGACGTGGCCGGCCAGGTCGCCGTCGGCGTGAAGTTGAACGACTGCAGCACCGCGTCGAGAACCGGTTGATCCTGCGGACCGACGAGCTGGACGACGACGAGCACGGTTACGTCCTCACTGGTCGGGCTGGCGACGACGACGTGGAGCTCGGCCTGACCGGATGGACCGCATTCGGTGAGCTTCCGCCACTCGCCGAAGAATGCCCCGTCGTCGTACGGCACGACTTCCTCGCTGGCGCATCCGGACCGCAACTCGAAGCGGTCCCGGTAGAGCGCCTCTTCGTCTGCGGCGTAGGGGAAGGCGGCATACAGCACGCCGGGCGCGTCGAACGTCTCGCGCCAGACGTCGAGGTCGGTGGCGGCGTTGATCCGCGGGACCACCGCGCCATCCACGGTGTCCGGTTCGAGATCGATGTCGCCCCAGGTATCGGGCACTGCGACCGTGAGCCGTCCGGTGTTGTCGACGAGCATCGTGTGGCCGGGCGGCAGCGCAAACTCATCGGGAGTGCCGGGCGTCGACGCCTCCGTCTCGGTGTCCGGGGTTTCCGTGTCCGACGTGGCATCTGCCGTCGCCGAGGTGGTCGTTTCGTCCGCCACCGTGGCGGCGACGGAGGTTCCAAGTGCGAGCACGGCAACGGCTCCGCACCCGAGTGCCGTGGCGATCGCCGCCGACGACCGCGGACTCATCCGACTCGCAACGACGACAACACTGCCTGCAGCGGGGTGTTGTCCTGGTCGGGGAGTTGGATCTCGACATACACCGTCACCGACTGATCGGCGGGGCTGAGCGCCAGTAGCACGTTGCGCGAGACGGTTTCACCGCACGCCGCCCACGTCTGCATCAGGCCAGTGAACGTGCCGTTGTCGTACGACTGCACACCTGCGTCGCTGCATTGATCGGCGAACCCGAGGTTGCGCAGCAGCGTCGACGGATCGCTGGTGAACGGATAGGCGACGACCTGGACGCCTGGCGCCTCCCAGTCCGAGTAGAAATCGTCGAGGACCGGTGCCGCAGCGACGCGCGGTCGGTCGGTGGCGTCGTCGTTGAGGTGCGGACCGACGTCGGTGTCTGACCAGGCGCTCGGCACCGAGATCGACAGTCGACCTTGCTCGTCGGTAACGGTTGTCAGCGGGGTCGCCGGAGCAGCCAGCAGTTCGGGCGGCACCGGCCCGGTCGGTGTCAACGGCGCCGATGCGACGGGTGTCGGATAGGCCGCTCCTTGCACTGGACCGGCGGAAGCGAGGATCTGGTCGAGAGCCGCGTCGTCCGGCGTCGCCTGCTGGACCTGGATGAACAGCGTGAACGAGGCGTCGAGCGGGCGCGCCGCGACGTTGACGACGCGTGTCGCCAGCCCGTCGCAGTTCGACCAGTCCTGTCGTTGCCCGGTGAAGCGACTGTCGCTGTAGAGCATGATTCCTTCGTCCGTACATGCGCCCGGATAGGCGAATTGGTTGAGCACGACGGCGGGGTCGGTGGTGGGGGGCAGCGCCAGCAGGTGCGTGCCGGAGCCCTCCCAGGTCTCGAAGTACTGCTGGATGTCCGTGGCTGCGGTGATCGTGGCCCGCTCACTGCCATCGTCGTGCCGGCTGTTGGCGAGGTTCTGGTCGGTCCAGTCCGCCGGCACGGTGACCGTCAGGAAGTTCGTTTCGTCGACGAGTCGGATACCGATCGCCGGCAGCCCTGTCGTCGTCGGACCCGGCACTGTGGTCGCCCCCACCGTGGTCGGCGGAAGGGTCGACGACGGAAGCGTCGACGACGTGACGGAGCGTCGACGACGTGACTGGTGGCGGCGGCACGGGCACGGTCGTGACGGTGGCGGTCGACGGCGGCGCCGTGGTCGTGGCGGGGATCGTCGATCCCGGCAGCGTCGTCGACGGGCCTGGTGCGGACGCCGGCCACGTCGCCGAAGGCGTCGTGTTGAACGTCTCCAGCACCACCTCGAACGCCTGCTGATCCTGTGGCCCGGAGAGCTGCATCACGACCGCGGCGGTGAACGCCTGGTCGGCCGGACTGGCGACGATGAGGTGCCAGGCGGCCTGGCCGGTCGCGCCGCATTCGGTCCACTGGGCCCACGAGCCGGTGAAGACGCCGTCGGAGTAGGGGACGACGGTGTCGGAAGCGCATCCGCTGGTGAGCCCCAACCGATCGATCAACGTCTGCGGGTCGGCCGTGAACGGGAAGGCGGCGTAGAGCACGCCGGGGGCGTCGAACGTCCGGTCCCAGACGTCCAAGTCGGTCGCCGCGTTGATCGACGGCACGAGGGCACCTTCGACCGTGGACGGAGCCGTGGAGATGTCGGTCCAGGTCGTGGGAACGGCGACGGTGATCCGGTTGGTGTCGTCCACGAGGTACGTGAAGCCAGCCGGCAGCACGAACGAATCGCCGGGCGCCGTCGTCGGCGCACCTGCGTTTGGTGCCGCCGTCGTCGTCGACCCGAGAACCGGCGACTCGGCCCCAGCGAGCAACGGGGGAGTGGCGGCAGCGAGCAGCAACGCCGCTCCGCCCACCACGATGAGTGCCCGCCTCTTGACCATTGCTACCCCTTGCCCTCGTTGGCCGATGCCGTCCCCAGGAGCTGCCCGCAACGGTGCACGGCGTCCCTGATGGTGGCATAGACGCACCGGCCACGCATAGAGTTCCCTGGGGCGGCGGCCGCCGCGGACGCGGCAGTAGGTTGAGTCCGATGGCCAGGGCTGCGCCCCGTGACGACGTTGCCGAGGACGGGCTGAGCGTCGGTCCGCCGAAGCGATGGGCGGCTGGTATTCCCGGGGTGATCGCCTCGGTACGCGCCCTCGACAGGCAATTGAGCCCGCAGAAAGCGGTCCGGACGATGCTGCGGATCAATCAACCGGACGGGTTCGACTGCCCTGGATGCGCGTGGCCGGAGCCACACGACACGACCCGGTTCGAGTTCTGTGAGAACGGTGCCAAGGCGGTTGCCGAGGAGGCCACCGATCGTCGGGTGACCGCAGACTTCTTCGCCTCCCACTCGATCGTCGACCTGTCCGGTCGGTCCGACTACTGGCTCGGCCAGCAGGGGCGACTCACCGAGCCGATGTACCGACCGGCGGGGGAGGCTCACTACCAGCCGATCACTTGGGACGGCGCCGTTGCTGTGCTCGCCGATCACCTCCGGTCCCTTGCGTCGCCGGACCGTGCCGTGTTCTACACATCGGGACGGACGAGCAACGAAGCCGCGTTCCTGTACCAGCTGTTCGCCCGAGCGTTCGGCACCAACAACCTCCCGGACTGCTCGAACATGTGCCACGAGTCGAGTGGGGTCGCCCTTGGTGAGACGATCGGTATCGGCAAGGGGACGGTCACCCTCGATGACGTCCACGCCGCCGAGCTGATCCTCGTCGCCGGGCAGAACCCGGGGACGAACCATCCCCGCATGCTGATTGCCCTCGAACAGGCCAAGCGCAATGGTGCGGCGATCGTCTCGATCAACCCGCTGCCGGAGGCCGGGCTGATCGCCTTCCGCAACCCGCAGCGTCTGCGCGGCATCGCCGGACGCGGCACGTCGCTGGCCGACCTCCACCTTCCGGTTGCGGTCGCCGCCGACCTTGCCCTGTTCCAGTGGGTCAACCGCCGTCTCATCGAGCGCGGCGCCATCGACCGCCGGTTCATCGACAGCCACTGCGACGGCTTCGCCGAGCTCGCCGACCACCTCGCGTCGGTCGACGCCGCCCACCTGCTCGCCGCCACTGGCCTCGACCCTGCCGCCGCCGAGTCGCTGGTCGACCGCCTCGTAGCGGCGACGAGGATCGTCGTCTGCTGGGCGATGGGGCTGACCCAGCACCGCCAGGCCGTCGCAACGATTCGCGAGATCGTCAACACGATGCTGCTGCGCGGCTCGATCGGGCGTCGCGGCGCCGGATTGTGTCCGGTGCGGGGTCACAGCAACGTGCAAGGTGATCGCACGATGGGCATCGTTGAACGCCCCACGGACGCCTTGCTCGACGCCCTCGCCGCACGTTTCTCCTTCGAACCGCCGCGGCGCCACGGCTACGACACCGTGGCGACGATCGCGGCGATGGCCGCCGGCGACGTCGATGTGTTCGTGGGACTTGGCGGCAACTTCGCCGCCGCGGCTCCCGACACCGACGCCACGGCGGCGGCGCTCGAACGGTGCGCGCTGACCGTGCAGGTGTCGACGAAGCTCAACCGCTCGCACGCCCACTGTGGGGCGGAGGCGCTGATCCTGCCCTGCCTCGGGCGTACCGAAGCCGACCGGCGGGCGGGCCGCGAGCGCTTCGTCACCGTCGAGGACTCGATGGGCATCGTCCATGCCACGCGGGGAGCCAACGAGCCGGCCTCGCCGCACCTGCGCAGCGAGGTCGAGATCGTCTGCGCCGTGGCCACGGCGACGCTCGGCGACGATCCGATCGATTGGCAGGCGCTCGCCAACGACTACGACGACGTGCGCGAGCACATCGCCGCGACGATCCCGGGCTTCTCCGACTTCAACGAGCGGGTCCGCCGGTCGGGTGGCTTCGCCCTCCCGAACCCGCCGCGCGACACGCACGACGTTCCCGACGGCGACGGGGAGGGCGCGGCTGTCGGTCAACGTGTTCGAACCGATCTCGGTGCCTTCGGGACGTCTGCTCCTGCAGACCGTGCGCTCGCACGACCAGTTCAACACGACGATCTATGGCCTCGACGACCGCTATCGCGGCGTGCACGGCGGTCGGCGGGTCGTGTTCACCAATCCGACGGATCTCGCTCGACTCGACCTTGCCGATGGTGACGTCGTCGACATCGTCAGCGAGTGGACCGACGGCAGCGAACGTCGTGCCCGCAACTTCCGGATAGTCGCCTACCCGACAGCGCCGGGATGCTGCGCGGCGTACTTCCCGGAGGCCAACGTGCTGGTTCCGCTCGACAGTGTCGCCGAGGGCAGCCGCACACCAACGTCGAAGGCCATTGTCGTCCGCCTCGAGCCGGTTGCGACGAGCCCGTCGGTGTGAACGCGCGCCGATAGGCCTCTCGGTGCTCTGGCAGCTGCGTCGTTCACGGTTGCTGGCTCTTGAAGTGGGTGCTGCGGCCGCCGTCCAGACGGGTGCGACCTCGGCGCGATGAGAGATTCGCGCAGCGCTGATGCGCGCGGAAGTCTCGATCGCATCGCCGAGAACCCGTCGCGGCGACCCGCCCGCTCCCGACTTTCAAGAGCAATCGCGGGGCGAGGTTGGCCGACGTCGGCACAGCGTGCCAGCGGCCCCGTATCGGCGCGCTTTCGTAGCGCAGAACGAGTCCGCGCTGCGGTGCACCTAGCGCTCGTACGTCGCCACCTCGGTTGCCTTGACCGACGCCCAGATCACCCCGCTCGGACGGACGCCGAGGTCGACGACCGCAGCGGGGGTGATCTCGGCGACGAGCGGGACATCGCCATCGAGTCGGACTCTGACGCGGTCGTGCTGGACATCGATGTCGCGCACGACGACCTGCCAGACGTTGCGGGCGCTGCCCTCGGGGCGGTGCCGATGGAGGGCCACGGCTTGCGGGCGGACGGCGACGTAGGCGGGCCCGTCGCCGATCGCGGTCGCGGTCACCACGGCACCACCCGTGTCCGTCGTGAGCGTGTGATCACGAAGCACGCCGGCGACGAGGTTGAGCCCGACGAGTTCGGCGACGTACTGCGACCGTGGGTGTGCCGTCACATCCACCAGCGAACCCTGCTGCGTGATTTCCCCCGACTCGAGGATCACGACACGGTCGGCGAGGGCGTAGGCGTCGACTGGGTCGTGGGTGACCAGCACACTCATTCCGTCGAACGAGTCGAGATGGCGGCGCAGGTCGTGGCGCATATCGCCGCGCACCGATACGTCGAGCGCTGCCAGCGGCTCGTCGAGGAGGAGCAGCCTGGGATGGCGGGCCAGGGCGCGGGCGAGGGCCACACGCTGCGCCTGACCGCCGGAGAGCTGGCTGGGCCGGTGATCAGCGTGATCGCCGAGGCCGACCCGCTCCAACCAGTCCATCGCCACGTCGCGCGCCTGACGCCGGGCCGTCCCACTGGCACGCAGCCCGAAGGCCACGTTCTCGACTGCCGACATGTTCGGGAACAGCAGATAGTCCTGGAACACGACGCCGATCGGCCGCCGCTCCGCCGGGACGAACGTGGCGCTGCCCGGATCGTCGAGTGTCACGCCGTCGACGATCACGGAGCCGTCGTCGATCGGGAGTAGCCCGGCGATGCTCCGCAGCAGCGTCGACTTCCCGGCACCGTTGGGACCGAGCACCGCAACGAGCTCTCCGGCCGCCACGGAGAGCTCGGCCTCGAGGCGCAGCGTCCCGATGTCGACCGCGACCTGCGCCTCCAGTTCACGCACGGAGCCAACGCTCGCGCAACCCGGCGAGCACGCCGAAGGACACGCCGACGAGCACGACGCTGAGGACGATCGCCTCCGACTGGTCGGACTCTCGGGCGATGTAGATCGCCAGCGGCATCGTCTGGGTGGTTCCCGGGAAGTTGCCGGCAAACGTGATCGTGGCGCCGAACTCGCCCAGTGCCCGGGCCCAGGCGAGCACGGCGCCGGCGATGAGGCCGGGGCGGATCGCTGGCAGCGTCACCCGCCGGAACCGGTACCAGCTGCTCGAGCCAAGCGTGCGCGCAGCGTCGTCGAAGCGGCGGTCGAGCTGGCGCAACGCCCCCTCGACGGTGAGCACGAGGAACGGCATCGCCACGAACGTCTGGGCGAGGACGACGCCGGCGGTCGTGAACGGCAGGCGGATCCCGAACCACTCGTCGAGGTACTGACCGATCAGGCCGCGCCGCCCGAGAGCGAAGAACAACGCCACCCCACCGACCACTGGCGGCAGCACCATCGACAGCGTGCAGAGGGCGCGCACGAGACCGCGGCCGGGGAAGTCGACACGGGCGAGCAGCCATGCCAGCGGAACACCGAAGAGCAGCGACAGTCCGGTCGCCCACAGTGTCGTCACGAGCGACAGGCGCAACGCTGTTCGCACGGTGCTGTCGGTGAGGATGGACCACGCCGACGACCACGGCACGCGCCAGAGCAAGCCGGCGAAGGGGAGGGCGAAGAAGGCGACGGCGACGGTCGCCAGGCCGAGCACGGGCAACGGCAGCCGTTCGGCACCGGCGCCGCGCACGCCGCCGGTCCGGCGCGTCGTCGGCATCAGCCCGACGTGGTCGACGCCGGCTCCGTGGTCATCGCCTCGGTGGTCGGCGATGGGACATCGGTCGACGACACCACCTCAGCACCGGCGTCGGCCGGTCCGAAGGCGTACTCGGTGAGGATGCTCTGACCCTCGTCGCTGAGCACGAACTCGATGAACGCCGCTCCTCCGTCGGGATTGCCGGCATCGGTGACGCCAGCGATCGGGTACTCGGCGACGACGTTGATGTCGGCCGGGATCTCAACTCCCTCGGCGTCGTCGCCGGCGGCGAACACATCGGAGACATACACGACACCGGCGTCCGCTTCGCCCTCGGTGACCTTCGTCAGAATGCCACGGACGTTCTCCTCGAGCGAGTCGGGTGTGACCTCGACGCCGGCGGCCTCGAAGACCTGCTGGGTATAGGCGCCGATCGGCACCTCCGGCGCCGTGGCAACGACGATCAGGTCAGGGTCGGCGAGGTCCTCGACGCCATCGATCTCCAACGGGTTCCCAGGTTCGACGACGATCGCCAGTGTGTTCGTGGCGAACGTCTCCGGCTCGCCAACGTTGCGCCCTGCTTCGACCAGCCGGTCCATGTTGTTCTGGTCGGCCGAGGCGAAAACGTCGGCAGGTGCGCCGTCGTCCACGATCGCGGCCGAGAGCTCCGACGAGGCGGCGAAGTTGAACACGACGTCGACGTCGGGGTGCGCCTCCTCGAACGCCACGGCGATCGCCTCGAAGGCGTCGGTCAGGGATGCTGCGGCAAATACGTTCACGTCCCCGGACAGCGAGTCCGCCGGCGGGGGGCTACCCGGCGGCTCGCTGGTCGAGGTCGCCTGGACGGCGTGACCTGCAGCCACGGCGACCAACACCGGAAGTGAGAGGGCGGTGATCAGACGGCGCATGCCCGCAGAGTAGTTGATTTCTGACTAGTTGAACATCTGGAACTGACTAAGTGGTTAGCCTCATGTTGTGCCCGCCGCCGTGGACGTCGAGCTCGACCTCGCCGGTCACACCTGCTTGGCACTCGTGACCGAGGGCGTCGAGCACGGGTGGGCGATCGGCTCGCTGCTCGCCCCGGACGGCGATCTCGGCCGCATCTGGACGCTGTCGCGCTCGTTGACGTACCGAGCGATCGATCAGCTGATCGAGCGGCGCCTCGTGACGCGCCGGGGCACGGCGCAGGGGCGGGGACGCCAGCGATCGCTCCTGCGGGCGACCGCGGCCGGGCGCAGGGCGGCCAGTGGCTGGCTCGACCGGCCCGTCGCCCACGTGCGCGACGTTCGCTCCGAGCTGCTGGTCAAGCTGGCCCTACGCGAACGAGCTGGGTTGCCCGTCGACGACCTGCTGCGCAGCCAGCGAGACCGATTCGCACCGCTGATCGAGTCGCTGACTGTGCACGCCGAGAGCGGAGATACGGTCGCCCGCTGGCGGGTCGAGAACGCTCGGGCCGTCCGCCGGTTCCTCGACGGCGAGCTACACGCCTCCAGTCGTCCCGGTGTGCAGCGGCCGCCGACGACGTTGCGGTTGAGTGCCCGCAACCAGCTCAGCGCCACGGTCGAGCGGATCACCCACGGCGACGTGATGTCGGCCGTGCACACCAGACTGCCGGACGGTCAGCGGCTCACGTCTGTCGTCACAAACGACGCCCTCGGCGACCTCGACGTCACCGAGGGTGACGCCGTGCTCGTCGTCGTCAAGTCGACCGAGGCGATGCTCGCCAAAGGATGACTCGTAGCGTGACGGTGTGACTGTCGCCACCGCCGCCACGAACCTCTCCGATCACGTCGGCACGCCGCTCGACCGGCCGCTCCGCGTCGCCGTCGTCGGGCTCGGCGGGCGCGGATCGATCTACGCCTCCGCCATCGCCGCGGAGCATCGCGGCGTGGCCGAAGTCGTCCAGGTCGCCGAGCCCCGCCCGTGGCATCGCGACCAGGTGGCCGACTCATTGGGACTCGGCGCCGACGCTGCCCTCGGCGACTGGCACGACCTCGTCGCTGCCGAGCGGGTCGCCGACGCCGTGATCATCGCCACCCAGGACCGTGACCACCGCCCGGCGATCGAGGCGTTCGCCGCCGCCGGCTACGACATCCTCTGCGAGAAGCCGCTGGCTGCGACCGAGCGAGAGTGCGAAGCCGCCGTCGCCGCCGCATCGTCTGCCAACGTCTTTCTCGGCGTCTGCCACGTCCTGCGCTACACGCCCAATACACAGCGGATTCTGGGGTTGATCGCCTCCGGAGCGATCGGCGACATCGTCGCCATCCACCACCTCGAACCGATCGGCTGGTTCCACTTCGCCCACTCCTTCGTGCGCGGGCCATGGCGCCGCCACGACGAGTCGGGACCGATGTTGCTCACGAAGTCGTGCCACGACCTCGACTGGCTCAGCTACATCGTCGGGGCTCCCGTGGCCCGCATCTCCTCGTTCGGCTCGCGCACGCTGTTCACCGCCGCCAACAAGCCGACCGAGGCGTCGGACCGGTGCGTCACGTGCGTGGTCGAGCCGGAGTGCCCGTATTCGGCGGTGGCGATGTACCGCGCCGGCCTCGAGCCGAACCGCCCGGAGTCCTACTTCACGAGGATCATCGCTCCGGAAATGACCCCCGCCGCAGTCGAGGAGGCGCTGCGCAGCGGACCCTACGGACGCTGTGTGTTCGCCAGCGACAACGACGTCGTCGATCACCAGGTCGTCAGCCTCGAGTACACCAACGGCGTCACGGCGGCCTTCACCCTCTCGGCGGCGACCCGGTTCGAGGACCGCCGCACGTCGATCTTCGGCAGCCGCGGACAGATCACCACCGACTGCTCGACGGTCGAGGTCTACGACTTCACCCGTCGCCAATCGACGATGTACGACGTCACTGGCGACGGCAGCGGCCACGGCGGCGGCGACTCGGCGATGCTGGCGGCGTTCCTCGACGCCCTCCGGTTGGGCGAACCGGAGCGCTTCACCTCGCACGGTGTGGCGAGCCTCGCCACCCACCGCATCGTGTTCGCGGCCGAACGTGCCCGCACGAGCGGTCAGGTCGTCGAGCTCTGATCCGGCCGGCTACCGCGTGGGCTGGACGAGGCCAGCCTCGTACGCGAAGACGACCGCCTGGACCCGGTCGCGCAGGCCGAGCTTGCGCAGCAACGCTGAGACATGAGTCTTGATTGTCGCCTCGGAGACGGTCAGCTGCTCGGCGATCTCGCCGTTGGAGCGGGCTGCGGCGAGGTGGCGGAGGACCTCCGTCTCGCGTTCGGTGAGCTGAGCGAGCGCTGCCGCCCTCGGTCCTTCGGGAATCGACCCACGTGGATCGGGAAGGCTCGGAGCGAAGCGGTCGAGCAGGCGGCGGGTCACCGTGGCGGCGAGCAGGGCATCACCGCGGGCAACGACGCGGACGCCCTCGGCCAGCTCGGCCGGACGCACGTCCTTGAGCATGAACCCGCTCGCTCCGGCAGCGAGGGCGGCGTACACGTACTCGTCGAGGTCGTACGTGGTCAGGATGATGATGCGAGTGGGCAGGCCGGCGGTCACGATCCGGCGGGTCGCCTCGATGCCATCGACGACCGGCATCCGCACGTCCATGAGCACGACGTCGGGTACGAGCTCTGCCACGACGTCGACCGCCGTCGCCCCGTCGGCCGCTTCGCCGACGACTTCGAGGTCTTCTCGGCTGTCGAGGATCATCCGGAAGCCGGCACGCACCAGCGTCTGATCGTCGGCGATGACGACGCGGACGGTCATCGCGATCCGTCCCTGGCGGGACCCGCCGATCCGTTCACCGGGAGTCGGGCGTGGACACGAAAGCCGCCTTCGGCAGCACGTCCAGTCTCCACCGTCCCTCCGAGCACGGCGGCGCGTTGGCGCATCCCGACAAGGCCGCGACCGTGGCCGTCTGGAGGCCGGCTGGCGCTTCCCTGACCGTCGTCGACTACGTCGATGTCGACGAGGTCGGGGCTGTATCGCACCGTCACGTCGGCCCGGGTGGCGTTGCCGTGGCGCAACGTGTTGGTCAGGGCCTCCTGCACGATCCGGTACGCCGAGACGTCGACACCGGCGGGAAGTATCGTCGGCTGACCCTCCTGTGTCACGGTCACGTCGAGACCGGCGCTGCGGGCCACGGCGGCGAGCTCGTCGACGCGCGACATCCCCGGCTGCGGAGCGGCCGGGGTCTCGTCGGTTGGGCGCACGACGTTGAGCAGCCGGCGCAGCTCGCTGAGGGTTGCCCGCCCGACGTCGGCGATCGAGCGCATGGCCTCGCGGGCTTCGTCGGGCCGAGTCTCGAACACCTCGTCGGCCGCGCTCGCCTGGACGACCATCACGGTCACGCTGTGGGCGATCACGTCATGAAGCTCCCGGGCGATGCGATCCTGCTCGAGGCGCACGGCTCGCTCGGCGTTCTGCACGATCGCGGCGCGGCGGCTGCGCACCACTTCGGCGAGCGCCCAAACGCTGACGGCCAAGGCGATCGTGAACAAGGTGTCGTCGAGCGACGTCGCGGCGAAGTTCAGCGAGCACACGGCGAGCAGGCCGGCCAGCCCAACCAGCGACACGCGCGGCGGTCTAGCCAGCGTCAGCGCCCATATGGCCACCATCGACGCGATCGGGATGACCGCCTCGGGGACGAGGAGGTGATAGGGCACGGCGAGGACGAGGGAGACGATGAGCACGGCCACCGGATTGGCTCGACGCCAGTGCAGCACCGCGCCTGACGCGGTGGCCACGACGACGGCGCCGAGCCGTCGGGTCGGCGACCCACCTTCGAGAGTGTCGAGGGCGGTCAGTGTCATCCACCCACCGACGAGCCACGGCACAGCGACGAAGACGGCGCGCCCGAGCGGTCGAGCGCCTTGTCGGCTCGTCCACTCTCGTGGCGTCGCGCTCACTGCGTCAACGGTACGGCGGGCTCGGCGATGCCGCATCCGACGCAGGGATGGTCGAAGTCATCCGCCGGACGGAGGCCGGGGTCACTCGCTGGTCGGGCCGTCGAACCTTGGGGGTCGGCGGTCGCGGGCGGCGCTGAGCCCCTCGCGGGCGTCAGGTCCACCGAAGCCGTACATCTCGTAGGCCAGCGAGGCGTCGAAGATCGGTCCGGCCTGGCGGTACCAGTGGTTCAGCGTGTGTTTCGTCCAGCGCAGCGCCGACTGGCTCATCGTCGTCAGCTGCTCCGCCACCTCGAGCGCCGTGGCGTGCACGGCGTCGTCGTCGACGCAGCGAGAGACAAGGCCGATGCGTTCGGCTTCCTCACCGGTCAGCGGTTCGCACGTGAGCAGGTGGTACTTCGCCTTGGCCATCCCGCACAGCAGCGGCCAGCAGATCGCCGCGTGGTCGCCGGCGGCGACGCCGATCCGGGTATGCCCGTCGATGAGCCGGGCACTGCGGGCGGCGATGGAGATGTCGGCGAGGAGGGCGACGACGAGCCCGGCTCCGACGGCTGCCCCGTGGATCGCCGAGACGATCGGCTTGGAGCAGTCGAGGACGTTGTGGACGAGGTCGCGGGCCTCGCGCAGCACCTTCGTCCGGACCGCGAAGTCGTTGGTCATCTGCTCGATGAGGTCGAAGCTGCCCCCGGCGGAGAACGCTGTGCCGGCGCCCTGCACGACCGCGACGCGGACCGCGGGGTCGCGGTCGACGTTCGTCCAGACATCGGCAAGGTCACGATGCGCGTCCGCACCGACGGCGTTGAGCCCCGGCGCGTCGAGGGTGATCCGCAGCACGCCGTCGGAGGGCCGATCGAACTGCAGGGTGGGAAAGTCAGTGCCGTAGTCGGGCATTGGTGCACTCTTGCACGACTGCGAGCGACGAGGCGCCAGCCGAGGAGCGGCCAAAGCGGCCTCCCTCACTCATCCGTGGGTCTGGTCGTCGCGCCGGTCGGGCTCGTTGGCTCTGGACGCAGGCAATTGCCGGGCGCGCGGGGGTGCCGCGATTCTGTGGTCTCAACCAGGACACATCTGGCGCGTTGTCGGCCACAGAACGCGTCGACACGCACCGCCGGCCGTCGGCGCTACCGCGGCGCGACGCCAGCTCGGCGACCGCTTCCAGAGCAAGCAGCCGTGGCGCAGTGAGCGTGCCGACCCACGGATAAGCGAGAAGAGCCCAAGAGCGGCGTCCGTGGCCGGGGAACGCAATTGCGGCCTGCGTGGCCGGGGAACGCATTGAGCGTCGTTCATCAATCCAAGAGATCGAGGGGCTCGTCGCCGCCGGGGATCGCCAGTAGGTAGCGGTTGGCCTCGGTCAAGTGGCGTCGCCACCACGCCTCGGCTCCCGCCGCGTCGCCGGCGGCGATCAGGTCGACGAGGTGGCGATGGGCGTCGGCGCCGCGGGCGAGGGCTTGGCTCGGGCCGTCGGCGCCATCGCTGAGGCGGCGCAGCTTGGCCATGTCGATGATCTCCCGGAGAACGGCGTGGAGCAGGGCGATCGTCCGGTTACGTGCCGTGGCGACAACCAAGGCGTGGAACTCGCTGAAGTGGAGCACCAGCCGGCGGCGATCGGCGGCGACCTGTTCGCACTCGGCGATTGCCGCCCGCAGGCCGGCGAGATCGTCGGCGGTGCGGCGTTGGGCGGCGAGTCCGGCGGCGGGACTTTCGGTGGCGACCCGTGCTTCGAGCACGTCGGCGAGCGACGCGCCGTCGTGTTCGAGGAAGAAGCCGGCGTATCGAGCGACCATCGTCGCGCTCGGGGCGTGGACGCTGGCGCCGCCGCGGGCACCACGCCGAACGGTGATCAGCTGTTCGGTTTCGAGGACACGGAATGCCTCGCGCAAGGTCGGGCGCGACACACCGAACTGCTCAGTAAGTGTGGCCTCGGCGGGGAGCGACTCGCCCTCGCGCAGCTCGCCACGAACTATCCGCTTGCGCAATCGGTCGGCGACCAGTTCAGCCGTCTTGGGAACCCGCAATTGGGAGGAGGTGGCCACGTCGCGGCGAATCGTACAAACAGTTGAACGATTGGCACGATGCGGAGCGTCGTAGTGTGCCGATGTGGACCGCGGCCTGTTCGATGACACCCACGAGCAGTTCCGATCTGCCTTCGCCACGTTCGTCGAGCGGGAGATGACCCCGCACCGTGAACGCTGGGAGGAATGTGGGATCGTCGACCGGGCCCTGTTCACGGCAGCGGGCGCCAACGGGTTTCTCGGCATGGACGTTCCCGAGGAGTACGGCGGCGGAGGGGTTGCCGACTTCCGCTTCAACGTGGTCATCGCCGAGGAACTGCAGCGCGCCGACGTCAATGCCGCCGGCCTCGGTATCACGCTGCACAACGACGTGTGCCTGCCGTACTTCGTCCACCAGTCGAACGACGAGCAGAAGCGGCGCTGGCTTCCGGGGATCTGTGCCGGCGAGCTGATCACCGCCATCGCCATGACCGAGCCGGGCATCGGTTCGGACCTGGCGTCGATGTCGACCACCGCCGTCCGCGATGGCGACAACTACGTCGTCAATGGCTCGAAGACGTTCATCACCAACGGGATCAACGCCGACCTGGTGATCACGGCCGTGAAGACCGACCCGACCCAGCGTCACCGCGGGATGTCACTGCTCGTCGTCGAACGCGACACGCCTGGATTCGACCGTGGCCGCAACCTCGACAAGGTCGGGATGCACGCCCAGGACACCGCCGAGCTGTTCTTCGCCGACGCCCGCGTCCCTGTCGCCAACCGTCTCGGCGAAGAGGGCACCGGGTTCCTCCAGCTCGTGTCCAACCTGCCCCAGGAGCGGCTCTCGATCGCGATCTCCGCCGTGGCCGCGGCGCGGGCTGCGTTCGAGCGCACGCTGGAGTACGCCAAGCAGCGCAAGGCGTTCGGGCAACCGATCGGCACGTTCCAGAGCAGCCGCTTCCGCTTCGCCGAGATGGCCACCGAGATCGAGGTCGCCCAGGCCTACGTCGACCGCTGCGTGCTCGCCCTCAACGCCGGCACCTTGAGCGCCGACGACGCGGCGATGGCGAAGTGGTGGTCCACCGAGCTGCAGGGCCGAGTCGCCGACACGTGTCTGCAGCTGCACGGCGGCTATGGCTACATGATGGAGTACCCGATCGCCCGCGCCTTCACCGATGCTCGCATCACGCGCATCTACGGCGGCACCACCGAGATCATGAAGGAGCTCATCGGCCGCTCCCTCGGCTTGTGACTCTTCGTCGAGGCGGCCAACGGCGCCACGTAGTGTGCGGTTCGTGAGCACCGACCAGGCCACGGCGTTCGGGATCGACATCGGTGGCTCTGGCATGAAGGCCGCGCCGGTCGACCTGACCACCGGCACCCTGACTGCGGACCGCTACAAGGTCCTCACCCCCCAGCCGTCGACCCCTGCGGCGATGGCCGAGGTGGTGCGCCAGCTCGTCGATCACTTCGAATGGGAGGACAAGGTCGGCGTCGCCTTCCCGGCGGTGGTGCGTAACGGCGTTGCCCGCTCAGCAGCGAACATCGACAAGTCGTGGATCGGCACGGACATCGACGCGGTCTTCACGGCAGCCTCGGGGCGGCCAGTGCACGTGATCAACGACGCCGATGCTGCCGGGCTCGCCGAGATGCGATACGGCGAAGGCCGTGGCCGAGACGGTGTCGTCATCATGCTGACGTTCGGCACGGGGATCGGGTCGGGCCTGTTCCTCGACGGCAAGCTGGTCCCCAACACCGAGCTCGGTCACCTCATCCTCGACGGTCACCAGGCCGAGCACCGTGCCGCGGCCGTGGTCCGCGACCGGGAGAAGCTGTCGTGGAAGGAGTGGGGAGAGCGCGTCGACCGCTACATCGAACACGTCGAGTTCCTGTTCTCACCCGACCTGTTCATCGTGGGTGGGGGAGTCAGCCGCAAGGCCGACAAGTGGCTGGAGTACGTCGACATCGATACGGAGATCGTCGTGGCGTCGCTCGAGAACGAAGCCGGGATCGTCGGCGCCGCGCTGATCGCCGAGCAGGCCAAGATGCCCTGAAACCCACCGCGCAGTCCGCCGCGGCCGCGGCGAGACTGGATGCGTGGCGCAGACAACGACGTCTCGCCGGCGCGCCCTCACGGCGTTGATCCGGCCGGATGCACGCCGATGGGCAATCCTCGGCGTGGTCATCGCCGCGGCCTCAGCAGGCGCCTTGGCCGGACCGCTGATCGTTCGGCGCATCGTCGACGAGGCCACTCACGGCACGACGGTGGCCGAGGTTGTCCGCCTCGCCGTGCTCTTCCTAGTCGTCGCCATCGCCACCCAGGTGCTCAACGTCGTGGTCGTGCGCTCAGCGACAGTGGCGGCCTGGCGGATCACCAACGGCTTGCGCCTCGACATGACCCGGCATGTCCTCGGGCTCGACCACGAGTTCCATCGCAAGCACACGCCGGGCGAGTTGATCCAGCGCGTCGACGGCGACGTCACCAACGTGTCCAACTTCCTGTCCCAGGTCGTGCCCAAGGTTGCCGGGGCGGCGATCCTGTTGACGGGCATGCTCGGGGTGCTGACCGCCCTCGACTGGCGGCTCGGCGCTGGGATGATCGTCTATCTCGGCATCTCGATCCTCCTCGTCCTCAGCATGCGCCACCGCGCCGTACGCGAGTCGTCCGACGAGATGGGCTCGTACGCCAAGCTCTACGGGGGCATCGAGGAGCGGCTCACGGCGGTGGAGGACCTGCGCGCCAACGGAGCCGAGAACCACGCCATGTGGCGGTTCGTCGAGGACAGCACCGAGGCGATCACGAGTGCGGTGCGCCGGGAGGCGGCGTTCCTGCGCATGTGGTGGGCGCTGCAGATCGACGTCGCCATCGGGCTCGTCGGCACGCTCGTGCTGTCGGCGGCGCTCGTGAGCAACGGGGCGATCACGCTCGGCACGGCGTTCCTGCTGTTCCAGTACGTCCACCTGATGATCCGTCCACTGGAGGAGCTCGCCGACCAACTCGAGGTGATCCAGAAGGCCAACGGGGCGATGCACCGGGTGTTCGAGCTGCTCGCCATCGAGCCGACGGTCGTCGATCGCGGCACGACGTCTCCCCCGCCTGGTCCGTTGAGGGTGTCGTGCAACGGCGTCGGCTTCGCCTACGACGAGGTCCAGCCGATCCTCCACGACGTCGACGTCGAGGTCGCCGGCGGTCGCTCCGTCGGCGTTGTCGGGCGCACCGGCAGCGGCAAGACGACGTTCTCCCGGCTGCTCCTCCGACTCGTCGAAGCGACGCACGGCAGCGTCGCCCTCGGGGGAGTGCCGATCGCCGACATCCCGCTCGCCGAGCTGCGCCGCCGTGTCGCCCTCGTGCCCCAGGAGGTCGAGCTGTTCGAGGGGACGATCCGCGACAATGTCACCCTGTTCGACCCAGGGCCCACCGACGCCGACGTCGAGCAGGCGCTGCGTCATGTCGGGCTCGACGGGCTCGTCGAAACCGGGATCGATCGTCCGCTCGGCGCCGGTGGGTCTGGCCTTTCGGCGGGGCAGGCCCAGCTCCTCGCCCTCGCCCGAGTCTGGTTGCGCGACCCTGACCTCGTCGTCCTCGACGAGGCGACGGCGCGGGTCGACCCGGAGACCGAGCGGCGCATCGCCGCGGCGATCGTCGAGCTGATGAAGGGACGGACGACGTTCGTCATCGCCCACCGCCTGTCGACGCTCGACATGGTCGACGAGGTGATCGTGTTCGACCACGGCCGGATCGCCGAGCACGGCGATCGCACCGCCCTCGTCGACAACCGGGACAGCCACTTCCGTCACCTCCTCGAGTTGGCGCTGGCTGTCGAGTCCGACATCGTCGGCGAGGAGGCCGTCGTCGACGGGTTCGACGGTGTCGCTGAGGACCCGACGCTGCACCGCGTGGAAGCAGACGTGTGATGCGAGCGAGTGACAACCCGAACCTGTGGAAGCTCGCCTGGCAGGTCGCCAAGCACGAGCCGCGCTCGTTCTGGCTCGGCTGGCTGGCATTCGTCGTGTTCTTCATGCTGCCGGTCGTCAGCGGCTACCTGCTCGGGCGCGGCTTCGACGCCCTCAACGAGGGCGATACGTCCACCGTGTACCGCTACGCCGCGCATGCTCGGCGCTGTCGAGATCCTGCGCATGGCCGTCATCCACTACGGGGCGATCACGTGGACGAAGTCGTGGGTGCACATGCAGACGTTCCTGCGGGCGAACCTGCTCAAGGCGCAGATGGCCAGCGGCGGGCCGGAGGCCGGCCAGCCGGTCGGCTCGGCCGGCGAAGCGCTGACCCACTTCCGCGACGACGTGGAGGACGTGACCTGGCTGATCGACGGCGTCGTGGACGTCTCCGCCGGCCTCGCCTTCAGTGTCGGCGCCGGGATCATCCTCGGGATGGCCGATGCCCGGGCGGCCGCTGTGCTGCTCATCCCGATGATCGGGGTCGTGCTCGTCACCCGCTTCGCCGACAGCCGCATCAAGTCCTACCGGGAAGCCGATCGCATCGCCACCGGTCACGTCACCGGGCTCGTCGGCGACATGATGGCGGCGGCGACGACGGTCAAGGTCAACGGCGCCGCCGAGCACCTGCTCACCCGGCTCGACAGGCTGGTCAAGCGGCGCGGGGAGACTGCGGTGCGCGACCGCGTGCTCAGCGAGTGCGTGTTCGCGTTCAGCCACGGCGCCGCCGACGTCGGCTTCGGCATCGTCCTCGTCGTCAGCGCCGCGGCGATCACCGACGGCAGCTTCAGCGTCGGCACGCTGGCGCTGTTCGCCGCCTACCTCGGCTGGCTGAGCTTCCTGCCGCGCATGGTCGGGCGCCTGCTCGCCCGCCGCAAGCAGGCCGGGGTGGCGTTCGAGCGGATGCGCATGCTGGTGGCCGAGACCGACGTCAACAACACCGTGCGCGAGCGCTACCTGCCGATCGAGCAGTGGCAGAACGGCGTCCGCCCTGACGCAGTGCGGCCGCGGCGCGTTCCGCTCGAGCGATTCGAGGTCGTCGGCTTGTCGGCGCGCTACGCCGATGGTTCCGGCGTCGGACCGTTGTCGTTCGCCGTCGAGCGCGGCAGCTTCACGGTCGTCACCGGGCCCGTCGGATCAGGCAAGTCGACATTGCTGCGGGCGATGCTCGGCCTCGGCTGGCGATCCAGACGTGTCCGGGGTGGTGCGCTGGAACGGCACGCCGATCGATGATCCCGGAGCCTTCCTGGTGCCCCCGAACGCGGCGTTCCTGCCGCAGGTGCCCCAGCTCGTGTCGGACTCGGTGAGCGACAACGTCTCGCTCGGCCCGATGGACGAGGCGGCCATCGTCACCGCCCTCGAGTTGGCGGCGATCTCCGATGAGGTGGCGGCGATGCCGGAGGCCGCCGGCACCCTGATCGGGCCGCGTGGCCTGCGCCTGTCCGGCGGTCAGCGGCAGCGCCTGGCGACGGCGCGGGCGCTGGTCCACCGACCCGAGCTCGTCGTCCTCGACGACCTCTCCAGCGCCGTCGACGTGGAGACGGAGGTGCGGCTGTGGCAGAACCTCGCCGCCGCCGGACTCACCGTGATCGCCGTCAGCCACCGCGCCGTGGCCTTCGAGCGCGCCGACCAGATCATCCGCCTCGGCTGACCGCTCTCGCGACGTTCTGTGGCCACGTGTGAGCCAGATGTGTCTCACACGCGTCCATGGAACGGTCGACCCGAGTCGTGGGTCAGTGGAACGTGTGCGAGCCGGGCAGCCAACTCCTCGCGGTAGCGCTTGGCGCGGGGGAGCTTGATGTCCTCGTAGCCGCGGACCTGGTCGGGGAACGTGGCGATGGCCGTCGCCTCGGCGAGGTTGGCGGCGGTGAGCTGGGCGCACAGCGTCTCCACGGCCTGCGACGTACTCGGGGATCATCGCCCGCTCGATGCGGCGCACCTCCGCCCAGCGGAACGGATCGAGCGGCGTGCCGCGCACCCGCTTGGCTGCCCGCAGCGCCTTGAACATCGGCGCCGTGCGTGGCCCGAACTTGATCTTCCGCTTCCTGCCCAGCGCCCGCAGCGTCGGCGGGTGCAGCCGCCAGGTCACCTTCGTCCTCGGCCCGCCGACCGCCTCGTAGGCGGCGCGTGACTCGGGCAGCAGGAGCAGGCGGGCGACCTCGTACTCGTCCTTGTACGCCATCAGCTTGTGCAGGTTGCGGGCGACCGCGTCGGTGAACCCGAGCGACGTCCGGGTCGACGCGCTGCTCGGCCTGACGGGCCGTGGCCACGATCGCGGCGGAAGCGATCGGCGTAGCGCGCCGACTGGTAGTCGGTGAGGTCGGCGGCGAGGCGGTCGATCAGCCCGTCGAGCGTCTCCGGTTCGGCGTGAGACACGACACCGGCGGCCTGTTCGACCTCGTCGGGCCGCACGTACCACCGGCGACCCCACCGGAAGGCGGTGACGTTGCGCTGCACGGCGACGCCGTTGAGCTCGATCGCCCGCTCGATCAACGCGGTGTCGATGGGGATCGCCCCGGCCTGCACGGCGACGCCGAGGAGGAAGATGTTGGCGGTCGTCGCGTCGCCGAACAGCCCGCTGGTGATCGCCGCGGCGTTCGGGTAGCGGTTGGCGTCGCGGCCGCGACACCTCGGCGAGGCGGCCGGTGAGCACGTCGAGCTCCGGGTACGGCGTCGTCGGATTGGTGACCATCGCCCCCGTCGGCGTCGGCGCCGCCGAGCCGATGACGATCGGTCCGGCCGGCCCGCGCCCCGGTGCGGTGGGTGTCGCTGGCGCCGACGAGCAGGTCGAAGGCCAGGAAGCAGTCGACGCCGGCCGAGTTGGCGCGGTTCGACATCGGCGTGCCGTTGGCGGAGATGCGCAGGTCGCTGACGACCGGGCCGGCCTTCTGCGACAAACCGGTCTGGTCGAGGCCGCGCACCGTGCGCCCGCCGAGCATCGCCGCCGTGCCGAGGATCTGGCTGACGGTGACCACCCCGGTGCCGCCGATGCCCGGAGAGGCGGACGATGAACTCGTCGGTCGGCACGGTCGGAGCCGGTCGGGCAGGCCG
This sequence comes from Ilumatobacteraceae bacterium, assembly GCA_963732335.1. Lineage (GTDB taxonomy): Bacteria > Actinomycetota > Acidimicrobiia > Acidimicrobiales > Ilumatobacteraceae > Desertimonas. The sequence continues at coordinate 92,414 of CAVSZO010000046.1, read as the reverse complement.
TCGGCGGATCGCCGACGCAGCCGGCGCCGCCGTGGTCGCGCGCTGCCGGCTGGCCGGCCGTCGGCGTCGACGGAGACGAGGGCGAACGACGGGCAGTCGCCCTCGAGGCAGGTCATGTCGAAGTTGCAGCTCGTCTGGTGGATGCGCGTCTTGCGCCCGTACTCCGTCATCACCGGCTGCACCGACAGGCAGTTGCTCTTGTCGCCGCAGTCGCCGCAGCCCTCGCAGACCCGTTCGTTGATCACGATGCGGAAGTCCGGCTTGGCGAGCTTGCCGCGGCTGCGGGCCCGGCGCTTCTCGGCGGCGCACGCCTGGTCGTGGACCAGCACGGTCACGCCCGGGACGGCGGCGAGCACGCTCTTGCGCCTCGATCAGCCGCGTGCGGTCCCACACGTCGACGCGGTCGGCGTGCGGGCCGAAGTCGGCGTCGCTGTAGGCCCTCGAGGTCGTCGGTCGTGACGATGACCCGGCCGACGCCTTCGAGGAGCAGCTCCTGGACCACGCTCGGCACGTCGAGCTGACCCTGCGGGTCCTGCCCGCCGGTCATCGCCACCGTGCCGTTGTAGAGCAGCTTGAACGTGATGTTGACGCCGGCGGCGACGGCGGCGCGGACGGCGAGCGAGCCGGAGTGGAAGTACGTGCCGTCGCCGAGGTTCTGGATGATGTGCTGGCGGTCGACGAACGGCGCCATGCCGATCCACTGCGCCCCTTCGTTGCCCATCGCCGTGAGCCCGGCGACGTCGCCGACCCGCTCGGGCTCCATCAGGGCGACCATCGCGTGGCAGCCGATACCGCCGCCGACGAGCGAGCCCGCCGGGAACACGAGTCGAGATGTTGTGCGGGCAGCCGCTGCAGTAGAACGGCGTGCGGTTCACGGTCGAGCGGGATGCGGGTGCGCTCGGGCTTCGCCGGCAGCGGGGCGAGCCGTGTCTCGTCGATGCGCCGGACGAGGCGGGCACGCAGCGGGGCGAGCAGCTTGTCGGCGTCGATCGCCCCGGTGCCGGGGATCAGCGGCTCGGCGCTCTCGTCGTGGCGTCCGACGACCGACCGGGTCGCTCGTCCCAGGTGTACAACGCCCCCTTGACGAGCACCTCGAGCGTCGGGTTCTTCTCCTCGACGACGATCACCTCGGCGAGCCCGTGGGCGAACTGGCGCACCTGGTCCTCGTCGAACGGCACCGGCATCGACAGCCGCATCAGCCGGATGCCGTTGCGGCGCAGCGCCTCGTCGTCGGCGAAGCCGAGCAGGCGCAGGGCCTCGCGCAGCTCGTGGTAGGTGTGCCCGGAGGCGGCGATGCCGAGCCAGTCGTCCTCGCGTGCCGACGGTGACCTGGTTGAGCTTGTTGAGCACGCCGTACTGGCGGGCGAGCTCCGAGCGCACCTCCTGGAACTCCCGCTCCATCTCCAGCGTGTACGGCGTGAGCAGGCGGCCGCTCGGGTGCGGGACGAACGGCTTGCCGTCGTACTCCATCGTCGGGATCACCGGCACGACGCGATCGGGGTGGACGTCGACGGTGCCCGTGCCGTCGGCGACGGCGGTGACGAGCTTGTAGCCGACCCACACGCCGCTGGCCCGCGACAGGGCGACGGAGTGGCGGCCGAGGTCGAGCGCCTCCTGCACGTCGCCGGGGAAGATGATCGGCATGTGCAGGTCGACCATCGTGGCGTCGCTGGAGCTCGGCAGCGTCGACGACTTGGCCGCCGGATCGTCGCCGACGACGGCGACGACGCCGCCGTGGGGTGACGTGCCGGCGAACACGCCGTGGCGGATCGCGTCGTTGGCGCGATCGAGGCCGGGCGCCTTGCCGTACCACATCCCGAGCACGCCGTCGTACTTGCGCTCGGGCCGGTGATCGGCGAGCTGGCTGCCCATCACCGCCGTGGCCGCGAGCTCCTCGTTGACGCCGGGACGCACGACGACGGGCAGGTCGGGGACGGTGCGCGCGCGCCCGGCTGACCTCCTCCTGCAACGTGCCGACCGGTGAGCCCTGGTAGCCCGAGACGAAGGCGGCGGTGTTCAGGCCGTTGCGACGATCGATGCGCAGCTGGTCGATCGGCAGCCGGGCGACCGCCTGCAGTCCCGACAGGAAGACCCGGCCGTCCTCGAGCCGGTAGCGGTCAGCCAGCTCGTAGCCGGCGAACCGCGCGGCGAGCTCGTCCTCGGCTCTCGTCTGCCCCCACCACGACGTCCATCCCGCTGACGGTACCTCGCGGCCGGCCGATCCCGCCCACATGTGGGACGACGGAGGCCGTCAGTGCGCGGGTCGATCGGGGTGAACGTGCCGACGGCGGCCTCCAAGGCCGCGGCCGCGGCGAGCGTCGTCAGGTCGGCGAATCGTGCGCCGGTGAACTGGGCGCCGACGGGCAGGCCCTCGACGATCCCGGCGGGGGCGACGGTGGCCGGCAGGCCAAGGAAGTTGGCGGGCAGCACCGGCCGGATCGTCTCCAGCACGCCCAGAGCACCCTCGGCGGAGGCGATGTCGGCGCCATGCTCGAAGGCCGGCGCCGCCCAGTCGGCGACAGCAGGACGTCAACGCCGGTGAAGAACTCCTCCACTCGCGGGCGATGCGATAGCGGTCGAGGAACAGTGCCGGCCAGCCGGCCGGTCGAAGGTGGCGAACTGGTGGTCGCTGAGCTCGAGGAACCGCCGGCCGTCCGCGCCCATGACGGCATCGAGCAGCTCGCGCTGGAACGCCAGATCCGGTGCCAGCAGGGCCGCCCACAGGACGATCGCCTGCTCGTACGACGGCGGCGTGGCCTCGACCACCTCGTGGCCTGTCGCAGCGAGGGCGTCGGCCGCCGCCCGGATCGCCGCAGCGATGCCCCGATCCGTCGAGCCGCCGGGTGGTTCGGCGAGCAGGGCGATGTGCAACGGGCGATCTGGTGCCGGTGGGAGGGCCACAGGCAGTGACATCGGGTCGCGTGGGTGGGCGCCGGCGACGACCCGGAACCCCGTGGCGACGTCCTCCACACGGCGCGCCATCACGCCTTGGGCACATCATCAGTTGGGCGGCGACGATGACGTCGACCGGGGGGATCTCCGTGGCGTGGGGCACGACGCCCGGTGGTCGGCTTGATCGAGGTGATGCCGCAGCAGTGCGCCGGGTTGCGCAGCGACCCGCCGATGTCGTTGCCCAGCCCGATCGGCGACATGCCGCTGGCCAGCGCCGAGGCCTCGCCGCCGCTCGACCCGCCAACCGTGACGGTCGGGTTCCAGGGGTTGCGGGTGAGGCCATGCAGCGACGAGTCGGTGTGCAGGCGCAGGCCCAGGTCGGGCAGGTTGGTGCGCCCGATCGGGATCGCCCCGGCACGCGCGCAGCCGCTCGACGACGGGGGCATCGCTACCGGCGACGGCGTCGGCGAGGGCGGTGATCGCCTGCGTGGTCGGCGTGCCGGCGAGGTCGATGTTCTCCTTGACCGTGCACGGCACGCCGTGGAGCGGACCGACGTCGACGCCGTCGGCGAGCGCCTTGTCGGCGGCATCGGCCGCCGCCAGCGCCTCGTCGTCGAGGCGGCGGACGACCGCGTTGAGGGCGGGATTGACGGCGTCGATGCGGGCGAGGTGAGCCTCGACGACTTCCCGGCTCGATACCACCCGACCGCGGATCGCCGCCGCCAACTCCACCGCGCTGCGCTCCCAGAGTTCACTCATTGCCAGATCATGCCCGAGCCGTTGCCGAGGCGGCGGCGAGCTCGAGGATCGACTCGGCGCGACGTCGCATCGCCGGATCGACCATCTCGCCCGACGCCAGTGTCGTGACGCCGCCGGACTTCGGTCGCCGCGAGCACCTCGCCCGCCCACGACAGCTCGGCGTCCGTCGGTGCGAAAGCGGCGGCGATGACGGGCACCTGACTGGGATGGATTGCCGTGCGGCCGACGAAGCCCATCGCCTTGCCCCGCCGCGTGTCGGCGCCCAGTCCGTCGAGGTCGCGGATGTCGGTGTACACCGACATCATCGGCGCCGGCTTGGCCGCCGCCCGGGCGGCGACGAGGAGTCGGACCCGCGCCCAGTCGAGGACGGAGGCGTCGGCGCTGCCGAGGTCACTCGCCAGATCGGCCTCGCCGAGACCGATGGCAACGACGGCCGGGTGTGCTGCGATCTCCGCCGCCGCTTCGAGTCCCGCGCGCCGATTCGATCAGCACCGAGATCGGGACCTCCCGGCCGAGCACGGCGAGGGCGGCGTCGACGTCGGCCGGCGACTCGACTTTGGGCAGGCGCACGACGAACTCACCGGACGCCGCGGAGAGCGCCTCGAGGTCGACCGACGACGCCGGCGTTGACGCGCACCTCGACGACCGGCGGCTTCTCGTGCGCCGATGCCAGCCAGTCGACGACGTGCTGCCGGGCAGCGTCCTTGTGGCCTGCGGCGACGGCGTCCTCGAGATCGAGGATCACCAGCTGCGCGCCGGTGGCCACTGCCTTGGCGAAGCGCTCCGGCCGGTCCCCAGGTACGTACAGCGCTGTGACGACGGCAGCCTCCGGACCGTCACACGACGCCCTTCTCACGCAGCTCGGCGAGTTCGTGCCGGCGTCGACGCCGATCTCGGCGAGGACCTCGGCGGTGTCGGCACCGTGCGGGCGGCCGGCCCAGCGGATCGATCCGGGTGTTGCGGACAGGCGGAACAGCACGTTCTGCATCTTGACCGGTCCGAGCTCGTCGTCGTCGACGGTCTGCACCGTACCGAGCGCCGCGTACTGCGGATCGCTCATCACGCCGCGCACGTCGTAGACCGGCCCGATCGCTGCTTCGGCCTGCTTCGAACGCGGCCAGCACCGTCGGCGGTCGGCCGCGCCGCGATCCACGCGGCCGACGGCATCGTCGAGCTCGTCGGCGTGCTCGGCCCGCTGACGGCCGGTCGCGAACCACGGCTGCTCGACGAGGTCGGGACGGCCGACGAGGCGCATGACTCGCTCGGCGATCGACTGCGACGACGTGCTGACGGCGACCCACTCGCCGTCGGCCGTGCGGTAGACGTTGCGCGGGGCGTTGTTGACGGAGCGGTTGCCGAGGCGCTGCTGCAGCTGGCCGAGCTGGTCGTACGTCGTGATCTGGGCGCCGAGCAGCATCAGGATCGGCTCGATGATCGCCACGTCGACGACCTGGCCGCGGCCGGTCGCCTCGGCGCTGCGCAGGGCGGCGGTGACGGCGAAGCTCGTCGCCAGCGCGGCGATGCCGTCGGCGAGCCCGAACGGCGGCAACGTCGGCGGTCCATCGGGCTCGCCGGTGATCGCGGCGAACCCGCTCATCGCCTCGGCGATCGAGCCGAACCCGGGCTGCGTGGCGAGCGGACCGAACTGGCCGAACGCGGTCACCCGGGCGATGACCAGTCGCGGGTTGGCGCCGTGCAGCTCGTTCGGGCCGAGGCCCCAGCGCTCCAGCGTCCCCGGCCGGAAGTTCTCGATCAGCACGTCGGCGCGCTCGGCGAGGCGCAGCAGCAGGGCGGCCCCTTCGGGTCTGCGACAGGTCGAGCGTCGCCGTCCGCTTGTTGCGCCCGAGCGTCTTCCACCACAGGCCGACGCCGTCGCGCGCCGGGCCGTGAGTGCGGGCCGCGTCGGGCTCGGCCGGGTGCTCGATCTTGACGACGTCGGCGCCGAGGTCGCCGAGGAACGTCGCCGCCAGCGGCCCGGCGAACAGCGTCGAGGCGTCGATGACCCGCACCCCGCGCCAACGGACCGGTCGGTTCAGCCATACGCCCTCCACCTTGGTCGAGATCCCAGGCCAGCCGGAAGCCGATCGATGGCGACCGCTCGATGCCGAGGCCGGCGAGCAGCAGCTTGGCGCTGAACTCGGGCGGCCGTGGACCACCGTCGAAGTACCACTCCGACCCTCGGCGACGTACGCACATGCCGCCCTTGAGGATGGCGAAGCGGGTGATCCCGTCGCTGTGCTCGCTCTCGGTCCAGTTCCACACGAGCGGCTCGGCGCGGCGGAACGCCGGGTCGGCGGCGGCGAGCTGCCACTCGAACTCGGTGGGCAGCCGGGCGCCGAGTGACGCGGCGTGGGCGCGCGCCTCGTCGAGCGTCAGCCCGGTGAGCGCGGCGCCGTCGTCGCCGGGCACCTCGACCGCCGCCACGGCGACGCGGCCGATCTCGACGGTGTGCTGCTCGCTGACGTCGGCGTGCAGCCGCGGCGGCAGCGGCTTCCACTCCTCGACGAACGGCGCGCCGTCGTACATCCCGGTCTCGCGCAGGCGGTAGCGCACCGTCAGCGCGGTGTCCCCGGGCGGACCACGATGCGCGCCGGCCGGTGGCCGGCGCGACGCCGACCGACCGCGGCGACTCGGACCGCCAGGCGAGCCGGGAACGTCGCGTCGGCCGAGTGGGCGTCCGCCCGCCGCCGCCGAGCACTCGCCGACGTACGGAGGGACGTCGCCGGCGACGCGCAGCACGCCGGCGACGCCGCGCGCCGGCACGGTGATCTCGGCGCCGAGCGAGTCGAGCGCAGCTGCCGGCGGTGACGTCGACCACCGGCGCCGTCGGCCGTCGGCGTCGATCACCCGGCCCGTCGAAGTCGACGTCGCCCCGGTTGACGATCGTCCACAGCGTCATCGGCCGGGCTCGGAACCGCGAGACGTACACGCCCGCGGCCAGCGGCCTCGGCGTGGCGTCGACCAGCGGCGTCCACTCGCCCTCGAGGAGCACGTCGGCGAGCGCTCGCTGGGCACGCACCATCCGCCGCAGCGTCGACGCGTCGCGCTCGTTCCAGCCGACCCACGACCCGAACACGGCGTCCCACACGACGATCCCGGTGCCGTTCATCCACGCCGACTGCAGCTCGTCGCTGTGGTCGCGGTTCCACCGCCGGGTGTGGTGCTGCATGTGGCGGCGCTCGAACCAGTGCGCCGCCATCACGCCGGGCGCCGGCGAGTCGGCGAACCACTGCGCCCAGCTCATCTCGTGGTCGTCGATGCGCTCCAGCGGCACCCGCGACTCGCCTTCGAGCACGGGCTGGCGGGCGCAGCCGCTGCAGCGCTGCCACGAGCTCGCGCCGCCCTCGCGCATCGTGTCGAGGAACACTCCGTCGACGCCGAGGTCGTCGACCAGCGCGGCGAGCGCGTCGGCATCGCTCACCGGCTCGCGCCGGGTGCCGACGTCCCACGGGTTGTAGTCGACGAGCACGCGCACGCCGCGTCGCTGGAGCGTCGGCGACCAGCTCGGCGAGGCCGGGGACGTCGCGGTAGTAGTCGAACTGGTTGCGCTCGTCGAGGCCGATGATCGGGTAGGCGTGCCACAGCACGACGGCGTCGAAGCCGCCGAAGCGCTCGGCGTCGGCGAGCAGCCGGTCGGGCGTGAAGCGCCGCGCTCGTGGTCGAACAGCCGCTCGTCCCACAGCCACACGAGCGCCGTGGTGAAGCAGCGTGCCGCCCAGCCGGTCGGGCGGTGTACGTCGACGGCGATCCGCCGGCGGGCGTCGTCGCGCCAGCGGTTGAGCTGGTCGCGCCACGCCGGCCAGTCGGCAGGGTCGTCGGGGGCGGCGAAGATCTTCGCCCCGTCGGCGACGTCCGGCGTCGATCGTCGCCGTCGAGTGGCAACGTCGGTCGGCCAGGTCGATCGGTCGCGGGACGAGCGGGTCGAAGTCGGTCGAGTCACGGCGACGATCGCGCGCAGCGCGAGGCGTGCCACGGTTCGTCGGGCCAGCTCGTCGAAGCCGATGCCGTCGAAGCCGGCATCGTCGTCGCCAGCCGGTTGGCGAGCGGGTCGATCCACGCCGCCGGGAGCGCGCCGGCGCCGGTGAGGGCGCCGCAGATCGAGCCGGCGGTGGCGCCCGTCGGAGTCGGTGTCCCAGCCCCCGGCGACGACGGTCGTGATCGCCGTGGCGAAGTCGCCGGCGCTGCGGGCGAGGGCGAACGCCAGCGAGGGCGGCGTTGTTGAGCGCGTGCACCCAGTGGAGGTGGCCGAACTCGCTCGTACAACTCGTCGACCGCCGCCTCGTCGTCGAGGCTCGCTGCTGGCCAGCTCGACGCCGCGCCGCATCGCCGCGGCGTACCGGCACGCCGGCGGGACCACCGAGAGCCCGGCGTCGACGCACTCGTCGATCGTCGTCGCGACGACCGCAGCCGACGTCGCCGCGGCGACGAACATCGCCCCGTACAGGCCGCTGCGCGGTGGCTGAGGCGGCCGTCCTGCCACGCCAGGCGGGCGGCCCGGCCGGTTCGCCGGGACACACCCAGCCGTAGACGTCGGTGCGGATCTGGGCACCGATCCAGTCCTGGAACGGGTTGCCCACGGCGCCGGCGACGTCGGGCTCGTAGCCGTCGAGGAGGTTGCGGTAGGCGATCCGCTCGGCGGTGAACACCCGCTTGGCGGGGAGCAGCGTCGAGCCAGGCGCGGGCGACGTCGTCGGTGGTCAGCGCGTCGCCGTGGCGCTCGACGAGGGTGAGGGCGAGCGAGGGCGTAGTTGAGGTCGTCGTCCTCGGGCATGCCGGCGATGTTCTCGGCGAGGCTGGTCGTGCGGCTGGCGCCGGTTCCACGGGTAGGCCGCGGCGACGTCCGGGTCGAGGCCGACGGCGGTGAAGTAGCCGCGCAGCGGCCAGTTGCCGGTCGACTCGGCGATCGCCCGGATGCCCTCGCGGGGGATCTTCTCCACCGGCTTGCCGAGCAGGCACCCGGCGGCGCGCCCGAGCCAGCCGCCGTGCACCCGGTCGGCGAGGTCGGCACCGCGGCGGCGACGTCGAGCGCGCCGGGGGCCAGCGCCGCGATCGCGTCGAGGTCGTCGGGCTCGGCGGCGAGCAGGCCGCCGGGCAGCGGGCACCGCGTCGAGCTCGGCGAGCAGCTGGCGGGCGAGCGCCGCAGCTCGGCGCGTCGCCGGCTCGGGGGTGGCCCCGACTGTGCGGTGCGATCGAGGCTGCCGCCCGCGGCCGCCCAGCGTTCGGCGACGTCGTCGACGTCGCAGCCGTCGAGGCGCTTGGCCGCGAGGGCGTGGGCGACCAGGTCCTCGGGCTGCGACCCAGCGTGAGCGACGGATCATGGGCCATCATGACCGAAGTCACGTCGCACGCGGCGGCTCGGTCGTGCGCGCCGCGGCTGCGGCCCGCTCGGCGTCGCGCTGCCAGATCTCGCCGCGTCACGCCGACCATCGTCGTCGCCGGGGCGACGAGGTCGATCCGGCTCGCCGTCGCGACCTGCGTCCAGCCACTCCGTCGGCACGGCGCCGGCGCCGCCGAGGGCGCCGGTGATGGCCCCCGCCATCGTGGCGATCGAGTCGGAGTCGCGGCCGTAGTTGACCGCCCCGAGCACCGCCTCGCGGTAGTCGCCGCCGGCCACGATGGCGAGGCCGAGGGCGATGGGCAGCTCCTCGATCGACTTCGTCCGGCTCGGCCGCCGGGCGTCCATCGCCGGTTCCCGGTAGTGCGGGCCGACGGTGTCGAAGGGCGCGACGGCGTCGCGCAGGGCGCCGAGCGCGGCGCGCCAGTCGCCGTGCCTCGGCGGCCACCGCGACGACGGCGTCGATCGCCGCCCGCGTGCCGTCGTGGGCGAGTCCGACGGCCGACGTCGACGACCGAGTCGATCGTCGCCCCCGGGCGCATCGCCTCGGCGACAGCGGCGGCGAACACCCCGGCAGCCTCGCGGCCGTAGCTCGACTGGTGGGCGCCGGCGACGTCGATCGCCTCGGCGTAGGCGGCGGCCGGGATCGGCGGCGTTGACGATGCCCGACGGGCGCCATGTACATCGCCGCGCCGCAGTTGACGATGTTGCCGACGCCGGCCTCGCGGGGATCGACGTGGCCGTAGTGGAGGCGGGCGACGAGCCACTTCTCGGCGAGGAAGATGCGGTGCAGGAGCAACGTCTCCGCTTCCAGTTCGGGGATCCAGCGCGCCGTTCACCGATCAGCAGCGGCACGAGCTGCTCGGCGACGTCGTAGGCGTCGAGGTGGTCGCCGACCGCCGTCGTACACGTCGACGAGGGCGAGCGTCATCAACGTGTCGTCGGTGATGTGGCCGTCGCCCTTGTGGTACGGCGCGATCGGCCGGGCGTTGCGCCAGTCCTCGTTGAACGGCGGGACGATCCCGGTGATGTAGCCCGCCGTAGCGGGCCTGGATGTCGGCGGGGGAGTTGCCTTCGGCGGCGCCACCGAGGGCGTCGCCGACGGCCGCGCCGGCGAGCGCGCCGGTCGCGCGGTCCTGGAACTGTCCATCTGCTCACCCGGCGGGCCGGCGACCCGGGTCTGGGCGGTGCCCAGGGGTGCGGAGCCGCCGGCCCTGCCGGGGGGAACCTGTCAACCGCCGGCGACCTGCTCCCAGCCGTCGGTGAGCTGGGCCTGCAGGTCCTCGAGGCTGATCTGGTCGGCGAGGTACTGCTGGAACGCCGGCGTGGCGGTCTGCTCCCGCCATTGCGGGTAGTCGACGACCGACTGGAACGGGGCGGCGACGAGCAGATCGCCGGTGGCCAGGATCACGTCCCAGCCGCTCTCGCCACCAGTCGACTCGAGCACGGCGTCGCGGGCACCACCCGACGTCGGGATCAGCCAGTCACCCTCGGCGACGGCGGCGAGGTTCTCGGCCTCCATGAAGAAGTTGATGAACGCCGCCGCCTCCTCGACGTGTTCGCTCTCGGCTGCCACCGACAGTGTCTGCGGGTTGGCCGCCTGGTTGGCGCCCTGCGGAGCCGGCGAGCGGCGGGAGCACGACCCAGTTGAAGTCCTCGGGCGCGCCGTCGACGAGCTGCTGGGCGATGAAGTTGCCGCCGACGTACATCGCGTAGTCACCGCCGATGAATCCCGGCAGCGTGTCCGAGCCGCTCAGCGTCAGCGACACCGGGTCGAGTGACGCGGCCTCGTAGGCGAGGTCGTGGATCCGGCGCGGCACCTCCATCTCGGCGTCGCCGGCTTCGAACGTGACCTCCTCGCCCTCGACGGTGAAGAAGTCGCCGTCGAAGCCGAGGGCCAGGTTCATGATCGTCGCCGTCGGTGAGCGCAGCCCCCAGCCGAGGCCGAAGCTGTCGTCGGTGGTCAGGTCGGCGGCGAGCTGCTCGAAGTCGTCCCACGCCAGTGTCTCACCGGTCGGGACCTCGACGCCGGCGGCCTCGAAGGCGTCGACGTTGGCGAACACGACGTAGGACTGCAGCAGCGTCGGGGCGGCGACGATCGCCCCGTCCGGTGTCGTGACGGCTTGCCAGACCCCTTCGGGACACGCTCGGCGATCAGCTCCTCGCTGAAGTACGGGGTGAGGTCGGCGAGATAGCCCTGCTCGGCGAAGCCCATGATGTCGGCGGACTCGTCGTGGATGATGTCCGGCGCCGTACCGCCGGCGAACTGGGTGACCAGCTCGTCGTGGACGTTGTCCCAGCTGCCTTGGCGCAGCTCGACCTGGATGTCCGGGTTGGCCTCGTTCCAGGCGGCGACGATCTCGTCGGTGGCGGCGACCGTCGTCTCCTGGAACGCCAGGCTCTGGAACGTGAGCGACGCTCTGCCGACGGCCCCCGGTGCCGCAGCGACGATCGTCGCCCGAGTGCTCGACGACGGCGATGGCCCGGCAGTGCCCGCCGTACCGAGTGGCGTATCCTCCGTGCGTAGGGCGGCTCATCGACGATCGGCCGCCCGCAGCCGGTTGTGGTCGCTCGCGTTGGGCTCGCTCGTTCATCGGAAGTCGACGATCGGCGGTTCATCCCTTGACCGCTCCGCTCAGCAGTCCGGACACCAGCCGGCGTTGGATGAGGGCGAAGAAGGCGAGGCTCGGGATCGCCGCGAGCAGCGAGGCGGCGGCGAGCTGGCCGAGTGCCACCTGGCCCTCGGCACCGACGAAGTTGGCGAGCGTCAGCGGCAGTGTCTCGCGCTCGGGCGATTGGATCAGCACCAGGGCGAAGAAGAACTCGTTCCAGGAGGAGATGAACGTGAACAGCGCCGTGGCGACGAGTCCTGGAGCCAGCAGCGGAAGCACGATGCTGACGCAGCACGCGGAAGCGCGATGCGCCATCCATCGCGCCGGCCTCCTCCAGGTCGGTCGGGATCGCCGATGACGTAGCCGCGCAGCATCCACAGCGCGAACGGCAGCGACCACACGGTGTACACGAGCGACAGGCCGATGGAGTGTCGATCATTCGAGGTCGCGCAACACCATGAACAGCGGGATGATGATGAGGATGAACGGGAAGACCTGGCTGAGCAGGATCCATCCCGTCGCCACGCCGCGCAGCCTGGTGGGGAAGCGGGCGAGGGCATAGGCCGCGGGAAGCGCGACCAGGATCGTCAGCAGCCATCGTCACGGTGGCGACGACGGCGCTGTTGCGGGCGGTCGTCCAGAATCGGGTCTTCTCGATCGCTTCGGTGAAGTTGTCGACTCGATGCTCCTGGGAAGGAACGACGGGTCGGGATCGAGCAGCTCGCTGTTGCGGTCTTGAAGGCGGTGATCAGCAGGAAGACCAGCGGGAAGGCGAGGAAGACCATGAACACGGCGAGGGCGAGGTACTGCAACGGGCGGGTCAGGGCGCGTGTGCCGTCCGCGGATCATGCGCACCGCCCTCCGGTTACCCCACAGGTAGAGGATCAGGAACGTCGCCGACGACGATCACCATCACGTTGCCCATGCCGCGGCGTAGCCCCAGTTGCCGAACTGGAAGGCCTCGTTGTAGGCGAACAGTGACGGCAGCATCGTCTTGCCGCCCGGGTCCGCCAGCCGTCAGCATGTAGACCAGAGCGAACGAGTTGAAGTTGTTGATCAGGTCGAGGGTCGTGATGGCGACGATGATCGGGCGCAGCGCGGGCAACGTGACGTGGAAGAACCGCTGCACCGACCGACGCGCCGTCGATCGCGGCCGCCTCGCTGAGCTCCTCGGGGACCGACTGCAATCCGGCCAGCAGCGTGATCGTCGTCTGTGGCATCCCCGCCCACACGCCGACGACGATCACCGCCGGCAGCGCCGTGCTGAAGTCGCCGAGCCAGTTGGTGTCACCGGCGAACCCGAGCTCGCGGAGGACCTTGTTGACCGCGCCCGAGCGAGGATGCAGCATCAGCCGCCACATGATCGCCACGATCACCGGGGGATCGCCCAGGGCACGAGGGCGAGCGTGCGGGCGATCCAGCGCAGCCGGAGATCGAGGTTGAGCAACAGGGCGAGGCCGAGGGAGAGCGAAGAACTGCAGGATCGTCACCGACAGGGTCCAGACGAGGCCGATGCGGAACGACTCCCAGAACAGTCGTAGTCGCCGCAGCTCGCGGTAGTTCTGGAGGCCGGTGAAGTCGGCCGTCGTCGTTGCGCGCCGGCCTCGGCGTCGGTGAAGCCGAGCTAGATGCCGCGGAGCAGCGGATACACGCTGAACAGCATGATCGGCAGCAGGCCGGGAGGACGAGCTTCCAGGCATCGCGGCCACTGCGCCCGCCGGACCACGTCGCGCCGACCGTCGCGATCGTCGTGCGACCATTTCGGCCGGAGTGGGCACGACGGTGACGCTCATCGAGCCGCTCGTGCTGGCGCACCGAGCGTCGACTCGCGGATCGTGAGTGTCGGGCTCGACGGTGACGCGGCGGGCCGGGAAGCTCGCGGCGTCGCCGAGGCGGTCGAGGAGCAGCTCGGCGGCGGCGGCGGCGCGACGGTGCGAGCCGAGGTCGACGCTCGTCAGCGTCGGGACGACCAACTCGGCAGATGTCGGTGTCGTCCATCCCGACGACGGCGACGTCGCCGGGGACCGACACGCCGCGCTGCCTGCAGCACGTTGATCGCGGCGACGGCGAGCAGGTCGTTGGCACAGACGATGGCGTCAGGTGTCGCTTGGGCCAGCAGCTCCTCGACGGCAGCGACGCCGGCGTCATACGTGAAGTCGTCGGACTCGACCTGCATCTCCGCCGAGCGTCGCCAGACCGAGCTCGGCGCTGTGCTGGACGAAGCCGCTGCAGGCGGGCGCGTGCCGGGCACGGTGTCGACCGGGCCGTTGACGAAGGCGATCCGCCGGCGACCCTGTTCGACGAGGTGCTCGAGGGCGAGCCCGACGCCGGCGGGGGAGTCGGCGCGGACGTTGTCGAGGTCCGACGCCGGCGGGCAGTGTGCCGATGACCACGACGGGCTGGCGGGTGGCCGTGAGGGCGTCGATCAGCTCGGCGGTGATCCGCAGCGGGATGAGGATCGAGCCCGTCGCAGTAGCCGCGGTTGAGGCTGTCGAGGAGGCCGAGCTGGTCGTCGGGGTCGGCCGCCGGTGGAGGAGATGACGAGTCGGTAGCCGGCTGCCGCCGAGCACGTCGCTGATTGCGTGCATCATCGACACGTACACGGGGTTGCCGACGTCGGCGACAGCGAGGGCGACCTGATCGGTGCGCCCGACCTTGAGCGAGCGGGCGACAGCGTCGGGGACGTAGTCGAGCTCGGCGGCGGCACGCAACACGTTGTCGCGGACGTCGTCGGAGGTCGACAGACCGTTGAGAACGCGCGACACGGAGGCGATCGACACGCCCGCCCGCTCGGCGACCATCACCACGGTCGCCCGCCCCCGGTTGGCCATCGTCACCCCCTCGACCAAGCTGGTAAACGTTTACAGTAAACGTATACGGACCCGTCGGTCAACTCTTTGGCGGCTGTGATGACGTTGGTGACCTCACAGCCGCCAAGGAGACCCAGGACGCCCGGATCGGCGGTGACGTCAGGCGACGTGGTGGCGGACGGCGAGGCGCTGGGCGGAGTCGTCGCCGGGGACCGGGAGTTGGACGGCGACGGTGAGCGAGGGCCACTCGGCGGGGGAGAGCAACTGATACTCGAACGTCAGCAGACCTGCCTGTGGATGGTTGAAGCGCCGCAGCCTCGTCTCGAAGCGAGCGACGTCGTGCTCGGCCCACCAACGATTCGAACTCGACACTGACGGCCCGCAGGCGCTCGATCATCGCCACCATCAACGGGTCGTCGCGGACCGCGGTCGTCGAGGCGCGGAACTCGGCGAGTGCCTGGCGGGCGTGGAGGTCCCAGTCGACGATCAGCTCACGTGTCGACGGATCGCCGAACAGCACCCACAACAGGCTGCGGTCCGCCTCCGCCAGCGTCTCGATGCGTGGGTACAGCCGCGCCTGGGCGGAATTCCAGGCGGCGAACTCCCAGCGCGGGCCGAGCACGTAAGCGGGTGCCGGTTCGAATGCGGCGATCAACCGGCGCAAAGCCGATGGGACGTCGTCGGGACCGTACACCGGCACGGCGACCGGGGCGCTGTGGGCGGGCTGGCCGAGTGCCGTGAGGTGCTCGATGCCGGCACCGTCGAGCTTGAGCGCCCGCCCGATCGCCTGCAGTACGTCGGTCGAAGCGTTGATCCGCCGGCCCTGCTCCAGCCACGTGTACCACGTGACCGAGACGCCGGCGAGCATCGCCACCTCCTCACGGCGCAGTCCGGGGGTGCGTCGCGCCCTGCCGGGAGGCAGCCCGACCTGCGACGGCGACAGTGCCTGCCGCCGGGCGCGCAGGAACTCGGCGAGGGCGGCGCGGTGATCTGTCGATGGCGGCGCGGTGCTCATGTGGCGGTTGCCAGTTCAGCACCGCTGGCCGCCGTGAGCCAGGTGGCGGGCGCACCAGTGGTTGGAGACTCATGACACAACAGTTTCCATGAATATAGTTGCCATGTACTCTAAATCGCCATGGTTCACGATGAGAAGCCGACGCCCGGCTTCCTCGTTTGGCGGCTGTCGATGAAGTGGCGCGCCGCGGTCGACCGGGCGGTGGCCCCGCTCGGACTGACCCACGCGCAGTACTCCCTGCTGGCGTCGCTGTACGGCATGAACCGGCGCGGCGAGACAGCCCAGCCAACGCCAACTTGCCGAGCACACCGGGCTCGAGCCGATCTACGTGTCGAAGCTCGCCAGGTCTCTCGAGCTTGCGGGCCTGGTCGAGCGCCCCGGTGATCCGGCCGACAGTCGCGCCGTCCGCCTGGCGTTGACCCCCGCCGGCGTCGACGTAGCCCGCCAGGCCATCGCCGTCGTCGCCGAGCTGTTGGAACGTCTGCTCGCGCCCTTGGGCGGTGTCCGCAGCCGGCGCACGGCGGCATTCGTCGGCGAATTGCAGACCCTCCTCGCCGCCCCCCTCTCCCCCCAACCAGAAGGAGCTGACTGATGTCAACCGCACCAACACTGAACGGCCAGGTCATCGGTATGACCCACTACGCCACACGAGCGCTTCTGCAACGTGTCCTCGACACGGTCGGCATGTCGTTCGAACAGTCCGTCGTGCTCGGCCTGGTGGCGGCCAGCGAGTCACCGATCGACCGCGACGACGTCGTCTCCCGGACGACGTCGGGCCTCAAGGTCAGCGAGCGCACCGCGCTCGAAACGCTCGCCCACCTCGAAGCGAACGGACTCGTGTCCGCTGGTTCAGCCATCACCGTGACCGACGCCGGCCGGGAGCGTCAGCGGTTCATCCGCGAGCACGTTGAACGGATCACCGAGGCGCTGTACGGCGATCTTCCAGCCGGCGATCTCGCCGTCGCCGGACGCGTCCTCACAACGGTGACGGAGCGGGCGAACTCGCTGCTCGCCGGCTGACCGTCGCTACGGTGTCTGCGGTGACCGCCGCCGGGTTCGACGTCGAGGAGATGGTCGGCGACCTCGGTCGCCTCGTCAACGTCGAGTCACCGTCGCGTGAGGTCGACGCCGTGACGCGGTCGGCGAACGTGCTGGCGGAACTGATCCGGGAGAGGCTCGGGTCGGATCCCGACCTGGTCGCTGGTCCCGTCGGGCCGCACGTCGACTGGCGCGGCGGGGTTGAGCCGAGCGTGCTGATCCTCGGCCATCACGACACCGTGTTCCCGCTCGGCACGCTGGCCGCCCGCCCCTTCACCGTGCGAGAGGGGCGGGCGACTGGACCGGGGGTGTTCGACATGAAGGGCGGCATCGTCACTGCCCTCCACGCCGTCGCCTCGCTCGCCGACCGCAGTGGTGTCGAGCTGCTGTTGACGTGCGACGAAGAGGTCGGCTCGGCGACGTCACGGCAACTCATCGAGGAACGTGCGGTGGCCTGCGGCCAGGTACTCGTCCTCGAGCCGGCGGCGGACGGCGGTGCGCTGAAGACGGGACGAAAGGGCGTCGGAATGTACGACGTGGGCATCACCGGGCGTGCTGCTCATGCCGGCTTGGAGCCGGAGAAGGGGGTCAACGCCCTGGTCGAGGCCGCCCACCAGGTGCTGGCGATCAGGTCGCTCGCTCGCCCTGAGGTCGGCACGACGGTCACGCCGACCGTGGCGAGTGCCGGGACCGCCGAGAACGTCGTGCCGGCGACCGCGCAGATTCGCGTCGACGTTCGGATCACATCACTCGACGAGGCGCAGCGGATCGACAAGGAGATCTCCGGCCTCAAGCCGGTCGATCCGCAGGCGACCATCTCTGTGTCCGGCGGCGTGAATCGCCCGCCGATGCCACCGGAAGCCAGTGCCGATCTGTTCGTCGCGGCACAAAAGGCGGCGGTGGCGGTCGGGATCGGCCCCGTCGATGGCGTCAGTGTCGGCGGCGGGAGCGATGGCAACTTCACGGCAGCACTCGGCATCCCGACACTCGACGGTCTCGGCGTCGTCGGCGGCGGCGCCCATGCCGACCACGAATGGGTCGACGTCTCGTCGCTCCCCGAACGGGCCGCCCTCCTCGCCGCGATCATTACCGAGCTCACCTCGAACTGGGGAAGCTTTGTCGCAGACGCCGGAACGAATCTTCCCCAGAAGCCGAACTGACACGGATCTTCCCCAGATGTGGGGGCGCGATTAGGTCGCGTCGTCGGGGTGGAGTGGGTCGAGCTCGGCTTGGCCGCCACTGCCGAGGGTGCCGGCAGCGCGGTAGACGTCGAGCTTCGCCCGGGTGTCGTCGATGTCGAGGTTGCGCATCGTCAGCTGGCCGATGCGGTCGAGCGGGCCAAAGGCGGCGCCTTCGACGCGCTCCATCGACAGCCGCTCGGGTGAGTACGTGAGGTGCGGCCCCGTGGTGTCGACGATCGTGTAGTCGTCGCCGCGGCGCAGGCGCAGCGTCACTGACCCAGTGACCGCAGCGCCGATCCATCGCAGCAGCGACTCGCGCAGCATCAGGCTCTGCGGGTCGAACCAGCGCCCCTCGTACAGCAGGCGCCCAAGGCGGCGACCCATCGTGCGGTAGTTGTCGATCGTTCCTTCGTTGTGGATCGCCGTGACGAGGCGCTCGTAGGCGACGTGCAACAGAGCGAGCCCCGGCGCCTCGTAGACGCCGCGGCTCTTGGCCTCGATGATGCGATTCTCGATCTGGTCGCTCATGCCGAGGCCGTGGCGACCACCGATCTCGTTGGCCCGCACGACGAGTTCGATGTGGTCGAGCCCCTCGCCGTTGATCGCCACCGGCCAACCGCCCTCGAAGGTGATCGTCGCGTCTTCGGTGGCGATGTCGACGTCCGGGTCCCAGTGGGCGACGCCGATGATCGGGGCCACGACCTCCATCGTCGTGGACAGCTCCTCGAGCAACTTGGCCTCGTGCGTGGCGCCCCAGATATTGGCGTCCGTCGAGTAGGCCTTCTCGGTGGGATCGCGGTACGGCAGCCCGCGCGACTGCAGGAAGGCGCTCATCTCGGCCCGCCCACCGAGCTCGTCGACGAAGGCGGCGTCGAGCCACGGCTTGTAGATGCGCAGTTGCGCGTTGACGAGCAGCCCGTAGCGGTAGAAGCGCTCGATGTCGTTGCCCTTGTAGGTGCTGCCGTCGCCCCAAATGTCGACGCCGTCCTCGTGCATCGCCCGCACCAGCAGCGTGCCGGTGACTGCCCGGCCGAGGGGCGTCGTGTTGAAGTACGTCTTGCCGGCGGTGGCGATGTGGAAGGCGCCGCACTGCAGGGCCATCAGCCCCTCGCGCACGAGCTCTGGGCGGCAGTCGACGAGACGTGCCTTTTCGGCGCCGTACTGCATCGCTCGATCCGGCACGCTGGTGAGATCGGGCTCGTCGTACTGCCCGAGGTCGGCCGTGTAGGTGTACGGGATCGCCCCCTTGGCGCGCATCCAGGCGACCGCCGCAGATGTATCGAGTCCGCCGGAGAAGGCGATGCCGATGCGCTCGCCGACCGGCAGCGACAACACGATCCGTCCGCTGTTCATTGCAGCGACGTCACGTCCGGAAGCGACCGCCGAAGCCGGCCACCGCGACGAGCGCAGCGCCGGCGGCGATCGCCAACTCGACGATCGCCAGGCGGGGCACCTTGGCGATGTCGAAGACGGCGATGCCGGCGAGCACGGCTGACGCCCCGAGGCCGGCCCACGGCAGCCAGCGGGAGTTGTTGACGACGAGCAGCAGCATCACGAGGGGTGCGACGAACGGCAGCATCGTCACGAACGCTGGCTGCGGATCGCCGAACGGACCGAGCCACCACGTGCTCAGACCGAGCTCGCGGCTCGTCTTCCAGACGGCGACGTAGGCGACGATGACGAGTGCCCACACCAGTCCGGTGACGAGCCGCCATCCGTTCGTCAGTTGGCCGGCGACCGGCGTCGACCTGGCGAACCGGGGCGCTTCGCTCGGTGCAGGCGGCGGGGGCGGCAACGGCGGCGGGGGCCGAGGCGCCACTGGGCTCGTCACCGGTTCCATCTCGTCGAGCGTAGGCAGCCGACCCGCTCGCACGAAACGCGCTCTGTGCGCTCCGGAGTGCAGTTGCCTCGCCGCTGGAGCGCTCTGTGGTCGACTTCGTGCGAGGGAGCGGGCGGAGGGGGAGCCGGTACCCTGGCGAACTCCTATGACGCCGGCATCCACCGAGCTGCTGTCGATCTTCTTCCCGATGTGGAACGAGGAGGACTACGTCGAGCGGGCGATCGTCGCAGCGACGGCGATCTGCACGCAGATGGTCGACGACGGGGTCATCGGCGACTACGAGCTGATCATCGTCGACGACAAGTCGACAGACCGCACTCCTGAGATCGCCGATGCCCTGGCGGAGAAGGACGTCCACATCCGCGTCGTCCATCACCCGGTGAACCGCAAGCTCGGCGGCTCGATCAAGACGGGGTTCGAGACGGCCAAGGGCGACCTCGTGCTGTACTCCGACGCTGACCTCCCGTTCGACTTCGAGGAGGTGCCGCGGGCCATCCGCCTGCTGCGCCTGTACGACGCCGACCTGGTCAGCGCCTACCGCTTCGACCGCACTGGCGAGGGCTATACCCGGGCCATCTACACGTTCTTCTACAACCTGCTGATCCGCACGATGTTCGGGGTCAAGGCCCGCGACATCAACTTCGCCTTCAAACTGCTGCGGCGCCGGGTGCTCGACAAGATCGAGCTGCGCAGCGAGGGTTCGTTCATCGACGCCGAGCTGATCATCCGGGCACTGCGCTCAGGCTTCGAGCTGCAGCAGTTCGGCGTCGACTACTTCCCGCGAACCCGCGGTCAGTCGACGTTGAGCTCGCTCGGTGTGATCCGCACGATCGTCTCCGAGATGGTTCGCCTGCGTGGCGAATTGCAGGCGATCGAACGCCGCATCTGACGCTCGCCCCGACGCCGGATCGGGGCTCCGCACCGCCGGCGAGCCCATCGATCGCTCGCTAGGCTGACGGGCTGGCAAGGCCGCGAATCTGTGAATCCCTCGACCTCCTCCTCCCGCCTCCCATCAGCCACTCGGTCGCTACCGGCGCTCGCCGCCGTAGCGGTCATCGGCACGGTGGTCATCGCCGGCGTCGCAGCCGGCGGATTCGGCGACGACGGCGGCAACGATCCACAGCCGGCAGCCACCAGCGCAACGTCGTCGACCAGTACCGTGCCGGCGACGCAGCCGATCGTCATCGAGTCGACGGAGACGCCGATCGTCACGACCCACCTCGATCAACCACTCGGCTACGGGATGGCCGGTGGGGATGTCGAGCGGCTGCAGACTCGGCTCGAGGAGCTCGGCTTCGAGCTGGGCGAGATCGACGGGCAGTTCGGCAACCTCACCCGGATGGCCGTCTGGGCGTACGAGAAGCTGGTCCTCCAGGTCCCGCGCGACGAGGCCCGCGCCGTCGTCACCGACGAGATCTGGCAGCACATGCAACAGCCGATCCGCATCGAGCCCCGACGCTGGCACTCCAAGGGCGAAGCGACGCGCAACCACACCGAGGTGTACCTGCCCGAGCAGGTCGCCGCCTTCTTCGTCGACGACGAAGTGGCGCTGATCAGCCACATCTCGAGTGGTGACGGGAAGGAGTGGCGGGAGGTCGTGACGATTGACCCCGGCGAGCTCAACAACGAGAACGGCACCGAACCGCTCGTCCGCCGCGAGATCGGCGTGTCGCTGACGCCCGGTGGTGTGTTCCGGTTCGATCGTATGGTCGAGGGGCTGCGCAACAGCGCCCTCGGCGGGATGTGGGACCCGGCCTACTTCAACTACGGCATTGCCATCCACGGCGCTCTCAACGTGCCGCTGCACCCGGCGTCGCACGGGTGCATCCGCATGCCCCAGACGATCGGCAGGATCTTCCACCAGTTCATCGACGAGGGCGACCAGGTGTTCGTGTGGGATGGCATCAAGGAGCCGGAGTTCTACGCCCAGAACCCCAATGCCGCCTATCCCCGCGGGCAGCTGCCGATCTTCAATCGCGTCGACCCGACGTACACGACGACGACCACGACGACGACGCCACCGCCGACCACTGCGACTGCTGCGACTGCGGCGACCGTCGCACCTACTCAGCCGCCGTTCGTTCCGGACCCGACGTCGCCGCCGACCGCCGCCCCGACACCGGCACCGACACAACCGACGACGACGTCGCCGCCGCCGCCCCCGGTCACGGCTCCGACGACCACGACCACCACCTCGTCGACGGTTCCGGCAGTCGGCGGCTAACCGGCGACGATCGAGACGTCGCGCTCGAGGACGCGCTCGAGCAGCGCTGACCGCTCGCCCGCCGCGAACACCTCGAGCCCGATGTCGAGTCCGTCGGCAGCAGTGGCGGTGATGACGAGCGGGCCGGAGTCGGCAGCGACCGCGTCGACATCCGCCACGCGGCCTTCGTGGCGCCGGTCGAGTCCAATCGCCACCCGCAGCACGGCGGCGAGCGAACTCACGAGGCGCTGATCGCTCGCCGACAGTGCGGCGAAGGGCTGGTGGGACTGTTTCGGTTCGCTCTTGCGGTGGTAGCGGGCGATCTGGGCGATCACCTCGATCTCGTTGTCGGTCAACCCGGCGAGCTCGGAGTTGCGGATCACGTAGTAGGCGTGGAGATGGTGTTGGCTGTGGGCGACGACCAGGCCGACGTTGGCGAGCAGGGCTCCGGCCTCGAGATACTCGCGGGCGGAGCGACCGAGGGCGCGAAGTTCCGGGATGGCGTCGAACAGGGCGACAGCGAGTCGGGCGACATGGATCGAGTGCGCCGGATCGTCGTCGCAGCGCTCGACGAGCTGGTGGATGCTGCGCCGCGACACATCGCGTAGGTGGTGGACCTCGGACCCACCGCGGCGCCGGCTCATCGTGTCGAGGAGCACACCCTCGCGCAGGGCCGCCTCTGAGTAGATGAACGATGCGACGTCGAACGTCTCGGCGATCGTCGCCAGGATCAGCGCCCCGGCGGCGATGATGTCGGCGCGGTGGGCCTCCAGCCCGGGCACCTTCGTCCGCGCGGATGCAGTGCGGTGCCTGACGAGCCGAGCGACGACGTCGTCGAGGGCATCGCGGCTGAACGCGAAGCAGTTGTACGTCCGCAGCGGCTCAGCGCCGGTCAGGGCACGGGCGACGCGGGCCACCGTCTCGGCGGTTCCCGACGATGCCACGGCGACCTCGAACCCGTGCCTGGTGACCTCGCGGTGGAAGTGCTCGATGAGGCTGCGCACGTGATTGCGGCAGGCCTTGATGGAATCGGCGGCGACCTTGCCGCCCGGAAAGAATCGGTCGGTGAGCCGCACCGCGCCGATCTTCAGGCTGCGCGCCGCGAGCGGCTCGCCACACTCACCGATCAACAGCTCGGTGGATCCGCCGCCGATGTCGACGAGAAGGAGCCGGCGGTCGAACACCGGCACTGCCTGCAGCACGCCGAGCTGGATCAGCCTGGCCTCCTCGACACCGGAAATCACTTCGACGCTGACGCCCGTCTCACGTGCGGCCCGATCGATGAAGTCGCCGGCGTTGGCCGCTTCGCGGACGGCGCTGGTGGCGACGGCGCGCAGGGAGGCGTCGAAGCCATCGGCTATCGCCTTCATCCGCGTCAGGCAGGCGAGGCCGCGCTCCAGGGCCTCCGTTGTGAGCAGCTTCATGTCCCCGCCGCCGGACCCGAGCCGGACGACCTCCCGCTCACGTGTCAGGGTCTCGAAGCGGTCGCCGCTCACCGGGCGGGCGACCACGAGGTGGATGCTGTTGGTGCCGATGTCGAGGGCCGCCAACGCCTCGTTGGCTGGCTCGCTGCCTGTCACCTCGGCAACCACGCTGGAGTCCAACCGGGGCGGGACCGGGCGTCGGTCAGGCGCCGGTGATCTCGGCGAGACAGGTCGGCAAGCCGCTGAGCACACCGCGGCGAATCGCCGCGATCTTCTCGAACGCGCTGCCTTCGCGGTCGTCGCTGAGCCCCCGGTCGCCGACTACGAGGGCCGTCTGCACGGCCTCGTCGAGGTCGCCGGGCGAAACCGTCATGTGCCTTTCGGTCGGTGCTGCGGTGGTGGCCGGCCCGGTCCCGGGGTCGAAGTTGATTCTCGAGCCGATCCAGGCCCCGACCAGACAGTCCGACGCGAGGGCTCGTGGCTCTCCCTGCAATGGGCTGCCGAGGGCCAGCTGCACGGCTTCGGCCCAGGCCAAGCCGATCACGTAGCCGACGGCGAAGTCGCCGAAGTCGTCGTAGAGCACGCGCCCGAACGCCTCGTCGAACAACACCTCGTTGGTCGCCGCGCAGTGCACGGCGCCGAACGTGGCCATCCCTTCGGCGTCGCCGCAGTTGTCGGAGATGGGATCGCTGACCGGGCGTAGCGTCACCGCCGGCATCGTCGACCCGTTGGCCGTCACCTGGGTTGGCCAGAACGTGGAGAGATCGCCGATCAGCAGAGCCATGATGTCGCCGGATTCCCAACCGAAGCGGGCGTCGCCATTGGTCAACTGGTCGGTGGTCGCCGGGTCGAACTCGTTGGGCAGCAGGGGAAACGGCTTGTCGATGACGCCCACACAGTTGTCGACGCCGCCGATGAATCCCTCCTGGAACGCACCGATGCGATCGAACGCCGCCCCGTGTCCGCCCGGTTCGAGCACGCTGATGCCGACCGGATCGGCGACGGCGACGAGGGCGATCAAGCCGGTGCGGATGTCCTCGTCGCCGAACGTCAACCCGGCAGCCAGACCGTCCCGGACCCGTCCGGCCCACGCTCCGGAAAAGCAGTCGGCCTGTTGCTCGGTGTAGATCGTCGGCATGTCGCGATCGAGGTCGCCGGTACGGAACTGCACGGCGTGGCCGAACTCGTGAGCCATCACGACGGCAACCACCGAGGGGCTGAACCTCTCGGCGAGCTCGTAGATGACGCCGAGCTCGCCGTCGTCGTACGCCATGAAGTCACCGTCCGGGCAGTAGAACGCCCCGTAGTCGCTGACCTCCTGGTAGCTCGTGTTGGGGAAACCACATCCGGGGATCGGGGTGGTGCGTTCCGGGTAGGCGGCGAAGATGCCTCCGGCGAGCGGTGTGAACGGCTCGCCGTACAGCCGCGGGTACTCCTGGGTCCACCATGCCTGGATGTCGGCGAGTGCTGTGGCGAGATACGCGTCGTAGAACCGCTCCGGCTTTGAGTCGCCGGCGTCGACGACCTCGCCGATGGGCGGGCCAGCAGGCACCACAGACGTCGACGTCGTCGCCCCGGTTGTGGTCGGAGCCGGCGCAGCGCTCGTCGTCGGCACCGGCACGGTCGTCGGCGCGGCGACCACCGGGACCGTCGTCGGACTCGTCTTGTCCGGGGCGCGTCCGGCGAGCTGCGGGGAGCCGGCCGCCAGCGTGCCGGTCGCACCGAGCACCAGCAGGCTTGCGGCGATGGTGGCAGCCAGCGCCGGTCGGGGGGTCATTGCGGAAAGTGTACGGGCGCCTCACTCGGACGAGCCCGCGGGATCACGGTTCGAGGAGCCCTTCCAGCTCGACGATCTCGGATTGCTGGTTCTGCGCCCACGACGAGGCGAACCGGCGAACATCGTCGTTCTCGGCACGTGCCGCGGCGTCCGTGGCCATCTCGATGCCGCCCTGGTGGTGGGCGGTCATCAGCTCGACGAACAGCTCGTCGGCCTCGGCGCCGGTGGCCGCGGCCAGCTCGTCGAGCTGCTCGGCGGTTGCCATCCCCGGCATTGCCGACGGCTCGACGGCGTGCCCCATCCAAGCCATCGCCGTCCCGTCGGCGGACACCGTCGGAGCCCCCATGCCGGCCAGCAGCTGCAGCATCACGCCGATCTCGATGCCCTGGTCGAAGACGATCGACTTGGCGACGGTGCGCAGCCGGGGATCGGTGTCGGGTCGATCGAGGTAGCGGAAGCTGGTCTCGATGGCCTGCTCGTGATGGATGCGCATGTCCTGGAGGAAGCCGACGTCGACCTCGGACGAAGCCACGTCGTTCCCGGAGTCGGCGACGAGCCAGCCGATCATCCCGGCGATCAGGGCGGCGGCAACGAGCACGATCAGAATGTTGACGGGGCGCTGCCACCACGGCAGCACGACGACGTCGGTTGCTTCGTCGGCAGAGGCCGTCGCGGCGACGTCGAGGGGCTGGTCCGTCACCCCAGAAGTCTGCCAACGACCTCCCGCCGACTGCTACGGTGCGCTTCCGGTATCGGCGGGAGGACGACCCGACGGTAGCGGTCCGGGAGGTTCCGGGAGATAGTGGGGGCGAGCCGGTGACCTTGGTCGACGTGCAGGAAGTGACGGTTCGCTTCGGCGGCATCGTCGCCCTGGACTGCCTGACGTTCGGGATCGAGGCGGGGCACATCTGCGGGCTGATCGGTCCCAACGGAGCCGGCAAGACGACGATGTTCAACGTCGTCAGCCGGATCTACGAGCCGACGTCGGGCAGCGTGACGTACGACGGCAAGGACCTGCTGGCTGTGCCGGCCCACGGCATCGCCGCCCTCGGGATCGCCAGGACGTTTCAGAACCTCGCCCTGTTCCCGTCGATGAGCCTGCTCGAGAACGTGATGGTGGGGGCCCACAGCCAGGGCGACGTCGGCGTCGCCCAGGCGATCAGCCGGATCGGAGTCGCCGCCGAGAACAGGCGCACCCGCGACTTCGCCGGCGACCTGCTCGTCCAGCTCGGCCTCGGTCCACTGATGTTCCGGCCGGCCGCCGGGTTGCCGTTCGGCACGCTCAAGCGACTCGAGATCGCCAGGGCGTTGGCCGCCAGACCGCGCTTCTTGCTGATGGACGAGCCGGCGTCGGGACTGACCCACGGGGAGGTCGACGAGCTCGGGGAAACGATCGTGGAGATCCGCGATGAGTTCGATCTCACAGTGCTGCTCGTCGAGCACCACATGTCGATGGTGATGGGGATCTCCGACCGGGTGGTGGCGATGGAGTTCGGCCGCAAGATCGCCGAGGGCGCTCCCTGCCGAGGTGCAGAACGATCCAATCGTCATCGAGGCCTACTTGGGGGCGAGCGAGTGATGGCGCTGCTGGAGGTCGAGGGGCTGCGCGCCGGGTATGGGCCGGTCAACGTGCTGCACCACGTCAACCTGTCGGTCGAGCCGGGGGAGATCGTCGTCATCCTCGGTGCCAACGGCGCCGGCAAGACCACGACGATGCGGGCGATCTCCGGGACGATCCCGCGTGAGGGTGCGATCACGTTCGACGGCGACGACATCACCACGACGTCGCCCGAGCAGATCGTCCGCCTCGGCATCGCCCAGGTGCCGCAGGGCCGCGGAACGTTCCCGGAGCTGTCGGTCGACGACAACCTGCGCATCGGCGCCTACACCCGCAAGGACGGCGAGGTCGGACTCGACATCGACCTGTGGTACGAGACGTTCCCGCGACTCTCCGAGCGGCGTGGCCAGCGGGCGGGAAGCCTGTCGGGTGGCGAGCAGCAGATGCTGGCAATCGCCAGAGCCCTGATGAGCCGCCCGAAGCTGCTGCTGTGCGACGAGCCCAGTCTCGGGCTGGCGCCATTGATCACCAAGGAGTTGTTCAAGATCATCGCCGACCTCAACGCCCGGTGGAGTATCGCCGTGCTGTTGGTCGAGCAGAACGCCAACCTCGCCATGCACATCGCCCACCGCGTGTACCTGCTGGAGACTGGGCGCATCGTCGCCAGCGGCGACTCCCAGTCGATCGCCAACGACGACACCATCCGCAAGGCCTACCTGGGGTATTGACGTGGAGCGGCTCCTCGACGCGGTGTTCCTCGGCCTGTCCTCCGGGGCGATCTATGCGCTGGTCGCCCTCGGCCTCGTCGTCGTGTTCCGGGGGACCGGGCACCTCAACTTTGCTGCTGGTGAGATGGCCACGCTGGCGGCGTACGTCACGTGGGTCGTGACGACCTGGACACTGTTCGGCGACTCGCAACTCCCATTGTGGGTGGCGACCATCGCCGGCATGGCCTTCGGTTTCGCCCTCGGAACGGCGACCGAGGTCTTCATCGTCAGCCCGCTCACGAGGAAGTCACCGCTCGCTGTCTTCGTCGGCCTGATCGCCATCTTTCTCGGCATCAACGCCTTCACCACCGGCCGCTGGGGTGCGCCTCCGCCCGAGGACATGGACAGCCTGTTCCCGAACGAGCCCGACGACTTCCTGCGCGTGGCGGGCGCGGTCTGGCGCTGGGAGGACATCGGCGTCCTGATCGTCACGCTGGTGGCCAGCGCCTTGTTGTTCCTCCTGTTCGGCAAGACCAAGGTTGGGCTGGCGATGCGGGCGGTCGCCAGCAACCCGGAGTCGAGCAAATTGGTCGGCGTTCCGACGAAGTTGGTGCTCGCCGGCTCGTGGGGGCTCAGTGGGGCGCTCGCCGCCCTCGCCGGCGTGCTGGTCGCCGGAGCGCAGGCGCAGGTGACGCCGATCATGATGTTCACGATCTTCGTCTACGCCTCGGCGGCGGCGACGCTCGGCGGTCTCGACAGCCCGATCGGGGCGGTCGTCGGCGGCCTCTCGATCGGCGTCGTCGAGAACATCGCCGCCGAGTTCGCCCCCGGCTGGATCGGCCAGGAGATGAAGCTGTCTGTCGCCGTCCTCTGCATGTTCGTCGTGCTTCTCGTCAAGCCGTCGGGCCTCTTCGGCACTGAGAAGGTGGAGCGCGGTCGTAGCGATGCCCGCTGAAGGTGCACTGGGGGTCCGGCCGGGCACTGGGCGCATTCGCCTCGTCTGGGTGGCCGCCGCCGTCGCCTTCGTTCTCTACATCCCGACGCGCTCGCAAGTCGGGACGATCGGCGACATGACGCTCGCCTTCGAGCTGGCGACGGTGGCGATGGCACTCAACCTGGTGATGGGCTACGGCGGGATTGTCTCGCTCGGTCACTCGGCCTACTTCGGCCTCGGTGGCTACACGATGGCCGTCCTCGTGGATCACTACGGCTGGAGCCAGGGGTGGACGCTCTACATCGCCGCGGTCTTGGGGTTCGTGGTCGGATGCCTGACCTCGCTGCCCGCGCTGCGACTGAAGGGCGTCTATCTCGCCCTCACGTCGATCGGTTTGGCCGTGCTGTTCCCCCAGCTGGTCAAGTGGCAGAAGCTGGAGTGGCTCACCGACGGTGCCCGGGGCATCGACGACCTCCAGTACGACGACATCCCGGTGTGGCCGATCCTCGGCGAGCTCGACGGTCGCCGCGGGCGGGCGGTGTGGATGTACTGGCTCGCCGTGATCGTGATGGTCGTGTCCTACGTCGTGTGCCGCGGCATCGTCAAGAGCCGGGTGGGGCGCTCGCTGGTCGCCATCCGCGACAACGAGACGGCGGCCGCCGTGATGGGTGTCAACCGGGCCCGCACGAAGACGATCGCCTTCGGTCTCTCGGCAGCGATGACCGCCGTCGCCGGGGCCCTGTTCAGCATCGGCCTCAACGGCGTCAACCCTGACCTCCGCCTGTTCACCCTCATCGGCAGCATCACGTTCGTCGTGATCATGGTCATCGGCGGCGGGGCGACGCTGTGGGGGCCCATCGCCGGCGCCGTCGTGTACGTGTTCGTCGAGAACCGGACTCGCGACTGGGGCACCGACAGCGAAGGCCTCGTCGGCGTGTTGTTCGGCTGGTTGAAGAGCTCGCCGGCGACGTTCATCCTCGCCGCCCTGCTGCTCCTGCTGATGTTTGTCGCCCCGTTCGGCATCGTCGGGCTGCTCAAACGGCTCGTCGCCAAGGTTGCAGTGCTCGTACCGAGCCCCGCTGGCACCCGTAGTAGCGTCCCCGCCGTCGAGGAGGGTCTCTCCCCGTCGCTCGACGAACCGTTCGTATCCGTACCCACAGAGGAGAATCCATGACGTCGCGAACCACTCGCGTTCTCGCGGTTGCCGGTGCGTCCGCACTCGCTTTCTCCGTTCTCGGTCTCGGCAATGCCGGCGCCGGCTCGGAGGAGGGTTGGGCCGTCGATACCGAGGACTGCTCCGACCCCGACAGGGCGAACGCGCCGATCGAGGGCACGATCAGCATCGGTTCGGCGATGCCGCTATCCGGTGGGGCCGCGGCGGCGGCGTTCGAGCCGGTGGCCCGCGGCTTGCAGGCGTACGTCGACTACGCCAACGAAAACGACCTCGTACCCGGATACGAGCTCGAGGTCACGGTCGGAGATGACCAGTTCGACCCAGCGCTGACTCCCGGCGTCGTCAACGGGTTGATCGACGACGGTGTCCATCTGTTCGCCGGCATCATCGGTACGGCCAACAACCTGGCCGTGCGCGACACGCTCAACGAGGAGTGCATCCCGCAACTCAACGTCCTCACCGGCGATCCGCGGTGGGGGGAGGTAGCCGACTATCCGTGGACGACCGGAATGCTCACGTCGTACGACTACGAGTTCCGTGGTTACGTCGAGAGCATCCTCGCCAACTTCCCCGACTCGACGGTGGGCCTCTTCTATGTGAACAATGAGTTCGGCAACATCTCGATGGACGCGTTCCGCGAGGCTGCCGACGAAGCCGGCCTCGAGATCGTCAGCGAGGAGACCGTCGAGTTGGGGGACGAGGCGCCTCCGCAGGCACAGCTGTCGAGCCTCGCCGATGCCGCTCCCGACGTGATCGTCGCAGTGCCGCTCGGCGCCCAGTGCATTTCCTTCCTCAATGAGTTGGCCAACGCCAAGGCGGCCAGCGAGGGGTGGGAGCCCGTCGTCTACCTCACCAACACGTGCGGCGCCAGCCCGCTGATCCTCGGTGCCGCAGGTGAGAACGCCAACGGCATCTACACGTCGGCGGCGATGGGTCTCATCGATGTAGCCAACCCCGAAGTGGCGGCTGTCGATCCGGCTGCCTCGTACATCGCCTACATGGACGAGCAGGGGCTCGTAGACATCATCACAACGGGTGGCGCCGGCTGGAATGTCGGCGAGGTCACTGTCGCAGTGCTCGCAGCGGCCGCGGAGTCGCCGGAAGGTCTCACGCAGGCGTCGATCATCAACGCCGCCCGCAACCTCAACTTCCACCCGTCGCTGCTACGCGAGGGGATGAACTACGTCATGAACGGCGAGGAGGACGCCTACTACTCCGAGGACGTCCAGATCGTCCAGTACGACGCCGCCGCCGGCCACTTCACCGACGTCGGCGAGCCGTACTCCTACGAGACCAGCGCGGAATAGCTCCTGGCGAACTGCGGAGCCAGGTGCACCACATCGGTGCGACCGGCTCCGCGGTTCCCGACCGCGCGCTGGCGGGTCAGGTCGTGGTCGTTGGCCTGGGGGTGGTCGTCGTCGCAGCCGCTGTCGATGTAGTCGCAGCCGACGTGGACGTCGTCGCCGCCCTCGTGGACGTCGTCGGCGCTGCCGTCGACGGCGATGAATCGTCCGGAGTCGAGTCGGAGGGTGCCTCCGAGACCGGCGCCGGCGGGATGATCACGCGGAGGTTGGTGTCGCCGGTGATCTCCACGTCGAACTGCCAAACGCTGCCGTCCTCGGCAGTCGCCGTGCACGCGTAACGCGTGTCCTCGGCGGTCGACTCCGGCTCCTCGCAGTCCGCCTCTGAGTACCGCAGAAGTCCGGCGCCTTCGGAGAAACCCCTGCTCTCGATGTACTTCTCCGCCTCCTCCTGGAAGTCGCCGGCATCGGGTGAGCAGGCCACGAGCAGGACAACTGCAGCAGCGGCCGCGGCGGCGGTCAGTCGGCGCATCGGATCAACCTCGAGTTGGGGGCAGGCACGTGATCGTTGAGGCTAATCCGCCGACACGGCAGGGATACGGGGAGCGGCACGGCGGGCGACAGTGCTGCGGACACCGTCAACGGTGACGATCAGCAGGGCAGCCCAGACGAGACCGAAACCGGCGAGGCGGGACCACGGGAGGTCCTCGTCGTACAGCGCCCAGCCGAGCACGAAATTGATCGTCGGCAGGAGGTACTGGAGCGGTCCGAGCATCGTCAGCGGGACGCGCAACGCGGCGAAGGCGAACAGGATCAGCGGCACCGCCGTCGTCACGCCCGAAAGCGCCACGAGGGCGAGGTCAGGCGCGCTGCCGGTGCGCGGGATGCCGTCCGACAAGCCGGCCGACGCGGCGACAACGATCGCCGCCGGAACGACCAACACGAACGACTCGGCGGCGAAGCTGTCGACCGCGGCCAGCGGCACACGACGCTTGAGCAGTCCATAGAGGCTCCACGTGACGGCCATGACGAGGGCGGCGACCGGCGGCTGCCCGTACGAAACGGTGAGCTCGACGACAGCTGCCGTGGCGAGCACGAGGGCTACTTTCTGCGCCGCGGACGGTCGTTCCTTGAGCACGGTGATCCCCAGCACCATCGTCCCGAGAGGCGCCATGAAGTAGCCGAGCGACGTCTCGATGACTCGGTCGTGGACGACGGCGTAGACGTACGACGTCCAGTTCGCCGTGAGTAGTGCGGCGGCGATGCCGATGCGCGCCGCCAGAGCGCGATCGGCCAAGGCGGCGTGGATGGCCGGCCATCGCCCGCGCAGGGATACGACGACCGCCATCACAATTGACGCCGACAAGATCCGCCAGCCGATCAGCTCGAAGGCGTTGAAGCCGGTGAGCTGCTTCCAGTAGATGGTCAGCAGCCCCCAGAGCACGTAAGCGGCGATCCCGGCGCGGATCCCCCGACCGAGTTCGTGCGGTCCTGAGGGCGCCGAGGTCACGACTCGTCACGCTACGGCGATCGCACGTGACGCGGCTGAGGCGTTTGTTCCGCGGCTCGCCGTAACATCGGTTCGTGGCGACACAGCGGGATCCGCGGCATGAGTGGCAGCGGGCGTACGAGGCGTCACGGCTCCGTGATGTCGATTTCACGACGATGTCTGGCGTCCCCCTGGAGGCTGTGTACGGCACGGACGACAGCGAGTACCCGGGGCAGTTCCCGTACACGCGGGGTCCCTACGCCTCGATGTACCGCTCGAAGTTGTGGACGATGCGGATGTTCGCCGGCTTCGGGACCGCGGACGACACCAACTGGCGGTTCAAGGAGATCATCCGGGCCGGCGGCGACGGTTTGTCCACGGCGTTCGACATGCCGACACTGCTCGGCATCGACTCAGACGATCCGATGGCGCTGGGTGAAGTGGGTCGCTGCGGCGTCGCCATCGACAGCCTCGCCGACATGGAGGACCTCTACGAAGGGATCGACCTCGGGGCGATCACGACGTCGATGACGATCAACTCTCCGGCGGCGGTGATCATGGCGATGTTCGTCGCCCAGGCCGAGAAGGCCGGGGTGCCCCGTTCGCGGCTCGGGGGAACGCTGCAGAACGACATCTTGAAGGAATATCAGGCGCAGAAGGAGTTCGTGTTCCCGCCGCGGCCGTCGATGCGCCTCGTGCGCGACACGATCGGCTTCGCCGCGGCCGAGATGCCCCGCTGGCACTCGATCTCGATCTCCGGCTACCACATCCGCGAGGCCGGGGCGACGGCTGCCGAGGAGCTGGCGTTCACGTTGGCCAACGGCTTCGCCTACGTCGAGCTGGCGATGCAGAGCGGCCTTCCGGTCGACGCCTTCGCGCCGCGCCTGAGCTTCTTCTTCAACGCCCACATCGACTTCTTCGAGGAGATCGCCAAGTACCGGGCGGCACGACGGATCTGGGCCCGTTGGATACGTGATCGCTACGGAGCGGCCAGCGAACGGTCACAGATGCTCCGCTTCCACACCCAGACGGCTGGGGTGTCGCTGACGGCCCAGCAACCGGAGGTCAACATCGTGCGCACGGCCATCGAGGCGTTGGCCGGTGTGCTCGGTGGCACGCAGAGCCTGCACACCAACTCGATGGACGAGGCGATGGCGCTGCCGACGCAGAAGGCGGCGCGCATCGCCCTGCGCACTCAACAGATCATCGCCCATGAGACCAACGTCGCCCACGTCGCCGATCCGCTCGGCGGCTCGTGGTTCGTCGAGGACCTCACCGACACGATGGAGCGCCTCGCTGAAGAGATCTTCGCCCACCTCGACGACATCGGCGACGGCTCGATGCTGGAAGGCTGCATCCGCGGCATCGAAGACAACTGGTTCCAGGGGCGCATCGCCGACTCGGCGTACGAGCTGGAACGGGCGCAGAACGAAGGAAGACGGATCATCGTCGGCGTCAACGCCTTCACCGAGGGCAACGAGGACGACGAGATCGAACTGCTGCAGATCACCCATGAGGACGAAGCCCGCCAGCTCAAGCGCCTCGAACTGATCCGCCACGTCCGCAACGCTGACGCCGTGCACGCGGCGCTCGGCCGCCTCGCCAAGGACGCCGCCGATCCGGAGATCAACCTGATGCCGGCCCTCATCGACGCCGTGTCGACCTACGCCACTCTCGGAGAAGTCATGGCCACGCTCGGCGACGTCTTCGGCCGCCACGTCGAAGTGCCCACGATCTGAGAGTTTCGCCATCGCAAGCGGAGCTTGCTCGGCGAGCTCGAAGCAGGCGGCCTGCGGCCGCACGAAGCATTTGAAGCTGGCCGACCGGCGAAGCCGGATCGACCAGCAGGCGGGGGCTCCGGCGGGAGCCTCTGCCCCCGCACCCCCGCCAAGCCGGGCATAGCGCCCTGTCGCTTGTTGGTCTGCTGTTGGTCGGGCAGCCGATCACTGCGCGGCGAGCAGCTCGTCGAGGCGCTCATAGCCCTCGGACATGCCGCTCTCCATGTTGCTGGCGACCATCCCGTCGCGAGCCTCCAGACTCGGGTACACGGAGTGTCCGCGGAGCCGCGTGCGTCCACCGCCGAGGTCCTCGAACGTCATCGACTCGATGCTCACCACGTCGGGGAAGCCCTCGAACTCGAATGTCTGGATGGCGAAGTCGTTGGGACGAACGGTGTGGAACACGCCGTTGAAGGCGTACTCCTCGCCGTTGTCGCCGGTGTGGATGTAGCGGTAGCTGCCGCCCGTGCGGAACTCGTAGTGGTCGACCTTCATCTCGTAGCCACGCGGTCCGAGCCATTGAACGAGGAGGTCGGGCTCGGCGTGGGCGCGGAACACGGCGGCGACAGGTGCGTCGAACTCGCGCTCCCAGTCGATGAACGGCACGCCTTCTGGTGCGGTGACGGTGAGTGGGTTGGTGCTCATCGGAGGTTCTCCTTGGTGGGGTTGGCTGGGCCGGGGGCCGTCGGCGCCGGCCATCGTGGTGAGCAGCCCGTCGAGGGTGCGGTACTGCTGTTCGTGGATCAGTCGGTAGCGGTCGATCCAGGCCGTCATCGCCTCGAGTTGGGCCGCGTTGAGGTGGACCGGACGACGTTGGGCGTCCCGGGTCCTCGTGACGAGCCCGGCGTGCTCGAGCACTTGGATGTGCTTGGACACCGCCTGTTTGGTGATGGCGAATGGTTCGGCAAGGTCGTTGACGGTCGCCGGGCCGCGGCTGAGGCGGGCGATGATCCGTCGCCGCACCGGGTCGGCGAGCGCCATGAACGCTCGATCGAGCCGATCATCGGCGGACGGGTCGACGATCATCGATCGACCTCTCGTGTAATCAAGCTCTCCTTTGATCAACTAACTGATTGAATATCAGCCTACGAAACGTTGATGGCGATGTCAACGGGCAAATCGAAACCGACGCCGGGACCTGTCAGGCGAGCGGCTCGAGGCGCTCGAGGATCGTCGGGAAGAACTCGGCAACCGTCGGGTGGATCGGCAGCATCTCGGCGAGCACCCGACACGGCGCCTCGGCGTGCATCAGGGCGCTGACCACCTGAACGATCTCGTCGCCGGCGAGGCCGAGCGTCGCCGCCCCGAGGAACCGATCGTTGTCGGCATCGACGAGCAGCTTGATCAATCCAGCCGTCTCGCCGTCGAGCAGGGCCCGCGTATGCTCGCTCATCGGGAACGTCGCCATCAGCACGCGGCGGTCAGAACGGCGGGCCTCGCCCTCGGTGATGCCGACCCGGCCGAGCGGCGGGTCGGTGAACATCGCGTACGTCGGGATGCGACCGTCGGCAGTACGGGTACCGCCGGCGAGGCTGTCGACGAGGATCTCGAAGTCCTGGAACGACGTGTGGGTGAAGGCCCCCCGTCCGTTGATGTCGCCCACCGCCCAGATGCCGTCGACAGCGGTAAGGAACGTGCCGTCGGTTGGGATGATGCCGTGGGCGTCGGCCTCCAACCCGACGGCGTCGAGATCGAGAAGGTCGGTGTTCGGCGTGCGCCCGACGGCGACCAGGAGGTGGGACCCGTCGATAGCTCCGGCGGCATCGGTGTGCACGCGCACGCCGCTGCCAGTCGCCTCGACGCGCTCGACCGTGATGTCCGTGTGAATCGTGACCCCTTCGGCGTCGAGGAAGCGGGTGATCTCGGCGGCGATGTCGTCGTCCTCGCGCCCGGCGATGTGCTGCCCACGCTCGAGAATCGTGACCGCGCTGCCGAAACGCCGGAACATCTGGCCGAGCTCGAGGGCGATGTATCCGCCTCCCAGTATCACGAGGTGCTCGGGCAGCGCGTCGAGGTGGAGGATGCGGTCGTTGTCGAGCCAGGAGACGTCGACGAGGCCGGGGATCGGCGGTTCCGTCGCCCGGGTGCCGACATTGAGGAAGACCCTCGGCGCCACCAGCACATGGTCGCCGACAGCGACCATGTGCCCGTCATCGCCGGATCCGGTGAATCTGGCCTGACCGTGGACGAGGGACAGACCGTCCGTGTCCTCCAACGACTTCGTCGAGCTCTCGACCCAGCCGTCGATCAGGCGGTCCTTGCGCGCTACCACGGCGGCGAAGTCGACCACGACCTCGCCGGTCGAGACGCCGTAACCACTCGCCGTGCGGGCGACATGAGCCACGCGGGCTGACGCCCGCATCGCCTTCGTGGGGCGGCAGCCTCGGTTGAGACACGTCCCGCCGACCTTGTCCTGCTCGACGACGGCGACACGCTGTCCGTCGGCGACGAGATGCCGGGCGATGCCCGGGCCGGCCTGCCCGGCGCCGATCACGATGGCGTCGAAGAGTTCGATGTCGCTCATCACGACATGGTCGCACAGGGCGCTGAGATTGGAGTGTTTCGCGCCATTGGAGTGCCACGTGTCGGGCGTGTCAGCGTGTGACACTCCGATGGCAGGTAACACTCGGATCGTGAGCGGTCTAGGGTCCGCGGCGATGGACATCCGGCACCCCGTCGACATCGCCACCACCCCGCAGTGGGAGGCCCTCACCGCACTGCCCGTTCCAGTGCACCTACGTGAGTTGTTCGCCGCCGATCCGGGTCGTGCCGAGCGCTATCTCGTCAACGTCGGCGATCTGCGCATCGACTATTCGAAACAGCGCGTCGACGACGCCGTGCTCGTCGCTCTCCTCGCCGTAGCCGGGGCCGCCGGGGTGATCGAGCGGCGCGACGCGGTGTTCGGCGGCGAGCGAATCAACGTCACCGAGGACCGACCCGTGCTCCACGTCGCCCTGCGCGCCGATCGCAACGCAGTGCTCGGCCCGGTCGGCGACGACGGCACCGTGATCAACGTCGTGCCCGAGGTGCACGACGTGCTCGGGGCGATGGGAGAGTTCGCCGAGCGCGTGCGCAGCGGCATCTGGGTGGGGGCGACCGGCAAACAGATCCACACGGTCATCAACGTCGGCATCGGGGGCTCCGATCTCGGCCCGGCGATGGCCTACCGAGCGCTGCGGTCGTACGCCCAGCCCGGGCTGTCGTGCCGGTTCGTGTCCAACGTCGACGGAGCGGCGATCACGGAGGCCATCGCCGACCTCGACCCCGCCGAAACGCTGTTCGTGATCTCTTCGAAGACGTTCACGACGATCGAAACGCTCACCAACGCTCGCACAGCACGGGCCTGGCTCGTCGGGGCGCTTGGCGAAGACGCCGTCGCCAAGCATTTCGTCGCCGTCAGCACGAACGCCGACGAGGTGGCCGCCTTCGGCATCGACACGGACAACATGTTCGGCTTCTGGGAGTGGGTCGGCGGTCGTTACTCGGTCGACTCGGCGATCGGGCTGTCGCTGATGATCGCCATCGGTGCCGAGCGCTTCGCCGAGTTCCTCGCCGGCTTCCGTGCCGTCGACGAGCACTTCGTGTCAGCGCCGCTCGCCGACAACGCTCCGGTGGTACTCGGGATGATCGGCGTGTGGAACCGCAACGTTCTCGGCATGGCGACGAAGGCGGTGCTGCCCTACGCCGAGGAGCTCGGCTCGCTTCCCGGCCTATCTCCAGCAGCTCGACATGGAGTCCAACGGCAAGTCGGTGCGCCTCGACGGATCGCCCGTCACGCTCGACACCGGTCCGATCGTCTGGGGTGAGCCGGGGACGAACGGCCAGCACGCCTTCTACCAGCTGCTCCACCAGGGGACCGAGATCGTGCCGGCCGACTTCATCGGCTTTGCCAACCCGCAATTGCGTTCCCCGGCCACGCAGGCCGTTCCAGCGGCCACTCGTCGAGAACACCACGACCTCCTCGTCGCCAACCTGATCGCCCAGACCGAGGCGCTGGCGTTCGGGCGCGATCGCCCGGAGGAGCCGTGGCGGTCCTTCGCCGGCAACCGGCCGACGACGACGATCCTCGCTCCCGAACTGACGCCGTCGGTGCTCGGCCAGCTGATCGCCCTCTACGAGCACGTCGTGTTCGTCCAGGGAGTCGTGTGGGGCATCGACAGCTTCGACCAGTTTGGCGTCGAATTGGGCAAGGAGCTCGCCAACCGGATCACCCCGGAACTCACCGGGGAGTCCGCCGGCGAGCACGACCCGTCGACGACGGCGACGATCGACTGGTATCGGAGCACGCGCGGCGGGTGAGTCGACCTTGACAACGAGTTACTGAGTATGCATACTCGGTAACCAATGGCTGTTCGTGAAGGTCTGCTCGCCCTGCTCGACGACGGGCGGCGCCACGGTTATCAGCTGAAGACCGAGTTCGAGCAGGCCACCGGCGGCGTGTGGCCGCTCAACGTCGGGCAGGTCTACACGACCCTCGAGCGTCTCGAGCGCGACGGCCTCGTCGCCGTCGCAGAACAGAACGGACAGAAGTCGTACGAGCTCACTGCCGCGGGGCGGGAGGAACTGGGAGCGTGGTGGGAGACGGTGCCGGTCGACGACCCACCGCCACGCGACGAGCTGATGCTGAAGATGCTGATGGCGATCGAGCACGGCCCGGAGCACGCCCTCGCCGTGATCACCCGCCACCGCACCGCCCTCCTCGCCCTGCTCCAACTGCGCCGCCGCGAGAACCGCAACGACGCCGCCCGCCGGGACGACTTGGCCTCCGCTCTCGTCGCCGACGCCCTGGTGGTACGCGCCGAAGCGGACCTGCGCTGGCTCGACCTCTGCGAATCCCGCCTCACGAATCAAAAGGAACGCCAATGACTACGCCAATCCTCGAATTCGTCGACGCCGTCAAATCGTTTGGTCATGGCGAGACCGAGGTCTACGCCCTGCGTGGCATCAACCTGACGCTGACGCCCGGCGAGCTGCTCGCCGTGATGGGGCCCTCCGGGTGCGGCA
The DNA here is from genome assembly GCA_963732335.1 of Ilumatobacteraceae bacterium. Taxonomy (GTDB): domain Bacteria; phylum Actinomycetota; class Acidimicrobiia; order Acidimicrobiales; family Ilumatobacteraceae; genus Desertimonas. The sequence continues at coordinate 53,583 of CAVSZO010000046.1, read as the reverse complement.
AGTCGACGCTGCTCCATCTCGCCGGGGGTCTCGAAACGCCGAGCGCCGGACGGGTGAAGGTCGACGGCAACGACCTCGGCGACCGGTCGGCCGAGGAACTGGCGACACTGCGCCGTCGCGACGTCGGCTACGTCTTCCAGCGACTCAACCTGGTGCCGTCGTTGACCGCCGTCGAGAACGTGATGCTGCCGCTCGAGCTCGACGGCCGCAGTGCTCGGCAAGCACGCCAGGCCGCCATCGCTGCGCTACATACGCTCGGCCTGACTCATCACCTCGACCGTTATCCCGACGACTTCTCCGGTGGGCAGCAGCAGCGCATCGCCATCGCTCGCGCAGTTGTCGGCGAGCGCCGGCTGCTGCTCGCCGACGAGCCGACCGGTTCGCTGGACACGTCGAACAGCGACCAGATCATCGAGATGCTGGCAACACTTCCGAGCCAGTTCGGAACTGCCATCGTGCTCGTCACCCACGAGCCGCGGTTCGCGTCCTACGCCGATCGCGTCGATCTTCCTGCGCGACGGGACGATCGTCGACGAAACGCCAGGTCCGGTGCCTGACAGCGCCGCCGAGTTGGCTGGAGTCGGAAGATGAGCTTGTCGCAATGGCGCTTGGCCTCCCGGCTCGCCCGGCGGGAGGTGCGGCGGCGACCGGGACGGACACTCCTGGTCCTCTTCCTCGTCGCCGTCCCGGTTTTCGGGATGGCCGTCGGCAGCGTGCTCGTGCGGACATACGACGCCGCCGACGATCCGGTGACGCGTTGGTGGCGGCCCGACACGGACATCGTCGTCGAGCAACGGCTCGATGATGCGGTCGCGATCAGTGACTCCATTCCGTCCGGCGCCGAGGTGTCGTCAGTCGTCCGTGTCGACTCGGCCCCGATCGTGAACGCCGACGGGACGGTTCTACACGACGTCGCACTCGAGGATCCCGGTTCCAACGCTGCGTCGTGTGCGGTCACCGTCACGGACGGCCGCCTCCCGCGATCGGGCGAGGTGTGGCTCTCCAGTCCGCTCGCCAATCGGCTCGGCGTCGAGGTCGGCGACGCTGTCACGCTCACCCATCCGGCGGGGACGTGGACCGTCGCCGGAACCGGCCGTGTCGAATCGGACTTCGAGAAGCTGTCGGTGATCATGCCCGACCTGCCCGTGGAACAGTTCGTCGACGGTGTGTTCGACCGCGTCACGCTGATCGACCTCCCCGCCGATGCCTCGGCCGCGGACATCGCCGCTGCCGGCCGGGGCCTCGGCGAGAATGTCGTCGAGCGTCCTCTCGACGATTCAACGGTCGACCCACGTGTGTCCTGGCGCGGGCAGGACATCAGGACGGATTCGCACAGGGGAGTGCTGGCCTGGGGTTGGGTCGCCGGCGCCATCGCCCTGGCGGCGACCGGCATCATCATCTCGGCGGCATTCGCCACGAGCGCGCGGCGCCAACTCGTGACGGTCGGGCAGCTGTCGGCGAACGGGGCGCCGGAGCGGTTGGTTCGCCGCTCGCTGGCCCTGCAGGGCTGCTGGACCGGGCTCGTCGGGTCCGTGGTCGGCGTTGTCGCCGCCGGTGTCGCCCTTCTGCTCGCCAGGTCGACGATCGAAGAGGTCAAGGGATCGGTTCTTGCCCCGTACCGCTTCGTCCCGTTCGACCTCATCGTGATCGTCGCCACCGGGACGTTGGCCGCGACCATTGCCGCCCTCGTCCCCGCGCGTTCGGCGAGTCGGGTACCGGTGCTCGCCGCCCTCGCCGGACGACGCCCGCTCGGCGTCGTGCCCCGCCGTCTCGTCCCGGTCGGCCTGGCGACGTTCGCCCTCGGCGTGTTCTTGCTATTCCTCGGTGCCAGCAGCGACGGGGGAGGCGACGCCGCCGCCGCGGCCGCGGTGCTGGGCGGTGTCATGATCCTCGCCGGGATGTGCTGCTGCAGCCCGTTGGCGATCGACACGATGAGCCGGGCGAGCGCTCTACTGGGTCGCTCGTGGCGCTTCGCCGGCCGCAGTCTCGGCCGCACCCGCACTCGTAGTGCGGCCGTTGTGACGGCGATTGCCGTGACGGGCTCGCTCGGCGCCGCCGCTTCGACATTTGCGATGAACGTCAATGGCTCCGACGGCGCCCGTCAACTACCGACCGACACCATCGTCCTGCAGCCCGGCGTCCTGATCGAACCCCGTGGGACGGAGCCTCGAAGGCGTCGAGCCGGGCGAACCGTCCGTCGGCGTCGTCGCCTGCTCGAGTGCCGGCGGCGCCGCTGGACGAAGCGGCTCGGGAGCAGGTGGCGTCGATCCTGCCGGCGGCGACGGTCGATCCGCGGCGGATCGCCACCTGGGAGCCGCCAGTCGTTGAGAGGCAGTTCGACGAGGGCTTGCCCGTCGAAGACGTAGACCTCGTCGTCCGTGAGGGAGTCGTGATCGCCGATCCGGCGACGATCGACCTGTACGAGCTGAGCGCGTCGGAGCGTGCGGACCTCGAGTCGGAAGGGGCGCTGTTGTTGCAGCCGTGGTTCGCGGTTGTCAACGGTCGCGCCACTGGACAGCTGGTGATCGAGACCGCCTCCGGTGAGATCGTGGTGCCTTACGCAATGCGCGACCACGTTCGTGAGGCGATCGAGAAGCCCGACGAGGAGCCGGAGTTCGACGGCGTCTACGGCTTCGACTTGCTGATGATCACCGAGGAGACGGCACGCCGGCTCGGCTTCGAGATCGTCGAGTTCGGCGCCATCGTGCGCAACGACACGCCGTTGACGCAGGCCCAGCTCGATGCCCTGAGCAGGACTTTCGAGGGAACCGCGCTGGGGGACTGGTACCGCGACGCCGTCGACACGGCCGGCCGATCTTCCGGATGGTGGGCACTCGTCGAGGGCGGACAGGGCCCGGTACCGCTCGCCGCGATCCAGGGAATCGCCATTGGCATTGTGCTCGTGCTCACGTTGCTCGTCGTGGCGATCGGGCTGGCGCTCGCCGCCACCGAGAGTCGCGACGAGCGCGACGTGCTCGTCGCCGTCGGTGCCCGGCCGCGGACGATGCGATCGCTGGCGGGATCGAAGGCGCTCGTGATGACGCTGACAGGAATCGCCCTGGCGATCCCCACCGGATTGATCCCGGCGTTCGCCGTCACGCGCGCTGTGGACGACCCATTCCAGATTCCATGGCTGGCCCTCGCCGGTCTGCTGGTCGCGGTACCGCTGGTCGCCGGGGCGGTGGCGTGGGCGGCGAGCTCCGTCGCCCAACGCTTCCGCCCCGTCCACATGTCCAACTTCTCGTTCGACTGACGTTCATTGCGTTCCCCGGCCACGCAGGCCGTTGGTGGCCGCTCCCTCGCTGGCGCTCGGTCGCTCGCAACGGAGCGCGGGCGACGACAGGCGTCGGGGGTTTCAGGTGTGTTCGCGGAGGTAGACGACCGACAGCGGGGGCAGGGTGAGGGCGAGTGACTGGGGGAAGCCGTGCCACTGCTGGTCCTCCGTGACCACCAGTCCGAGGTTGCCGACGCCGCTGCCGCCGTACGCCGTGGCGTCGGTGTTGAGGATCTCCGTCCACTCGCCGGCGTCGGGTACGCCGATCCGGTAGCCGTAGTGCACCGCCGGTGTGGCATTGGCGACGACGAGCACCGCCGGAGCCTCGTCGAGCGGATCGAGACGAAGCCAGGCGAACACGCTGTGCGTGTCGTCGTCGCCGACGACGAAACGGAACCCGGCCGGCTCGCAGTCACCCCGATGGAGTGCCTCTTCACGCTGGTAGACGGCGTTGAGGTCGGCGACCAGCCGGCGCAACCCGTCGTGGTCGGCCGCGTCGTGAAGCGACCAGTCGAGCATCCCCTCGTGGGCCCACTCCGCAGGCGTGGCCAGTTCGCCGCCCATGAACAGCAACTTCTTGCCGGGCTGCCCCCACATCGTGCCGTACAGCAGGCGCAGGTTGGCGAAGCGCTGCCACTCGTCGCCTGGCATCTTGCGCAGCAGCGAACCCTTGCCGTGGACGACCTCGTCGTGGGAGAGCGGAAGCACGTAGCGCTCGGAGAAGGCGTACATGCTGCGAAACGTGATCTCGTCGTGATGGAAACGGCGATGCACCGGCTCGCGACCCAGGTACTGCAACTCGTCGTGCATCCAGCCCATGTCCCACTTGAAGCCGAACCCGAGCCCCCCGTTGGCGACGGCGCCGGTGACGTGTGGCCACGCTGTCGATTCTTCGGCCATCGTGGTCGTGTCCGGAAACTCCTCGGCGATCGCCGTGTTGCACTGCTTCAGGAAGTCGACGGCGGCGAGGTTCTCCCGCCCGCCAAAGCGATTGGGCACCCATTGCCCCTCGCTGCGCGAGTAGTCGAGGTACAGCATCGAGGCGACGGCGTCGACCCGTAGACCATCGGCGTGGTATCGCTCCAGCCAACTGATTGCGCTCGACACCAGGAACGAGCGAACCTCCGGGCGCCCGTAGTTGAAGATCGCCGACTTCCAGTCCGGATGGAAGCCCTGGCGCGGGTCAGCGTGCTCGTACAGGTACGTGCCGTCGAAGCGGAACAAGGCGTGCTCATCCATCGGAAAGTGCGACGGCACCCAGTCGAGCAACACCCCGACGCCGCGTTGGTGGAGACGGTCGATCATCCGCATCAGGTCGACTGGGGCGCCGTAGCGGGCGGTCGGGGCGAAATAGCCCGTCACCTGGTAGCCCCACGAGCCGTAGAAGGGGTGCTCCATCACGGGGAGCAGCTCGACGTGGGTGAAGCCGTGGCTGAGGACGTGGTCGGCGAGTGGGTCGGCGAGCTCCTCGTAGGTCGGCCAGCGCCGTCCCGGAGTGGCGACGCGGCCCCACGATCCGAGGTGCAACTCGTAGATCGAGATCGGTGCCTCTGGAGCGATGGTCGCGGCTCGAGCAGCCATCCACGTGTGGTCGCGCCATTCGTAGGAGAGGTCGACGATGCGCGAAGCCGTCGAGGGCGGTTCGAACGTCCCGGCGGCGACGGGGTCGGCGCGCTCGATCGCGCTCACCATCGACTCCAGTGATGCCGAACCGATACCCGTGACCGATCTCGGCGCGGGGGGAGTAGCCGGACCACACGCCCGACTTCGCCACGGGTTCGAGGGCGATCGGTTTCTTCCAACCGGTGAAGTCCCCGACCACGTCGACGGCCCGGGCGTTCGGTGCCCACACGGCGAACCAGCAGCCGCTGTCGTCGGGGTGGGCACCGAGGAAGTCGTAGATGCGACGGTGAGTGCCCTCGTTGAACAAGTGGAGGTCCAACTCGCCGGGCGCGCCGGAGATCATCGCCCGCCGCGCTTCGTCAGGACCGCCAGGAGACGGCGTACCTCAGGGTCGGCGAGCGTCTCTGACGTCGGCCGTCGCAGCCGGCGCCGCCAGATCGTCGGCAGGACCTTGCCCGGAGTGTTGTGCGGCGTCGTCTCGCCGAGCAGGTCGTCGAGATCGGCGAAGACGAGGTAGGCCTCCGATGATGCGAGGCGCCTGAGCGCACCTTCGAGCAGCGCCACCCTCGAAGCACCGACGCGGCGGCCGAGGGCGCGGCGCAACTTGGCGCGGTAGCCGGTGAGGTCGCCGCGCTCGTACAGCATGGCGAACGGCTCCATGTCGTGGGTCCGTAGCCCGGCAACGGTGCGCGCCGGTATCGTCGGGAGCTGGTCGTCGGCGAGGCGGGTGTGCTCGGCGTAGAGCCCGAGCATCTCCCACTCCTCCATTGCCTCGGTGATCTCTACGGGCACCGTTCCGAGGTCCTCGCCGACCACGGTCGTGCCGGTGCCGGCTGCCTCGGCGGCGATCATGGCGAGCAGTTTCGAGCGGGGATAGCGCACGTACACGCCCTCGCCCGGTTCCATCCCGTCGGGGATCCACCAGAGTCGGTGCACACCGAGGACGTGATCGATGCGCAGCAGCGAGGCGTACTGCCCGCACCTGCGCACGACCTGGCGCCACAGGGCGAAGCCGCTGCGCTCGGCCGCACCCGGGAGCTGCGGCGGAAACCCCCAGTTCTGCCCGTCCGGGTACATCGTGTCAGGGGGTGCGCCCACGCCCATCCCCTGGGCGAACAGGTCGCCGTGCGCCCACGTCTCGAACCCGAGTGGGTGGCTGCCGATCGGCAAGTCGAGGGCGAACGCCGCAGCGCCGGAATCGTGGAGTCGCGTCAGGGCGACATGAGCGAGGTATTGGGCGAGTTGGTGACTCGCCTCGACGACATCGCTCGGTCGAGCGGCGTCGATCGAATCGACGGCGATCTTGGCGCGGAACCGGGCGTACTCGGCGACGTCCGGGGTCGCCGCAACCCATCGCCGAACGTCGGCCGCCAGCTCGCCCGGGATCTGGCCAACGGCGTCGAGCAGTTGCGACCGTCGTCGCCGGCCGATGGCACGCCAGTCGATGAGATGATCGATTGCGGGCACCGCAGGGGCGCGGCGGGAAGCGCACTGTCATCGAGGTACGCCTCGTTCCAGTGGAGCCGGCTGACGGGCGCGTACGGGCTGGGGTCGAACGGCTCGTCGAGGAAGGCGGCGTACAGCGGCAGCGTCACCAGGGCGTCGACGCCGAGGGTCGGGAGCGTTCTGCCGAGCGATGCCAGGTGGGTGAAGGACGGCAACGGCGACTCGCGTTCCCAGAGGGCGTAGGCAGGGGCGAAGACGGCCGCACGTCCGGCGAGCGCCGATGACGTCGGCATCGTTGCTGGGGCGGTGACGATCGTCGCCGATTCGTCGATCCCGTGTCCGGCGAGAGCGAGCTGATGGCAGCCGATCGGCAGTTCGGTGACGTCGACGTGATCGCCCGTGACGTCGAGTACGACGGTCGTTCCGTCGGCCAACGTCAAGATTGCCTCGTCGATCGCACGGCCGACAGGGATTCGGCCACCCGACCCGACGATCACCGAGGGCAAACGTCGGCGCTGTGGGCTGGCGCCACCGTCCGCCTCGAGCACCTCGACCACACGACGCAGCGACTCGGGGTGGGCGTCGTGGTAGTTGCCCTGGTCGTCCCAGTAGAAGGTCTCTGCTCCGAGCGCTTCGGCCCGGAGCCGCAGCGCGTCGAGGTCGCCGTCGCCGGCCCGTTCGTCTCCGATCCGTCGAGCGTAGATGGCCTCGGCAGCTCGGCCCGCAAACGCCGCGCCTACGCTCGGCGTGGTGGGCAACGAGCAGATGCGTGAGCAGTGGACGAACCGCGCAGGTCCGGCATGGTTCGCCAATCACGACATCTTCAAGGCCGTGTTCCGGCCGGTTTCCAGCGCCGTGATAACGGCGGCCGAGCCGCTGGCCGGGCTCGTCGTGCTCGACGTCGGCTGTGGAACAGGCGGTTTGTCGCGGCTGGTCGCCGATCGCGGCGGTACACCGGTCGGCGCCGACATCTCGGCGTCGATGATCGACGGCGCCCGCCAGCTCTACCCGGAGCTCCGCTTCGAGGTCGTCGACGTGCAGGACGCTGACCTTGTTGCGCTCGCACCGGGAGGCTTCGACCGTGTGATCTCGGAGTTCGGGGTGATGTTCTTCGACGACCCGGTTGCCGCGTTCGCCAACATCGCCGGGGCGGTGACGCCGCAGGCAACGATGGCGTTCGCCTGCTGGCGGTCGCTGGCCGAGAACCGGATGTTCTCCCTCGGCACGCACCTGCTCGTCGAACGGATGCCAGAGCCGCCACCGCCGGCGAACCCGTACCAACCGGGGCCAACGGCGTTCGCCGAGGCCGGCTACGTGGCGACGGTGCTCGGGGCGGCCCGTTGGGTCGACGTCGACATCACTGCGCTCGACGTCGATCTTCGCTTCGGGATCGACGGCAGCGACGGCGTGGAGGAACGCCTCGCTGTGATCCTCTCGGGCTCGACGGGTCTGCTCGCCGCCGAGCAGCTTCGCCCGGCACTTGGCGACGAGGGCTGGGAAGCCCTGCTCGACGATGTCCGCGCCGAGCTGCGCACGAGCATGGTTGACGGCGTCGTGCAGTTCCCCGGATGCATCTGGCTCGTGCGTGCCGCCCCGGCGGCGTGAGGCGCTACCACACCGTCGTCGCCGGTCTCGGAGGGATGGGCTCGGCGGCTGCGGCGGCCCTCGCCGGACGCGGCGTCGACGTCCTCGGCGTCGATCAGTTCGCCCCGCTGCATGACCGCGGCTCCAGTCACGGTGACTCGAGGATCGTGCGGATGGCGTATTTCGAGCACGCCGACTACGTCCCGCTGCTGCGTTCCGCCTATGAGCTGTGGGCGGCGCTCGAGAAGGGATGCGGGAGGCGACTGATCACGTGGACCGGGGCGTTGATGATCGGTCGGCCTGACAGTGCGGTCGTGGCAGGGACGTTGCAGAGCGCAACGGCGTGGCAGCTGCCCCACGACCTGCTCAGCGCCGCGGCGATGGCCGAGACGTACAGCCAGTTCCGGCTCGGCGCCGACGAGGTCGCGGTCTACGAGCGAAACGCGGGTGTCGTCAACCCGGAGGCGGCGATCCGGGCGCTGCACGATCAGGCGCGGGCGACCGGTGCCGACCTCCGCTTCGCTTCGCCGATCGACGGGTGGGACGTTGGCCGCCAAGGCGTCACCGTTCGCGTCGGGGACGACGACGTGTCAGCCGACCACCTCGTCGTCACCACCGGGCCATGGGCGGCGAAGCTGCTCGGCCCGGCGTACTCGCTGACGCCCATGCGGACCGTGACCTATCACATCGAGCCGGTGGGCGATCGGGCGGCGTTCGCGCCTGACCGCTTCCCGGCGTTCGTGTGGGAGCTCGCCCCCGGGGACGCGCTGTACGGCCTCGCCGATGTCGGCAGCGGCGCGCCGAAGGTCGGCTTTCACCACCGCCGCCGTCCGGTCGATCCCGATCGGGTCGACCGCGACGTCGCACCGGGGGAGCTGGCGGCGATGCGAGCCGTTCTCGACGAACGGATTCCAGCGTTGGGCGGCCGCTGCGCGGCGAGCACCGTGTGCCTGTACACGATGACTCCTGACGAGCACTTCGTGATCGGTCACCTCCCCGGAAGCAACGGCAAGGTAACCGTCGCCGCGGGGTTCTCCGGGCACGGCTTCAAGTTCGTGCCCGTGGTCGGCGAGATCCTCGCCGACCTGGCCATCGACGGTGCCACCGAGGCGCCGATCGACCTGTTCGATCCGAACCGCTTCACGGCTCCCTGATCCGAGTGTTTCGTGGCAACCGAGTGCTACGTGCCCGACAGGGGCGCGTGAAACACTCGGATGGCCGGAAACACTCGGATGGGTGAACTTCAGGCGGTTTCGGTGGCGGGGGTCAGTCCGAGCTCGGCGATCGACTGCTCACGCATCACGAACTTCTGCACTTTGCCGGTGACGGTCATCGGGAACTCGTCGACGAAGCGGACGTAGCGGGGAATCTTGAAGTGGGCGATCTTGCCCCGGCAGAACTCGCGCAGCTCTTCCTCGTCGGTCGTCGTACCGGGGCGCAGCTTGACCCAGGCCATCAGCTCCTCGCCGTACCGCGGGTCGGGAACCCCGATCACCTGCACGTCGGCGACGGCCGGATGGGTGTAGAGGAACTCTTCGATCTCGCGCGGGTAGATGTTCTCCCCGCCGCGGATCACCATGTCCTTGATCCGCCCGACGATGTTGACGTAGCCATCGTCGGCCATCACGGCGAGGTCGCCGGTGTGCATCCAGCCGTCATCGTCGATTGCCTCGGCAGTCCGCTCTGGTTCGTTCCAGTAGCCCTTCATCACGGAGTACCCGCTGGTGCAGAACTCGCCAGGCTGCCCGCGCGGCAGCGTCTCACCACTGGACGGGTCGGCGATGCGGATCTCGACGTGTGGGTGGGCGCGGCCGACGGTCGCCGTGCGGTGGTGCAGCGAGTCGTCAGGCAACGTCTGCGTGGACACCGGTGACGTCTCGGTCATCCCGTAGCAGATCGTCACCTCGCGCATGTGCATGCGATCAACGCATGCCTTCATCACCTCTACCGGACACGGCGAACCAGCCATCACCCCAGTGCGCAGCGACGTCATGTCATAGCGATCGTGGTCCGGTTCGGATTGATCGAGCACGTCGAGCTCGGCGATGAACATCGTCGGCACGCCATACAGCGCCGTGCAGCGCTCGGCGGTGACCGTCTCGAGGACGTGCACTGGATCGAAGGCGTCGCTCGGGATGACCATCGTGGCGCCGTGGGTGGTGCACCCGAGGTTGCCCATCACCATTCCGAAGCAGTGGTAGAACGGCACCGGGATGCACAGCCGGTCGGCGCTGGAGAACCCCTGTAGGCGGGCGACGAAGTAGCCGTTGTTGAGGATGTTGCTGTGGGTGAGGGTGGCCCCCTTGGGAAACCCGGTCGTGCCGGATGTGTACTGGATGTTGATCGGGTCGTCGGGCTTCAAGCCGGCCGCCCGTCGAGTCACCGTGGCGTGATCGACACCACCCGCGCCGGCGACGATCTCGTCCCATTCGTCCTCCCAGAGGAACACGGCCCGTTCGAGTGCCGGCACCTGGCCGTCGATCTGATCGACCATCTCCATGTAGTCCGAGTTCCTGAACGACGGAGCGGCGACGAGCATCCGGCAGCCGGACTGGTTGAGGGCGTAGGCGAGCTCGTGGGTCCGGTATGCCGGGTTGATGTTGACGAGGATGACGCCGATGTTGGCGGTGGCGTACTGCAACAGCGTCCACTCGGCGTAGTTCGGGCTCCACAACCCGACCCGGTCGCCGGTCTCCAGACCGAGACCGAGCAGCCCGGCGCTGAGGCGGTCGACGCGCTCGCCGAACTCGGCGTACGTCCAGCGGATCCCCTGATGGCGGGCGACGATCGCCTCGTTGTCGCCGTGGGCGGTGATCGTCCTCCGAAGATTGGCACCGATCGTCTCGTCGAGGAGAGCGACGTCGGTCGGGCCGATGTCGACTGCGAGTTCCCCGGCCACGCCGCGATGCTCGCGCGATCAGAGCTCTGTGACGGTGTCGCGGACCGTGGCGTCCACGGCGAACGTCTTCCACGTCGACACTGGCGACGCCGGGTCGGTCTCGTCGTCGACGATGCGGTACTCCGCAGTCCACCTCTCCGGCGTGATCGTGTGGCGGATGTAGCCACGGTGGATTAGCTCGATGTCGACGACGTCGGGGAACGCGGCGACGAACTCCAGGAGCTCGACCGGCACATTCCCCGGTGAGGAGATCGATGTGGCGACGAACTCGACGCCCACGCCGGGCAGTCGCCCGACCGCGGCGAGGTGGATGTCGCCGGCGAGCACCACCGTGCGCGGCGTCTGTGCCGCCTGCAGCAGGAGCCGCTGGCGGGCCGCCGGATAGCCGTCCCACTGGTCGTAGTTGAGCACTGCGCCGTTGGGCAACGTCACGTCGGTGAGCACGGTCTGCTGGGCGATCACCGGCCACGTCGCCGTGGTTGCCGCCAGCTGCTCCCCGAGCCACTGCTCCTGGGCGGTGCCGAGCATCGTGCGTTGCGAGTCGGCGGTCTCCGGGCAGGCCGGGTCGACAGACAGGACGACGTCGCCGCACGCCTGGTCGGAGCGGAACTGGCGTCCGTCAAGGAGGATCAGGTCGGCGAGCGACCCCCAGCGGACGACGCGATTGATCGTCGGGGTGGCGTCGGCGACCGGCCGCGAGATCCGCACGGGCATGTGCTCCCACCACGCCTGATAGGCGGCGAGGCGGCGGGCTGCGAACTCGTCCGGTGGGGCGGAGTCCTCGGAGGTCGTCGTGGCGTAGTTGTTCGCGACCTCGTGGTCGTCCCAGATGGTCAGCCACGGACACGCGGCCCGCGCCGCCTGGAGCTGCGGGTCGGAGAGGTACAGGGCGTAGCGCCGGCGGTACTCGTCGATGGTGAAGGTCTCGCCGCTGCCGAGGCCGCGCACCCCGCCGAGGTCGCCGTACTCATAGATGAAGTCGCCGAGAAACACGACGAGGTCCGGTGCCCAGCCGGCGAGGTCGCTGTGGGCGGCGTAGTAGCCGGTCTCGAAGCGCTGGCACGACGCGCTGGCGATGCGCAGCTGCTCCGGGTTGGTGCCGGTCGGTGCGACCCGTCCGATCGGGCTGGTCGATTCGCCGGTTCGGAACCGGAACAACGACGGAGCGGCGACGTCGACCACGGCGTGCACGCTGTGCGCCTCGTCCGCTCTCGCTACGACCTCACCCGAGCCGCTGATCGACGTGAACGATTGTTCGTCAGCGAGCTCCCAGATGACGGTGACATCGTCACCGCCGAGCGGCGAACCGTCCGCCTGGGCCAAGCGGGTCCACAACACGGCGGAGTGCTCGTCCGGGTCGCCGGCGCACACCCCGAGGGTGAACGGGTTGGCACCGGGTGCGGTGACGGATCGGCCTCCGAACCGCGGAACCATGGCCACGGCCGCGCTGATGGCGAGCAGTTCACGGCGGGAAAGCTGGTTCATCGGCCGACATCATGACGCATCGACGGTGACCGTCGATCCAACGCACCGTTAATTGCGTTCCCCGGCCACGCAGGCCGTTGTTAACCGCTCCCTCGCTGGCGCTCGGTCGCTCGCAACGGTGAGATGATGTCCCCGTGGAACAGCAGAGTCCGATCTCGCGGGTCGGCGTTGTGGGCAGCGGTTTGATGGGCTCCGGCATCGCCGAGGTGTGCGCTCGCGCCGGGCTCGACGTGGTGGTCACCGAAATCGACGCAGCCGCTGCCGAAGGCGGTCAGCGGCGACTTACCAAGTCGCTCGATCGGGCGGTCTCAGCGAGCAAACTCGGCGAGGCCGATCGCGACGCGGCGCTGGCGCGAATCTCGTTCACGACCGACATCGGTGATCTCGTCGACCGTCAGCTCGTCGTCGAGGCGGTCATCGAGGACGAGCAGAGCAAGATCGACGTGTTCCGCCGGCTCGACAAGGTCGTCGAGGCCCGCGACGCGGTACTCGCCAGCAACACCAGCTCGATCCCGATCATGAAGCTCGGCATCGCCACCGAGCGGCCGGAGCAGGTGATCGGCATCCACTTCTTCAACCCGGTGCCGGTGCTACGCCTCGTCGAGCTCGTCGTCAGCCTGATGACGTCTCCGGAGACGGTTGCGACTGCGGAGGACTTCGCCACCAACGTGCTGGACAAGCGGGTGATCCGCAGCCAGGATCGTGCCGGTTTCGTCGTCAACGCCTTGCTGATCCCGTACCTGTTGTCGGCGATCAGGATGATGGAATCCGGGTTCGCCACGGCCGATGACATCGACACCGGCATGGTGGAGGGCTGCAACCACCCGATGGGCCCGTTGCACCTCGCCGATCTGATCGGCCTCGACACGACCCTGGCTGTCGCCGAGAGCCTCTACGAAGAGTTCAAGGAGCCGCTGTACGCCCCTCCACCGATGCTGTCGCGGATGGTGGAGGCCGGGCTGCTCGGTCGCAAGACCGGCCGCGGGTTCTATGACTATGGCAAGTGAGAGCACGGCGCGCCGGGTTCTGGTGGCCAAGGTCGGCCTCGACGGCCACGACCGCGGTGTCAAGGTCGTCGCCCGGATTCTCCGCGATGCTGGGTTCGAGGTCATCTACACCGGGTTGTTCCAGACACCCGAGAGCGTCGCCGCGGCGGCCATCGACGAGGACGTCGACGCCATCGGGTTGTCGATGCTGTCCGGCGCCCACATGACGCTTGCGCCGCTGGTCGTGGACAAGGTTCGCCAGCTCGGCGTCGACATCCCCGTGGTGGTCGGCGGCATCGTGCCCGACGTCGACGTTCCGAAGCTGCTCGAGGCCGGCGTCGCCGGCGTGCTCACCCCTGGTGCGTCCAGTGACGAGGTCGTCGCCGCGGTGCGCGACGCCATCGACGCCCGCTCCGGCTAGTGCCGTGGATCGCGTCGAACGATTGACGAACCTCCTGGCGCTGCTGCTCGAGACGCCGCGCCCGCTGACACTCGTCGAGATCGCCGGCGAGATGGAGGGCCAGTACCCGACCCAGAAACCGACCCTGCGGGCGGCGTTCGAGCGCGATAAGGCGGCGCTGCGCGAGATCGGTGTACCAATCGAGGCCGAGGTGCTCACCGGCGACCGCGCCGGGGAGTCGGGCTACCGCATCGACCGGGCCCGCTTCGAACTCGCTGATCTCGACCTCGAAGCGGACGAGCGGCGGGCGATCCAGCTGGCGCTGGCGGCCGTTCGCTCCTCGTCGGGGAGTGCGATCACGGCGGGCGAGCAGGCGCTGTGGAAGCTCGGTGGTGCCCAGGTCGACGTCGGTCCGGCGGTGACGGCGAGCGTGCCGGAGCTGCCGGCGCTGCCGACGCTGCGCCGCGCCGCGGCGCGCCGGGCCGTGGTCGCCTTCACCTACCGCGGGCGGGCGCGCCGGGTCGACCCATACGGGCTGATGTTGCGCGACGGGTTCTGGTACCTGCTCGGCCGCGACCACGGACACGACGAGCTGCGAACGTATCGCGTCGACCGAATCAGCGGTGACGTGCAGCACGTCGGCGGGGACGGCGCCTTCGAGCGTCCCGCCGGATTCGATCCTCGTGATGTGTTGCCCACCGACGCCAAGCAGTTCGGCGTGGTCGTCGACAAGAGCGTCACGGCCCGCGTGCGGATCGCCCCCGAGCGCGCCGCCCTGGTCGAACGGGAGGTCGGCGCCGAGCGGGTTGTCGCCAGGCGGCGTAACGGGGCGATCGACGTTGCCGTGCCGTCCAGCAACCCAGCGGCGTTCTCGTCCTGGGTGCTCGGACTCGCCGACCATGCCGAGGTGCTGTCGCCGAAAGCCGTCCGCGAGGAGTTCGTCGCCCGGTTACGCGCCCTCGCCGCCCCGCCCCGGCGCCGGAGGAAGCGTTGAGGAGACAACGGTGAGCCCGGCGCCGCGGCGCAGCGAGCGCGCCGCCGAGTCGCGGCTCAGCCGACTCCTCGTCATCCTGCCTTGGCTGATGGAGCGGCGCGAGGTACCGCTCGCCGAAGTCGCCGCCACGTTCAAGATGACCCCCGAAGAGGTCGCTGCCGAGCTCGAGCTGGCCGCGATGTGCGGCGTACCGCCATTCGTCGACGAGTTGATCGACGTGTTCATCGACGGCGAGATGGTGTACGTCGGCGTCCCCCGCCTGTTCACCAAGCCGCTGCACCTAACGGCGCCAGAAGGTTTCGCTCTGGTGACCACGGGGCGGGCGGCGATGCAGCTGCCCGGTGCCGATCCGACGAGCGCACTCGGACGAGGTCTCGACAAGCTGGCGGCGGCCCTCGGCGAGGACGTCGACGACTCCGCCCTGGTTGTCGACCTGGCGGCGACGCCGTTGGTCGATGAGTTCGTCGACGCGACCAAGCGAGTCGAGCGCGTGCGCATGCGGTACTGGACGGCCTCTCGCGACGAGACCACCGAGCGTGAGTTCACCCCGAGGCGCGTGTTCCACGAGCGCGGCGAATGGTACGTCGCCGGTGACGACCATCGGTCCGGCGAGTACCGCACGTTCCGTATCGACCGCGTCGAGTCGGTCGAGCGAACGGGCGAGTTCGACGATCCCGTCGACGACGCCGAGATCCCCGGCTCGTCGGTCTCCTGGTCGGCCGACGGATCGCTGCCACGGGTCACCGTCCGCCTCCAGCCGGCAGCCCGCTGGGTCGTCGAGGAGTACCCGGTTGACGTCGTCACCGAGCTCGACGACGGCGCCGTCGTGGCCCGTTTCGCAGTCGTCAGTGAGCGTTGGCTCGAGCGGCTGCTGCTCCGCGCCGGCACGGACGCAGAGGTCGTCGAGCCGACGAAGTGGCGTGATCTCGGACGCCGCGCCGCAGCCCGCCTGCTGCAGCGCTACGAGTGATCTGCGAACGTCGCTCGATGGGCGCGCAGCAGGTGGGGAAGCACGGCAGCCGTTGCCGTGGCGTCGGCGAGGGCGTCGTGATGGTCGGTCAACGGAACTCCATAGCGGGCACACAGCTCGGCCAAGCCGTGGGTGAGTTGGCGATCTGGGTCGAGCTGCCGGGAGAGATCGAGGGTGCACACCCGTCGTCCGATCACGAGCGGGACGCCGGCACGCCGAGCGGCTTGCTCGATGAACTCGGCGTCGAAGTGGACGTTGTGGGCGGTGAACACGCTGCCATCGAGGCGCCTGGCGAGCTCGGTGAAGGCCGCTCGAGCCGCCGGTGCCGAGCGGAGCGATCGCCGTGTGATGCCGTGGATGTGACGAGGGCCGACGCGGTGCCACCACCGGCGTCGCCGCACCAGCGTCGACCAGCGGTCGACCACGTCGCCCGAGGCATCGACAGTGACGACGGCGATCTGCAGCACATGATCGCGGCCCGGCCGCAGCCCTGACGTCTCGACATCGACGACCGCGAACACTGACTCCATCTCGGCGCCCTGCGTCATCGCCATACCTCCGAACCTAGCGGGAGGGTGTCATGGTCTCGCCCGGCCGAGGCTCCGCTCGCCTTGATACGCAAATTGGTGGTATATCGACCAATCTGCGCATCAAGCCGGACCTCAGAGCAGTTCGGCGGCGAGGCTGGCGACGTCGCTGCGCTCGCAGGCCGTCAGGGTGATGTGACCGAAGCACCGTTGGCCGCGGAATGCCTGGGTGAGCACGGCGAGGGCGTTGTTCGACTCGCCGAGGTAGGGGGCGTCGATCTGACTCGTGTCCCCGGTGAAGACCACCTTGCTGCTCTCGCCTACCCGGGTGAGGATGGTCTTCAGCGTCGTCGGCTCGAGGTTCTGCGCCTCGTCGATGACGACGATCTGGCGCTGCAATGAGCGCCCGCGCAGGAACGTCACCGACTCCAAGGACAGCTGGCCGCGGCTGGTCAGTTCCTCGACCATCCGGCGGGCGTCGCTGCTCGACCGGTGATCCGTGAGGGCGACGACGGCGTCGTGGATCGCCGACATCCACGGGTCGAGCTTCTCGTCGAGTCCGCCGGGCAGGTAGCCGACGTCGGCCCGCCCGACCGGCACGAGTGGGCGGTAGACGGCGAGGCGCTCGTAGCGGCTGTGTTCGACGACCTGCTCGAACCCGGCGGCGATCGCCAGCACCGTCTTGCCGGTGCCGGCCCGGCCGTCGAGAGCAACGACCTCGATCGCCGGGTCGAGCAGCAACTCGAGCGCGAAGCGCTGCTCCTTGGAGCGGGCGCGCAACCCCCACGCCTCGGGGGCGTTGTGCGACAGCAGCGTGAGGTCGTCACCGACCCGGCGGGCGAGCGCCGACTGAGAACCGGCTCGCAGCACGGCGAACTCGTTCTCGACGAGTGCGTCGGCGCCGTCGATGTCGTGGGCATCGACAGCGCCGTCGTGGTACAGCTGATCAACCGTGCTGCTGCCGACCTCGAACGACGCCCAGCCGACCGTCGCGTCACGTTCGTAGCGCACGGTCCTGCGGTGCTCGACGGCCATCACGCCGAGATGTGCGGCCTTGATCCGCAGTGCAGCATCGTTCGACACCATCGTCGTCGGGCCTCGCTCGGCCTGACCGAGGGCGGCGCCGATGATGCGATTGTCGGGGTTGGCCGGATCGAGGCCGTGCTCGACGAGACGGTGCTTCTGAACGCTGTTGATCTCGATCTGCAGCGTGCAGGATCCGATCGCGACCGGATCGGCGAGCGTGCCACCGTTGCGGATGCGGAGGTCCTCGATCGCCCGCAGCGCGGCACGCGCCGAACGGCCGACGTCGTCGAGGCGGTTCTTCAGGCCGTCGAGCTCCTCGATGACCGTCAGCGGGACGACGAGGTCGACATCGACGAACGAACCGATGCAACTGGGATCGGCGATGAGCACCGAGGTGTCGAGAACCGTTCGCCGCCGGATGCCAGTCGCCGTCTGCTCAACAACCCGCAGATCAGTCAAGGAGAACCTCCTCGCGTGCGAGCGACGAGGCGCCAGCCGAGGAGCGACCAGCCGCGGCCTCCGTGGCCGGGGAACGGAATGACGTTTTCGCCGATGACAACAAGCCGTCGTGAGTTGTAGCGCAGCCCGAGGCGCTGGTGGTGGATGGGCGGCTACAACAGGGACATGGCCGACCCGAGTTGTGCGTTCTGTGCGATCGTCGCCGGCGACGCGGCCGCCGACATCGTCCTCGACGTCGACGCCGCCGTCGGGTTCCTCGACCACCGCCCGCTGTTCAAGGGCCACGTCCTCGTCGTTCCTCGCGTCCATGTCGTCACGCTGCCGGAGCTGGATCCGGTTGGGCCGTTCTTCGAGGCGGTGCAACTCGTCTCGGCGGCCCTGCCGGCGGCGCTCGGTGCCCAGGGCACGTTCGTGGCGATGAACAACATCGTCAGCCAGAGCGTCCCGCACTTCCATGCCCACGTCGTGCCGCGAACCCGCGGCGACGGACTGCGTGGGTTCTTCTGGCCACGCTCGAAATACGCGCCGGGCGAGGCCGCCGCGTTCGCTGCGCGCATTCGCGCCGAACTCGTCTGAATCGCTCGTTGCAAATGCAACGAGCTGAGTGCTTGCGATTGGCGGCGCGCTGCGTTGTCATATCAATCGCCGTTCAACGCGGCGAACGCCATCCTCAGCCCCAAGGGGAGAAGTAACCATGGTTCTAAAGACCGCAGCCCGCAAGACAACCGCCGCCAAGAAGGCGCCGGCCAAGAAGACCGCGGCCAAGAAGGCGACGGCCAAGAAGACGACCGCCAAGAAGACGGCGGCCAAGAAGGCCCCGGCTCGCAAGAAGACCGCGGCCAAGAAGGCGCCGGCCAAGAAGGCCGCCGGCCAAGAAGACCGCGGCGAAGAAGGCCGACCGGCCAAGAAGACCGCAGCCAAGAAGGCGCCGGCTCGCAAGACCGCGGCCAAGAAGACGACCGCCAAGAAGACCGCCGCTCGCAAGTAGCCGCGACGCAGTCGCGGTCGTCAGCGCGGCAGCAGCCGTGCCGACGCCGCATACACCTGCATCAACTCGCGTAGCCGCGACGGTGGGTCGCCGTACTGGGCGACGATCGATCGCGTCATGTGACTGTGGTCGGCGAATCCGCTGGCCACTGCGATGGCGGCGAGGTCGTGCTCGCCGTCGTTGAGTCGACGCAGCGCGTCGTGGATGCGGAGCCGCTTGCGGTACTGCGGGATCGTCATTCCGGTGATCTCGTGGAACACCCGCGACAGGTGGTACGGCGAGCACCCGATCGTGCGGGCGATCTCGACGAGGCCGACCTTGCGCCCGGGTCGGTGGAGTAGCTCGCACGCCTCGGTCACGAGGCGACGGCGCGACTCGCCGGTCGTCCGCCGGGAATACGAGTTGATGCCGTCGTGGTGCTGTTCGACGGCCGCGCCGAGTAGGTCGAGCGCGAGCGCCTCGAGGGTGAGGTCGTCGGCGCCGAGGCGTTGGCCGCGTACGAGACGGAGGTGCGTGAGTGCCATCTCCGGGGTGACCGTGAACGCCGGCACCTGGGCGACCTGCTCGAACCCCGGGCAGACGCCCGGATCGATGCCGACGAACGTGATCGCGCCCGGCCCGCCGACGAAGTGCTCGACACCGACCTCGTCGCCGGCGAAGCGCAAGAAGCCCGTGTTCGAGTCGACGACCTGCTCGGTGCCGCGAACACGACGACGGTAGGCACCCTGCACGGAGATCCCGAGTCCATAGCCCTCGTTCACGGCGTGGTGCCACGGCATCGGCTCGAGGTGGTTCTCCTCGTTGACGACGTACACACCGTCGCCGACCCAGGCCTGGTACTGGCGGACCCAGCCGTGCTCGTCCTCCCAGTACCACTCGCTGTCCGCCTCCGCCGGCGACGAGGCCGTCGCGGTCGTGGACCGGTCGTCGTCGATGTCCGTGTCGGTGGCCAGGGTCATCACATCTCCCGTGCCCATCTTGACAGTGTCGTCCATCGCCAGTCAGCGGGCTGGGCGCAATTGCGCAAGTCCGTGCAAGCCCGCCACGCGTCGCACCTGCTCATCATGTGGGATCCGGCTGTGGCGGCAGCGCGCGAATCAAGGAGGGTCACTTCGTGACTTGTCACGGAACCGCTGGCTCGCCCTCGCGATGTCCGCGATCGTCGTCGTGTCCGTGCCGGTGGTCGGCACCGCCGCCGCCCCGCAGTCGTCCGAGGGAGGAGGCGAGCTGATCGACGGCGGCACGTTCATCGCCGGACCTCCCGAGCACATCGATCCGGCGCTGAACTCGACGCTCGACGCCTACCAGGTGATCAACGCGATGTACGACGGTCTCACCGACATCGACGTCAGCGATCCGGAGAACACGCGGATCGTCCCCCTGCTCGCCGAGTCGTTCGAGCCCAACGAGGACGCCACGGTGTGGACGTTCACGATCCGGGAAGGGCTGACGTTCGCCGACGGTGAGGAGATCCTGCCCAGCACGTTCCAACGCTCGTGGGAGCGGGCCGCCGACCTCGGCGGCGACTACAGCTATCTCCTCAACTTCATCGACGGCGGCGCCGAGCGACTCGCCGGCGAGGCCGACACGATCTCGGGCGTCGTGGCCGACGACGAGGCGATGACGCTCACGGTCACGCTCGACGCGCCGTACTCGAACTTCGACGCCGTCGCCGGGTTCCAGTTGTTCTTCCCGGTCCCCGAGGCGGCGGACGCCGCCGGCGACGGCTACCAGGACGAACTGATGGTCGGCAACGGGCCGTACACGCTTGGAGTCGCCGCGCTCCGACGAGGAGATCGTCCTCGTGCGCAACGACAACTGGGCCGGCGACTTCAACGGCGAGACCTGGCCGACCCGTCCCGAGCGCATCGTCTTCCGGGTGTTCGCCGACGTCGACACGGCGTACAACGCCCTCGAGGCCGGCGAGGTCGACAACGCCACCATCCCGCCGGCGCGCTCTGAGGAAGCGCGGTCGAACTGGGGCACGACGCTCGACACCGCCCTGCTCGCGTCCTACCACTACCTGTTCAACCAGCGTGATCCCCGCATCGGCGGGACCGGAGAACCTGCTGCTGCGCCAGGCGATCTCGATGGCGATCGACCGCGACGCGATCAACGAGGCCGTCTACAACGGCATGAGAACGGTGTCCACCGGCATCACGCCGCCGGGAATCCCCGGGTTCGCCGAGAACCTGTGCGACTACTGCGCCTACGACCCCGCGGCGGCGCAGGCGGCGTACGACGAGTGGCTCGCTGCCGGCAACGAACCGCAGGTGATCCCGATCCAGTTCAACGCCGATGCCGGGCACGAGCCGGTGGTGGCGATCGTCATCGACAACCTGGCGGCGATCGGCATCGAGGCGGAGGCCGACCCGCGGATCACCGAGACGTACTTCACCGAGCTCGCCGACGGAGCGTGCGTGTTCTGCCGCATCGGCTGGACCGCCGACTACCCGACGTACGACAACTTCATGTACGACCAGTACCACTCCGAGTCGCTCGACGGGAACAACTACGGCTACCTCAACGAGGAGTTCGACGCCCTGATCGACGAGGCCAAGGCGACGACCGACGCGGACGCTCGGGCCCAGCTGTTCAACCAGGCCGAGGACATCCTCCTCAACGAGGACGTCGGGGTCGTGCCGATCAACTGGTACCTCGGCGACTACGCCTACAACCCCGAGGTGCTCGCAGGGCTTCGGGCAGAACCCGCTGGCCTTGATCACCTGGGAACAGATCACCGTCACCCGCTGAGGTGAACCCGGCCGTCAAGTTTTCCTCGCTGCTCATGATGTGAGATGGGTCACGTCGGTACTATCCTCCCGCGCCTACGACATCGTCGTCGTCTGCACACGGGTCGTGTGGGGGAATGTGGCGGCGAGCGGAGAACCAAGGAGGGTTCACATCTTGAACAGGCAACGGAGCCGTTGGCTCGCAACCGCACTAGTGGGAATCGGGGTGATGACGGTGCCGCTCGTCGGCAACGCCGCCTCCCCGCAATCGGCCGGCGGAGGTGGAGAGATCATCGACGGCGGCACGTTCGTCGGCGGTCCGCCCGAGCACATCGATCCGGCGCTCAACACGACGCTCGACGCCTACCAGGTGATCAACGCGATGTACGACGGCCTGACCGAGATCGACTCGACCGATCCGGAGAACACCCAGATCGTCCCGCTGCTCGCCGAGTCGTTCGAGTCCAACGAGGACGCCACGGTGTGGACGTTCACGATCAAGGAGGGCCATGCAGTTCGCCGACGGCGAGCCGATCCTGCCGAGCACGTTCCTGCGCTCGTGGGAGCGGGCGTCGAACCCGGACTTCGCCGGCGACTACAGCTACCTGTTCAACTTCATCGACGGTGGTGCCGAGAAGCTCGCCGGCGAGGCGGACACGCTCTCCGGGGTCGTCGCCGACGACGAGGCGATGACGCTGACGGTCACGATGGACGCGCCGTACTCCAACTTCGACGCCGTCGCCGGGTTCCAGCTGTTCTTCCCGATGCCGGAGGCCGCCGACGAGAGCCCGGCGCGACTACGAGAACGAGCTGATGGTCGGCAACGGCCCGTACATGCTCGAGTCGCCGCGCACCGACGAGGAGATCGTCCTCGTGCGCAACGAGAACTGGGCCGGCGACTTCAACGGCGAGACGTGGCCGGACCGCGCCGAGCGCATCGTGTTCCGCGTCATCGCCGACCCGGACACGTCGTACAACGCCCTCGAGGCCGGCGAGGTCGACATCGCCAACATCCCGCCGGCTCGCGTCCGCCGAGGCGCAGTCGAACTGGGGGACCACGCTCGACGTCAACATCATGGGCTCGTACCACTACGACGTCAACTTCCGCGACCCGCGCGTCGGCGGCGACGAGAACCTGCTGCTGCGCCAGGCGATCTCGATGGCGATCGACCGCGACGCGATCAACGAGGCCGTGTACAACGGCTTCGCGGACGGTCTCGACGGGCATCACGCCTCCGGGCATCCCCGGCTTCGCCGAGAGCCTGTGCGACTACTGCGCCTACGACCCCGAGGGCGCCCAGGCGGCGTACGACGAGTGGCTGGCGGCCGGCAACGAGCCGCAGGTGCTCCCGATCCAGTTCAACGCCGACGCCGGCCACGAGCCGGTGGTGGCGATCTTCATCGACAACCTGGCGGCGATCGGCATCGAGGCCGAGGCCGACCCACGGATCACCGAGACGTACTTCTCCGAGATCGCCGACGGGGCGTGCGTGATCTGCCGTACCGGGTGGTTCGCCGACTACCCGACGTACGACAACTTCATGTACGACCTGTACCACGGCGAGTCGCTCGGCGGGAACAACCACGGCTTCATCAGCGAGGAGTTCGACGCCCTCGTCGACGAGGCCAAGCAGACCACCGACCCCGACGCCCAGGCGCAGTTGTTCCAGCAGGCCGAGCAGATCCT
Source organism: Ilumatobacteraceae bacterium (assembly GCA_963732335.1). Lineage (GTDB taxonomy): Bacteria > Actinomycetota > Acidimicrobiia > Acidimicrobiales > Ilumatobacteraceae > Desertimonas. The sequence continues at coordinate 30,503 of CAVSZO010000046.1, read as the reverse complement.
GCTCAACGAGGAGGTCGGGGTGATCCCGATCAACTGGTACCTCGGCGACTACGCCTACAACCCCGAGGCCCTCGGCGACTTCCACCAGTCGGCGTTCGGCCTGATCCCACTGGGAGCAGATCACCGTCACCAAGTGACGGCATAACCACGCGGACGGCGGTGGGACCCCGGACCGGGGTCCCACCGCTGCGCCGCCGAGACCGTAGGAACCCATGTTCGGCTTCATCATTCGTCGCTTGCTGCAGATCCTCCCCACGGTCTTCATCGCCATCTCGTTCCTGTTCCTGCTGTTCTTCGTCCTCCCCGGCGATCCGGCGAACCTGATCGTCGGCGGCGGCAATCGCACCGTCGACCCCGGCGTGATCGAGCGAGCCAAGGAGCGCTACGGGCTCGACGACCCGCTGTGGGTGCAGTTCAAGGACTACTGGGCGCGCCTGCTGCAGTGGGACCTCGGCGAGTCCTTCGCCAACCGCCGCAGCGTCAACTCGATCCTCTACGAGCGAGCTGCCGCGCAGCATCCGGCTCGCCTTCTGGGCGGTGCTCATCGAGATCGTCGTCGGGATCACCGTCGGGCTGATCTCGGCGGTCAAGCGCTACTCGCTCACCGACAAGGCGACGACGCTCGCCACCACCGCCGCCGCAGCGATTCCCGTGTTCGTGCTCGGCTTCGTCCTGCAGTACGTGTTCGCCGTCATCCCGAACAAGTACGGCTGGCCGGAGTGGATGGCGCTGCGCACCTCCGGCCTCGGGCCCGATACGTGGGCGCTGTACTTCATTCCGACCGGCGAGCAGTGGCGCTACCTGATCCTTCCGGCGGTCACCCTGGCGGCCGTGTCGACGGCCTTGGCGGCACGGATGATGCGCGGCTCGATGCTCGACGTGCTGCAACGCCGACTACATCCGCACGGCACGGTCGAAGGGCCTCGGCGAGCGCTCGGTCATCTTGCGGCACGGTCTGCGCAACGCCCTGATCCCGGTCGTCACGCTGATCGGCATCGACTTCGGCACCGTGATCGGTGCCGCCGTGCTCACCGAGACGGTGTACTCGTGGCCGGGGATCGGTTCACGCATCGTCGAGGCGGTCGAACGAGCGCGACCTGCCGGTGATCCTCGGCCTCACGCTCGTCGTCGATCATCGCCTTCGCCGTCGTCAGCATGATCGTCGACATCTCCTACGCCTGGTTCGACCCGCGCATTCGCCTCGGCGAGAAGACCGAGGGATGAGGCACATGAGCTTCCTGCGCCGCTTCTCCAAGAACCGACTGGCGCTCGCCGGGCTGATCTTCATCGTCATGCTCGTCCTCGCGGCGATCTTCGCCCCGTTGATCACCAGTTACGGGTGGAAGGAGCGCACGCCTGAGCTGCGCCAGGGTCCTTCGTGGGACCACTGGTTCGGCACCGACACGCTCGGCTACGACGTGTACACCCGCGTCGTCTACGGCGCCCGCGTCTCGCTGAAGATCGGCATCCTGTCCACGTTGCTCGCCCTGCTGATCGGCGTGACGTTCGGGGCGATCTCCGGGTTCTTCGGTGGACGCACCGACTCGCTGATCATGCGCATCGTCGACATCTTCTTGTCGATCCCGTACTTCGTCCTCGCCGTCGCCATCGCCACCGTGTTCGGGCGCAGCGAGAACTCGATCATCATCGTCCTCGGGGTCACCGGATGGTTGGTGGTCGCCCGCGTCGTGCGAGGCGAGCTTCCTCAGCCTCAAGCGGATGGAGTACACCGAGGCGGCGCGGGCGCTCGGCTTCGGGCGGACGCGGATGATCTTCGGCCACCTGCTCCCCAACGCGTCGGTGCCGATCATCGTCTACGGCACGATCGCCATCGGCGGGGCGATCCTGGCCGAGGCGGCGCTGTCGTTCATCGGCGTCGGCCCGCAGTTCCCGACGCCGGCGTGGGGGCTGATGGTCAGCGACGCCAAGGGCCAGCTGGCCAGCGCCGCCCACATCCTGTTCTTCCCGTCGGCCGCCATCTTCCTCACCGTGCTCTCGTTCGTCCTCGTCGGCGACGGCCTGCGCGACACCCTCGACCCGAAGATGCGGCGATGATCGAGCGATGAGCGAACTGATCGTCACGCCAGACTCGACGACGAGGTCGTGCCGCACGCCGTCGAGGGCGAGCTGGCGTCGTTGGCCCCGCCGAAGGATCCCGAGGTCTTGCTGTCGGTGCGCAACCTGCGCACGACGTTCGCCACCGAAGGCGGCCTGGTCAAGGCGGTCAACGGGATCAGCTTCGACATCCGCCGCGGCGAGGTGCTCTCGATCGTCGGTGAGTCCGGGTCCGGCAAGTCGGTGACGTCGTTGAGCATCATGGGCCTGCTCGAGGTCCCGCCGGCGAAGATCGAAGCCGACGTGCATGACGTGGAAGGGCGAGGATCTGCTGCGGGCGGACGAGGACCGGATGCGCCAGATCCGCGGCGGCGAGATCGCCATGATCTTCCAGGACCCGCTGTCGGCGCTCAACCCGGTGCAGACCGTCGGCCGCCAGGTCGCCGAGATGGCCCGCATCCACGAGGGGGTGTCGAAGAAGGAGGCCTGGCGACGGGCGGTCGACATGCTCCGCCTCGTCGGCATCCCGCAGCCGGAGAAGCGCGCCGAGATGCACCCCCACGAGTTCTCCGGCGGCATGCGCCAGCGGGCGATGATCGCCATGGCGATCTCGTGCAACCCCGATCTGCTCATCGCCGACGAGCCGACGACGGCCCTCGACGTCACCGTGCAGGCCCAGGTGCTCGACGTGCTGATGGAGATGAAGGAGGAGATCGACTCGTCGATCCTGTTGATCACCCACGACCTCGGCGTCGTCGCCGGGCTCGCCGATCGGGTGATGGTGATGTACGCCGGACGAGAGGCCGAGGTCGGCACCACCCACGAGGTCTTCTACGAGACGCGCCATCCCTATACCCTCGGGCTGCTCGCCTCGATGCCCCGCCTCGACGACACCGGCGTCGAGCGGCTACGGCCGATCCGTGGCGCCCCACCGTCGCTGCTCAACCCGCCGTCCGGCTGCGCGTTCCATCCGCGCTGCGACTTCGCCCGCGAGCGCTGCGAGCAGGAAGTGCCGATGCTGCGCGTGGTGACCGGGAGCCGCCCACTACTCCGCCTGCCACTTCGCCGAGGAGCTCGGCGCGGTCGACGTCGCCGAGTTCCGCGAGGAAGAGGTCGAGGAGAGCGTGGTCGTGATGGCCCTCGAAGCGCTCGGTACCGAGTCGTCGCTCGTTGCCGGTCGCCGACCGGGCGCCGTTGATGTCGGTCCAGGATCTCGTCAAGAACTTCAGCATCCGCGGCGGCGTGCTCAGCCGGGAGATCGGCAAGGTGCAGGCCGTGTCCGGCGTCTCGTTCGACGTCTATCCCGGCGAGACGTTGGGACTCGTCGGGTGAGTCGGGGTGCGGCAAGTCGACGACCGGACGGTTGGTGCTGCGGCTGATCCAGCGGACGTCCGGCCAGATCCTGTTCGAGGGCACCGACATCGGCGGGCTCAGCAGGGACGCCCTGATCGAGTTCCGCCAGCGCGCCCAGATCGTGTTCCAGGACCCGTATGCCTCGCTCAACCCGCGCAAGAACATCGAGCGGGCGATCGGTGAAGCGCTGCGCGTCCATCGCGGGATGGGCAAGGAGCAGGCCCGGGCGCGTGTGCAGGAGCTGCTGCAACTCGTCGGCCTGTCGCCCGAGCATGCCGACCGCTACCCGCACCAGTTCTCCGGCGGCCAGCGCCAGCGCGTCGGCATCGCCAGGGCGCTGGCGGTCGAGCCGAAGTTCATCGTCCTCGACGAGCCGGTGTCGGCGCTCGACGTCAGCATCCAGGCCGGCGTCGTCAACCTCCTCGACCAGCTGCAGGACGAGCTCGGGCTCACCTACCTGTTCATCGCCCACGACCTGTCGGTGGTGCGCCACATCTCCGACCGCGTCGCCGTGATGTACCTCGGCAAGATCGTCGAGATCGGCACGCGGGACGAGATCTACAACGCCCCGGCGCACCCGTACACCCAGGCGCTGTTGTCGGCGATCCCGATCCCCGACCCCGACCGCGAGCGGGCGCGCAAGCGGATCAAGCTGTTCGGCGACGTACCCAGCCCGATCGACCCGCCGTCGGGCTGTCGCTTCCGCACCCGCTGCTGGCTGGCCCAGGACATCTGCGCGATGGAGGAACCGGCGCTCGTCAACCGCGGCACCGACCATCCCGTCGCCTGCCACTTCGCCAAGCCCCTCGAAGTCGTCTGACCGCGCCCCCACATCTGGGGAAGTTCCGTGTCAATCCGGCTTCTGGGGAAGATCCGTGTCAGGCGCTGATTCACATCTTCCCCAGATGGGCGCTCAGCCGGCGAGGAGATGCGGGGCCCAGCGATCGAGATTGGCCCGGATTCGCTTGGCCACGCGCTCTGGCTGTCGGGTCAGCTGTCTGTACGTGAAGTGCACGATGACGAATCCGGCAGCGGTGACGACGGAGTTGCGATCTCGGTCGAACTCGAATTGATTGCGGTTGAGACCATGCGTCTCCCACCCGTCGCACTCGAGCACGACGGGCGTACCCGGGAAATGGAAGTCGACCTCGTAGCCCGCGACCATGGCGTGGAATTGCGCAGGTGGCAATCCGAAGCGCTGCAGCACCTGCCGCATCTTCGGCTCGAGGATGCCGTCGACCGGCTTGCCGTCGAGTTCCCAGTCGTCGAGGGCGGCGCGGAGGGCGGGAACTCCGGGACGACCGCGCCGAGCGTGGACTCGACCGCCGCACGCAACGCCCGCGGCGACGCGAGGCGGCCCGCGACAACGTGGCCGACGGCAGGGTTCACGGACGGTTCGTCGACGGCGCCAAGGTCGCAGGTCCAACGCACGATGTTGCACGTCGGGATGTTCTCGCGGAGGACCGGTGACAGGTCCTTGAGGTCGCGCGGGCGATGGACAATCGCACCGGCAATCACCGGCCGTCGCCGCCGGTCGACGACGATCAGATCCTCCGGATCGTCATCTGGACGAGGCACCCCGAACAGGTAGGCCGCCGACCGGTGCGACGCCATCGCCCCCGGACCGGCGGCGAGCACCGCCGCGGCGATTCGCTGTTCACGCGTGCGCGGACTGCCGACGAGGCGGGCGACACCCGGATGGACGTACTCGATGTCGCCGCGCCGCAGCGACCGGTACCAGTCCGAGCGCGACACGCCCGCTCGGAGCACACGTTCCAAGGTCACGAGTCCGTGATGGTCGGTGGCGAAGTAGTCGAAGAGTGCGAGCTTCACACCTCACCTGGGCGTCGCCTGCTGGATCGGAGCGGAACTCGGAGCCGTTCTGGGGCGAAATCGTGTCAGCACCTGACACGGATCTTCCCCAGATGTCGGAATGACACGGATCTTCCCCAGATGAGGGGTCACAGGTCGATCATCAGGGCGAAGACCTCGGCGTAGGGGAGGTCCCACGGCTCGCCGAGCTCGGCGAGGCGGTCGAGGATGCGTTTGCGGAAGGCGTCGAGGAGCCCCGGGTCGCCCCCCTTGGCGTGCATCGTCGACTCGAACTGGCTCTCGTGGGCGAGGAGGGCCTCGAGTTTGCGCTCGACCGTCGCAGTCACGTTCTCGGCGTGGTTGGGGAGGTCGGCCTCGAACAGCATCAACGCGATCGGCCGGAACGGAGTGAGTCCGAGGTCGCGATAGAAGTGCGGATCGCGAGCGCCGACGATCGCGTCGCACACCAGCTGCCCCGTGACGCGGTGGTCGGGATGGAGGCGGTATCGCTTCCACGGGTCGTGGGTGACGACGACGTCGGGGCGCAACCGGCGGATCGCTCGGACGATCTCGGTACGCGTGGCGACGTCATTCGCCAACTCGCCGTCGACCTGGTCGAGGAAGATGAGCTCGCCCGCCTCGCCGCCCGCCAGGCGCCGCGCCGCTTCCCGTTGCTCTTCCCGCCTTCGCGTGACCAAGGCCTGGGTATCTGCGTCGGGATCCCAGGTCCCCTTCGAACCGTCAGTGCACACGAGGTGGTGGATCGCACACCCGCGGTCTGCCCACTTGGCCAGCGTCCCGCCGGCGCCGAACTCGATGTCGTCGGGATGGGCGCCGATCGCCAGGGCGCTCGCCGGGATGTCGAGGTCGATCGTCGCGGTCGGCGCCAGGGCCGCCGCGTCGCTGCTCAGTGTCGGTTGGCCAGGATCGTTCGCAACCATCCGGGCAGCTCCGTGCGTAGTGCCGGATGGGCGAGATCGTCCGGCGTGTCGACGTCGAGGGCGAGTCGAGGATCACGGCGAACCTCGACACGCAGTCCGATCCGCTGATCGCCGGCGAGTGTCAACGCCTGGGTGAGATGAGCGCCGAACGACCCGGGTCCGTAGCTGACGGCGATGGCGGCCTCGACCGGCAGCGAGAGCACGTTGGTGCCGCCACCGGCCCGATCCGGAACGAGGCAGATCGTCCCCGCCACGGCCAGATCGGCGAGGTCGCCGGCCAAGGGCAGGTCACTGTGGGCGATCACGAGGTGATCGAAGCCCTTGCCCGAGATCGTCGTCCTGCTCGACTCCACGGCGCCGTTGAGGCCGAGGCCAGGCGTCCAGAGCACCTCCGCCCCGGCGTTGTCGGCCCAGGCCGCCACGGCCTCGTCCTCGCAGGCGACGAACACCGGCAACCCACGGGCGGCAGCGACGACCCGACCAGCGAGCCACTGGGCCAGTTCGACCCGTTGGTCATCGTCGAGCAGCCCGGCCAGGCGCCGCTTGGCGAGCGCAAATCGCTTCACCGGGATCAGCACGCGCGCAATCCACCGAGCCAGGATACGTGTCAGCGCCCGTACGCTCGCTGGTCGTGGCGACGACCGGCGTGGTGGGTCAGCACTGGCGAGCCACAGTCACGGGAGCCGGCGTCGGTCGAACCGCATGACGGCACGGCACCGCTCGCTTGGCACGTCGCCGCCGACGACCGTTGGCACGATCCATCGACCGACACGGGAGTGCGCCACCGGCGGGTCGCCGGGACAGCCGTGTTCGAGACCAAGGTGCGCATCCCCGGCGGCGACGCCGTTCAGCGCGTCTGGTCGGTCGCCGACGCTGATGGCTACACGCTCATCTCCGTCCACAACGACTCCCCGGCGCCGATTGCCGTCGCCTTCACACGTGGCGACCTGGCGACGACGCCGGCCGGCGGCCGAGAATCCGATCGAGGGAATCACCCTGCCCTCCGACTCCGTGGTGTTCCCGGTCGGCCACCGGGCAACGATCACTGTCGGGCTGGCCCATGGTCGGCGCGGCGCCTCGACGTTGCCGCCCGGCCTTGCCACCGCCGACGCGGTGATCCGCGGCTGGGTCACCCGGACCGACGTCGGCGAGTCGTCTCGACGTGCCGGAGCAGGCGCTCGTCGACGCGGTGCGGGCGGCCCGTTGTGAGCTGCTGCTCGACGGCGTCGCCGACGTCGACGCCGAGCCGGAACGCCATCTGCTCGGACTCTGCGAGCTGCTGCGCCTCGGCGACCTCGATCGCCCGCAGCGCTGCCGACGCGGCGCCGCGGATCGCCCAGCGCCGTCGCCGCCGTCGTCCGACGTCGCGATTGGCTCGGCTCGGCGGCCCTCGACGCAGCTGCCGTGGTTCTCGCCGCAGCGGGGGAGCGCCGAGCACTTGCCGACCTGGCGTGTCTTCGCGCAGCGGTGACGAACAGCGTCACATCAGGCGGGACTTCCTTGGAGGTACCGCCAGATGACGTCGCTGCCATCCCGATCGTCGAACGGCGCCTCGCCGCTGGATCGATGCTGTTCCCGAGCGGCATTCCCGAACGGTGGCGAGGCCACGATTTCGAGGCCCACGACCTCCTCGCCGGCCCGGCGTCGCGGCTGTCCCTCGCTGTCCGGTGGCACGGCGCCGACGCCGCCGTGCTGTGGGAGGTCGCCGGCGAGCCGGTCACGCTCACGTCGACGGTCGGAGCGTGGCCGTGGTCGTCCGCCCAACCCCGCGGCGAGGTCCTCTGGCAGTTCGCCCGGGGCGGCGAGAACTGACAGCGTGACCTGGCACTGCCCGGGCGCGTACACTTTCCAGAACGGGCGACGACGTAGCCGACTCAGATGCGGGATCCTCACGGGCGGTGATGACGGCCACCGGGTCGAGCGCGGCCCTGATCGGGCGGGGGCGGGAGCTGGGCGCCTTGATCGCCGGCCTCGACGCGGTCGCCGATGGCAGCGGCCAGCTGTTCCTCCTCGAAGGCGAGCCGGGAATCGGCAAGACCCACCTTGCTCGGGCGCTCGGTGACCAGGCGCGCGCCCGAGACTTCGACGGTCGTGTGGGGCCGCTGCTGGGAGGAAGGCGGCGCGCCGGCCTACTGGCCGTGGACACAGGTGTTGCGATCCGTCCTGCGTCAGCGTCCCCCGACTGACCTCTTCGAAGGCGACGTCGTCAGATTGCGGCGCCTCGTTCCGATCGTCCCCGAGGTCGCCGCCCTGATCCCCGGCGGTGATCCGGGTATCGACGAGGCACCCCCGGTTCAGTTCGCCCTCTTCGACGCGGTGACGACGCTGCTGCACGAATCCGTTGCCGTCCAGCCGTCGGTTGTGGTGCTCGACGATCTGCACGCCGCCGACCACGACTCGCTTCGCCTCCTGCACTTCCTCGCCCGTGAACTGCCGCATGGCCGGCTGCTCGTGGTCGGTACGTACCGCGGTGACGACGCGGCGCGAACGGGTGCCGATCTCATCCTGACCAAGTTGGCTCGGGAGGGTCGAGTGCTTCCCCTGCGCGGGACTCACCGAATCGCAGGTGGGGATGCTGGTCGAGCAGATCGCTGGCGAACCCGCTGGCAGCAACGTGGTCCGCACCGTCCACCGGGCGACCAATGGCAACCCGCTGTACATCGATTCGATCACGCACCTGCTCGTCGCCGAGGAGCGGCTCAACTCAGCCGCCGCCGATGCCGATGAACCGGACGGTGCCGCTCCGCTGCCGTTGCCACCGAGCATGCGCGATGCCACCCGGTCGCGGCTCGTCCTACCTCGACGACGAGGCACGCTCGCTGCTACGGGTCGCCGCCGTGATCGGGCGGACGTTCACTCTGCCGGTGCTCGGCATGGTGGTCGGACGGGAACAGGACCCGCTGCTCGATCTGCCTCGACGACGCGGTCAGCCGGCGGACGATCCGCACGAGTGGCCGCGTCCCTGGTGCGTTCGCGTTCGAGCACATCCTCGTCCGCGACGCGCTGTATCGCGAGCTCGAACCGAGCCGGCGGGCAGAGCTGCACTGGCGAGTCGGCACCGCCCTCGAACAGGTGCATCGCGGCGACCTCGATCCGTACCTCGCCGAGCTCGCCCACCACTTCCTGCTGGCGATCGGCCCGGGACGTGAGGCCGGCCGGGCGGTCGAGTACTCGACTCGTGCCGGCCAGCGGGCGATGGCCCAGACCGCCTACGACGAGGCGGCTGCGCACTTCCGGCGGGCCCTCGACACGCTGGTGTCGTCGGGCAACAGTGATCCGGTCCGTCGCTGCGACCTCCTGCTCGCCCTCGGTGCGGCGCGGACGCGCAACGGAGACACCGGCGCTGGGCGCACCACCTACCTCGAGGCGGCCGCCCTCGCCCGCCAACTCGGGCTCGGTGATCGTCTCGCCAACGCGGCGATCGGCTATGCCGGCATCACCGGCTACCACTTCAGTGGCCGCCGCGACGAGACACTCGTCGCCCTCATCGAAGAAGCGATCGCCGCCCTCCCGCCGGGCGACTCGGAGATGCGAGTGCGGCTCCTGGCCCGCTTGTCGGTGGCCCTCTACTGGTCCGACCTCGACGGTCGCCGCTTCGAGCTGAGCGAGGAAGCCGTGGCGATGGCCCGGCGGTTGCGTGATCCAGGCGACCTTGGCGATGGCGATCCACAGCCGGCGGTACGCGCAATGGGGGCCGGACAACTTCGAGCAGCGCCTCGCCGATGCGGCGCAGTGCCGAACCTTGGCATTCGAGGCGAACGAGCTCGAGCTCGCCGTGTCGGCGAGCAGATGGCGTTTCACCGACCTGCTCGAGGACGGCGACGTCGCTGCCGCTGACCGCGAGCTCGATTCGCATGCCGAGCTTGGCGGAGCGGTTGCATCAGCCGTTCCTCCTCGCCCACACGACCCAGTTCCGGGCCCTGCGAGCGATCATGCAGGGCCGCTTCCGTGACGGCGAAGCGCTCGCCGACGACGCCCGCGCGCAGGCGCAGCGGGCCGGGAACGCCCTTGCCGGCACCGTCTATGGCGCCCAGATGTTCCCGGTATGGTGGCAGCGGGGCGAGCACGAGCAGCTCGACAACTTCCTGCGCACGGCCCTGCGCTCGGCGCCACCGCATGCGGCCACGACGAGCGCGATGGCGTTGATCCACGCCGAGCTCGGCGAGCGTGAGACCGCGGCGGCGATGGTCGAGCAACTCGCCGCCCCCGGATTCAGCAAGTTCCGCCACGACATGCTGTTCCTGCCGGGCCTCGCCCACCTGACGCTCGTGTGCGCGACCCTCGCTGACTCGGATCACGCCGAGGCGATCTACGACCTGCTCCGCCCGTACGCCGGCCGTGTCGTCATCGTCGGTGCCCCGGCGCAGGCGTGCTGGGGTCCGGTCGACCACTACCTCGGCATCCTCGCCGCCCTCGGCGATCGCCCCGACTGGGCCATCGGACCACTTCGAAGCGGCACTCGTGCTCGGCGCTCGCCTGGGCACTCCGGCGCTGCTCGCCGAGACCAGACTCGAGTTCGGCACGCTGCTGTTGCAGCCGGAGCGAGCCGCGATCGTCGAGATCGGGCGCTGACCCTGCTCGACGCGTCGAAGCGAACGGCGTCGGCGCTCGGTCTTCAACGGGTGATCGACCGGCTCGAAGCCGTCACCGACATCGGCCGTCGTGCCGGACGCGGTGGCCCGCAGCGCGAGACCGTCGTCGGCGACGCCGGTCGTCGGTACGCCACGGTGCTCGCTGCGCCGCGACGGCGAGTTCTGGACGGTGATGACGCCGAGTGGCAGCACCCATGTGCGTGACGCCAAGGGCGTGCGGCACCTGGCGACGTTGCTCGCCCAGCCGGGTCGGCCGATTCACGTCCTCGATCTGGCCGGCGGTGGCGCCGGAAGCGTCCGGCGTGACCGGGCTTTCCGACGTCACCGATACCGGGGACCTCGGGGCCGGCTTCGTCGATGGGTGGGGCGATGCCGGCGAGGTGCTCGACGAGACCGCCAAGGACGCCTACCGGCGACGCCTGGCGGAGCTCGACGAACTGATCGGCGAGGCGGAGCGATTCAACGACATCGGACGGGCGTCCCAGCTCGGCGTGGAGCGCGACATGCTCGTCGAACAGCTGGCCCAAGCGGTGGGACTCGGTGGTCGCGACCGCCGCGCCGTGTCCGTGAGCGAACGGGCCCGGGTCAACGTCACGAGGGCGATCCGCAGCGCGATTCGCCGGATCGGTGAGGTCGACCGTGACGCCGGTCACTACCTCGACGACACCGTGGTGACCGGCGCCTACTGCGTGTTCGATCCACAACGCTCCAGCTAGCGGCTGCGACATCCCGGCGCCTTTACGGATTGTTCAATCGCGCTGAACAGGCCGTTCCCCCCAACTTCACGCCTTCTACGCGAGGCGTTCGGTGCCGGCCTTGGCGGGACCGGCTTTCCAGGGCTAGTGAGGGGGTACCACCCGTGCAAGTTGTCGCGAGTACTTCAGAGTCAGCTGCCGCCCGAGCGCAATCCCGTCGATGCGGTGATCGCCAAGGCCGCTCGGTGCGCAGATCCGCGCTCGACGTACACACCACTGTTCTTCTCCGAGAACCCGGCCGAGGCGGCGCGGGCGAAGGCGATCTGCGCCCGCTGCACCGTTCGCGGCCTGTGCCTCGCCCGCGCCCTCCAGCGCGGCGAGCCGTTCGGCGTCTGGGGCGGTGAGTTCCTCGTCGACGGCCAGATCGTCGCCGTCCGGCGGGGCCGCGGTCGCCCCCGCAAGGTGGCCTTGCCCACCATCGTCGACGAAGTCACCGGCGAACCGGCCTTACGTGGCGTAGCGTTTCGACCTGCACTCGTTCGCTCGGCAGCGGCTCGCTGGAGCTCTCCGTTCGGTCGAGCTCGATGAGCCGGCTCTGCGGCCGGCAGCCGAAATCCAATCCGCTGACCGACCGGCGGAGCCGGATCGGTCAGCAGGCGGGAGCTCCGGCAGCGAGCCTCTGCCCGCGCACGCCCGCCATCGAAACCGCTGCTACAGACGCGTCGGCGACGCACTGGACGAACGTGACGCGGCCTTCGGCGATGTTGCGGGCGAGGACGGAGGCACGCTCGGACATGTCCGGAACGACGAGGTGCATGCCGAGTCCGTTCGGGCTGCGCCGTTGCCTGCGCGAGCGCCGTCACGTACTCGGCGGCCGACTTCGTCACGTCATCCCACTGGCGGATCTCGAAGCCGGCATCCGTGACCAATCGGCGGGTCTCCTGCGGAGTCGCCAGCACGCTCTGACTCTCGTCGTCTGCCCACGGCAGCGGGAGGTGGGCGGGTTGAACCTCTCCGGCGAGCACGTCGAAGAACGCCAGCCGCCCACCCGTCACCAACGCCCTGCGCATCTCGCTGTACATCTGCGCCTTGCGGGCGATGTTCATCGAGGCGTGCTGGGTCCAGGCCACGGTGAACTCGGCGTCCTCGCACGGCAACGCCATGGCGTCGCCGACGCGGATCTCGATGAGATCGTCGAGCCCGCTGCGACGGTTCAGTTCGGCGGCGACCTCGCAGAACGAGGCGGTGACGTCGACGCCGACGAGTTGGCAGCCGAAGTGTCGTCGCCAACGTGCGTGTTGGGCCGCCGATGCCACAGCCGACGTCGAGCACGACGTCGTCGGCGGCGATCCCAGCGGCGGAGGCGAGGCTGCAGTGTCGCGGGCAGCCCGAACGTGTGCAGGTGATCGATCGGAGCGAGCACCTCGGCGGAGATGTTGTCGACGTCGTGGCCCTCGGCGGCCACGGCGTCGAGGATGCTCGAGAGCATGGCGCTGCCGCTCGATTGGCTGCGGAGTGACCGCCGACGTCCCCATGCACGGCCGGACCGTAATTCCACCGGCGCTTCGTGTCGCCTGGTTATCGAGTGCTCGAGGTCGCTCGCACGAGTTGCCGGTTTCCGTAGTCTTGACCGCGTGACTCTCCGGCGCGGACCACGGCGGCCGCCCACCAAGAAGGACGCGCCGACCCGGAGCATCGAGAAGGAGTTGTGGGAGCTCGGCTACCCCGTCGTCGTCGGCATCGACGAGGTCGGGCGCGGTGCGTGGGCCGGCCCGCTCACGGTCGGCGCCGCGGTGCTGCCCCCCGACCGGCGGTTGAACGGCATCCGCGACTCGAAGATGCTCACCGAGGGTGACCGCGAGCGGCTGTTCGATCGTGTTGCTGCGTGGTGCGCGACGTGGGGCGTCGGGCATGCCACCCAAGTCGAATGTGACGAGCTGGGGATGGCGGCGGCGCAGCGCCTCGCTGCCAGCCGGGCGATCGCCCAACTGTCCGTCGTGCCGGACGCGGCCATCGTCGACGGCAGTTGGGACTTCGTGTCGCCGCACGTCCGTCGAGTCGAGCGGGTGATCAAGGCCGACGCCCGCTGCCTCGTCGTCGCCGCCGCCAGCATCCTCGCCAAGGTCAGCCGCGACCGGGTGATGCGCGCCCAAGCCGAGCACTACCCGGCGTGGGCGTTCGACAGCAACAAGGGCTACCCGTGCCAGACCCATCTCGCCGCCCTGCAGGCGTGGGGCCCGTCGGCGATCCACCGGCGGTCGTGGGTGTTCATGGACCACTACGTGCCGTGGACGGGCATCCAGCGGTTCCGCCGGCCGGGCCTCGACCCCCCGCCGTCGCTGTTCGACGACTGCCGACGACGGCGTCTGGTCAGCGGTCGAGGACGGCGACGGCATCGAGAGCGTCGGCGAGGTCGGCGACGAGATCATTCGCCGACTCGATGCCGACGGACAGCCGCACGAGGTTGTCGGGAACCTCCAATGGTGACCCCGCCGCCGAGGCGTGGGTCATCGCCGCCGGGTGCTCGATCAGGCTCTCGACCGCGCCGAGCGACTCGGCGAGCGTGAACACGCGGGTCGACGCGGCCACCCGCTTGGCCGCCGCGGCGCCGCCGCGGACGGTGAAGCTGACCATCCCGCCGAAGTCGGACATCTGCTTCGCCGCCGCAGCGTGGCCGGGATGGTCGGGGAGCTGCGGGTAGTACACCCGCTCGACAGCCGGGTGGCCGCACGAGCAGGTCGACGACGGCACGGGCGTTGCTGCAATGGCGATCCATCCGCACGGCGAGCGTCTTCACGCCGCGCAGAACGAGGTAGCAGTCGAACGGCGCCGGTACGGCGCCGGCGGCGTTCTGCAGGTATCGCATCTGCTCGGCGAGGCCGTCGTCGTCGACGGCGAGGAACCCGCCGACGACGTCGCTGTGCCCGCCGAGGTACTTCGTCGCCGAGTGGACGACGACGTCGGCCCCGAGGGCGAGTGGCTGCTGGAGGTACGGCGTGGCGAACGTGTTGTCGACGACGACACGCGCCCCGCGGTCGTGGGCGAGGGCGGCGACCGCCTCGATGTCGATGCAGCTGAGCAACGGGTTGGTCGGTGATTCGAGCCAGACGAGAGTGGTGTCGTCTGGCCACGACGCGGCGAGGGCGTCGACGTCGGTGAGGTCGGCGGCATCCCACGCCACGCCCAGCGGGCCCCAGACGTTGGCGATCAGACGGTAGGTGCCGCCGTAGGCGTCGTTGCCGAGGATGCACCCGCCCACCGCCAGCGACCAAACCGCGCAGGACGGTGTCCTCGGCGGCCAGCCCGCTGGCGAACGCCAACCCGTGAGCAGCCCCCTCCAGTGACGCCAGGCACTGCTCCAGGGCCGTGCGTGTCGGATTCCCCGACCGCGAGTACTCGTAGCCGTGGTGCACGCCGACGGACTGCTGGGCGAACGTCGTCGCCAGCGAGATCGGCGTGACGACGGCGCCGGTCGCGGCGTCGGGATCCTGCCCGACGTGGATGGCCCGAGTTTCGAAGCCCGAGGCCGCTGAGCGAGCTTTCCTCACCCATAGACCGTCTCGCCGGCGACCGCTTCGTAGTACGACAGGATGTCGGTGCGGGTGATCACCGCCAGCGGCCGGCCGCCCGACAGCACGAGCAGCGCCGGCGCCGCCTCGAGCATCTGCACCGCCTTCTCGATCTTCTGGCCGACCCCGATCGTCGGCAGCCGCGGACCCATCACCCGCTCGACTGCCATGTCGAGGACCGTGGAGTCACGCGAGATCGCCTCCATCACGTCGAGCTCGTCGATCGAGCCGGACACCTCGGCATTGGCGAACGGTGGGGTGTTCTTGCACACGGGGAGCTGGCTGATCCCGTTCGACTTCATCACGTCGATCGCCTCGCGTACGCCCTGGTCGGGGTTGACGTAGAGCAGCTCGGCCATCGCCCCACGGGTCTCCAGCACCGCCCCGACGCAGGCGTCGGACTCACGGACGAAGCCGAACGTCGCCATCCAGTCGTCGTCGAACACGCGGGACAGGTACCCGCGCCCGGAATCCGGGTTGAGCACGACGACGATGTCGTCCGGCCCGGCGTCGCGGGCGACCTGGATCGCCGCGGCCACCGCCAGCCCCCCGGACCCACCGATGAGGATCCCCTCGACTTGGGACACGCGACGAGCGGTGAGAAAGCTCTCCTCGTCGGAGACGGCGATGATGTCGTCGTAGAGCTCTGGTTGCCACGCCGTCGGGAAGAAGTCCTCGCCGACGCCCTCGACGAGGTAGGGCCGCCCCGATCCGCCGGAGAACACCGAACCCTCCGGGTCGGCGGCCACGATCTTGATGTCCGGGTTCTGCGACTTGAGGTAGCGGGCGGTGCCGGTGATCGTGCCGCACGTGCCGGCACCGGCGACGAAGTGGGTGATCCGCCCGGCGGTTTGGCGCCACAGCTCGGGCCCGGTCGTCAGCTCGTGGGCGCGGGGGTTCGCTGCGTTGGCGTACTGGTTGGGACGAAAGGCGGCAAGCTCGTCGGTGAGCCTGGCGGCGACGGAGTAGTAGCTCGCCGGATCCTCGGGGGCGACGGCCACCGGGCAGACGACGACCTCGGCGCCATACGCCCGCAGCAGGGAGATCTTCTCCGGCGCCACCTTGTCGGTCATCACGAACACACAGCGGTAGCCGCGCTGGGCGGCGACGATCGCCAGGCCGACGCCCGTGTTGCCGCTCGTCGGCTCGACGATCGTGCCTCCTGGCCGGAGCAGTCCGTCGCGCTCGGCCTGCAGGATCATCTCCAGCGCCGGCCGGTCCTTCGACGAACCGCCCGGGTTGGACGTCTCCATCTTCATCGCCAGCACGCAGGGCAACCCTTCGATCTCGCTGACCCGCCGGAGGCGGACGAGCGGGGTATCGCCGATGATGTCGATCACGGAGTCGGCGATCTCAGTGCCCTCGAGCCGGGCGTCAGCCATACCGCGCAGAGTACCGGTCGCGCAGGTACCGCCCGCCGAGCCCGACGAGGAACGCCGCCACCGCGCAGAGCGCCATCGATGCGCCGGCGGCGGTGCCGTGGTGGTAGCTGATCAGCAGGCCGACGATCACCGGCGATCGAGCCGATCACCGCCGCCGCGGCGATGACCGTGGGCACCCTCGCCGCGAACAACGTGGCGGTCGCCGGCGGGGCGACGAGGAAGGCGAAGACGAGCAGGTTGCCGACCGTCGCGAACGACGACACGATCGCCACGGACAGCAGCACGAGCAGGCCGATGTGGGCGAGGCGGGGATGCAACCCGAGCACCGCCGCCTGCCGCTCGTCGAACGTGCCGACGAGGAACGCGCGGTAGAAGACGACGACGGCGACGAGGGTGATCGCCGTGGCGACGACCTGCCGGGTCACGTCGGCCGACGTCACGCCGGTGATCGACCCGAACAGGAAGCGGTTGAGGTCGCCGGCATAGCTCGCCTGTTGGCTGCTCATGATCACCACGGCGGCGCTGAGGAAGCCGACGAAGAGGATGCCGATCGAGGCGTCGTCCGGGAGCGGCGATGCCGAGCGCACGACGTTGACCCCGGCAACCATCGCCAGTGCCGCCAGGAACGCCCCGACCGTCGTGTTGTGTCCGAGCACGAAGGCGATGGCGATGCCGGGGAGCACGCCATGGGCGAGCGCCTCGCCGAGGAAGCTCATGCCGCGCAGGACGACCCATGTGCCGACGAGCGACGTGCACAGGGCGGTGAGCAGCACCGCCCACAACGTCGTGCGCATGAACTCGTTGTCGGTGAACGGCGCCACCCACCA
Source organism: Ilumatobacteraceae bacterium (assembly GCA_963732335.1). Taxonomy (GTDB): domain Bacteria; phylum Actinomycetota; class Acidimicrobiia; order Acidimicrobiales; family Ilumatobacteraceae; genus Desertimonas. Next base: position 13,277 of record CAVSZO010000046.1, on the reverse strand, counting down.
CGCCCACGGATCCGTCAGGAAGGTCACGGGCGATCCCCGGCCAGCACCGCGAACTGTGAGCTGTCGCAGCAGGTTTGTGCTGTTTGCGCTCGACAGTTCGCGGCCTCGGCTCGGGCGTGCGGCAGCAGGACTGGGACGGCATCCTCAGTCCTCGCCGAGCGCGTCGGCGATGGCGGTGGCGTTGAACCGCATCAGGTCGGCGTAGGTCTCGGCGCCGGATCCTTGCTCGCCGAGCGAGTCGGTGTACAGCGTCACGACGTCGACGCCGAGGCGCTCGGCGAGCGTCGTCGCCTCGTCCGTCGACTCCAGCGCCTCGGCGAAGATCGCCGGAACTCCGGCGGACTCGATCTCGTCGGCCAGCTGCTCGAGCTCGGCGGGGGAGGCTTCCGCCAGCGTCGACGACCCGGGGAGCACGGTGCCGAGGATCTCGAAGTCGTAGCGATCGGCGAATCGTCCGAGGGCGTCGTGGTTGGTCACCAGCAGGCGGCGATCCGGCGGCACGACGGACAGGATCTCGGTCACCTCGGCGTCGAGCGTCTTCCAGCTCCGTCGTGAACTCGTCGACGCATTGCTCGGTGGTGGCGGCGTCGGCCCCGGCGGCGACGAGCTCGTCGGCGATCGCCGGGGCGGCCTCGGCGACGAGCGTCGGGTCGAACCACAGATGCGGGTCATCCCCGTCTCCGACGTGGTCGAAGACGTCGAAGACCGTCGTCCCGTCCCCGGCGACGGCGTCGAGCGTGTCGTCGAGCAGCTCCTCGAGCCCGCCGCCGTTGGCGACGACGAGGGCGGCATCGCCGAGCCGCTCGCGATCGCGCATCGACGGTTCGAACGAGTGGGCGTCGCCGCCGATCGGGATCAAGGCCTCGACCGCGAAGTGGTCGCCGCAGTCGAGTCGATCGACGATGTCCGCCCAGATCGATGTGGTGGCGATCACGATCGGCGTCTCTCCTCCAGCGGCGCCGGCGTACAGCGGTCCGGCGGCGACGAGAGCGAGTCCTGCTGCCACCCCACGCATAATGAGAAACATTCTCAAAATGGTAGGGTGGCTGCCGCCTATGGACAACCTGGCAATCGTCGACGATCTTGCCGGCGACGATTGTCGCTCGGGATGTGTGCGTGCACTACGGCAGCACCGTCGCCCTCGCCCCGAGCTCGCTGACGATCCCCAGCGGGCAATCGGTGGCACTCGTCGGTCCCAACGGGAGCGGCAAGAGCACGTTGCTGCTCGTCCTCGCCGGCCTGCTGCGTCCGACCTCCGGCAGCGTCGAGCGGCGGCGTGATGTCCGGGTCGCCTTCGTCGCCCAGCACCAGCTGCAGCACCGGTGGATGCCGATCAGCGTCGGCGAGGTGTTGCGGATGGGGCGCTACGGCGAGCGGGGCCTGCTCGGCCGGCTCGGCGCCGCCGATCGGCGAGCGATCGCCGACGCGGCGGAACGGATGGACGTCGGTGCGATGGTGCGCCGGCCGTTCGGTGACCTCTCCGGCGGTCAGCGCCAGCGCGTGCTCGTCGCCCAAGCCCTCGCCGCCCGTCCCGATCTGCTGCTCCTCGACGAACCGATCACCGGCCTCGACCTGGCGTCGCAGCAGCGCATCCTCGAGGTGATCGCCGACGAGACGGCAGCGGGGACCTCCGTCGTGCTGTCGACCCATCACCTCGGCGAGGCCCGCCACACCGACCGCGTGCTCCTGCTCGCCGGTTGCATCGTGGCGGACGGCCCGCCCGACGAGGTGCTCCGCCCACCGCTGCTCGCCGAGGCGTTCGGCAATCGGATGATCCGCACCGCCAACGGCGCTGTTGTCGTCGACGACCATGGCCATGCCGACCTCGCCCACGACGCTGGCGTCGACGCGTCGGACCTACTGCCGCAGCACCATCACGACCACGTGCACCACGAACACAGCGCCTGAGCGGCCGATGCGAGCCGTTCTCGGGCGTGAGATGCACCGATTCGGTGCATCTGGCTCCGGAGAATGTTCGGAGCCGGACGCTCTAAGCCACGGCGTTGACGAAGAAGAGGACAGCGAGGGTGGCGAACACGGCGGCGGCGGCCCGGTGGAGGAGGCGCTCGGGGAGCACACGGAGCAGCGCCCGTCCGGCGAGCACGCCGATCGCCGACACGCTGATCATCGCCGCTGAGGCGCCGACGAGGACCGACAACGGCGGCCGCGTGGTCGCCAGGCTGGCGGTCGCCAGCTGGGTGAGGTCGCCCCACTCGGCGACGAACACGATTCCGAACACGGTGGCCGCGATGCGGCGGCCTGTCAGCGTCCGTACCTGCTCGTTGCCAGTCGTCAGTCCGTCGGCGATCGCCTCGTTCGGGTCGACTGTCTCGTCCTGACTGCGCCACAGCACGACGGCGCCGATGGCGAACAGCCCGGAGACGGCGAACTGCACGGGGCGCTCGGGCAGGAGGCGGAGCAGCTGCGCCGCCGTCACGGCGATGACCATCTGCAGCGTCAGCGCCGACGCCGCTCCGGCCCACACCGCCAACGGGCGATGGAACCGCGACGACAGCACGATCGTGGCGATCATCGTCTTGTCCGGCAGCTCGGCCAGGAACACCGTGGCGAAGGCGGCGATGACCGTCGGGAAGTGCACGAACTGCCAGTCAACCCATATCGATGGTCACCGCCACCTGCGACTGTGACAGGCCTTCGGTAACGTCGCCAGCGTGGCGCACGAGTCGCACGTGTGGGCGATCGAGCAGGTCGTGGCCCTGGCGGGGTCGTCGTCCCGCTTCGGCGCGGGCGAGGCAGTGGCCCTGCCGTCGCGCTGGTCGCCCACGGGCGCCAGCGAACGAGCGCTGTGGGGGCGCTATCACGGCTCTGGCTCCGAGCCGTACGAGGTGGCCGTCGACCACGTCGATGTCGGCGAGCGCTGCACGTGTCCGAGCCGGGTCCACCCGTGCAAGCACGTCGTCGCCCTCCTCGTGCTGTGGGTGCGCGGCTACGTCGCCCACGGTGACGGAACCGCCCAACGTCGCCGCCTGGCTCGATGGCCGGCAGCGCCGGCTCGCCGAGCAGCAGACGGCGTCGGTTGGGGCGCCGGTCGACGCTCCTGCCCCCGCCGCGGGCGACGACAACGATCGACTGCCGGAACCATCCGAGGCGTTGCCAGACCCCTCCGAACGGGCGCGGGACGAGCGCATCGAGAAGCTCGTCGGTGGGCTCATCGAGCTCGATCGCTGGCTCGAAGACCGTCTCCGCGGCGGCCTCGCCGATCCAAGCATCGCCCGCTTCGCGACCTGGGACGAGGTCGCCAGGCGACTCACCGACGCCCGCGCCGGAGCGCTCGCCAACCGAGTGCGCCGGCTCGCCGGCCGGGTCGGTTCGGAGCCGGGTTGGCACAACCACGTGCTCGCCGAGATCGGCATCCTCCACCTCCTCGCCCAGGCTGGTCAGCGCGTGCCGCGGCTGCCGAGCAACCTCGCCGACGGTGTCGCCGTGGCATGCGGGTGGCAGGTGCGCAAGGCCGACGTCGAGGCGGTCGCCCCGGAGACCGACCGGTGGCTGGTCGCCGGCCGCAGCGACACCCGGGAGGATCTCGTCGAGGTGCGCCGCGTGTGGCTGCGTGGCATTCGTTCCGGAGCATGGGCGATGGTGCTGTCATTCGCTGCCTACCGCCAGGCCCTCGACGCCTCGCTGCCGGTCGGGACGGTCGTCCATGCCGATCTGCACCGCTACCCGGGCTCGGCCCAGCGCGCCCTCGTGGGCGTCGTTACCGACGTCGACGAGACCGCGACGACGACGTTCACCACGGCGACGCAAGCAGCGGTGACGACCTTGGGAGCCTGCGAGCTGGTCGGTGCCGTGCTCACCGAGGAGCCGTGGCTCGAGCGTGTCCCTGCCCTCGTCACCGCGGCGATCACCCGTGTCGACGGCGACTGGGCGCTCACCGACGACACTGGCTCGCTGCTGATCGCGCCGGAGTCGGCGCGGGGAGATTCCGTCGCCACGCTGCTCGCCGCGTCGGCCGGGCGACCGACAACGCTGGCGGTCGAGTGGACTCCCCGTGGTGTCGTGCCGCTCACCGTGTTCCTCGACGATCGCACGATCGACATCGGCCCGCGTGCCGACTCCAGCTTCGTGAGCGCGGCGTGATGGTGCAGCTCGCCGACACCTGGGACGGACTCGTCACCGTCGGGCTGCTCGGCACCGATCGACGCGATCCGCCCGAACTGCCCGCCGGGCTGCTCGCCGACACCGTCGCCGACGCCCAGCGGACGACGCCGCAGGGACGGTTGCTGGCGGCCGTTGCCGCAACCGTCGTGGCCCAGCGCTGTGGCGCCACACCGCTGCTGCCGCGCCCACTGCTGATGCCGCCCGATCCCGACGACCGTCCGGTCCTGCCCCAGGCAGCCGTCGGGCGCTGGAAGCTGATTGTGTCCAATTGGCCGGTGCTCGAAGCGGAGTGGCTTGCGGTCGCCGCGGCGAGGGGGTGGCGGCCGGCTCCCGACGTCCTCGTTGCGTTGCTGCGGCGTCACCGTCGCAGCCAGGTACTCGCCGACGCCGTGCTCGCGTGGGGTGGCGCCCAGGCCGCGTGGCTCGTCGACCACGTCCCCGACCTCGAACCCGCCGGCAGCCACCGTTGCGCCGCCGACCGGCGCCATCCGGCCGCTTCCGGTGCCGGCCGAGATCGAACCGCTGTTGGGCGGTGACGCCGGCACCCTGGCGGCCGCCCTGACCAACGGGCTGATCTCGGGGGCGTTCCGCTGGTCGCACCGCGCCGTCCTGCTCAACGTCGTCGCGCGGATGGACGCGGACATCGCTGCCCACGGTCATCGCCGCCCTGCGCAGTGGCCGCGACGTCCTCGACGAGGCCGGCGACGACGCCGCTCCGCTGGCGTTGTGGGAGGCCCTGATCGAGCTCGCCACGATGCGAGTCGAGATGCTCGTCGAGCTGCAAGCGGCATCCACGGAGGCGCCGGCGTGAGCGAATCCACCCCGCTTCGCCCGCACGCCGAGGTGGCCTACGCCGACGAGCTCGCCGCCCTGGCGGCCGTCGATCAACGGCTGCGGCCACCGCACTGGAAGTTGTCGCCGTGGGCCGTCGTCACCTACCTGATGGGTGGCCGGCTCGACGACGGCACCGAGATCACCCCCAAGTACATCGGCCAACGTCGCCTCATCGAGATCGCCGTGGCCACGTTGGCGACCGATCGAGCGTTGCTCTTGCTCGGAGTGCCGGGTACGGCGAAGACCTGGGTGAGCGAGCATCTCGCCGCGGCGATCAGCGGCGACTCGACGCTGCTCGTCCAGGGCACCGCCGGGACCACCGAGGAATCGCTGCGCTACGGCTGGAACTACGCCCTGCTGTTGTCGCGAGGACCGACCGAGGAGGCGCTCGTGCCGAGTCCTGTCTACCGCGGGATGGGCGCAGGTGAGCTCGTCCGCGTCGAGGAGCTGACCCGCATGCCGTCGGAGGTGCAGGACGCTCTCGTCACGATCCTCTCCGAGAAGGTGCTGCCGATCCCCGAGCTGGGCACCGAGCTGGCCGCCGTCGGCGGCTTCAACCTCATCGCCACGGCCAACGTCCGCGACCGTGGCGTGAACGAGATGTCGAGCGCCCTGCGCCGCCGCTTCAACACCGTCGTGCTCCCGCTGCCGGCGACTGCGGCCGAGGAGATGGCGATCGTCTCCCGTCGCGTCGCCGAGCTCGGAGCCGCCCTCGACCTGCCGGCGGTCCCAACCGCCTCGGAGGAGATCGAGCGGGTCGTGACGATCTTCCGGGAGTTGCGCGAAGGGCGCACCGCCGACGGGCGAACGAGCCTCAAGGTTCCCAGCGGCACGTTGTCCAGCGCCGAGGCGATCTCGGTCATCACCAACGGGCTGGCCCTCGCCACGCACTTCGGCGACGGTGATCTGGCCCCGAGCGACGTCGCCGCCGGCATCGTCGGTGCTGTCGTCCGCGATCCGGTGCACGACGAGATCGCCTGGCGTGAGTACCTCGAGGGGGTGGTGCGCGATCGGGACGGCTGGAGCGACTTCTACGCCGCCTGCCGCGAGATCGGCTGACGGCCGGCTGCACCTCCTCGGTGTCCGACATCACGGTCCGGGGTCGGCCCGGTCCGTGCTCCGCGCCCTCGACGAGATCCGACCGGATGCCGTCCTCGTCGAGCTGCCGGCGGACTGCGCCGCGGTGCTGCCATGGGTCGCCGACGATCGGCTGGTGCCTCCGGTGGCGCTCCTCGGGTACCTCCCGAACGACGTCTCCCGTGCCGCCTTCTGGCCGCTGGCGGACTTCAGCCCGGAGTGGCAGGCGGCGCGCTGGGCCGCTGCCCGGGGCGTACCGCTCGTGCCAATCGACGTCCCGATGTCCTGGGCCCTCACCGGGGGTCATCGCCGCGGAGCTGCCCGACGACGCCACCCTCGATCCGATCGGTGCGCTTGCCGCCGCGTCCGGCGAGCCGGATGCCGAGCGCTGGTGGGAGGATGTCGTCGAACACCGCGGCGACGGCGCTCCGGCCTTTGCTGCGATTGCTGCGGCGATGGCAGCGGTTCGCGGCAGCGAGCAGACGTCGCCGAGCGAGATGGTCCGCGAGGCCCACATGCGGACGGCGATTCGGGCGGCGCTGGCCGGCAGCGGCCATCGTCGCGGTGGTGTGCGGAGCGTGGCACGTGCCGGCGCTCGACCCGGCGTCGACGACGGCGACCGCGGACCGCGCGGTGCTTGCGCGAAGCGTCGGCGACCCGCACCAACCACTCCAAAGCCGCGGTCGCCTGGGTGCCGTGGACCGACCGTCGCTTGCAGCGGCGCTCCGGCTACGCCGCTGGTGTCGCCACACCGGGCTGGTACCGCCACGTCTTCCACCATCCCGGACCATCGGGCGTCGCCCGCTTCTTCGTCGACGCCGCAGTGGCGCTACGCAGCCACGGCCTCGCCGCCTCGCCGGATCACCTGATCGCCGCGTCGCGGCTCGCCGACGCCCTTGCGGCCATCCGGGGACGGCCGCGCAGCGGCCTCGCCGAAGTCCTCGACGCCGCGTCTGCCGTCCTCTCGCTGTCGCCTGACAAGGCGGTTGCCCGGGTGATCGACGAGTTGACGGTCGGTGATGCCACGGGCGACGTGCCCGCCGAGGCACCTCAGGTTCCCTTGGCTCGCGACGTCCGCGCCGCCCAGAAGGCGGCGCGATTGGTTCCCCGCAGCGAACGGCGCCAGGTCGTTCTCGATCTCCGCACGCCGGCCGGGCGCCGCCGGTCCCACCTCCTCCACCGCCTCGGCATCCTCGGCGTGCGAGTGGGGCACGCTCGAGGAGGGGGGCGGCAGCCGCAGCACGTTCGGCGAGACGTGGTCACTGGCCTGGGACCCGGTGATGTCCGTGCGCCTTGTCGAATGCGCGAGCTACGGGACGACCCTCGTCGACGCGGCGACGGCCATGGTCGTCGAGCAAGCGGGGGCGACCACGCGGCTGGCGCACGCCGCATCGCTCGTGACGGACGCCTTGCTCGCTGATCTCCCGGACGGTGCCCGGGCTGCTGCGAACGCCCTCGGCACGCTCGCCGCGACCGCTCCCGACGTCGCCGATCTGATCGACGCTCTCGTGCCCCTGGCTTCGGCGCTGCGCTACGGCGACGTGCGTGGCTCGGACTCGGTGGCCCTCACGACGGTCGTCGACGAGGTCGTCGTGCGGGTGGTCGCCGGCCTCGAGCTCGCCTGCCGGCATCTCGACGATGACGCCGCGGCGGCGATGATCGAGCGGCTCAGCGGCCTCCAAGGGGCACTGGCGATGCTCGACCACACGGCCCGTCACGACGACCTTCCCGCCACCCTCGCCAAGCTCGCCGACGGGAGGGGAATCCATGGACTGGTGCGCGGCCGGGCGACTCGGCTGCTCCACGACGCCGGATCGTGGGACGCCGACGCCGTGTCGCAGCGGGTCGGTCGGGCGCTGACGCCAGGCACGCCCGCCGCCGAGGGTGCCCGTTTCGTCGAAGGATTCCTCGCCGGTAGCGGCACCGTGCTGGTCCACGACGCCGGCCTGCTCGGCATCGTCGACACGTGGATCTCGACGATGACGAACGACGTGTTCGTCGACACCGTGGCGCTGCTGCGCCGGACGTTCGGGGCGTTCGAGCCGGCCGAACGCCGCCAGCTCGGCGTGCTCGTGACCACGAGGCAACGCGCTCAAATCACCACGTTCGGCAGTGATGTCGACGACGAGCGGGCAGCGGCCGGGATCGCCACCGTGCGGCTGATGCTGGGGCTGGAGGGTCCGTGAACACTGACCTGCGGCCGCGCGTGTCAGACGCCGAACGAGTGCGTCGCTGGCGCCTCGTGCTCGGAGGCGGCGACGGCGACGGCACGGCTGCCCGTCTCGATCGCGACGACAGCCGCATCGACGCCGCCCTCGGTGCGCTGTACGACGAGGGCGAGGAGCGGGCACGGGGCAACGCGGCACGCGGACGTCGTGTCGGCGGTCTCGGGCGATCGGCTCCGGCGGTGACACGCTGGCTCGGCGACATCCGCCGGTACTTCCCCGTACCCGTCGTGCAGGTGCTCCAACGCGACGCCGTCGAACGACTCGACCTCACCCATCTGCTGCTCGAACCAGAACTGCTCGCCGAGCTGGAGCCCGACGTCCATCTCGTCAGCGTGCTCGTCGAGCTCAACCGCCTGCTGCCCGAGGCGACCAAGGACACGGCCCGGCAGATCATCGCCGGCGTGCTCGAGACGATGCGTCAGCGGTTCGCCGACCGTACGCGGGCAGCGGTCGCTGGAGCGCTTGCCAGAACGGCACGGAGTCATCGACCGCGCCCCGCCGACATCGATTGGATGCGCACGATCCGCGCCAACCTGCGCCACTGGCTCCCTGATCAACGGACGGTCGTCCCCGAGCGCCTGATCGGATACGGCCGGCGCAGCCCGTCGCTCGCCCGTGATGTCGTGATCGCCCTCGACCAGAGTGGTTCGATGGCCGACAGTGTGGTCCACGCCTCGTTGTTCGCCTGCCTGCTCGCCCGCATGCCGGCGTTGCGCACCTCGCTCGTCGCCTTCGACACCGCCGCCATCGACCTCACCGAATCCCTCGACGATCCAGTCGACGTCCTGTTCGGCGTGCAGCTCGGCGGCGGCACCGACATCGGCAACGCCCTCGGAGCCTGCCAGCGGCTGATCACCCGTCCGGGCGAGACGTTGCTCATCCTCGTGAGCGATCTGTTCGAGGGTGGCGACATCGGCGTCTTGCGGAACCGCGTCGATGTGCTCGTGCGCAGCGGTGTCACCGTGTTCGTCCTGCTCGCCCTCTCCGACGAGGGCGCACCTGTTGCCAACCACCACGAGGCGGCGGCGCTCGCGGCCCTTGGCGCCCACGTCGCGACGTGCACGCCGGAGCAGTTCCCCGACGTCCTGGCCGCCGCCCTCGAAGGCCACGAGTTGCCGCCCGAGCTGCGACACTCACCGACGGTGGCCTAGACCCGTCGCTGCACGTGCAGGAGGTAGTCCTTGCGATCGAGTGGGTTGTGGTCGGTGCGCCGCCGGGTCGGGATGGGTCCGACGACAGGTTGATACGAGTCGAATGCGAACTCCACGACGCCTTCGCCGCGAGTCAATGCCGGAAGCTGTTGCTGGAGGTCGCGCGCTCTCGCCGCCGGGATCCGCCCGTCCAGCGTGCAGGTCGTGCCGCGAAGTTCGGGGGACGCCGGGACGGCGCCCAGCTTGGTCAGGGCGGGAAAGATCGGGCCCAGTGTGTCCGCTGGGATCTCCAGGTGGAAGCGGTGGAACGGCTCGTGGACCATCGTGCCGGCCTGCTGGAGGGCGGTCATCAGCACGAGCGGGGTCAGGTTGCGGAAGTCCCCTGCGGTGCTCGACATGCTCTTGTCGAAGGTCGCGTGGGCGTGGCTCTGCCGCGGCGCGTAGCCCGAGTGCGTCAACGTCACCGTGCAGTCGGTGACCTGCCAGCCGTAGAGCCCTTGGCGGAGCGTCTCGTGGACGGTCTCCTCGATGGCTCGGTGGAATGCCAACGGGAGCGCCCCGAGCTCGATCTCGTACCGGAACTCGACGCCTGAATCGAGTGCCGCCGGGTCGACGCGCAGTCCGATCGTGGCGAGGAACGGATTGGGCGGCGTGCCCATGATCTCGATGGCGTCAGCGCTGCGGATCGGCCGCTCGATGCAGATCGTCGTCGAATCACGGAACTCGACGTCGAGGTCGAAGTCGGTCGCCAGCGTCTCCTGGACGACCTCCTTCTGCACCTCGCCATACAGCGACACGAAGGTCTCCTGACGGACGTCGTCCTGACGAAGGTTGATCAACGGATCCTGCTCGGCGAGTTGGGCGAGCGCGGCGTGGAGGGCACCGTTGTCGGCCCGCCGGCGCGGGACCACCACCGCCTCCAGTGTCGGCGGGGCGAAGTAGTGACCATTCGCGGTAGTCGATGCCGCGCCGAGGACGTCGCCGATCCGGACATCGCCGAGGCCCCACAGCCGGCCGATCTGTCCGGCGACGATCGACGCACCCGGGACCGACGATCCGCGGTCGAACACGCTGATCGCAGTGACCTTGCGTTCGTGGCCACCGATGTGCAGCCGATCCCGCGTTCGTACGATCCCAGCGAACAGGCGCACGTAGGCGATCTTCTCTCCGGCCGGTCCCCGCTCGACCTTGAACACGGTGCCCGACGACGGGGCCGTCGACGTCGCCGGTTTCACCGGGGAGCAACTCGGCGACACCGTCGATCAGCGGCTCCACACCGGCGCCGGTGATCGCCGACCCGAAGAACACCGGATGCACCATGGCCTGCCTCGTCTGGGTCGCGAGATCGCTGCGGAGCTCGTCGTACGACACGGTCATGGCGTCGTCGACATAGGCCGCCAGCAGTGCATCGTCACGTTCGGCGAGGAGCTCGGCGAGCGCCGCCGTGAAGCTGGCGTCGGTCGAGCGATAGGGCGTGAACGCAGCGTCGCGAGTGCCTTCGGCGCGCACCGCGCCCATTGGGATGATCGCCGGCGACAGGCGGTCGGCGATGTGCTGCACAACGCGACGATGATCGGAGCCCCCGCGGTCGAGCTTGTTGACGAAGAGAATGGTCGGGATGCGCAGTCGTTGCAGGGTCCGCATCAACACACGGGTCTGCGCCTGCACACCCTCGACGGCGGAGATCACCAGCACGGCGCCATCGAGGACGTTGAGCACGCGCTCCACCTCGGCGATGAAATCCGGGTGGCCGGGAGTGTCGATCAGGTTGACGGCGACGTCGCCGACAACGAACGAAACGACCGCCGACTTGATGGTGATGCCTCGCCGGCGTTCCAACTCCAACGAATCGGTCCGCGTGCTGCCTTTGTCGACGCTGCCGATCTCGTCGATGACGCCGGCGGCGTAGAGCAGCCGCTCGGTCAGACTGGTCTTACCGGCGTCGACATGGGCCAGGATCCCGAGGTTCAACGTGTGCATGAAGCGTCATGTCCTTTGCAGTGCTCGCAAGTTCCGGATGGATGGACACGTACGCTTCGCGCATCTCGCTCTCCTCGGTGATCAGTCGTCTCGAGTCGAGCAGACGGCCGCCACGGCGATCAATTGGGTTTCCGGGCGTGGCCGATGAGTTGCACCGAGCTGGCGACGTCTGAACCCTCGTGAGTTCAGACGAAAGGAGCTCCGGTGAGCGATGCTCGACAAGCACTTCAGCGCGACGCTGCAGAAGAGCCCAGAAAAGGGTGGTTGGACCTACGTCGTCATGCCGGATTCCGTCGAGTACTTCGGAACCCGCGGCTCGTCAAGGTCCGCGGCACCGTCGACGGCCATCCGCTGCGCAGCTCGTTCATGGCGATGGGTGACGGCACCCACAAACTGCCGATCAAGGCCGACGTGCGCAAGGCGATCGCCAAGCAAGCCGGCGACACGGTCGAGGTGACCCTCGTGGAGCGCCTCGAGGGCTGAACCGGCATGGCCAACTGCATGACGTCGCGCTAGTCGGCGTAGAGCTCGCCGAGGGCGTTGCGGCCGTCGTGGACGCCGGGCGGCGCGGTGGAGAGGGCCAAGCCCTCGGCGACGTAGTCGATGGGCTGACCTTCGATCTCGCTGAGGATCGCGCTGCGCCGCGCCAGCTCGCTGGCGTAGTCGCCGGAGCGGTAGATCTCGGGATCGGCCTGCGAGGCCGTGAGCGTCGTCTCCGGGCCGAGCCAGAGGACGGCGTCGACTTGGTCGCCGAAGGTCAGATCGGGTTCGAGGGCGCGGTAGTCGATCGGCTGGGCGGCGAGCCAGGTGCCGTCGATCAGCGCCATCGAGGGACGTGGCCAGGACTCCAAGGCCGTCTCGACCCAGTCGTGGGCGTCCTCGCCGTCGCGTTCATTGAACGGGAGCGGGTCGATGACGAACACCGCGTCCGGGTGATCGCGGGACAGCAGCGTGCCGGCTTCCCCTGGTCCGGATTGTCGTTGGTGGACTTCGCCGCGGCGCAGGTGGTCGGCGCCGGCGATCAGCAGAGCATGCCGACCTTCGGCCAGAACCTCGCGCTCGACCTGTCGGCGAAGAATGTGTCGTGTTCCCCCGGCGCCGGCAGCTCGTCGGCGTCGGCCGCACTTTGGATCGCCGAGAAGTCGACTGGTGGGTCGCCGAGCAGGACGCGGATGCGCTCGTGCTCGGGGAGCGCCCGGTTGACGGCCCGCACGGTTCGGAAGAACTGTTCGTATACCGGCGCGTCCCAGTAGGTGCGCCCGCCGATCGTGTTGCGCCAGATCTGCGACAGCTCGGTGTCGCTCACCGGTTCGAGGTCGAGGACAAAGCGGTCGGCGACGTCCTGGTAGAGGGCGTTGCCGAACTCGACGACGATGTCGTCGACCTTGGCGGGCAACTCCGGATGCAGCAGCAGCGCCTGCAGGAAGTCGTGGTACTCCTGGCACAGGTGGAACTCGCCCAGCGCCACGAGCTGATGAGTGTCCAAGGCGTCGAGCACGACGTCGTAGGGGTCGAGCCGCTCCAGCTCGGAGCCGGCGTGCCGCAGGGCGTCGTCAGCGAGGTCCCCGATCCTGGCGGCGATCGGCGCGCACGCCTCCTCGACCTCCGCCGGCAGCGGAGGTGCGCCAGCAGGTAGGACCGGCAGGCCGTCGTCGCCGACCTCGATGTCCGGGTAGTCGGGCGCGCCGTGGTCGTGGATGCAGTCGACGAGCTCGTCGACGGCGGCTCGGATTGGCTCGCTGCCGTCGACCGCGACGGTGGATTGGTCTACGGACGTGGGTGCGGCGGAACCCTCCGGGTCCGGGTACCCGAGAGCTAGGGCGCCGCCGAGCGCGACGACCGAACCGACCGCCGCAATGGGCAGGACTCGAACGCTCATTCTGTG
>CAVSZO010000045.1:0-85772 GCA_963732335.1 Ilumatobacteraceae bacterium | reverse complement strand
GCGTGCGGCGCGACGACTCGACGCACGGATCAATCAGAAGAGCCAGCCTTTCCGCACGCTGCCGAAGTGCCGACGATACGGGCCGTTTCGTGACAGGGCCGTTTCGTGACCGCTGCGTCGGCACTTGTCGGCGCCCTCGGCAGCGACGACTTCCAGAGCATGCAACCTCGACGCAGCGAGCGGTGCGCACCCACGCAATAGTCAGGAGAGCCGGAATCCGCAGGCTCCGCTCACACCGTGCGCATCCCCGCCGGAACGGGCAACCCAGGCGGACCCGGGGGAGGCGGCGCCCAGCGCATCCAGTTCGCCCCGGGCACCAACAATGCCTCCCTCAGCGCTGATCTGCAGCCGGCGACAACCCACCGCTACGTGCTGCGCGCCGCTGCCGGGCAGACGATGTGTCGTGGTTCCCGTCCGCGTCGGACCAATCAGGCGACGGTGCGGACGATCAGGGCGTCACCTTGGCCGCCGCCGCCGCACAGCGCAGCTGCGCCGGTGCCCCCGCCGCGCCGGCGCAGCTCGCACAGCAGCGTCAGGGCCAGGCGGTTGCCGCTCATCCCGATCGGGTGGCCGAGGGCAATCGCCCCCCCGTTGACGTTGACGACGTCCGATGAGATGCCGAGGTCGGCCATCGATGCCAGCCCGACGGCCGCGAAGGCCTCGTTGATCTCGAACAGGTCGACGTCGCCGACCGTCAACTCGACCCGAGCGAGGGCGGCATCGATTGCCCCGCTCGGCTGGTGCAGCAGCGACGCCGAGTCGGGTCCGGCGACCATCCCGTAGGACACGAACTCGCCGAGCGGCGCGACGCCCCGGCGCTCGGCCTCGGCCTTCGACATCACCACGACTGCGCTGGCCCCGTCGGAAAGCTGGCTGGCGTTGCCGGCGGTCACCGTTCCCTGCGCATCGAACGCCGGGCGCAGGGCACTCAAACTCTCGACGGTGGTCTCCGGACGCACACCCTCGTCGTGCTCGACGACGATGGTAGTCGCCCTTGCGTTGGGCGATCGACACCGGGGAGATCTCCTCGGCCAGACGGCCCTCCTTGATCGCCGCTGCGGCAGCGCTCGTGGGACAACGCCGCGAAGGCGTCCTGAGCGTCGCGGCTGATCGAGTCGGCTGTGTAGCGCTCCGTGCCGAGGCCCATCAGACAGGCGTCGAACGCGCACCACAGACCGTCGGCGATGATCGAGTCGCGCAGCTCGGTGTTGCCATAGCGGAAGCCCATCCGCGCACCGTCGGCGAGGTATGGCGCGTTGGTCATCGACTCGATGCCGGCGGCGACGACGACGTCGGCTTCGCCGGCGGCGATCATCTGGTCGGCGAGATAGATGGCGTTGAGCCCGGAGAGACAGACCTTGTTGACGTTGACGGCGGGGACCCGCATCGGAATGCCTGCCTTAACCGCGGCCTGCCGCGACGGGACCTGACCCTGACCTGCCATCAAGACCTGGCCGACCACGACATGGTCGACGTCGTCGGCGGCCACGCCCGCCCGCTCGAGCGCGGCGGCGATCGCAACGCCGCCGAGGTCGGCGGCGGCCAGTGGCGACAGGGCGCCGGATAGCTTGCCGATCGGCGTGCGGGCGCCGGCGACGAGGTACGAACCTGGCATGGACAGCACGGTACTCGCCTCCTATTCCTTCGCCGCCCGACAATCGCCGGTCGCCTACGATCGCCCCGTCGGCAGACCCGCGTGGAGGCAAACATGTATTCGAGCATCGTCGTGGGCACGGACGGCTCGGACACGGCCAAGTTGGCGCTGCGCCACGCCATGGACCTTGCCGCGATCAACGGCGGCACGCTGCACATCGTCAGCGCCTATCGATCGAGCGGTGGCGCGGTCAAGGTCGGCACCGAGGCCGAGCACTGGTACGTCGACACCCGCACGAAGATCGACACCATTCTCGACAGTGCAGCGGCGATGGCCCGCAGCAAGGGCCTGAAGGTGCAGACCCACGCCGCCGAGACCGACCCCGGGGATGCGATCGTCGCCATTGCCGCCGAAGTCGGCGCCGAAGCTGTCGTCGTCGGCAACAAGGGCATGCGTGGGCCGAAGCGCTTCCTGCTCGGCAGTGTCCCGAACAAGGTCGCCCATAACGCCCCGTGCACGGTGGTCATCGTCAAGACGACATGAGATTGCCGAGGGTTTTGTCACGGTGAGCACGAGGAGTCGTGGCGGCGTTCCACGCCGGCTCGCCGTCGGCAAGATTGTCGTGGGTGTTGCGTTGACCGTCCTCGTGGCCGGGTCGGCGACCGTTGCATCTGCGGACGTGGTCCCCACGACCGATGGGTGCCTAGGGGACGGAACGGACCCCAAAGCACCCATCGGTTGAACATGCCCTTGATTGGGGCTGGCGCGATTGCTACCCGTCGGTAACATCACCGGATGGAGCAGATCCTCCAGGCGATCGAGGCGGGGGCGACGAGCGAGGAGATCGCCAACCTCCCGATCCCCGAGCACTATCGAGCCGCGTTCGTTCAGCGCGCCGATGCCAGCATGTTCGACGGGCTGGCATCGCGGGACAAGGACCCGGCGAAGAGCCTGCACATCGGCGACGTCGCCACACCGGACCTGGCACCCGACGAGGCCTACGTCGCAGTGATGGCGTCGAGCATCAACTTCAACACGGTGTGGACATCGATCTTCGAGCCGCTCCCGACGTTTGGGTTCCTCGACCGTCTCGGCAAGGAGAGTGAGTGGGGGGCGCGCCACGCCGAGGACTTCCACGTCGTCGGCTCCGACGCCTCCGGGGTGGTGCTCCGCGTCGGTTCGGCGGTGCGCAACTGGCGGCCAGGCGACCGGGTGACGATCCACTGCAACTCCGTCGACGACCAGGACCCGAGCAGTCACGACGACTCGATGCTGGCGGCGAACCAGCGGATCTGGGGATTCGAGACGAACTTCGGCGGCCTCGCCGACCTGACGCTCGTCAAGGCCAACCAGCTGATGCCCAAGCCCACCCACCTCACCTGGGAGGAGGCGGCGGTCAACGCCCTGTGCAACTCGACGAGCTACCGCATGCTCGTCGGCGAGCACGGCGCCCGGATGAAGCAGGGCGACTCCGTCCTCGTGTGGGGTGCGACCGGCGGGATCGGCGGCTACGCCGTGCAATACGTCCTCAACGGCGGCGGTACGCCGGTCGGCGTCGTTTCGTCACCGGACAAGGTGAAGCTGCTCAACGAGCTGGGCGTCGAGGCGGTGATCGACCGCAAGGCGGAGAACTTCCAGTTCTGGCGCGACGAGCACACCCAGGACGAAGGTGAGTGGCGGCGCTTCGGCAAGCGTGTCCGTGACCTCATCGGCGACGACCCCGACATCGTGTTCGAGCACCCCGGGCGCCAGACGATGGGGGCTTCGATCTTCACGTGCAAGCGGGGAGGCACCGTCGTCACATGCGCGGCGACCTCGGGTTACATGGTGGAGTTCGACAACCGCCACTTCTGGATGAAGTTGAAGCGGCTGATCTCCAGCCATTTCGCCAACTACGCCGAGGCGTGGGCAGCCAACCGGCTGATCGACCAGGGACGGATCCAACCGCTGCTGTCGGCGGTGCACCCGCTCACCGACGTCGGCGCCGCCGCCCGGTCCGTCCATCGCAACGAGCACGAGGGCAAGATCGGCGTGCTCTGCCTCGCTCCCTCGCGAAGGCCTCGGCATCGACGACCCGGAGAAGCGCCAGCGCATCGGCGAGGACAAGATCACGCTGTTCCGCCGCCACGGCGCCTGAACGGAACAGGGTGCCGGTGGAGTTTCCGGGTTGCGTGCGAGACTGGTCTGCCATGCTGTCTGACCGAGATCGACCACGTCGCCATCGCCGTGCGCGACCTCGAGGCGGCCATCGACTTCTACGCGCAGGGCGTTCGGGGCCACGGTCGATCATCGTGAGGTCGTCGAGTCGCGACGGCGTCGAGGAGGCCCTGCTCAAGGTCGCCGACAGCTACGTCCAGCTGCTCACGCCGACTCGCGACGACTCCCCGGTCGCCAAGGCGCTCGACAAGCGTGGCGAAGGCCTCCACCACATTGGCTACCGGGTCGCCGATTGCGCGGCCGCGCTGGAGTCGATGAAGGCAGCGGGGGCGACCCCGATCGACGCCGCCCCGCGTCCCGGCAGCCGCGGCACGACCGTGGCGTTCATCCATCCCAAGGGCAGCTTCGGGACGTTGATCGAGCTCGTCCAAGAGCACGTGACTTCTGTACCGGCGGCCGTCCTGTGGGACATGGACGGCACGCTGATCGACACCGAGCCGTACTGGATCCGCTGCGAGCACGAGCTCGTCGCCGCGTACGGCGGACGGTGGACCGACGAGGACGCCATGTCGATCGTCGGCTTCGACCTGATGGACGCTGCCGAGGTGATCCGCACCCGTGGCGGCGTGCGCGCTGCGCCCGCACGACATCGTCGACAAGCTGTCCGACGCTGTCGCAGCGATGGTACGCGAGCGGATCCCGTGGCGACCCGGGGCTCGCGAGCTGCTCGCCGCCCTCAAGCTGCGCGGGGTCCCGTGCGCGCTCGTGACGATGTCGTGGAAGCGCCTCGCCGACGAAGTCGTCGAGCAGCTGCCGCCACGACTCGTTCCAAACCGTGATCACCGGCGACATGGTGATGAACGGCAAGCCCCATCCCGAGCCGTACCGCCGCGCCGCCGAGGAGCTCGGTGTCGATCCGCTGGCGTGTGTGGCGATCGAGGACTCGCCGATCGGCATCGCCTCGGCCGAAGCGGCCGGGTGTGTCGTGGTCGGCCGTGCGCAACCTCGTCCCGATCCCGGAGGCGCCGCACCGCGTGGTGCTGTCGACGTTGCAGGGTGTCACCCCGGAACTGCTCGGCGAGTACGTCGAGCGCACCCCGCCACCCCCGGTTCGACCGTCACCCAGCGAGCCGGAGGCGCCGACCGCCGCGGCGCCGACGCGCCGCAGCCCGGCTCGGCGACACGCCGCGGACTGCTTGCCGCCCTCGCGGCCGCCGTCCTGCTCCTCCTGCGCCGGCGGGGTCTGGTGGTTCGCCATCCGCGACACCAGGCCGACCTACGACCCGGGGGCATTCAACGTCCACGCCTGGGCTCCCGATTGGGAGCTCGACGAATCAACGCCCCAACTCCCCGACCGAGCCAACGTCTTCCACCAGGTTTCCCCGTTCTGGTACGAGGCGCGTGGGGTATCGATCATCGATCTGAGCGGACGCGTCGACACCGACGAGGAGCGTGAAGCGACAGAAGAGTTCCTCGACGAGGCCCGCTACCGGGGAATCCCGCTCGTCGCCTCGATCACCGACGCCACGGAAGCCGGCGTGATGGCTGCCATGCTCGCCGACCCGGTCGAGCGGGCGGCCCACGTCCAGGCGATCGCCGAGTTCGCGGCGAGCAACGACTTCGCCGGCATCGACATCAACTACGAGAACTTCGCCTTCGACGACGACCGGGACACGTGGGCGACGACTCGACCGAACTGGGTCACGTTCATCACCGAGCTCGGGCGCCCGCCTCCACGCCGACGGTCGACTCCTCACGGTCAGCGTCCCCTGGTGGTCGACGCCGGCCGTACGGAGGACAGCGGCTACTGGGTGTACGACTACGGTTCGATCGCCCCGCACGTCGACGCCATCCGGGTTCATCGCCTACGACTACTCCGTCCGCCGAACCGGGACCGATCGCCCCGATCGACTGGGTCGAGCGACATCGTCGACGGCAGCATCGAGGCCGCCGGCGGGCCGGAGAAGCTCGTCCTCGGCATCCCGCTCTACGGGCGCAACTGGGTGACCGCGACGGACGGCGAATGCCCAGACGGCGCCGACGGCGACACCGCGGTGCAGCTCGACTCCGTCGAGCGACCTGATCGCCCGGCGCGACGCGACGCCGACGTTCGACCCAACGACGAGACCGGCGAGTCGTCGTTCACGTATCAGTTGACCTTCACCGAGGGCGACACGTCGTGCACGCAGACCCGCGAGGTCCACTACGTCGACGCCGAGGGCGCGCGGCAGCGGATGCAGCTGTCGATCGATGAGGGGTTGCTCGGCGTCGCGCTTGTTCGCCTTCGGCTACGACGACGAAGCGGTGTGGGCGGACATCGCCGAGATCAACGCCACGTTGGAGACGGTCCCTTCCGACAGCGCCGCACCGACGACCACCGCGGCGCCGACGACACCCGCACCGACGACCGCAGCGACCACGGCGGCGCCACGACCACCGCAGCGCCGCCGACTGCGGCGACGACGACCACGAGCGCCTAGCGTCTTCCGCGATGCGCGTCCATTTGGTCGACGGCACGTACGAGTTGTTCCGCCAGCACTTCGGGCGGATGATGCGCGACGACCCACGGGAGAACGCGGCGACGATCGGCGTGCTGAGGTCCACGCTGGCGCTCCTCGACGAGGGTGCCACCCACGTGGGCGTCGCCAGCGACCACGTCATCGAGAGCTTCCGCAACGACCTGTGGCCCGGCTACAAGTCGAGCGTTGGAATGCCTCCAGAGTTGCTCAGCCAGCTCGAGCCTCGTCGAGGAGGCGCTGGAGGCGATGGGCGTGACCGTGTGGGCGATGGTCGAGCACGAGGCCGACGACGCCCTCGGCGCGGCCGCCCTCGTCGCCGATGCCGACGACACCGTCGAGCAGGTGCTGATCCTCACCCCCGACAAGGATCTCGGCCAGTGCGTGCGCGGCCGCCGGGTGGTCCAGTTCGACCGCCGCAAGCGGGAGCTGATCGACCACGACGGCGTCGTCGCCAAGTTCGGAGTGGAGCCATCGTCGATCCCCGACTATCTCGGGCTGGTCGGCGACTCCAGCGACGGGTTCCCCGGTCTCCCAGGGTGGGGCGCGCGCAGCGCCGCCAGCGTGCTCGCCCGCTACCGGCACCTCGAGCAGATCCCCGCGGCGGCCGGCCAGTGGGACGTCGCCGGGCTGCGCGGCTCGGTCAAGCTGGCCGCCACGTTGCAGGACAACTTCGAGCTGGCGCTGCTCTTCCGCCGGCTCGCCACCCTCGTCACCGACATCGACGTCGGCACCGTCGACTCGTGGCGCTGGTCAGGCCCGACCGCCGAATTCCCGGCGATGGCCGCACGGCTGCAGGCGCCCGAGCTCGTCACCCGGGCGGCTGCGCTCGCTTCGCGCCGGTCGTGACTGCCGCCGGATGACGGCGTGTTCCTGCGGAACTACGGTTGTGGGTGATGAGCACGGACGAGCTCGACGAGTACGAGGACATCGTCGACCACGACGAAGCGCTCGTCACCGAGCTCGAGGACGAACGGCTGCTGTCCGACTCCGACGAGTTGGCCGACGCCGAGGCCGAGCGTGACTCCACGCCGTTCGACGACACCCGCTGCATCTACACCGGGGTGATGGGGAACGGTGACGACGTGGACGTTCGGGAGCTGCGCTCGGCCGGCGCTCTGCTCGACGATCCCGAGCTCGACGACGACGCCGACGGCGACGACTGACTCACGCCGGGGTGCGGGCGAGCACCTCGACGTGGACGACCACGAACACGCCGTCGGGCTGCGACGCCCACGACTCGAAGGCGTCGGCGATGTCGGCGAGCTGGGCGTCGTCGGTGAGCCCGTACTCCTTCGCCTGGGTCGCGAACGACGAGTGGCGCACCCGATCCGCCCACAGCTGGCCCCACCATTCGCGGCCGGCAGGATCGGCGAACGTCCACGTCGAGGTGGAGACCGTGGCAGCCGTGAACCCGGCGGCTCTCACCCAGGCGGGTAGCCAGCGCCCGGCGTCGGCTTGCGCACCGTTGCGCTCGGTGACCCGGTGGTACAGCTGCATCCAGTGGTCGAGCCGCTCGTCGTGCGGTGCCCACACGAACGCCCCGAAGTCGCTGTCACGCACGGCCAGCAGTCCGCCTGGGCGCAACACTCGGTGCATCTCCGTGAGGGCGGCGATCGGATCGCCGAGGTGCTGCAACACCTGGTGGGCGTGGACGACGTCGAACGAGCCCGCCGCGGCCTCGATGCCGTAGGCGTCCCCGCGGGCGAACGAGACGTTGGCGCAGCCGGCTTCCTCGGCTGCCTGGCACGGCCTCGGCGACGACTTCGTCGGCGACGTCGATGCCGACGACCTCGCCCGGCGCGACACGAGCGGCGAGATCGAGCGTGATCGTGCCCGGCCCGCAACCGACGTCGAGCAGTCGGTCACCAGGACGGAGGTGCGCGAGCAGGTAGCCGGCCGAGTTCTCGGCAGTCCGCCAGCGGTGGCTGCGCAGCACCGACTCGTGGTGACCGTGGGTGTAGACGTCGTCCGTCATCGCTGTGCCATCGTC
The DNA here is from genome assembly GCA_963732335.1 of Ilumatobacteraceae bacterium. GTDB lineage: Bacteria > Actinomycetota > Acidimicrobiia > Acidimicrobiales > Ilumatobacteraceae > Desertimonas. The sequence continues at coordinate 77,512 of CAVSZO010000045.1, read as the reverse complement.
GCACAGCTGGCCCGCGGTCCGACGGGCACGCAAGGTACGGTTTCGGCGATGGCCCACCCGGTCGGCGAGCGACCGTACATGCCCGACTACGGGGTCGAAACACCCGACTGGCAGCCGTTGCCGTGGGCCTGGGCTGCCCAACGCCTGACCAACAGCCGCAACTACTGGATCGTCACCGTGTCGGCGTCGGGCCGGCCCCACGCCCTTCCGGTGTGGGCGGTGTGGGACGACGACGAGTTGCGCCTCGCCTTCTCCTGCGGACCGCGCTCGCGCAAGGCTGCCAACCTGGCGGCCAATCCGCAGCTCGTCGCTGCGTCCGAGGACACCGTCGAGTGCCTCTCCGTCGAGGGTCGGGCCCACCTCGTCGATGGTGAGCGGCGGGAGGTCTGGATCGGCCGCTACCTCGCCAAGTACGCCCCGCTGGCGCCGGACCTCAGCGCCGACTTCCTGCGGCAGAACCTCCTGTTCGAAGTCGTCCCGGAGCGGGCGCTGGCGGTCATCGAGCGGGAGGACGAGTTCGCCACGCGAGCCACTCGATGGCGCTTCGAAGGAAGTTGACACAGCGTCCGGTGAGCACCGAGGCGACGGCCAGGCGATCTGCGGCACACAGGTGGTACCACTGAAGGCTGCTACCTCCCGGTCCTGACCTGGTTCGCGGGCACCCGTTGCACAGGACCCGACCGTCACCTCGCTACCCACCGGACAGACCGGCGAGCGCAGGCGCTCGTCACGCTAGCTGCCCGCTACCCTTCGTCCACCCGGGCAGCCCGCCCCCGCGGCGATGGGCCGTCCGGCAACATCCGGGAGGGATGCGAGAGCGGCCGAATCGGCACGCTTGGAAAGCGTGTGTGGGGCAACCCACCGTGGGTTCGAATCCCACTCCCTCCGCTCAAGCGGTCACCAGCCGCATGTCCGATACAGCATTGGCGCCATATGTGGCGCAAATGCTGTATCCATCTCTGATGAGTCGCCAACGGGCAGCCCTCGCGGCCTTCCTGGTCACGATGTTGTGGAGCTCCTCGTGGGTGATCATGCGCGTCGGGATGGACGACGAGGAGCTCCCGCCGCTGACGTTCGCCGGGTTGCGCTATGTCGCCGCAGCCGTGCTGCTCGGTGTCGTCACCGCTGCCCGACCAGCGACTCGAACCGAGGTGCGCGGCTTGTCCGGTCCTGCGCTGCGCCGGCTGGCACTGCTCGGCGTCGTGTTCTACGCCATCAACCAAGGCGCCGTCTTCGTCGCCGTCGAAGCACAGCCGGTGGCGACGACCAGCTTGGTGCTGTCGCTCACCCCGCTGGTCGTGGCCGGAGCGTCGGGTCGGTTCCTCGGCGAAGCACCTTCGACCAATCTGCTCTTCGGCGCCGTCCTCGTGCCGATCGGCGCGGCGGCCTATCTCAGCGGCGATCTCGGGGCAACGGCGATCGGGATCACGGCGGCCGTGATCGCCCTGGGCGCCAATACCACCGCCAGTCTGATGGGACGCTCGGTCAACCGCGCAGCGCACACCTCGCCACTCGTGACGACCACGGTCTCGATGTCCGTCGGTGCCATCCTCCTGCTCGGCACCGGGTTGGCGGTGGATGGATTCGTGTCGCTGTCGATGCGGGCTGTGGTGATCATTGCGTGGCTGGCGATCGTCAACACGGCGCTCGCCTTCACGCTCTGGAATCTGTCGCTGCGCCACCTCAACGCCGGAGAGTCGGCAGTGATCAACAACACGATGATGCTGCAGATCGCCTTTCTCGGGTGGCTCTTCCTCGACGAGGTGCCGACGGGTGTGCAATGGATCGGGCTCGTCGTCGTGTCGGCGGGCATCGCCATCGCCCAGCTGCGTGGCCGCAACGGAGCGGCGATTCGTACGCTGGTCGAGGATGGACAGCTCGGACGACCGCTGGAGCCAGGCGATGGATTTGGCGATCGAGCGGGCGCGCCTGGCGATCGATCACGGTGACGTCCCGGTCGGAGCGGTCATCGTGCGGGACGGTGCTGTCATCGCCGCCCGCGGCAACGAGCGCGAGCTCACCGGCGACCCCACGGCCCACGCCGAGATGCTCGCCATCCGTGATGCCGCCGAAGTGGTCGGACACTGGCGGCTCGACGACTGCACGATGGTCGTCACGCTGGAACCGTGCCCGATGTGCGCCGGGGCGATGGTCAACGCCCGCATGGAACGGCTCGTCTACGGTGCCACCGACCCGAAGGCGGGCGCCGCCGGCTCGCTGATGAACCTCGTCGCCGATCCTCGCCTGAACCACCGCATCCCCGTCGTCAGCGGCGTCGCAGCCGACCGGTGCGGCGCCCTGCTCGTCGAGTTCTTCGCCGCCCGGCGCAGCTGACCACCCAACGCCGACCGCCCCGGACGGCCGCTAGCCTCGCACGACGGAAGGATGCCAGAGCGGACGAATGGGACGGCCTCGAAAGCCGTTGAGGTCTTCGGGCCTCCGTGGGTTCAAATCCCACTCCTTCCGCCATCAGTCGCACTTGATGTTCGCCAACGTTTGCCGTCGCCGTTGTGCCGATGCGTCCCGTTACTGTTTCACCGGGTACAGCCAGGCGGGAGGTCGGAACGTGCCACGCGAATCCACCGGCATACGTTTGCGGCGCGCTGACGGTCCTGTCGTTGTCGTCAACGAGGCGGGCAACCGGGCACACAGTGTCTTCACCTGTGCAGTCAGACGGTCGGGAGCGTTTGATTCTCAATCGGTCGGGTGATGGCTCCCCCCGGCGCAGTTCTCATCACAGGTGCGGGAGGTCACCTCGGTAGACAGATCGCTCGGTCGATATCAGCACGGTCGCTCCGAGTCGCCATCAATGACGTCGACGCGACCTCAGCTGAGCGTCTCGCGGGTTCGATCGCCGGGTCGGTCCCCTTCGCGGCCGATGTGTCGGATCACAGGTCAGCGTACGGACTGGTGGCTGCTGTGGCCGAGCGGTTTGGCACGATCGACGTGCTCATCAATGCGGCTGGGTCGGAAGGACCAATCGGTGCAATTGAGGACTTGGATCCCGCTTCCGTCAAGCACACGTTCGATGTGAACGTAATGAGCATTTTCTGGATGTGCGCTGCAGTGGTTCCAGGTATGAAGCAACGCCGCCTCGGGCGGATAGTCAACCTCGCTTCCGGTGCGGGTCTGGCCGGAGGAGAACTCGCCAGTCCGTATCACGCATCCAAGCACGCTGTCGTGGGACTCACGCGCTCACTGGCTCGCGAGCTGGCGCCCCATCAGATAGCGGTGAATGCGTTGTGTCCCGGATACGTCGACTCGCCGATGGTCGAACGAATCCTGCGATCCATGGAGGACGTCTCCGGGCACGAGACCCGAGTTACCGAGTCGATCCCGGCCGGGCGAATGGCTGATCCGGAGGAAGTCGCGGCCACGGTTACGTTCTTGGCGCTCGATGCACCCATCTACTTGACCGGAGCTTCGATTGTGCTCGATGGAGGTCTTCGGGCTTGACCGACCCATCTCGTACTCTCCGCGTGTGGATCTCGTCCCGCTCGCCGATCTCTTGAGCCTTGCCGGTCGAACCGCGGTCGTGACCGGAGCTGGCCGGGGCATTGGGGCGGCGATTGCCAGGCGGCTCGCTGAGGCCGGTGCCGTTGTGGTCGTCGCGGACATCGAACCATTGGCAGCTACGGGCGACGCGGCCGTCGCTCACTCTATTCCGATCGATCTTCGGCGAACTGGCGCAACTGACGAAGTCGCGTCACTCGCACTCGATGCAACGGGCGCGCTCGACATCTGGGTGAGCAATGCCGGCGTGTACCCGAGTGCAGCGCTCACCGAGCTCGATGACGAGGAATGGAACGACGTTCTCGGGCTGAACCTCACCGCCGCGTTCAGAGGTGCGCGCTCAGCGGCGCGAGCAATGATCGAGCGTGGCACGGGCGGCGTCATCGTCAACGTTGCCTCGAACGCCGGTATGGCCGCTGGCCCGAACAGTGCCCACTACGTCGCGTCCAAGCACGGGGTCGTCGGCCTCACGAAGAGCCTCGCGGTCGACCTCGGCCGCTACGGGATCCGGGCCGTTGGGATCGCGCCTGGAGTGACCAAGACCGAGGGCCTCGACGTCGCCGCGAAGATGCTCAGCCAGTCTGGCTGGGGCGACCTGGATGTGTACGTGGAGCGGTCGACGCCGCTCGGCCGCATGGCTGATCCCGATGAGATCGCGCGCGTTGTGCTGTTCGCGGTGAGCGACCTGGCGACCTACGTGACGGGAACGACCATCCTCGTGGACGGCGGCCAGGTCGTCAGTCTCTCCTGACCCTCCGTCACGGCACTCAGAGATGGGAACGCAGCCAACCAAGTGTCACGCGGTTGAACTCGGACGCGTTCTCCAACGTCGCCAGGTGGCCACAGCCCGGGAACACCACCAGCTCCGATCCGGCGATCGCCTCGTGCAGCTCTTGCGAGCACGCGACCGGAAGGAGGTAGTCGAGCTCACCCACGGTGATCAGCGTCGGGACGTCGACGCGCCCAACCTCGGCGCTGAGGTCATGGCCGAGGTTGGCCTCGATCTGTCCGAGGAGGCCGTCCTCGGTGGCGGGGTGGGCCTTCATGTGGGCGAGGATCCTCATCAGGTCCTCGAAGTTGTCGGTCATGAACCTCGGACTGAACAGCAGCGGCAGAGTTGCCTCGTAGTAGAACTCCGTCCCACCCGCCTGCAGGATCTTCTTCAACAGCCCGAGCGAAAACTCGACATAGCCGCGCGTGGCGAGCCAGCTCGAGTGCATCTGCAGCGTCCGCACACGCTCGGGCCTGTGCGCTGCGATGTGCAAACCGATCGCCCCACCGAGCGAGGATCCCGAGATGTGCACCGACTCGAGCCCGAGGTGGTCGAGGACGGCGATCGTGTCCGCGGCCATCTGCGCGACGGTGTAAGGCGGTGGCGTCGTGTCACTCTTGCCGACGCCGCGGCCATCGAAGATCACGCACGGAACGTGCGCCTTGTACGCCTCGATCTGGGGCATCCAGCGCGTCCCGTCACCACCCGTGCCACGGATGAAGACCACCGGCGGGCCGTCACCGTCACCGTGCCGCTCGTAGTAGATCTTGACGTCGTCCGATGGAGCCAGCGGCATGGGTCATCTCCCGTCTGGATGGTCGGGCCCGGGCGCGATCTCGATCGGGCCGAGAGCGATCTGTAGCGCGGCGGCGATGGCGACGGCGACGTTCTCGTCCGCGCGGGCGGCCGTCAGTTGGACTCCGACAGGCAGCCCGTCGTCCAACCCAGCGCGAACAACGGCCGTTGGGAGACCGGTCAGGTTCTGGGGCACCGTGAACCGCATGACGAGGTCGCGAAGCTTCCGCAACTCGCCGTTCAACACAACCGTGTCGCTGCTCTCGATGAGGCTCGGCCGCACCGCCGAGATCGGGCTGACGATGGCGTCGACCCACCGCAGCTGACGATCGAACGCTGCGACGATCCGCCGGCGTTGCTCCTGTGCTGACAGGTAGTCACCGACGGAAACGTCGGCAGCCGCCTCGAGGCGGGATCGAACGTCGTCTCCGTAGTCGTCGGCACGCGCCGGGAACAGCTCGAGCAGGTTGCAGTGGACGTGATACGCCTCGGCCATCTGCATCGGTACGAATGTGTCCAGCATCATCGCGGCCTGCGGGAGATCGACTTCGACGACTTCTGCGCCCAGCTCCTGAAGCGCCGAGATTGCTCCGTCGTACGCGCGCGACACGCCGGCGTCGAGCGTGGTGTCGACGAGTGCCGCCGACACGCCGATGCGCGTCCCGCTGAGCGAAACCGGAACGTATCCGTCGTAGCGATACTGCCGATCGTCGCATCCGGGATCGTCGGGGTCGTCGCCGCTCATCGCCGAAACGACGATGGCCGCGTCCTCGATCGAGCGGGCAAGTGCCCCCGGCGTGTCGAACGACGGCGCCAGCGGAACACCGCCGGAGCGGCCGATCAGACCCAGCGTCGGCTTGAGTCCAGCCACCCCACAGAAACACGCCGGGATGCGGATTGACCCTCCGGTGTCGCTGCCAACGGCCACGGGCACCATCCCCGCGGCAACGGCTGCGGCCGACCCCCCGCTCGACCCCCCGGGGATGCGATCGCGGCTCCACGGGTTGCGTGTCCCTGGGCGGCTTCGGTGCTGGGTCGTGATGCCCCAGCCGAACTCGTGTGATCTCGTCGTGCCGACGACCACGGCGCCGGCGCGGCGAAGGCGACGCACCAATTCGGCATCCCGGTCGGCGACGCGACCCGCCAGGGCGTCCGATCCGTAGTCGCAAGGTGCACCGCTGACGTCGAACAGCTCTTTGACCGCAACGGGCACTCCGTGGAGTGGTCCGCGGCGCTGCCCGCGAGCGAGCTCAGCCGTGCATGCCTCGGCATCGGCCTGGGCCCGTTCGGCCTGAACGCATGTGAAGGCCCCGACAAATGGATCGACGTCTGAGATCCGTTCGAGCACGGACTCGAGCGCCTCGACCGGGCTCGCCGTCCCGCTGGCAAAATGTGCTGTGAGGGCGGTCGTGCTCAACCGCCACAACTCGGTCAACGAATTCGCGGCAGCGCTTCTACCGCCTCGTAGCCGGCCTTGGCGAGTGACGGAGCCCCTCCGAGGACCCAGAGGATGACCATCGGCTCATCGCCCTCGTCGGCGCCGGCGGAGTGGGCGGTGTTCACCGGCACGTAGACGACGTCGCCGGGGCGGATGTCGTAGTACTCCGATCCGACGCGGTGCCAGCCGGTTCCGGAAACGACGATCACCACCTCTTCGGCGTCCGGGTGCTGGTGGTGCTCGTGGGTCTCGCCCGGCGGGTAGATCGTCTGCCCGACCATCATCTTCTCGGACTGTTGGCGATCCTCGGACACGAGAGTGCGGATGTCGAGATGCCCAAACGCCGTCCCCGACCAGTCGCCGGGCTCCGTCGTGTCGGCTCTCACCACGTAGTGGACCATCGGAGCGCGTATCTTATATCATCCGTCAGTGGTCCTACGAGCGGCCACGGCATTCGCCCCGCGGGATCGGCCGTGGAGCTCACGACGTGCGCAGATCTCGATACTGGCCGTCGACTTCGTCATCTGGCAGGTCGACAGCGGGCGAGCATTGTGGAGGTCGAGGCCATGTTATAGCATCGCTCCGTGCGGCTCGAACCGCTCAATGGCTCCGAGATCCTCGAGTTCTACGAACGCGGCTTCCTGCGGCCGGGCCGCGTCTTCGACGACGCCCAGGTCATCGAGCTTCGTGATCTGCTCGATGACGTCGCGGCACGCGAGCGGGAGAGTGGCCGGCTCTACGACCTCCTCGATCCGGCGCTGTGGCCCGACGCCGACGAAACCGGCGCGAGCGCCGTCGCCGTCGAGACGGCAACGTCGGCGGAGCCCAAGCACGTCGACTTCCTGTTCAACCTCTGGCGCGTCGAGCCACGCATCCGGCAGTTCGTCTTCGACGCGCGGCTCGCCCGCTGGGCCTGTCAGCTGATCGGCGCCAACGCGGTGCGCCTGCTCGAGGACAACGCCCTGTGGAAGGAGCCGTTCTCGGGCGGAGAGCTGAAATGGCACCAGGACTACCCGTACTGGCCGCTGGCGCAGCCCAACGCGGTCACTGCTTGGATCGCCCTCGACGACACCGACGAGGAGAACGGCGCCATGTCGGTCGCCGTCGGCAGCCACCTCACCGGCGAGCGCCTGCCCGCCGTGTTCGGCACGGGAACGTCATACCTCGAGCACAAACGGCCGCCCGCGGTCAAGCCGATCGAGGATCCCGCGGCGCTCGGACTGGACGTCGAGATCGTTCGCCTTCGCAGTGGCGAGGTGTCCTTCCACTCCTCCCTGACCTGGCACGGCTCCGGTCCGAACAACAGCCCGCGGAAACGGCGGGCGATCATCGTCCGCTACGTCGGCGACGGCACGATCTGGCTCGGCTCACGACGCTACGACTACAACTACAGCGACGAAGAGGTCGGGCTCGCCGCAGGCGACCCCATTGGCGGCGAGTACTTCCCGCTCATCCCGGTGTGACTTGGTGAGGGCACGATGATCAAAGGCGCCAACGGAGTGCATCTGCTCACACGTGCGAGGCTGCTCTCGTGCGTCGACGAGTCGGTGATCGACGACGCCTCGATCGTGATCGATGATGGTCTGATCGCGTGGGCCGGGAGTTCCGCCGAACTCCCCGAGGAGTACGTCAACGAGGCCATCCCCGCCACCGACGTCAGCGGGGCCACCGTGATGCCCGGGCTGGTCGACGCCCACATGCACATCAGCTTCGGCGAGCCGCAGACCGAGGAGGAGCTGTACCTCTACACCCCCACCGCCTACCGCGCCGTGCGCGCCGCGGCCAATGCCGAGAAGGTGTTGATCGCCGGCGTCACGAGCGCCACCGACCCGGGCGGACCGGGCGGGATCGCGACGGCGGTGCGCGACGCCATCGACGCCGGGCTGATCCAAGGCCCGCGCATGTCCGCAGCCGGCCGCCAGATCACGTCGCAACAGGGAATTGGTGACACCCTCCCTCGATGGATCGGCGTCGACGAGTCCTCGTTCGGCGCGCTGGTTCGCGGGACGCGACGAACTGCTCGACGAGATTCGCAGTGAGGTCAAGGACGGGGTCGACCTGATCAAGATTGCCGGCTCCGGACCGGGGACCACGGAGTACGGCGCCTTCCGGCTCGAGGAGCTCGCGCTCGCCGCAGACGAGGCACACAGGCTCGGGCGCCCCGTGGCGATCCACGCCCGATCGCGGCAGTCGGTGGCCGACGCCGTGGCGGCCGGGATCGACTGGATCATGCACGCCTCCTACATGGATCCACCGACACTCGAAGCGGTGATCGCCAAGGGCACGCCGATCGTGCCGGCGATGACGCTGCTCGTCAATTCGCTCGAAGCCGGGACGATGCCGAGCCGCGTGAAGGATGCCATCAAGCACGAGCTGGACGCCGCCGTCTCGATCCTCAGCAAGGCTCACGAGCAGGGGGCCACGCTCATTGCCGGGTCCGAGAGCGGCTTCGCGATGACCCCGTACGGGCAGTGGCACACGCGCGAGCTGGAGCTGTTCGTGAGCCATCTCGGCATGAGCGACATGCGCGCCATCCTCTGCATGACCCGTGACGCCGCCATCGCCGCGCCGAGGGACACGTCGATGATTGGAACGATCACGCCGGGCAAGCACGCCGACCTGCTCGTCGTCGACGGCAAACCCGACGAGGACGTGCGGCTCCTTGCCGATCGCCGCCGGCTCACAGTGATCAAGGGCGGTGACGAGGTCGTGCCGTGGCGCCCGCCCGAGCTGCCGACCTCACGAATGCCGTTCGAGACCGCCCGGCCGTACACGACCGGGTTGTACGAGCGGGGGTCACGATGACGCCGCTGGCACAGCTGTGGCGTCTCGATGGTCGCGTCGCCGTCGTGACCGGTGCAGCCCGCGGGTTCGGTGCCGCGATCGCCCGGCGAGTGGCCGAAGCGGGCGCCGTCGTCGTCGTCGCCGACGTCCGCGAGTCCGACGCAGAGACGATGGCGTCGCGCATCGCCGAGGAGACCGGAACCGAATGCAGCAGCCACCAGGTCGATGTCGCCGACGAGCAGTCGGTGACGGAACTGTTCGGCGACACCGAGCTCCGGCACGGTCCAGTTGACATCCTCGTCAACAACGCCGGCGTCTTCTCCAACTACTACTCGACCGAGATGCCCCTGTCCGAATGGGCACGGATCATCACGGTCAACGTCACCGGCACCTTCCTGTGCAGCCGGGCCGCAGCCCGGAGCATGAAGCAGCGAGGCTCCGGAGTGATCGTCAACGTCGCCTCGGTCGACGCCTTGTCGTCATCGGCGGAGGGCCTCCTCCACTACACGACCTCCAAGCACGCCATCGCCGGATTCACGAAGTCGCTGGCGATGGAGCTTGCGCCGTTCGGCGTGCGGGTGAACTCTGTGTGCCCGGGCGCGGCGATGACCGAGGGGACGATCGAGCTACTCACCGCCGGGGCTCCGGCGGGCATCGATGTCGAGGCGCAGTGGGACGGGATCATCGGGCGTACGCCGCTCGGACGACTCTGCGAACCGGACGAGATCGGTCGCGCGGTCGTGTTCCTCGCTTCGGACATGGCGTCGTTCGTGACCGGCGTGCTCTTGCCAGTCGACGGCGGGATCCTCGTCCAACCCCTCGAAGGGTACGTGCATGAGGCAGCCTCATCATGACCGTGAGCGACGGCACCGACAAGGAGGTCCGGCCGATACCGATGATCGTCGCCGATGGCCTGCGCGGCGAGATCCTCGAGGGAACGATTCGTCCCGGCGAGCGGATCAACGTGCGCGAGCTCGGCCGTCGGTTGGACGTGTCGCACATCCCCATCCGCGAGGCGGTGCGCCTGCTCGAAGCGGAGGGTCTCATCGAGACCAGACCGAATGTGGGAGCGGTCGCCGCCGGCGTGTCGCTCACCGAGCTGGAGGACGTCTACGAGCTCCGGCGGATGGTCGAGCCGGTCATCGCGGCCCGCGCCGTCGAGGTGATGTCCGACGATCACGTGCTGCTGCTTCGCTTGGTCCTCGAGGAGCTCGAAGGCTACGAGCGCGGAACCGAAGGCATCGACGCCAACGTCATCACGACCCACCGGCGATTCCACTGGGAGCTGTTGTCGCCGGCGGCTTCCCCGCTGATCGAGCGCACGCTGCACGGTCTGTGGCGAGTGTCCGAGCGCTACGTGTGGCTGACCCGCGGCGCCGCCCTGCCGATCGCCGACGTGCAGCACGCCGAGATGGTCGACATGTGCGACCGGCGCGACGGCGATGCCCTCGCCGGGCTGCTGAACGAGCACCTCCATCTCACCGCCAACACCTTGAAGATCCTGTACTGCCAAGACACGGACGCCTAGCAGGCGCGGATGTACGAAGTGATCCTGCCGAAGACCGGCATGTACGAAGGCGACGTCACGCTCCTCGAATGGCTCGCCGAGGAAGGCACCCATGTCCGGGCCGGCGATCCGATCTTCCTGATGGAGACGGAGAAGGTCGAGATGGAGATCGAGGCTGATGTCGATGGTTGGATCCATCGGGAAGCCGAACCGGGCTTGGAGGCGCCGATCGGAACTCGCATCGGAGTGATCTACGACACCGAGGATGAACTTCGTTCCACCGTCGGAGCAACGTGAACGACGACGAGATTCTCGCCGAGGGGTTGCGCGTCATGACCAGGATCCGGGTCTTCGAGGACCGCGTCCTGCGTGAGTTCGCCAAGGGCGACATGCCCGGGTTCGTCCACACGTACCACGGAGCCGAGCCCGTCGCGGCGGGAGTCTGTGCCCACCTCGACGACGCCGACATGATCACCAGCACGCATCGCGGCCACGGACATTGCATCGCCAAGGGGTGCCAGTTCGAACCGATGGTCGCCGAGCTGTACGGGCGCGAGAGCGGGCTGTGCAAGGGCCGCGGTGGATCGATGCACATCGCCGACTTCAGTCGCGGCATGCTCGGCGCCAACGCCATCGTGGGAGGTGGCATCTCCCTCGCAGTCGGCGGTGCGCTGGCGTCACGCGTCCTCGGCGACGGTCGAGTGGCCGTCTCGTTCTTCGGCGACGGTGCCGCCAACCAGGGGATCTTCCACGAGTCGCTCAACCTGGCGTCGATCTGGCGACTGCCGGTCGTGTTCGTCTGCGAGAACAACGGATGGGCGGAGTCGACACCGACCTCGTACTCCACGAGCGTCGCCGACATCGCCGTGCGAGCCCGGGCCTATGACATCCCGGGGGTAGTCGTCGACGGATCGGACTACCTCGACGTCTACGAGAAGGCCGGCAAGGCGGTTCAGCGGGCCCGGGCGGGGGGCGGCCCGACGCTCATCGAGGCGAAGATCACCCGGATGCGGGGCCACTTCATCGGCGACCCGGAGCAGTACCGGTCGCGTGAGCAACGTCGTCAGGCCCGCGCCGCCGACCCCCTCGTCGCGGTCAAGGACCGCGTCGACCTCGGCGACTATGAGCGTGAGCTCGACGCCGAGCTCGATCGTGCCTACGACGCGGCAAGGGCCGCCCCGTTTCCGGATCCGGCCGAAGTCGAGCACTACGTCTTGTCCGCGGCACCATCGGGCCCTGTCCCGCCGACGACACCTCCACCGACCGAGCGCGAGGGCTCGTACTTGCTCGCCGTCCACGAAGCGCTCGTCGACGCGATGCGGAGGGATCTGTCGGTGATCATCGTCGGCGAGGACGTCGCCGGCGGGGCAGGGCTGGGCTCGCCCCTCGAGGGGGCGATGGGCGGAACGTTCGGGGTGACCAAGGGGATGATCGAGGAGTTCGGCCCGCAGCGTGTGCTCGATACACCGATCTCCGAAGCCGGTTTCGTCGGAGCCAGCGTCGGTGCCGCGATCGCCGGTCTACGGCCGGTGGTCGATGTGATGTGGTCGAGCTTCGTCCCCTACTGCTTCGACCAGATCATCAACCAGGCAGCGAAGATGCGCTACATGTTCGGCGGCCAGACCGACGTTCCGATCGTGCTGCGCATGGCCGTTGGCGCGGGGCTACGGGCCGGCGCTCATCACTCGGACACGTTGTTCCCGGTCTTCGCCCACATCCCGGGTCTGAAGGTCGTTGCACCCGCCACGCCGGCCGACGCGAAGGGGCTGTTGGCGCGAGCAATCGTCGAGGACAGCCCGGTCATCTTCCTCGAGCACATGAGCCTGTACCGGTCGACGGGACCGCTTCCGGAGGAGTACTACGAGCTGCCCATCGGTGTCGCCTCCGTGGTCCAACCGGGCGACGACGTGACGTTGATCGCGGCCAGTTCCGGCGTGCCGCTGGCGATCAAGGCGGCGGCGACCTTGCGCACCGAGCATGGCATGTCGACTGAGGTCGTCGACCTCCGAACGCTTTCCCCGCTCGACATCACCACGCTCGCCACATCGGTCGGCCGTACGGGTCGCGCCGTGGTCATCGACGAGAGCCCGCCACGTTGCAGCATCGCCTCGGAGGTCGCGGCCGTCGTCACCGAGGCGGTCTTCGCCGATCTGCGTGCTCCGATCGGCCGCGTCACCTCGGCATGCTCACCGGTCCCGTTCAGCCCGCCGCTCGAGGACGCCCACATGCCGACGGTCGACAAGGTGATCGCCGCGGTCGTCGCATTGGACTGACCCGCACCACGCGTATCTCGACCCCGCATGGCGGCTGCCTCAGCCGACGGCGGCACGCAACAACTCGAACAGCCGATCGACCTCGGCGCTCGTCTCCGGATCGAGCCGGTATCCGACGGGTCCCCTGACGCGGGTGCTGGTGAACACGCCCTGGCGCACGAGCAGGTGCTTCTCGACGGCGATGAAGCCGTCGAGGCTCGTCTGCAGCGAGATCAGCGAACAGAGCGGCCCGTTGATCGCATCGATGCGTGGCTGATCGCCGTCGACCAGGGCGGTCCACAGTGCGACAATCGCCCAACACACTTCGGCGCCGGGCATCGTCCCAACGATGCCCCGCCCGTAGCTGTCGACCAGGGAGATCCCGCCCGAGCCCTCGAACACGCGCGCTGCGCCGCCGGTGGCATCGCGCAGCTCACTCAGCCGCGGTCCGATCGGCACGGCCTCGGGCTTGAACAACACCCGCTCGGCGTAAGCGTCGAGCAGGTCCGCCTGCAAGCGGATCGACATCGGCTGGCCGACGTAGCCACTGGCGTCCTGGACGATCACCGGGATCTCGACAGCGTCGAGGAGCGCCCGATAGTAGGCGGAGAGCTCGTCGTCCCCGGCAGCGACGGCGGTCGGGGGAATCGCCATCACCGCAGAGGCACCGACGTCCTCGGCGTGGCGAGCGAAGCCGACGGCGACGCTCGTACTCTCGGCACCGACGCTGACCACGACTGGACCGTGTGGCAGAGCGAGTTCGCAGCACCGGCGGGCCAGCTCACGCCGTTCCTCGCCCGACAGACGGAGGACCTCCGACACCATCGCCATGACGATCCCGTCGATCCCGTGGCCGTGCATCCACTCGATCTCCGCCGTCAGGACCTCGACGTCGATCGAGTCGTCGTCGCGGAACGGGGTCTGGAACACCGGGAACACCCCGGTCAGCGCCTGCGACATCGAGTTCACTGCTCCGGTACGTACGCCACGCACTCGATCTCGATGAGGATCGGGCCGTAGATCTTCGCCCCGATCGTGGTCCGCGTCGGGCGGTCCTTCGGGAAGTACTCCATGTAGACCTCGTTGTACTCGTGGAAATGGAGGTCCACGTCACGGAGATAGGTGGTCACCTTCACGACGTCGCTCAGGCTCGCGCCAGCGGCCTCCAGCGCTGACCGGATGTTGTCGAGCGCCTGTCGTGTCTGTGCCTTGATGCCGCCTTCGGCGAGCTTGCCCGGTGACCAGTCGACACCCTCACCCGACGGCTCGATCCCCGGCACCAGTCCAGCCGTCCCCGACACGAAGACGAAGTCCCCTGCCCGCAGCACCGGCGAGAAGAAGGGCAGTTTGGGCACTCCTTCGGGGTCGTAGATCTGCTTCACTCGTCCTCCGTTCCGTCGGTCGTTCCACCTTAAATGACGGCTCGACGCACGGACCCCAGTCGTCGTTGATGGTTCGGGCTTGCGGGGATGCAAGCATCAGGAAGCGCACGACCAACGAGGTGAACATGGCTGACCATCGTCAAGCTGACGTCGTCTGCCGGAGACTGCTCGGGCGCGTCGCCGTCGTGACCGGGTCGAGCCGGGGCATCGGCAAGGCGATCGCTCAACGACTCGTCGAGGAGGGGGCACGTGTGATCGGCATCAGTCGAACACCTGCGCAACCGTGGTCAACGCATTCGGACGAGCCGGTGCTGTCGCTGGTCGCGGACGTGGGCGACTCGGCCGAGGTCTGTGATGCGATGGAGACGGGTGTGGAGCGCTTCGGACGTCTCGACATCGTCGTCAACAACGCGGCGATCGGCTTGCTGCGCAGTGCTGCCGAGACCGACGACCACGAGTACGACAACGTGTTCGACACCAACGTGAGGAGCCTCTTCCACACCGCTCGCCACGCGATTCCCCACTTACGAGCCGCCGGTGGCGGCAGCATCGTCAACATCGGGTCGGTTGCCGCCCACGTCGGGTTTTTCACCGATGCGGCGTACTGCGCGTCCAAGGGAGCGGTGCTGTCGCTGACGAGGCAGATGGCGATGGACTACGCAGCCGACGGCATCCGCGTCAACTGCATCGAGCCGGGGTTCATCGAGACCGATCAACTCGTGGAATACGTCGCCGGCCAGCGCGATCCGGACACCGCCCGAGCCGAGATCACGTCGTTGCACCCGATCGGACGCATCGGCCGGCCTGACGAGATCGCCGCGGTCGTGGCGTTCCTCGCTTCCGACGACGCATCGTTCATCACCGGGATCTCCCTCCCGGTGGACGGTGGTCTGCTCTGCCGGCAAGGGGCCCTCCGTTCTAGCACGGGCGCGGCACCGGCTGGCTGGTCGACCGCAAAGGATCCCGGCGCTCGGCCAAGGCCTCTCGCACCCCGCCTATCCGGTCAACTCCGTGGGAGCCGCCGAACTCGGATGTTGTAACATCCGACCACACGGGACTGACGACCAGATCGCAGTGATGGCATCGAAGCGAGTCGGCATCGACACCGGCGGAACGTTCACCGACCTGATCCTCTTCGACGTCGATGACGGGTCGATCTCCTCGATCAAGGTCGCCTCCACGCCACGTCAACCCCTCGACGCGTTCATCTCGTCGATCGAACAGTCAGCAGCGCCGGCGGGGGAGATCGACTTCCTCGTGCACGGGACGACGGTGGCGACCAACACGCTGATCCAGCGTCAAGGAGCGAGGGTGGCGTTCCTTTGCACGGCCGGACACGAAGACATCCCCTACATCCAACGAGTCAATCGTCAGTTCCTCTATGACCTCACGTGGGACAAGCCCAGGCCGCTGTTGCGATCGCGGCGACACTGCTTCGGCGTGAAGGAACGGATCGACGCGCACGGCGAGGTGGTGCTGGCGCTGGACGACGGGGGGATCACCGAGGTCTGCGACCTGGTCGACGATGGCGACTTCGAGGCGATCGCCGTCTGCCTGCTCTTCTCCTACCTCAACACGGCCCACGAAGAGCAGCTCGCAGCGGAGCTGCGCCGTCGCTTCCCTGACACGCCGCTGTCGATCTCCCACGAAGTCGCGCCGATCTGGCGCGAGTACGAGCGGGCGAGCACGACGATCGCCGATGCGTACATCAAACCGTTGATGCAGCGCTACGTGTCCAGCCTGCAGGGCGGCCTCGAAGAAGCCGGACTCAATCTCAACTGGGCGATGATGAAGTCCAACGGCGGGTTGATGGACGCCAAGGCGGCCGCCGACCATCCGATTCACTTGGCGATGTCCGGTCCGGCAGGTGGCGCCGTCGCCTCGAAGTACGTCGCCGACCTGCTGCAGATCGATGACATGGTCACTCTCGATGTCGGAGGCACGAGCGCCGACGTCGGCCTGATCCTCGGCGCAACCGTCGGCTACACGACGGCCTACGAGATCGAGTGGGGCATCCCTGCGGCCATCCCGCTGATCGACATCCACACAGTCGGTGCCGGGGGTGGTTCGATCGCCTGGGTCAACGCCGGAGGGTTCCTCCAAGTGGGACCGCGCAGCGCCGGCGCAGAGCCCGGCCCGATCTGCTACGGCGCCGGGGGAGACGAGGTGACGTTGACCGACGCCAACCTCGCCCTCGGACGCCTCGACCCGGACTACTTCCTCGGCGGCAAGATGCGGCTCGACACGGCGATGATGGAGTCGGCGATCAAGGAGATGGCCGACTCGCTCGACATGACCGTGATGGACCTCGCCCACGCCATCGTGGAGATCGCCAACGAAAACATGGCCAACGCCATCCGGATGGTGAGCATCGAGCGCGGACACGATCCTCGTCACTTCGCCTTGCTCGCATTCGGCGGTGCGGGGCCGCTCCACGGTGCCGCGATCGCCCGCAAGCTCGGCATCCCACGGATGGTGGTGCCGCCATACCCCGGCAGTTTCTCGGCGCTCGGTCTGCTGCTCGGCGACCTCCGTGTCGACAAGGTGTGGACGCAGGGATATCGATCCGACAGGGTGACCGCCGCCGACGTCGTCGGGCGCTTCGATGTCATCGCCGAGGCCGCGGTCAATGAGCTTCGTGCGCAAGGCTTCGACGGCAAGCCCGAACTGGAGTACGCGATCAACATGCGCTACCTCGGGCAGAACTACGAGACCGAGGTCGAGGTGCCTGCGCTCAGCCTCGACATGGTCGACACGTCGCCCGAGGAGCAACTAGAGCGGGCGTACCGCGCGTTCAACGACGAGCACCGGAACCTGTACGACTACGTGATCAAGGACGCGATCATCGAAATGACGAGCTTCCGCGTCACGGCGATCGGATCGATCCCCCATCCGGAGCTGGCGCGGATCTCCGTCGAGCAACGGGACAGCGACCGTTCCAGGGACGTCTACTTCGCCGGACACGGGCGTGTCGCGACGACCCTGATCCGCCGTCCGGCGATGCCGATCGACGAGATCGTCGCCGGTCCGGTGATCGTCGAGGAAGCGGGCTCGACGACTGTCGTCGAACCGGGGATGACGGTGCGACGCACGGACCAGGACATTCTCGTCGTGGAGGTCAACTGATGTCGGCACGTGAGGCTTCGGCGGATCTCAAGGTTGATCAGGTCACGTTGACGGTGATCGACAACTACCTGGCGACCACGTGCAGGGAGATGGGCGTGGCGATGATGCGCACGGCCTACTCCCCGATGTTCAACGAGTCGCTGGACTTCTCCTGCGTGATGTTCGACAAGCACGGCAGGATGATCGCCCAGGCGGAGTTCTGCCCGTCCCAGATCGGCACGATCAAGTTCACCGTGGAGTGGATGATCGACGAGCTCGGCTCCGACGTGTACAAGCCGGGCGACGTGATCATCATGAACGACCCATACCGAGGCAGCGGGCACATACCCGAGCACACCTTGCTCAAAGCCGTCTTTCACGACGGTGAGATCGTCGCCTTCGTCGCCAACTGCGCGCACCTCGCCGAGCCCGGTGCCAAGGCGCCGGGAGGCCTGGCCGGCGATGCGACGGACATCTTCCAGGAAGGTCTGCGCCTGCCCCCGCTCTGGCTGCAGCGCGAGGGCAAGGACCAGGAGGACGTGTGGAAGATCATCTTCGCCAACCACCGCACTCCCAAGGTCACCTACGGCGACTTGATGGCGATGGTCGGCTCGCTGAACGTGGCGGAACGGCGGCTGGCAAGCCTCATCGAGACGTACGGCCTGGACACGTTCTATTCGGCGACTGACGACCTGATCAGGATCGCCGAGCGGCGGATGAAGGACGAGATCCGCAAGATCCCCGACGGCGAGTTCTCGTTCTCAGACGTGATCGAGGACGACGGTGTGGCTGAGGGCTCGTACACCATCCGGTGCGATGTCGTCGTCGATGGTGACACCGTGACGTGTGATTTCACCGGGTCATCCCACGAAGCGGCGGGACCGATGAACGCCACGTACGCGGTCACGGCGTCGGCGGTGTACAACGCCTTCCTCCACATCACCGACCCGACGATCCCGCGCAACGAGGGGTGCTACCGGCCGATCAACGTCATCGCCCCACCCGGCACGATCGTCAACTGCGAATTCCCCGCTCCGCTCGTCGGCGGCAACACCGAGGTGAGCCCACGCGTCACCGACATCATCTTCGGGGCGCTGGCCGACGCCCTGCCCGACCGGATCCCGGCCTCGCTGGGCGGGACGTCCTGTTGTTTCCTGTTCGGTGGAGAGCATCCGGACACAGGTGAGCTCTACTCGCACTTCCACTTCGAGGGAATCGGCTGGGGCGGTCGCCCGACCAAGGATGGCAACAGTCAAATCATCGTCATCAACGGCAACTGCCGCAACACCCCGGTGGAGGTGTTCGAGACTCGCTACCCGCTGCGCGTCGACTCCTACCGGTTGCTCGAGGACTCCGGTGGTGCCGGCAAGAACCGGGGTGGTCTCGGCATCGAACGGATCCTCACCATCCAGACCGACCAGATCACCGTCAGCGCTCTCTTCAACAGGATGACCGTCGACCCCTTTGGCATCCACGGCGGCAAACCGGGCAGGAACAGCGGCATCTTCGTCCGCCGGTTGGGTGAGCCGGGTTGGCAGACGTTCTCCGAGGCGTTCGGGACGATTTCGCCGTCGAAGTTCTCCAACGTCCTGCTCCACCGTGGCGACCAGGTGAAGCTCATCGCACCGGGCGGCGGCGGGTGGGGGGATCCGCTGGCCAGAGAGCCGGATCGCGTCGTCGCCGATGTCGCCGAGGGTTTCGTCACCGCTGAGGCGGCGAGACGCGACTACGGCCTCCTGGTGACGCGATCCAACGGACACTGGAGCGCCGCTCCGTCGCCGGAGAGGCGGAGAGCATGAACGGCGAGTGGATCGAACGAGAACCGATGTACCTGTCGTTCGACGTCTACAACTGCGAGTTCTGCGGCAAGAACATCCCGCGCTACGTGTGGATCGAGGACATCGACGGCGGGCGGCGCCCGTTCTGCACGCCCGAGGTCGCCGACATCTACCTCCGCACACGGGATCGCCATGACCCGAACGTGAGGATCGAGCGGCCTGAGCTCGGTCTCACCGAGCAGCTGCGGCTGATCCGCCAGCACTGCGCGGCGATCGTGACTGACACGTGACCACGAGCAGCAGTGGCTCACTGGCCCAGGTAGATGATCGCGTCCGCCTCGATCCCGAAGCCCGGTAGCGGAGTCTCGATCGTCGTGCGGGCCGGTCGCGGCTCGGCAAACAGCTCGAGGTAGATGGCGTCCATCTGATCGAACGTGGCCATGTCGTGGAGGTACACCCCGACGCGGACCGCGTCGGCAAGGCTTCCTCCGGCCTCGGCGGCAACCGCAGCGAGATTGGCGAAGACCTGCCGCACCTCTGCCTCGAATGAGTCATCGACGAGCGATCCAGCAGTGTCGAACGGACCCTGGCCCGACAGGTAGAGGTGATCGCCGGCGACGATTCCCTGGGAGTACCCGCCCGACGGGGGCGGCGCGTTGGTGGTCGTGATCGCTCGCTTCGCCATCAGCCCGGGACCTCGCGGGTGAACTCGCGCAGCACGTTCTCCGTGATTCGCGACACGTTGTTGTCGTAGCCGTTGTGGGAGAGGCTGCCGAGCCAGTTGATCGACCCGACCGAGAACACCGCCCCGCCCGTCGCCGTCTCGAAGTACACCATGTCAGCACGCAGGTTCGGGTTGTCGGTGCCGTGAATCGCCGCCTGCGTCACCAGCACGTCCTCGTGGCACACCAGGTAGTAGTCCGAGTGGAGACCGGCCGACGTGGCCAGCACGAGGGCATGGCTCGGTGTTCCGAGGTCGTGGTCGGCCCGGTCGAGCTCGTCGCCGGCAGCACCGTTCATCACCAGGCCGAACTCGCCGATCTCCTCGTCATCGCCGATTCCCTCGAAGATGAACGCCGCCCGCGGATCGTGACTGTCAGGCAACCGGCGATAGCCGGGAGTGTCGAGATCCCATCCCTGACCAGCGAAGCCCACGCCGGCGAGCCGATTCGGCGATCGTCCGCGATGACGCCAGATTCCACATTGCTCACCGGTCGAGGCGAGCTCCTGCTCGCCCGGATGTGAGTTCCAGGTTCTGCTGCCGGCGATCCCCCGTCGAACTTCGATGGCGTGGGGCTTCTCCGGATCCCACGCCGTCACCCAATAGAAGCCGTTGCCCCCGAGATACATCAAGCGACCGCCGCTGCTCAGGTAGCTCTCCAGGGCGTCGAGCATCGGCATTGACCAGTACTCGGGATGGCTCCCTGTGATGACGACCTTGTAACCGGCGAGGCGATCCAACCCCTGGACGTGCAGGTCCTCGTCAGTGAACACGTCATAGGCGAAGCCCTTCTGTTCGAGCCAGTCGATGGCATACAGGTCGAACGCGTAGCCCCGCGGGCAACCGGTCACCCAGTGACGATGGGTAGCTCGCATCGACACGATTGGGCGACGGGACGACGAGTAGCTGATCCCACTGCCGTCCGTATGCACGTCGTAGATCGAACCGCCGTACTCACGGTGCTCACCGAGGAACTCGTCGAGGGGGTCGAGAGTGATCGGAATGTTGGTGAATGCGGTCCAGTCTGTCTCCTCCGAACTCGTGAGCAGTCGTTCGTTGGCGTATGCCAGGTATGTGGCGGTCGGAGCCAGGAAGGCGATGTCGGCGGTCCTGATCCCGAGCGGCGGCGAGACGAAGAACGGCACGTAGTCGTGCTCGCCGGCTCCCTCGAGGTGGGCTGCGTAGTAACCGCTACGCAGCCCTTCCGGAACATCGAACTCGAAGTCACTCTCCCAGCGGCTGTCGTCGACGTCGTCGGCATGGAAGTGGATCGCGCCGTACTGGTGGGGAGCATCATTTCGCCGAAACGCTGTCGCGTCCCACCGGTGGCCCGTCAGTCCTCGCATCGGGTAGTTGTGGATCGTCCCGTCGAGCCCGTTCGGCCCCATGTCGACGACGGTCGACGAGGTGGGTGGCGACGCGGCGAAGTCCCAGGCACCGGCAAGCCCGGGCAGCCCGATCGGGTCGGCATCGTTTGCCAGCGCGTCGAGTTCGTCGTCCGTCAGGCTGCGGGTGAACAACCGGGGGCCCTCGATCTTCCCGTTGAAGCAGCCAGTTGCGCCCGGCCGGCCGAAGTCGAGCAGTCCGCCGGCCGCGATGAGCAGCGGTAGGTCGGACGCATCGACACCACCCTCGATCGTCGTCGCGCCACGCCCGACGCGCGCCAGTACGTCCAGCAGACGCCACTGAACGCTCGCCGCGCCTGAGGCAGCATCGAAGGTGCCAGCGACGAAGTGCCAGCGTTTCGGCTCGAGCCCGTGCTCGGTGGCGACCGATTGGCCACCGATTCGTAGGACGACCGCACCAGACTCGAGGAACAACCCGAAACCTCGACCCTCGGCTGTGCGGCTGACGATCCCCTGGGTGCCCTCGAGTTCCGGTGTCGTCGGCCAGATCCACGCCTGAACGCAGAAGCCGTCGGACGGGTCGAGCGCGTCGGTCGCGTCGATCTGCGCGTACGAGCCGATGTATGTGTCCTGATGCCGGCCCGGGTACTGGCCGTTGGCAGAAGAGTCGACTCGCTCAGACTTGAAGCCAGGGCCCTTCGGATTGTTGTCGCCGTGGACGAGCCGGACGATCTCTGCGTCGTAGGTGTCCGCCTCTGTCGTCACCATGATCCGCACCGTGTCGCCCGGCTGGGCGACCATCGGCACCGCGTATCCAAGCAGTTCTCTTCTCTGTGCCATGCTTGCCGGCCTCCCTGTGGACGGTGCTGGGGTGTCTGGTTCAGGCGTCGCCGCGCCAGGTCCTCACGACACCACCGCCCTGAGGTTGCGATCGTCCGCACCGAAGAGGTGGCTTCTCGCCGGATCGAAGATGAGCCGGATGTTGTCGCCCTTGCTCACGTTGGCGTCAGGAGGCACTCGTACCTGGACAACGCGGTCGCCGACGTCGACCGCCACATAGAGGTCCGAACCCACGGGTTCGAGAAAGTGAACAACACCTGGCATTCCGAAGGCGTCCGGCGGGGCGAGCATCAGATGCTCAGGCCGCACACCGAGGTTGGCCGGACCGACGGAGCTTCCGAGCTTCGCCACATCGATGCCCATCACCTGCGGATCGAGATCGAGCTCGTAACCGCTGCGAACGAACTGCCAGCGCCCGTCATGCATGCGGACGTCACCCGCCACGAGGTTCATCGGCGGTGCTCCCATGAACGTGGCGACGAACGTCGAGGCGGGTGTCCGGTAGACCTCGACGGGCGGTCCGACCTGCTGCAGCCGCCCGGACTGCATGACGGCAATGCGCCGTCCCATCGTCATCGCCTCGACCTGGTCGTGGGTGACGTAGATCGTCGTGATCCCCAGCCGCTCGTGCAAGGCGATCAGTTCGATGCGGGTCTGCAGCCGGAGCTGAGCGTCGAGGTTGGACAACGGCTCGTCCATCAAGAACACGCGCGGCTGGCGGACGATCGCTCGGGCGAGGGCCACCCGTTGCCGCTGTCCTCCAGAGAGCTGCTCCGGTAAGCGGCCGAGCAGATCGGTGATCTCCAGCAACTTGGCGGCCTGGTCGATCGCTGCCTTGACCTCCGCCTTGGGCAGCTTGGCCGTCTCCAGCGGAAACGCCACGTTCTTGGCAACCGTCATGTGTGGATACAAGGCGTAGTTCTGGAAGACCATCGCCACGTTGCGCTCGGTGGGGTCCTTGAAGTTGACCAACTGCCCACCAATCGCCATCTCGCCCGACGTGGGATCCTCGAGTCCGGACAGCAGGCGGAGAATGGTGCTCTTCCCGCAGCCGGAAGGGCCGAGCAGCACCAGGAACTCGCCTTCGGGGATCCGCAGCGACACGTCGTCCACGGCGGTGACCTTGCCGAAGTTCTTGGTCAGCCTCCGCAGGATCACCTCAGCCATCGGCCGACCTCATCATCGCCCGCTCCGTGAGGCGGCCACTCATTGCTTCAGCGCCCCTGCCATCGACGCCTGTACAAACCACTTCTGGAAGAACAGGAACACGATCGTCACGGGCACGATCGTGAGCAACGCTGCCGCGCCCATCACCCCCCAGTTCGTCACGAACTGTCCGTTCAACGACTGGATCCCGACGGTCAGCACGCGATGGTCGTCGCTCGTCGCAGCGACAAGTGGCCAGAGGTAGCTCGCCCACGTGATCATGAACACGAAGATGCCGAGCACGACCAGCGCCGGCTTGATCAGTGGCAGCACGATCTTGCGAAAGGTGCGCCACTCGGATGCGCCGTCGAGCTTGGCAGCCTCGTAGAGCCCGGGGGGCAAGGTCTCGATGAACTGCTTCATCAGGAACACGCCGAGCGGCGATACCGCGGCGGGCAGGATCAGCCCGGCGTACGTGTCGAGATCGACGTAGTTCCCGATGATCGGCCACGTGCCGATCGTCCGCACGGTCAGATAGGTGGGGGCGAGCACGGCGGCGACGGGGACCATCAAGGTGGCGAGGATGAGAACGAAGAGCAGCCGGCGGCCCGGGAAACGCATCCTGGCGAACGCGTACCCGGCGAGCGCGTTGGTACACAGGGCGACGAGCGTCACCCCCGTGGCGTAGATGAGCGTGTTGATGCCCCAGCGGAGGTACTCGGTGTTGCGGAAGAGGAACCGATAGTTCTCCAAAGTCGGGTTGCGCGGGATCCACTCCGGTGGGTAGGCGAACAGCGAGGTGCTGTCGCGGAACGCCGGCGAGATGAGGTACAGCGCCGGACCGACGGCGATGACGACGAAGACGCACAGCGTGAAGTAGGCGCCGAACTTGCGCAGACGATCGACCGCCCGCCGCCGGCGCGCCGCCGATTGGAAGGCGACCTCATCGAACTCCCACTCGACCGCGCTCGCCTTGGCGTCGGCGACGGTCATGCCTCTCGAGCCCTTCTTCGGCCCAACGCCCAGAACGAGACGAGCGTGAACAAGAGAGTGATGAGGAGGAGTCCGACGCTCGTGGCGAACGCGA
This sequence comes from Ilumatobacteraceae bacterium, assembly GCA_963732335.1. Classification (GTDB taxonomy): domain Bacteria; phylum Actinomycetota; class Acidimicrobiia; order Acidimicrobiales; family Ilumatobacteraceae; genus Desertimonas. The sequence goes on along the minus strand of CAVSZO010000045.1, from coordinate 53,046 downwards.
GCCCGGTGTCCTGGAACGCGAACATCCGCTTGAAGATGAACCACACCACCGTCGCTGTTCCGAGTGCCGGCCCGCCATCGGTGAGTACCTGCACCGAGTCGAACAGCTGGGCGTTGAAGATGATGGCGATGACAACGGCGAAGAGCAGCAAGGGGCGAAGCGTCGGAACGGTCACCTTGACGAAGCGGCGGAACGGCTTGGCGCCATCGATCTTGGCCGCGGCGAGCAACTCCTCGGGCACGGCCTGCAACCCGGCCAGGTAGAAGAGGACCCAAAAGCCGAGACCGCGCCAGACCTCGACCGCGACGATCGTGAGCAGCGCGTTCGGGTTCTCGCCGAGATAGTTGATCCCCTCGCCTCCGAGTTGACGCTTGATCACGTTGAGCACGCCGAAATCGAAGTGGACCAAGAAGAACCACATCATCGCGCCGAGGATCGGCGGGGCGAGCAGCGGGAAGTACAGCGCGACCTTGAAGAAGTTGCCTCCGCGCCGGTACTTGTTGAGCAACGACGCGAGGAAGATGGCGAGCACGAAGACGACGCCGATGGCGATCACCATGTACACCGCGGTGTTCCGTACGGCGGTGCTCAACTCACTGTCGTCGAGAGCTCGCCGCCAGTTGTCGAAGCCCACATACTCGCGTGGTCCAACGATCCCTCCGGTGTTGAAGCTGAGCCAGATGCCCCACGCGATCGGGAAGGCCAGGAAGACCGCCCAGATGACGACGTACGGCGCCAGGAACGGGATGGCTCGACGGCTGATGCGGGCGTGGTAGCGGTGGCGAGCGCGCCGGTACTCGGCCGGCGACAACGTGGGTTGCGCCCACTCCTCACCAGAGTCGATCGCTGGGGGTGAACCAGTTTCGACAGTCACGTCAGCCTGCTACGCGACGGGCAAGCACCGAGCGCCCGACGGCGGCTTCGCGGTCCGGCGTCGGGCACGGGTGGTCAGTGATGTCGGTCAGCCTCGCGCGAGCAGATCTTCCGCTCGGCCTTGCGCCTCGGCCAGGGCCTCCTCGACCGGGGTGTCACAGGTCGTTGCCGCCTCGAGTGCCTGGTTGTACTCGTCGAGCAACTGGGCGATCTGTGGGTGGGTCACGAGACCATCCCAGGTGGTCATCGCCCATTCGAAGTTCCGTTCGAGCATCTCGTTGCCACCGCTCACGTCGACGTCGTCACGGGCGGGCACGAAGGCGTAGCGCTGGTTGTACTCGGCGGAGAACTCCGGCGTGCTGAGGAACTTCACCAACTCCCAGGCCGCCTCGGGGTTCTCAGTGTCCGCCGAGATCGTCCAGTGACCGGTAGTCGAGAACTGGGAGACGTTGCCGTTGTTACCGACGGGTTGGGCAATGTCCCACTCGAACGGCAAGCCTTCCTCCTCGAACACGGCGATGCGGAGCGGCTCGTCGAGCAGGAAGGCCAGCTTGCCGGCCCGGAACAGCTCGATGGCACCCTCCCGGTCGTACTGGCCGAGAGGCGGTTGGACCTCGTGCGTGCAGATCAGATCGGTGGCGTACTGCGTAGCGTCGATCACCGGCTGCGAGTCGATCGTCGCCGTCTCGAAGTCGTCGGAGATGATGTCGCCGCCGAAGTTGTGGACGTTCTGCAGGTTGAAGTACCAGCCGAAGTCGACCACCGTCGTCGGGGTGTAGAAGCCCCAGACGTCTGGTGGACTCTGAATGGCCTGCGCCGCGGCGACCAGTTCCTCACCGGTCGTCGGGATCTCCGTGATCCCAGCCGCTTCCATCAGATCGAGGTTGGCGTACATCACGATCGTCCCGATGATGAACGGGACGCCGTACAGCTGATCCTGGTAGACGCTGGCGTCGACGACGTTGTCCGGGAAGTGGGCGCGATCCTCGGCGAAGTCCTCACCGTCCATCAGCGGAGTCACATCGGTGAATGCGCCAACCTCGCCGAAGAGCGTGAGGTGCGTGCTGGTCTGGTACGTCACGTCGAACGCATCGCCGCCGGCGAAGTTGGCCGAGTAGGTCGCTTCGAGTTCGTCCCACGGCACCACGGTGTGCTCGACGTCGATACCGGTGGCCTCCTCGAACGGTGCCAGCCACTCGGCGAAGTTGTCCTGTTCGTCCTCACCATGCGGCGCCTTGGCGAACTGGAGCGTCACGCCTTCGAATGGAAGCTCGCCGCTGGCGCTCGACGTGCTGGCGCTTCCGGCGGCGGCAATGGCGAACACCAAAGGCAACGCCATCCCGAGTCGGAGCGTTCGGCTCTTGAACCCTCTCATGAGATCCCCCTCTCTCCTGACGAGGTGTGCAGGCTGTGCCGCCACCGCCACGGATTGTATATCATCCTGGCGAATCGCCAGCAAGACGCCACGATGGCGAACGAAGCGCATGACCTGCGAGCCTTGGATGTCGTCATGAACCACATACGAGCTCTCGTGTTCGACGGGCCCCACCGGTTTCACATCGAGGAGCGACCGTTGCCGCAACCCGGCCCGAACGAGGTCAGGGTGCGAATCGCCTTCGCCGGGATCTGCGGCTCGGACCTCCACGGCTACACCGGCGAGTCAGGACGGCGGGTGCCGGGAATGGTCATGGGGCACGAGGCCAGCGGATGGATCGAGGCAGTCGGATCCGAGGTCGAGTCGATCGGCCTCGGCGCGCCGGTGACCTTCAATCCGGTGTTGGCGTGCGACGGACGGTGCGGCCATGCGGTCGAGAACCGTTGCGCCGAGCTCCGCGTCATCGGCGTCGCACCTGAGATCCAGGGCGCGTTCGCCGACGCGATGCTCGTTGACGCGTCGAGGATCGTTCCGCTCGGGTCGTTGCGCCTCGAGTGGGGTGCATGCGTCGAACCGATGGCGGTGGGTCAGCAGGCTGTCCGCCGGGCCCAAGTGTCGGCAGGTCAGTCGGTTCTCGTCGTGGGTGGCGGAATGATCGGGCAATGCGTCGCGCGGGCGGCCCGACTGGCCGGTGCCAGCGCGGTTACGGTCTCCGAGTCGCTGTCGATCCGCCGTGACTTGGCTGTCGCATCCGGGTTCGAGGGGATCGCTCCCGACGAGATCGAGCCACGTGCCCCGTTCGACGTGTCCTTCGACGCAGTCGGTAGCTCTGCAACTGCCGCCGCTGCGATCAAGGGCGTCGGCAAGGGCGCAACCGTCTGCTTCATCGGTCTCGGCCACCCCGAGATCTCGATCCCATTGTTCGATGTGGTCGTCGCCGAGCGCAACATCGTCGGCACCTTCACGTACACCGACTCCGTCTTCGAGGAGACAGCGGATCACCTCCGTGACGGCAGTCTTGACGTCGGGTCGTTGATCGGAGGTGTCGAATCCTTCGACGACGTCGCCGAGACCTTCGAGGCGCTGGCCACCCAGCAGCGAACGGACGCAAAGGTGTTGCTATCGAGTGGAGCGACTGGACCCGTCGTCGAATGACGGACTCGGAGCCCGAGATAGAACTGTCCACGTGGGTCTTGGATGACGTCGATAGCCGCTCGAACGCCGCCCGCTCGGCCGTTCCTCGTTGCGCACCACCGCGATGGGATTTGGTGCGGGGGGTCGCAGCCGGGCGGGACTCGACGACGGCCTCGATCATGCCGCAGCGATGGTCGCTGCCGCGCTCGCTACTGGCGTCAACATCGTCGACACTGCCGAGGCTTATGGCACCGAAGCGGCAGTTGCCGAGGGGATTGCCCGCTCTGGCGTGGCGCGCCACGACGTCATCATCTCCACGAAGGTGAGCTACCGCGCCGGCGACGAACTCCGTTCGACCGCCGCCGTGATCGACGCGGTCCGCGCTCGGCTCGACGCCCTTGGCACTGACTACCTCGATGTGATCCAGCTGCACGGCGTGCAGCCCGACGACTACACGTGGGCGCGCGACGAGTTGCTCCCGGTCCTCGAGACCCTTCGCCAGCGTGGCGTCATCCGGGCGATCGGAGTCACAGAGGTGTTTGCGCGCGATCCAGGTCACCAGATGCTCGCCCGCGCCGTCGCTGACGGGTGCTGGGACACGGTGATGGTCGGGTACAACCTCATCAATCAGACAGCCCGCGACCGTGTCATCGCCCCGGCAGCCCGCGCCGGCGTCGGGGTGCTGGTCATGTTCGCCGTTCGCGAGCTGCTCACCGACATCGACCGGCTCGCGAGCTACATCCAGGACCCGTCCGTCGCCGGCCGGCTGCCGAGCGACTTCGACGCCGAGTCCGAGCTGCGCCTCCTACGCCACGTGCTTGAACGTGAGTCGGCCTCGCTCCCTGATCTGGCGTACAGGTTCGCCGCCGCAACCCACGGGGTCTCGACCGTGCTCGTCGGCACCGGAAACAGTGTGCACCTGGCCGCCAATCGAGCCTCGTTCGATCGGCCGCTGGACAGCTCGCTGCTCGGCGAGCTCACCAGCCTCTTCGATGGCGTCGATGTCCTGACCGGCCAATCGACGACGCCAGGCGACACCTGACACAACCGTGCGTCGCGCGGTCCTGCTCCGTCTGGAAATCCCGCCAGGACAGCGCCACGGAGTCAGATTAGCGAGGGGTTCATCGGCGATCCGGTCCTGCGAAGCAGTGCCGTCACGCCGGTGTCGTCGGCCACCGGCCTCTACAGATCGTCCGGCACGGGCTGGCGACGGACCGCGGTGTCGAACGCCAAACCACTGCTTCCCTCTCCCCGGCCGACATCCACTCGGCGGGCGAGCCACCGAACGTACCGACCCTTCATGTCTCGAGCGACGACTGACCTCCGCCGAACACGGACCCCGTCTCGAGGGACCTCTTCGTCCTGGATCACCAACGGCTCTCCTGGCCTGAGCACCACGCCCAGCGGCTGGATGGGTTGTCCACCCTTGATCATCGCTCCCTTCTGCAACGCGATCGTGGCGTAGCCCGTCGAGACTGGGAGCAATGGAATCCATCGATCGGGGACCTCGTTGGCGAGCTGGTAGGTCATGTCGGCGCTCGGATCGTCACTCGGTTGGAACGGCTCGGGACGTGGCTCAGCCCCTCGATTGCGCGGATCGCCGCTCGGACCCTCGACGACCCGCTCGACGGCCCACGCCAGGTTGGCCATCTCGTCGCGGAGGAAAAGTACCTCCTCGCTGACCTCGCCCTCGAGAACGGCAGGCGCCGACGAGAGAACCAACAGACCGTTGCGCGACGCGTCGGTGCCCTTCTGGCTGATCTCGAACAGCCTGAACGTGCCCGACCGCGCGCCGTCGTCGACCGCCGGGACCGTCACCTCCTCGCCGAACGTGGTCGTGTACCGCACGTTGTCGATGGACACGAAGGACCCGGACGGAACGTCGACTGGCACGACGAGCCAGTCGCTGCCGTAGACCATCGCAAACTCGACCAACGCCAAGCGGGCGAGATCGTGGGGCTGGACGCGCAGCGCACCAAGGTTGACCTGACCGTCCTCGAACTCCCAATAGCGTCCGGCCGGCATTCCGCTGAACCTCAGGGGGGTCGCCAGCAGTGTCGCCGATCGCGAGACGGGGGACTCCGGCGGTCCCTCGGCGGGCTCGAGTGGCGCCGCGTCGGCATCCTCGTCGAGGCTGTACCAGTCCGCTCTCCCACCGCTGAACGAGGGCGCGTGCAAGACGCGCGGACCGTCGGGGCCTTCGACCCCAACGCTGAACTGGTACTCGAGCCTGGCGTCGATCCACGACGGGTCGGCGTCTCCCGGTTCGGGCGTCACGGCGCGGTACCACGAGTACCAACGGCGGACGGCACGAACGACTTGGGGACGATTGGGTACTCCCTCGAACCAGTCGGGAAGCGTTGGTGGGGACTGCTGCAGGCCTGGCCCGATGATCGCCGCGGCGGAGTGACCGTCGGGGAGCCGGCCCTCGAGCAGCGTCAACAGCGGTGGGGCGACCCGGTCGAACTCGTCGCTCCACGGAAGGGCGAGTGGGCAGTCGGCGAGGATCAGGTCGAACACCTGCCTGCCGACTCCCACATCGCGCAGATCGGCGAACAGCTGGGCTCCCGCCTCGGCGCGCTGTCGGAGGCCGAGGCCGCGGGCAGGCGACGGCTCCCGCTCGATGACTGGCTCGATCAGCTCGCTGTCGCTCCAAGGGCGCACGGGCCGGCCGTCGGCGGGCGCTCCCGGCTGGAACGCGACGACCGGGGCGATGGTGCAGTCGACGCTCACCGTGACGGGACTGCCGACATCCTCGCCCTGGAACTCGCCCAGCTGCCATTGACGGGCAAGCATCCAGAGCGGATCGTGGACGCGCGCCTCGAGGCCGGGCGCCGGGTCGCCAGACGCCGACTGCGGTTCGAGGCGCGTCCACCCGGGTGGTTCGGCGAGAAACGACGCGGCGAGGACCAGCGGGACCTGTTGCGTCGTGAGTCCGAGTCCGACAGTCATTCGGCCTCCTTGACGAAGCTCAGCATCAATTCAGAAGTGGCCAGGACATTGACCAGCATGGCGATGTCCATTGCCGTCGATCCCTGAAGCGACGCGCTCTGCTCCTGCAGGGCAGGGAGGATCCGACCGGCCCACGGCACTCGTTCGAGACTCACGGTCCGCAGCTTGGCGAGCTCCAGCGTTTCGGTGAGAACGGCCGCAACCTTCGATGTCGACCACCGTGACTGATCCGGGGACATGGCAAGCAGGATGGCCTGCGGAGCCCGTGAGTCGGGGACGTCGACATTGGCGGCGACGCCTGTGGTCACCATCGACTCGACGACGGGCTCGTCGGAGTTCTCGCCCCGCACCGTGCGGGTCGGGGCGATCTCGACCCACTCGTCCAGGATCAGGCCGGCAAACCGATCCTCGGACTTGAGGACGACGGGCGAGTCGACGACGAGGATTGTCACGGGATCCTTTGGAGAGGGGGTCGTCGGGTCGACCTCCAGCGCCAACCAGCGATTGGCGCCTGGCGTGCCTGATGGCGCGAGCTGTACGACCTGCAGCCGGCGGCGCCCGACGACCGCCTCGCCGAACAGCAGCATCTCGGCGAATCGGGCGAGCGGCTTGCGAACAGATGCGAGATCACGAATGAAGCGACGGATCGCGCCCTGGCGCGGGGTTACTCGACCGATCGACGCGCCGAAGAGGTCCGCCGTCCCGCGCGAAACGAGCGGCAATACCCAGAACGACTCGCCGAACAGTGCCTTGCCCATCTCCAGTCCGACCGACACCTCGAGCTCAACGGCGCCCGATCGCAAGGCGGTGGCTGACTCGATCCGACGATTCGCCTCGGCGAGGACGAACGGTGCGGTGGTGAAATCCTCTGGTCCCTCGCCGATGAGCGGAATGCCGAACGCAGCCACGTCGACGACGGCAGCTGCAAGGGCGGCAGTGTCCGGAGCTTCCTGGGCAAGCACCGCCGCCAGGGCGTTGGCGGTAGCTGTCAAGCTGGAGAGCGCCGCGTCCAGACGGTCGGTGAACTCGGACATCGAGGCGTTGGAAACGAACCGCGTCCCCTTCTCACCGGCGCGGGCAAACGCTCGGGGCAGCGCCGCCTCGGCCTCCGCCAATGTTCGATGGACGGAGGCTCCGAGGTCGGCGATCTCACCGAGGGCACGCAAGCGGGTTGGCCAGTTGGGGTCACTGCGGGCCACCAGGGGGTCGTTGCTCAACCCGGGCATCGCAGCGCGAATGCGCTGCTCCAAGGTGCCGAAGTCGGCCGCGTCGTAGACGACGTCGAGTGCAGCGAGATCGGCGGCGTCCAGGGTGCGGGGCGTTCCGTCTTGACGGACCTGGACGACCACTGCGTCTGCCGGGCCGAGGATCGACTCCGCCCAGGCCTCGAGTCGCGGCTCGGCGGCCGCCCGCGGCGTCGTCGTCGTCCAGCCGGCCGTACCGGTGAAGTGATCGGGGACGAGGGCGAGTCCGCGATGAGTGATCGCAGTACCGCGGAGCGGCGTCTTGACGACATCGGGGTCCACGGGGACGGCGTCGCCACCAGCGGCTGCGTCGAGCGTCGCTGCAGCTCGCGCCGTGTTGCCCTGGACCAGTTGGTGCACGGACTCGGCGAGCAGGAGGTCGGCCGCAGCATCGTACTGCGCAGCGATTTCGTCCATCGCGTCGCTGATCGCCTGCCATTCGGGGCCGGTCGGTGGGGTCCACGGCGTCGTCAGGTAGGGGTTGTCCGGCGCCACGGCCAGAGCTGCCCGGATGTCGACTCCGGTGTCACGCAAGTGCAGCAACATCACGCCGTCGACGACGTCCGTGGCGCCCAGCGCCTCACGTGCCGGCTGTGGTATTGCGTCGCCGCGGGACGTCAGGTTGCCGCCGACGAGCGGCGCAATGGCGCGCAGCGACAGGATGAACCGCTGGACCTGCCGAGAACTCTCCTGGAGCAGTCGCTCGAACCGGTACCCGAGCAGCGCTCCGAGCGTCTGCCCGTTGCGAATGCCCTGGAGCAGGGAGAGGCTGTTGCGCACACGGGTACTGGTGAGATCGATGGCGAACGCGCCACTTCCGTCGGCGGACGGATTGTGGTGCAGATAGGCACTTCGCAACACGCCGGCGGTGGCAGCCTGAGCCACGCTCGGCGCCAGCAGGTAGCCCCCGTCACGCGTCGTGGTCGCCCCCGGCCTCAGGTTCTCGACCCATCCGTAGGCGCCGAGAAGGATCCCCTGGGGCACGGTTCGGCGTCGATCAGCGAGCCGGCGCGTCACGAGTGCCGTCGCCCAGGCATCGAAGCGATGCGACGCGCAGTCCAGCGCCTCGGCGACCGCGATCCGCCGCGCCCTGGTCGACGCCGTCGACAGCGAGCGCATCGCCGCCTCGACCTCGGCGAGACGCGCTTGGCCGCGGAACCACGCCTGCATCGCGTTGATCGCCAGACCGCCGGCGAGATTGAAATCGCCACCGGCCTCGATCGCGATACTCCCCAGCGAGTCCCGCAATCCGGCGACAGGTTGGGTGAGGGCGAGCTGGACCGGTCCGGCTGGACCGAACTTCTCGCTGATCTTGTCTGCCAGCACGTGCAGCTCGTCGGGGCCCGCCTCTCCGGCATCGACGGAGCGCGTCATCTCGACGATGGGTCCGGCGAGGTCGTAAGCCACGCGGAACGCCAATTCGGTGACTTCCGGGATCAGCGCCCTCGGCGTGGCGGCGGCGACCGCACGGCGCTCCGCATCGAGGGCCAGCTCGAGCAGCGCCTGGACCACGCTGCTGACCTTGCGGTCGGTGTCATTCAGCAAGGCGTCGATGTAGGCGGGGTCGTTGTCGTCGGCGAGCGGAAGGCCCAGGGGACGTGTCGTCTTGCCGAGCGCGCCACTGAAGCCGAGCACTCCAGGCGCCAAGCCGAGCAGCTGCCACAGGATCGAATCGAACAGATGCTGCCGGGCGGTGTCCTCGTCGAAGATCCCGAGGAGTGGTGGCACGATCGAGCAGGCGGCCTCCGAGGCGATCGAGCGCACACGCAGGGCCAGCAATTGGGGGGAAGAACCGAGGATCTCGAGCAACCGCTCGTCCAGGGGGCCGGTCACGCCGACCCCACCGACGGTCGGCACGTTCTCGACCCCGGCCGTCCAGATCGGACGGGCCGTACGCAAGATGTTGACGAGACCCGCCTCGATCGGGTCGCTGCCGTCGGCGGCGAACCCCGCGTCGAACGCCGTCACCGGCAGCACGCCGTACGGCTGATTGCCGAGGCGCACGGCCGGAAGTGGGCCACGGCCACGAACGTGGGTGATGTAGAACGAGCGAAGCGCCTCCGTTTGAGCGTCGTCGAGGATCCCGCCTGGGTTGTACATCAGCATCCGTTCGAGGAACGTGCCCCAACTCGGCCCCCACAGCGCAGCATGCGCAGCTCCTGCGAGCCCCTGCTCGTGCAGTTCCGAGTCCTGAACGCCCGCCAACACCTCGCCGCCGAGTCCGAGTGCTCTCGCCAGCACGGCAGCGTTGGAGCCCTCGACTGGCGCTCGCGCCGCAGCGGTCGTCGGTGGAGGAAGCGGCTCGGGCCGGCGGGTCCACCCAGCGCGATCCGCCTCGGTGTTGTTGGTTGGTGTCCCTTGCGGCACGAACGCCGCCCCACCGCCGAAGCGATGGCCGATGAACAGGCGTTGGAGCTCGTTCGCCGAGTTCGCCGGTGACACGCTCGAGTGGATGCCAAACGCCAACAGGAGGTCGACGGGCGCGCCAGCAGCGGCGAGGCGCACCTCGACGCCGAGACCAATGGCGACTGCCTCCTCGAAGTCGGCCATCCACGCCATTCCCGGTGGGAGTACCGCCCCGTCGGCGCCGACCAGCGACGAGGGATCGTCGTCACGAGGCAGTCCCACGGTCACCTCGCTGGGGACCGGGGCGCCAGTGGCGCTGCGCACGGCGTTGGCCTGGACCGCCGCCACCACGAAGTGGTCCGGCAGGCACCGAGCCATCGGGGGGCGACGCGTACACGGTGGCACATCGGGGAACTCGGGTTGGACGCCAGCGTCGAAGCGCTGGGCCAGGTTGTCCGGGGTGAGGCTGAAGGCGACCCACGCAGCCCGCTCACGATGGACGGTGCCGAGCAACTGCCGCCACGCCCCGTCCTCTCCGGCGACACCACCGTCCCAGACCGCCGACCAGTACGCCCTACCCGCAGCGCGTTCATCGACAGTCAACCCGGCATCGAGTCGATCGAGGTGCGCCGCGTCCGGGTAAATGCGTACGCGCAGGGTTGCCCCGCCGTCGGCGAATCGAGTCTCCAGACGGACCGGCAACAGCAACAGCGGCACATCCGACTCCGCGTCGCACGGGTCGAAGCCGGCCTCGACGAACGCGCCGACCGCTTGGCGAACGGAGGCGTCGATGGCTGCGAGATCGGCGACCACGCGTCGTCGCGCCCGGCGCAGGTTGGCGACCCTCCCCTCCTTCGCCAGCATCGTCGTGTCATCGCCTATAGACGCTGCCGATCGAGTCTCGGCGATCCGTTCTGCCAGCTGATCGACGAGGGCACCGAGCTTGGCCGTCAGTTCATCGCGTTCGCTGGCAAGCTCGGCGACCTCGGTCCGCACTTGCTCGAGAAAGACGTCGCTCATCGGACACCTCGGAACACTCGGGCCGACATCGCGCCGGTCGGCTCGAGCAGATCCTTGGCGTCGAACGCAGCGCGGACCGGATCACGCAGAAGGATGTGGGCCGCCATCGCCGAATCGGAACCCCAGTTCGCCGTGCCGCCGCTGACTGATGCGTCGGGGATCTGCTTCGTCGCGTCGCCGGATAGGAACCCGGGCGCACTCCCGCCGAAGTCGATTGCCATGTCCGTCCAGGCAACGGTCTCCCGGGTGAGCGCAAGCTCCCGGCTGAGGTCCAACCCGAAACGTGGAGCGGTCGGGTGCTCGGCGATGATGAACCACCAATTCTCGTCTTCGACGTCGTCCACCGTGAGGTCGAAGCCAACGAGGTTGATGTCGGGGCGCAAATGCCCGTGAAACAGGATCGGCGCCTGGGCGGGCCGCGGAGGATTCGAGGCCGGGTCGATGAAGATGGGGTGACCCGCCGAATCGGTGCTGCCTGCCCGGAGGGCCATGACGATGGCGTTGGGGTAGCGCCGGACGAGCTCGCCACGCACGAACAGGACCAACCTGCCCGACAGCGTCGGAACGAGGTGGCTGCCCAGTGGCGTGGCCGCAAAGCGATGGACGTCCTGGACGAGTTCGTCACTGTCGCCGGTCCAGAACCGCCGGAAGTAGGTCCCCCGCTGGTCGGTGGGATAGCCACGCCACAGCAACTCTCGACCGGTTTCGTGGGAAAGCCCGACGAGGAACGCTTCGATGAACGCGGCGTTGGACACGAGAACCGTCACGACGTCCGGCTCTTTCAGCGCGGCGAGACCGGGGATCAACCACTCCCGGTCATACGCCGCGAGGGCCTTGTACATCGGGCGGGTGAACACGGGCGCAGCCATGATCGGCTGGAGGAGGCCGTTGTCGAACCAGTCCACGGGCAGCCAGTCAGGGAACGCTCCGACCCGGCCCTTGATCCTGTTGGTCACGGTCACCGCCGGATCGAGAGCGGTGAGGAAATCGACGGCGGCGACCGAGAACGGCGCCCGCTCCGGCGTGGTCGGCCAGGTCGTGGAGACCAACGCATCGGAGATCGGGGCGAGCGACGCAACCGCTTCGAAGGGCTCGACCGACGAACGCTCGAGGAGCTGCATCAGCGTCCGCTCCGGGTGGATCTCCCGGCTGGCCAGCTGTCCAGCGACCGGTATCGCCAGCCGCCGAGGCGAGCCACCGCCCGGTCGTACACGAGGAGTGCCGGGACCGACGACAGGGCGACCGGGACCGATCACGGGACCACCGCCCGGTCCGACCGGACCGATCACCGGACCACCCCCCGGTCCGACCGGACCGATCACCGGACCACCCCCCGGTCCGACCGGACCGATCACCGGACCACCCCCCGGTCCGACCGGACCGATCACCGGACCACCGCCCGGCCGGCCCGGACCGATCACCGGACCGTCAGGAAGTCTGGGTATCGACGGACCTACCGGGCCGGTCGGAGGCAGTTGCGGATCGAGGACGGGGCGGACCGGCTTGAAGTCGATTGGGCGGTTGTTGACCAGGTCGTCGGCGACGCCACCGGCCCGGTCGCCGACAACGGTGCCGGACAACGTCTGTTCCAGGGCGCCGAGCAGGGCGACATTGGCCGCGACACGCGTTGGGTGGCGGTCGTCGTTGTGCGCCATGCCCCGGGCGATGACGTTGTACAACCGGGCGCCGGCCTCGTCCTGCAGTCTGAAGTCGGAAACGGGAGACGCCCCGGCAACGGCATCTGGCGTCAGGTAGTCGGGAAGACCGGGTGCCTTGGCCAACGCCGCGCCATGATCCTGCAGTAGCTGCACCAGCTCGCCGGGTTCGCTCCCGTCGAGCCCCAGCACGCCCGCCACAATGTCCGACGGCAGCGCGTTGGCGGCGAGCTCGGAGATCCGGGAAACGCCGTCGAGGTCGACGTACGGACGGCGAAAGTCGCGGCTGGTTCCTTCGTCGCCGACAAACCGCTCGAGATTCGCTCGTTGTTCTCCCTGAGCGAACCGGCGCAGCGGACCCTGCGGTCGGGTGAACCGACGACATGCAGACATCGTCGCGGCCAGTGGCAGGGCACTGCTGTTGATCGTCGCGTGCAGCGTCGACGATCCGTCGATCTGCACACGAGCGTGGACAGCGCGCGTGGCCTGAACCAGCGCGCCATAGGCCAACGCCTTGAGGTGGCGGTCGTGGAGCGCCTGGCCGACGAAGCGGGCGAGCTGAGCGCGGCGCAGCTGCTCGTTGGCATCGTCGATGGCGCCGACCTGGGCCCACGCCGACTGCATGATCTCTTCCTGATCGCGCTGGACGACCCGCGTACCGATACCGGCGACCACGCGGTTCACCGGAGCCAGGTTCACCTCGCCGAACCAATCGTCGTCCCGGGCCGGTTCCACTCGGGTTCGCGCCGCGTGGTGACGGGCGTAGATCTCCGGGCCGACGAGCGGAATCGTGTCGAGGTCGGCGGGGTCCTCCCGGCCGCCCAACTCGTCGGGCGCGTTGAGCAATTGGCGGAGAGCCTCGGTCTCGGTGGACGGCCAACTGGCGTTCTCGGCGATGGCAGCAGCTCGCTCCTTGGGGTCGGAACTCGAGACCTCGGGCTCCTGCGGCGAGAACAGCGGCCCCCGCACGGTCTGCAGGCGGCCCGTGTCATTGACGCCGAGATTGGGGAGGTCACCGCCAGGTCGCGCCATGTCGACCAATCGCCGCCCGACCTGCCACGGCGCGGGGACCGGCTGGAGCTTCTCGGCAAGGGTCCGGAAGTCGCCCGCTGGCCCGGTGTTGAACGACCATGACGTGAAGACCGGAAGCTCGATCTCGTTGTTGGCGTCCGAACCGTTGCTCGGTCGCGTCCAAGCAGGGTCCAGGGTGCCCGGTGCGCTCGACCCGAGACCGGCTTTGACTCCGGCGTCATACGCCGGAACGACACAGGCGACATAGCTCTCGTTTGGCGTCAGTCGGCGCGGGCAGATCAGGCGAGACAGGTTCTGTGCGCCATACGCCGCAGTGAGTCGGTCGGCGACCGTCGGCACCGTCGCACTTGTCGCCACCGGGCCGACGACCTGAGCGTGGGCCCAGGCCCACGAGTCGTCGAGCGACTGGAGCTCCGACAACGTCGTGAGGACACGGGCGGGGAGACCTCCGGTCGCCGGCCGGAGATTGCTCTTGGCCGCCCGCAGCACGACGAGCACGATCCACGGTCGCAGCCGACCTCCGGCGGGTGCGGATGGCGAGAAGATCCACGGCAGGTCCGGGCGATCGAACTCGACGTGGGCGAGGAACGGTTCCTCGGCCCGATCTGCGCCAGGTTGCGGATAGCGACGGATCACCTGCGCTTCGCTGATCGAGAGCACGTCGGAGGGCCCACGTACGACGAGCGTCTGGGTGACGTCTTCGGCAGCACCATCACCTTGGACCGTGACCGTGACGGTGACGTTGGCGCGTAGTGCCCCGGCGGCGGGGGTGGAGACACCTTGGGCGACGCCCGTGCGGTTCCAAGGCAGGAATGTGTAGCGGCCGAAGACGATGTTCTCCGGGACGAACGTCTCGACCGGCGCGAAGTAGAAGGCGTCATTGACGAAGCCGACGGTGTCGCCGAGGCTGCTCATCGGCTGCCGTCCTTCATGCCCCGACGCCCAAGCCGACCATCTGCACCGTTTCCTGCTTCGACGGGTCGGCAGCGATCGCCTCGGCGATGATCCGTTCGGCAGCCGTCGTCGTCATGTCGACCGTCGGGATGTTGGCGACCATCCCGAGGTCCTGTGTGTTGCGGATCCGGACGGTGCCGGAGTCCGACAGCGCGATTCCGGGTCGATCGACGGCATAGGCGTGCTCCACCTGCCCGACGCTCAGCGCCGCCGGCCCGACCGAGAGCACCGTCGCCTTCAGGCCCGAGTCGAAGAAGACCGGCTCCTTGAGACGCGGGAGATCGCGTTGCGGATAGACCGTCTCCCACTGATACGTGCTCTCGACGGGCGTGCCGAACGAATCCCCGCTCACACCGCTGAGCCTCATCCCCGAGGGGAAGTACTCGAACGCCGGGCGCGACAACTTCTGGTCGTCGGTCAGTTCGAGGAACTGCCCGGATGCGAAGCGGTCGGTCGTGTGCGAGACCGCCTTCGGCGGCAGCGACCCGATGAGTGGGTTGGCGAGGTTGACGCGACGTTCGCTGACCGGGTGGCCACCGACCTTGTCGATGGTCGTCTCCAGCGGCACGACCTTCTCGCGAACCTCGAGGCCGCCGAGGGGATGGACGAGCACCGTACCGGGGACAGGTGTGGCATCCGCCAGACTCGCGACGCGGTCCCCCTGCTCGGGTGCCACCGACTGCCACGCGTTCGGCTTCGCGCAGCGCTTCGGCGACGAGCAGGACGGGCGACACCGACTCGGGAGGAGGATTGTCGCCCTCGCCCCACGTGATCGGCCCGACCTCGAAGTCGAAGTCGAAGAACAGCAGCGACACCGAAGCGGTGCCGTGGATCACCCACGGACCGGGGCCTTCCAAGTGGGCACTGAGCTCGACGCTGGCGAACGAGATCCCGAAGACGTAGAGCGAAATGCCAGCCGACAGGTCGATCTCGAACGCGAAGCGCGGCGCCCAGCGGATGATGGCGTCGAAACTGAGGTGACCTTCGGCCCCGGCAACGCCGACGTCGGCACCGATCTGGACCGACGCCCCGAGCTGGAACGAGTTGGAGGTGAGGGCGAAGTAGGCGTCGGCGCGGAGCGTGACGATCGCAGGAGGCGACAGATCGACAGAGACCCGCGACATGCCCTTCAGTTCTGCCGGGGGCTTATAGGACGGATGGAAGCCGCCGGCGGTGAGGGCGAACTCCGGATTGTTCCCGAACCCGATGAGGATGCCGAAGTCACCGTTGATGGAGAATCCGGCGACCTTCGATCCGTTGAGGCTGACGAGGAGGAGGATGTGCTCTGGCGTGATCTCGCCGTACAGCTCGGCCTTGAGGTCGATGATCGCGGCGTCGGGCGTCGGGAGGGCGACCCTGACTGCACCGATGATGATGATCTTCGGATCGGGAAGCGCTAGCAGCACACCGAGCTTGGCGACCACCAGCGAGACGGGCGCACCCCAGCCGATGGCCAGCATCGGACCGACGACGAACGAGCCGGGATCGGGCGGGAACGAGTCAGAGAGCGTTCTGAGGATCTGCGGCGCGGCGCTCACCGGGTCCTTGGGGAACAGCAACCCGTCGAGCGTGCCCCGGCGGAAGCGAGGCCCGCAGCGCATCGGTCGACACGGTTCGCTCGAGAGCGAGCAACCCGCCGACCCCGTTCAAGGTGAAGCCGAAGCTGAGCTGGATCCCCGGGTTGAACTCCACCGAGAGCACCAGCACCAGTGAGAACGGTTCCGTCGAGATGAGGCCGATGGCCTTGATCTCGATCGGGCCGATGGCGAGCTGGAGGACACCCCCGTATTCGTTGCCCTTGTGGGAGACGTAGCCGCCACCGCGAACGGGCCCGGCGTCGATCGACAACCCGCCACCGGTCGGTGGTCGAACGGACATCGTCGCGGGAGGATCCGATGCCGCGACGATGCTGTTGGCGTCAATGAGCATCTGGACGCCGAGTCCGTCGACGACCGCCTTGACAGGTCCATACCCGCCGGCGATCGTCGCTGTCAGCTCGAACGCCGGCGGCGTCGACGTTCCGCTGAGCTCACTCTTCTTCGGCAGCTCGAACACGAAGTCGCGCACCTCGACACCCGGCAAGCTGATCTGGCCGGGGAGGGCGATGCGGTGCTTGACACCGGAACCAAAGGTGATGCCGTCGGCAAGGTCGTCGGTGACGACCAACTTGACGTCCGCGGACGCGGCCACGGGCAGCAGCTTCTGAACGAACTCGTCGGCGATCAGCCCGGCGATGACGTCGGTCTCCAGCCGTACCCGTAGCGAGTTGGGTGTGGTCCAGTCGATCGACCCGTTGAACTCGCTGTTGCGCAACGTGAACAGGCCACCCTCGAGCGTGCGAGTGGCGGGGTTTGTCAGCCGGTACCTGACGATGGTGCCCTGCACCTGCAGCGCAGATGACGACGCGGTACCGGCGGGCGCCAACACGAACTGCTCGACCAGCCCCCCGAACTGCTCCGAGACGGTCACGATCGCACTGCGCATCAGAGTTTCGAGGCCGGGCGCCCGGTTGGGCGCGCCCGACACAGCGCCGCTGATCGTGGCGACGGCGGCGCTGACGCTCGTCAGTGCTGTGCTCAGGTGTCCCGACGCTGGCGTCAGCCCGCTGATGTCCGCCGGGACCGCGGCGAGGCCGGCCGACAGGGCGTTGCTCGCGGCGGTTGCGCTCGTGAGGTCGGTCTGGACACTCGCCGCGACCCCAGCCAGCTCGGCTTGCTGCTGGGCGGACGGCGACTGGCCCAACAGTTCGGTGAGCATGGCGTCAGGGTCAGGGGCAATCGTCGTCACCAGGGCCTGCAGCCGTGCGGACGCGAACCGAAGGGTGCCGTAGAGGATCGCCGCGTCGAGGTCAGCCATGCGACCTCCTCGGCGACGGGGGCGGCGGCCGCGACCTCACTGGTCGAACCAGACCGGCGACGTGTCCTTCGGCCGGCCGTTGTAGTTGATCGTGATCTCCTCGTCCGCGCCAACGAGGCGGCGGGCCATGAACCGAATCACGCCGCCGGCGATGTCGACCTCGAAGCACGCGCGGTTGGGTCGTACGAATGGTTGTACAAGCCGCCGTATCCCTGGGCCAGGGCGACCCGCTTGCCCCACGCAAAGCTGTACTGCGACAGGATCGTCGACTGGACGGCGCGGCGGTCGCGGAGAGGAACGACGATCGTCGGGCAGATCTCGATCGTGTCTCCCCGCGCGAACTGGCGCCCGGCGAACACACCAAAGCCGTGGATCTCCGAGGGCGCGACGTAGAGGTCACCGGAACTGCGGCAAACCTGCGACCGCGTCATCCTCGAGCCCGCGTTCTGTTGTGCGGTCTTGGCGCGGCGATGACGAAGTCCGCGTCGACGGACTGGCGTCGCCGTCGTGAAACCAACCGCTGACCGCCAGCCTCCGGCCGACAATGACATGCGACACGAGATGCGGGACTTTCCGATCGGGCGGGAGCACGAACAGACACAGCGAGTTGAACTGCGGTGTGCACGCGCGCCGTACGCGACGCCAGTCGTCGTCGAGAAACATGAGCAGGCCGCCGTACTGCGGTTGCCACTCCCTCGTGAGACTGAGCGTGAACCCGACCTGACCATTGCCGGTGTCGTGGTGCGGCGCCAGGAAGTGACTGGGCTCGTAACAGCTGGCGAACACGTCGGCGGTCGTCGTCATGGGCAGGCCAAGATCGTCGAGGAACCCGAGCATCTCCGGGCCTCGGAGCCAGCGCCGGAACTGGCATTCGACACACGTGCAGTCAGGCCCATGATCATCGAAGGTGCGCAGGAAACAGTACGAGAACGAGCCGTTCCGAAAGCTCGTGACCGCACGGTCGTAGGCATCGGCGAGTTGGCGCTCGCTGTGACGTTCCTCGTTGAGATATTCGGGTTCGCCGGCCGCCTTGACGGCGATCGTCCAGGCGCTCCGGGGCCGGTCCTCGAGTCCCCGTTGGAGGGCAATCGCCCAGTCGTCCTTCAAGAAGTGGGGGATCTGGACGATCCCGGTTTCCCTCAGCTTGCGCCGCAAGGCGCCGCGCTTGAGGTCCTGCCTGATCATCGGCGGTCCCGTCGCCACGACCTCCCTGCTGCTCATATCCAGCTCTCGCCTTCCGGCTCGAGGGCGAGGATTCGGCCAGTCGTGTTGCCGACGATCAACCGCTCGACGCCGTCGAGCACCGTCGCCAGCGGCACCCTGCTCGGAAAGGCATCCGGCGCCAGTGCGTTGACCCGAACGCCGATCGGCTCGAACTCATCGGCCAGGTGACACGTGAGGATGTTGAGCGCCGCTTTCGTGGCGCTGTACACACTCTGCCCTCCCGGATAGACGTAGAGCCCTGCGGTACTGGAGACATTGACGACGCAGCGGTTGCGGGCCAGGTTCTCATCGACGTGCTCGGCCCAGGAGCGCTGGGCCAGGGTGGCGCTCAGCGCCAGGGGAACGCCGACGTTGACGGCGAACGCTCGATCCATCGTCTCGAGCAGTCGACCGCCCGCCAGGATCGGTGCCCAGTGACAGAAGACCGCCGCATTCACCACGACATCGATGTCGCCGAACTGTTCGAGGGCGCGATTGACGACACGTTTGAGCTGCCGCGGGTCGCTCAGGTCGGCTTTGACGGGGTAGACGGGGTAGCCGTTGACCGCCAAGTCCCGCTCCGGATCGAGGGGGTCGACGAGATCCTGGTCATGCGTCGGGGCGACAGGGCGCTGTCGATGCCAGACGGCGATGATGTCGTAGCTATCGGCGAAGCGGCGGGCGAATGCGGATCCGAGGAGACCACCCGCGCCGGTCAACAGGCACACCGGCCTGCCCGATCTCACGCCTGGTCTTTCTTCGGGTGACGGCCGTAGGGAACGATGGCGTCCTCGCCCCAGCGAGCAACGACCTCCTCGCGGGGGCGGTGGAGCCACATGATGATGCTGTTCCGCGGATGACGATGGTTGCTGATGAATCCATGGAATGACGTGGGTGTGCACTCGAACAACAGCATGGAGTTGTTGATCGGCGCGACTGCCGCGGCCGGCTTGTCCACTGGGTCGCGGGCGGACGTGTACAGACCCGTCGTACCGCCGTCGCCGAGCTCCCAGTACGGGTTGGCGACGTAGTAGAGCATGGCGGCGGCACGGATCAGCTGGTGCGGCGGCCCGACGCCTTCGCGCAGTACCGTGCCGGTGGTGTAGTCGATCGCCGGCCCCGAAACCTTCAATCGCCCGGCGGCGGGCTTGCCGATGAACCAGCCCGGGTTGAGGTCGTTGTGCGGAAACCCGTTGCTGCTGTTCACCGCGTGGTGGTGCACCCCACATGCGACATGCCCCGTCGCCTGGATGCCGAGAACACGGGCGAGGAGATCGTGGAACTGCTTGCTGATCACCGGTGCGAATCGGAGGGCGATACCGGGGTCGATCGTCCGGCCCTTGATGTCGTGCTCGACGAGATAGTCGCGACCTCGGGTTGCCTCGAGAGTCGTGAGGAAGGCTTGTTCGAGCCGCTGGTAGACCGAGGCAGTGAACACGTCGTACGCAACGATGTGCGGAAACGGCCGCTTTCGACGAATCCAGCGGCTCGCCGCGAGGCTCGCGCCGATGTCTTCGTTCCACTCCAGCTCGGGTTCGAGCACGGGAGCTGTCCATGGCTCGGCGAGCGCGGTCATCGGAGGGCCCGCCATACTTCAGGAAGGGGGCCGTTGCGCCCTTGAAGACTGGGAGGTGCGATCGATGACTTCTGAGCGAGCGGCGACCAAGGCCAAGCGCCGGCACAGTGACGAGTTGATGAGCATCGTGGGCGTGTACGCCGTGGGAACAGAACGGGACGACACAGGCAACTGGAGCGTCGTGGTCGACTTCGACCCGGAGACGGTGGCGATCGACGACCTACCGATCGAGCTCGATGGCGTTCCCGTGCGGCACGTGACGCGGGGGCCGTTCTTCGGCGGTCCTGCCCGCCGGTACCCGGATGGACATGAGACCTCATGGGGTCCATCGTCATAGGCTCACGACGATCGGTTCGCTGATTTTCGGCGAACGCGTGCGGAAGAAGAATGTCTGATAGAGACGCCCCGTCTCGGGACTGTCACCCCAGCCGCTCGCACCGCTGTGGGGGAGATCGCCCCTGGCCAGGATCAGCCGATTCGGTACGTTGCCGATGTCGTCGATCAACGTCCAGTTCTCGCGCGGTGACATCCAGTCGAACCGACGACTCTCCTCGCGATTGCTCCAGAGTCTGAGCCCGCCGCGTAGGGGGGCGTCCTCGGCGAGGTACAGCAGACCGGCCCAGCCATCGGTCCCGACGGTGTTCCATGTATCCGTCACATGGTTGTGGACGCCATCACCGAGGCGCTGACCGATGTCCGGTTTCCAGTGGAAGGAGCAGTTCCAGATGCAGCCGCGGTCGGCCAACTTGGCGTGCCCCGGCGCAGGTCGTCCCTCCTCGTCGACGAGAAAGTCTCCATTCCAATGATCGATGTCGACTTCCTCGCCGGTGATGTGCGACAGAGCTGCGACGAGCTCCGTCGATGACTTGAACGGACAGTCGTCCGGCGCCTTGAAGCGCGTTGCGACCCAGGTGCATCTCGTTCGTCCCGACTCGACATCGGCTCGACGTTGGTACGGGTAGTAGAAGTCGTGCTCGAGCTGCTTCAGGGCGTACTCACGTACGGCACCGGGGTCGAGATAGAAGTTGTCGACGACGATGATGTCTGTACGCATAGCTCCGTCACCATTTGAGATTCGATCCATAGAGCTCCGGGAGAACGTCGCCGGTCGACCGCCTCCAGGTGATGTATTGGTGCACAGCACGGTCCGTCCAATCGTCGGCCTGACGAGACAGACGAGGTGCCGGAAGCTGGCCGACGGCGCCGGAGTCGACTCCGATGTGCTCGAGCACGCGGCGGACGGCACCTTCGAGGTCGACGCAGACGTCCTCGTAGAGCAACTCGAGCGGCCGCACACGGAGCCGCCGGAACAGACTTCTCCATTCCCGATCGTGACCTACCGACATCCGGCGGAGTCTCTCGATTTCGCCGGGCGCAGGGGTCAGGTCTCCATTCGGCGACGGCTCGTCGGTGCCGTTCTGCCACCAGACCTCGGTCTGAATCGCCCGATAATGAGAGATCGCCCTACGAATGGTGTCGGCACGACGGAGGTACACGAAACGCGGATTGGGGAACCACGTGCGCACCTGCATGTCGTCCGCACGACCCGGCGAATCTCCCTCAGACAATTGAACGGCCTGCTCCAGTTGCTGCCGGTGGATCTTCGCCGCAAACACGCCGTTGTCGGTCGTGCCCAGGGCGGTGACGGCGCTCAGGAAGTCACGGTACTCCTGCGGGTCGTTGGCGACGGACGGCGAGCGGTCAGATGTCGCACCATCCGGCCAGTTGTCCAGACGATGCAGCCGATGCTGGTAGTCAAGCGTGCCGGTCCGCTGGAATCGTTGGAACCAGTCGGGTCGGAAGTACTCCTCGGGACGGCCGGCGACGCCCGTAGCCAGGATCGCCTCGGCGAGGAGCCAGCTTCCCGAACGCGGCGTCGTACAAATCAAACACGAAACGTGCGGCGTGACCGTGGGACTCTCGGCCGACGCGCGCTGTGGCCGCCGACCGCAGCGGGGCGCCGCCGAAACCGGCAACCCGTCAGCCGGTTGCGGCACCCGTATGCGGCGGCTCAACGTTCGCCGCGCCGAGGTGGCCGCCTTGCGCGACGCGGCGCGAAACGCGGTAGCAGTTCTTCGTCGCGCCCAGGCGGTGGCGGGATCGACCCTGGCGCAGGTGGCGGCGGCCCGGGCGGAGGTGGCGGCGGTGGTGGTGGCGGCGGTGGTGGCGGCGGCCCCGGCGGAGGTGGCGGCGGCCCCGGAGGCGGCGGCGGCCCCGGAGGCGGAGGCGGCGGCCCCGGAGGCGGAGGCGGCGGCCCCGGAGGAGGCGGCGGCGGCCCCGGAGGCGGCGGCGGCGGCCCCGGCGGCGGAGGCGGCGGCCCCGGCGGAGGAGGCGGCGGCGGCCCCGGAGGCGGCGGAGGCGGCGGCCCCGGAGGCGGAGGCGGCGGCCCCGGAGGCGGCGGCGGCGGCCCCGGCGGAGGAGGCGGCGGCCCCGGAGGCGGCGGCCCCGGAGGCGGACGGCGGCGGCCCCGGAGGCGGCGGCGGCGGCCCCGGAGGCGGAGGCGGCGGCCCCGGAGGCGGCGGCGGCGGCCCCGGGAGGCGGCGGCCCCGGAGGCGGCGGCCCCGGAGGCGGCCCCGGAGGCGGCGGCCCCGGAGGCGGCGGCGGCGGAGGAGGCGGCGGCGGCGGCGGCGGAGGAGGCGGCGGCGGCGGGGAGGAGGCGGCGGCGGCGGCTTGGGACCGGGCGGCGGCTTGGGACCGGGCTTCGGGCCGGGCTTCGGGCCGGGCTTCGGACCGGGCTTCGGGCCGGGCTTCGGACCGGGCTTCGGACCAGGCTTCGGACCAGGCTTCGGACCAGGCTTCGGACCAGGCTTCGGACCAGGCTTCGGACCAGGCTTCGGACCAGGCTTCGGACCAGGCTTCGGACCAGGCTTCGGACCAGGCTTCGGACCAGGCTTCGGACCAGGCTTCGGACCAGGCTTCGGACCAGGCTTCGGACCAGGCTTCGGACCAGGCTTCGGACCAGGCTTCGGACCAGGCTTCGGACCAGGCTTCGGACCAGGCTTCGGACCAGGCTTCGGACCAGGCTTCGGACCAGGCTTCGGACCAGGCTTCGGACCAGGCTTCGGACCAGGCTTCGGACCAGGCTTCGGACCAGGCTTCGGACCAGGCTTCGGACCACCGGCGAGGACCAGCGACACGCTCAACGCTTGCAGGACGTCGTCGATGTGGTTGGCGATCGTGGTGTTGTTCGCCGTGTTGCCGGCAAACAGCAGGCCGATGACGAGTCCGCTCTCACGCTCGAGGATCAATGAACCGGAATCGCCCGAGTCGCTGAACGGCTTGTTGTTGTCTCCCTTGATGATGATCTGACTGACAAACTTGATCTCGCCGAGCGGGGCGCTGTATTGGATCCTGACGTCTGTGTCGATGCTCGTGACCCGTCCAGCGGTGAAGTTGGTCGTGCGACCGAACTTGTGGACGTCCATCCCGATGGTCGCGGGCCCTGAGCCTGTTGGCGCGCCGATGCGGATGATGTTGGCGTTCACTTGTGTGGTGTCGATGACCTCGGCGATGGCGCCATCGACCGTGTTGGTGGCGGGAAGCGCGGCGAGCGGAACGAACCTGGTGAGCTTGGCGATCTCGTCGTTGGCAACGTCGCCGCCGTCGAGGAGGCCTGGTTGGAAGATCGAGGAGCCGAGGGCCAGCTTGTTCTCATCGGCAATGACGTGGTTGTTGCTGAGGATGTAGGTGCCGGCGCGGTCCCGAACCAGTCCTCCGAACGTTCCGGCCATCACGAACGCGTCGTTCGGCTCCCGAAAGCCAATCGAGCACCCCGGTCGAGCTGGCCGGAGTCGCGTTCTCGGATTCGGCGTCGCGGCTCGCGGTCGCCCGAGAGCGAAGGGCGTGAGCACGCCGACTTGCTCGACGTCGATCGGTAGGCCGCGGTAGTTCCTGGGCAGGACATCGTCTGACGCCAGCTGACGGGAGGGGACCTTCTTCTGTACGAGGATCTTGATCGCCAGGATCCCGGTTGCCTGACCTCCGACGATCTTCTCGCCGATGCCGACTCCTTGGACATTGTCTTGCGGTCGGAAGCTCAGCCCGCGCAGCTCACCGCGCTGTTGCAGATACTGGTCCGAGAGAGTGCTCTTGGCGGCTCGAAGCGCCCGAAGGCGTCCCGGCCGTCCACGACCTGCAGGCATCAAGCCCCCTTCTTCGGTCCGCGTCTCGTCGTGGACGCCAACACGGAACCAGCGGCGGAATTGCTTGATCGACTAAAGCACTTCGCTCTCCGGGGCCGCATCAGGGGAATCCCCAGTCGGCGGGAGCGCGTGACCTTGGAGGTGGCTTGACCTTGAACGGCTCGATCTAGCCGGCAGCTGGACGGCGGCGCGGTGACGACAGGAGATGCGTCAGTTCCGTTCGCGACCGGACGCCAACGCGCGCATACACCTTGCTCAAGTGATACTCGACCGTCTTCTCGCTGAGGTACAACGCTGATGCGACTTCGTGATTCGTCATGCCTCGCGATACCGCGTCGGCAATCTGCTGCTCGCGGGCCGTCAGGTTCGGCCACCGGGTGCTCCCGTTGGTGGGTGTGTTTGCGCCCGCCGCCCGCAGTTCGAGCCGTGCTCGGTCGGCCCACTTCCGTGCGCCGATCTCATCGAAGATGGTGACGGCTGACTCGAGGGCCGATCGGCTGCGTCGACTCGCTCGACTCCTCCGTAGGTGCTCACCCCAACAGAGGTACGTCCGGCCGAGGTCGAACGATTGAGGCGATGCCAACGAGATGGATGTGCCGAACAACTCGTCGGCTTGGTCTCCGGAACTGAGCAGGGCGCGGCATCGAAGGGCGGTCGCCGTCGCCCATGCCGAGTCCCGCGCTTGCGCTTCCGACTCGAACTCCTCGAGCGTTCGCATCGCCTCCTTGCGGCCTCCGACGCGTACCAAGGCCTCGATCAGGTCCGGCACATACGGAACCACCGTGGTTGCGCGCGCTCCGACGTTCGTTCCCAGGTGGAGGGCGACCCGCAAGCATCGGACCGCTTCGCCTGGGTTGCCAGCGCTGAGCTCGAGCTGACCGAGCGCGGAGAGCGCATGCATGCGCAAGATCGGGAGTTCCCGATGCTCACCAATCGTGAGTATCTCCGCGGCGAGCTGCCGACACAGAACCTCGGTTCCTTGGCTCGCCAAGACACGCGCCATGATCGCCTGAACGTGGCTGGCCAACATCGGTTGGCCGGTTTCTGTTGCCAAGGCGGCCGCAGCGTGACCGATCGAACTCGCCAG
Organism: Ilumatobacteraceae bacterium; assembly: GCA_963732335.1. Taxonomy (GTDB): domain Bacteria; phylum Actinomycetota; class Acidimicrobiia; order Acidimicrobiales; family Ilumatobacteraceae; genus Desertimonas. The sequence continues at coordinate 27,597 of CAVSZO010000045.1, read as the reverse complement.
CGCCCACCGTCCGCGCCACAAGTGTGCCTCGGCAAGCACCGACATCGCGTGAACCCGCGCGTACGGGGCGCCACCTTGATCGGACAGGTCGATGATCGCCTCGGCGAGGCGTATGGCATCGTCGTGACGCTCGCACCAGATCAACGCTTGACCGACGAAGCCGAGAAGCGAGAACGTCGGGCTGGCGAGATCAACCTCGGCTACCGTCGCGACGCAGCTGTCAATCGAGAACCAATTGAGCTCCGCAGCAGCCTCCCGTCCGTGTTCACCGGGTGCCGAGCGCGCAGAGGAGCACCATTCGCACCGAGAGCGCCTCAGCACTGGCGGACGCAAGCTGTGAAGCCGCCTTGGCCTCATCGAGGGCTCTAGAGATTTGCCCGCGCGCCAGCAGGCGGGTCGCTGCATAGACGCGATCCCATGCCGGCGCCGCATCGCACGGGTTCACCGCGTTGGTCGTGTGCACATGCGAGGCACGCGTCGACGGTTCGTCAGCCCACGTCCAGCGGAGTGCGTGACGGCGTAACAGCGCTGCTTCCTGTCGCACCGCCTGCTCCGCCGACGTGGCGATGACCTGGTTCAGGTGACGGACCGCGGCACGGGGCTGACCTGCCAGGATGAGTGCCTTCGCCGCGCGGACCAGGCGATGGACGCGTTCGGAACCTGCTGGCGTGAAGAGTGCTGCTTTCTCGAGTGCCGCGGCCGCCGCGTTCGCGCCGCCGCGCCGCTGCGCTTCAGTTGCCGCAATGCTCAAGGCGGCTGCGACTTCCTCGGACGGGCCGAAGGCTGCCGCCGCCATGTGGTCCGCGTGGCGCTCGGGGTCATCTGATGCGGCTACCGCGAGTGCGGCGTGCGCAGCTCGGCGCTGCTGAGGCGATGCGACGGCGAGGACGACCGATCCAACGAGCGGGTCGCAGAACTGCACGACCGGACCATTGGTGGTGACGATGCCAGCGTCCTCGGCAGGGTCGAGAGCTCGACCATCGATACCGAGATGTGCGAAAGACGCCGCGAGCAGATCGGACGCCGCGTTCGCCGAAGCGAGGACCACCAGGGCCGTCCGACACGTTGCTGGTAGCCGGGCGAGGCGCGAGCGATAGGCCTGGGTCAGCTTTCGGCCAACGGGCAGTGGGTCGGGTAGCGGCACCGCACCTGACCATTGCTCGACGGTCAGCTCCTCACAGAGATCCAACAGTGCCAGCGGCAACCCGTTTGTCGCGGCGATGACGCTGGTTGCAACGTGATCGGCTATGTCGACGTCGAGGCGGTCGAGCAAGAGTGCGCGCGCTGCCTCGGGGTGAAGCCCTGCCAGGTACTCCGTCTCATCAGCTGCTCCGGTCCGCAGCGATTCGAGATGACCGTGGCTCGCCATCACGATGCCGATCCGACAGTTCGATGCACCGCGAAAGGCGTGCGAGAGCGCATCGACCGTCAAATGGTCGAGCCACTGCGCGTCGTCAAAGATGGTGACCAGGACGCGCTCACGAGCGGCTTCGGCGAACAGGGCGAGTATCGCGTCGCCCAAATCGGTCGCAGAAGGCTCGCGCTCGGCGCGCCCGTACCACGACCTGTGCAAGCCTTCGCTTGTCCTCCGCCGCGAGCCCTTCGGAGTACGACCAGAGCTGGCGGACGATCGGGGAGAGGCCACTGACCGCGACCGTTGCCTCAGCCTCCGTCGCCGTCGCACGAGTCAGCACCGAATGTTCATTCGCGCGGCCAGCGACATAATCGCAGAGCGCCGTCTTGCCCACGCCGACCGCACCCTCGATACGCAGAAGCGTGACCACCCCACTGGCTGCGTTGCGCAGAGAATCGTTGATCGTCGCGCAGACGCGCTCGCGGCCGAACAGTCGCACTCGGCCTGCTTCAGTCATTGCTGTGTTCGAATCATTGCGATCCCCAAGACGGCTGGAGCTGGGAGCCGACTGTCTGTCCGATCGATTTGCTCGAGCAGCGTGAAGCGCTGCTTCAACTCGTCCGGCGAGCGTTCGACTGGTCCACGGTCTTTCGGGGGTCTGCACGACAGGACACTCGTGCCTGCCCGAGACGAGCGACGCGCACCTTAGATCGCATCGGTGGGTCGTGCGCCGCAATTTGCCACGGTCTTCGGATCGCTCCCCTTGGCTCGGAGATCAACGTCCTGAAAGGCCAACGGGAGGTGGCGACGCGTCAAGGCGCTTGCCAAGTACGGATCGATTCCGACATATTCGTGCTGTGCCCACTTCCCGAGGCTCCCGTCGCCGAGTAGGGGGCGACGTGAATGGAATGACCTTCGGGCCACCGGACTACGTCGGAATCGGAGCGCAGCGATCAGGAACGTCGTGGTGGCACCGCCTCATCGCGGAGCATCCCGGCGTCTATCGTGCGCCCGGCCTACGCAAGGAGCTCCACTACTTCGACCATCGGTGGAAGGATCTCCCGGTCGCGGCGAGCACACGTAGGTACCACGAACGCTTCCCACGGCCGGCAGGGCAGTTGACGGGAGAATGGACACCGCGTTACCTGTTCGATTTCTGGGTGCCTGCGCGACTCCAAGCCGCTGCGCCGAACGCACGGTTGCTCGTACTGCTGCGTGATCCGATCGAACGGTTTCAGTCAGGCGTCACCTATGCCCTGGCGCACGGGCATCGACTCGGTCGTGAGGTGTTGGAGGAGGCGTTCGGGAGGGGTTTGTATCATCTCCAACTCTCTCGATTGCTCGAATGGTTTGCGAGAGACCAACTGCTCGTGCTTCAGTACGAGCAGTGCTGCCAGGATTCGACCTCGCAGCTGCGAAGAACGTACGAGTTCTTGGGTCTCGATCCCACATTCGAATCTCGCATGTTGGCAAAGCCAGTCAATGCGACGACCCGTAAGAAGGTTGGACTTCGCGAGGTGATGCGCCGAGAGTTGCGTGCTGGATATCGTGCCGACTGCCGTCAACTTGCTCAGGACTTTCCCGAAATCAAGCTCGAACACTGGAGGACGTGGACGGAAGGCTGACCCGAGCCCTCCGCGCCATCGTCCGGTCTCATGTTGCCATCGTTCGCAGATACGCATCATGAGCAAGCTGTATCGCTTCGCCGAGGGCCTGGGCGGAGATACGAGTGGAGATACCGTACGGGACACCGGCCTTCACACGTCGGCGAACGGCAAACGTCTTCCCGGTGAGATCGTGATCCACCGGAAGGCGGAACTTCACACCACCGCCTGTCACGCTGAGATAGAGGAACGCTCCTACAGAAGACCCGCGACGATGCATGCGGATGTTGTCTGTGGTGCCGGCTCTCTTCGTACGTGATTGGCCAATTCGGAGGTCGACGTCTCCCCATCCCATGATCTCTTTGAGGAGTGATTCCATGGCATTCCGTGTCGCACCACCTGCGCCACGTTTGTCGAGAAGCGCTTTGGCCTCGCGCGGGAGCGATGACGAAAGATCGTCGTCGAGCTGACTCAATCCTGCAGAGTGCGCGCCGACTTGTAGAACCTCAAGAAGCCGTTGAGACTCGGCAAGTTCCTGGGGTGTCCCTTCGACCTCCACGACACGTATGCGCACGTCCTCTCTCCTCGCGATGAGCTGCGGACGACACGCTACAAGTCGGCCGCCTGGTCTTGGGTGGGGCGAAGCTCAAACCGAGCCCAGCCAATCGTCACGCCACCCCCGATTCGAGGGAGTCTTGAACTAGGACGTCACTCCGCGAGCAGTCACCAATGACGGCATAGTTTTCAGCGACTGCTTACCTGGTCTGGAACGGTAGCGACTAGTAGCGCACCGCCCGCAGGGTGCGCCCCATCCCGGCCGGCCGACGGCTCATACCAGCCTGCCGACGGCGGGCGCCCGCGCGACGACGTGGACCCATCCCCGTCCGCGGACCCATGCCTGGGCGGCGACGACGCTGCACGGAAGTCCGACGACGCGGACCCATGCCGGCACGACGCGTACGCTGCGCCTTGGTCCGACGACGCGGACCCATGCCGGCACGACGCTTCCGTTGCACGGCGCCAGGACGACGCGGCCCCATGCCTGCCCGACGCTTCCGCACTGCGGCGAACTTGCCGCGCCGCTTCTTGGCGCCTCGCTTCTTGGCGCCCTGCTTCCCGGCCGCGCCACGGGTCAGCTTGCGGATCGTCGGTTTGGCTTGCCTCAACTCCCGCGCCGTGCCGCGGAATGCAACGTAGTGAATGCGCACGTGGACTCTCCTCGCGTCGATACTTCGAGCGATCGTACACCAGTCGTAAGTGATCTGGCAATAGCGTTCGTCCGTCGTCAGTATCGATCAACTGTCGACAGTCCCATCAGTAGCTTGACAGATACGGCAGCAAACCCGGGCCGGCCAGTGACGATGGCACGGGGTGATGTCGCCTGACCACCACCGCCATTGATCAGCAGAGCGCAGCTGCGGGGCGTCCGCGGTGTGACCGCTGTCGCGTCGCGTCAGCACTCGGTGACGGGTGGCGGGGCGTTGAGGTTGACGAGGTAGTCGTCGATCAGCTCGTCGGCACAGGGGTCGGCGCCGTAGCACGTGTGCTGGTCGGCGTCGATGATGATCAGCCGGCCGTCCTCGAGCGACTCGACCATGTTGCGGGTGCTCTCCAGTGGCGTGGCGGGGTCGCCGGTGGCGCCGCAGACGACGATCGGGCCGGCGCCGGCGGCGGTGATCTCGATGCGTGGATCGGTCGACTCCGGGAAGAACGTGCAGAAGTAGCTGCCTGTCGAGCCCGGGGCCATCCGAGGGGCGACCTCGTTGAACTGCGGCGCCGTGGCGTCCTCCTCTTCGACCGTCAAGCGCTCCGCCGTGTCCATGCAGTGGATCGTCTGGAACGCCTCCAAGGAGTTGTCCCACGTGCCGTCGGGCTGGCGCTGGTAGTACGCGTCGTAGAGGGCGAGTAGACCGGAACCGTCGCCCTGCCGGGCGGAGGCGAGCGCTTGCTCGAGGTCCGTCCACAACACGTCGGAGTACATCGCCTCGGCGACACCCTGGAGCGCCACACCGCGGGTGAGCAATGGACGGCCCGCGACGGTTGGCAACGGCTTGTCGTCGATCTTGAGCATCAACTGGTCGAACGCCCCCTCGGCATCGCCGTCGCTGTGGAACGCGCAGTCGGGATTGTCGCTGCACTGGGCGAGGAACGTCGCCAACGTCGTTTCGAACCCGGCCACCTGTTGCAGTGATCCTTCGAGCTCGTCGGCATTGGGATCGGCGGCACCGTCGAGGACGGCGGCGCGCACGGTGTCGGGGAACAGCGTCGCCCACGTGCCGCCGAGCTCGGAGCCGTAGCTGAAGCCGAAGTAGCTGATCTCGTCCTCGCCGAGCGCCCGGCGGATCGTGTCCATGTCGCGGGCCGAGTTGTTGGTGCCGACGAACTGGATGAACTCCTCACTGCGCACCACGCATTGGTCGGCGAAGTCCTCGGCAACGTCGATGATCTGCTGCCGCTCGGACTCGTCGTCGGGGGTGATGTCGGTGCCGGCGAAGTACTCGTCGTAGTTGTCGATGCAGTCGATGAACGGCTCGCTCTCGCCGGTGCCGCGGGGATCCCAACCAACGATGTCGAAGCTGTCGAGCAGGTCGGGGCTGTAGATGAACTCTGCCGACTCGGCGAGGATCGTTCCGCCGAACCCGGGCCCGCCCGGGTTGACGAGCAGTGAGCCGATCGCGCGCGTCAGGGTCGGCGGCGAGGTGGCGGACGAGGTAGAGGCTGAACGTGCCGTCCTCGGGGTTGGCGTAGTCGATCGGGACCTCGAGGCGGCCCTCTTCGAGCCCGTCGCCGAGCGACGACCACTCGATCGGCTCCGGTTCGAACGGCGGAAGCGACGAAGGTGTGGTCTCCGGCACCTCGGTGGTCTCGACCGGCTCGCTCGTCTCGCTGACGTCCGTCGTCTCGCTGACCTCGGTGGTCTCGACCAGCTCGGTGGACTCGACTGGCTCGGTCGTCTCGCTGACCTCGGTCGTCTCCGACGGCTCGGTGGTGTCCGTGCCGGAGGACCCGACGGCACCGGCGCCGGCCGAGACGGACAAGCCGGCGACGAGGAGCGCGACGAGACCGAGGGCGCGAAGGGGACGATTCATGGGCGGGATACTAGAGGCACCCTGCGACGGTCGCCCTTCAGCGTTCGCCGTTCAGCTCGTCATCGTGGGCGGCGCCGTCAGGCTGACGAGGTACTCGTCGATCCGTAGCGCACGAGCTCGTTCGATCGCGCCTTAGCCTGATCACGTGCGGTTCGGTCCCCACGGTCTGATGCCGAAGGATTCCTCGGCGGTCGAAGGGGTCAACTTGTCGCGGGCGACGCTGCGGCGGATCTGGACGTTCGCCCGTCCGTACCGCCGGCTCCTCGCCATCTACATCCTCGGCATCCTCGTCGCCGCCCTGCTCGCCCTCGTACCGCCACTCATCGTCCGTGCGATCATCGACACGGCGATCCCCAACTCCGACAGCGCCCTGATCACGTGGCTGGCCGTGCTCGGCGTCGCCGCCGCCGTCGCCGACGCCGGGCTCAACGTGTTGCAACGCTGGTGCAGCGCAAACATCGGCGAGTCGTTGATCTACGACCTGCGATCGGCATTGTTCACCAAGGTGATCCGCATGCCGATCGCTTTCTTCACGCGGACGCCGACGGGAGCGATCACGTCGCGCCTCGGCACCGACGTCGTCGGCGCCCAGACCGCCGTCACCAACACGCTCGGCAGCGTCGTCAGCAACGTCATCGGGTTGGTCACGGCGCTGGCGGCGATGCTCGTCCTCGAGTGGCGCCTCACGCTGCTGGCGCTCTGCCGTGCTGCCCCTGTTCCTCATTCCGGCCCGCCGCGTCGGCCTCCGCCTGCAGGACATCTCCCGCCAGCAGATGCAGCACAACGCGGCGATGAACACGCAGATGACCGAGCGCTTCAACGTCGCCGGTGCGCTGCTCGTCAAGCTCTTCGGCGACGACCGCCGCGAGCTCGCGTCGTTCCAGAAGCATGCCGGCGGCGTGCGTGACGCCGGTATTCGTCAGGCGCTGTACGGCCGCGTGTTCTTCGTCGCCCTCGGCCTCGTCGCGGCGATCGGCGCCGTGGCGATCTACGGCGTCGGCGGCCACCTGGTCGTGTCCGGGAGCATCTCGACCGGAACGCTCGTCGCCCTGGCGGCGTTGGTGACCCGCGTCTACACACCGCTGACGGCGCTGACCAACGCGCGCGTCGATCTGATGACGTCGATGGTCAACTTCGAGCGCGTCTTCGAGGTGCTCGACGCCCCGGAGCCGATCGTCGAGCGACCGGGCGCCGTCGACCTCCCGGGTCTGGGCGGAACGCAGCCCGGGCGGCGCATCACGTTCGACGCCGTGCGCTTCCGCTACCCGCCGGCCGCCCAGACCTCTGTGCCGTCGCTTGGAGCAACGCGCTCCAGACACCGACCCGGATCGCGACGTGCTCGACGGGATCACGCTCGACATCGCCCCTGGTGAGACGATCGCCCTCGTCGGCGCCTCCGGCACCGGCAAGTCGACGCTCGTGTCGCTGATCCCGCGCCTGTACGACGTCACCGCCGGGGCGGTGCGGGTCGACGGAATCGACGTCCGCGACCTCACGCTCGCGTCGTTGCGCCAAGCAATCGGAGTGGTCAGCCAGGACCCCCACCTGTTCCACGTCTCGATCGGCGAGAACCTGCGCTACGCCAGGCCGGACGCAACCGACGCCGAGATCGTCGCCGCAGCAAGGGCGGCCCGCATCCACGACACGATCGCCGGTCTTGCCGACGGCTACGACACCGTTGTCGGCGAGCGGGGCTATCGACTGTCGGGCGGCGAGAAGCAACGCGTCGCCATCGCCCGGCTGCTGCTCAAGGATCCCGACGTGATGATCCTCGACGAGGCGACGAGCCACCTCGACAACGAGAACGAGGCGCTGGTGCAGGCGGCCCTGGAAGCGGCGTTGCGCGGACGGACGGCGATCGTCATCGCCCACCGATTGTCGACGGTCCGCGATGCCGACCGCATCGCCGTGCTCGACGGTGGGCGGATCGTCGAGCTCGGCTCACACGACGAACTCGTCGCTCGTGGCGGCCTCTACGCGGCCCAACTCCGCGCCGGAGGTCTCTTCGATGTCATCGCCGCTTCGCCAACCGTGGCGCCGCGGCCGGCGTAGACACGGCGGGCGTCTGGCGCGCCTACGACTCGCGCCGTCGGCGGCGTCCTTGGCGGCGTCGGCAGCGTCGGCGGCTTCGTCCTTGGCTCCGCCGACGATGTCGCCGGCCTTGTCCTTGGCAGCGTCGTACACGTCACCGGCCTTGTCCGCGACATCGCCGGCGACGTCCTTGGTCTTGTCGGCGACATCGCCGGCAACGTCCTTGGTCTTGTCGACGGCATCACCGGCAACGTCCTTGGCCTTGTCGACGGCATCACCGGCGACGTCGGCGGCCTTGTCGGCGTGGTGACCGACCTTGTCCTTGACGGCGTCGAACGCATCCCCGGCCTTGTCCTTGAGATCGCTGGCGACGTCCTTGACCTTGTCGAAAAAGCCAGAGCCCTCTTCTTGTGTCATGGGCAAGCAGAGTAATCGCGTCTGCCGGCCAGGTCATCAGGTCACTGGGGAACTCGGCATGAAACCCCGGTGGCGTGGATCGGGCAATAGCCGTTGGGGTTCTTGTCGAGGTACTGCTGGTGGTACGGCTCGGCGTAATAGAAGTGCTCGAGGTCGGCGAACTCGGTGGTGATCTCCCCGTACCCGGCGTCGGCCAGAGCGCCGGCCATCGCCGCCCGACTCGCCTCGGCCTGCTCGCGCTGGCTCGGTTCGGTGAAGTAGACGGCGCTGCGGTACTGCGTGCCGACGTCGTTGCCCTGGCGCATGCCCTGCGTGGGGTCGTGGTCCTCCCAGAACAGCTTGAGCAATTGGTCGTAGCCGACGACCGCCGGGTCGAACACGACGAGCACCGCCTCGGCGTGGCCGGTACGGCCGCTGCACACCTCCTCGTACGTCGGGTTCGGAGTGAAGCCGCCGGCGTAGCCGACCGCCGTCGAGTACACGCCGGGCACCTGCCAGAACAGCTTCTCGGCACCCCAGAAGCAACCCAGCGCGAACACGGCCGTCGACAGGCCGTCGGGCCAGGGGGGCGTCAGCGGCGTCCCGAGCACGGTGTGCCTGTCGGGCACCGGCATCGCCTCGTCGCGGCCGGGTAGAGCGTCGGCCGCGGTCACGTTGTGAGCCTTGCGAAAGAACATGCGTTCAGGGTACGGCCGCCCACAACCTGCAGTCTCGAGCAGTCACTCCGTGCTGCGGATGAATGGCCGGCCGAGGGCAGACGGCGCTGCGCCGGAACGTCCGCCGGCGCAAAGGGCGACGAGCGTCACCACGAACGGGAGGGCGATGAAGAACTCGAACGGGACCGCGCTGTCGAGGGTCTGGAAGCGAAACTGCAGGGCGTCGAGGGCACCGAAGAACACCGCCCCGGCAGCAATCCACAGCGGCCGCCAACGCCCGAAGATCACCAGCGCCAGGGCGATCCACCCACGGCCAGCCGTGATGTTGGTGTTGAAGAAGCCGAGCTGCCCGACGATCAGCACGGCTCCGGCGAAGCCGCCGAGTGCGCTACCGACGACGGTGGCGACGAAGCGAACCATGGTGATCGAGTGGCCAGCGGCATCAGCGGCATGCGGCGCTTCGCCCGCCGCGTCGAGCACGATCCGCCAGTAGCTCCGCCGCAACACGACAGCCACGACCACGACGACTGCGATGGCGACGTAGGCGACGGCGTTCTGGGCGAACAGCGCCTCGCCGATCAGCGGGATGTCCGCGAGCACCGGAATTTCGACGTCGCCGGGTCGCGGGGTGCGCGGCGGACTGGAGCCGCCGCCGTAGATCTCCCGATTGAGAAACGCCGTGAAGGCGATGCCGAACAACGTGAAGCCGAGTCCGGCGACCACCTGGTCGACACGCAGCACCACGACGAGGGCGGCGAAGGCAGCGCCGACGAGCGCCCCGGCCGCCAGACCACTCGCCAGGCCGACCCACGGCGAACCCGACTCGAACGAGGCGGCGAACCCGGCGAACCCACCGAGCAGCATCACCCCCTCGAGGCCGAGGTTGAGGACGCCGGCACGCTCGTTGATCATCTCGCCGATCGCGGCCGTCCCGACGGACACGGCGAGGCGCACCCCGGCGGCCAGAACGGCGGTCCAGAAGCTGAGCGTCACGACATCGGTCTGGGCAAGGACTCCGATCATGTGGTCGCCTCGACGAGGAGTGCCGCCCTGCGGATGACCTGCCGCGATCGCAGCCGGGCCGCCAGGGCGTCGCCAGCCACGACGAACACCACCACCAACGCCTGGATCGTCTGCATCAGGCTGACCGGGAGCCCGCTGTCGCGCTGCGCCGCTTCGGCCCCGACGAGCATCGCCGAGAATCCGAGCGCCGACACGAGAACCCCGACCGGATGGTTGCGGCCGACGATCGCGACGATGATCGCCGTGAAGCCGAACCCGGCGGCGGAGCCCGCCGCAAACCGGGTCTGCACGCCGGCGAGCTGGACGAAGCCGGCGACGCCGGCGAGGGCCCCGCTGAGGGTGAGCAGCAACAACGGCAGCCGGCCCGGGCGCACCTCGTACGACGTCGTCGCCATCCGGTTGCCGCCGTGGGCGCGGATCAGGAACCCGAGTCGCGTCGACGACATCAGCCAGGCGGCGACCGGCACCACGACGAGCACGAGCACGACACCGATGTGGACGTCGATCCACCCGAACTCGGGGAGCGCGGCGTTGCCGACAACGCGACTCTGGGGCAGATAGGTCTCGGGATCCTTGAGCGGGTCGCGGACGGCCCACGTCGCCAACGGCTCGGCGATGAACACGAGCAGCAGCGTCGCGATCACGACGTTGACGCCGTAGCGGACGTGGATCCAGCCGGCCAGGGCGCCCCACAGCCCGCCGCCGAGCGCTCCGAGCACCAGCCCGAGGGGGATCAGCAGGGCGCCGGGGAGGTCGTTGACGTAGCCGATGACAGCGATCGAGCAGAGGGCTCCGACGATCATCTGTCCTTCGGCACCGATGTTCCAGACATCGGCCTTGAAGCCGAGCCCGAGGCCGACGCCGATCAAGCACGAGCGGCGTCGTCCGGATGAGCGTGTCACGCCAGCCGGACTTCTCGAACAGCGCCTCGATGATGACCGTTCGGTAGATCTCCAACGGGTTCTCGCCGGCCCAGGCGATGATCACGGCTCCCACGGCGAAGGCGGCGACCACCGACAGCACGGGTGTGAGCACCATCGACACGGCGTCGCCTCGCGCCGTTGCCCGCGTCGACGCCGTCATTCGCCGCCACCCATGGCGAGACCGACGAGGCGCCGATCGTAGGGAGGCAGGAACGGGTCGGACAGCCGCCCGTGGAACGCCACGACGATGCGGTCGGCCACCTCGAGCAGCTCGTCGAGCTCGGCGGCGATCCACAGAACTGCTCCGCCGCGATCGGCGAACTCCAGCAGCGCGCCGCGAAGCTGCACCGCGGCTGCCGGGTCGAGCCCGCGCGTCGGTTGGCAGGCGACTATCGCGACGGGCTCGTCGTGGAGCTCGCGGGCAGCGACGAGCTTCTGGGCGTTGCCTCCGGACAGCGACGCGGCGAGGTGTTGCGGCGCGCCCTTGATCGACCACGACGCCATCCGGGCCGCCGCCGCCGGATCGCGGCGGACCCGCCACGTGGTACGGCCGAGGGCGAGGTTGTCGTCGCAGCGCATGCTGCCGACCAGGGCACGCGAGGCGCGATCGGACGGGATGTAGGCGATGCCGGCGGCCACACGCTGGCGGGGACGGAGTCCGGTCACGTCCGTCTCCGTTGACCTCGATCGTGCCCCGTTCCGGGACGGCGAGGCCGGTGAGCGCCAACTCGAGCTCGACCTGGCCGTTGCCGTCGACACCGGCCACGCCGAGCACCTCGCCGGCGTTGATGGCAAGGCGCTCGACGGCCAGGCGGCCAACCCGCAGACCGTCGATGGCGACGACGTGCCGGCCACTCTTGGTGCTCGTGCGCCCGACGGCCGGCAACTCCTCCCCCACCATCTCGTGGGCGAGGGCGGCGCGGGTGCGGGCGCCGACCGGCGCCGCCGAACTCACGACGATCCCGTTGCGCAACACCGCAACGCGGTCGGCTGCCTCGACCACCTCGCGCAGACGGTGGGTGATGAGCACCACTGCTCGCCCGTCCTCGGCGAGACGGCGCGTGACGCCGAGCAATCGATCCGCTTCGGCATCCGTGAGCACCGCCGTCGGCTCGTCGAGCAGGAGGACCTCGGGATCGGCATCGAGGGCGCGCAGCAGTTCGAGCCGCTGGCGCTCGCCCAACCGACATCGACGCCACGGGCGCCGTCGGATCGATCTCGAAGTCGAGGCGCTCGGCGAGCGCCTGGAGGTCGGCCGACGCGCTCGCCCGCGACCTACTCCGGTGGCGTTGGGCACGGAACAGCAGCAGGTTCTCGACGGCCGTCATCGTCGGCACGAGGGCGAAGTGCTGCTGCACCAGCGTCACACCTCGCTCGACAGCCTCGCGCGGTGAGGCCGGCGCGAACCGTTCCCCGGTCCGGTACATCTCCCCGGACGTCGGCCGGTCGAGTCCACTGATGATGCGCATCAGGGTGGTCTTGCCCGCCCCGTTCTCGCCGAGAATCGCCAGCACCTCGCCGGCGCGGATGTCGAGGTCGACGTCGCGCAACGCCTGCACGTCGCCGAAGCGTCGGGAGACACCGACGACCTCGAGGGCCGGCGAAGCAACCCCGTCCTGGCGACGGATGTCCACCGTCTCGAGCAGGTTCTACCTACCTACTCCGGGATGAACGGCACCTCGAAGGACCCGTCCTTGATCTCGGCGGTGCGGGTCTCGAGCAGTTCCATCGCCTCGGGGCTGATGCGGTCGGCGAGCTCGGGATTGATGACGACGAGCAGGCCTTCCTCGGCGACGCCGACCGAGTAGTACTTCGCCGGCGCGAACGTGCCCGCTTGGACGTCCTCGATCATCGGGCGCAGCAGCGCGGCGGTGTCCCAGACCATCGAGGCGATGACCGTGTCCGGAGCCAGCGAGGACATGTCGCCGACGTACCCGGTGGCCAGCAGGCCGCGCTCCTGGGCGAGCTCGATCTGCCCGAGCACCGGCCCCTCACCGCACGCGGCGAACACGTCGGCACCCTCGTCGGCGGCGGCCGCCGCGGCCTCCTTGCCTCTGGCGACGTCGATCCAGTCGCCGACATACGTGGTGATTCCCGTGGCGTCCGGGTTGACCTCCTGGGCGCCGAGGTAGAAGGCCTCGATCAACGAATGGCAGGCGGGGATGTCGAACCCGCCGGCTCCACCGAGCACCCCCGTCTCGCTGACGTCGCCGGCGATGATGCCGAGCAAGTAGTACGCCTCGTGGAACGGCTGCTCGTAGTCGGCGACGTTGCCTTCCTGCCCGCCGATCCCGCCCGCCCAAGCGAACGCTGTGTCGGGATGGTCGGCGGCGACCGCCTTGGTGGTCTCGCCGTAGCCGAAGGAGTGGGCCACGACGAGATCGAAGCCGTCGTCGGCGTAGCCTCGAATGGCCCGCTCGGCGTCGCCCTCGGGAACGAGCTCGGTGTAGGCGAGCTCGCTGATCAGTCCCTCGTCCTCGAGGGCCACGGCACCGTCGTACATCTGCTGGTTCCACGACAGGTCGTTGATCTCGCCAGGCAGGACGAGGGCGACACGAATGCCGTCGGCGTCACCGGGCACCGTGGTGGCGGACGTGACCTGGCCGGAGACGGCAAGCACCACAGCAGCGGCAGCGATCAATCGGACACCCAATCTCATCCTGACTCCCCTCTCGTCTGTTCGCCGTCGTGGCCTCGTCGACCGGGCCTCCGAACGGGCGCATCGTACCCCGCGGCAGGGCGGCCGAAGAACGCCCGCACCGCACCGAAACAAGCTGTTCACGATCTGCCCATCGTGCGCGGCCGTACACTCCGCGGTGTGGGAACGCCCTCGCTGCCAGTCGTCGATGTGGCGGCATTCGCGTCGGGCATCGAGTACGACACCCCGGCCGCTCGCGCCGCAGCCGAGCAGATCGACACCGTGTTCCGCGAGCTCGGCTTCCTCTTGGTGACGGGCCACGGCATCGAGGCCGACGTCAAGGAGCGGATGCTCGACCAGCTGCACGATTTCTTCGCCCTGCCGGTCGAGGAGAAGGAAGCGATCGCCATCGGTCGCTCGCCGTGCCACAGGGGGTACGTCGGCATCGCCACGGAGACCCTCGACGACGCCAACACCCTCGCCGGCGACCTCAAGGAGACGATCGACAGCGGCGCCGAGCACGGGCCGGACCATCCGGAGGTCCTGGCGGGTACCCCGCTGCACGGTCCCAATCAGCTCCCCGACCTCCCCGGATTCCGCGACGCCTGGCGGGAGTACTTGACGCAGGCGGTGGAGGCGGCGGAGCGTGTCCAGCGTGGCGTGGCGATGGCGTTGGGTCTGCCAGCCGACTACCTCCTCGAGCTTCCCGGCGAGACCATGTACCACTTCCGGATGATCCATTACCCGCCCCAGCACCGCCTTCCCCCGGCGGAAGGACAGCTCGGGTGTGGCGCCCACACCGACTACGGCAGCGTCACCCTGCTCACCGACGACGGCGTCGGCGGGTTGCAGGTCATGCGCCGCGACGGCACGTGGATCGACGTGCAGGTTCCCGACGATCATGTCGTCGTCAACCTCGGCGACCTGATGGCGATCTGGACCAACGACCGTTACGTCTCCAACCCGCACCGTGTCATCAACCCGCCCGACGTCGACAGGTACTCGATGCCACTGTTCGTGACCCCGCCCTTCCACGCCCGCATCGAGTGCCTCGAGACCTGCCTGGAGCCCGGAGAGTCACCGCGCTACGAACCGATGGTGGCCGGGCCGTACCTGTTGTCGCGGTTCGACAACACGCACAGCTACCGCAACGAGATGCTCGACGCCCACAACCGGGCGGTGGCCGACGCCTACCGCTGACGACGGCGACGCCGGCTCGCTCCAGCAGCTCCGTGCGGTTCTGCGGAGTCTGTCGTACCTGCCGGGTACCCCTGGCTCCGCAGAAGCCGCCGCCACGCCGTCCACAACTCCTCAACGGTCGCTTCCAGGTCGTGATCGATGGCGAGGTTCGTTACTCGCTCGATGTGCATCCCGTCCGCCCGCGCCCGGCGGTCGCGTTTCACGTCGTAATCCAACTGATGATGTCGGCCGTGCCAGGTGAGTTGGCCAGAACCGATGGGTGTAGAGGGGACGGAACGGTCAGGTAAACACCCATCGGTTGTCAATTCGGGAAGAAGCCGCGAAGCTCCGGGAGTGGCCATAGAGCTCAGGGGGGATTTGCGGCTCAGCTGCCGGTCGCCGACGTGGCGAACGTCGCCGCGCAGACCTCGGTCAGGGGTGCGAAGACGTTCTCTCCCTGAGTCTGCAATTCCTCGGTCCACTCGTCAGCGTCGAGGATGTCGTTGGCGAAGTCGATCTGCTCATCGACGGCCGCCTGCACCTCGTCGGTTTCCAGGTCGATGTCTTCGAGCGTGTCGCGGACGGACTCGACGAAGTCCTTGTACTCGTCGCTGATCTCCTCGCCGACCGCGGGCGCGTCCGGTTCCTCGCCCACGACCCCGGAGCCCGCGGTGACGACAGCTTGGCAGTCGGCGACGACCTCCGGGCTGGCGTCGCCGCCGGGCAGCGACGGCGACGCGGCCAGGCTCGTTGCCGTGGCGCCGGCATCGGCAGTGTCCGCTGTCGTCGCCTCCACAGCGGGGGCGATCGTCGTGTCGCCGGAGGCGTCGTCGTCGTCACCACAAGCGGCGACAACCAACGACAGCGCCGCGCAGGCGGCGAGCAGGCGGACCCTGTTCATTGCAAACTCCTCGGGGGGAAGGGGAAAACGGCAACGACCGGCGGCGAGCCGCCGGTCGTTGTCACTATGACGAAACTGGTTGCGGATTGGTTCTCAGCTACCGACGGGCGCGACCGTCACGGCGACGTCGCCGCCGGGCGTGGTCACGTCGCCGCCGTCGTCGTCGTCATCGTCTCCGCAGGCAGCCATCGTCAGCGCGAGCGCCGCAACAGCTGCGATCGTGGCAAGCTTCTTCATCGGGAGGTTCCTCCTTGTGGTGGGACTGACGGGTCAGCGCTCACCACAGTAGCGCACACAACCGTCACATTCACGTCACGGAAAGCGCGCAATTCCTGCAAGCCGTCGAGCGGCCTCGTCGAGGACCTCGAGGCGCTTGCAGCAGGCGAAACGCACCAGGTGCCGGCCGTGTTGCGGGCGGGCGTAGAACACCTCATTGGGGATCGCCACGACCCCGCAACGTTCGGGAAGCGTCCGGCAGAACGCCATGCCGTCGCCTGCCGGGTCGACGGGGCGGATGTCCACGGTCGTGAAGTACGTGGCCTCCGGGAGATATGTCGTGAAACCGGCGGTGCGCAGCGCGGCGACGAGGTGGTCCCGCTTGGTCGTCAGGTCGGCGGCGATCGCGGCGTAGAACTCGTCGTCGAGGTCGAGGCCGACGGCGATCGCCGGCTGGAATGGACCGGCGTTGACGTAGGTGAGGAACTGCTTGGCGGTTCGGGCGGCCGTGACGAGGGGTCGCGGTCCGCACATCCATCCGACCTTCCAGCCGGTCGTGTTGAACGTCTTGCCACCTGATGAGATCGTCAACGTGCGCTCCGCCATGCCTGGCAGCGTCGCCATCGGGATGTGCACGGCCCCGGGGAACACGAGGTGCTCGTACACCTCGTCCGTGATGACGATCAGGTCGTTCTCGATCGCCACGTCGGCGACGAGGGTCAGCTCGTCGGCGTCGAACACCTTGCCGGTCGGGTTGTGCGGCGTGTTGAGGAGGATCAGCCGGGTTCTCGGCGAGACGGCGCCGCGTAGCTCGTCGACGTCGAAACCGTAGCGACCGCCGTCCGGCTCCAGCAGGACCGGCACGGCGCGGGCGCCGGCAAGGGCGATGCACGCCTGGTAGCTGTCGTACATCGGCTCGAAGACGATCACCTCGTCGCCGGTGTCGAGCATCCCGAGCAGCGCCCCGGCGAGTGCCTCGGTGGCCCCCGCCGTGACGAGCACCTCACCATCGGGATCGTGTTCGAGCCCGTAGAAGCGCTGCTGATGGCGGGCGATCGCAGCGCGCAACTCGGGGATGCCTGGCCCGGGTGGGTACTGGTTGTGGCCCGAGCGGATGGCGTCGACCGCGGCGTCGAGGACCGCCAGGGGGCCGTCCGTGTCGGGGAAACCCTGGCCGAGGTTGATCGAGTCGGTTGCAACGGCGAGCGCCGACATCTCGGCGAAGATCGTCGTCCCGAAACCGCGCAACTTGGGCGTCAGCGGGTCGGCCGGCGAGCGCGGGCCGACGTCAGAGGCGGCGCTCATCCCGGCCACGCTAGGGGACGGACGACGACGTGGACGTAGGTCGATGTGCTCGACGTCGTGGTGCTACTCGACGTCGTCGTCGGACGTCGTGGAGGTCGTGGACGTGGTGCTCGTCGACGTCGACGTTGTGGTTCCGATGTCGATGACGCCCGGCGGCTCGGCAGGGTCGATGAACGTGGTCGTCGTCGTCGCCGGCAGAGTCGTCGTCGTCGATCGACGTCGAGGTCGACGTTCGTCGGCGATGTGGCAGGTGGACTCGACCGCCTGGGGGCCGACCCGGTCGGCGACGGAATGCACGCGGCGGCCGGGGCGGTCGAGCTGGGCGGCGTCGTCGAACTGGGTGGCGCCGTCGCCGAAGCGGTGTGGGCAGCGAGGACGATCGAGAGTGCGCTGACGGTGATCGTCGCGAGGAGGATGGCCGGTGCGGCCCGCCCGCCGCCCAGCCGCCGTTGCACGGCGAGAACGGCGACTCCCGTCACGAGCGCGAGGGTGCCAAGCAGCAGCGCAGCGCCCGGGGAACCGCCTGAAGCGGGGAGGCTACACAGCGTGTCCATGGCGGGGGGAGGACGCGGAGGGCAACGTGATGGCGCGGATCATAGCGGTGCCTGTTACGCAGATGCGGCCAAATTGCAACCAGTTCGCAACGTTGGAGTGCGGCCGTCGTGACCTACTCGGCCCGGCGGCGCTCGTGGAGGCGATCGCTGCCAGCATCGATGCCCGGGAGTTGCACGGCGACCTGGCCGAGATTGACGGCGGCCAGGTCGGCGACGATCGACTCCGCTTCCTCCCAGTTCGATGCCCGCGGTCCGTCGACGAGGTGTCGGTTGTAGGGCTGGTCGAAGACGATCACGGTGTTGCCGAGCTCGCGCAAGGCGGTGATGTTGTGCGGTGCGTCGTCGATGTAGGCGTCCGCCTGGACCTCCGGCTTGGCGCCGAGAAAGCACAGGTCGCGGTACGGGATGCGGTGCTCGTCGAGCCACGCCGCTGTGTCACCGACCGCTCGCTCGTGCGCCCAGTTGACGTACAGCCGGTGGGTGATGATGCGCAACCAGATTCCGGCGTCGGAAAGCCGCCACAGGGCGTCGGCGGCTCCCTCGATGACGGGCATCGTGCGGATCATGTCGTACTCGGTGACGGCGAGCTTGTGCAGCCGGTCGTACTCGTCGGGTGCGAAGCCCCACTCGCGGAAGTCCCACGAGCGTTCCATCGGGAGCGACTCGGGATCGACACCGCGCCGCTCGGCGACGATCTCGCGGAACCTCCTGGTGTGGTCGGCGACGACGCCGTCGAGATCGACCCCAAGCACGAACTGCCCCGGCATCACGGACAGCCTGCCACGATCGATTGAGGATTCGTTCCGGGAACCGCGGGCGGTCTGCAAGAGTCAAACGGCGATGAACTTGAAACGCCCCCTGATGATCGCCGCGCTGACGGCCGTACTTACCACCACGATGGTGGCGTGCGGTGACGACGACGATGCCGCCAGCGACACGACGAACGTCGTGACCCCAGAGGCAGGCGCCGACACGACCGAACCGTCGCAGCCAACCGAACCGGAGACCACCGTGCCCGAAACGAGCGAACCGGACGCTGTGGCCCCGCCGACCAGCGCGCCCTGCGCCACCGAGCCCACCGAGGAGTCAGCAGACGAGCTGCTGGTGGGGCTCACCGAGGACGAGGCCACCGACGCCGCCGAGGCGTGCGGGTGGATCCTGCGCGTCGTGCGCCGCGACGGCGAGGACCTGCCGGCCACCCTCGACTTCCGACCCAACCGGGTCAACGTCGAGGTCACCGACGGAGAGGTCACCGCCATCGTCAACACCGGCTGACTCGTAGGCTGCTCTCGTGGCTGACGTCGACGCCCCCCTGGCGTTGGCAGCGGAGTTCCCGCCGGCCGATCGCGACGCTTGGCTGGCGCTCGCCGGCGACATCGAGCGGCTGCGTACGACGACGTACGACGGCATCACGATCGAGCCGCTGTACACCGCCGACGACCGAACCGCCGACGCCGGACTACCAGGGTTCCAACCGTTCGTGCGCGGCCGCACCGCCGGCCGGCACGCGCGCGCGGGTGGGACGTTCGTCAGCTTGTCGACGCCACCACCAGGGCCACCGCGCTGCCGTGGACGAGCTCGAGCGCGGCGCGACGTCGGTGTGGCTGCGGTTCGGCCGTGACGACGTGCTCGACGAGACGTCGCTCCGACTCGTGCTCGACGGCGTGCTCTTCGACATCGCCCCGGTCGTCCTCGACGCCGGCATCCGCTGGATCGACGCGGCCCGGTGCGTTGCGGGCGATGTGGGAACGACAAGGCGTCGATGCGGCAGCTGTCGCTGGCTCCTTCGGCGCAGATCCGTTCGGCAACTGGGCGGTCGACCGCGACAACGAGCGACTGGACGCCCAGCTGCAGGCCATGCTCGACGAAGCACGTGCCCTCGCCGCCGAGCACCCCAACGTGCGCGTCGCAACGATCGACGGGACCCGCTTCCACGACGCCGGAGCATCCGACGCCCAGGAGCTCGGCGACACGCTCGCCGTCGTCGTCGCCACGCTGCGCACCCTCACCGACGGTGGACTCGACGTCGCGGCTGCGTTCGGACAGCTGGAGGTGCGTCTCGCCGCGACCGTCGAGCAGTTCGCGACGATCGCCAAGTTCCGTGCCGCTCGGCGCCTGCTGGCACGGGTTGCCGAGGTCTGCCGGCGATCCGACCGCCGCCGGTGGCGTGCCGCTGCACGCCGTCACGTCACGGGCGATGACGACGCGCTACGACCCGGCCGTCAACATCGTGCGGGCGACGATCGCCTGCTTCGCCGCGGCCGTCGGCGGCGCTGACGCCATCACCGTGCTGCCGCACGACTCCGTCGTTCGACGATCGGCGAGCGAGCTGGCGACGCGACTGGCCCGCAACACGCAGACGGTGCTCGAGCTGGAGTCGAACGTGGCCAGGGTGATCGACCCGGCCGGCGGGTCGTGGTACGTCGAGCAGCTCACCGACGCAGCTCGCCGAGCGGGCGTGGGACGTGTTCCAGGAGGTCGAGGCGGCGGGTGGCTTCCGCGCCGCCGTCGAGGCCGGCATCGTCGACGATCGCATCGCCGCGACCCGGGCCGCTCGCACCGCCGACGTCGACCACCGCCGCGCACCGATCATCGGCGTCACCGAGTTCCCGAGCGTCGATGACGTTGTGCCGTCCGCCGACGGCCCGGTGCCGGATCCGCCGTATCGCTGGGCGGCCGGCTTCGAGACGCTCCGCATCGCGGGTCGACGCCGCCGCGGCATCCGGCAAGCGGCCGGCCGTGTTCCTCGCCAGGCTGGGCTCGTCCGCGGCAACCGCCCAACCGATCACCGCGGCCGCCAACTACTTCGGCATCGCCGGCCTCGGCACACCGCGTGGGCCGGTCACCGAGCGACGTCGACGAGATCACCGACGCGTTCGCACACAGCGACACGAGCGTCGCCTGCATCTGCGCCGCCGCCGATGTCGACGACGCGCGCCGCGACGAGTTGCGAGCCGCGCTGGTCGCCGCCGGAGCGACACGCGTCTACTCGGCGGACGAACTCGCCGGCGACGCTCGCGCCCAGCTCGCGGACCTTCTCGATCACCTGGCGGTGCCGTGACGATCCCCGACTTCACCGGAGTGCCCCTGCGCGGCGAGGGCGCCGATCCGATCAGCGACGATCGCTGGCGCACCGCGGCCGGCGACGACGCCGCGGTGCCATGGTCGACACCGGAAGGCATCGACGTCGCCGCCCTGTACACGCGCCGCCGACCTCGACGGCATCGACTTCCTCGACACCTACCCCGGCATCGCCCCATTCCTGCGCGGCCCCTACCCGACGATGTACGTGACCCGGCCGTGGACGATCCGCCAGTACGCCGGCTTCTCCACGGCCGAGGAGTCCAACGCCTTCTACCGCCGCAACCTCGCCGCTGGACAGCGCGGGCTCTCGGTCGCCTTCGATCTGGCAACCCACCGCGGCTACGACAGCGACCACCCCCGAGTCGCCGGCGACGTCGGGATGGCGGGCGTGGCGATCGACTCGATCCTCGACATGCGCCAGCTGTTCGACCGCATCCCGCTCGACCGGATCAGCGTGTCGATGACGATGAACGGGGCGGTGCTCCCGGTGATGGCGCTCTACGTCGTAGCGGCCGAGGAGCAGGGCGTGCCGGCGGCGAAGCTCGACGGGACGATCCAGAACGACATCCTCAAGGAGTTCATGGTCCGCAACACGTACATCTACCCGCCGGAACCGTCGATGGCGATCGTCGCGGACATCTTCGCCTTCACTGCCGCCGAGATGCCCAGGTTCAACTCGATCTCGATCTCCGGCTACCACATGCAGGAGGCGGGGGCGACGGCGGACCTCGAGCTCGCCTACACGCTCGCCGACGGCGTCGAGTACGTGCGCACCGGGCTGCAGGCCGGGCTCGACATCGACGTGTTCGCGCCGCGGCTGTCGTTCTTCTTCGGCATCGGCATGAACTTCTTCATGGAAGTCGCCAAGCTGCGCGCCGCCAGGCTGCTGTGGGCGAAGCTCGTCAAGCAGTTCGCGCCGCGCAGTGACAAGTCGCTGTCGCTGCGCACGCACTGCCAGACGTCGGGCTGGTCGCTGACCGCCCAGGACGTGTTCAACAACGTGGTGCGCACGTGTGTCGAGGCGATGGCAGCCACCCAAGGGCACACCCAGTCGCTGCACACCAACGCCCTCGACGAAGCGCTCGCCCTGCCGACGGACTTCTCGGCACGCATCGCCCGCAACACCCAGCTGGTGCTCCAGCACGAGTCCGGAACCTGTCGCGTGATCGACCCGTGGGGCGGCAGCTACTACGTCGAACGTCTGACTCACGACTTGGCCGCCCGCACCTGGGCGCACATCACCGAGGTCGAGGCAGCCGGCGGGATGACCAAGGCGATCGAGGCGGGCATCCCGAAGCTGCGGATCGAGGAGGCCGCGGCGAAGACCCAGGCACGCATCGACTCCGGCCGCCAACCCGTCGTGGGAGTGAACGTGTTCAAGTCCGCAGTCGCCGACGACATCGAGGTGCTCAAGGTCGACAACACCGCGGTGCGTGCCGAACAGGTCGCCAAGCTCGCACGGCTGCGGGCCGAGCGCGACCAACAGGCTTGCGACGACGCCCTCGCCCGACTGACCACCGCTGCTCGTCTGGTCGCCGACGGCGGGCGTCGCGACGCCAGCGAGAACCTGCTCGCCCTGTCGATCGCTGCCGCCCGGGCGTGTGCCACCGTCGGCGAGATCACCGCGGCGATGGAGTCGGTGTTCGGTCGCCACACCGCGTCGATCCGTACGATTACCGGCGTGTACCGCAAGGAGGTCGGCGACACGGCCGACGTCGCCAAGGTGCGGGCGCTCGTCGAGCAGTTCGCTCTCGATCACGGTCGCCAGCCGAGGATCCTCGTCGCCAAGGTCGGCCAGGACGGTCACGACCGCGGGCAAAAGGTGATCGCCACGGCCTTCGCCGATCTCGGCTTCGACGTCGACGTCGGACCACTGTTCCAGACTCCCGCCGAGGTTGCCCGCCAGGCCGTCGAGGCCGACGTACACGTCGTCGGCGTGTCAACGCTGGCGGGCGGCCACTTGACATTGGTCCCGGAGCTCAAGGCGGCGCTCACCGAGCTCGGGCGCGGCGACATCCTCGTCGTCGTCGGCGGGGTGATCCCTCCGCAGGACGTCGACGAGCTGCGCGAAGCAGGCGCCGCGGCGATCTTCCCGCCCGGCACCGTGATCGCCGAAGCCGCCGCCGAGCTGCTCGAGCAACTCACGCAGTGAGCGCGGCAGTCGATCTCGACGCCTACGTCGACGGTGTGCTCGCCGCTGACCGGTCGACGCTCGGCCGGGCGATCACCCTCGTCGAATCCACCCGTCCGGACCATCAGCAACAGGCCCAGGAGCTGCTCGCCCGCCTGCTCCCCCACTCGGGGGAGCTCATCGCATCGGCGTCAGCGGAGTCCCAGGGGCGGGCAAGTCGACGTTCATCGATGCCGTCGGCACACGGCTGGTCGACGGCGGCCATCGCGTCGCGGTGCTGGCGGTCGACCCCTCCTCATCGCGCACCGGCGGCAGCATCCTCGGCGACAAGACCAGGATGACCCGACTGGCCGGCTCGGACGCGGCGTTCATCCGCCCGTCGCCGACGTCGGGGCGGCTCGGCGGGGTGACCCGGCGACGCGCCAGGCGATCCTCGTGGTCGAGGCCGCCGGGTACGACGTGGTGTTCGTCGAGACCGTCGGCGCCGGGCAGTCGGAGGTGGCCGTGGCGGGCATGGTCGACACGTTCCTGTTGCTCATGCTCGCCCGCACCGGCGACTCCTTGCAGGGGATCAAGAAGGGCGTCCTCGAGCTCGCCGACGTGATCGCCGTCAACAAGGCCGACGGCGACCGCGCCGCCGAGGCCACCGGGGCGGCCAAGGAGCTCGCCGCGGCGCTGCACTTCGTGGCCCCGTCTCCGCACGGCTGGGATCCGCCCGTGTTGACGTGCAGCGCGCTGGAAGGCGACGGGCTCGACGAGGTGTGGCGCCAGGTCACCGCCCACCGGGCCCATCTCGATCGCGATGGATCGCTCGCCGAGCACCGCCGTGAACAGGACGTGCAGTGGATGTGGGCGACGATCGACGATCACCTGCTCGGTCGCTTCCGCGCCATCCCGGCCGTCCGCCGGCGCACCCGGAGCTCGAGGCCGCCGTGCGCAACGGGACGATGACGGCGGCGGCCGCGGCCCAGGCAGCTGCTCGACCTCGGAGACGAGCCCGACTGAACTCTTTGGCGGCTGTGATGACGTTGGTGGCCTCACATCGACCAATGAGTGGAGGCCGCCCAGATTGGCGGGTCAGTCGGCGCGCTTGTCGGTGAGGCGGTCGACGGGCGATTGGCCGGAGTCGATCTCGTCGTACGTCCAATCGGGCTGCTTACGGGCGAACTCTTCGTCGTAGACGGCTTGGCCGTCGACGATGTCGACCAGCTCGGCGACGAGCAGCGGCCCGCCTGGTTCGGCATCGCCGTCGTCGCTGGTGGCCGAGGGCGCTGCTCGGCGAGGGCGATGAGGCTGCCGACGGCGCTCTGCTGCTGACCGGCGAGGGCGCACCGGCCCCGTCGGCCACGGTGCCGAGCAAGTCGGACACCGTGGCTGTGTCGTCGGGTTCGGCGTTCCCTGCGCACAGCGATGTCAACCGAGCCGCCAGGGCGAGGCCGTCCTGCTTGCACGGCGTGCACTGCCCGCACGACTCGACCGCGAGGAACCGCGACAACCCCCGCCGCGGCGGCGAGCAGGTCGACGTCGTCGGCGAGCACGATCATGCCGGCGGAACCGAGCCCACTGCCGGCGTCGTGCATCGCTTCGTAGCTCATCGGCGTGTCGAGCTGGTCGCCGGTCAGGACGGTGTTGGCGACTCCCATCAACACGGCGGTGACACGGCGACCGACGTCGAGGCCGCCGCCGATCGTCTCGATGGCGACTCGGACGGGCGTGCCCATCGGGATCTCGGCGACACCCGCTCGCTTGGTCGAACCGCTGACCGTGCAGACGATCGTGCCTGGAGACTGCTCGGTGCCGAGCGAGCGGAACCAGTCGGCGCCGTTGGCGATGATCGCCGGCACGTTGGCGATCGTCTCGACGTTGTTGATCAGCGCCGGCGGAGCCTCGGTGGCGCCGGCCATCAGCACCGGGGCGGCGAGGCCGCTCTCGCTCATCGCGTCGTCGGCGTCGACCACGACGTCGGTCGCACCGCGTCGCCACGGCGGAGCGATGCGCGGGAACGGGGGACGTCCGGCGACGGCCTCGAGCAACGCCGTCTCCTCGCCGTAGAGGTACTCCCGGGGCCTTGAACACGGAGAGCACACCGCGATCGACCCAGCCGGCGGCCTCCATCTCGGCGATCGCCTTCTCGACTCGCTCGATCTCGTGGGCGAACGTCACTTGAGGGCGATGACCGCCGTCGGGGCGCCGACGGCACGAGCGGCGATCAGCGCGCCCTCGAGGACCGCGTACGGGTCGCGCGCAGGATCACCCGGTCCTTGAACGTCCCCGGCTCGCCTTCGGCGCCGTTGACGACGACGGTTGTCGGCAACGCGTCAGAGCCAGCGCTGGCGACCGTCGACCACTTGGTGCCGGTCGGGAACCCGGCCCCGCCGCGCCCGTGCAGGCCGGACTGACTGACGATGTCGATCAGTCGCGCGGCGTCGGTGTCGAGCGCGACCCGGCGGCCGGCACCACCCCCGCGGCGACATAGTCGTCGAGGGAGCGGTGCCGGCCCATTGGCAGCACACGGTGGACAACGACGTCAGGGGCGGAGACTGGCGGCGCTTCGCCATCGACCTTGGGGTACCCGCGGACCCGGTCGGCCAGACCGGTGGGCCGCCACGCCAACAGACGCTCGACTGGCAGCATCGACGCGAAGGCGACCCCGACCAGCGGGTACGGGAACAGGACGGCCATCAGGGCGAGAACCCGAGGTGGAAACACCAGGCGAGGCCGACCCAGGTGTACGCCCAGCGGCGCCCGAGCAATGCCAGCGGGGCACCGAGCTCGACGACCAACGTGAGCCACGCCCCGATCTGGAAGATCATCGGATGGCCCACGGCAACCGGCGAGATCGGCGACCAGGCATCGCCGAGGAGGCGCTTGCGCAGGTTGTCGTGGGCGACGAGGCGCAGCAGCCCGTCGCCCTCGAGCCAGTCGAGCCCGCCGCCGAAGCGGAGTTTGGCCACCCCGGCGACGAAGTAGGTGGCCACCGTGACGGCGCTCATCACCTTCAGCGGCCAGCCGGCGGTCGCCGAGTCGCCACGCCCCGACGGCGCGGCGGCGAGCACGAGGAGATGCAGGGCGACGAGGTGCTCGGTGTGGAGGATCTGCCCCCACGACGCGCCGAACGACTCAGCCACAGGAACGCCACGGCGAACACCGCGGCGCTGACCGGCCAGGCCACGGCGCCGAGGGCGGCGACCCGGCGACGACGGCGACGACCACGACGACGGTGACGACGCCGTGCGCTGACTGCCGATCCAGTTGCTGATCCCGATTGGTTCCCACCTCGTGGACGGGAGGCGGGAGAGGTCGAGCCAGTGGCTCGTGCGGATTGCGATCCAGACGAGGGCATAGCCGATCGTCAGCAGCCGGACGGCGTTGAGCTGCCCTGCCGGCGCCGGCGCCATCAGCCAGCTCACCGGCACCTCGCATCGGGCGTGGATGGCGCGGTCCACGGGTTCGGGGTCGTCGCGCGGACGCCGGCGATGATGTCGAAGCGCTCGGTCACGACGACTACCTCGGTCGTCCCGTCGTCGCCCTACTCGGCCACCCGGCCGGCGATCTCGACGCACAGGTCGTCCGCCGTTCCGGCGCGGATGGCGTCGAAGATCGTCTGGGCGGCGTGGATCACCTCGACCGTCCCCCCGTAGCTCCGGGGCGAGGACGTGTTCGCTGCCGTCCGATGCGACGCCGATGGCCCGCTCGATCGACGTGACCTGTTCCCGGCGGGCCGTGAACATCGGGTAGTTGGACAGCGGCAGGCTGTCCTCGCTGATCTCGCGTCCGAGCGGCACCAGCACGGCGCCGACGGCGACGATCCCGACCAGCGCAGCGCGCAGCTGCTCGGCGCGAGCCGGGCACTCCTCGGCACCGCCCAGACCCTCGGTCGGCGGGCATCGACGCCACGTTAGGGCTCGGCCGCGCTTGTACTCTCGGCCGAATGTCCGAGCCCGCGGCGGCCCCCCCGACCGCCGCCGCGCGTCGGTCGGGTCGTCGCCGGGGGCGTGCTGTCGTGGGTGCTCGTGCTCGGGGGCTCGCGCCTTTGTCGTCCAGGCCGAGCACTGCGGCGACCCGACGGCGGTGGAGTGCGCGCTTCCGCCGACGCCGCCGTCGGATGGTTCGTTCGCAACCAGCGCGACGATGGCGCCTGGCTGTACCGCTACGACCGGGACACCGACACCGACCTCGGCGCCTACAACATCACCCGCCATGCCGGGGTCACGATGAGCCTGGAGCAGGCCGCGGGTGCCGGACTCGCGGAGTCGGAAGCGGCGGCGGCGTCCGCCGAGCGGGGTATCGAGTGGGCGCTCGACCGCCTCTACGAGGGGCCGGGATGGCGGGCTTCGCCGGCGAAGGCGACGGGCAGTTCGGCAGCGGAGCGAGCGCCCTGCTCACCGCTGCCCTCGTGCTGCGCCGCGAACGCACGGGCGACGAGCGCTACGACGATGTCCTCCACGACCTCGGCGCCTTCCTGACGGCGATGACCAACGAGCGCGGCCAG
>CAVSZO010000044.1:0-30734 GCA_963732335.1 Ilumatobacteraceae bacterium | reverse complement strand
AGCGACGGACGTCACGTATCAGCAGGGTTCGTTGGCGGCCCTCGACTACTGAACGATTCGGCGATTGGAGACGAGACGATGCACCCCTACATGTCGGAACAGCTGACGGTCCTTCATCAGCGCCAGTTGCGCGAGCACGCGGCCAAGCCCGCGTGGTCCGCCGCAAGCCGTCGTGGCTGCGGCGCAGCTTCAGCGCGTTGCGACGGTCACCCGACCGGCGTCGCCAGCCCCGGCCGGCGTTGATCAGCCAGTCGCAGCCTCGGCACGTCGAGGACCCGGTAGTCGTCGACTGAAGTCGCGGCTCACTCGCGGACCGCAGCACCGGCGCTGGGCCGGACGTACCACGCTGATCCAAACGCGGAGACGTCGACAGCGCCCGGATCCGTGAGGGCGACGACGCAGCCACCCCATCCTCCGCCGGTCATCCGCGCTCCGTACACGCCATCGGTGGCGGACAACGTCCGGCACAACTCGTCGATCTGCGGAGTGGAGCAGTCGAAGAGGCCGCTCAGGCTGTCGTGGCTCTCCGACATCAACGCTCCGGCGCCGAACAGATCTCCGCCGGACATCGCTGCGGCGAAGTCGTCGACTCGGGCGTTCTCGAAGACCACGTGCCGGGCCCGGGCCCGGATGGTCGGGTCGTCGATGGATTCGAGGCTGCTGATCGAGGCGTCGCGCAGCGGCCCGACGACAGACTCGGCGGCAGCGAGCTCGGCGACGCGGTCGGCGTATCCGGACTCGGCGAGAGAACGGGCGCCGGCCCACACGACGAGCCACTGCGCCACGTCCGGCGGCGGCAGCGGCACGGGAACGACTTCGAGCGAACGGCAGTCGAGGTGCAGTCCGCTGCCCTCGACGCCGCAGATCGACGCGAGCTGGTCGAGCAGCCCGGTCGGAACGCCTCGGGCAGCGTGCTCGGCGGCCTGACACAGGCGGGCGAGGGCGATCGGGTCGCCCGCGTCGGCGCCGAGCGCCAGGGCGCAGGCGACCTCGAGGGCGGCGCTCGATGACAAGCCGGCGCCGGCTGGCAGGTCGCTGCGAACGACTCCGGTGAACCCGGCGGTCGGTCGCAGCTGCGTGACGACGCCGGCGACGTACCGCGCCCATTCGGGATGTGTCGCGGCTGGGTCGTCGACATCGAGGGCGACGACTGCGTCGGGTTGGCCGGCGCTCGAGAGGCGCACCTCGCCGAGGGACCGATCACGGCGCCCGGAGACCTCGACGACCCGGTCGATGGCGATCGGAAAGCACAGCCCGCCGGTGTAGTCGGTGTGGTCACCGATCAGGTTCACCCGTCCCGGGGCACGCGCCGTGATGCCCGCCGTCCCGTTGCTCACTGCCGCGAGTATTCCGTCGTCGACCCGCGAAAGGCCAGATACCGTCCGCCGCCATGAGTCGGCTGCTGGTCGCTGCTACGGCAGCCCCACTCGCCTTCGGCGTCCCCTTCGTCCTTCCGGCGACAGTCGACGCGGACGATCAGGCCGCCGCCGACGCAGCGGTGACGGTGTTCAACGAGCGGCTCACCGCGGCCGGGTGGACGTCGACCGGCCCATTCACCCAGTCGGAGCCGGAGGGCGAGGAGGAGACCGAGTTCGGAGCGTGCCTCAATGGCTTCGAGCTCTACCTCGACTACACCGACGTGCACTTCGACGGAGAGACGGCGAGGGCGTTCTCGCACAGCTTCGAGCTCGTCGGCAGCGAGCCGACCGCGACCGAATCGGTTGGCGACTACGGCTACGCCGGCGCCGTGGTGCTCACCGCGACGGATTCGGCGGTGGGCATGCTGGACACGTTCGTCGAACAGCTCGGAGCCGAGGAGACGGTGGCCTGCATGGAGGAGCAGCCGGCGTTCGAATCGATGACCGACGAGGAGACGAACGTCGATTTGACGATCACCAACGAGGCAGATGTCGGCGTGGGCGACGCCAGTGCCCGCCTCGACTTCACCGTCACGATGGGCTCCGAGGATGGCGACTTCACGACCGTGGGGACGTTCGCCGCCGCCCGCGTCGATCGATCCCTCGTGGTCGTCGTCGCCGGCGGGTCCGGGTCGGGAGCCGGCGATCTCGATCCGGTCGCCGAGCTGGCTGCGATGGCCGCCACGTTCGGCTGAATCTCCGCGCTGCCAGACTGGCCCGATGGCGCTCACCGATCCGGAGGTCCGCGTACTCGCCGCTCTGATCGAGAAGGAGGCGGCGGTGCCGGAGAGCTACCCGCTGACCCTCAACGCGCTGCGTCTCGCCTGCAACCAGGCGACGAACCGGCGGCCGGTCGTGTCGTACGACGACCGCACCGTCGAAGCGGCGTTGCTCTCGTTGAAGTCGGTCGGGCTCGTCCGCTTCGTCCACCCATCGCACGGCGGACGGACGACGCGCTATCGCCACACCGCCGACGAACGCTGGCGCCTGGCGCCCGGCGAGTTGCTGGCCCTGTCGGCGCTGGCGCTGCGCGGGGCGCAGACGGTCGCCGAGATCCGCTCGCGCATCGAGCGACTGCTCCCGGCCGATGAGTCGTCAACGGTCGAGGAGCTCCTCGATGCCCTCGCTGCCCGCAGCCCGGAACCGTTGGCGGTGCGGCTGGGTCGACGCCCGGGCGAGCGCGACGACCGCTGGGCGGCGGCCATCGGTTCGGTGGCGACGGACGAGGTCTCCGAGGAGGTCGACGACGATGTCGATGCCACCGGGCCGCTCGGTTTCGTCGAACCTGCGTGGCGCGATGACTCGTTGCGCAAGCGGGTTGACGAACTGGAGACGGCGATGGCCTCGATGGCCGCCCGGCTGGAGCGCCTCGAGAAACTCGCCGGCGCCGCCGGCCTCTACTCGTCGGCCGCGGACTCGCCGTAGGGCGAACCGGGTGAGGTCTCGTCGAGGACGAGGCTCATCTCGATCGAGTCCCACTCCAGAAGCGCGACTTGGCACGGATCTTCCCCAGATTGGGGGCGCTCAGCCGGGTTCGTTCTCGTGGCCGGGGCGGAGGCGCAGACCGGCATAGGCGCGCGCTGCGCTGGTGCGCCCGTTGACGACCTTGTAGATCTCCTCGCACACGGGCATCGGCACGCTGTGGCGCTTGGCCAGGTCGCGCACCGTTGTCGCCGTCTTGACGCCCTCGGCGACCATGTTCATCTCGCCGAGGATGTCGGCCAGCTTGCGCCCGCGTCCGAGTTGCTCGCCGACGTGACGGTTGCGGCTGTGCGGGCTGACGCACGTCGTGATGAGGTCGCCCATCCCCGCCAGCCCGGCGAACGTCATCGCCTCGCCGCCCATCGCCACGCCGAGACGGGTGATCTCGGCGAGACCGCGGGTCATCACGGCGGCCCGTGTGTTGTCGCCCACGCCGAGGCCCTGGGCGATCCCGGCGGCGATGGCGACGACGTTCTTCAGCGCCCCGGCGAGCTCGCAGCCGATGACGTCGTGGTTGAGGTAGACGCGGAACAGCCCACGGGTGAGCACCGCCTGGATCGCCGCCCCGACAGAGAGATCCTCGGTGGCGATCACCGCCGCAGCGGCCTGGCCGGCCATGATCTCGCGGGCGATGTTCGGGCCGGTCAAGGCGGCGACCGGACGGCCCGGGGCGACCTCGGCGATGACCTGGGTCATGCGCAGCAACGTCTTCTGCTCCAGCCCCTTGGACAGGCTGACGATCGGGATCCACGGGTGGATCCACTTGGCAGCCGTCTCCAGCGTCGAGCGCACCGCCGACGTCGGCACCCCGACGATCAGCAGCTCGGCGTGTCGGGCTGCCTCCTCGAGGTCGGCCGTCGCCGTCAGTTTGGGGTTGAGGCGGAAGCCGGGAAGGTAGCCACTGTTGCTGTGCTCGGTGTTGACCTCCTCGGCGACGTCCGGGTCGCGGGCCCACAACATCGTCGGATGCCGCGCCGACACCATCGAGCCCACTGTGGTCCCCCAGGACCCGCCCCCCAGCACGGAGACCTGCATGGGAGGACGTTAACCGGCTGTGGGTACTGTCCCGACGATGGCGATCGACTTCAGCCTGCCTCCGGAGCTCGAGGCCTTGCGCGGCCGCGTCCGTGCCTTTGTCGACGACGTCGTCCGTCCCGCCGAGCAGCGCATCGACGCCGGGGGCCTGCGCGACACGGACAAGGGCGCCTACTACCGCGAGCTGCTCGCCCTGCGGTCGGCGGCTCGTGAGGCGGGACTGTGGCTCCCGCAGATGCCGACCGGAGTGGGGTGGGATGGGACTCGGCCACGTCGCCCTGGCGATGGTGCAGGCCGAGGCGGCACGCACCTACCACGGCCCGTGGGTGCTCAACTGCCAGGCTCCCGACGAGGGCAACATGCACACCCTCTTGCACTTCGGCACCGACGAGCAGAAGGACCGCTATCTCCGCCCGCTGTGCGAGGGGACGGCCTGGTCGTGCTTCGCCATGACCGAGCCGGAGGTGGCCGGTTCCGACCCCACGCTGATCCGCACGACGGCGATCCCCGACGGCGACGAGTGGGTGATCAACGGCCACAAGTGGTTCATCTCCAACGCCCATCGGGCCAACTTCGCCATCCTCATCGCCCGCACGGAGGAGAACCCGGAGATCGCCCAGGCTGCCAACACCGCGTTCATCGTCGACCTGCCAGCCGACGGCTGGACCGAGGTCCGTCAGATCGAGACGATGCACGGCAGCACCGGACACTCCGAGATTCGCATCGAGGACCTCCGCGTCCACGACTCGCAACGACTCGGCGGAAGGGGAGAGGGACACCGACTCGGCCAGTACCGCCTCGGCCCGGCGCGCCTCGCCCACTGCATGCGCTGGATCGCCCAGGCCGAGGTCGCCCTCGACATGATGGTCGACCGTTCGCTCAACCGCTTCTCCCATGGCTCGCTGCTCGCCGAGAAGCAGGGCATCCAGTGGCTGATCGCCGACTCGACGATGGAGCTGTACCAGGCGAAGTTGATGGTCCTTCACGCCGCCTACAAGCTCGATCGATCGCAGGCCGACGACACCGTCGAGTTCAAGTCGGAGGTGTCGATGGCCAAGCACTTCGTCGCCAACATGCTCAACCGGGTGATCGATCGCTCGATCCAGGTGCACGGCGCCCTCGGCTACTCGACCGACACGCCGCTGGCGCACATGTACCAGCACGCCCGCTGGGCCCGCTTCGCCGACGGCGCCGACGAGATCCACCAGATGCGCATCGCCCAACGAACGATCGCCGCCTACGCCGACACCGGCAGCACGCGGCGGGCGACCGGTGACCTGCCGTTGTGACTTGTGAACTTGCGTTCGGCCGTGAACGTCGCCGGGCCGACCGGGTGATGACCACGTCTGACAGACTCGATGGCCGTGAGTGGCTCGAGCCCGTCCGACATCGACACCGAGACCGAGGCCGGCTGGCTGTCGCCGGATCAGCTCGAGCAGATGCGTGCCCACGTTCCGCTGGTGTACGTCGATGCCGTCCCGGTACGTGTCGACGGTCGGGGCGAGGTCACCGAGATCGGCCTGCTGCTGCGCCAGGCGGCTGACGGGACGATCAGCCGGATGGTCGTCAGCGGCCGGGTGATGTTCGGTGAACGGATCCGCGACGCGCTGCTGCGCCATCTGGAGAAGGACCTCGGCCCGCTCGCCCTTCCCGACGTCCCGCCGAACCCGTCGCCGTTCACCGTCGTCGAGTACTTCCCCGATCCCGAGCGCTCCGGGTTCCACGACCCGCGCCATCACGCCGTGAGCCTCGCCTACGTCGTACCCGTCGACGGTGACTGCATCCCGACACAGGAAGCGCTCGACCTGGCCTGGTTCAGTCCCGACCGAGGTGGTCGGTCCCGCGGTGCGCGAGCAGATGACCGGCGGCCACGACCGCCTCATCCGCCTCGCCCTCGCCCACTGCGGCGTCCTGCCCTAGCTCCTAGACCCCGAGAATGAACCGTACCGCTTCGTCGACGCTCCAAGACTCCTCCGCTGAGAGGTGGCCGACTCGACTGCCGAGCCGGCCCGTGTCGACAGCGGAGAGCTGCTCGACCAGCACGCGAGTCGGTTGACCTGCGACCTCGATGACAGGACGAAACGTCGAAGGTCGAGCGGAGCGGCTGGTTGGTGCGACGATGACCGTAGACAGACGTAGCAGCTCGTCAGCCTGGACAATGACGCCGAATCGAGGGCCATGTTGTTCGTGGCCGGCACCGCGCGGAGGCCGGAGCCGGTAGACGTCGCCGCGGTTCACTCCGGCAACTCGTCGAACCGGTCGCCCATGAACTCGCGGATCGCCTTGATCTCGGCAAGGTCGGCCGGGTCACGGCGAAGACGCTCAACCTCCTCGGCCACTGCATTGGAGAGTCTTCTGCGGCGTGCTGCGTCGGCAAGTGCGGTACGGATGGCGGTCGTCGTCGACATCCCGGCCGCTTCGAGGATGGCGAGGTTCTTCGTATCTTCCTCGTTGGGGCGGAATGAAATCGGTGTCGTCATGCGTCTCAATGTAGTGCATTTCGCGCTACAGAGGCTCGTCGAGTGTTGACCATCGACCACTCGCGACGGAGGGTCGCGTACGCTGAGGGTCCGTGCCGGAGGGGGACTCCATCCACCACACCGCCGCGGCGATGCGGATCGCCCTCGTCGACAAGAAGATGGTCCGCTTCGACGCTCCCCAGCTGATCGGCGTGGTGCCCAAGGCGGGACGCACGATCGTCCGGGTCGAGAGCATCGGCAAGGACCTCGAGGTCGAGTGGGACGACGGCATCATCCTGCACACGCACCTGCGCAAGTCGGGATTCTGGCACCTCTACCGCAAGGACGACATCTGGCAGCGGCCGCATCGGGAGATGCGCGCCGTGATCGAGACGGCGGCGTGGACGGCGGTCTGCTTCAACGCCCCGACCGTCGAGACGTACCGCGAGCCGGGGCTGTCGCGGCATCCCTGGTTCGGGCGTCTCGGTCCCGACCTCTGCAGCGTCGACGCCGACCTCGACAGGTGCGTCGAGCTGATCCTGTCCTACGACGATCGGCGCGCCCCGATCGCCGAGGTGCTCCTCGACCAGCGGGTGTTGTTCGGAGTCGGCAACGTCTACCGCAGTGAGGTGCTGTGGGCGTGCGAGCTGCACCCGTTCGCACCTGTCGGTGACATCGGTGAAGCGCTTGCCCGGCGGATCGTCAACGTCGCGGCGCGCCTGCTCCGCGCCAACCTGGCTCACGCCGAAC
Source organism: Ilumatobacteraceae bacterium (assembly GCA_963732335.1). Lineage (GTDB taxonomy): Bacteria > Actinomycetota > Acidimicrobiia > Acidimicrobiales > Ilumatobacteraceae > Desertimonas. The sequence goes on along the minus strand of CAVSZO010000044.1, from coordinate 23,590 downwards.
AAGTCGCCCTGCCGGGTGTGCCGGGCGGTCTCGGCGTCTACGGGCGCACCGGCCAGGGCTGCTTCCGCTGCGCCGACACGGTGCATGCCCGCCGCAGTGGCACCCACGACCGGGTCCTGTACTGGTGCCCCGGCTGCCAGACCCGCCACGCCCCAACCAGCAAGACAACGACTGATCTAGCGACCGACCAGCACCCCGCGGCCAAGGCCTTCCGCGACGACGACGCCCCGTGGCGCACCGCCGGCTGACCCCAACCGATGGGTGTTTTCCTGACCGTTCCGTCATGAAAACACCCATCGGTCGGGTTGGGGGAGCTACTCCGTGGCGATGGCCTCGAGGACGTCCATCCGGCTCGCCTTGAACGACGGGTAGAGGGCGGCGATCAGGCCGGCGAGCACGGCGCCGATGAGGATGGCGATGATCGTCGGCACCGAGAAGGAGATCTCGTCGATGATCGTGTCGGGCACGGCCAGCGACAACACGATGCCGATCAACGTGCCGAGGACGATCCCGACGATGGCTCCGAACGTCGACACGATGATCGCCTCCCAGCGGACCATCCGGCGGGTCTGCCGCCTCGTCATCCCGACGGCGCGCATCAAGCCGATCTCGCGAGTCCGCTCGAACACCGCCAAGCCGAGGGTGATCGAGATCCCGAGCACGGCGATGATGATGGCGAACGCCAACAGCACGGTGATGATGACCAGCAGCTGGTCGATCTGTTCGGCTTGCGAGTCCTTGAACTGGTCGGCGGTCTCCAGCTTCGTCTGCGGGTAGTCGACGAGTGCCGCGTCGATCGCCTGGCGGGCGTCCGCCTCGCTGACCCCGTCGGCGGTCTTCATCGCCACGAAGAAGTCGCTCTGCTCGCCGGTGATGATCTCGTCGACCACGGTGGAGGGCATCAGCCAGTTGCCGACGAGGTAGGCGTCGCTGAAGATGCCGGCGACGGTGAACTCGTGCTCGACGCCGTTCTGGAACGTCGCCTCCAACGTCGAGCCGACCTCGAGCCCGAGGTCCCTGGCCGGATCCTCGTGGACGAAGATCCCACCCTCCTGGAGGCCCTCCCAGCTCCCTGACTGGAGGTTGACGTTGATGAGCTGCTCGAGGGCGACCGGGTCGGCAGCACCGACCTGCTTCTCGTCGCCGTTGATCGAGACCGGAATCGTCCGCACGCCGGTGACGGCGGAGAGCTCGGGAACCTCCGCCAGTGTCTCGGACACGACTTCGGGCAACAGCTGGAACCCGGAGCCGGTCACCACCCAGTCGGCGGTGACGCCGCGGTCCATCGCGGCGGTGAACGTGTTCCGCAGCGATGAGGCGAACACGGCCGCGGCGCTCACGAGGGCGACGCCGATCATCAACGCCGCCACCGTCGCCGACGTGCGCCGTGGCGCCCGTCCGGCGTTCTCGGACGCGAGCTGACCTGGTGCCTTGTACACCTTGGCGACGGGCCAGCCGATCATCTTGGTGACCGGCTTGGCCACCGTCGACGAGACGCTCGCCGTGCCGAGGAACAGCAGCAGCGCACCACCACCGGCGAGGGCGATCAGTCCCGGGCGTGCCGCCTGGCTTGGCGAGCAGGCCGATCAGGAACATCACGGCCCCGGCGATCGTCGCCACGGTGGCGACGACCAGCCGCTTCGCGCTCAGGGCGTCGAAGCCGAGCTCGGGGCGCATCGCCGCGACCGGTGGGATCCTCGCCGCCCGCCGTGCCGGGATCAGCACGGCGAGGACCGTGATCCCGACGCCGACGAGGAAGGCCATCACGACGGCCAACGGCGTGAGCACGATCGGGAAGTCGGGGAACCCGGCGCCGGCGGCGTTGAAGATGGCGAGGATCAGCTTGGCCACGCCGATGCCGGCGAAGATGCCGATGACGGTGGCGATGACGGACATCACCAGCGCCTCGACGACGATCAGCCGGCGGACCTGGCGCCCGGCGCCACCGACGGCGCGCAGCAGGGCGAGCTCGCGCAGGCGCTGACCGATCGTGATGGCGAACACGTTGTTGATCAGGAAGGCGCTGACGAAGGCGGTGATGAAGGCGAAGATCAGCAGTCCGGTCCCGAACGGTCCGATGAACTGGTTGACGTCGTCGTTGGCCTCGTCGATCAGGGTCTGTTGATCGACGACCTCGGTGTTGTCGGGGAGCACCTCGGCGATCTGCTGTTGGACAGCGGCGACGTCCTGACCCTCGGCGACGCGGATGTCGATCGAGTCGTAGACGCCTTCGGCGCCGAGCACTTCGGCGGCAGTCGCCGGATCCCACAGGGCGAACGTGGCGCCGCCGAACGAGTCGCTGTCGCCGAGTCCGACCGTGCCGGTGAGGGTGAACGTGTGCGGACCTGTGGCGGTGATGATGTCGATCGGATCGCCGATCTCGAGGTCGTTGTGGTCGGCCGTGTTCTTGTCGATGGCGACCTGGTCGGGTCCGCTCGGCGCGGCGCCCTCACGGAGCTCGATCGTGCTGCCGGGGTCGGTGCCATCCCACGAGGCGCCGAACATCGGTGCCCCGCCGGTGCTGACCGCCTCGCCGTCGGCGTCGATGATCTGGGCGCTGCGCTGCAACTCTCCCGAGGCCCGCTCCACCCCGGGTATCGCGGCGACCGTGTCGACGAGTTCGGCCGGTACGGGGTCTCGTGTGCCGGTGTCACTGCTCCTGCCGAACGCCAGCTCGGTGCGGACCTGGAGGTCGGTGTTCTGGAAGGCATCGGTGAACAGCGAGTCGAATCCGGAACGCATGCTGTCGGCGAGCACGAACGAGCCGACGACGAACGCCACGCCGAGGACGATGGCGATGGCGATGGCGATCAGCCGGCCGATCCTGGCGCGCATGCTGCGGCGCGCCAGGAGAAGGGTCACGTTGGAGCTCATGTCAGTCGCCGATCCGCTTCACCCGGTCGAGCACTGTGTCCGGCGTCGGGGCGAGCAGCTCGTCGACGATGCGGCCGTCGTTGAGGAACACGACACGATCGGCGTACGACGCGGCGTTCGGATCGTGGGTGACCATCACGATCGTCTGTCCGTACTCACGCACGGCGCGGCGCATGAAGTCGAGGATCTCCGCTCCCGCCCGTGAGTCGAGGTTGCCCGTCGGCTCGTCGGCGAAGATCACGTCGGGGCGGGCGTTGAGGGCGCGGGCGACGGCGACGCGCTGTTGCTGGCCGCCGGACAGCTCGCTCGGGCGGTGGCGCAGACGGTCGGCGAGGCCGACCGTGCCGACGACCTCGCCGAACCACTGCGGGTCCGGCGACTGGCCGCCGAGCAGCAGCGGCAGGTTGATGTTCTCCTCGGCGCTCAGCGTGGGGATCAGGTTGTAGGCCTGGAAGATGAACCCGACGGCGCGCCGGCGCAGTTCGGTGAGCTGCTTGTCGTTGAGCTTGGCCAGGTAGGTGTCACCGATGTACACGGCACCCGACGTCAGCGTGTCGAGGCCGGCGAGGCAGTGCATCAGCGTGCTCTTGCCCGAGCCGGACGGGCCCATGATCGCCGAGAACTTGGCCTTCTCGAACGACACGGTGACGTGGTCGAGGGCGACGACTTGGTTCTCGCCGCGTCCGTAGATCTTGACGGCGTCGATGGCGCCGGCAGCGGACTCGGCGGTGGCCTCGGGCGCGGGCGCGGGTATCGGCGGTGCGGGGGGCGGGGTGGTCATGCCCTCTGTTGTAGCGGCCGGACCCTCGGTTCCGCATCACCCTTTCGGATCGCCGCAGTCCCCCCGCCGATCTGATCCGAGTGCTAGCGGCCCACCTGGGGTGCCGGAAACACTCGGGTGACCGGAAACACTCGGATGAGGTGTGCTACGAGGCCTTGGAGCGCTCGGCGATCAGCTTGCTGGTGAGATGGGAGGGAAGCACGTCGTAGTGATCGTGAACGGCCTCGAACGACCCGCGGCCGGCGGTCATCGAGCGCAGGTCGACGGCGTAGCGCTGGATCTCGCCGGCCGGCACCATCGCCGTGATCTCGATGTGCCCGTCACCGAGTGGCGTGGAGCCGCTCACCCGGCCGCGGCGCGAGTTGATGTCGCCGAGGATGTCGCCCTGCATCGACTCCGGGACGTTGACCGTCAGCAGCGAAACCGGCTCGAGCACGACGGGTGACGCCTTGGCGAGCGCTTCCTTGAGACCGAGTGACGCCGCGGTGCGGAAGGCCATGTCCGACGAGTCCACCGAGTGGTACTTGCCGTCGTAGCACTCGACCTTGACGTCGACGACCGGGAACCCGAAGGCGCCGCCCGTCGCCATCGTCTCCTCGACGCCCTTCTGCACCGCCGGCAGGAAGTTGCGGGGGATCGCCCCGCCGACGATCTTGTCGACGAACTCGGACCCCGAGCCACGCTCGGTGGGCGCTACGCGCATGTTGACGACGGCGTACTGCCCGTGCCCACCAGACTGCTTCTTGACCTTGCCTTCGGCGTCTGCCGCCGCCGAGATCGTCTCCCGGTACGGGACCTTGACCTCGGCGGTCGACACGTTGACGCCGAACTTGCGGGCGAGCCGTTCCAGGGCGACCGCCACGTGCGTATCGCCGGCGCCGCACAGGACGGTCTGATGCGTCTCCTCGGATCGCACGACCCGCAACGTCGGATCCTCGCTGACCAACCGGTTGAGGGAGTCCGACAGCTTGTCGTCGTCGGATTGGGTGAGCGGTTCGAGGGCGAGCCTGTAGTTCGGCGACGGCGCCGCCGGTGGCTCGACCCGGACCGGCGAACCCTTGGCGGCGAGGGTCGAATGGCTCGGCGTCGCGGCCAGCTTGGCGATTCCTCCGAGATCGCCGGCCACGACGTGGTTGACCGTCAGGTGCTCCTTGCCGCGCACGTGGAACAGCCCGTGCAGCCGTTCCTCGGTGGACGTTGCCGAGTTGACGAGTCGATCGTCGCCGTGCACGGTGCCGGACAGGACCTTGAACAGCGAGACCTGACCGACGAACTGGTCGGCCACGGTCTTGAACACGTAGGCCACCGAGGTGCCCGACGGGTCGGCGGGAACCGGGACCTGCTCGGTGCCGCCGATCACGGTGGCAGGCCGGTCGGCCGGTGAGGGGCCGAGCTCGCAGATGTAGTCGGCGAGGCGGTCGATCCCCACGCCGGTCGTCGCCGATCCGAGCAGCACGGGGAACTCGGCGCACTGCAAGATCTCACCGGCGAGCGTGCGCTCGAGCTCGGCGGCGCTGGGGACCTCGCCGGACAGATAGCGCTCGAGCTGGGCGTCGTCGCCTGCGACGATCTCCTCGACGACCTCGTCGTGGAGACGATGCTCCTCGTCGGCGACGTCGGCGGGGATCGGCTCGCTGTGGTGGGTGCCGTCCGCGTCGTACTCGAAGCCTTCGTCCGAGAGCACGTCGGCGACCCCGTGCAGCTTCTCCTCCTCGCCGAGGGGCAGCTCGAGCGGGACGAACCCGCTGCCGAAGAACGCCCGTAGCTGGTCGAGCGTGCGGTGGAAGTCGGCGCGGGGCTTGTCCTCCTTGTTGACGAACACCATCCGGGGGATGCCGAGGGCGGCGCAGCGGCGCCACGCCGCCTCCGTCCCGACCTCGACGCCGTCGACCGCGCTGACCACGAGCACGGCGAGATCGGCCACGGCCAGGGCGGCATCGACCTCACCGGCGAAGTCGGCATAGCCGGGAGTGTCGAGGAGGTTGATCTTGTACGTCGCCGCCTCGCCGGTGGCGGGGTCGGTCGCCTTCCACTCCAGCGGGGCGACCGCCAGCGAGATCGACATCTTGCGCTTGATCTCCTCCGGCTCGGTGTCACAGACGGTGGTGCCCTCGTCGGTGCTCCCCGCCCGTGGGAGCACGCCGGCCCGGTAGAGCAGCGCCTCGGCGAGCGAGGTCTTGCCGCTACCGCTGTGGCCGACGAGGGCGACGTTTCGTATACGGTCGGTCGTCGGAGCGTTCAATCGATTTCCCCCCTTGGTTTGTGCCGAATCGTAGTGGGCTGTTGGTGTCGTCGGATCATGTGAGCCCGGGCTCGACGACGCCGGACTCGTAGGCCATCACCACCGCCTGGACGCGATCGCGGGCGCCGAGCTTGGCGAGGACTCGTCCGACGTACGTCTTCACCGTCGCCTCGCCGAGATACAGGTCGGCGGCGATCTCGGCGTTCGATCGGCCGCGTGACATCAGGCGGAGCACCTCGCTCTCCCGGTCGGTCAGCTCACCGACCCACGGGTGGGCGGCGCGATCCACGGTCGGGCGCTTGGCGACCTCCTCGATGAGCAGGCGGGTGATCTGCGGTGCGAGCTGGGCGTCGCCACGGGCGACCACCTCGATCGCCTCGACGAGCTGGTCAGCGGGTGCGTCCTTGAGCAGGAATCCGCTGGCCCCGGCACGTAGCGCCGCATACACGTAGTCCTCGAGGTCGAACGTCGTGAGCATCAGCACCCGCGGCGGATCGGGAGCGGCGCAGATCCGTGCGCAGGCGGCGATGCCATCCATCTTGGGCATCCGCACGTCCATCAGCACGACGTCCGGCTTCGCCGCCGGCACGAGGGCCACTGCCTCGGCGCCGTCGGCGGCCTCGCCGACGATCGTCAGTCCGCGGTTCGGCGTCGAGGATCATCCGCAGCCCCTGGCGGATCATCGCCTGGTCGTCGACCAGGAGGACCCTGATCATGTGGCGACGCTGGCGACCGGCCGGGCGGCGTCGGCGGTCAGTGGGAAGCTGGCGCGCACCTGCCAGCCGCCGGCGCGGCGGGGGCCCGAGCGCAACGTGCCGCCGAAGGCGGCGACGCGCTCGCCCATGCCGATCAGCCCGTAGCCGCGCTGCTGATGGTCGGCGGAGGCGCCTCGCCCGTCATCCTCGATGCAGATGTCGAGGCAGTCGTCGGTGCGCTCGACGCGGACGTCGATCGTGGCGTGCGGGCCGGCGTGGCGGCGGGCGTTGGTGAGCGCTTCCTGGACGACGCGGAATGCCGACGTCGCCACTCCCGACGGCACGGTGTCGATCGCGCCGGTCGTCGACAGCGTGACATCGAGATCGCTCGCCGAGTCGACGAGCGACTCGATGTCGACGATCGATTGCACCGGCGAGGCTGCCGCCTCGTTCACGTTCTCGGTGTCGCTCTCGCGGAGGACGCCGAGGATCTGGCGCAGCTCGCTCATCGTCCGCCGCCCGGTTTCCTCGATGTTGGCGAGCAGGTCGACGGCGTCGTCGGGAGCGCGGTCGACGTTGCGCCGCGCCGCCGCCGCTTGGATCACGATGGCGCTGACCGAATGGGCGACGACGTCGTGCAGATCGCGGGCGATACGTGTCCGCTCCTCGCCGACGCGCTGGAGGGCGAGCAGCTCGCGCTCACGCTCGGCCCGGTCGGCACGCTCGGCGAGCTCGGCCAGCTCGTTGCGCCGGCGGCGGACGTTGTCGCCGACGACGAACGGCACCGCGAGGCTGGCTGCCGCGCCGATCGCTTCGGGGATCTCGACGACGTCTTCGCGGATGCCGATCAGCAGGAGGAAGCCGACGATGAGGGCGACGATGCAGGTGGTGACCGTCCGCGGTCGACCGCTGGCATAGGCGCCGAGGCTGTACACGGCGATGAGCAGCGGGATCCAACTCGCTCCGTTGACCTTGTTCCACTCGCAGACAGCCTGCAGGACCACCGTCACCAGGACGACGGGGATCGGTGCCGTCCGGCGCCACGCGATCGGGACGCACGCGGCGAGGACGAGGGCGATGGTCGCCGCGTTCGGGTCGCGGTAGACGACCTCGTCATAGCTGCGTTGATGGAAGTGGACGAACAGCGCGACCACCGCCACTGCAGCGGCAAGGGCGACGTCGACCGTGAACGGGTGGGCCTTCGCCCACTTCCAGACGCGCCAATTGCGCATGGTTCGACGCTATCGACGCGGCGTGCTGCCAACGTCCGCCTGCGGTCGCTCGGCCATCCCCCCGCAGGCGGACGACCGGCTACTTCGGCTGGGGAACCAGCCGGATGTAGGGCTTCGGAGAGTCCCAGCCGTCGGGGAACAGCTCCTTGGCCTGCTCGTCGTTGACCGAGCCGGCGATGATGACGTTGTCGCCCTGCTTCCAGTCGGCCGGGGTGGCGACCTTGTGGTTGGCGGTCAGCTGCAGCGAGTCGATGACCCGCAGCACCTCGTCGAAGTTGCGGCCGGTCGTCATCGGGTAGGTGAGGATCAGCTTGACCTTCTTGTCCGGGCCGATCACGAACACGTTGCGCACGGTCTGGTTGTCGGCCGGCGTGCGCGTCTTTGGATCGCCCGACGTGCTCGCCGGCAGCATGTCGTAGAGCTTGGACACGTTGAAGTCGCCGTCGCCGATGATCGGGAAGTTCGGTCGGGCGCCCTGGGTCTCCTCGATGTCGTCGGCCCAGGCTTCGTGGTCGGCGGTGGCGTCGACCGAGAGGCCGATGACCTTGACGTTGCGCTTGTCGAACTCCGGCTTCAGCTTGGCGACGGCGCCGAGCTCGGTGGTGCACACCGGGGTGAAGTCCTTGGGGTGGCTGAACAGCACGCCCCAGGAGTCGCCGAGCCATTCGTGGAAGTTGATCGTGCCCTCGGTGGTGTCGGCGGTGAAGTCGGGTGCGGTGTCGCCGAGTAGGACGGCCATGGAACGCTCCTTTGCGCTGGATCGTGGAACGGTCTGGAGCGTAGTCCTAAAGCCGACCAGATCGATCAAGAATCTCCGCGATTGTAGGCTTCCTGCCGGTGAGCGCCGCGCCGGCAGCCGAGCTGCATCCTGCTCTCGCCCCGCTGGCGTTCCTGCTCGGCACGTGGCGGGGCGACGGGTCGGGCCACTATCCGACGATCGAGCCGTTCGCCTACGTCGAGGAGATCTCCTTCGTACACGTCGGCAAGCCGTGGCTGCTCTACACGCAGCGCACCCGGCATGCCACCGAGGACCGGCCGTTGCACGCCGAGACCGGCTACTGGCGGCCCGTCGGCGAAGGCACCGTGGAGGTGGTGATGGCGTACCCGACCGGCCACGTCGAGATCGCCGAGGGCACCGTGCGCGGGACCAGCGTCGAGGTGGTCACGAGCACGTTGGCCGCCGCGCCGACGGCGAAGCGGGTCGACCGGGTCGAGCGACGGATCACGGTGGAAGGTGACGAGTTGCAGTACGTGCTGGCGATGGCGGCGGTCGGGGAGCCGTTGACCGACCACCTGGAGGCGACGCTGCGGCGGGACGATTGACATGTGACCATTTGGTCACATAAGATGCTCGCCATCGGTACTGACGATGACGACGTGTTCAAGGCCCTCGCCGACAGTGGGCGACGCCAGCTGCTCGACGCTCTGTTCGCCCGCGACGGGCAGACGCTCGGCGAGCTGTGCGAGGTCCTTCCGACGATCACCAGGTTCGGCGTGATGAAGCACCTCGCCGTGCTCGAAGGTTCTGGACTCGTCGTCACCGAGAAGGTGGGACGGACGAAGCTGCACTACCTCAATCCGGTCCCGATCCGCGAGATCCAGGAGCGCTGGATCTCCAAGTACGCCGAGCCGACCGTCGCGGCGATGGTCGGTCTGCGCCGACAGCTCGAATGCACCAGCGCCTGAGGAGGCAACGACCATGACCGCGCCAGCACCCGTGCACGTGTACCAGACCTTCATCCGTGCCAGCGCCGAACAGGTGTGGGCTGCGATCACCGATCCCGACTTCACGACGCGGTACTTCCATCGGACGGCCTTCGAGTCGACGCTGGAACCGGGCAGCCCGTATCGGATGGTCCTCCCGGACGGCAGCGACGCCGTCGTCGGGACGATCGAGGAGGTCGAGCCGAACAAGCGGCTGGTGATGACGTGGAGGATCCTCTACGACGCCGCGGCCGCCGAGGAGCCACCGAGTCGCGTCGAGTGGTTGCTCACCGAGGGGAGCGACGGAGTCACCAAGCTGACCACGATCCACCGCGACCTCGGGCTCAGCCCGGTGACCTCGGCGAGCGTCGCCGATGGCTGGGTCTGGGTGCTGCAGTCGATGAAGTCGCTGCTCGAGACGGGCGAAGCGCTGCCCGGGTCGGCTCCGGATGCCGGAGGCGACAGCGAGTCAGGCGGCGACGACGGTCGAGGCCGCCGAGGCGGAGCTGCACCGGCGCCAAGGGATCACGGCGAACAACTCGACGTGGGAGCTGCTCGACGGTCGGCAGCTGTCGGCCGACGAGGTCGACGACGTCCTCGGCCGCGCCTACGCGGCGATGTACCACTGGCAGCGAGCCGCCGGACGGGGACCGGAGAACGCGGCACGGGCGTCGTGGCTGGTCGCTCGCGTTCACGCCGTGCTCGGCCACGGCGACCTCGCCCTGCACCACGCCGACCACTGCATCAAGGTGGTCGAGGAGGCGGGGCTCGACGACTTCGACCTCGCCTATGCCCACGAGGCGCGGGCGCGGGCGCTGGCCTGCCTCGGCCGCCTCGACGAGGCCGCCGTCGAGCTCAAGGCAGCCCACGCCGTGCCGATCGCCGACGCCGAGGACAAGTCGATCCTCGACGCCGACCTCGCCAGCGAACCCTGGTACGGCCTCAAGCCCTGACCAAAGGGTGCCACTGTGACGGAACGGTCCTACTGGCACCCTTCGGTTGACGGATCGACGGCTACCGTTCAGCGGATGACGATGAAGGTCGAGCTCGGCGAGCTGGCCGACCGACTCGGGAGTACTCGTTCGCCTACCTCGTGACCGTCGGCGACGAGGGGCGGGCCCACCTGCTCGCCGTCCTTCCGGAGCTCGCCGCGACGCCCTCACGATCGGCGGTGTCGGCAAGCACTCGCTCGCCAACGTCGCAAACGCACCCGACGGCAACGCTCGTCTGGCCGCCCGCCACCCCCGACGGGTTCAGCCTGATCGTCGACGGGGCCGCGGCCGGAGGCACCGGGGACGGCGAGATCGTGGTCACGCCGACGAAGGCGATCCTCCACCGCCCGGCCGTCGACGCCGACGGCAAGCGCACCGGTTCGGACTGCGCGCCCGTCTAAATCACGTTCGAAATACCTGCGCCGCTCCCAGTCGGTGACGGTGCGGTTGAACGCCTCCCACTCGGTCTCGGCGAAGTGCAGCACGTGGTGGTGGACGTCGTCGCCGAAGCACTCCTTGGCGATCTCGCTGTGGCGCCACAGGTCGATCGCCTCGACGAACGTCGCCGGGACGCGTGGCAGGTCGATCGCCGTGTAGCCGTTGCCGTCGTAGGCGGGTGGCGGGTCGATCTTGTTGGCCAACCCGTACAGCCCGCCGGCGATCGTCGCGGCGAAGGCGTGATAGGTGTTGGCGTCGGCGCCGGGAATGCGGTTCTCGACACGGAGCCGCTCCCCATGCCCGACGACTCGGAAGCCGAGCGTGCGGTTGTCGACACCCCACCCGATCCCGGTCGGCGCCCAGCTTCCGGGCAGGAAGCGCTTGTAGCTGTTGACCGTCGGGGCGACCAACAGCGAGAACTCTGCTGCCGTCGCCAGCAGACCGCCGAGGTACCAGCGGAACACGTCGCTCATGTGGTGCTCGCCGTCACCGGGCATCACGCTCGTGAACCGTCCGGCGACCACAGGCTGGAGTGGATGTGGAAGCTCGAGCCGGCGTCGTCGAAGTGCGGCTTGGCCATGAACGTCGCCGACACGCCGTGTGCCGCGGCGATCTCCTTGACGGCGTTCTTGAACAGCAGGTTGATGTCGGCCATCTCGACGGCGTCCTGGAACGTCAGGTTGATCTCGTGCTGGCCGCGCCCGGCCTCGCCCTTGGAGAACTCGACGGGCAGCCCGGCGGCGGTGAGGCCGCGGCGGATCGCCCCGACGATGTCCTCCTCCTTCGTCGTCTGGAGGATGTTGTAGTCCTCGACCCACGGTGAGTTGGGGGTCAGCGTCCGGTAGTCGTCGGCATGGGCGGCGTCGTACGCCTGCTTGAACAGGAAGAACTCGATCTCGCTGCCGCACTTGGCGACGAACCCGGCATCGCCGGCGGCGGCGACTTGACGCTGCAGGATGCGCCGCGGCGAAACCTCCAACGGGTTCGCCCGTGTCGACGTCGACGAGGTCGACGATCACCAGTGCCGTGCGGTCGAGCCACGGCAGGTAGCGGATCGTGGTCGCGTCGACGACGCCGCGCATGTCGCCGTAGCCCTGGTCGTAGCTCGCCCAGCGGAAACCGGGCAGCGGCGTGTAGTCGAGGTCGCAGGCGATCAGGTAGTCGCAGTTCTCCGTGCCGTCGGTCGAGGACGGTGTCGAAGAAGAACTCGCCGTCGGTGCGCTTGCCGATCATCCGCCCGTGGTGGTCGGCGAACACGGCGAGCACCGTGTCGATGGCCCCGCTGTCGACGTCGGCGCGGAGCTGGTCGATCGGAGATCGTCGATGTTGCCGGACATCGCGTCACTCAGGCGTGGTGTAGGCGGCGGTGATGCCACCGTCGACGATCAGCGACTGCCCCGTCATGAACGACGACTCGTCGCTGGCGAGGAACAGGGCGGCGGTGGCGATCTCCGACGGCTCGCCGAAGCGCCCGATCGGGATGTGCACGAGCCGGCGCTGCCGCTTGGCGTCGTCCGAAAGGAACTTGGCGAGCAACGGGGTGAGCACCGGCCCGGGACACAGGGCATTGGCGCGGATGCCCTGGCGGGCGTAGATCACGGCGATCTCGCGGGTCATCGCCACCACCGCCCCCTTCGAGGCGGTGTAGGCGATCTGCGGCGTCGCCGCCCCCATGTGGGCGACGAACGAGGCGACGTTGACGATGCTCCCGCCTCCCGAGTCGAGCATGGCCGGGATCCCGTGGCGGCAGCACCGGGCGATTCCGGTCACGTTGACGTCGAGTGTCCGCGACCAGGTCTCGTCGGACGTGTTCGTCGGACCGTCGTCGTCGGCGGGGGAGATCCCGGCGTTGTTGTACAGCACGTGCAACCCGCCGAACGTCTCGACCGTGAACGCCACGGCCGCGGCGACGCTGTCGTCGTCGGTGACGTCGGTGGCGACGAAGGCGGCCTCGCCGCCGTCGTCGACGATGGCTGTTACGGCTTCGTCGCCGTCAGCGACGTCGGCGATGACGACGCCCGATCCCTCGCGGGCGAACAGCTCTGCGGCGACACGTCCGAGGCCGGCCGCCGCCCCGGTGATCAGCGTGACTTTCGACTCGAGACGGCCAGTGCCTGAAGTCATCTTGCGAGACTACGAGCGTGGCAACGTTCGGCTTGATTCCCGGTTCAGGCGGTGACGCCTGGTACTGGCACCGCGTCGAGCCCGAACTGCGCCGGCACGGGCACGACGTCGTCGCCGTCGAGCTCCCTGCTGCTGACGACTCAGCAGGTCTCCCGGCATACGTCGACGCCATCGTCGACGCCGTCGGCGATCTTCCGGATCTCGTCCTTGTCGCCCAGTCGCTGGCCGGATTCAGCGCACCACTCGTCTGCACCCGCCGGCCCGTCGATCTGCTCGTGCTCGTGACTGCGATGATCCCGCGGCCCGGCGAGACCGCCGGCGAGTGGTGGGACAACACCGGCCAGTCGCAAGCGCGGGTCGAGCTCGCCGAGGGCGAGGGTCGCTCGCCGGAGTTCGACATCGTCGAGTACTTCTTTCACGACGTGCCGCCCGAGGTGACCGCGGAGGCGTTCGCCCGGCCGCCTCCGGAGCAGTCGGACACGCCGTTCGCCGACCCGTGGCCGCTCGACTCGTGGCCTGATGTGCCGACGAAGTTCGTATTGTGCCGCGACGATCGTTTCTTCCCAGCCGACTGGATGCGCCGGCTCGTCGTCGATCGCCTCGGCATCACTCCCGACGAGATCCCCGGCGGCCACCTCGTCGCCCTCAGCCGTCCCGTCGAGTTGACCCAGCAGCTGCTCTCGTACCTCGCTTGACCCGCTAGAGCGATCGCTCTAGAGTGATTGCTCTAGTGACGAGGAGGCGGTGATGCCGACGATCGACCTGTCAGCGGGAACCCTGGACTACGTCGACACCGGAGGCGACGGGCCGGTGATCGTGTTCGCCCACGGCGTGGTGATGGATGCCAGCGTGTGGACGGACGTGATCAGTCGCTTGCGCAGTGATCATCGATGCGTCGCACCGACGTTGCCGCTCGGTGGTCACCGCCGGCCGATGGGCGACGACGCCGACCTCTCGATGGTCGGGCAGGCCGGCCTCCTCGCCGAGTTCATCGAGCGGCTGGGTCTCGACGACGTGACCCTCGTTGTCAATGACTGGGGCGGGCCACTGGTGACCGCCGTCGAGCATCCGCAACGACTCGGCCGCCTCGTCCTCACGCCGTGCGAGGCGTTCGACAACCTCCCGCCCGGATTGCCCGGCAAGTTCGCCGCCCTTTCCGCCCGGGTGCCCGGCGGTCTCGCCATCGCCGCCCAGTCGCTGCGCATCAAGTTGCATGCGGCGGCAGCCCATGACGTTCGGCTGGATGATCCGGGACCCGATCCCTGACGACCTGTTCGACGGGTGGATCCGCGGACTGCGCACGAACCGCGGAGTGCGTCGCGATGTCGTGAAGTACGTGCGCACGACGGACATGTCGACACTCGACCGGCTCACGCCCCGTCTCGCCGAGCTGCCGATGCCGGTGCTCGTCGTCTGGGGCGACCACGGCAAGGTGATGCCCGTCGAGCACGGGCGGCGCCTCGCCGGCCTGGTGCCGGACGGTCGATACGTTGAGATCCCGGACACCAGGGTGGTGACGCCGCTCGACGCTCCCGCCCGCCTGGCCGAGTTGATCGCGCGAGTTCGTGGCGGCGACGCCACGTCCCCCCAATGTCGCCACCGCCCGGTCGGGCGTCACGTGACCGGAACGCGGGAGCGAATCCTCGACGCCACGTCGGAGCCTGTTCCGGCTGCAGGGCTACGCCGGGACGGCGATGAAGCAGGTCGTCGACGCAGCCGGCGCCCCGTTCGGCTCCGTGTACCACTTCTTCCCGGGTGGCAAGGAGCAGCTCGCCGTCGAGGCGATCGAGCGTGCCGGCAAGGGCTACGAGGACCTCGTCCTGGTCGTCTTCGACGCCGAGCCGGAGGTGGTCGCCGGGACGCGGGCCGTGTTCGCTGCCGCCGCCGAGGTGTTACGCCAGTCGGGTTACGCGGACGCCTGCCCGATCGCCACGGTCGCCCTCGAGGTCGCCAGCACGAACGAGCAGTTGCGCGAGGCCACCGCCCGCGTGTTCGAGGCGTGGGTCGTCGCGCTGGCCGGTCGCCTTGCCGCCGCTGGGGCCGAACCGGCGACCGCGCGGGCAACTGCGATCGTCGTGATCGAGCTGCTCGAGGGAGCGTTCCTGCTGTGCCGAGCGGCCCGTGACACGGAGGCGATGGATGCGGCTGGCACCGCAGCCGTCGCCCTGGTGACCGCGGCGTTGACCGCGACCTGATCGCCGGCGGCCCGCGGTCAGGCCGGGCCAACCATCGCCGTCCGCACCGACTCCTCGGCGCGCGTCATTGGATCGTCGCCGGCCGTCACCGCGGCGATCAACGCCAGGGCGGGCGAGCCCGCCGCGGCGTCTGCCTGAAACTTCTCGGCGAAGCCTCCGTTGCGGATGTCGTCGAGCACGGCGCTGAACTGCGACCGCATCGCCTCCGTGTCGAGTTCGAGCGTGCGCAGGTAGCCGCCGTACTGGGCCGTGGCGCCGTGCTCGACAACGGCGCGGTAGAAGCCCCGTTCGGCGAAGCTGCGAAAGACCTCGGCCATCTCCCCGGACTGGTACAGCTCGAGCACGAGGGCCTCGGGCGGCAGCCCCGCACCGACTCCGACCTCGAAGGCGAGCTGGATCGCCAGGCCGACGTACGGTCCGACGGATTGCTCGACGAAGAGGTCGAGGGCGGCCTCGTCGACCGCGGTGACGGCAAAGGCGCCACGGTCGAGGGCACCGGCGGCGAGGGCGAGGGCGAGGAGTCGCTCCCTGGCACGCCCGGACGCCTCGTGTTCGACGCTGAGGTAGGAGACGTAGCCCGCCCCACCGGAGCGATGCACGGCGCTTCCGACCATGCGCGGGGCGAGCAAGAGGACGTCGATGCCGGGCGGCGGCGTCACCAAGCCGTAGGCGAGGCAGTAACCGGACGCCAAGCACACCGCGCTACCCGGGCGCAGCGATGGCGCGATGTCTTCCTCGAAGCACGCCGGGATCGCCTCGTCGGAGATCAACACGTAGACGACATCGGCACCCGCCACGGCCGCCTCGATGTCCGCCACGGCGAAGCCGTCGGCCGCCGCGGCCGCCCGGTACTCGTCGTCGCGGTTGCCGACGACGACAGACAGGCCACTCGCTGCGAGATTCTTCGCCATCGACGACCCAAGGTTGCCGTAGCCGATGACCGCGACGGTCGAGCCGGCCAGCGTCGTCGGATCGGCATCGGCCCGCGTGTAGGCGTCGAGGCTCATCTCAATGTCTCCAGTCGTCGGCGTTAGGGCAGGATTGTGACATGGCGATGGACGCGGTGGTCCAACCCGAACCGGGCCTGGGCGCGCTGCTGCGCAGCGATGGGTTCCGCCGGCTAGCCCTCGGCCAGCTCGTCTCCGGGATCGGCGACTGGATGGTGACGCTGGCGCTGATGGTCCTCGTCCTCGACGTCAGTGGCTCGTCGGCCGCGGTCGGAGCCGTGCTCGTGCTGCGACTCCTTCCGACGTTGATCGCCGGACCGCTCGTCGCCCGCGTCGTCCGGCGGTGGGACCGTCGATCGACGATGCTGGCGATGGACGCCGCCCGCGTTGCGATCGTGCTCGCCATCCCGCTCATCCACGCCCTGTGGTGGATCTACGTCTGGGCATTCCTGCTCGAGCTGGCCGGGCTGATCTTCGTTCCGGCGCGTGACTCCGCCGTTCCCGATCTCGCTCGGCGCGATTCGCTGCCGCTGGCCAACGGCGTGATGCTGGCCTCGTCATACGGCACGATCCCGATCGGCGCGCTGTGCTTCGGGCTCGTCTCGTGGATCGCCGGAGGAGGCGCTCCCGCCGCCGTGTTCGTCGCCGACGCAGTGACGTTCGCCGTCTCCTACTGGTTCATCGCCGGGGTTCACCTCGTCGACAACTCAGAGCCAGTTGCGGACGACGAAGGCGGGCGCTTCGTCGACGCCCTGCGGTTGCCGATCGTGCGCGCCGTCGGACCAGCTGCGCTGGTCACGGCCCTCGGCCTCGGCACCCTGTTCTCGATGGGTGTCGTGTTCGTGCAAAAGGTCCTCGATGCGTCGACGTTCCAGTTCGGGGTACTCGTCGCCCTGTTCGGCGTCGGAGCGGCGGGAGGTCTCGGTCTGCTCGCCGCCGCCGGGCGGGCCGACATCCACGTCGTTCGGCTTTGTGTCGCGCTGCAAGGCGGCGTGGTCGCGGGGATGAGCCAGGCGCCGTCGATCCTCGCTGCCTTCGCCGGCGCTGTGTTGTTCGGTGCGGCCACGGCCGCTTGCTTGGCGACGGCGATGACTGTGCTGCAGGCCGCCGCTCTAGGAGAGCGCGAGCGCGTGCTCGCCTTCACCGCCTTCCACGTGCTGATCCGCGGCGGCCTCGGTCTCGCCGCCCTCGGCGCCGGCCTCGCCGGCGACTTCCTCGGTCGGTTGCACTGGCCGATCGTGGGAACGCTGCCGCCTGCACGCGCTGTGCTGTTCGTCGCCGGGCTGATCGTCGCCGCTTCGGCCGTGTTCATCCGCCTCCCGCGACAGCAGCATCCACTACTTGGCGGCTGTGATGCCACTAACGACCTCACAGCGACCAAAGAGTCGTGAAGGTGCGCTATCGACGGGGGGTCAGCGACGTCAGCTGGAGGCGGTAGAGCTCCAGATAGTGGACGTCGCCGACCGGGCTGTCGTTCTGCACGTCGACCGCCATCGAGAGCTCGACGATCAGCCCCGTATCCGGCACGACCTTGACGACACGCCCGGTCGTACCGGTCGACGCGCCGGTGATCTCGTCCTCGAGCTCGAACGTGAGCACCTCGACGGCGGAGCCGCCGACGTCGACCTCGGACAGGCCGATGATCGTGCCCGTTCGGACCACCTCGACGTCCGCGGTCGCGCACCTGAGGGTCCATGTCGTGCCCGGTTCGGTCGACGACGGGTACCACAGCGATCCTGGCTCACACTCGAACTCGCGGTCGTCGCTCATCCCGAAGAACTCGTGGTAGGTGCGGTAGCGCGGCAATGCGGTCCCCGAAGTCTCCGGGCAGACGACCATCTCGTCAACGCGCTCCGCCAGCGGGCGCCACGCCAACACCGCACCGCATCCCTCGTGGCGCACCGTGATCGTGGTTTCCGCCGGGTAATCGTGGTGGCGCCCGTCGAGGGCGTCGATCGACTCGCGGCCCGACGTCGCGTAGGTGTACACGCCCGGTTCCGGGAGTTCCGTGCCGGCCGTCTCGACGGTGCCGGCTTCTTCCCGGAAGTCGCCGACGGCCTCCTCGACTTCGACCGGCGTCGTCGACTCCCGGAAGAAGATGGCGGCGGCGATGACGCCACCGGCGACGACGGCGAGAACGACGCCGAGCACAATCGGCCACCGGCGACGGCGTCGGACAGGTGGGCGGTCCGGCTCGGTTGCGGTAGGTCGATCATCCAGGTCGATGCGCCATTCTGTAGCGTGCGGCCGTGATGTCGGCGGATCGAGCTTTTCGCCCGGCGGCAATCGTGGCTGGTTCCTATCTCGCTGGTTCGCTGCCGTGGTCACAAGTGGCAGCCCGTCGCCGGGGAGTCGACCTGCGTAGCGTGGGCAGCGGAACGGTCTCGGGAACGGCGTTGTACAGCGTCGCCGGGTTCGCTCCGCTCGCCGTCGCCGGCAGCCTCGACGTCGCCAAGGGCGCCGTCGGTCCACTCCTGGCCACGCCGGCACGACCGATGCTGTCCGCACTCGCCGCCAGCGTCGCCGTCACCGGTCACAACTGGTCGCCGTTCCTGCGTGGCGCCGGGGGCCGCGGCGTGGCGCCGGCCCTCGGCAGCCTGCTCGCCGCGGCTCCGGCCGGCGCCGCCACCCTCCTCGGCGGGCTCGTCGCCGGCCGGCTCAGCAGACAGACCGGGCTCGGGTGCTTCGCCGCCTACGTTGCCCTTGTGCCCGTCGTCCGCCGCGTCCACGGCACGGGAGCGAGCCTCCTGGCCGCCGCCGTGCTCGCCCCGTTGCTCGCCAAGCGGATCGCCGGCAACCGCCCGCCGGCGGCATGGGACAGTCGCACCCTGGTGTCCCGTCTGATCCTCGACCATGATCGGGGGAACGCAAGATGACGGTCGGGATCGTCACCGACAGCGCGGCATCGTTCCCCGACGAGCTTGCCGCGGTGTGGGCGATCGAGATCGTCGAGCAGCACGTCCAGCAGCATCACGGCGCCGTCAACACCGCAGCGCCGAGCCCTGGTGAGTTCCTGCGGGCGATCGAGCGCACCGGGTGCGACGAGGTCGTGATCCTCACGGTGTCATCGAGGGTGAGCGCAACCTGGAACGCGGCGCGACTGGCCGCGGCCGAGTCGCCGATTCCAGCGGAGGTGATCGACACCGAGACGGCGGCCGGTGCGCAGGCGTTGGTCGTCCTCGCTGCCGCGCGAGCGGCCGCCGCCGACGCCGATCGACGCGCCGTCGGAGCCGTCGCCCTCGATGCCATTGGCCGCGTCCGTCTCGTCGCCGTCATCGAGGGATTGGATCACCTCGTCCGCAGCGGGCGAGTACCGGGCCTCGCCGGGTGGGCCGGTCGAATGCTCGGACTCAAGCCGATGTTCGAGTTCCGCCACGGCGTTGCCCGCCCGCTACGTCCGGCGGTCAGTCGTGAGGCGGCGCTGACAAGGATCGTCGGCCTCTGGAAACGCAGCGCACGGAACGCCGGACCGGCCGATCTGCTCCACGTCGCGGCGTTGCACGCCGAGGCCGACACGGAGGCTGAGGGACTGCTCAAGCGTGTCCGCGACGACTGTGCCATCTCCCCGGCCACTGAGCTGGTCCTCGAGTTCAGTGAGGTGATGGTCGCTCACACCGGTCCAGGGCTGGTGGGCCTGGCCTGGTGGTGGCAGCCGGCAGCGTCGCCGGCGTAGCGAGCAGCCACCGCACGGCGTCGACGATTGCCGATTCCGCCGCCGAACCGAAGCCGTGGCCCATCCCATCGACGATGTCGAGGCGGCGCGGCCCGCCGAGTTGCTCGAACAATCGCGTTGCCTCGTGCGGAGGGATGAAGCGGTCTTGCGCTCCGTGGACGATCGCCGCCGGGCACGTCACACGTCGCGCCACGACTGCTGGAGGGGCCGGGGCGGCCCAACTCGGCGATACTCGCACGCCGGTGCGACGCCGCAACGAGCGGCGCCCGATGCCGGTTCGCGTCAGTGCCGCCGCAGCCAGCGACCTGACGCTGAAGATGCGCCACGTCGCCGGGGCGCTGACGCTCACGAGGCCCGCGAGATCAACCGCCGTGGCGGCGTAGCGCAGCACGGCGACACCACCCATCGACGAGCCGACGGCAACCACCGGGGAGCCCATCGTTCTGGCATGCGCCACGGCGGCGGCAACGTCGAGCATCTCGTCGGTGCCCAGGGTGCAGACACCGTCCGACCCTCCGTGGCCGCGCGTGTCGGGTGCGACGACGGCCAGCCCGGCGGTGACCAGCGCGGCTGCAGTGGTGGTCACGCTGTGATGGTTGTGGTCGATGCCGAGACCGTGAACGAGCACCACGGCGGCGTCTGGCTCGACCTCAAGCCGGCGCCATGACGTCGCCGTCAACGTGACGCCGTCGGCACAGCGGAGGGCGATGTCGGTCTTCTCGACATCCATGTCGCCAACCGTAGGAGCACAGACGGCCGGGCTAGGTGCTGGAGCCGATGCCGGCGGCGTCGAGCCCGCGGGTCAGGGCGGCGCGCAACGTGCGCAACGCCCGACCCTGGTCACCCGCGGTCGTGCGCACCGCGACGCGCACGACCGCACCATCGGTACCCAAGCTCTCCACGCCGGGCACGGCGATCGGTTCGAGCAGGAGCGGGGCGATGTCGGGGAGCGCCGACACTTCACCGGCGACACGTTCGATCACGGCCACGGCGTCGTCGAGTTGGGCCGGGTTGGCGACGGTCACGTCGACGGTGCCTTGCGACCAATCTCTGCTCTTGTTGCCGATGCGCAGGACCGTCCCATTGGGGACCGTCCACAGGGTGCCAGCGCTGTCGCGTAGCGTCGTCGCGCGCAGCGAGATCGATTCGACGATCCCGATGGCGGGGCCGATGTCGATCTCATCGCCGACGCCGCACTGATCCTCGAGGAGGATGAAGAAGCCGGCGATGCAGTCCTTGACGAGTTGCTGGGCGCCGAGACCGACGGCGATGCCGGCGATCCCTGCGCCGGCGATCAGCGGGCCGAGATTGATCGAGAAGATGCCAAGAATCGCCAGCGCAGCGAAAAACCAGATGAATGCCGAGACCGTGGTTCTGGCCACGGCTGACAGCGTCGTGGCGCGAACCTTCTCGCGCTCCTCGTCGACGGCAACCACTCCGAGCTTGCCGAGGTAGGCGCCAGCGACCCGATCCTTGCGGGTGACCTGGCCGATGAACGACGTGACGAACCGGCGCAGCCAGCGGTTGATCAACGCAGCAATCACGAGGACAACAATGGCTGTGAGGATCGGGGTGAGGACTCCGTCCACGAGCCTTGTCAGGGGGCGATTGTGCGACACGTTCCACGTCGCTTCGCACAACCACGACGGGTCCAGCCCGCAGACGTCAACGAGCTCCTCGTCGGTCGCCTGCGCCGGCAGCGGCCCAATACTCGGGACGACGAGCACGGTAGGACCGTAGCCCGTTAGCTCTGCGTCTTTGCCCGCTTCGCCGCTCGGCCGCGCTCGGTCTGGTCGAGCACGACCTTGCGCAGTCGCACGGCCGCAGGGGTCACCTCGACGCACTCGTCGTCGGCGATGAACTCGAGCGCTTGCTCGAGCGACATCGGCCGCGGCGGGATCAGCTTCTCGAAGCTCTCCGCCGTCGACGAGCGTACGTTGGTGAGCTTCTTCTCCCTCGTCGGGTTGACGTCCATGTCGTCGGAACGGGCGTTCTCACCGACGATCATCCCCTCGAACACCTCGACGGCGGGACCGACGAAGAGCTGGCCACGGTCCTGCAGGGACAGTAGGGAATAGGCCGTCGTCGCTCCGATGCGATCAGCGACGAGCGAGCCGCGCGTCCGGGCACGGATCGCTCCGGCCCACGGCTCGTGGCGCTCGAACACGTGGTGCAGCAGTGCCGTCCCACGCGTCTCGGTGAGCAACTCGGTGCGGAAGCCGATGAGCCCGCGGGCCGGGACGACGTAGTCGAGGCGGATCCAACCCGATCCGTGGTTGACGATCTGCTCCATTCGCCCCTTGCGCAGGGCGAGCAGCTGGGTGATCACACCGAGGTACTCGTCGGGGACGTCGATCGTGACGCGATCGACCGGTTCGTGAACGACCCCGTCGACCTCCCGCGTCAGCACTTGGGGCTTGCCGACGGTGAGCTCGAAACCCTCTCGCCGCATCATCTCCACGAGCACGGCGAGCTGCAGTTCGCCGCGGCCCTGGACCTCCCAGGCGTCGGGGCGCTCGGTGGGGAGGAGCCGGATGCTGACGTTGCCGACGAGCTCGGCCTCGAGGCGGCTCTTGACGAGTCGGGCGGTCAGTTGCGAGCCGTCACGGCCCGCCAGCGGCGACGTGTTGATCCCGATCGTCATCGACAGGCTCGGGTCGTCGATCGTGATGACCGGCAGCGGACGCGGGTCGTCAGGATCGGCCAGCGTCTCTCCGATCGTGATGTCGGGGATCCCGGCGACGGCGACGATCTCGCCCGGCCCTGCCGCCTCGGCCGGAACGCGATCGAGCGCCTGGGTGGTGTACAGCTCGGCGATGCGCGCCCGCTCGATCGCGCCGTCGGCACGGCACCACGCGACGTTGCTTCCCTTGCGCAGCGTTCCCGACCGGACGCGGCAGAGGGCGAGGCGCCCGACGTATGGCGACGCATCGAGATTGGTGACGAGTGCCTGCAGCGGCATCGTCGGGTCGAACGTAGGAGCGGGGATGTGTTCGACGAGCAGGTCGAGCAGCGGCGCCAACGTGAGTCCGTCGGCGAGCCCGGCGCCGTCCACCGGTCGCTCCATCGACGCCCTCCCTTCGCGGGACACGCAATAGACGGTGGGGAAGCCGAGCTGCTCGATGGCGGCGTCGAGGTCGAGGAACAACTCCTCGACGTCGTGGACGACCTCAGCGATGCGGGCGTCGGGGCGGTCGACCTTGTTGATCACGAGGATCACCGGCAGTTTCGCCTCGAGCGTCTTGCGCAGCACGAAGCGGGTCTGGGGGAGCGGGCCCTCGCTGGCGTCGACGAGCAGGAGCACGCCGTCGACCATCGACAGCGCCCGCTCGACCTCGCCGCCGAAGTCGGCGTGCCCGGGGGTGTCGACGATGTTGATCGTCACCGCACCCTGCCCCTCGCCGTAGCGGATTGCCGTGTTCTTGGCGAGGATCGTGATGCCCTTCTCGCGCTCGAGGTCCATCGAGTCCATGACCCGTTCGGCGATGTCCTGGTTGGCTCGAAACGCGCCGGTCTGCCACAGCATCTGGTCGACGAGCGTCGTCTTGCCGTGGTCGACGTGGGCGACGATGGCGACGTTGCGCAAGTCGTTGCGCGTTGCACGATGGGTTCCGTCCCGACTATTTGGTTGCTGTGATGACGTTAGTGACCGGAAATCGACCAATGATGCGAAAGCCGCCCAGCTCGGGAAGT
>CAVSZO010000043.1:0-20918 GCA_963732335.1 Ilumatobacteraceae bacterium | reverse complement strand
CACGCCCGGGGCAGGGTGATCGACGCGTCGAGGCCGCCACCGGGGCGGCGCTGCAGGGTGGCCCGGCCACTGCTGGTCGCAGCAAGGTGGGCGACGATCGCCAAGCCGATCCCGGAGCCCTCGTGGCTGGCGTCGGGAGAGCGCCAGAAGCGCTCGAAGGCATGGGCGAGCTGGTCGTCCGCCATTCCCGGTCCACGATCGAGGACGTGGACCCGCACGACGGTGTCGGTGAGCGTCGGAGGCGCATCGACGACGACTTCGACGCTGCTGCCCGGCGGCGCCACGGAGATGGCGTTGTCGAGGTAGTTGTCGAGGATCTGCTCGAGGGCGCCGGGAACTGCGACGGCCGTGACGCCACCGCCGTCGACGATCTCCATGCGCACGTCCTGCTCCTCGGCGAGAGGAAGCCAGACCGCCGCCCGTTCGGCGACGATGGCAGAAACGTCGATGGCGGCTCGTGATGCCGGCGCCGCCGCGTCGGCCCGAGCGAGGGTGAGCAGGCCATCGATGAGTCGCTGCAGCCGGTCGATCTCGCGGTCGGCGTCGCCGAGGATCTGCGCCGCCTCGTCAGGGTTCTCCTCGACCATTGAGGTCGCCCGCTCCAGCTGCAGGCGCAGCGCCGTCAGCGGTGTGCGCAGCTGGTGCGACGCGTCACCGGCGAAACGCCGTTGCTGTTCGACGAGGCCGGCGAGCCTGGCCGTCATCGTGTTGAACGACGTCGCCAGGGCGCGCAGCTCGGGCGCACCCTGTGAGTCGTCGGCGCGGGCGGCGAAGTCGCCGCCGGCGACCCGCTCGGTGCTGTGGCGCAGCTTGCGCAGCGGTCCGCTCACCGATCCGGCCATGAACAGGGCGGCGACGGCAGCGGCCAGCAGGGAGATCCCGGCGACGACGAGCAGCCCGCGCACGCGTCGGTTGGCACGGCCGTCGATCTCGGAGTCGTCCGTCGAGACCATCACAGCGCCGACCTCGTTGGCGCCGGCGAGCACCGGCACGGCGATCGAGACGATGTCCCCGTCGCGCCCCGTCGCCGGACCTGTCTGCAACGCGGTCGCCACTTCCGGCCGAGTCGACAAGTCGTCGCCGACAGCGATTCCCGGCGCTCCGGCAACGGCCACGACCGTGCCGGTCGCATCGGTGACGACGACGCCGCTGTCGGTTCGATCGGCGTAGTCGGCCACCGTGTCAGCGAGGGCGACGCCGGCGTCCGTCGCCGACGACTCAGCGGTCGTCGCCGGCGTGAGCGCCGAAGCGGCCTGACCGGCGAGGATGAAGGCGTCGCGGTCGAGCTCGGCGAGTTGGCGGTCGACCTCGACCCGTCGCAGGTGCGAGACGAGGGGCAGGTCCTGGGCCGCCAGCATCACCACCATCACTCCGAGGAAGGCGGCCAGCAGCCGCCACCTCACGGAGGCGCCTCGAGCCGGAACCCGACACCGCGCACCGCCTCGATCCAGCGGTGGTCGCCGAGCTTGCGGCGCAGGGCGGCGACGTGGGCGTCAACGGTCTTGGTGGGGCCGTACCAGTTGACGTCCCACACCCGCTCGAGGATCTCCGTGCGGCTGAACACCGCACCTGGCTCGGTGGCGAGGTAGGCGAGCACGTCGAACTCCTTCGCCGTGAGCGTCAGCTCGTTTCCATCGAGGTGGACCCGCCGGGTGCGGCGGTCGACTTGTAGGGCACCGACGGCGACCACCTCGCCGCTGTCCGAGCTCGGATCAGCCTGAGCGGATGGGCGCGACGACCGACAGCCCGGATGCGCGCCGACAGCTCGCGCCTGCTGAACGGCTTGGTGACGTAGTCGTCGGCGCCGAGCTCTAGCCCGAGGACGCGATCGAACTCGTCGCCGCGAGCAGTCAACATGATGATCGGGACGTCGCCGCGCTGGCGCAGTTGGCGGCACACGTCGCGGCCGTCGATGTCCGGGAGTCCGAGATCGAGGAGGACGAGGTCGTATCCCGTCGCCGCCAGGGCGTCAGACCCGGTGGCGACGTGGGCGACCTCGTGGCCGTCTGCCCGCAAGCCGGACACGAGCGACTCGGCGATCGCCCGATCGTCCTCGACGAGCAGCAGCTTCATCCCTTCATTGTGGAGGACCGCCCCGCGGCATGAGGACCGTTGGTCGAATCTGCGAACTTGTTGGACGTTTCTTGGACGTCGCCGGTCCGTGGCGCGGACGATCGCCCCGTACCGTCGCCAGCGAAGGAGGCAGGACGAATGAAGGCACCGAGTGCTCGCGTGGCGATGCTGCTGTCGATCAGCGGCGTGCTCGTCGCCGGTTCGGCGGCGGCGCTGGTGAACTCGCAGGTGCTCGACGATCAGTCGAGCGGCGCGCCGGCGTCCGCGACGGCCGTGAGTACGACCGTGCTGGCGGCGGTGACGACGACGAGCGCACCGACGACGACTCAGGCCCCGACGACGGTCGCGACTGTTCCGGCGACAACCGCCAGCACTCCCACGACGCAGTCCACGGTCGCACCGACGTCATCGGCGCCGGTGACGGTCCCCGCGACGACCGCCCCGGCGGGCGGCACGCAGGCGACGTACCGACTGGGTGAAGCGGGAACGGCGCTGCTCGACACCGCCGGCGGACGGCTCACGATCGTGTCCGTGACGCCGGTTCCCGGATGGTCCGTCGAGCGGGCCGAGTCCGACGGCGCCAGCGTCGAGATCAGGCTGGAGTCGGAGTCAGGAGAGGTCCGCTTCGACGCAAGTCTGGTCCGCGGCGTCGTGCGGGTTTCCTTGGACACCGACTACGACGACAGCGGGTCGGGAGGCGGCGACGGCGGCGGCAACAGCGGTCCCGGCGGTGGTGGTGACGGCGACAACAGCGGTCCCGGCGGTGGTGGTGACGACGACAACAGCGGACCGGGGTCAGGTGATGACTGAGCCGGTGCGGCGCAAGGACCCGCCGGCACAGGTCGCCAAGTTCGCCACGGCTGGTGTGTCGGGCGTGTTCGTGTTCGGCCTCACTGCCGTGATGGGGTGGTCGGAGCGATCGATCGACGAGCCCGACGTCGTTCCGGAGCAGCCGCCCTCGACATCGGCCGCGCCGGCCACAGCTCCGCAGATCATCCCGCCGCCGCCGCCGACGACCTCGCTGGTTCCGCTGGCGACGACCATCCCCGCCGCCCCCGCCCCCGTGGCTGTGCCGGCGCCACCGCCGGTGGCGGTGGCACCGGCTCCCGCCCCTCCACCTCCGGCTCCCGTCGTCGTCTCGGAGCAGTCGCAGTGAGGACGGAGTCGCAGTGAGGACGGAGTCAAAGTGAGGACGGAGTCAAAGTGAGGACGGTTCGGCGCGCCGTGCGGCGGTTCCGTGCGATGGGCTGCCGTTCGACGATTGTCGTCGAGGGCAATACTGCCGACGTCGAGTGGCTCGCCGAGCTGGCGATGATCCGGATCGCCCGCTTGGAGGCCTGCTGGAGCCGGTTCCTCCCCGACAGCGACGTCTCGCGGATCAACCGCGCCGGCGGTGCCGCGGTCGCGGTTCGACCGGCCACTGTGACCCTGCTCCAGGCCATGGCGGAAGCGACGATGGTGACCGCAGGAGCCTGCGACCCGACGGTGCTCAGCCCGATCGCCGGGCTCTCCCGATTCGGTCCGCAACCGGCGGCGTCACAGTCGCCGCCGCGCCCGACGCCTCGCCCTGGATCGACCACGTCGCCATCGACGCCGACGCGATGGTCGTCCAGGCGGGCGCCGGGATCTCCATCGATCCCGGGGGCATCGGCAAGGGCCTCGCCGGCGACCTCGTCGCCGCCGACACGATGGCCGGCGGAGCCGCCGCCGTCGCCGTCCTGATCGGCGGCGACGGTCGGGTCAGGTCGGATGATCGCATGCATCGCTGGGCGATCGAGATCGCCGAACCCGGCGGATCCACACCGGTCGACCGCATCGTCGTCAGCGACGGGGCGATCGCGACGTCCGGGTTCTGTCGGGCGCACCTCGTCGACCCATCCACGGGTGAGTTGTGTGAGGCGGGCGACGTCATCCAGGTCAGCGTCCTCGCCGGCACGGGGGCGTCGGCGGAGGCCCTGACGAAGGCCCTGCTGGTCGGTGGTGAGCCCGGCCTCGCCGATCGCCTCGATCACCAGGGCGTTGGCGTGCTCACCGTCCACGCCGACGGACGCTTGTCCGCCAACGCAACGTGGACAGCGCATCGCGATCCGTCACGCGAGGCGGCGGCGTGAACGAGCAAATTTGGTGGTACCTCGCCAGGTCGGCGGGGATGGCGGCGGCCGTCCTGATGGTCGGCGCCCTCGTGCTCGGCGTGCTGGCGGCGACCCGCGCCCTCAAGGACATCGATCGGCCGGCGTGGCTCGTCGCCCTACATCGGTGGTTCAGTGTGCTCACGGTCGTCGCCGTCGTGACCCACCTCGGCGCTCTCGTTGCGGACAGCTACCTCCACTTCGGACTTGCCGAACTGCTCGTGCCGGGAGCGTCCTCGTGGCGCCCGCTCGCCGTTTCCCTGGGCGTCATCGCCCTGTACCTGTTCGTCGTCGTGCACGTGTCGTCGCTGGCGATGAAGCGACTGCCCAAGGTGTGGTGGCGCCGGCTGCACGCCCTCAGCTACCTCTCCGTGTGGGCGGCGATCATGCACGCCGGGACGGCCGGCACGGACACCACCAACGTGGTGTACCGGGCGGTCGCCACGCTGCTGACGATGGCGGCCGTCACCGGAGTGCTGCTGCGCGTGATCCTCGGCCGGTACGCGGCGCGCGCCGCGGCGGCGCGCCGCACATCATCCGGCGAGGCCGAGAGCGGAGAGCGCCGCCGCCCACGACCGGCTCGCCGGGTCGATGAGGTCGAAGTGGTCGTCCCCGTCGATGTCGACAACGGTGAGGCTGCCGGGTCGGCTGCCGGGCGGCGTCGTGTACGGAGCGGGCACGACGTCGTCGGCGCTGCCGCGGACCACGACGATGCCGACGCCGTCCGCGAGGGCGGGGGTGGCGATGGCGTAGCGGTCGGGCACGTCGGCGGGGCCGCCACCGAGGAAGTCGCCGACGGCGCCGTTGCCGACGCCGTCGCGCTGGGCAGCGGCCAGGTCGGCGACCGGCGCCAGCCCGACGGCAACGCGTGGCGTGACGGCCGGATCGCTGCCGGGGGCGCCCACCGGCAGCAGTTGCCGACCGGCGACCCACAGGGCGAGATGGCCGCCGGCCGAGTGGCCGACGACGGCGACGTCATCGATGTCCAGGCGATGGTCGGGGCCGATCGCAGCGAGTAGGTCGACGGCCGCAGCGACGTCCGTCAGCGTGCCCGGCCAACCTCCGCCCGGCTGGGCGACTCGCCGGTACTCGATGTTCCACGCCGCGACGCCGCGTGCGACCAGGTCGGCCGCCAGCGGGTCCATCAGATCGAGGCCGTAGATCCTCCGCCAGAAGCCACCATGGACGAGCACGACGACCGGAGTGGGCGACCCGGCCGGGCGATCGGGAGGAAGCCACAACTCCCCGAACTGCCATTCGTCGTCCCCGTAAGGGATGCGCAGCCGCTCGTCCACAACGTTCAATTGTGTCGAATCACTCAGATTCACACAAGGTGCGTGGTCTGCGTCAGCAGGCGCGCCGCCTGCGGGCACGCATGCTGACACAGAACCGCACGACGCCGCTTGATGTTCAGTTCTGTGTGATCATAAACTATCGAACGTGGCAGATGAGGTTGCGCGTCTGAGGGACGACCCGACGATCGCCGCCCTCCTGGCCCGCTCCAACCGCCTCGGCGCCGACAAGCGGGTCACCAACTTCGCCGGCGGCAACACGTCCGCCAAGGTCACCCTCGCCGACCCGATCACCGGTGCGCCGACCCGGGTGCTCGCCGTCAAGGGCTCCGGTGGTGATCTCGGCACGTTGACTGTCGCCGGGCTGGCGTTCCTCGACCTCGACCGGGTGCGCGCCCTCGAAACAGTGCATGCGTCAGGGATCCACGAGGACGACATCGTCGCCTACTACGACTACTGCCGGTTCGGTCACGGCGGCGCCGTGCCATCGATCGACACGCCGCTGCACGCCTTCATCGCCCAGGACCACGTCGACCATCTGCATCCCGATTCGATGATCGCCCTCGCCGCCGCCGAGGGCAGCGAGGCGCTCGTCGCCGAGTGCTATGGCACCGAAGTCGGATGGCTGCCGTGGAAGCGACCGGGCTTCGAGCTCGGCCTCGCCCTGGGCGACTTCCAGCGTCGCTACCCGGAGGCTCGCGGCGCCGTGCTCGAGGGGCACGGGATGATCTGCTGGGCCGACACCAGCGAGGCGTGCGAGGCTCTCTCGCTCGATCTCATCGCCCGCGCCGAGCAGTTCCTCGGCCAGCGCGATCTCGAGGCTGCGTTCGGGACGGTGCGCGATGGGTTCACGGCCCTGCCCGACGCTGAACGTCGCCAACGCGCCGCTGCGCTTGCCCCGATCGTGCGCGGCGTGGCTGCCTCGGAGCGTCCGGTGGTCGCCGCCTTCAGCGACGCCCCAGTCGTGCTCGACTTCCTGTCCCGCGAGGCGGCGCCGCGGCTGGCCGCCCAGGGGACGTCATGCCCCGACCACTTCCTGCGCACCAAGGTGCGGCCGCTGTACCTCGACCTGCCGGCGACGGTGACGCTCGACGAGCAACGTGCTCGCCTCGAGGAGTTGCACGAGCAGTACCGCGCCGACTACCAGGCCTACTACGACGCTTACGCCGATGAGGGCTCGCCGGCGATGCGCGGCGCCGATCCGGTGATCGTCCTCGTGCCCGGTGTGGGCATGTGGAGTTTCGGCGCCGACCCGCAGACCGCCCGGGTGGCCGGCGAGTTCTACATCAACGCGATCAACGTGATGCGCGGCGCCGAAGCGGTGTCGGCGTACTCGCCGATCGCCGACCACGAGAAGTTCCGCATCGAGTACTGGGAACTGGAGGAGCGCAAGCTGCGGATGCGGCCAGCCGCGCCCGCCCTGCAGGGCCGCGTCGCCCTCGTCACCGGAGCCGCCTCGGGCATCGGCCGAGCCATCGCTGAGCTGCTGTCCCTGCGCGGGGCGTGTGTGGTCGTCGCCGACCTCGACGGTGAGGGGGCCGAGAAGGTCGCTGCCGCACTCGGCACTGAACGGGCCCTCGGTCTCGCCGCCGACGTCTCCTCCGAGGAGCAGGTGGCGGGCATGTTCGCGGCTGCAGCTGGCCGCTTCGGCGGAGTCGACATCGTCGTCAACAACGCTGGTTTCGCAACCGCGGCGCCGCTCATCGAGACTTCCGTCGACGACTGGGATCGTCTCCACGCTGTGCTCGCCCGCGGCTCGTTTCTCGTCAGCCGTGGTGCCGCCCGCCAGATGATCGAGCAGGACATCGGCGGCGACATCGTCTATGTGGTGTCCAAGAACGCGGTCGTGGCCGGGCCGCAGAACGTCGCCTACGGTGCGGCCAAGGCCGATCAGGCCCACCAGATCCGCCTGCTCGCCGCCGAGCTCGGGGTCCACGACATCCGCGTCAACGGTGTCAACCCAGACGGTGTGGTGCAGGGATCCGGGATCTTCCAGGGGGAGTGGCTGCGCCAGCGCGCCGACGCCTACGGAGTCGCCCCGGAGGACCTCGGGAAGTACTACGCCGGGCGCACGCTGCTCGGCCGTGAAATCCTCCCGGAGCACGTCGCCGAGGCGGTGTTCGTGCTCGTGGGAGGCCACTTGTCGCGGACCACCGGGTTGACGATCCCGGTCGACGGCGGTGTCGCCGCAGCGTTCTTGAGATGATTTGGTGGCGGGCAGGAGCCGGCCATGAGGACAACGGGGGTTCAGGATGCCGATGCGGATCACACCGGAAGCGATTGCCGAGGTCGAGGTCGAACGACAGAGCCGTCACCAGGCTGACTTCGACGGCTGCGCCGAGCAGCTGGCCCGGTGGGAGGTCGACGTCGAGCCGGTCGTCGACGAGGTGCAGCGGTTCAGCGTGGCCGCACCCTCGTGGGCAGTCGGCACCGGGGGCACACGATTCGGTCGCTTCCCCGGCGGTGGTGAGCCACGCTCGACGGTCGAGAAGCTCGACGACATCGCCGCCCTCAACGCCGTCACCGGCGCCAACCGGGCGGTGAGCCTGCACGTCCCGTGGGACGACCCAGACGACCCGGCGGCGCTGCGCCAGTACGCCGCCGAGCTCGGCATCGGGTTCGACGCGATGAACTCGAACACGTTCCAGGACAACGCCACCACCACGGCCGGCGGTGAGATCAGCTACAAGTTCGGTTCGCTCGCCCACTCCTCACCCGACGCCCGCAAGCGGGCCGTCGAGCACAACGTCTACTGCATCGAGCTCGGCGAGCAGCTCGGATCGACAGCTCTGACGGTGTGGCTCGCCGACGGGATGAACCATCCCGGGCAAGCCGACTTCCGCC
The DNA here is from genome assembly GCA_963732335.1 of Ilumatobacteraceae bacterium. Classification (GTDB taxonomy): domain Bacteria; phylum Actinomycetota; class Acidimicrobiia; order Acidimicrobiales; family Ilumatobacteraceae; genus Desertimonas. The sequence continues at coordinate 12,580 of CAVSZO010000043.1, read as the reverse complement.
GGCAGTTCGAGCGGGTCGCCGACGGCCTGCGGGAGATCCACGACGCCTTGCCCGACGGCTGGCGGATGTTCACCGAGCACAAGCCCTACGAGCCGGCGTTCTACTCGTCGGTCAACGCCGACTGGGGGTCGTCGCTGCTGCTCGCCCAGCACGCGGGGGAGCGGGCGGCGTGTCTCGTCGACCTCGGCCACCACCTCCCGAACACGAACATCGAGCAGGTCGTCAGCCGGCTGGCGATGGTCGGCCGGCTCGGTGGCTTCCACTTCAACGACTCCAAGTACGGCGACGACGACCTCACCGTCGGCTCGATCCACCCGTACCAGTTCTTCCTCATCGTCGTCGAGCTGTTCAAGCACGGCGGCGGCCGGATGCCGGACGTCGCCTACATGCTCGATGCCTCGCACAACCTCAAGGACCCGCTCGAGGACATGATCCAGGCGACCGACCAGATCCAGGTCACCGTCGCCCAGGCGGCCCTCGCTCGACTACGGCGCGCTCGAGGCCGCCCAGGACGACAACGACCCGGCGATCGCCGCCGAGGTGTTGCAGCGGGCGTTCCGCAGCGACGTTCGGCCGATCGTCGCCGAGGCTCGCCGGCGCAACGGTGCCGCCATCGATCCGTTGCTCGCCCTCCGCCGCGTCGGATATCGCCGAGCAATGGTCGAAGAACGCGGCTCGACGACGTTGGCCACCGGTTTGTAAAGCGTCGGGCCGATGCCGACTGCGGTTGCTGCCGTCGACTTCGGGGCGACATCGATCCGGGTGTGCCGGATCGACCTCGATGTGCCCGAGCCCGAGCTGGAGATCGTCCATCGCTATGCCCATCACCCCGTGGCCGGCGCCGACGGGACGCTGCGTTGGGACTGGGACCGGCTCGTCGCCGAGATGGAGCGCGGTCTCGAGCGGGTACGCGCCCGCGGGCCGATGGCGTCGATCGGCGTCGACGCCTGGGGCGTCGACTACGGCCTGCTCGACGCCACCGGCGAACTCGTCGAAGCGCCGGTCTCGTACCGCGATCCGCGCACCGCCGGATACGACCAGATCGTCGAACGGATCGGCGAGCGGCGCCTGTACGAGATCTCCGGACTGCAGTTGATGGAGATCAACACGATCTTCCAGGTCGCCGTCCACGATCGAGCCGCGCTCTCCCAGGCCCGCCACCTGCTGATGCTCCCGGAGTTACTCGCCTACCACCTGACCGGCGAGATCACGGCCGAGTTGACGAGCGCCGGAACCACCGGGCTGCTCGATCTCGCGACCGGCGACTGGTCGGCCGAGCTCGCCGACGCGGTCGGGCTGCGGCCCGCCCTGCTGCCGGCAGTGCGTCCTCCCGGCACGCTTGTGGGGAAGTGGCGTGGTGTTCCCGTGCATCTCGTTGGCGGCCACGACACCGCTTCGGCAGTGCTCGGGGGCGCCGTCGACGGGGCGGCCTTCGTGTCGGCGGGGACCTGGTTGCTCGTCGGCCGCATGCTCGCTCGACCGGACACGTCGGAGGCGGCCCGGCTCGCTCGCCTCTCCAACGAACAGGGTGCGGCCGGCGGCATCCGCCTGCTGCGCAATGTCGCCGGATGGTGGTTGGTCGAGGAGTGCCGCCGGTCGTGGGGTGATCCCGATCTGGACGAGCTGCTCGCTGCCGCGGCGAGCGCCGGTCCGGTGCCCGCCGCCGACGCCACGGATCCGCGTTTCCTTGCTCCTGCCGACATGCCGGCCGAGCTGTCGGCGGCCGCCGGGCTCGGGGAGGCGTCACGGGCGGAGATCATCCGTTGCGCCGTCGAGTCGATGGCGCAGTCGACGGCGGCGATCGTCGCCCAGCTCGGTCTGCCGAGCGTCCAGTTGTTCGGTGGCGGGGCGCGATCTGCGCTGCTGCTGCAGCTCCTCGCCGAGCACGTCAAGGGTTCGGTCACGGTTGGCCCGGTGGAGGCGACGGCACTCGGCAACGCGATGTCCCAGGGCCTCGCCCTCGGCGTGTTCCGATCGGTGGCCGAGGCCAGGCGCACACTGTGTGAGCCGCAGGACCCTGGTCGAGCGACGTGCGAGCGACGAGGCGCCAGCCGAGGAGCGGCCACAACCGGCCTGCGTGGCCGGGGAACGCAGTTACGGTGAACCTCGAGAGCATGGACCGGCTCGGGCTGATCCGCCGGCGCCTCGACGTCGACGGACGGGTTCGGGTCGTGCAGCTCGCCGGCGAACTCGACGTCAGCGAGATGACGATCCGCCGGGACCTCGACGTGCTGGTCGACGAGGGCGTCGCCCACCGTGTGCGCGGCGGCGCCGTCGCCGTCGGGCCACAGCAGTTCGCCGCCCGGGCGGAGCAGAACTCTCGGGCCAAGGGGCGGATCGCCGACAAGTTGATCGATCTCGTCGGCGTCGGCGGGGCGATCGGCATCGACGCCTCGTCGACACTGCAACGTCTCGCCGCCCGCCTCGCCCCGGTGCGCAACCTGACGGTGTTGACCAATGGACTCGACACGTTCCGCTCGCTGCAGGGTCACCCGGGCGTCACCGCGTTGCTCACCGGCGGCGAGCTCGACGAGTCAACGGGCAGCCTCGTCGGGCCGTTGGCGACCCGCGCCGCGGGCGATGTGATGTTGCGCCGGCTGTTCGTGAGCGCGTCAGCGCTCGATCCCGAACTCGGGTCGAGCGAGTCGACGCTGCTCGATGCCGAGGCCAAGCTGGCGCTCGCCGGGGCGGCGGCCGAGATCGTGCTGGCGGTCGACGCGTCGAAACTCGGTCATCGCGCCCCGGCCCGCGGCTTCGACCTCGGGCGGATCGACATCCTCGTCACCGAGCTGGACCCTACGGACAGCCGTCTCGACCCGTACCGCGACCGGGCCGACCTGGTCTGATAGTCAGTCGTCGTCAGCCGTCCACGGCCTGGCGTCCGCCACCGTGTCCCAGCTCGGGATCGGTGCCTGCAGCGGATCGTCGATCCAGCAGAACTGCCCGGAGATTTCCGCGGCCTCGTCCTCACACAGCCGGAGCACGGCATCGACCGCCTTGTACGTCGGGTCGCCCCCGGTCTCGTCAACCCACTGCGCCCACTGCTGGTACGCCGCTGCTGCCGGGCCGGCAGCGATGGCGCGATCGCGGATGTCGGCCCACATCTCGGTCTTCACGTCGCCGGGATGGATCACGTTGGCCGTGACACCAGTTCCCACGAGTTCGGCCGCGAGATGGCGGGTGAGCTGGTTCAACGCAACCTTGGCGGTCCCGTACGCACTGTTGAGCGGGCCTGGCGGGTGAAGTGATGCTGCCGACGTGACGTTGATGATTCGCCCCCAGCCGACCTCGATCATGCCGCCGACGAACGCCCGAGCGATGAGGTACGGGGCGACGGCGTCGACCATGACCGTGGCGATCCACTCCTCGGGATTGCTGTCCTTCACGAACTCGATCGGTCCGAATACGCCCGCCGCATTGACGGCGATGAGCGGCGGCCCGACCGTTTCAAGCACCTGCGCCCGCAGAGCCTCAACCGCGGCCGGGTCGCTGACGTCAGCGCGAACGGCGATGGCCACGCCACCGGCGGCACGAACCTCGTGCTCGGTCGTGGCCAGCGCTTCCGCCGAGCGGGCGACGAGCACAACCGGGTGCCCGCGCCTCCCCAGGGCGACGGCGATGTCGTGCCCGAGCCCGCGGCTGGCGCCGGTGACGACGGCCACCCGTTGCTGAATGTCGATCGACATTGCCGGTCGTTCAGCTGCCGTCGGCGCCCGTGCGCAAGTGGAACACCTCGCGCAGTTCGGAGGAAGCGACGATCCCGTCAGGCCCGAACTCCATCAGCGGGTTCATGATCTCCCCCCACCGGTCATGGACCTCGGTGTGCCACAGGCGGTCCCAGGCTTCTTCGTCGGTGATCTCGGAGTAGAGGAACAGCACCGGGTCGTTCTCGAAGATGGTGATCTGGGCGATGCCCTGGCGTTCGATCTCGGCGACCAGCTCATCCCAGATCGCGTCGTGGTGCCGCCGGTACTCGGCCAGCCCGCCGGGCTGCAGGCGCATCGTGAATGCTCGACGGATCATCGGCTATCTCCCTTACTCATGGTGGACTCATGGTGCACTACAGGGCTCCGGTGTTGACGGCACGCAGCAGGTCGCTTGCCCCGACATCGACCGCTCTGCACTCCGTTGTCAGCCGCCCGCGGTAGAAGACGAGGATGCGATCGGCCAGGCCGACGATCTCGGGCAGCTCGGTCGACCGCAACAGGACGATCCGCCCGGAGTCGGCGAGCTGACGGACGAGTGTGTAGATCTCGTGCTTGGCGCCGACGTCGACGCCCCGCGTCGGGTCGTCGAGGAGGACGACGGAAGGCGACACCTCGAGCCACTTGGCGAGCACGACCTTTTGCTGGTTTCCTCCGGACAGCTCTGACACGAGGGCGAACGGCCCGGCGGTCCGGATCCCAAGCTGACCGATCTGCCGGTCGGCGACGGCGTCGACCGCCCCCCGTGACAGCCACGGGTTGGCTGATCGCAGGGCTCCGACGGCTACCTGGACGATGTTGCTACCGACGCTCCGATCGAGCATCAGACCCTGCGTGCGGCGGTCGGCCGGCACCAGGCTGATCTTGCGCCGAGCGGCGCGGGTTGGGCTCGACGGCAGGCCGCCCCCGTCCGGAAAGCGAACCGTGCCGGCGGAGGCTCGACGCTCGCCGAACAGGGTTCCGAGCAGCACTTCGATACCAGATCCGGCAATGCCCGCGAGGCCGACGATCTCGCCAGCCTTGGCCTCGAAGCTGACGTCGACGAGCCCGGTACCAACGGTGAGGCCGGTGACGACGAGCGACTCGCGATCCTCCCCGTCGACGGCACGAGGGCGCGCAGGGAACAATTCCTCCTGCTTCGTGCCGACCATCGCCTCGACCACTTGTGGGATGGTCAGTGTCTTGGTGTCGCGGGTGAGGATCTCCCGGCCGTCTCGCATCACCGTCACGCGGTCGGCGATCTCGAAGACCTCCTCCAAACGGTGCGAGACGTAGAGCACCGTGATGCCTTGGGCTGCCAGCTCGCGCAGGATCGCGAACAGCCGTTGCGTCTCCGTGTCGTTGAGGGCTGAGTTCGGCTCGTCGAGGATGAGCACCTGCGGATGCTCCAACAGCACCCTGGCAAGCTCGATCAACTGACGCTCGGCGATCGACACTCGCCCGACCGGTACATCGAGACCGACGTCGAGCCCGAGCCTGGCGAGCACGGGGCGGGCGCGTCGTTCCATCTCCCGGGTGGCGACGAGGCCGAAGCGGGTCGGCTCGCGGTTGACGAACAGGTTGGCCAACAGCGGACGGTCTGGGAGAATGCTCAGCTCCTGGTAGACGATCCCGATGCCGTTGTTGCGGGCTGCCTGCGCCGACGCCAGCTCGATCGGTTCGCCGTCGAGCGAGATCGACCCGGCATCGGGACTGATCGCTCCGGCGAGGGCCTTCATCAGCGTCGACTTGCCCGCGCCGTTCTCGCCGACGATGGCATGGATGCTCGCCGAGCCGACCTCGAGGTCCATCCCCTCGACGGCGACGATGCCTCCGAAGGTCTTGCGCAGCTGTTCGATCTTGATCGTGACCATACGGCTCAGACCCTGCGGGGTGGGCGGCGTCCGCCGGCGCCGCCCACCCGAGATGTTCGGTTACTCGGACTCCGCCTCGATCGGCTCGACGTTGTCCTGCCAATCGGCGATCACCCCGTCGACGAGCGGCTGGTAGTACTCCCGGGCCGCCTCCGGCGACGCAGCCAACTCGAGCAGTTCGTCGAACGTCAGCTCGGGCAGCCCGAACGGTTCGATGACGCGGTCGGCGGTGACGATCTCGGTGCCGGCGTCGATGAACGAGAGCTCCAGCTCGGTGCCGTTGCGCAACGCGTCGACGAGCATGTAGACGGGCAGGTACCCCTGCATGAACGGTGTTTGGCCGATCGCCACGTCGGCGAAGCCGTCCTCGATCGCAGCCAGGTTGTCCTCAGTGAGGTCGTAGCCGCCGGCGATGAAGTCGGAATCGGGGTTGGCCTCTTGGAGCGGTCCGAGGCTGGCCAGGTCCGGGGCGCACAGCCCGATGAGGGCGACGGCCTCGGGGTTGGCAGCGAGCAGCGACTCCCAGGCGGCGTAGTTCGAGGCTGGTTCGACGGTCACGTCGAAGGGTCCGAGCATCTCCAGCCCGGGAGCCTCGGCGAGCGACTCCTGTACACCGACTGCCCGGTTCTCCAGCACGGGGAATCCGGGGAAGCAGTTGCCGATGATCACCTGCCGGTCGCCTCGGCACCGCCGAGCATCTCGAGCACCTGCTGCGCCGAGGATGCGCCCGGACTCCATCGACCGCTCGCCAACGTACGGCGCGTCGACGCTGGTGCTCAACAGGTTGAACTGGACGACGGGCACGCCGGATTCGACGATCTCGTTGAGGCCGTTGGCCATCGACTCCCCCGGCACCGAGATCGGCCAGTCCGTCGACGCCCGGCGACACGAGCCCTCCGCCAGCGGTCAGCTGGCTCGTCGGGGTCGCCACCCGGAGGACCAGTCACCTCGATGGCGACGCCGAGGTCTTCGGCGGCGAACTCCGCCGCATCGATGATCTGCTGGATGAACGGGTTGCCGACGACGTGGGTGACGAATCCGATCGTCAGGTCGTCATCCGGGACTGCTGCGGTACCCGCCGCCGAGTCAGCCGGCGGCTCGGTTCCTGACGACGTGTCGGCAGGTGGCTCGGTCGTCCCCGTAGCCGTCGCCGTGGGGCCGATGGCGACCAAGGCCACCGCTCCCAAGGCGAGCGCCGCGATAAGTGGGCGATGTCGTCTGCTCGTGCTCATGTTCTCTCCATCTGTGGTTGTACGCGTGACTGCGTGGTTGGTCCGTGTTGGGACGGTGTGATTGGTCAGATCGCCTCCTGGGATCGCTCGCCGATCTGCTTGCGGCGTTGCCGGACGAGTTGGTCGACGCCGACGGCGATGACGATGACGAGGCCGGTCACGAACGTGCTCCACACGGCGTCGATGCCGAGAAACACGACCCCGCTACCGATGACAGCGATGATCAGCACGCCGATCAATGTGCCGGCGATCGTGCCGGCACCGCCGGCGAGCGGTGTGCCGCCGATGATCACGGCGGCGATGACCGGGAGGAGAAAGTCGGCTCCCGAGTTGGGGTCGACCGCGCCGCGGAAGCCCACAAAGAGCACCCCTGAGAGTCCGGAGAGCGCCCCCATCAACACGAGGACCTGGATCTTGGTGCGGCCGATCGGCACACCGGCGAGACGGGCCGCCTCGGGGTTGCTGCCGATGGCCAGCGTGCGGTAGCCGAAACGGGTCTTGTGGAGAACCACGTGGAGTACGACGGCGAGGGCGACGAACACGATCGTGACGACCGGGATGGCTCCCAGCACATCGGCGGTCAGGAGTTCGAAGAAGGGCGCGTCCCTGACTTCGCGCGGCGGGACGACCGCTCGCGAGTCATTGACGACGAGCGACAGCCCCCGGTACATCGACAAGGTGCCGAGCGTGACGATCAGCACGGGGAGGCGCAGGCCTACCGCGAGGACGCCGTTGAACAGTCCGAGGAGCGCTCCGAAAGCGATGCCCAACGCTGCAGCAACGAATGGGTCGACACCATTGCGGATGGCGAGCGCGCAGACGACCGCCGAGAAGTTGAACATCCACCCGATGGAGAGATCGATCTCCCGCATCGCCAGCAGAAAGACCATCCCGAGCGCGAGGATGCCGACGAAGGCGTTGCTGGCGGTGAGGTTGAGCAGGTTGTCGGGATCGACAAATGCCGGCTTGAGCGCCCCGATCACGCCGATGAGCAGGCCGAGGGCGACGATGACGCCAAGTTCCTCGGGGAGCCGGCGGCGCCGATGCGACGCATTCGCTCGTGGCAGCAGCCGGTCGGTCGCCTCGCTCACCTGGGACAAGCGCGCCGACGCGCTCGGCGCATCGGTGTGCTCGTCCATCAGCAGCACCTCCGGCCGCCCCATCCCCCGTCCTCTCCCGCCACCGTCCGCACGGGCGGTGTCCGCCAACCCAGATGTTGCAAGTTGACTGATCGATCACGAACGATCGCAATCGATTCCAGCATGGATTGTGTCATCGCTCTTCGGTCCTTGTCAACCGGCATTCGCCCTGTGCAGCGACGATCTCGGGGTCAGCCACGGGCGGGAATGCGTACGGCACTGCCGCCCTCCGCCGCCGACCGGTATGCGGCCTCGAGGAACTCGACGACGTGGGCGGCGGGACGGGCGGGCGCCCGATTTTCGGCGCGGCCGGCGATGAGGTCGACAAACCGGCGACTTGGCGCCGCCGAGGGGAAGATCTCATCAGCCGTCAGCGGTTCGATCTCCTCGCTCGTTCCATCGTTGAAGTGGGCGACGACCGTGCCGGCGAGGAGGTCCTGGAGCACGAACCCCTCGGTTCCGTAGTAGCGGAACTCCTGCTGGGACGGTTGCTCGGGGCGCAGGCTTCCTGTGGCGCCCATCGTGCCGACGGCGCCGTTGTCCAAGCGATAGGCGATGCCGTCGACGAGATCGACGGCGAGGTCGCGGTTGGCCATGTAGGCCGAGACCTCGGTCACCCGCCGGCCGGTGGCCCACAGCACCATCCCCATGGCGTGGGTGATCTGCGTTTGGCCCTGCCCGCCACCGGAGATCGCCGGATCGGCATACGTCGACGCCGACGGCCCGGTGACCGGGAACCGGAAGACGGGCTCGTAGTCGCCGGGCTGGCCCCGGTAGTACGACTCGACCATCGATGCGAACAGCCCCGACACGTGGAGCAACTCGCCGATGCGCGAGCCGACCAGCTCGGCGACGCGCTCGGCGGCGCGGGTGAACTGGTAGGTGTAGCCGAGCATCATGTGGAGGTCACGCGCCTCGGCAGTGTCGACCAGGTCCCAGGCATGGTTCGACTCGAGGACCATCGGCTTCTCGAGCATCACGTGGAGACCGGCGTCGAGCGCCGCTTTGGCGAGCGGGTAGTGGTGGACGTGGGGGACGGCGATGAGCACACCGTCGACGAGTCCCGACGAGAACAGCTCGCCGGGATCCTGGAACGTCTTGCCGACCCCGAACCGCTCGGCAGCGGTGGCGAGCTTCTGGGGGTCCGGATCGGCGAGCGCCTTCACCTCGGCCCCGTCGTAGGTCGTCAGCGCTGGAAGGTGGGCTTGGGTGGCCCACCACCCCGTGCCCACGACACCCACCCGGATGCGCTCGCTCATGCGAATCGGTACCACCGTCGAGCGTTGTCGACGAACAGCTTGCGCTGCTCCTCGGCGGTGAACTCGGCGACGATCTCCCGGTAAGCGTCGACGAGATCGCCGTAGCTGGAGAACAGCCGGTCGACCGGCCAGTTCGTGCCGAACATGCACCGATCGACGCCGAACGCCTCGATGCACCCGAGCACCCACGGGCGCAGCGAACCAACCGTCCAGCGCTGATCGACCATCCCCAAGCCGGAGATCTTGCAGGCGGTGTTCGGAGCCTCGGCCAGCGCTTGCATGCCGGCCGTCCAGAACTCGAGATACTCGGCGGTGCGCTCCTGGGGGAACCCGGCGTGGCCGAGGATGAGGTCGATGCCTGGGAACTTGAGGGCGAGGTCGCGGGCCTTCGTCATGTTCTCGGGGGTGGCGTCGAGGTCGTAGGACATCCCGTACTTCTCGAGCAGCGCATAGCCGCGGTGGAACGTCGGATCGACGAGGTAGTCGCCGACGGCAAAGTCGCGAATGCCCCGGAAGTTGGCATGTCTGGCATGGCGGGCAAGGGTGTCCTCGACGTCGTCCGCTTGCATCCGGGCGTCACCGACGAGCATCACGGGCATCGTGTCGGCGGTCAGCTGGCCGTTGACGAACTCGCTCTCTTGTGCCGGATCGGTGCTCCCGAGCGCTGCTTGGACGTGTACGGCACCGATGACCCCGGCGAAGCGCGTCTCGGCGGTGAAGTTGTCGAGCAGGTAGCGGTAGGTCTTGATGGCGTCGATGTTGCCGATCACCGGGTGGATGAACTCGGGCTCCAGCCAGGAGTACCGCAGCGTCGGATGACCGAGGTCGTAGACGTGGATGTGCGCATCGATGAAGGCGAAGTCTGTAGCCTGGACGCTCGATTCCAAATCGTTTCCAGTATTGATTCTGGCAAGTGTACGAACGGCTTCCGCCGAGCGTCAACCGACTGATGAGCGAGCACACCTTCGAGGACGACGAGGTCCCCCGGCGCCCAACGATGCACGATGTGGCGGCGCGCGCCGGCGTTGCCCTGTCGTCGGTGTCACGGGCCCTGAGCGACCATCCCGACGTCAGCAGGAAGATGCGCCGGAGAGTCCACGAGGCGGCCAGGGAGCTCGGCTACGAGCCCAACTTTCTCGCCCAGAGCCTGCGCACGGGGAGCACGTACACGATCGGGTTCCTCATCCGCGACATCGCCAACCCGTTTTTTGCGGCGATGGCCAACGGCGCCGAGCACTTCCTTCGCCAGCGCGGGTTCGTGATGCTGCTCGTCAACTCGGATGGCGACTCGGAGGTCGAGGCCAACCACATCAGCGTGCTCCGGCGCCGGCGCGTCGACGGTCTGATCCTCAACCTCGTCACCGAGGATCACGCGCCGACGATCGAGGCGCTGACCAACCTCGAGACGCCGTACGTCCTCGTCGACCGCACGCTGCCCGAAAGCAACGTTTCGGCGGTGCTGTGTGACCACTACACCGGGGTTCGCGCAGCCACCGACGACCTCATCGCCCACGGTCATCGACGCGTCGCCTTGCTGAGCGGCCAGCGCAACGTACGACCGGTGCGCGAACGGTTGCGTGGTTTGAAGGATGCATTCTCGATCGCCGGACTGACCCACGACGACCGCTACGTCGTCCTCGGCTCGTTCGCCGGCGACTTCGCCCACGAGCAGACCCATGTCCTGCTGGATGGGCCGGAGCCGCCGACGGCGATCCTCACCGGGGGAGCGCAGGTGACCGTCGGGGTGCTCAAGGCGCTCGCCGAGCGGAACCTCACCGCCGGACGCGACATTGGCCTCGTGGCCCTCGACGAACTGGACCTGCTGGAGATCGTTCAGCCGGCCATCTCAGTCGTTTCGCGCGATCCCCACCGCATGGGTGCCGAAGCGGCGCGGTTGTTGCTCGACGCAGCCGCCGGTCAGCCGCCGCAGACCGTGCTGCTGCCGACGACGTACTCACCGCGCTCGACGCCGAGGGTCTCCTAGAGGCACGCGGTAGCGCTCGACGTAGTCCCAGTCGAGCTCCCAGCCGAGTCCGGGCCGTTCCGTCAGAGTGATCGAGCCATCGCGCAGGTCCGGCTTGTTGGCGATGAGGTGGTGCCAGATCGGATCACGTTGCTCGTGGAAGATCTCCACGAACGTTCCGTGCGGGATCGAGCACAGCAGGTGACTGGAGACCTGTGCTTCCTCGTGGTGGGCCATGCGCACGCCAAACGTCGCAGCCATCGCCGCGACGCGTCGCCATTCGGTCGGCCCGCCCGACCACGAAGCGTCGAAGTTGCAGAAGTCGACGGCGCCGGCGACGAAGAGGTCGCGGCAACCTCCGGCCGAGAACTCGCTCTGGCCGGCGCACACGGCCTGTCCGCTCATCAGCCGCACGTCGCGCATCGCCAGCCGGTCGTTGGCCCACACGCATGGCTCTTCGAACCAGTAGAGACCGTGATCGGCGACTCGACGGGCGAAGTCGACAGCCTCGTGCACCTGCCAGCCCTGATTGGCGTCCGCCATCAGGATGAACTCGTCGCCGGCCGCCTTGCGGGCTTCGATGAACCGCTCGGCGTCCTCCGCCGGCGACAGACCACCGACCTTGAACTTCATCCCCGCCAGCCCGCGCGACTGCAACTCGGCGATCTCCTCCTCGATGCTCACGCCGGTGCCGTAGTACCCGCCGATCGAGGTGACCGGAATCGAGTTGCGATAGCCGCCCCACAGGCGCCACAGCGGTTCGCCGACGGCCTTGCCGATCGCGTCCCAGATCGCCGCGTCGACGCACGCGCACGCCACCAACCCGAGGCGCCGATCACGCAAGATGTCGAACGTCGCCGGCCTGGCCTTCTCCCAGCAACGCTCGACAGCCCGGGCATCGAGGCCGATCAGCTGCGGTGTGATCTCGTCGCGGATGATGGCGGCGATCTCCTCGAGCCCGGCGTCCTCGTCACCGGCGTAGGCCTCGCCGACGATCCCGGCCGACGTGTGCACCTGGGTGATGATCGTCGACCGATGGGTCATCCGGTACTTGCTGCCGCGATACGTGCGATCGAGCGGGACGCGAATGGCGACGAGATCGATTCTTTCGATGGTCAGCGCCGCGGCGGATCCCATCGGGGATCCGTGACTCCTCGGTCACCGTGACGGCCGCTCGCGGTAGCGGTCGACCACCTCGTCGATCACCTCGATGCCGAGACCCGGTTGCGCCGTCGGTGGATGCACGAAGCCGCCCGTCGACGGTGAACGGGTTGGTGACCAGGTCGTGCTGCATCGGGTTGCGCAGCGGCTTGACCTCGAACACCTTGCAGGCCGTCGAGGAGAACGAGATGGCCAGGCTGGCGGCGGTCACGATCGCCGACGACCAGGCGTGGGCGTTGGCCTGTCGGCGATACGCCTCGACCCGGTCG
>CAVSZO010000042.1:0-28442 GCA_963732335.1 Ilumatobacteraceae bacterium | reverse complement strand
TCGGGCCGCGACCTACTTCGACGGGCCGTGCTCAACGAGGGCTGTCGCCAACGCACCGAGGAGGAACAACAAGCTGCCGATCAGGAACATCGTCACCGACGGCACGTACCACGCCGGCCTGTAGAACCCCACGCAGCCAATCACGAAGCTGCCGGCAGCGGCGATATTGATCACCGCCAGCACCCCTCGCCGGGCGTCGATCGCCCAGCACAGGCGAGCGAGTCGGCTCATCTCGACGGGCGGCACCTGGCCAGCGTCGCGCACGGCGCTGGGCCTCTCGAGGACCTCGAATCGTGCACGCGACGTCGCATGGCTCGACGGAACGCCACGGACAACGCGTTGTCCCGACCGGGGGGTCGAACGCACTGAGTGGCGCGATCGCACGATGGCCTGACTGGGCTGCGGGGGCTGTGTCCGTGCAGGGCTCGTCATGGCCGTCAGGCCGCATCTGCGAGTTTGGCCGAGGCGGTCGGCTCGTTGTTGGATACGGCGATCCATTGGCACGACAAGCGGCCCTCGACGTGGCGCCACGCGAGCCTGAGCGCTGGCGTGGGTCGTCCGTGCGGTGGCGTAGTCGCAGGTTGATGAGTCGACGGGCATAAGTCGATCGTGATGCGTTCGACATTGGGTTGCCCGGTCATCTGGCCCGCTCCGTCGCGGACATTTGGCCAACACGGTTGTGGGTCGAGGCCGCCCTCGCTGGGCGATTGTGGACGAATGCAGGCGCTTCGGGGACGACGTCTCGTACACTCGCCTCGGTGGCGGAACCGGGAGAGGGCGCGATCTGCGCGGGGTGTGGTCGGGCCGTCGACGCTGACGCCTCGTACTGCGGGTGGTGTGGCGCGGCTCGGGTCCGGACCTGTCCGGACTGCGCGAAGGAGAACGCTCCCGACCACCGGTTCTGCGACCGGTGCGGCGCGTCCCTCGGCGATTCGTCCACCGCCTCCGACGGGAGCAGCCGCCTCATCGAGGGCGAACGACGCCACCTGACGGTGATGTTCGTCGACCTCGTCGGCTCGACGCCGCTGTCGGGCCGCCTCGATCCCGAGGACTTGCGCAAGGTTGTGCTCAGCTACCAGGCCCGCTGCGTTGACGCGATCGTTGCTCACGATGGCTTCGTGGCCAACTACCAGGGCGACGGGATCCTCGCCTTCTTCGGGTTTCCGAGTGCCCACGAGGAGGACGCCCTCGAAGCGGTGCGCGCCGGGCTGCGAATCGTCGGCGAGATGCCGGCGTTGGCAGCCGAGGTGGGCATCGGCGACCTCTCGGCACGTGTCGGCGTGCACACCGGGCTCGTCGTTGTCGGCGAGATGGGAGCCGGCGCCTCTCGAATGTCGGCCGACGCCGTCGGCGAGACCCCCAACATCGCGGCGCGCGTGCAGAGTGTGGCGAAGCCCGGGCAGGTGGTGATCACTGGCAGCACGTGGGCGCTCGTCGACGGGTTCGTCACCGTCGAGTCGCTCGGAACGCAGTCGTTGCGAGGCGTCGACCACCCGGTACCGCTGTTCGTCGTGGGCGGCGAAACGTCGGCGAGGAGCCGGCTCGAGGCAGGTGGCCGGGCAAGGACGCCACTGGTCGGGCGCGACGCGGAGATGGGCGTGCTGTCGCGCTGCTGGGAGGCGGCCCGCACGGGTGCCGGGCAGGTGACGGTGATCAGCGGAGAGCCCGGCATCGGCAAGAGTCGCCTCGTCCTCGAACTGCGCGAGCGCGTCAAGGCGGACGGCGGCACAGTCGTCGGCTTGCGTGGCTCCCCGCGCCTGCGCAACAGCGCGATGCAACCGATCATCGACCACCTCCGCCTGGTGACCGGGATCGAGCACGACGCCGTCGTCGACGATGCCCTCGATCGCATTGAACAACTGGTCGCTCGATCTCACCAACCACCGGCAGACGCTGTCGACGTGATCGCCGAACTGCTCGAGGTCGACCGAGGCGTGGAGCACCCGCAGGTCCCGCTCGGACCTGAGGCTCGCCGCCGCCGGACGCTCGACGTGCTCACCGGCCTGCTGCTCGGGCTCGCCGCCGAGCGGGCCACGTTGCTCGTCTGCGAGGACGTCCACTGGTTCGATCCGACAACCGTCGACCTGATGGCGGAGTTGCTCGCCGGTCACCCGCCGAACGGGCTGCTCACCGTGATCACCCACCGCAGCGATCATCCGCTCCCGTGGCCGGCGATCGACGGCGCGGTGGCGCTGGCCCTCGGCGGTCTGCGCGCTGCAGAGGTCGACCGGGTCGTCGCCCAGCTGTGCGGCGGCCGCCAACTCCCCGCCGACCTGCAGCGCCAGATCGCTGATCGCACCGACGGCGTCCCGCTCTTCGTGGAGGAGATGACCGAGATGCTGCTCGACGTCTCGGCGGACGCCGTGGCGGCCCACGCGGCGTTGGCCCGGCCCGTCCCGTCGACACTGCGCGATCTGCTGATGGCCCGCCTCGATCGCCAGGGCTCGGCCATTGAGGTCGCGCAGCTGGCCGCCACGTTCGGCAGAGAGGTCTCCGGCGAGTTCTTGCAGGCAATCTGGCCAGGCCCGCAGGTGGTGCTCGAGCGCGGGCTCGAGCACCTCGTGGCGTCGGGCCTGCTGCAACGCCAGCGGGGGGCGGACTCGGTCGGCTACACGTTCAAGCACTCGCTCGTCCAGGACGTCGCCTACGACTCGTTGCTCCGGAGCACCCGGGTTGCCCACCATCGGGTGATCGCCGAGGCGCTGGCGACGCGGCCCGAGGCCAAACTCAACCCAGAAGTTGTCGCCCACCACTTCGCCTCGGCGGCGATGCCAGAGCGAGCGCTGCAGTTCTGGTTGCTTGCTGGTGAACGGGCGCTGGAGCGATCTGCCGATCGAGAGGCGGTCGCCCACCTCACCGCCGGACTCGAGCTCGTGCCGAAGCTTCCCTCGGGGCGAGCACGCGACGAGAAGGAGCTGACTCTCCTCGTTCGCCTCGGGGCACCGTTGATGGCGACGCGTGGCTATGGGTCGGCTGAGGTCGAGGAGGTCTACCGTCGGGCCCTCGCCCTCGGCGATGCGCTCGGCGACGTGACCCAGTTGTTCGAGGCGCTGTATGGGATCTTCCGCATGCACCTGCTACGCGCCGAGTACGACATCGCCCTCGACGTGGCTGATCGGCTCGGCGTCCTCGCCGCCCGAGCCGATCAACCGCAGCTGAGGGTGGCAGCGGGCCGGGCGGCCGGCTGCGTGCTCGTGTACCGCGGTGACGACAAGCCCAGGGCGCTTCGGGCGCTCGAGCATGCCATCTCGACGGACGCCCGCCAGCGCGACAACGGCCGGCACGGCCCGACGCTCAACGACGTCGCCGATGCCGGCATCACCAGCCGGGCCTACGCGGCCTGGGCGCTCTGGCTGCAGGGTCGCACTTCCGAAGCCAACGCCATGAGCGACAGCGCCGTCGACCGGGCGCGGTCACTCGGCCACCCGTTCACGCTGGCGCTGGCCCTGTCGTTCGACAGTTGGTTGCGCCAGTTCCAAGGCGACGTCGCCGCGGTGCGCACGAGGGCGGACGAGGTCGGGCGCTTCGCCGCCGAACAGGGTTTCGCCTTCTGGATCGGCTGGGCAGAGATCATGCGTGGCTGGGCGGACAGCCGCGACGGCGACCCGGCGGTCGCCGCGGCCGACATCCGTCAGGGGCTCGTCGACTGGCGGGCGACCGGCTCACAGCTCGGCACGACATACTTCCTCTACCTGCTCGCCGACGTGCTCGCCCGCGCCGGCGAGGTGACCGAGGCGCTGGAGATCCTCGGAGAGGCGTCGACGTTTGCCGACGAGACCGGTGAGGGTTTCTGGCTTGCGGCGATCCTTCGCCTGCGCGGTGAGCTGTTGGCGGCGACGGGTGACGTGCCCGGAGCCGAAGCGGAGCTTGCTCGGGCGGTGACCACCGCACGCCAGCAGGGCGCCGAGACGCTGATGACCCGCGCCGCTGAAGCGCAGGACCGCTTGGTCCCCACCTGAGCCTTCGACGATCAGCAGGTCGCAGCTTCGCCCACCGCCCACGCTGGGTTCAGCCCGCTCCATTGGAACGTCGGTCCGGCGGTGGCGCCGTGGCCGATCGGGACGCGCATCAGCGCCTCGGCCTGCCAGCGCACCGACCACATCAACCCGACGGCGTCGCCGAGCCGATCGGGATCACCGTTGAAGCCCCGTTCGAGCATCACCAGCAGCTCGCTGTACGTCGCGTTGAACCGCCCGCTCATCGCCCGCACATCTCCGTGCGGGGGCAGGTCGTCGATGGTCGGATCGGTGCGCATCGGCCATACGGCGTCGTAGTCGACCGCCACGGGTGGCCCGGTCGGACCGGTGCGCGGCGTGTCCGACGGCAGGAAACGCCGGCCGAAGGCGATCTCGGCGAAGCGGTAGTAGTGGGCGAGCAGCAGTGCGCCGCCGAGCGGGGCATCGCCGTCGTGGATCGTGTGATCGATGCCCTCGCCCTGGTCGACGACGACGGCCAAGGCCCGCATCGCGCTGTCGAGGTCGACGACCGCGATCGGCTCGCCGGCCATGCCGTACACCCGACCGTTGCCGGCGATCTGCCGCGCCGGGTCGCCGGTGAACAGGTCGCCGTCCTCGGCGAGGCGCTGGAGGCCGGCTTCGATGCCGGCGTAGAACTGGCCGATCGTGTGGTATCGGTCGACCCGCGGCCGGGCCTGCGGCGGCTCGGGCCGCTCGATGCGCAGGAACGTGTCGACGGCCTCCGGAGAGAAGCGGCGCAAGTGGACGACGAGCCGGCCGTCGCTGTGCGGCAGCGTGCATGGATATCGAGGAACGAAATCGGCACGGGCGATCGACGGCGCGCCGCCGATCGCGTTGAGGACGTTGGCGGCGAGCACCATGTGGAGCATCTCCTCCATCACGACGCTCTCGATCAGTTTGGCGACTTCGACGTTGGCGCCGGCACGGATGGAGTAGAGCGCGCAGAGGTACGGCGGGATCGTGCTGTGCTCCAGCTCGATCGCCGTCTGGAGGGCGGCCCGCAGCTGGTCGAGGTCGGTGATCGCGGCGACGTCGCGGTGCCCGCGCCGGGTGGTGATCACCGGAGGTCTCCGACGATCGCCGCCGCGGTGCGGCAGGCAAGCGCCGCCAGCGTCAGGGTCGGGTTGGACGTGCCGATCGTCGGCATGCTGCCGGCGCCGACGACGAACAGGTTGCGATGGTCCCAGCTGCGCTGCTCGTTGTCGACCACGGAGGTCGCCGGATCATCGCCCATCCGGTGGGTGCCGCACAGGTGACCGGCGCCCATCGTCGCGTATGGTCTGCCGTGCCACTCGAAGTCCTGGTGCATGACCGGTGAGTGACCGGGGCCGAAGTCGGTGAGATCCTCGGCGCCGACCTGCTCGAACCACTGCTCGGCGCAGCTCCTCGCCGCCGCTGCACCGGCGCGTGTGTAGGCGTCGAAGTCGTAGTGCAGGATCGGTCTCGGCAAGCCGAGGGCGTCCGTCCACCTCTTGGCATCGATCGTCACCCGATTGTCGGGATCCGGGAGCTGTTCCAGCACGAAGCCGATGAGCAGCTGCCGAGGGACGACGTCGGCCAACCGCCGGCGGAGGGCGGGGCCGTGCAGGCCGGCCGTGAACACCGCATCGTTGACGTCGGTGACGGGAGACCCGAGGATGCCGAAGCCCCAGTTGTCGATGTCGACCCGGAAGGCGGCGTGGTCGGCCCGGTACGGACCGTCCCGGAGCGTTTCGATCCCCGAGGTCGAGCCCGGGCCGCGGAACGTGCCCAATGGTTCGTCGGCGAGCGCCCAGCTGATCAGGAACGGGTGGTCCATCAGGTTGCGCCCGACTTGATCGCTCGAGTTCGCCGCGCCGGACATCAGCAGCAGCTTGGCGTTCTCCACGGAGTGGGCGGCGAGCACGTAGCGCGCCGCCGTGATCGTCCCGGGCGTCGCCTGCGGGAACGTGTTGCCGGTCCAGGCGAGGTAGTCGATCCCGGTGACGTCGCCCCCTGGACCAACCACGACGCGGCTGGCCACGGTCTGGTGGACGATGCGGGCACCGGCCCGCGCCGCAGCGTCGAGCGTCTTCAGCGCCGAGTACTTGGCCTGCGCCGGGCACGCCGGGATGCAGCTGGCGTTGCCCTCGCAGCGCAACCCGGTGTCCGGCCGGCCGACGGCGCCCACGGGCGTGTAGCCACGACCGCCGTCGTAGGCAGGGTTGGGCGTGCTGTTGCGCCCGCCGGGGATCGGGACGACGCCCGTTGTGTAGGTGCCGTCGCCGATCGTCACCGGCGTGCCGTCGAGACGTTCGCCGAGCCAGCGGTCGAGGTACGACGGCGGGACCTTGTGCATCGGGTAGACGTAGCCGGGCGAGAAGCGGGCGCCGATGCGCTGCTGGTCCTCGACGTCGGCGGCGACACCGATCTCCCGCTCGGCCTCGTTGTACCACGGCGACAGCTCGTCGTAGCCGATCGGCCAGTCGACACCGACGCCGTAGGCGGTGCGCATCTCGAAGTCGACGGGCAGCATGCGGATGGAGTGGCCGTACCAGTGCAGCGTCGTTCCGCCGCGGCTGCGCTGGTAGTCGCTGCCGAAGGGAATTGGGCCCATCTGCACGAAGTAGCCCGCCGTCCCGGGTGGACCGCCCGGCGGCACAGACCTGATGTCGAGGACGTTCGGCGACGGCGCAGCCGGGCTGTTCGGCCACGCCGCGTTGGGTACCTTCGCCGGGGCGGCGAGGAACTGGCGGATGTTCGCCTGATAGTCCTCCCACGTCAGCCCGACGGCCTCGCCGGCCTCGAGCACGACGACGTCGACGCCGCACTCGGCGAGCCGGCGAGCGAGGATCGCCCCGGCGATCCCGGCGCCGACGATGGCCACGTCGCACGAGAGCGGCGTCACGCTCTCGCTCCGAGTCGGCCGAGCTCACCCACGTCGCAAAGCCCGGCGCCTTCGCCCCCTGCGGATGGACGCCGATGGCGTCCCAGACCAGACCCTCGGTATACGAGTCGGCGGACAGGATGAGGTCGACGTCGTTCGGGTTGGCGCCGTGGCGTTGCCGCCACTCGCGGGGCAACTGGACCCACTGTCCCGTGTACCACAGCACGATCAGGTTGCGGGCGACGGGGCCGAAGTCCGGATCGTCGAGCAGGCGCAGCCCGATCTCCGCATCGAGGTCGTGGCCGGCGCGGTGCACCACGTCGTGGCCGACCTCCCACAAGCGGGTGGCGAACGCCTCGCCGACGATCGCCGTGACGTGGCCCAGATACGTCCCGGCCATCCCCGTGCCGTGCAACTCGGCTGCCGTGTACCCGGTCAGCACCGCCGACAGGGCGACGAAGTCATCGAGCGGGCGGGCCATCAATCGTCTGGATACTCGAGCCAGGCCTGCGCCTCGCTCGACACGGGTGCCGACGTGAACGTCTGGGCGGCGATCGGCGGGGTCGTGCCGATCAGCGTCTGGATGTCCTGGCGCAGCCTGTGCTTGTCGATCGACGGCCCGAGGCGCAGCGTGACCTTGCGGGCAGCGGCGTCGTCGAAGAAGTAGGTGGCGAACGAGCCGAAGAAGTTCCAGTAGTTCGCCGCCAGCACGTCGCGGCCTTCGACCGTTCGCGTTCCGTACTCGATCAGCGGTGACAGATTCGAGATCACCGCCGGTGTGTTGCCGAGGTCGGCGTGGATCTCGTAGATCATCGTGTCGGGGGGAGGCTGGGTCCCGGCCGGGCACGGCTCGTACACGCCGTAGCTCCAGGTCTGAACATCCGCAGCGTTCGGCGACGGCACCTCGTACTGGAACGAGGCCAGCCACTTCGGCTCACCGAAGTTCTGCTCGCCCGCCTGCACGGCAATCGGGTTGTCGCACGGCACGTGCAGCCGGAAGCCGCCGATGGTCTTGGTCTGGTCGCGGCCGCGCAGGTAGTCCTGCCACGACATCAGCGGCACCGCCGGCAGTCTGCTCTCCGGATACACGTAGGCGTTGAACTCGACCTCGTGGGTGAACGCGAGGAAGTTGCTGCCGCCCGAGGTGTAGGCCTGGAAGTCGAGGGAGACGAGGGCCCGGTCGTCCAGCTCGGTGAACTTGGCGAGGTGGACCCCGCGGGAGGCCGGCAGCTCCGGAAGCAGGGCCTCAACCAGGTCCCGGCGCACCGGGTAGTAGAGCCAGAACGACTGCAGCGACGAGTACCAGAACGGCATCTGGAAATCGGCCGGCTGCGGCGGCATCAGCTGCTGCCAGGGCACCTGTTCGGACATCGCCTCCCCGATCCGGACGTACGCGGCGACGCCCGTGGCGACAGTAGCCACGTCCGGTGTGGTGGGCCGGTGGAATTGCCGGCCAAATGTCCGCTTCGCACGTCCCCAGATGGCCGGGTGTCCCGGGCTCGATTCCCGCACTATGACGACGAGCTCGACACGAGCCGGGCCGGAAAGCGATGAGGGAAGCACGATGTATGGCTACGTCTACTTGGATTCGGCAGTCCGTCAGAGGATCACGGAACGCCAGGAGTGGGCGGCTCGGCAACGCCTGGTTGCTTCGATTCGGCGGCGTCGGCGGGTCGACGTCTTGAAGGCGTTCGCTCGTCTCGGGCACCGCCGCCAACCCGAACAGGTCGCAGTTTCAGGGCTCACGCCAGAGTTCACCCCGACGGCGTAGTCCAGGCACCCAGGTTGGCGGGACGAGTCATCACAGGGTGGCTCCGCGCACGGTACGGCCCCACGTTCGTGGAGGCCGTACGTCGCGCGTATGCCTGATTGAGCTCGGAGCTCCGTCGGCGCGGCGTCGGGAACCGTGGAGCCAGTTGCCCACCGATGTGGTGCACCTGGCTCCGCAGTTCGGCAGGATCCGTTTGGCCCGTCGTCGGGAGCACGATCGATGACGGACGAGGGGTCAGCGAAGCTTCGCGTACCGCCACCGCCGTGCGCCTCGTACTACGAACCGCAAACGATGTCAGCTGTGGCCTGGACATCCTGCACCGACGCACCAAAGTTCTTGTGCAGCTGGCCCGGGGACATGCCGGACGTCGACTGGTACGAGAGCCAGACACCGTGACAGTTCCTTCCGCCGTCGTTCGGACCGGCCGCAGCGTCCACCGACGTCGCGAACACCGCGATACCGACGCCCGTGGTCAGTGCCAATGCCGCGACCTTGCTCTTCAGAGTCTTCATGATCATCCCTCCAGGGTTGTGATAGCCGCCGGCCGGGTGACCGACGTGGGCTCATCATGAACGGGGCGCGACGGTCGGTCTTGGAGGAAGTCTGGAGCGAACGTGGATTGACGCGACGACAGGGTCGTGGCTGGGAGGATGAGCGTCGTGCGCGTCGACGGATCGGTGGCCAGCGGGTATGAGGTGGTGGTGGATGCGCTGGCCGGTTGTGGATCGGGCGTGGCGGTCGCCGCCTTCGTCGACGGACGACGGGTGGTCGACGTGTGGACCGGCGACCTGTTTGGGGATTCTCTGGTGTGTACCTGGTCGGCGATCAAGCCGGTCGCCGGAGCATGCCTGCTGCTGCTCGTCGACCGCGGTCGGATCGGCTTCGACGACCCGGTCGTGTCGACGTGGCCAGAGTTGGGTGACGACCGTTTGCTGATCCGCCACCTGCTGACCCACACGGCGGGCCGGGTGACGGTGCCGGACGTGCCGCTCGTCGACTGGGACCGGTCGGTCGCCGCGCGTGGCAGGGATTGGTGGGCCGCGGCCCGCGGCCGGCCAGGTTCGGTGCGGCACCGGGCGCTGGGCCCGTGGGTCGACGTCAACGATCGGACATGGCGGCAAGCCGAGGTGCCGGCGGTGAACGGACACGCCACAGCTCGGGGACTGGCGGCGTTCTGGCAGGCGTTTCTCGATGGGCAACTGCCGGCCGGCGTCGGTCAGCCGGCCGTCGCCGGCCACGACCGGTTCATCGACGACGAGGTGACCTGGACGCTGGCCGGCGGGCACGTCGACGGGCCAGACGTCGGCATCGGCGGCCTCGGTGGTCAGTGGGCCGCGGCGCGCCCGTCAGCCGGCCTGGCGTGGGCCTTCCTCACCACCCGAGTCGGTGACCACAGCCGGGCCCAGCAAGTCGAGGATGCACTTCTCGACGCCGCCCGCACCACCGGGTGAGGTCCGAATCGACGTTCTCGGTCGTTCTGGGTCCTCGTTTCAGGTGAGTTCGGCGACGGCTTGTCGGACCGCCGTCGAGCTGGCGATAGGGCTCGAAGAGGTCGACGCCGTGAACTGCGGCGGGGGAGGTGCGAGGCGCCGGAGGCGTGCCAACCCTCGTGCTCTCAGCGCCGGCCGCGCCGCTCGACGTGGGTGGGGAACGAGTCGGCGGTGGGCCGCCTCGGCGTGCAGCTCGTTCATGCGCTGGCGGGCGACCTCGATGGCAACGTCGGGGTGCATGACGTGTTCTCCTTGTTGGTGTGGTGGGCAGGTTGCTGGCGCGCCTGGCTTCGACTCACCGTTGTCCCTTCATTGATGGCGCGATTGTCGGGACCGGGCGACGCCGAGTCTTGGAGCGAACCTGAACATTCGGTGGAGGTCGATCCCGCGCACTCGCAGGCGCGACGATCGAGAGCGGCCCGACTACTGGGCCGAGCTGGGTGATGAGTTCAACTCGACGCGCCACCGATCAACACGGACAACTCGTCCTCGGCGAGCCGGAAGGCGGTGGGGAGATCAAGCTCGAGACCGCTCGACCACGCTGCGTCGAACTTGGCGTCATCGAGCTGCTCGCGAATCCGCTGCAGGTCCGGCTCGTATCGCGGTCGGTCCCAGTACGGCATGGGAGCATCGAGCTCACGTCGCCCGCGGTGGGCCGCCGCCATCAACCGGGCTGCGGGTTCGACAGCTCCGACCTCGGCGAGCAAGCCCGCGACCGATTCGACCACCCAGGTGGAGTGACCGGCCCACCGGCGTGGGGCGCCGGTCCTGGGCAGGAAGGTCAGCGCCCGTTCGAAGCGGGCGGCCGCCTCGCCCGTCCGGCCCGACCACCGCATCGTCCACCCGAGCAGGCACCGCTGTGTGTTGGCCAGGATCGATCCCGGCATCGACCGCTCACAGAGCTCGACGGCGAGAGTGTGCCACTCGATCGCGCTGGCCCGAGTCCCCCTCTGCGCCGGCCAGTTGCCCTCCGAGCCACAAGCGCTTCACGCGGAACTCCAGCGGAGCATCGTCCAACGCCGGGATCCGCTCGAACGCTGATCGCGCACCCTCGAGGTCGTCGCTCCAGATATCGAGCTCGACGACTTCGAGGAGCGCACGTCCCGCTCCCATCGCGTCGCCGTGACGCTCCAACAGGGCCGCCGCCTCCTGGTAGGTGTGCGTCGCCCGCACATGGAGCTGGGCGCACGCTTCGGCCCATCCGAGCACGAACACCATCGCCCATGCCTCGCCGAGCGGATCGTCCGCCCGCCGGAACAGGTCGACGACGTCACCCCATCGCGGCTCGACCACGGCGAGGTCGGCCCACATCATGTCGGGGGCGATCACGTGGGCGAGCGACCACGCGGCCACTGACCACGACCCGGCTTCGACTGGCCAGCGCATGGGCGCGCGTCGCCGGCTCGACGGGATCGCGACCGAGCAGGAGGCGCGCGTCCGAGCACGCCAACAGAAACGCAGCCTCAATCGCCGGGGGGTCGTCCGCCCCGACACCCGACAATCGCGCTCCGAACTCCTCGCACTGCTCGGCGTAACCACCGAACGACCAGTACCACCCGACTGCGCCGACGAGCTGCCGGGCGAGGCCAGGGTCGTACGCCTCGGCTCGCTCGATCGCCGCCAGCACCTCGGTCATCTCGGCGCCGAGCAGCTCCCAGCGAGTGTCGGTGACGATTCGCCCCGCCGGCCAGCGACGTTCGACGAAGTCGAGGTAGAACCGGGCGTGGGCGCGGACCGGCACATCCGGCGCGTCGGAACTGAGCCGACACACGTCGGCGTAGCGCTGGATCGTCTCGAGCAGCCGGTACCGGCGCGGCTCACCGTCACTGACGCTGATCAACGAGTGATCGACGAGCCGCGCGAAGACCGACAGCGCGTCGTGCTCCGGGCACACCACCTCGATCACCGCCAGCGCGGCGTCGATGGTGAACGAGCCCGCGAACACCGAGAGCGCATCGAACGCCCGGGCCTCGGCGGCGCCGAGCAGGGCCCGACTCATCCGCAGCGCAGCATCCAACGGGTCCCCGCCGGCCTGGCCCAGTTCGCGATCGAGGTGACGGAGGAGGTCGGGCAACGCGAGCCATGGGGTCTTGGCTGCAGCGAGCTCGATTGCGAGCGGGAGTCCGTCGAGACGGCGACAGACGTCGGCGACGAGGCCGACCTCGGCGGCCGATGCGGTCCAGCGCGACCCGGCTGCGACCGAGCGTTCGACGAACAATCGTCCGGCATCGGTCGTTGTCAGTGCCTCCCACGACGTGGTCGAGTCGTCTGGTACGGCGAGCGGTTCGACGAGCACCACGGCCTCTCCGACGACGCCCAGTCGCCGCTGGCTCGTGGCGACAATGCCGAGCTCCGGACACCGAGTGAGCAGATCGAAGCTCAACTCACCGACGGTGGCTGCGACGTGCTCGCAGTTGTCGAGCACGAGCAGCAGCGCTCTCGAGCGCAGCTGTTCGACGATCTGATTGAACAGGTCGGAGTCGTCGGCCCCGATGGGGCGCAGCTCGTGCGGCGTTCCCCCGCTGACACCGGTCGCCCGTTGCACGAGCTGGGCGACGTCGTGGCCCTCGTTCGCCAGCCGGAGATCGACGAAGGCCACCTCGCGACCGGCTTGGGCGAGCGCCCGCGCGACCTCGGTGACCAGTCGCGACTTGCCGACCCCCGGCGGCCCGACTGCCGTCGTCAACCGGCGGTCGTCGATGGACGCCACCACCGCCGCGATCTCGGACTCGCGCCCGACCAGCGAGGTGAGCGGTACCGGGGGCGCGATCAGCGCCGACCCGCCAACGCCCGCCTCCGTCTCCGATCCCCTGGCGGACGGGGCAACGTGCACCTCGGCGACCCAGCGGTAGCCGCGCCCGTGAGCAGTCTTGATGCACGCCTGCGTCACACCGTCGTCGCCGACGAGCTGACGCGCCGACTTGATGCGGCTGGTCAGCGCCGACTCGCTGACGAAGCGGTCACCCCAGATCTTGTCGAGCAACTCCTCTTTCGGCACGACCCGGTCCCGGTGCTCGAGCAGATACGCCAGCACATTGAACACCTGCGGCTGCACGTCAACTGGAAGATCATCACGTTCGACCAGGTAGCGCTCGGTGTCAACGACGAAGTCACCGAACGAGAAGCGCACGCCGAGCATCCTCGCGCCCGCCGGCGCCAAAGGCGCGCTCGACGCGATTCCACGAGCTCTCCATGATCTGTCCACACCCGTTCCAAGCACGGGCCGGCGGCGATCCTGCATCGTCGTCGCCATGGACCAGCACATCGACGAGATCCACCCGATCTCGGGTCGGCCGGATACTGCGAGCGAGCATGTCACGGCCGACGTAGTCGTCGTCGGCGCCCGCTGCGCCGGTGCGGCGACGGCGATGCTGCTGGCGCGAGCCGGACACGACGTCGTGCTCGTCGACCGCGCGACCTCCCCGAGCGACACGCTGTCGACCCACGCCATCGCCCGGGGTGGCGTCGTCCAGCTCCGACGCTGGGGACTGTTGGACCGGGTCCTGGATTCCGGTGCGCCCGCGCTGCGCCGAATCGAGTTCCACGTCGTCGACGAGCTGATCGTGCGATCAGTGAAGGACCGGCACGGCGTCGACCTGCTGATCGCACCTCGCCGTCATGTCCTCGACCCGATCCTCCAGGACGCCGCAGTGGAAGCGGGCGCCCGTCTGCTCACCGGGTTCACCGTCGATGACGTCCTCAACGACGCCGAGGGACGTGCCGTCGGGGTCGCAGGCCGGTACGGAGGGAGGCCGACGGAGGTCCGCGCCCGTTTCGTGGTCGGCGCCGACGGTTTGAGGTCGCGGGTCGCCCGGTCGGTCGGAGCGCCGATCATCGAGTCGCATCCAGCGGTGGGCGCGACCCACTACCGCTACTACCGGGGTACGTGGCCCGCGATCGAGTACCACCTCGGCGAGGTCGGCGTCGCGGGCGTGTTCCCGACACACGGTGGTGACGGCTGCGTCTGGGTGTGCACACCCGACGCCGTCGCTATCGCCGCAGCGTCGTCGGGCGTCGAGTCCCGACGAGGCGCTGGCAGCGATGATCGGCGCGGTCGCGCCCCGACTCGCCCGCCGCCTCACCGACGCGGTGCCGACATCCCCGACGCGAGGGATGATCGGGCTCCCCAATCAGGTGAGGGCACCGATCGGGCCCGGCTGGGCGCTCGTCGGTGACGCCGGGTACCACCGCGACGCCGTCACCGGACACGGCATCACCGACGCCTTCCGCGACGCCGAGCTACTCACCGACGCGCTGCACCGCGTCCTGATCGGTCTTGACGACGAGGCCGAGGCCCTGGACGCCTACCACGACCAGCGTGACCGGATGCTCCGGCACGTCTTCGACATCACCTGTGAGATGTCCACGTTCCCGGAGCCTCGACGCTTCGTCGAGCTCCAGAAGCAGCTGGCCGTCGCCATCGACGAGCACGCCGAGCAACTCGCCAACCGTCCACTCCCAACGGCGGTCGCCGCCGCCTGAGATCTCCAACCAGAGAACCCGCCGGATCCCACCGGCACAAGCCACTGAAAGGCATCACATCATGAGCAATGACACCACCACCCGCAACGGCGTCGACACCGCGACCCTGTTCGCCACCCTCGACGCCGTCAAGACAGCGCCCGCGGCGGCCCGGTTCCAGTTCCGAGCCCACAACGAATGGGTCGACGGCACCCACAGCCGCTCGACGATCGCCGACTTCTTCGGCGTCGGCGAGGAGCGCTCCCACGAGCACGATTGGGTGTTCGACGCCGACCATCCCGCTGTCCTCGTCGGCAGAGACAACGGCCCGACACCCGTCGAGTTCATCCTCCACGCCCTCGCCTCGTGCCTGACCGCCGGCCTCGCCAACATCGCCGCGGCTCGCAAGGTCAACCTGACCGAGGTTCGCTCGACGGTGACCGGAGACATCGACCTCAACGGCGTACTCGGCCTACAGCCGGTGCGCAACGGCTACCAACAGGTCTCGGTCCGATTCACCGTCAAGGGGGACGCCCCCGAGCACGTGCTCCGCGAGATCGTCGAGCAGTCCCGCCGCCGGTCGGCCGTCTACGACGTGATCACCAATGGCATTCCCGTCGAGATCGACGTCGAAGTCGGCTGAGACCGGCACCCACCAACCCACATCACACAAGGAGCAACTCCCGTGACCATCACCACTGATCAGCCCGTCATCAACCCCGAGGATCGAGCAACCGAGCCCACCGAGCCACTTCACCTCGATCCACCCGAACGCTCACGGCCCGCGACGAAACCCCTCCGAACAGCCCTCGGCTGGGTCCTCGGCACCGTCGCAATCGCCGCCGCCGCCGTGCTCGTTGCCGTCGTCGTCGACGATGACGGCACCGGCACGTCGGTCAACCGCGGCGTCGTGACCCGCCCACCGGCGACATCGCCCCGGCCGAGAACGGGCCGACCGAACTCGACGTACGCGGCATACCGACCTGGTGGCAAGGTGAATGAGCCGCGCCGACTGCGACAACCGCGCGGCCGTGCCGAGGCGGAGACACGGTCGGAGGGCGCGCTGAGCAGCGCTGACGGCCGTTGTTGGGCGGCGCTGCGGTTACTCACCACTGGGGGCGCCACATTGAGTGACGGCTACTCATCCTGGCCCAGCCGCAGATCGTCATCATCGACTGGGCGGGGCCACAACCCGTCGACGGTGGACCATCCGCGGTCACCGCGTCCACGAAAGGAAGCCAAGCGATGACGACGATCCATGCTGACGAACTCCGACCCGGCGACCTCATCGCCTACGGCGGACAGAACCACGTCATCACCCACGTCGAGCGCGGTGACGGCTGGGCCTGGCCGGTCGCCGTCGACGGCACCGGATGGGCCATCGCGCTGGGTCACCAACTCATCGACGTCCAACGCCGAGCGGCTTGAACCGCAGTCCCACCGCGCTGTACTGGACGGAACCGATGAGCGCCGCGTGGTGTATGACATCGCATGGCGACGACGAGGCTGGGCGTGGTGGTTGGGCTGATGCTCTCGGCGTGGGTCGATGGTGTGCCCGCCGCGACGAATGGATATGACGGCACAGGGCCGGCTGCGCCGCCCGCGCGTCGAGGGTCGTCTGGTGTTCTCGGCCGAGGGTGACATCTGGACGATGGCTGTGGACGGATCCGATCGGACTCGGTTGACCACCGATCCGGCAGAAGACTTCGACCCTTCGTGGTCACCGGACGGTTCGAGGATCGCCTTTCGTTCCCACCGCGACGGCAACGAGGAGGTGTACGTGATGGCCGCCGACGGGTCCCAACAGAGCAACCTCAGCCAGAACCCGACGTCGGACTATTCACCGGCGTGGTCGCCGGACGGAACGACCATCGCCTTCGCCTCCGACCGCGACGGCGATCCGAACGAGATCTACGTGATGGATGCCGACGGATCGAACCAGGTCCGCGTGACCGACAACCCGGGCATCGACGAGTACCCGACGTGGTCGCCCGACGGCACCCGGATCGCCTTCCACTGCACGATGGGTGGCGTCAACCCGAACGGGACCGGTGACTTCGAGATCTGCGTGGTCAACCGCGACGGCAGCGGCCTCCACCAGCTCACCGACACGCCGGGCGAGAACACCCAGCCCGACTGGTCGCCCGACGGCGAGTGGATCGCCTTCGAGTCCAACCGGCTCGGCTGGCCGTCGCTGCCGACGGCGACACCCGCCGGTTACGACCCCGAGACGTTCGGCGATGAGGACGTGTGGATGATGCGCACCGACGGCACCCAGCAGCGCAACCTGACATCGAATCCGCTCGCAGACGACTCGTTCCCGGCCTGGTCTCCCGACGGCTCGTGGATCGTCTTCTCGCGGTACGGACAGCTGCACATCGTCGCTCCGGACGGGGCCGGAAGTCAGCCACTGCCCAACAGCCCGGGGACCGACAGCTTCCCGGACTGGATCGTCCTGAGCGCCACTCACAGGTCCGGCATCCTCGTCGGCGAACCGGCGCGGCACAGCGCGGCGATGGCGTCCAGCTCGTGCGGCCATCGGGCCTCGAGGAGTTCCTGGTCGGCTCCCTCGTAGCGATCAGTCGTGAAGCCGGGTGTCAACGTGTTCCCGAGCAGGCTCCATCGGCCCGTCGTACGAGCCGCCATCCACGTTCCGGCCTCGACGACGTGGACGGGCTGGTGGCCGGCGGCGAGGTCGGGCCCGAGGTGGACGTGCCGGCTCGTGCCGCCCGGCTCGAGGAGCACCAGCTCGAGCGGGTCGCCGCAGTAGAAGTGCCAGAGCTCGTCGACGTCGAGCCGGTGGAACTGCGAGAAGCCATCCGGATCGTCGGTGAGCATGGCGATGATCGCCGTCGCCTCCGGGTGCGCCGGGTCGCCGGCGCGCCAGATCTGCCGGAAGAAGCCGCCCTCGACGGGCAGTGGCTGCAGACCGAGGAGGTCGGCGACGGCCTCGGCGTCCATCATCCGGGTGGAATCCGGGTGATCTCGACGCCGTAATTGCGTCCGATCGCCTCCTGGACCGCTCGGTCGAGGACGTGTTCGCCGGTGCCGGCGGCGAGCAGCGTTCTGGCCAGGTGGCAAATCTCCGCCGTCCACTCGACGGCCTGGGCCACGTCGAACGCCTCGTCCAGGGTCGGTGCGATGGCGACGACGCCGTGGTTGGCCAGCAGCACGGCGCGGCTGCCCGGTTGGCGGCGCAAGGTGCGCAGCGCCTGCTCGGCCAGGTCGACGGAACCCGGTGGTGCGTAGTCGGTAACCAGGACTTGCTCGGCCCGCGTGGCGATGTTCTCGTTGCAGATGAACGGCAGGTCGAGGCGGGCGACGGCGAACGCGGCAGCGTGCCGTGAGTGCGTGTGCACGACGGCACCGACCTCGGGCATTGCGCGCATGATGCCGAGGTGCAGCGCCAGCTCGCTGGTCGGGCTGCGGGCACCGTGCCACGAGCCGTCGGCGACGTCGACCACGGCATGGTCGTCGCCGGCCAGCGCGGCGTACGGCACACCGGCGGCCGAGACGACGAACCGGTCGGCGTCGACCCGGGCGCTGATGTTTCCGGCCGAGCCGATCACCAGCCCGTCGGCGACCATCCGCAGGCAGGCCTCGTGCACGGCGCGTCGGGCCCCGTCCACGTTCACGCCGGGAGGTCTCCGGGCTCGTCGAGCAGTCGCGCCGTCGCATCGAGGGCGATGGTGATCATCTCGTCGATCGTGCGCGTGACGATCTCTCGGTGGGGCTGATAGCCGGACATGTCTTCGTCCTCCTCGGCAAGCGGGTTGCCGTCGATCGCCAGGATCGCTCCCGCCGAGACGCCGTGGAGAGCGGCTGTGATGAAGAGAGCGGCGCACTCCATCTCAACAGCGACCACGCCGGCCCGCTGCCAGAGCGCGAGGTCACTGCCGAGCACGTCGTGCGGGTAGAACACGCCGCTGCTCAACACGACACCCTCGATCACCTGCCTACCGCCCTCGACGGCGGCTGCCCGCAGTCCGATCACCGCGTCAGGGTCGGCGAGCGCCGGAAAGCCGAGCGGCACCAGCTCGGCGGTCACCCCTTCGTTGCGCACGGCCCCCCGGGCGACGACGAGCGACCCTTCGCGCACGTGGGGTTGCATCCCGCCGGCGGTTCCAGCTCGGATCAGCCGGCGGGCTCCACTACGGCAGAGCTCCTCGAAGCAGATCGTCGCACCCGCGCCGCCGACGCCATGGGAGACGACGCCGATGTCCTCGCCGCGGTGGCGGCCGACGAGCGTGACGTACTCACGGTTGTGGGCGAGTTGGCGGGTGTCGTCCAGTCGGGAGGCCACGAGGTCCGCCCGCGCGGGATCGCCGACGACGAGCACCCGCGCCGGGACCTCGCCGGCCCTGATGGCGAGGACCGGCATGAAGGCGTCAGGGTTGGTGGTGCGCACAGGGTCCCCTCGTTGCTCCCGTCGCATCAATACGGCGTGTCACCGCCGTCGATGCTGATCGACTGACCGCGGATGATCGTGGCATCAGGCCCGAGGAGGAAGGCGACGATGCGGCCGACCTCGACCGGATCGGTCTTGCGTCCGAGCTGGGCGGCGCCCATCCCGTCGAGCAGCTCGACCGCACTGACACCGGTCCTCGGCTCGAGCCACTCGGCGACGGCGGTGAGCATGAGCGTGTCGACGCCGCCGGGGCACACCGCGTTGACGTTGATGCCGTCGGCCGCCCACTCGCGTGAGAGCGAGCGGGTGAGGCTGATCACCGCTGCCTTCGATGCGTTGTACGCGGCCATGTTGTCGTAGCCGACTTTGCCGCAATTCGACGAGATGTTGACGATGGCGCCGCCGGTGCCCTCGCGCAGCCGCCGGCCGACGGCCCGCGCCATGGCGAACGATGCCGTGACGTTGACCTCCAGCTGCATCGCCCAGTCGGCCAGCGAGGCATCCCACGCGGCATCCATGGTAAGGACACCAGCATTGTTGACCAGACCATCCACCGTGCCGAAACGCTCGACGGTGGCGGCGACGACGCGCTCGATGTCGGTCTCGGACCTGAGGTCCGCGGCGACGCAGTGCGTGCGCGCTCGACCGGGGTCGAGCTCGTCGGCGACGTCCTCGAGTCGCGTCACGTCGAGGTCGGTGAGCGCCACCAGGGCGCCCTCGTCGAGCAGCGCCCTGCCGATCCCGCGGCCGATACCGCCGGCGGCGCCCGTGACGATGATGACGGAATCCTGCAACTTCATCGAGACCTCCTTGACGTCACCACGTCGACCGGGCCGAGATCCCACCGTCGACGACGAGGTCGATCCCACTGATCCAGGACGCCAGCGGCGAGCAGAGGAACACGCAGGCGTCGCCGACGTCCTCGGGCTCGCCCATCCGCCCGAGCGGGGCGGCGCCGAGCCACCGGCCGACGCCGTCGGGCCATGCTTCCTCGATGCCTGGACGACGGATCAGCCCGGGTGAGACCGAGTTGACGCGGATGTGATGCGGGCCGAGCTCGACGGCGGCCGCTCGGGCGTGCATGATCAACGCCGCCTTCGACGCGGCGTAGTGGCTGTGGCCGACTGCGGGCTGCGATCCTTCGATCGAGGCGATGTGAACGACCACACCGTGCCCTCCGCTGCCGATGACGTGTGCTGCGAAGGCTCGCGTCAGGCGGTCGCAGGCCGTGAGGTTGGTGGCGATCATCTCGTCCCAGCCCTCCGGTGTGACGTCCATGAACGGCACCGCCGGCTGTACGCCGGCGTTGTTGACGAGGGCATCGAGGCGCCCGAAGGCATCGAGTGCGGCGGAGAGGACCTGGTCCGGCCCGGACGGCGCCGTGAGGTCGGCACGGATCGAACACGACCCACCTGGGGCATCGAGAAGCGGACTGCTGTGGTGGTGGAGCACGAGCGAAGCGCCGGCGGCGGCGAAGCGCCTGACGATGCCGGAGCCGATCCCCCCTGCCGCCCCAGTGACCGCCACTACCATGCCGGTCAAGTCGATCGAGATCATTCGGTCTCTCCCAGGTTGTCTGACAACCTATCGACGATGGTCGATCGCGTCAAGCGAGTCGAGGAGTAGCGTCTGGCAGGCATGAGCGCCACGGCGACCGGTCGACGGCGAGCGGAGAAGCTCTCGGCAGCGGTCGCCGACGACCTGCGCCGTCGCCTCGAGGAAGGTGAGTGGAACCCCAGTGAGCGCCTGCCGGGCGAGCACGAGCTGGCCGCCCACTACGGCGTGTCGCGGGCAACGATCCGGACGGCCCTGCGGGCTGTCGACACCCGAGGTCTGACGGTGACCCTGCATGGCCTCGGCACGTTCGCGACGGCCGCCACCCGCGCGGTCCCCGCCAACCTCCAGCGACTGGAGTCGATCTCGGCCACCATCGTGCGGCTCGAACGGCGCCCGGGCACGACCTTCCGGACCATCACGATTCGCGATGGGACCCCGCGCGAGTCCGCTGCGCTGGACGTTCCCATCGGGTCGCCGGTGCTGTTCATCCAGCGCGAGATCACCGCCGACGACGAGATCGTCGCCTACTCCCACGACGCCATCCCTCGCGACGTGCTGGCCGCCGACTTCGACGTGCGCACGGTCACGGGATCGCTCTTCGCCCTGCTCGAGCAGCACGGGGTCGACGTGACGTCGGCGTTGACCGGCATCCACGCCTCGACCGGCGAGGAAATCGGCTGGGGTGACCAACCACTCGGAACGCTCTACGTGCTCCTCGAACAGACCCACTTCGACGCCCGCAGCCGAGCCGTTGCGTACTCGCGCACCTGGTTCCTCGAAGGTCGCTTTCAGTTCAACCTGGTGCGCGTCCGCTGATGGGTCCGGCCTTGACCGGTGCGGTTGCGCTTCACTACTCTGCGACGATGTTGTCAGACAAGTCTGACACTGGCCGCCGCGGCGAGCGAGCCCGTCCGCCTACTGTCGCCTGGGGCGGCGACGGCGTCGACATCCTCGACCAGACCCAGCTCCCTGGCGCCGAGGTGGTGCTCCACTGCACGACGGTGGCAGACGTCGTCGACGCGATCCGCCGGCTCGCCGTGCGTGGCGCTCCGGCGATCGGCGTGGCGGGTGCGTACGGTGTGGCCCTGGCGGCCCTCCGCCACGGCCCGCGCCACGCCGAGTTCGACGCCAGTGTTGCCGCCCTCCGCGACGCCCGGCCGACGGCGACGAACCTGGCGCGCATGGTCGATCGCGTCGCCGCGGTGGCGTCAGCCTCGCCTGATGCGTACCTTGCCGCCGCCGACGCCATCCGCGACGAGGAGCTCGCTGCGTCGCACGCCATGGGAGAGCGAGGCGCCGACCTGCTCACCGACCTGCTCGGCGACCGACCGTTGCGGATCATGACGATCTGCAACACCGGGGGTCTGGCAACCGTCGAGCGGGGGACCGCCCTCGCCGTGATCCAGACCCTCCACGAGCGCGGACGACTCGCCGAGGCGATTCCGCTCGAAACCAGGCCGCTCTTGCAGGGCGGACGACTGACGACCTGGGAGCTGGCCCGGATGGGCGCCCCACACCGCCTCATCGTCGACTCGGCGGCTGCCTTCCTGCTCGCCCAGGGCATCGCCGACGCCGTGCTCGTCGGTGCCGATCGCATCGCCGCCAACGGTGACACGGCCAACAAGATCGGCACCTTCGCGCTCGCCCTGGCGGCGCGCCACGCCCGTGTCCCGTTCATCGTCGTCGCCCCGGAGTCGAGCATCGACATGGACACGCCGGACGGCGACGCCATCACGATCGAAGATCGCGGGGACGACGAGGTCTGCACCATCGGCGCCGTTCGCATCAGCCCGCCGGGCACACGGACGATCAACCCAGCATTCGACATCACCCCCGTGGCGTTCATCGACGCGATCGTCACCGATCGTCGCGTCGTGGGCCACCGATCCGGCGCGACCCTGAGCGTCGACACGATTGCTCGAACCGCCTGACCATCAAGGAGCAGCGATGAACATCATGAACGCACATCCGACACGAATGGCGGCGGGCGTCGCCCTTGTCCTCGCCGTCGTCGGCACCGGCGCCGTGGCAACGTCCGCGGGTACCGCAGCATCGCCCGAGAGCGGCGGCGACGGGCCGAGCTTCATCTACATCACTCCCACTCCAATCGGCGTCAACCGATTCCTCGAGCTCGGTGCGATCGGCACCGAGGCGGCCGCCGAGAACCTCGGGGGCTCGTTCGAGGTGTACGAGTCGACGGACCTGAACAGCCGCCGAGCCAACGTCGAAGCCGCCGTCGAGGAGGCCCCCGACGTGATCGTGCTGACCTCGTTCGACTTCACGGACCTCGCCCAGGAGTTCGCCGCGGCCAACCCCGACCAGGAGTTCATCCTCATCGACGCCTGTCCCGAGGCTCCCGCCGAGAACCTGCACTGCGGCGTGTTCCGCGAGCACGAGGGGGCGTACCTGCTCGGCATCGAGGCAGGTTCGTTGACCGAGACCGGCAACATCGGCTCGGTCGTAGCGCTCGACATCCCGTTCCTCCACCGCTACTCCGACAGCTTCGCCCTCGGTGCCCAGTCGATCGACCCCGAGATCACGGACACTCAGGTGTTCATCGGCGGCGACAACCCCTTCCTCGATCCGGCGCGAGCCAAGGAACAGGCCCTCGCCCTCGTGGCCCAGGACGTCGATCAGATCTTCGCCGCTGGTGCCGGGTCGAACGGGGGCATTTTCGAGGCCGCCGCCGAGGCCGGCGTGATGGCCTACGGCGTGGACGTCAACGAGTGCCCGACGGCACCGGGCACGATCGTCGACAACAACCTCAAGCTCGTCGACGAGGTCGTCGTGCAGCTCATCGACGACGTCCTCGCCGGCACCGCTGAATCGGTCGTCTCGTACGGTCTCGCCGAAGGGGCGACCGGCGTGATCGCCATGCAAGACGACGTCGCCGACAGCGAGTGCCTCATCGCCGACCATCCCGACATCATCGAGCAGGTCAAGGCCGCAGCGGAGCAGATCATCGACGGAACGATCGTCGTGCCCGACCCACTGGCAGGCGGCTAACCGGCGATCACCGGCAGCGGTGGGGGACGCGCCGTGAACGATCGGCCGCCCGAGCTCGAGTTGCGCGGGATCACCAAGCGATATCCCGCCGTCGTCGCCAACGATGACATCTCGCTGACGGTTCGCCGCGGCGAGATCCACGCCATCGTCGGCGAGAACGGCGCCGGGAAGACGACCTTGATGAGCGTGCTCTACGGCCTCACCACGCCCGACGAGGGCGAGATCCTCGTGCGCGGTGAGCCCGTACGCTTCCGGTCCGCCCACGACGCCATCGAAGCCGGGCTCGGGATGGTCCACCAGGCGTTCCGGCTGTTCCCGACGATGACCGTCGCCGAGAACGTCGTGTACGGCCACGAGCCGCGGACGGGTTGGTTCCTCGACCGCGCCGCGGCGAAGCGAGCGGTCAACGAGCTGGCCACGGGCTACGGACTGAGCGTCGATCCCTCGGCACGGATCGAGGACCTGCGCGTCGGCGCGCTGCAGCGCGTCGAGATCCTCAAGGCCCTCTACCGAGACGCCCGTGTCCTCATCCTCGACGAGCCGACTGCGGTCCTCACACCGCAGGAGCGCGACAGCTTGTTCGAGGTGCTCCGCCATCTGCGGGCCGACGGTCGGACGATCCTGTTCATCACCCACAAGCTGAACGAGGTGATGACGCTCAGCGACCGGGTGACCGTGCTGCGTCGCGGCCGAGTCGTCCACGAGGCGTTGACCTCCGAGACCTCGCCGGCCGAGCTCTCGCTGGCGATGACCGGACGGGCGGTCGACACGACGACCCGCCGCCGGCCGGATCACGAGGTGGGTGCCATCCTGCTCGAGGTCGACGACGTCTGTGTGGACGATGCCGACGGCGTGCGTCGCGTCGATCACGTGCGGTTCCACGTGGCGGCGGGGGAGATCGTCGGCATCGCCGGCATCACGGGGAGCGGTCAGTCGGACCTCGTCGAGGCGATCGTCGGGTTGCGCGGCACCGCGTCGGGCACGATCGCCCTGCGCGGGATCGACCTCGCGCCTGTCGATGTGCGAGGGCGTCGCGACGCCGGCATCGCCTACGTCCCGGAAGATCGCCACCGCGTCGGGTCGGCGGGTCGAGCCTCGACCCGTGAGAACCTCCTGATGGGCTACCAGTGGAAGGCGTGGTTCCAGCGCTACGGATGGCTGCGCCGCCGGGCCGTCGAGCGCCACGCCACCGAGCTTGTCGACGCCTACGACATCAAGGTGTCCGGACCCGACCAGCTCGTCGGCGAGCTTTCTGGCGGCAACCTGCAGAAGGTCGTCGTGGGCCGGGAGCTCGCCCACGAGGCCCCGCTGCTTGTCGTCGAGCAACCCACCCGGGGACTCGACGTGGCGGCGATCGAGTTCATCCACGGACAGCTCATCGCCCATCGTGACGCCGGCCGGGGTGTCCTGCTCGTGTCGGCGGAACTCAGCGAGATCCTCGCCTTGTCGACTCGCATCCTCGTCATGTTCGAGGGCCGGATCGTCGCCGAGCTGGATCCGCATGGCACCGACGAGGTCGAGATCGGCCTGCACATGACCGGCGCCAAGGAGCACGCTCGTGCGGATGCCTGAACCGCGGGCGGTCGGCGGCCGGCTGGCGACGATCGGGACGAGCCCCGTGACGGCGGCAGTGGGGCTGTCGTTCGTGATCTGCGCCGTGATCATCCTGGTCTCCGGCGAGAACCCGTTGTCGGCCTACGCCGAGATGTGGAGAGGCGCCACATCGGGGTCCGGCCCGCGGACGGTGATCGATCGTGCAATCCCGATCGTCGGCATGGCGCTGGCGATCTCGATCCCGTTCCGGGCCGGCATCGTCAACCTCGGCGGCGAGGGTCAGCTCGTCGTCGGAGGTCTCGCCGCCGCGCTGACGGCGATCCACCTCCCTGCACCCGGCTCGGTGGCGCTGGTGGCGTCGTTCGTGGCCGGGGCAGCCGCCGGCGCGCTGTGGGCGTCGCTCCCAGCGATCGGCCAGACGTCGCTGCAGCTCCCGATCCTCATCTCCAGTCTCCTGCTCAACGCCCCGGCACGGGCACTCACGAGCTACCTCGTCAAGAACTACTTCGGCGATCCGACGGCCACTTCCACCACGACGGTCGCCGTGCCAGAGGCGACCAGGGTCCCGACGCTGGGATGGCTCTCCGACGCCAGCGCCAGCGTCCTCCTCGTGCTCGTCCTGGTCGTGGCCGTCGCCCTCTTCAACACCCGCACGGCGCCGGGGTACCAGAGCCTGATCTCGGGCATCAACCTGCGTTTCTCCCGGTACGGCGGGGTCAACATCGCGCGGCAGACGATCGCCAGCATGGGCGTCGGTGGCGCGATCGCCGGGATGATCGGCGCCCACCTGGTACTCGGCCAATCGGGT
Source organism: Ilumatobacteraceae bacterium (assembly GCA_963732335.1). Taxonomy (GTDB): domain Bacteria; phylum Actinomycetota; class Acidimicrobiia; order Acidimicrobiales; family Ilumatobacteraceae; genus Desertimonas. The sequence continues at coordinate 2,565 of CAVSZO010000042.1, read as the reverse complement.
CGGTTCGTCGACGGCGACCTGGTCGGCACCGGGTTCGCCTGGACGGGTCTGCTGGTGTGCCTGCTGGCCGTCAACCGCCCCCTGCCGATCCTCCTCGCCGGCACGTTCTTCGCCGCGCTACAAGTCGGCGGGTTGGCGATGCAGCGCAGTGCCAACGTGTCGTGGCAGCTCGCCCAGGTGCTGCAGGCCGTCGTGATCCTCACACTGGCGATGGGATTGGTCCCATCTCGCCCGCCGTTGGCGTCGCCGCGGGCCGAGCGAGGAGGTCGCCCCCGTCGACGCCGAGCCGATCGGGCAGGTCGCTCCGGAGGCGCCGGGAGCGGTGCGGGTCTGATGTTCGACCAACTGTTCGACGCCGCCCTTCTGGACTCGATCGCCCGGGCCACGGTGCCGATCCTGCTCGCCGCCATCGGCGGGCTCATCTGCGAGCGAGCCGGCGTGTTCCAGATCTCCCTCGAGGGCACCATGCTCCTCGGTGCCTTCACCGCCGTGTCCGTGTCCTACGTCGGAGGCAACGCCTACCTCGGAGTGCTTGCCGCGATGGCCGCCGGGATGGCGACGTCGAGCCTCCTTGCGGTCGGCCACGTCACCCGGAAGGGGGATCCGATCGTGATCGGTATCGCCATCAACCTGCTCGCCGTCGGCCTCACCGGATTCCTCCTGCCCCAGTTCTTCGACCTCCGCGGGGTCTTCCAGGATCCTGCCATCGTCGGGTTGGAGAGCTACGCGCTCCCGCTGCTGGCGGACATCCCGGTGCTCGGGAACGCCCTCTTCGACACGACGCTGCTCGGCTATCTGGCGTTCCTGCTCGTGCCGGTGGTGTGGATCGTGCTGTTCCGCACCGCCCTCGGGCTGCGGCTGCGTGGCGTGGGCGAGAACCCTTCAGCTGCCCGCACCCGCGGGGTGCCGGTCACCGCCTACCAGTACTCGGCCGTGCTTTGCTCCGGTCTGCTCGCCGGGCTCGCCGGCGCCCAGCTCGCCCTCGGCAACGTGGTGCAGTTCGCCGAGAACATGACCGCCGGACGGGGGTGGATCGCCGTGGTCGCCGTGCTCCTCGGCCAGGCCCATCCCTTCGGCGTACTGGCGGCGTGCCTCCTCTTCGGGTTCGCCGAGGCCCTCGGGTTCCGCCTCCAAGGCAACGGCCTCGCCGTCCAGGTCACCGACGCGCTGCCCTGGGTCGCCACCCTGCTCGCCCTCGTCATCGCCCGTCGGCGGTTCATCCGCCTCGTCGACCTCACCGGTCGTGCGGCATGACGATCACGCGGTTCCACGCCGATCACCTCATCACGATGGCGCCAACTGACGACGGCGTCCCGGCCGTCCACACCCCGGGCGTGGTCGACGTCGAAGGTGGCGACGTGGTGTGGTCCGGCCCCGCCACTGAAGCACCAGCGCACGACGGCGACGAGCACCGTGTCGACGGCCTCTTGATGCCGGGACTGCTCGACATCCATGCCCACACCCCGATGCTGCTGCTACGCGGGACCGGTGAGGGCCTGCCCACCGACCGCTGGCTCACCGAGGTGATGTGGCCGCGCGAGAGCCAACTGTCGGAGGGCGACGTGTTCGCGGCCATGCAGCTCGGCGCCACGGAGCTGCTGCGCAACGGGATCACGACCTCGAGCGAGATGTACTTCTTCCCCGACGCGGTCGCCCGCGGCGCCGCAGCGGCGGGGCTCCGTTGCATCGTCTCCTGCCCGCTGATCGAGGCCGCCACCTTCTCGCGTTTCGGGACGATCGACGAGCAGATCGAGGCGACCCGAGCCCTCCGGGACACGTGGCGCGACCACCGCACCATCGAGATCGGTGTCGGCCCGCATGCCGCCTACACGTTGTCACGCGAGGCGCTCGTCGCCGTCGCCGACCTGGTCCGAGACGACCCGATGCTCGTGCACATCCACGTCGCCGAACAACGTGGCGAGGCCGCCGCGGTCGAGCGCGAGAGCGGGCGCACCGTCCCTGGCTACCTCGATGAGATCGGCCTGCTCACACCACGCACAGTCGCTGCGCACTGCGTCTGGGTGACCGCCGACGACATCGAGCTGCTCGCCGCTCGCCGAGTCGGGGTCGCCCACTGCCCGTGCTCGAACGGGCGGCACGCCAGCGGGATCGCTCCCGTCGAAGCGATGCGGGCGGCGGGGATCAACGTCGGGATCGCAACCGACGGGCCGGCCTCGCACGACCGCCTCGACCTGTTCGAGGACGTCCGCACGGCGGCCCGCTTCGCCCGCATCCTGGCCAAGGACGCCTCGCCGATGAGTGCTGCCACGCTGTTGGGAATGGTGACCAGGGAGGCTGCCGACGCGGTCGGTCGATCCGACCTCGGCCGCCTCACACCTGGGGCTCGCGCCGACATGATGGCGATCGACATCGAAGCCGACGGCTTCGACCCGGTTCTCGCGCCGGACGCGCTCGTCGGCCGAGTGGTCTGGGCCGGCAACCGCGACGCCGTGCGATCGGTATGGGTCGACGGCACGCCAGTGGTCGTCGACGGCCGCTGCACCACCATCGATCATGCCGACGCGCGACGTCGGGTGCTCGAAATCGCCCGGCGGTTGGCCCGCT
>CAVSZO010000041.1:0-83254 GCA_963732335.1 Ilumatobacteraceae bacterium | reverse complement strand
AAGAGCCTGCCGGCATCAACGTCCGCTTGAGTGACACAGAGAAGGCCGCCTGGCGGAGGTGTCCGGCCCTGACCGCCAGGCATTGGTGTCGGAAGATTGAACCCGGTGACGCGGTCTTGTTTGACCAGATCGAAGCGACCGCATGCTGCCAGGTCAGGACTGGTCGCCAATGCGGCTCGAACTTCGCGCCGGCCGGGGGTCGAGCCGCGAACGCGGGGATCGAATACGGAGGGCATGGTCTGGCCGCCCCTGAGGGTCGAGTTTTCGGCGCGGGTTGACTCGGCGCGTGGTGTGGCGTTGTCAGCGGTTTGCCATGCGGCGGCGAGCTGGCTGTGGTGCTGTGCCGGTCGAGGAGCGGAGGATCAGCTCGTGGTCGAGGGTTACGTCGAAGGCGGTCGCGGCATCCGCTGGGTCACCGCGGGCGGCGGCTTCCGCGAGGTAGCGGCCGGCGCGTCGAGCTTTCTCGGCGGCTGGCTGTCGAATGGTGGTGAGGCCGGCGGCTGCTGCGGCGGAGATGTCGTCGAAGCCGGTGATCGAGACGTCAGTCGGGGCGCTGAGTCCGAGTGCGTCGAGGGCGTCAAGGGCGCCGAGGGCGAGCTGGTCGGCGAGGCACACCAGGGCGGTTGGTGGTTGCGGGCCGGTCATCATGGCGAGTGCTGCGTCGTGTCCAGCCTGTTGCGTGTTCGTCGCGACTTCGTAGACGTCGACTGCCGCCCGGTCGAGTCCGGCGGCTTCAACGGCGTCAAACACGCCGGTCAGCCGTTCACGGGTGACGCGAAAGTCGGCTGAGGCGATGCGGTCACTGGTGGCCGGGCCGGAGCGGCCGTCCGGTCGCAGCCGGAAGGTCAGCACACCGACGCCGCGGTGACCGAGTTCGACGAGGTGGTCGGTGAGTGCGTGCATGGCGGCTCGATCGCCGATGCCGACGAACGGATGACCATCGACGTGAGGTCCGTCGACGAACACGGTCGGTACGTTGCGACATAACACCTCGTCGACGATCGGGTGGCGATCGGGCAGGGTGTAGACGCAGAAGCCGTCGACGACGGCGCTGCGCACACCTTCTGCTTGGTCGTCGCCCGGTGGGGCCGGGATGACGAGCAGTGAATGACGACCCGCTTCGGCCTCGCCGGCGAGGGCGCCGAGAAACTCGACGTTGTAGGGATCGGCAAAGGCCCACGCCAACGAGTCCGTCAGCACCACCCCGATGGCGCCTGCCCGGCCCCGGCGTAGCGAGCGCGCCGCCGGGTTCGGTCCGCGGTAGTCGAGACCTGCAGCAGTCTCGAGGATCCGGGTGCGCAGTTCGTCGGACAGTTGATCCGGGCGGGCGAAGGCGTTCGACACCGTGGTCCGCGAAACGCCGACCAGATCAGCGATGGTTTGCAGTGTGACTGTCGTCGCCATGGGTTGACAGGCAGCCTACGGTCTGGCTACTTGATCGATCAAGACTTGATCGATCAAGAAAGGTCACCCGACGGCAAGGACCAACGATGTACTCCCTCCACCTCGCCGTGTTCACGAGCCAGCACAACGCCGACGACGACGTCGCCGCCAACGCTGGTGCCCGGCGGCGGCGCACCCGCAAGCTGCGCCGAAAGGCAGTCAACGCCTTTCCCCCGCGTGACGACGAAGCCAACATGCACACCGCCTCCTACCGTTCGACACTCATCCAGCGACACGACGACGCCGAACTACCGGCCGATGGCCGTTGGATGTTGCACCGCGCCTCGTTCGTCGGCATCTCCACTCGCCGCAACCGACGCCAGCTGACAGTTGCCGACGGCTTGCTCACGATCATCGCCCCACCAGGCGAATCGACCCTGGTCATCACCGCAGCGCTCGGAGAGCAATGGATTCGACTCACGGCCTCGACGGTCGCCGTCGACGCCGACCGCTTCGGATTCTCCCGCTGGCAACTGAACGGCACCATCGACGACGGCACCACCCGCCACCCGATCGAACTCGGCATGACCTACCACGGCGTCCACGGCCAACACGACGCGGCTCGGGCATGGTTCACCGGCCGTGCCACAAACCCCACCGTGCACCGTCGACTCCTGCCCCGACGAACCCAGCTCGACGTCGTGCTCGACCTACTCTTCGACCCACCAACCACCCCCAACGCCGCCGCCCTGCGTCACCGTGTCGCCGACCACCAGCCCACCGATCTCGTGTCAGTGGATCCGCGCCGACTGCTCACCCCCGGCGACGACGCAGTCCAGCGGCAGCGACAGCTTGCCCACATCGAGTCTGACGTCTCCCGTGCCGATCACCGAACGGCCGGCAGACTCGCAGTCACCAACACCTCAATGGTCGACCAACGAGCGCGACGGTAAGGACACACCGGAACTGCTGAGCCCGTGGCCAAGCTCGCCACTGACCGGTTCGCCCATGGTGTGACAGAGGAACGAGTACCTGGTGCTCAGGACAGCCCGTCCCGAGTCCTTCCAGATGTGTCAAGGCGGCGGCTCGCTCGGCGCTCCGTGTATGGAAAGGAAACGCAGACAATGTCGATCACGATTGTTCGCACTGACAACCGGGTCGATGGCCACCGTGTGGCCGCACAACGTCGGCGACGCCTCGAAGGGTCAGTGGCGCTGATCACCGGGGCCGGTCGCGGCGTCGGACAGCTCGTCGCCCGATCCTTCGCCGACGCCGGCGCAACCGTCGCCGTGGTCACCCGTTCCGTCGGCGAGTCGGCCCACACCGTCGAACTCATCACGGCGACCGGCGGCACTGCCACAGCGGCAGTCGCCGACGTCACCGACCCCCCGCCGGCTTCACAGCCGCCGTGGCCAACCTGCGCGATCAAGTCGGCCCGTTCAACCTGCTCGTCAACAACGCCGGGATCCTCGGTCCCATCGGGCCGCTGTGGGAACTCGACCTCAACGATGAACGTCAACCTACGCGGACTCATCGTCGGCACACAGCTCGTCATCCCAGACATGGTCGCCGCTGGTCGCGGCCGGATCATCAACATCACCAGCCAGGCCGGGGTACACCGGTGGCCATTGGCCTCGGCGTACTCGGTATCCAAAGCCGCCGTCGTCAAGCTGACGGAGAACCTCGCCCTCGAAACGCGTCGCCACGGCATCACCGTGTTCAGCGTCCACCCCGGACTGCTCCCAATCGGGATCTCGGAAACCGTCGCGGCCACGACCCCAACAGGTCCTCATCAAAGCACGCATCCGAGACTGGGCCCTCAACGCCCTCACCGAGGGAAGTGGAGCCGACCCAACACACGCCTCCGACCTACTGACCCGAATCGCTGCCGGCGACGCCGACGCCCTCACTGGCCGGCACCTGTCCGCCAAAACCCGATCGGGTCGTGATGGCAACGGGCGGAAACACGAACGTCAGACCGCCGGGAATAGCTGAGGTTGATCGGGCGGCGGCTCATGGCGCGGACGACGCGCGCCGGCCGGCCGAACGGGGCGACCGCGCTCGGACAGCGAGCTGGTCACGGACGCGCCACCTGGATCACGAGCTGCATCGGTGTCCGGGGGCCGGCGCGGCGCGAGTTCGTCCCGAGCCCATCCGGCCGGCGGGTCGATCCGGCACGTACGAATCCTCTCCATCAACTCCGGTTGCGGCACCCGCCAGACGCGACGAATGCTGCACGGCCGGGATGCCGTAGGCACCGCCGCTCTCCACGAAGAGGTGGACCAACTCGTAAGCCATCGTCTTGCCGATACCAAGTAGGTCGGCGGCCTCGACGACGGTGAGCATGTACGGCTGGACCACCTCGTCGGGCCTCGCCGGAGCGCTCATGCTGCTAGTTACATCGATGTCATCCACGGCGGCAAGCCCTTCTTTGATCGGGCGCGCGAACGAACCGAACGTGGCGGCACACCGCGGTCCGAGGCGGGACACGCCGGCACTCAGCGGCCGATTCGTTGTGCAGAATTTCACAGGGCGTTCCAGTGGGGCTCAACGACTCACCACGTCCGACGGCGGACTGCCGCTCGCGCGGCGGGCGTGCTCGATCGTGCTGCACGTCGGTTCATGACACGGTTAGGGGCACCGCGTCGTCGACTCGGGCGACAGGCCACACCGTCGTGAATCCGGGCTACGGGTGCGCCGCGCATCATGACGGGTTAAAGCGCGGGCGGCTGCGCCAACCGCGACATGAGCGTCAGCACCTGGCTGCCGACCGGCGACGACCTTTAGGTCGCCTTGTCAGACAGCGCCCGACTGTAAAGCGGTCGTCGGTTTCCTTAAGGTCCCGCTACGGGCCCCGCCCACCAGGAGTGGCCTTACAGGAGGCGCACGAACTCCTCGACGCTGAGTCCGGCTTGGCGCAGGATCGAGCGCAGTGTTCCTCGGGCGAGTACACGGTGGCGCGGGACGATCACAGTGGTGCCATCCTCACGGCGGAGCTTGACATGACTGCCTCGCTGGCTCACCTCGATGAAGCCGACCTTGGCGAGCGCGGCGATCGCCTGGGCGCCAGAAATGAGCGGCGGCGCCGGGCTCACGCGGACAGTTCGACAGTGGCGATGATCGGCGGCTCGATCTCCTCGGGGAGCGCGACGTCCTCGAAGTACAGCTCGAGCGCTTCCTTGAGGTTGGCGAGCGATTCCTCGACGGTCGTGCCCTGACTCGTCACCTCGACTTCGAGACAGCGAGCGACATACCAGCCGTCCTCGTGGGTGACGGCGGTGGTGAATCGCATGCCTAAAGCCTACGGTTGCTCGGGGCGGGCCCATGGTGCGGAGCTGGCGGTTTACCCGGAGTGCCGGCTGCAGCGCTGGAGCGCTGTTGCGCGGCCTGACGGGAGATGCCGAGGGCGAGGCCGATGAGCATCCACGAGAAGCCGGCTTCACGAGCGGTGGCGACCTCGTCGTCGAGTTCGCGGCGGGCCCGCTCGACGGCCTCGTTGGCGGCTGCGATGCGTCGAAGCGCCGCGCCGTCGCGGATTCCCCGGGATCGGGCTGGAAGTCGTCGGACTCCATCCAGTCGGCGAGCGCTTCGAAGTCGTTGCGGTCGACGTTGTCAGGGATGCGCATGGTCGGATGCGTTGCAGTTAGCGGTCGTCAACGTTTGATTGAAATCGATCCTGCGGCGGTCTCACGGTATGTCTCTCGCCCGCGCGCCGATCCTCTCGGTGACGGCGCTGATCGACTCGGGCAAGGCGTGGGCGTAGGTGCGCATCAGCATGTCGGGGCTGTGGCCGAGCAGGTCGGCGGCGGCGCGGATCTCGCCGATGTCGGCGGCGTGGCGGACCATGTGCGTGGCCGCGGTGTGGCGCAGCCCGTGCGAGGTGAGTCGTGGCACACCGGCGTTGGCGACCAGCCGTTCGAGCGTCTGGTCGAAGTTGCCCGGCGACACCGGGGTGCCGGTCTTCGTCGCCACCACGAGGTCGTTGGCGACCCAGCTGGCCCCGGCGGCGAGGCGCTCCTCGGCCTGGAACTTGCGATGGGCCGCCAGCACTTTGGCGGTCGACGGGTCGATCGAGATCGTCCGTCGGGAGCGGGCGTTCTTGCCGTCGCTCCACTCCGGCCGGCCGTGCACCTCGACGAGGGCGCGTTCGATGCGCACCGTGCCCTTCTTCAGGTCGACGGCCGACCAGCGCAGCCCGAGCAGTTCGCTGCGGCGCAGCCCGTAGAGCACGCTGAGGCGGATCGGTGCCGCCCAGCGGTGGTCGCTGATCGCGGCGAGGAAGCGCTGCACCTCTTCCTCGGTCCACGCCGGGGTCTCCCGCTCGAGGCCGGGCTTGGCGACCTGCCGGGGCATGCCGACGCGTGCCGCCGGGTTGCGTCGGATCTCGCCGGACTTCGACGGCTTCGGCCAGGACGGCACGCAGCACCATTGCGGAAGATCTGGATGCTCCGCCGGGCGTAGTGGCCGCCGGCGGCGAGGCGGTCGAGCCAGCGGGCGACGTCGTCGCGGTCGAGTTGGTCGAGGCGGATCGCGCCGAGGTCGCGGACGATGCGCTCGCCGGCCCACTCGTACTGCAGCCGGGTCTGCCCGGTGACGTCGACGCGGCTGGCGACCCACTGCTCGACGAGCTGGCCGACCGTGCCGCGTTCGCTGCCGATGTCGCCGGACGCCGTGAACGACGATGCCGCCCGTTGCGCCGAGCGGTTCGAGGCGAACGTGCCCAGCTGTCGCGGCCGTCGGTTGCCGGTCACGGTGTCGATGCCGTCGACGCGCACGACCCACTTGTCGCGCTGGCGGCGCACCGTCGGACGACCCGTCGGTTTCCACGCCATCACGGCCCCCTTGTGATACATGTTGATACATCTGTGATACATCGGCCGAAAACGGCCGAGGACCCCGCCGTTCTGACGGGGTCCTCGGAGCGGTATCACACCAGCTAGAGTGCCAGATTCACTCAGCGCGCTCGGAGGGAGTCGAACCCCCAACCTTCTGATCCGTAGTCAGATGCTCTATCCATTGAGCTACGAGCGCCAGTTGTGAGCTAGGCAAGTCTAGGTGCTGGTCAGCCTCTTGCGACGGGTGCCGACGTCGAGACGCACCGTGGCTGCGGGTACGGTTCGGCGGATGCTGCGTCGGGGTCGGGCCGCCTCACGGAGCGAGCAGCACGTCGTGATCGTCACCGGCGCATCCCGCGGCATCGGCCTGGCGGTGTGCCGGAGATTCGGCGGCGAGGGGGCCCGCGTCGGGATGATCGCGAGGGATTCGCACATGCTCGAGTCAGCGCGCGCCACGGTGCCGGGAGTCGTCGCCACCGCGGCGGCCGACGTCACCGACCGGGTGGCCCTCGGCGCCGCGCTGGATCACCTCGAGGCGGCGCTCGGCGCTCCGACCGTGCTCGTCAACAACGCCGGGCACGGATACTGGGGATCCGTTGTCGACACCGACACCGCCGCCTTCCGGCGGGCGATCGAGGTGAACTACTTCGGTGCGGTCAACGCCATCGCCCACGTCCTCCGCGGCATGGTGACGCGCGGCCGCGGGAGCATCGTCAACGTCGCCTCGATCGCCGGCCGGATCGGCTCCCCGTTCGAGGCGGCGTACTCGGCGAGCAAATTTGCCCTCGTCGGTTACACCGAGGCGCTTGGCATCGAGCTCGCCGGGACCGGGGTCACGGTGTCGTTGATCCAACCGGGCCCCGTCGACACTGATTTCTTCCGCACGCGAGGCCATCGCTACGAGCTGCGCAGGCCCCGACCGATTCCCGCCGATCGGGTCGCCGACGCCGTGGTGAAGGCGGTCCACCAGGGCCGCCACGAGGTGTTCGTCCCCGCCTGGCTCGGACTCGCCTACGGCGCCAAGGTCGCCGCCCCGCCCTTCTACAGGCGCGCCACGCAACGACTGTTCGCCCGCCGAGCGCGGCGACCTGCGTCAGCGGCTCCGGCCATGACGGTCTCGACAACCGCTTCGAGCTGATCCATCGTGTGAGTGATGAGCGGTGACGTCTACCGCATCGGCGAGGTCGTCCGCCTGACCGCCGTGCCGGCGAGCTCGATCCACCACTATCGGCGCCTCGGCCTCGTACCCGAACCGCAGCGGGTGTCGGCACGACAGTTCCTGTACGACGACAGCCACGTCGCCGCCCTACGAATGATTCGGTCGCTCCGCGAGCGGGGCTGCACGCTCGATGAGGTCCGCGAGGTGCTCCCGGGGCTACTGCCCGGCGTCGGTCTCGACCTCGATGACCTCGTTACCGACCGGCACCCCGCAGCGAAGCTGATCGATGCCGCCATCGACGCCTTTGCCGAGCACAGCTTCCGCGAGGTCAGCATCGCTGACCTCTGCGAACGGGCCGACGTGGCGAAAGCGACGTTCTACCGGTGCTTCGACAGCAAGGAGGCGCTGTTCCTGGCCACGGCGCGGGCCGTCGTCGAGCGCGCCATCGATGGCTTCACCGCCGAGTCCCCGGGGGCCGACCCGCGGCAGCACACGGCGATCTTCGCCCACCACCTGCGGCGCGGCCTGCCGGTGCTGCTCGAGCTCGCCAAGCGGGTGACCCAGGAGTCGGGCCCGACCGCCAGCGAGGCGGTCACACTGTTCGCCGACCTCGCCCGCCGGCTCGGGCGGGTCGTCAACCCGACCGGCGACGAGATCCAGACCCGTCAGGCCGGCGGGCTGCTGATCATGCTCGCCGTCGTCAACATCTTCCAAGGGCTGATGCAGACGGAGCTCGAATCCGGCGACGGCGCTTGACGGCACCGCGCGCCAGGCTGTACAAGGAGTAGAACCGCTGGTCTACTCGTTGCTCGACAACCCGCCACCGTGCAACAGCTCGTCGCCAACCCGAACCGAGTCCGGCCGGACCTACGTCCGGAGCCACCGCCGGGCCTGCCAGGCCTGGACACCGTGCGCCTCCAGGCGAGGTCGGAGAACTTCCCGGTCGCCCTCCGGGTGCTGCCCCGCCCGCTGCGAAACGACCTGCTCGCCGTGTACGGCTACGCCCGCCTCGCCGACGACATCGGCGACCGCTACAGCGGCGATCGTCTCGCCGCCCTCGACTGGCTCGAAGGCGATCTCGACCGAGCGGCGAGTGGACAGGCGGTCCATCCCGCCGTCGATGCCCTGACGCCGACGATCCGGCGCCACCGGCTCGACCTCGCCCCGTTCCGGGATCTCATCGAGGCCAACCGCCGCGACCAACGCCAGCACCGCTACGCCACGTTCGACGAGCTGCTCGACTACTGCCGGCTGTCGGCCAACCCGGTCGGTCGCATCGTGCTCGCCATTTTCGGGGTCTCCGATCCCGACCTCGCCCACCTCTCCGACGACGTCTGCAGCGGGCTGCAGGTCGTCGAACACCTGCAGGACGTCGGCGAGGACCTCGCCGCGGGTCGCGTCTACCTGCCACAGGACGACCTCGCCCGCTTCGGCTGCACCGACGACGACCTCCGCCAGCCGGTCGCCAACGTGCCCACCCGCAAGCTGATCGCCCACGAAGCCAGCCGGGCCCGCATCCTGCTGGCGTCCGGACAGCCGCTGGTGGCGGGACTGCCGACGGTGGCCGCCCGCCTCGCCGTCGCCGGCTTCGTCGCCGGGGGACTCGCCACGCTCGACGCCATCGCCGCCGCCGACTTCGATGTCCTCGCCCATCGTTGCCGCCCGACTCGTCGCGCCGTGGCCAGTCACGCAGCCGCCCTGCTGGCACCCGGAACAAGGCCGCCGGGGATCGCAATGACGGCCTTTGTCGAGTGTTCGCGGATCACCCGCACGGAGGCGAAGAACTTCGCATACGGCATCCGCCTGCTCCCCGGCCCCAAGCGCGATGCGATGTCGGCGCTGTACGCCTACGCCCGGCGCATCGACGACATCGCCGACAGCGACCGCTCCGTCGCCGACAAGCTCGCCGCCCTGGCCGAGGTCGACGACCAGGTCACCGCCCTCGCCACCGGCGAGCTGCCCGACGCCACCGACGCCGTGCTCGTCGGCGTACACCACGCCAGCGCCTCGTTCGACGTCCCGGTCAATGCTTTCGCCGAGATCGTCGAGGGGTGCCGGCGCGACGCGGTTGGCGTCCGCTACGCGACCGCCGCCGAGACCGAGGAGTACTGTCGCCTCGTCGCCGGCGCCGTCGGGCGCCTGTCACTGGGGGTGTTCGGGTCTACCGACCCGATCGCCGCGCCGCCCCTCGCCGACGATCTCGGCGTCGCCCTCCAGCTCACCAACATCCTCCGGGACGTCGTCGAAGACCGCGAGATGGGTCGCGTCTACCTGCCCGCCGCCGACATCGACCGATTCGGCTGCGAACCCGATCTGGGCGGACCCATCGACGCCGTCGCCAAGCTCGTCGAGCACTACGTCGGCGTCGCCGAGGGCTTCTACGCGCACGGGCTGCAACTGCTCCCGCTGCTCGACCGGCGCAGCCGAGCCTGCGTTTCGGCGATGGCGACGATCTACCACGAGTTGCTTCGCCGCATCGCCGCCGACCCGGCAGCCGTGCTGGACCAGCGGGTCTCGTTGACCACCAAGGAGAAGCTGTGGGTCGCGGCGCGCAGCCTTGCGGGAGCAGCACCATGAAACCGCACGTCGTGGTCGTCGGCGGCGGGCTCGCCGGGCTCGCCGCTGCCATCCGCGCCGGCGACGACGGCGCCCGGGTCACGCTGCTCGAGCGGGCCCCCCGGCTCGGCGGCGCCACGTGGTCGTTCACGAGCGGCGGGCTGACCTACGACAACGGCCAGCACGTGTTCATGCGCTGCTGCACCGAGTACCGGGCGTTCCTCGACCGCATCGGATCGTCGGCCAAGGTGACGTTGCAGGACTGCATGGACGTCCCCGTCCACACACCCGGCGCCGCGCCCTCCCGGCTGCGCCGGGCACGGCTGCCCGCCCCGTTGCACCTCGCCCCGGCACTGGCGACCTACCGCCACCTCCCAGCCGGCGCCCGGCTGCGCGCCGTGCGCGCCGCGCTGGCGTTGCGCCGCCTCGACCTCGACGACCGGTCGCTCGATCAGGTGACGTTCGGCGCCTGGCTCGACGTCCACGGCAGCCGGGACGCCGACATCGCCGCCCTGTGGGACCTCGTCTGTCGCCCGACCGTCAACCTGCCTGCTCGCGAGGCATCGCTGCTGCTCGCCGCCAAGGTCTTCAAGACCGGACTCCTCGAGACCGCTGGAGGCGGCGACATCGGCTGGTCACGGGTGCCGCTGCAGGAGCTGCACGGCGATGCCGCCCGCCGGGCCCTCGATGAGCTCGGCGCCGACGTGCGCCTCGGCGCCAGGGTGACCCGGGTCGACAGCGACGGCGGGCCATCGGTGACCGTCGGCGGCGAGACAGTCCTCGCCGACGCCGTCGTCGTCGCCGTTCCCCACGATGCCGTCGCCGACCTACTCCGCCCGTCGTCCTTCGACCAGCAAGCCGCCGTCGCCAGCCTCGGCCGCTCGCCGATCGTCAACGTGCACCTGCTCTACGACCGCACGGTCACGAACGAGGCGATGCTCGCCGGGCTCGACTCTCCGGTGCAGTTCGTGTTCGACCGCAGTGCCTCGTCCGGCGCCCCGGCAGGTCACCAGCTCCTCGCCATCTCGCTGTCGGCCGCCGACGAGTACTTGCCGCGCAAACGCGACGACCTGGTCGTCGCCTTCACGGCTGAGATGGCACGGCTGCTACCCGCCGCCCGGTACGCCAACGTCGTCGGCGGGATGGTCACCCGTGAGGTCGCCGCCACGTTCCGCGGGCGACCCGGCACCGCGGCGCTGCGCCCGGGACCGGCGACACGACTCCCAGGCGTCTTCCTCGCCGGGGCGTGGACCGACACCGGCTGGCCGGCGACGATGGAGGGTGCCGTCCGCAGCGGCGCTGCAGCGGCCGCCGCCGCCCGTCGGCACGTCGCCGCCGGCACGAGCCGGGGGGTCGCGGCATGAGCCGCCCCGCCGCGCCCGCCGTGCTCGGACGCGCCCGCGAGCTGTTCCAGCCGGCGCTGCGCAAGGCGATCGCATCGCTCGACCCCAACCTGCGGACACCAGTCGACTACCACTTCGGCTGGGTCGAGCCCGACGGCACACCGATCGACAGCGACCACAGCGGATCGGCGGGAAAGGCGGTGCGCCCAGCACTGGCGATCCTCGGCGCCGAAGCCTCCGGTGGCGAGGCGGCGGTCGCCGTGCCAGGCGCCGTCGCTCTCGAACTGATCCACAACTTCTCATTGATCCATGACGACATCATGGACGGCGACCGCACACGGCGGCACCGGCCGACGGTGTGGGACGTGTACGGCGTCGGCGACGCGATCATCGTCGGCGACGCCCTCCACACGCTGGCTTTCCAGGTGCTCCTCGACGACGGCACGCCTGCCGCCCTCGCCGCGCTGGGGCGTCTGGCCGGAGGCACGGCAGGGATGATCGCCGGCCAGGCGCAGGACTCCGCCCTCGACCGCCGCAGCGACGGGACGCTGGCCGACTGCGTGACGATGCAGCAGAACAAGACCGCCGCGCTGCTCGGCGCTTCGGTGGCGATTGGCGCCGTGCTCGCCGGAGCGCCATCTGTCACGGAGTCGGCGCTGCATCGCTTCGGTATCGAGCTCGGCCTGGCATTTCAGGCGATCGATGACGTGCTCGGCATCTGGGGCGACCCCCAGGTCACCGGCAAGCCGGTCGGCAGCGACCTCCGCGAGCGCAAGAAGTCGCTCCCCGTGATGCTCGCCCTCACCTCGGGCGGGCCACTCGCCTGCGCCCTGCGGCAGGCGTTCAGCGGCGAGATGTCCGATGACGTGATCGCCGACCTGTCGGCACAGCTCACCGCCGCCGGGATCGAGCAGCAGGTCAAGCGGCGCGCCGAACGGCACATCGCGGCCGCCCTCGACGCCCTCGACCGCGCGTCGATCGACGGAGAGGCCGCCGCCGAGTTGGAAGCACTCGCCCGCTTCATCGTGGCGAGGGAGTACTAGATGGTCGCCGACGAGCTGCTCATCGAGGCCCCCGCCGACCGAGCTCGCACCACGCTCGCCCGCGCCGTCGGTGCCCTGCTCGCCGTCCAGCACGCGGACGGCTGGTGGAAGGGCGAGCTGGAGACGAACGTGACGATGGACGCCGAGGACCTCTTCCTCCGTGAGTTCCTCGGCATTCGTGACCCGGCCACGACCAGCGCCGCCGCCAGCTGGATCCGCCGCAACCAGCGTGCCGACGGCACGTGGTCCAACTTCTACGGCGGCCCGCCCGACCTGTCGACGACGGTCGAGGCCTACTGGGCGCTCAAGCTCGCCGGTGACCCGCCGGACGCCGAGCACATGCGGCGCGCTGCGAGGTTCATCGTCGACAGTGGCGGCGTCGAACGCAGCCGCGTGTTCACCCGCATCTGGATGGCGCTGTTCGGGCTGTGGCCGTGGGACGAGCTGCCGGCGCTCCCACCCGAGGTGATCCTGCTGCCGACGAAGGCACCGCTGAACATCTACGACTTCGCCTGCTGGGCGCGCCAGACCATCGTTCCGCTGACCGTGGTCGCGGCCCATCGCCCCGTGCGGCCGACTGGGGTAACGCTCGACGAGCTGCGCACCGGGGCCGTGCGTCCGGAGGCAGAGCCACGCCCCAAAGGGTCGCCCGGGCGCCGCCTCCAGCAGCTCGACCGCCTGCTCCAGCGATACGAGCACTGGCAGCTGCGGCCGCTGCGCTCCCTCGCCCTGCGCCGCGCCGAGCGCTGGATCATCCAGCGCCAAGAGGCCGACGGCAGCTGGGGCGGGATCCAGCCGCCGTGGGTGTACTCGATCCTCGCCCTGGCGGTGCTCGGCTACCCGCTCGACCATCCCGTGATGCGCGCCGCGATCAAGGGCCTCGACGGTTTCGTCATCTGGGAGGGCGCCGGTGACGGCGACGGCGGTGTGCGGCGGCTGGAGGCCTGCCAGTCACCGGTCTGGGATAGCGCCCTTGCCCTCGTGGCGCTGGCCGACGCCGGCGTCGATCCCGCCGACGAGCGCATCGCCCGCGCCGTGCGCTGGTTGCTCGCCGAGGAGATCAAGGTCCGTGGCGATTGGAGCGTGACCCGCCCGCATGCTCCGCCGAG
Source organism: Ilumatobacteraceae bacterium (assembly GCA_963732335.1). Taxonomy (GTDB): domain Bacteria; phylum Actinomycetota; class Acidimicrobiia; order Acidimicrobiales; family Ilumatobacteraceae; genus Desertimonas. The sequence goes on along the minus strand of CAVSZO010000041.1, from coordinate 69,826 downwards.
CGGTTGGGCGTTCGAGTTCGCCAACGACAACTACCCGGACATCGACGACACTGCCGAGGTCGTCATCGCCCTCGACCGCATGAGGGCGGGCGACCCGGCCGGCGTCCAGGCCGCCGTCGAGAGGGCGGTGCGCTGGATCAACGGAATGCAGTCCCGTGACGGCGGATTCGGGGCGTTCGATGCCGACAACGACAGCCACCTCGCCGGGCAGCTGCCGTTCTGCGACTTCGGCGAGGTCACCGACCCGCCGAGCGCCGACGTCACCGCCCACGTCGTCGAGATGCTCGCCCACCTCGTCACGGTTGGGCGCGCCGCCGCCGTCGATCACCTCGTGCTCGAGCGCGCCGTGGCCTGGTTGTCGCAACAACAGGAAGGCGACGGATCGTGGTTCGGGCGATGGGGCGCCAACCACGTCTACGGCACCGGAGCCGCGGTGCCTGCGTTGATCGCCGCCGGCGTGCAAGCTGACGACACCCGCATCGCCCGAGCCGTGCGCTGGCTGGAGTCGGTGCAGAACGACGACGGCGGCTGGGGCGAGGACCTGCGCTCCTACGACGATCCGGCATGGCGCGGACGTGGAGCATCCACGCCATCGCAGACGGCGTGGGCGTTGCTCGCCCTGGTCGCCGCCTGCCGCCTCGGCCCAGCGACCGGGCGCGGTATCGCCTGGCTCGTCGAGCACCAGCGCCCCGACGGATCGTGGGACGAGCCGTACTTCACCGGGACCGGCTTCCCCGGCGACTTCTACATCAACTACCACCTGTACCGCCTGGTGTTCCCCGTGATGGCGCTCGGCCGCTACGTCGGGGCCACCCAAGCAGGAAGGGGTTTCCATGATGGCGCCTAGCAAGCTGTGCGTGCTGGCCCCGATGCGGATCGAGGCGGCGGCGGTGCGACGGGGCGCGACCTGCGCGGAGGTGCGCCGCACGGGGATGGGGCCTCGGCGAAGCCGGCGTAGCGCGGCGCGGACCGTCGCCGAGCTGGCGGCGATGCAGCCGGTTGCGGTCGTCGGGTTCTGCGGGGCGCTGGCCAGCGACCTGCGCCCCGGCGACGTCGTCGTCGCCGACACCGTCTCCTCACCGGGCGGGGACATCTGGCTCGACTTGCCGAGCGCCGAACTGGTCGCCGCCGAGCTCGTCCGGCGTGGCGTGCCAGCCCGGGTCGGCCCGATCCTCAGCACCGATCACCTCGTGTCCGGCGCGGCCCGCGGCGCCCTCGCCGCGCGCGGCTGGCTCGCCGCCGACATGGAGTCGGCGTGGCTTGCGGCTCCGCTCACGGCCGAGTCGTCGCGACCCGTCGTCGTCGTCCGCGTCGTCGTCGACACGCCCGACCACGAGCTGCGATCGCTGCACACTCCCCGTCACGTCGCTCTTGCCTGGCGGCGCCTCGCCGAGGTGGTGCCGGCGCTCGAACGATGGGCCGGCGTCGTCGGGCCACGGACGGTGCTGCTGGCCGGGCCACGGTCGTTCTGCGCCGGCGTCGAGCGGGCGATCGACATCGTCGAGCGGGCCATCGACCGGTTCGCCAAGCCGATCTACGTCCGGCGTCAAATCGTCCACAACTCCCACGTCGTCGCCGAACTCGAACGCAAGGGGGCCGTCTTCGTGCAGGAGGTCGACGACGTCCCGCCCGGCTCCACGCTCGTGCTCGCCGCTCACGGCGTCGCGCCCGAGGTCCGTCGCCGCGCCGCCGAGCGGCACCTGGTCGTGATCGATGCCACCTGCCCGCTGGTGGGCAAGGTCCACGCCGAGGCCCGCCGCTTCGCCCAGGGCGACTACGACATCGTGCTGATCGGCCACCAGGATCACGAGGAGGTCGACGGCACGCTCGGCGAGGCACCGGAGCGGATCACGGTCGTCGCCTCGGCAGCCGAGGTCGATGCCCTCGACGTCCGCTCGCCCGAGCGTGTCGCCTACCTGACCCAGACGACGCTGGCGACCGACGAGGTCGCCGGCATCCTCGACCACCTCAAGCAGCGCTACCCCGCCGCAATCGGGCCACGCAGCGACGACATCTGCTACGCCACGCAGAATCGCCAGGAGGCGGTCGCCGCCATCGCTCCAGAGTCCGACGTCGTGCTCGTCGTCGGCTCGGCCAATTCGTCGAACTCGAAGCGGCTGACCGAGGTGGCCACCCGCGCCGGGGGGCGTGCCCATCTGATCGACGGCAGCGGCGACATCCGCCTCGACTGGCTCGACAGCGCCCGCACGATCGGCGTCACGGCGGGAGCATCGGCGCCGGAGTCCAAGGTGCGCGAGGTCGTCGCCGCCATCGCATCGCTGGGGCCGGTCACTGTCGACGAGCGGACGCTGCTCGACGAGAACGTGTCCTTCCCCCTACCTCCGGAGCTACGGCGATGAGTGTGTCGAGGAGGCAGGCCGTACGGGTTGGGATGTACCTGCTCAAGAACAAGGTCAAGGGACGTACGCAGTTTCCCCTCGTGGTCGAGCTGGAGCCGCTGTTCGCGTGCAACCTCGCCTGCCCCGGATGCGGCAAGATCCAGCACCCCACCGAGGTGCTGCGCAAACGCGTCAGCGTCGACCAGGCGGTGGCCGCGATGGAGGAGTGCGGCGCCCCCGTGGTGTCGATCGCCGGCGGCGAGCCGCTGCTGCACCCCGACATCGACCGCATGGTCGCGGCACTCGTCGAGCGCAAGCTGTTCGTCTACCTGTGCACCAACGGTGTGCTGATGCGGCGCAAGCTCGATCTGTTCAAGCCGTCGCCGTACTTCTCGTGGGCCGTGCACGTCGATGGTCTGCGCGAGCGCCACGACGAAGCCGTCGATCGCCAGGGGGTGTTCGACGAGGCGGTGGCGGCGATCGGCGAAGCGAAGGACCGCGGCTTCCGGGTGACCACGAACAGCACGTTCTTCAACACTGACAGCCCGCAGACCGTGCGCGACGTGCTCGACTTCCTGAACGACGACCTCGGCGTCGACTCGATGATGGTGTCGCCGGCCTACGCCTACGAGAAGGCACCCGATCAGCAGCATTTCCTGCCGACCGACCAGACCCGGGCGCTGTTCCGCGCGGCGTTCGGCGACGGACGGCGCCGGCGCTGGCGGCTCAACCACTCACCGCTGTTCCTCGACTTCCTCGAGGGCAAGGTCGACTTCCAGTGCACCGCGTGGGGGATCCCGAGCTATTCGGTGTTCGGCTGGCAACGGCCGTGCTACCTGATGAGCGACGGCTACGCCGCGACGTACCAGGAGCTCTTGGAGACCACCGACTGGGATCGCTATGGCCGCGGCCGTGACCCGCGCTGCGCCAATTGCATGGCCCACTGTGGCTACGAGCCGTCGGCGGTGCTCGCCACCACGGCCTCGTTGCGCCAATCGCTGCGCGCCGCGTTGTCGAAGTAGCGCTTCACGAGGTCGCCCCGAGCACTTCGATCGGGGCGCGGATCCCGGGCACTGAGGCGAGCGCTGAGTCGCCCGTCAGCAACGGCGCGTCGAGCGCCTCTGCACATGCAACTCGCTGATTACGCCGGCGGCCTGCTCAGCGATGGCCGCCGCCCGGACTCTGGTGTCGCCAGCCGGCCAGAACCGGGCTCTTCTCACTCATCCGGGGGTCTGGTCGTCGCGCCGGGCGGGCGCGCTGGCTCTGAAGCAGGGGTTGTCGACGGTGACGCCGGTGCCGCGATTCTGCGGCCGCGAAACGGACAAATCTGGCCGCGTGGCGACCTCAGAATCGCCGCCCGCCTGGCGACCGCCGGAACTGTGAGCGCCAACGGCACAAACCTGCTGCGACAGCGCACAGTTCTCGGAGCTGGCAGGACCGCGGGGCACGATGCCCCCATTTCGTTGAAGACACGGGAATCCAAGGCGCCTTCGGCAACGAAAGAGTCACGACATCGCCGCCGGGCACTGGGCGAACCCCAGCAGCCGGCTGCACGGAAAGAGAGGAAGATGCCATGACTCGATGGTCACGCCGCGATCTATTGCGGGCCTCCGCGGCCTCCGCCGCCGTGGCGGTGCCGGCAGTGGGGCTGCGCGGCAGCTATGCCAAGGCCGCCGGTCGCTCACCAGATGCAGCCGCCGACGACCCGGAGACGTTCGACGCCGCCGCGGCCGCCGAGGTCTCCGCCGCCGGACCGCTGATGGTGTGCGTTCACGACGCCGAACGCGGCGACGTCTCGATCCTCCACGGGACCGAGGAGATCGTCGTCAAGGACCGCCGTCTCGTTGCCAAGATCGTCCGCGCCAAGTCCGGCGCCAAGAGAGCCTGAAGGAGCTTGCCATGTCCTCACACCGTGAAGCGCCGGAGATCTCCAAGGACCCGTGCGCCGACAGCACCGACACCTACGCATTCGTCAGCACGAACCCCGGCGAGGCCGGCACGGTGACGCTGATCACCAACTACATCCCGCTCGAGGATCCCGCCGGCGGCCCGAACTTCTACGAGTTCGGCGACGACGTGCTGTACCGCATCAACGTCGACAACAACGGTGACGGGTGGCCTGACGTGACCTACGAGTTCACGTTCCCGACCGAGATCCGCAAGGCCAGCTTCCTCTACAACAACGGTCCGATCGAACGCCTCGAGAGCGACAACTGGAACCGCCGCCAACACGCCAACGTCACCGAGGTGCGCGGCATCGACCGCACCGTGCTCGGCGAAAACCTGCTGCTGCCTCCGTGCAACATCGGACCACGCTCGACGCCGAACTACCCCGACCTCGCTGCCGCAGCGACGTACGACCTCGGCGGTGGTGTCCGGTTCTTCGCCGGCCAGCGTCTCGACGGCTTCTACGTCGACCTCGGCTCGGTCTTCGACCTCGGCGCCCTCCGGCCGTTCCAGAACCTCCACTTCATTCCCCTGCCCGCCAATCCCACGCCCGCCGCCGACGGGTTCAACGCGCTGCGAGCGTTCAACGTCCACACCATCGCCATCCAGGTTCCGATCGAACGGCTCACCGCAGACGCCAGCGTGCCGACCGACCCGATGGCCGCCTCAGCCGTCATCGGCGTGTGGGCGTCGGCCCACCGGCAGAAGGGTCAGTACACCGACGAGACCACCACGACCCGCTCGGGTCCGTTCACCCAGGTGTCGCGGCTCGGCAACCCGCTCGTCAACGAGGTGCTCATCCCGATCGGGCAGAAGGATCAATGGAACAAGTCGAGGCCGAGCGACGACGCCACCTTCTCCCAGTACCTCGCCAGGCCCGAGCTCGCCACGCTGCTCCCGGTGCTGTACCCGGGCGTGTTCCCGAACCTGGCCGCCCTCGACGCCGACCGCGCCGACCTCCTGGCGATCCTCCACACCGGCATCCCGGCCGGACTGATTCCCGGCTTCCAGAACAACACCGGAACCACCCAAGCCGACATGCTGCGCCTCAACGTGGCGATCCCGCCGAGCGCCACGCCGCACATCAACGGGATTCTCGGTGGCGACCTCGCCGGGTTCCCCAACGGTCGGCGCGTGTTCGACAACATCGTCGCCGTCGAGCTGCGCGCCGTCGCCGGCGCCACCTACCCGCTCGTCGACAGCAGCTTCACGCCGGATGCCGCGGCGGGGGGACTGTTCGACCTCGTCGATGCCGAGCTGCCGTGGAACGTCAGCTACCTCGACGCCTTCCCCTACCTCGACCACCCGAAGAGCGGCTTCGACGTCAGGTCGCTGTCCGTGGCGACCTGACGGGTCGATGATGTCCCACGCTCATCATCATCACCACCACCACCACACGGCCGGGTCGGGCGCGCCGGTGCTCGACATCGGGGGCGACGTCGGAGCACTCGTGGCGACGATGAACCACGGCACCGGCGGCACCGAGCTGTACCTCCGGCCGGACAACGACCCGGCCACGACCGTCCACACCGGGGTCTGGGAACGGAACGATGCCAGGCCGCCCGTGACGGCAGCGGTGTTCCCGGAACTCCGCGAGGGCATCTACCACGTGCTCGACGAGCACGGAGCCGCAGTGCGCACCGTCGAGATCAATGGTGGCGAGGTCGCCACCATTGATCTCCGCAACTGAGCCGCAGCAGCACAACCACAACGACTAGGAAGGACAAGCAATGAGCGCGATCCTCGGCGCCACGGGCGGGTTCGGCGTGGCGCTGGTGCTGACTGCCTTTGGCCTCGGCGTGCGCCACGGCGTCGACTGGGACCACCTCGCGGCGATCGGCGACCTCACCAGCACCGGAACTGGGCGACGGCGCTCGCTCGTGCTCGCCACGCTGTACGCGGTCGGCCACGCGGTCGTCATCGTGATACTCGGCTCGCTGGCGGTCCTCGCCGGTGACTACATCCCGGCCACGCTCGACTCGTTGATGGGCAGGGTTGTGGGCGTCACGCTCCTCGCCCTCGGCGGTTACGTGCTCTACGGGCTCATCCGGCACGGCCGCAGCTTCCGGATGCGCAGCCGCTGGTCGCTTCTCGCCGCATCGCTCCGCCGCCTCCGTCGGTCCCGGACGGTCGTCATCGAGCATGACCACGACCACGACCACAGCGGCAGCCACCGACATGTCCATTCGGTCGGCACCGTGGACCACGTGCACCACGGCGACGGCGGTGCCCTGGCGGTGACGACGAAGGTCCACCACAGCCATCGCCACGTCCACGTCGGATCGCTCCCCGCGGATCCTGAGGGTCCCGGGCGACGTGCCGCCTTCGGTATCGGGATGCTCCATGGCATCGGCGCCGAGACACCAACCCAGGTGGTCCTGTTCGTCTCCGCGGCGAGCGCCGCCGGTGCACTGGCGGGCGAGTTGCTGCTCCTCTCGTTCACGCTCGGGCTGCTCGCCTCCAACACCGCCATCGCCATCGCCGCCACCGCTGGGTTTCTCCACGCCGAGCGCCGCTTCGGCATCTATGCCGTGATGGCGGGGGCCACGGCTGTCTTCAGCATCGCTCTCGGCCTCCTCTACGTCTTCGGTCTCGACGTGCTCCCGCCGATCCTCACCGGCTGAACTCGCGGGCGCGCGACGATCTGGGGATGGACCCGATCGACATCGTGCGCCGCTATGCCGAGGCGTGGCGAGCCAACGACATCACCGCCGTGTTCGACCTCTACCACGACGACTTCGTGCTGCACTACTTCGGACGCAGCCCGTTGGCCGGCGACCACGTCGGCAAGGACGCTGCGATCAGCGTCCTCGTCGAGGCCACCCAGCGATCCGGGCGACAGCTCGACGAGATCGAGGACGTGCTCGGTGGTTCGACGTTCGCTGCGATCGTCGCCCGCGAGGGCGTCGGTCGCGACGGGACGCGAGTCGTGCGTCGAGTGTTCCTCTACACCGTGCGCGACGGCAAGCTCGCCGAGTGCTGGCTGTACGACGAGGACCAGCGCTTCATCGACACGCTGTGGAGCACACCGATGCCGGGTGAATGATCGACGGTTCTGTCAGAACCGCCCGCCCCCGCCACGTCGCCGGCCGGAACCGCCGAAGCTGCCCGGGCTGGCACCGCCCCCGCCACGGCCACCACCGCCGAACCCACCTCCGCCTCCGCCGTAGCCCCCGCCGCGCGAACTGCGCAGGATCGAGTCGAGGAGAATGCCCCCGAGCACCATGCCGCCGAGATTGCCGAAGCCGCCACCGCCTCCACCGCCTCCTGCCCGCCGTACGGGGCGCGCTGGTAGTCGGTCACGTCGGCCTCGGCGAGCTGCGCCGCTTGGTCGGCCAGGGCGCGGGCCTGCTCGGCGTTGCTGACCGCGGCCTCCGGGTCTGATTCGGCGAGCGCCTTGGCCTCGGCGAGCTTGCGAGCGGCCTCGCTGATGCGCGTCCTGGCTTCAGGACCGACGGCGCCGCGCCTGGTCGTGATGTAGTCCTGCACTGCAGCGACTCGTGTTTCTGCCTGGGCCAACGCCTCGGTGAGGAGCGTGCGGGCCCTGTCGTGGCGGGCCCGCTGGTCGCGAGCCGGCGCGAGCGCCTCGTCGAGCTTGGCTTCGGCCTCGGTGAGGCGAGCGACCGTACCCACCGGGTCGAGACCGGGGTCGGCAACCTTCGGCTCGATCTCGGCGAGCAGCTGGCGGGCGACGGCAGCGGCACCGGTCACTGCGGCCCCGGAAGTCGGTCCGGCGGCGTCGGCCTCGGCCAGGTCCTGACGCAGACTGTCCAGCCGGCCGGGCAGGGCGGCGCGGGCCTGCTCCAGTTCGGCACCGGCGCGGTCGATGGCATCGAGAAGGGTGCCCACCTGCTCGATCGCCTGCTCGGCAGCGCGGGTCGACACGGCCGCCTTGCCGGTGTCGCCGGCGGCCACGGCGGCGCCACCCTCTTGGACCTGGGTGCGGGCGAACTCGATCCGCTGGCGCGCTTCGGTGGCGTTGTCGGCCACCTCACCCAAGGCGCTGACCGGGTACGTCGCCGTCAACCCGGCCATCGTCGTCTCGGCCTGGGCGAGCCGAGCCGCGGAGGCGGCGAGCTTGGGAGCGAGGGCGGCCAGCAGCTCGGGCGCGCGTGTGGCGCGGTCGCGCAGCTCGGCGAAGGCGTCGGCCTGGGCGTCGAGGAGTGCATCGGCCTTTTCCGCTCGCTCGATCACCTCGACGAGGACCGCCCGTCGGTCGGCCTCCGCCACCTCGTCGTCGTCGAGTTTGATCCGTGCGGTGAAAGCGGCTTGGATCTCGGCCCTCGCCGCGGTCAGCGCCTCGCGGAACGGCGCGGCCGCGACCGGCCCGAACTCGACCTCGGCGACGTTGAGCTCGACCTCGCTCGTCGTGATCGCGTCGTCGACCTCGACCAGCAGCGAGCTGCCGCGCTGCGCCAGCTCGTCCTCGCTGAGGCCGTCGAGCGGGTGTTTCGCCTCGGCGGGGGCCGTCGGCCCGGCAGCGGACTTCGACCGGAAGCGCCGGTAGAGGAACCATCCGCCGACGGCGAGGGCGCCGACGACGAGGACGGGTACCAGCCAGCCGGCGCCACCTCCGTCGTCGCCGTTGCCGACCGCTTCGCGAAATCCGTCGGCGGCGGCGACACCGGCGCCAGACCAGTCATCGTCGATGAGCTCGGGCTCGATCTGTTCGGCGGCAATGCTCCGCAGTTCCGCCTCGTCGATTGGGAAGTCCTCGTCGACCGAGTAGGCGTACTGGCGATCTCCGACGGCCACAGCGAGCAACGCATCGTTGAGCCCGAGCCCGTTGCGACTGGCCGTTTCGTCGGCCCACTCCTGGCTGTCCATCCCGTCGAACGAGTCGACGTAGACGACGAACAGCTGCACGTCGTCCTCCTCGAGGAGGCGGTCGAGGGCTTGCTCGACATCTTCGCGGCCATCCTCGTCGAGGGCACCGGCCCGGTCGGTGATCTGCCCGGGGTCGAGATCGAGCGGCGGGTCAGCGGTCGCCCGGCCGGCGAATCCGAGGGCGGCGGCGACGCCGATGGCGACGCCGGTCAGGACGCGGATGGACGACGTCGTGGTCATCGTCATGCGGCGTTGAACGTAATCGCGATGGTGCCGTCATCGCGGAAGAGCCGGAGCTGGTCACCGGTGACCCGGAACGAGCGGCTCAGATCCAACGCTCGCAGGAAGTGACGCTCCTGCTCGCTCAACTCGGGATCGAGAGCCGCCATCAGGGTCACCGTCAACGGGCCGATGGCGAGGTCGTGGTCGTCAAGCTCGTAGGTGCCGTGGAACTGGTTGACACCGGTGGAGCCGGACACCGTCGCGGCGTCGAACGCTGCAGTGAGTGTCACGTCGCCGACGACCGACGTCACGGCGTCGCCGCGGAAGTAGTTGGTCACCGTCCATGTCCGCTGAATCGCAACGTGCAGATCGACGGCGGCGAGAGCGAGGATCGGTACGCCGTCGGCGTCGAACAGGGTGAGTGTCGGACCCTCGATCGTGTAGCTCCGCACGAGCGGGAGCCGCTGCAGGAACTCGCGCTCGACGTCATTGCGGGCGGGATCGCAGAACCGCTTGGTGCCGGCGATCGCCGGGCCGATCGTCAGTGCGGAGCCGTCGACAGCGAACGTGGCTGTGTACTGGTTGCACCCGCTGCTGCCGGTCATCCGGCCGCCGCCGAACTCGGCGGTCACCACGACGTCACCCAGGTCGACGGCCAAGGGCGTCGAGGGAGCGAGCAGCCAACTCGTGCCTTCGAGCGGTAACGACCCGTCGTCCACCTGCGTCGGTCTCAGTGACTCGCCTCGGCAGCGGTCAGGTGGTGATCGACGATCACGGCGAGCTCCTCCCGACATTGGTCCGCCGGGTCGTCGTCGATCGCGATCCAGTCGCGATCACGATCGACGTTGCGACCATCGAAGATGGTCGTCCAGACCGCGGCTTTCTGCATCGCTACCTCGACGTTGCTGGGCTCGCCCTGATCACCCCACCCTACGAACGATGGCGGTGTCGGGGCGAAACGGAGCGCCATCCCGATGTCGCGCGCTTCTCGGGCTCACCACGCATGCTGTTCACGACCTCGCGCCCGCCGACGAGCAGCGTCTAGGGTCGAGTCGGGCGGGTGACCACCCGTTTCAACTCGAGGGGGAGACCCACATGACAACAACGACCATGGGCGACCGGCGACGCCGGCCGGGCAGGCTCGGCGTCGCCGCGCTGTCGGCGCTCGCCCTGACCTTCGTCACCGGCGTCGGCGCTTCGGCAACGACTGACACCACCGAACCAGCCGGCACCGAACCAGCCGGCACCGAACCAGCCGGCACGGAGCCAGCGGGCACGGCAGCAGCCGGCGGTGACTTCGTCATTGGCGTCAGCAACACGCTCACCGGCAACGGATGGCGGGAGGTCATGATCTGCTCGATCAAGGCGCAGGCGCTCGCCAGCGGAGAGGTCAGCGAGGTCGTCGTCATCTCCCGCAACGGTGGGCCGACAGAGCAGATCCAGGACCTGCAGAACCTCATCTCGCAGGGCGTCGACGCGATCATCGTCAACCCGACCGACCGCGAGCAGCTCAACCCCGTCCTCGACGAGGCGATCGCCCAGGGCATCGTCGTGGTCGCCGTCGACCAGGCTGTCACCGCCGAGGGCGCCTACGTGGCCACAAACGACCAGGTCGAGTACGGCCGCATCGGTGCCCAGTGGCTCGCCGACGAGCTCGGTGGCGAGGGCAGCGTGCTGTACATGCGCGGCATCGAAGGCGTCCCCGCCGACGACGACCGCCACGCCGGGTTCTCCGAGGTGATGGAGCAGTACCCGGACATCGAGATCAAGGAGGTGTTCAGCGGCTGGGACTTCACCCAGGGCGGCGACATCGCCGTGCAGGAGCTGACCGCCTCCGACTACGACGGGATCTGGACATCGGGCATCGACTACACCGTCGTCAACGCTTTCGACACCGCCGGCAAGGAGCCCGTGCCCGTCGTCGGCGCCGACAACATCGGGTTCATCGGGCAGCTGCTCGAAGGACAGCCAGGCGCGGCCGTCACCAACCCGGCCGTGATCGGTGGAGTCGGTGCGGCGATCGCGATCGAGGCGCTCACCGGCGGCGCGCCGGAACAGGTCACCACCCTGACGCCCGAGGTCTGGGATCTGGAGAACAACCAGGAGGAGCTCGAGGCCAACTGGGCCGAGGATCGTGACCCGACGTTCAGCGCCAGCGTCTCGATCGAGGAGTACACGACGTACACCCCCGAGCAGTTCTACGCCTGCAAGGGTCCAGGAGAGTGATGTTGCGGGGCGGGGAGGCAGTGCCTCCCCGCCCCGTACACCAATCCTCGAGCGGCCGATGACCACCGTTCCGCTGTTGCAGACCGCCGCCGTCGCCAAGACGTTCGGCACCGTCGTCGCCCTGCGCGCCGTCGACCTGGAGGTCGCCCCCGGCCAGATCCACGCCTTGCTCGGGGCCAACGGTGCCGGCAAGTCGACGCTCGTCAAGATCCTCACCGGGGTGTTGCGCGCCGATGCCGGGGCGGTCAGCATCCACGGCGAACCTGCGGCCGTGCACCGTCCCGGCGACGCCCGCCGGTACGGACTCGCCACGGTGTTCCAGGACCCGGCGTTGGCCGGCGATCTGACGGTCGCCGAGAACCTCCGACTCACCAAGGCCGACATCGGCGCCGTGCGCCGGCACCTCGCCGAGATGGACCTCGGCGAGCTCGACCTCGGTGAGCAGGTGCGCGACGTCCCGCTGCCGTTCCTGCGCATGCTCGATCTCGCTCGCGCTCTCACCTTCGACCCGCAGCTGCTGCTCCTCGACGAGATCACCGCGGCGCTGCCACCGGACCTCTCCGAGCGGGTGTTCGCCGTGATGCGCCGATGGCGCGAACGGAACCGCTCCGTGCTGTTCATCTCCCACCGCTTGGCCGAGGTACGCGAGCACTGCGACATGTGCACCGTGTTGCGCGACGGTCGCGACGTCGCCTCGTTCGTGCCGGGCGAAGGCGGCGAAGCAGCGATCGTCGCGGCGATGCTCGGCGAGGCCGCCGCTGGCATTCGCGACGAAGCGCGGGTGCGAGCGGCGGCGGCGGTGATCGGCGAGCGCCCGGCACTGGAGGCCCGCGGCGTCGGTGCCGGGCGGCAACTCCACGACGTCAGCCTCGCCGTCCAGCCAGGTGAGGTGCTCGGCCTCGCCGCCCTCGAAGGTCAGGGCCAGGACGCCTTGTTCGACATTCTCGCCGGCAACCGCAAGCCCGACCGCGGCGACATCGTCGTCGAGGGTCGACCGGTGCGCGCTCGGCACCCCTTCGACGTGATTCGCCGCGGTGTCGTGCTCGTGCCCGCCGACCGTCTTCATGCTCTGCTGCCGCAGCGATCCATCCGCGAGAACATCGCCATCCCCCTGTTCAACCGAGTGGCCAAGTGGGGGCCGATCGCTCCGGCCCAGGAGCGCGCCCGAGTCAACCAGGCGGTCAGCCGGCTGTCGATCGACACGCGTGCGGCGAGCCAGGTGCGCCGCCTCTCGGGCGGCAATCAGCAGAAGGTGACGATCGCCCGCTGGCTCGCCGGCGGGTTGCGCGTGTTGCTGCTGTTCGACCCGACCCGCGGCATCGACGTCGGCACCAAGCACCAGGTCTACGACCTCGTCCGCGCCCTCGCCGACGAGGGAACGGCGATCATCATGTTCACCAGTGAGCTGCGTGAGATCGCCCTCGTGTGCGACCGCGCCGCTGTGCTCCACGGCGGTCGCATCGTCGCCGAACTGCCTGCCGACGCTGGTGAGAACGCTTTGCTCACCGCCGCCCACGGCCTCTCCGCCGAGGCATCGGTGGCGTGAGCGTTACGGCGTTCGATGGTGTTGTCACCGACGCTGCCGGAGCCATCGAGCCGGTTCTCCCGGCTGGCCCGCCGGCAGGGCTGGACCGCCGGCGTCGCCGTGCTGCTCGTCGTGCTGACGCTGTGGCGCTTCTCGCAGATCCCCGTGTCAACGGCTTCGCCATCCGCACGATCACGGCGGGATCGATGGCGTTGGCGTTCCTGGCGATGGCCCAGAGCGTGATCGTCATCTCCGGCGGCATCGACCTGTCCGTCGGAGCGAAGATGGTGTTCGCCAATTGCCTGTCGGCGATGTGGATGGAGGACCGGGGTTTCGCCGCCTGCCTCGCCCTCGGCCTCGTCGTCGTGCTCGTGACGACGCTGCTGTCGACGCTGACCGGATTGATCACGACGGTGTCGGGCGTCCCCGACATCATCGTCACGCTCGCCGCCAGCTTCGTGATCTCCGGGCTCGCCCTGTTCATCATCGGCGGTCCGGGCGGGGGCACGTCCCCTGACTTCCAGCGCGTCGTCGCCGGCAGCCTGACGAACTACTGGCCGTCGGTGCTCTGGACGCTCGGTGCCGTCGTGCTGATCTCGATCCCGCTGCGCCGCAGCCGCCCTGGGCTGGCGATCTACGCCGTGGGCAGCGACCGCAAGGCGGCGTTCCTGTCCGGCGTCGCCATCGCTCGCACCCGCGTGCTCGCCTACACCGTCGGCGGGTTGCTGTCCGCGTTCGCCGGGATCGTCGTCACCGCCAACACCGGCGGTGGCGAGCCCCGGGCGACGATCGGCAACAACGCCACACTGAACAGCGTCGCCGCCGCCGTGCTCGGGGGTGTGGCGCTCACCGGAGGCGTCGGCGGGCTCGTCGGCCCGGTGCTCGCCGCTCTGTGCCTGTCGTTGATCCCGGCGATCATGCTCGGCCTCGGCTGGGACCCGAGCAACGCCGAGACCGCCCGCGGCGTGATCATCATCCTCGTCGTGATGATCGCCGGCCTCCTGCAGTCACGAAGGCGCACCGTATGAATGCGTTCCCCGGCCACGCAGGCCGTTGCTGGTCGCTCCTCCGCTGGCGCCTCGTCGCTCGCACCGGTGGACGGATCAGCGATGACACACGATCTGGAGTCGACGACTCTCGTCGACGAGCAGGGCAATGTCCCCTCGGTCGCCGAGTCGACTCAGGTTGTCGCCGCCATCGTCGAGCAGACGGCCCGGCCCGGCTGGCGTACGCGTATCGTCGAGAACCCGACGCTCGTGCTCTGCGGCGTCGCATTGGTGCTCTACGGCGTGACGGCGTGGAAGGACGACAGCCTGCTGACGGCGCCGGGCGTCCGCTCGATCTTGCTGCTGTCGTGCCCGCTGGCGATCTTCGCCGCCAGCCAGACCCTGTGCATGCTCACCGGCGGGATCGACCTGTCGATCGCCATGACCGCCAACCTCGCTGCCTACGTCGCCGCCAACCAGAGCGACCGCGGCGCCTGGATCGCGCTGGCGATGGCGCTCGGTGTCGGGCTCGCCGTCGGCCTCACCAACGGCATCGCCATCGGAGTGATGAAGGTCAACCCGTTGATCATGACGCTGGGCATGGCCAGTGTGCTGCTGGGCATCATCACCGTCGGCATCCGCGGCTGGCTTTCCGGTTCGACGAACGTGCTGTCGATTGTCCGCGAGATCGGCTCGCAACCGCTCATCGGGCCATTGCCGAAGAACATCGTCGTGTGGGGCGTCGTCGCCGCCGTGCTCATCCTCGGGCTTGCGCTCGTCGGGTCTCGGCAGGACGATCTATGCCGTCGGCGACAACCAGATCGCCTGCCGCCTGGCTGGCGTGCGCATCTGGCAGGTGCTCCTCGCCGTGTACGTGATGTCCGGTCTGCTCGCCGCCATCGGTGGCCTGCTGTTCTCCGGCACCACCGGGTCGGTCGGGCCCGATCAGACGAACAGCTACCTGCTGCCGTCCGTCGCCGCCACCGTGATCGGCGGGACGTCGATCCTCGGCGGTATCGGCGGGTACACCGGAACGATCCTCGGAGCGATCGTGCTCACCCTGCTCAACCGCCTGCTGCTGCGGCTGGACACGAGTGAGGCGTTCAAGCAGATGCTCTACGGCGCCATCGTGCTGGCGCTGGCGTGGCTGTACGTCCGCCTCAGCGGGCAGCGCGGGTGAAGGTGCTTGACGTGGTGACAGAGTCAACGACCCGTTGCGAGCGACCGAGCGCTGCGAGGGAGCGTACCGCGGCCTGCGTGGCCGGGGAACGCAATGAACGTGCGCGGGAATCGTCGGGACCGGGTGGATGGCGGCCGTGCACACCGAGGCGCTGCGGCGCATCGGCGTCGACGTCGTCGGGATGGTCGGCTCGACCCCGGAGCGGACGCGCAGCAAGGCCAATCCGCTGCTGCCCGAACCGTACGACTCGATCGACGAGCTTGCTCGCCGTCCCGGAGCTCGCGGCCGTCCACATCACCAGCCCCAACGACGTCCACGCCGAACAGGCCAAGGCGGCGATCACCGCCGGCAAGCACGTCGTTTGCGAGAAGCCGCTCGGCGTCGACGCCGCCGAAACCGCCGAGCTCGTTGCCCTCGCCGCCGACGCCGGCGTCGTCAACGCGGTGTGCTTCAACCTGCGCCACTTCCCGCACAATCAGCACGCAGCTGCCCTCGTCAGCGGTGCGGCGATCGGTGAGCCGCGCCTGATCAGCGGTCACTACCTGCAGGACTGGCTGCTCCTCGACACGGACTGGAACTGGCGCCTCGACGCCGCGCGCCAAGGCAGGCTGCGCGCCGTCGCGGACATTGGCTCGCACTGGTTCGATCTCGTCCAGTTCGTCAGCGGGCAGCGCATCGTCGAGGTGTGCGCCGACCTGCACACCTTCATCACCGAGCGACGCCGGCCGGCCGGCGAGGTCGAGACGTTCGCGGCGGCCCGCGTCGGCGACACTGTCCCCCGGGTCCGCGAGCACATGGAGAGCGACGACGCCGCCGGGTTGTTGCTCCGCTTCGACGGCGGTGCCCGCGGCGTGTGCACGATCAGCCAGGTGTCGGCCGGGCGCCGCAACCGCCTCGCCTGGGAGATCGACGGGGAGGAGTCTGCGTTGGCGTGGGCATCCGACGATCCGGATCATCTGTGGATCGGCCACCGCGGCCGCCCCAACGAGATCGTCGAGAAGGATCCGGCACTGCTGTCGCCCGAGGGTGCGACGGCGGCGGTGTTCCCCGGCGGCCACGTCGAGGGTTATCCCGATACGTTCCGGGCGCTGTTCACGGCCGTCTACGCCGACATCGCCACGGGCGCACCGTCGGCCGAGCCGCACTACCCCACGTTCGCCGACGGTCACGACATCGTCGCCGTGTGCGATGCCGTCGCTGCCTCGGCGCACAGTGGCACGTGGGTCCAGGTCGATCGAGGCTGAGCGTTGCAAACATCCGCTGAACTGATCACGCCGCTCCCCGACGACGTGCCGGCCACGATCCGCGCCGTCAAGGGCCAGTTGCGCAGGCAGCTCGGCGACCCGCGGGCGGCGCTCGAGGCCGCTGCCGCATCGATGCGCGACGAGGTCGCCGCCGTTGTCGCCGAGCGCGCCGACAGCGGATCGGCCGTGCCGGTCGTCGAGTATGCCGACGTCGCCGCCGGCACTGTGCCAGCAGAGCGGATGGCGGCGATCCGCCGGCGCGGTTGCGCCGTCGTGCGCGGCACGTTCGAGCGCACGGAGGCCGCCGCGTGGGACGACGAGCTGGAGGCGTATCTCGAGGACAACGACTTCATCGGCCGCTACCGCGGACCGGCCGACCAGCTCTTCTCGGCACTGTCGTCGAGCCGTCCGCAGATCTACGGCGTGTACTGGTCACGTCCGCAGATCGCCGCCCGCCAGCACGAGCGGATGGTCACGGTGCGCCGATTCCTCAATTCGTTCTGGTCGCCCGAGTCGGGCGGTCGGCAGTGGTTCGACCCCGACCACGACATCGGCTACCCCGACCGGATCCGGCGCCGCCAGCCGAGCACGCCGTCACTCGGTCTGTCACCTCACGCCGACTCCGGTTCGATCGAGCGCTGGCTGCTTCCCGCCTATCAGCGCGTCTACCGCCATGTGTTCTCCGGCGAGTGGGAGCGCTACGACCCCTGGGACGGTGCCCACCGCGATGAGATCCACGAGTTCCCGACGACCGTGATGTGCTCGGCGTTCCGCACGTTCCAGGGCTGGACGGCGCTGTCGGAGATGCGACCCGGCGACGGCGTGCTGCACGTCATCCCGATCCCCAGGGCGATGGGCTACCTCCTGCTGCGTGCGCTGCAGGACGACATCGCCGACGACGATCTCTGCGGCGCCGACAACGACCGAGTCCTCGCCGCGGTCGAGCGCTACCACGACGTGTTGTTCCCGGCGTACGGCCCGATCCCCGTCGTCGAGCCGGGCGACACAGTGTGGTGGCATGGCGACCTGATCCACGGCGTCGGCGACGGCAGCAACGACGAACGGTGGGGCAACGTGATGTACATCCCGGCGGCGCCGTGGTGCGGCAAGAACGCCGCCTACGCGCGATTGTGCGGCGAGGCGTTCCTCGCCGGCCGCAGCCCGGCCGACTTCGCCGCCGAGGACTACGAGGCCGACTGGGTGAATCGCGCCGGGCCGGCCGACCTCAACGAGACCGGCCGGCGGCAGCTCGCCCTCGACGACCGCTGACCCGCCGCCCAGATCGACTCGATCTGGGAACTCCGTGGGCCGGCCGGGCGTCGTAGGCGCATGGCAAACACGACGACTCGAATCATCGGCACCGCGGCGCTCGGAGCGATCGTCGCAACGGCAGTGGCAGGGACAGCCGGGGCGTGCGGTGGACTGGTGGGCGAGAACGGCACCATCCAGCTCGTGCGCACCACGACCCTGGCGGCGTACAGCGACGGCGTCGAGCGCTACGTCACCGCCTTCGAGTTCACCGGCGAGGGCGAGGAGGTCGGCTCGATCATTCCGTTGCCCGGTGTGCCGACCGAGGTGATCCGTGGCGGAGACTGGACGCTGCAACGCCTCGCCCTCGAAGTTGCGCCGCCCGAGCCGGTGTTCGCCGAGGACCAGGCGCTCCCCGCTTCAGCCGCGGCCGAGGTACTGCTCGAGGTCGAGATCGACGCCCTCGACATCACCGTCCTCCGTGGTGGCGGCGACGAGGTCGGCGAGTGGGCGGTCGACAACGGCTTCCTGCTGACGCCCGACGCCCCCGAGGTGCTCGACTTCTACGCCCGGCGCAGCCCCGTGTTCATGGCCGCCAGGTTCAACGCAGAGCGGGCGGCCGAACTCGACCAGCAGGCCGGCGACAGCACGCCGATCATGGCGACAATCCCCACCGATGATCCGTGGGTGCCACTGCGGATCCTCGGACTCGGGGCCGACGAGAGCGATGCGATCGAGGCCGACGTGTTCCTCCTCACGGAGAACGAGCCCGAGCTCCTCGCCGGGGGGACCGGCCTCACCGTGTCGCGGAGCGAGCCGGCCAACGATCGTCTGCTCGACGACTTGCGCAGCGACGTCGGCATGGAGTGGGTGCCCGCCGACATGTGGTTGTCCTACCTCCAGCTCGACGCCGCAGCGGGCGAACTGGACTACGACCTGGCCGTGTCCGACACTCCCGGGGAGGAGGCGGCGTTCGCCGACACCGGCGTCCCGGAGCCCGAGACGGTGCCGGTCGGCACTCCCGGGGACGGGATCCCCGCTGGCCCGTGTACGCCGGCGTCGTCACCGGCCCGCTGGCAGCGGCCGGGTGGCTGGTGATCCGTCGCCGTTCGGCGCCGATCGTGGTCAGGCCATGACGCCCACAGTGCCGGCAACACGGCCAACGACCGGCCGGCGGCGCTGGGTGATCGCTGTCGCTGCCGCCGTAGCCGGCGTCGTCACCGGCGGCGGATACGTGTACGCCGAACTGTCCGACAGCGACGGCGTCGCCGCCGCGCCGTTGGGTCCCGGCGACGTGACGGTGCGGATCGACGTCCACCATTCGCGCTTCAACCCTGACGAGTTGCGGGTGGTCGAAGGCACGAGGGTGCGCTTCCTGGTCGTCAACGGCGACCCGATCGGTCACGAGCTGATCACCGGCGGACCAGAGGTCCACCTCC
This sequence comes from Ilumatobacteraceae bacterium, assembly GCA_963732335.1. GTDB lineage: Bacteria > Actinomycetota > Acidimicrobiia > Acidimicrobiales > Ilumatobacteraceae > Desertimonas. The sequence continues at coordinate 50,643 of CAVSZO010000041.1, read as the reverse complement.
GCCACGCCGGCGGCACCGAGGCAGAGCACCCGTCGATCCCAGGCGAGGTCTCCGTCGGACCCAACGGCACGGCCATCACCACATTCACCTTCGACGAACCCGGCCGCTACGAGTTCGCCTGCCACCTACCCGGCCACTACGAGCACGGGATGCACGGCGAGATCGAAGTCGTCTGACCCGCCGACAACTGTGGCCTGCCGACGACTCCCCCCGGCGACCCACCACACGACCGATGGGTGTTCTCGGGACGGAACAGTCCCCTAAACACCCATCGGTCAGCTTCCGCGGGCGGTCGAGGCGCTTCCGGCGTCACTCAGGGCCGTGGCGCGACGGTGGATTGCCGCACGACAAGAGTCGGCTCCAGCACGACGTCGCTGACCTCCTCGCGGTTGAGGTTCTCGTCAATCATCGTGAACAACAGATCGGCGGCCGACGTGCCCATCTCCATCCCGCCCTGGCTGATCGTCGTCAGCGGCGGGATCGTGAACGGAGCGATGTCGATGTCGTCGTAGCCGATGATCGACAGCCGTTCCGGGATGGCCACCCCGGCCTGGAACGCCGCCTGCATCAGACCAATGGCCGTGGTGTCGGAGGTGGCGTAGATGGCGGTCGGCGACCGCCGCTCGTCGAATCCGGCGAACATCCTGCGGCCGAGCTCGAACGCCGGAGCCGGCTCCTGGTCGGTGATGAACACCTGGATGCGGTCGCCGGCGCCACGCCGGTGCATGTACCGCTCGTAGCGGTCGATGCGCAGCCGGCCGTCGTAGGTCCGGTTATCGGAGACACAGACGATCGAGCGGTGCCCGAGGTCCCACAAGTGGTCCATCGCCAATTGCGTTCCGACAGCACTGTCGGCGTAGACGCCGGGGATCTGGCGCCGGGCGGTGCGGTCGGTGACGCCGACGATGAAGCGGTGCTTCTCGGCCAGCAGGTCGAGGGCGGCCTCGCCCGACGGCGACGGGATGTCACCCATCACGATGATCCCGTCGGCGTGCGAGCTCTCGAACATCGACCCGTAGGCGATCGCCGCCTCGGGTTGGTAGTCGACGTGACCGAGGAACACGCGGTGGTCGTGCTGGCGGGCGACCTCGTTGATGCCGCGCAGGATCTGGATGTGGAACGGGTCGCTCATGTCGCGGGCGATCACGCCGAGCAGCGAGCTGCGGCTGCCGCGGAGCCCACGGGCGAGCAGATTGGGGCGGTATCCGAGGTCGGCGGCGACGCCGAGGACACGATCACGTGTCGACTGGCGGATCGGCACGCCCGACTCGCGGTCGTTGAGGATGCGCGAGACGGTGGTGATCGACACGCCGGCCTCCGACGCCACGTCCTTGAGCGTCACCGGTCCGCTGTGACCCTTGCTGGCGGCCAGCGCTCCTCCCCTCAACGTCCTCCGCAAACTAGCTCTTGCTACGCTTAACGTCAAGCGTTATCGTTAAGCCTTGCACGTCAAGCGTCATCGATAAGCGTCGGACGTGCGAGGCTTGGGGGTCAGCGTCGGGATGGCAGACGAAACAACCGGTGGGTTTCCCCGCTTCGGTCTCGACGGGCGGACGGCGCTGGTGACCGGCGCGGCGCGAGGCATCGGGCGAACGATCGCCCTCGCCCTCGCCGACGCCGGGGCCGACGTCGCCCTTGGTCTGCGCGATCCGACCAGCGCTGCCGACCTCGAGCAGGAGATCGCGACGATGGGGCGGCGCAGCATGCGCGTGGCGATGGACGTCCGCGACCTCGACCAGATCGGCGCCGCCGTCGACGAGGTCGTCTCCCGGTTCGGCCACCTCGACGTCCTCGTCAACAACGCCGGGCTCGGACCGGCGAACAAGGCCGAAGACGTCACCGAGGCCGACTACGACCTCACGTTCGACGTCAACGTCAAGGGCACGTTCTTCGCCAGCCAGGCGGCGGGGCGGGCGATGATCCGCCAGGGATTCGGGCGGATCATCAACCTCAGCTCGCAGGCCGGGTTCGTCGCCCTGCCGACGGAGTCCGTGTACTGCACGACGAAGGCGGCGATCGCCCACCTCACCAAATGCCTCGCCGTCGAGTGGGGCGGTCACGGCATCACCGTCAACGCCGTGGCGCCGACGTTCATCCGCACGCCCGGCACCGAGCCAGACCTCGCCGACCCGGCGTTCCACGCCGAAGTCGTCGAGCGCATCGCCGCCCTCCACCGCATCGGCGAACCGGTCGACGTCGCCGGGGCCGTCGTCTTCCTCGCCTCGCCGGCTGCCGACCTGATCACCGGCACGACCCTGCTGATCGACGGTGGCTGGACCGCCCGATAGGCCCGACGTGTCGACTGAGCTCACCGCCGCGTCCGGCACGACCACCGGGACCGAGACGACCCCAGTCCCGGCGCCCCGGCTCGCCGAGCGGCTGCGCAAGCTGCACCTGCCGGTCGGTCGCGGGCGCACGGCCTGGCGGCGAATCCGCCAGTCGGGGATCCTCCTCGCCCTGATCGCCCTGATCATCGTCGGGTCGCTGCTCTCGGACCACTTCTTCGAATTCGACAACCTCGTCAACGTCTCCCGGCAGACCGCCATCGTCGGTCTGCTCGGCATCGGGATGACGTTCGTGATCCTCACCGCCGGTATCGACCTGTCAGTCGGATCGATCGTCGGGTTCTCGGCGATCGCCTTCGCCTCGGCGATGGAGAACGGTGCTCCCTGGCCACTGGCGATGCTGATCGGCCTCGCCGCCGGAGCGCTGGCCGGGGCGATCAACGGCCTCGGCATCACCAAGGGCCGCTTGCAGCCGTTCATCATGACCCTCGGCATGCTCGTGATCGCCCGCGGCGTGACGATGACGTACGCCGACGGCAAGCCGATCCCGCTCGGCGACAAAGGGGACTCGTTCGCCTGGCTCGGCACCGGCGAGTGGCTCAGGCTGCCCGTGCCGGTGTGGATCCTCGCCCTGTTCGCCACCGTCGCCGCCGTCGTGCTGCGCTACACGCAGTTCGGCCGCCACGTGTACGCCGTCGGCGACAACCTCGAGGCAGCACGACTGTCCGGCATCAACACCAACCGGGTGATCTTCGCTGTCTACGTGATCAGCGGCTTCTGCGCGGCGATGACGGCGCTGATCATCGTCTCCCGCCTCACCGCCGGCGAGCCCAGCCAGGGCACCGGGTTCGAGCTCGACGCCATCGCCATCGTGGTGATCGGCGGCACGAGCCTGTTCGGCGGCGAGGGCGGAATCGGTGGGACGCTCATCGGGGCGGCGATCGTCGCCGTGATCGCCAACCTGCTCAACCTCCTCGGGGTCTCCCCGTTCTCCCAGCAGATCGTCAAGGGCTTGATCATTCTCGGCGCCGTGCTGCTCGAGCGGCAGACGGCCGGGAGGCGACGAGAGCAGTAAGGGGAGTGGATGGATCGACGGATCGAGCAACCAGGCGGCGCTGGCCGCAAGAACAGTCACAACGAGGAGGAATCAAAGGTGTCAAGAAACTTGAAAGTTGCAGCAGCGATGGCGCTGCTCACGACGGTGGTCGTCGCGTCGACGGCCGGGGCGACGGCGCCACCGACGTCGCCGCCGGGCTCGGAGGCGCCGGGAACGTCGGGGGCGGCGGCCGACCTGTCCACCGGGGAAGGCGCCGTCATCGGCTTCTCCCAGGCCAACAACGGCGACGTCTGGCGGATCAACCAGACCAACCAGGTCGAGCAGTTCTGTGGCGAGCTGATGCCCGACGCCGAGATCGTCGTCACCGACGGGCAAGGCGACGCCAGCAAGCAGTCGGCCGACGTGGACGACATGCTCGCCCAGGGCATCGACGTGCTGCTGCTCACCCCGCTGACGGCGGACGAGCTGACGCCGGCCGCCGAACGGGCGCTGGAAGCCGGCATCCCGGTGATCACGTTGGACCGCGCCGTCAACGCCGAGGTGACTCAACACATCGGCGCCGACAACAAGCTGATCGGCGAGACCGCGGCGCAGTTCATCGCCGAGACTGCGCTCGGCGGCGAGCCCGGCAACATCATCGAGATCCAGGGAGTCCTCGGGGCCTCGGCCACGACGGACCGCCACGACGCCTTCGTCGCCTGGCTCGAGGCGAACGCCCCGGACGTCGAGATCGTCGAGAGCCAGACCGGCGAGTACCGCCGTGAGCCGGCGCTGACGTTCATGAACGACATGCTCCAGCGTTTCGGACCCGGCGAGTTCGACGTCGTCTACGCCCACAACGACGAGATGGCCCTCGGCGCCGTGCAGGCGTTGGAGACGGCCGAGCGGCAGGACGAAGCCGTGGTGGTCGGCATCGACGGGCAGAACGAGGCGATCCAGGCGATCGCCGACGGACGGATGGCCGCCACGTTCACCTACGACAACGCCGGCCAGCAGGCCTGCGAGTCGGCCCAGTTGCTGCTCAGCGGCCAGGAAATCGAACCGCTCTGGGTCCTCGAGACCAACCAGATCGACGAGACCAACGCGGCCGAGTGGGTCGGCAAGGGCTTCTGACCTTCGCGCGCTCTGTGTCAGCGTGTACGACTTCCACGGGCATACACGCTGACACAGACGACGGAAGGGGCCGCGGTGCTCACGTCTGAACAGACTCCGGTGCTTGTCATGCGCGGCATCGGGAAGACGTTTCCGGGGGTGCACGCCCTGACGACGTCGATGTCGACGTTCACGCCGGCGAGATCCTCGGACTCGTCGGCGAGAACGGTGCCGGCAAGTCGACCTTGGTCAAGATCCTCGCCGGTGCGTACACCCGCGACGAGGGCGAGATCACCGTCGCCGGCGACGAGGTCGGCGTCGGCCGATCCGCACGAGATGATGCAGCGCGGCGTTGCCGTGATCTACCAGGAGCCGGCGCTCGCCGATCACCTGACGACCGCAGAGAACATCTTCATGGGGCGGCTACCGACGAACCGCCTTGGCCTCGTCGACTGGAAGCGACTGGTCGCCGACACCGAGGAGCTTTCGCAGCGCCTCGGGCTCGCCCTCGAACCGAAGGTCCCCGTGGGCCGGCTCAGTGTCGCCCGACGGCAGATGGTCGAGATCGCCAAGGCACTGTCTCGCGATGCCCGCCTGATCGTCCTCGACGAGCCGTCGGCAGTGCTCGGCGACGCCGAGCTGCGGGGGCTGTTCGAAGTCATCCGCCGGCTCGCCGCCAAGGGCACGGCGTTGATCTACATCTCCCATCGTCTCGGCGAGGTCTTCAAGATCACCGACCGGGTGACGGTGATGAAGGACGGTCGCGTCGTCGCCACCGAGCAGACGGCGGACTTGACCACGGCCCGGCTCGTGCGGCTGATGGTCGGCCGTGACGTCCTCGCCGAAGTCGACAGACGGCCGGTGGCGCCAGGCGCCGAGGCGCTTGTGGTCGCTGGGCTCACCCGCGCCGGCGTCATCACCGACGTCGACCTGCACGTTCGGGCCGGCGAGATCCTCGCCCTCGCCGGCCTGGCCGGCGCCGGCCGCACCGAAGTGCTGCGGGCGATCTTCGGTGCCGACCCGATCGACGGCGGCGAGATCACCGTGTTCGGCGCGCCGGCGCGGATCCGCAAGCCGCGCGACGCGGTCGCCCTGGGGATCGGCCTGCTCACCGAGGATCGGAAGTCCGACGGCCTGCTGTTGCTGCAGTCGCTCGCCTTCAACGTCACGATCACCCAGCTCGCCGACGTGTCGAGCCGACGTGTCCTCAACCACGGCAAGGAGCGCCGGGCGGTACAGCGGCACATCGAGCGCCTCGCCATCCGTACGCCAGGGCCGTCGGCGATGGTGCGCAACCTCAGCGGCGGGAACCAGCAGAAGACGATCTTCGCCAAGTGGCTCCACGCCCGCTGCCGCATCCTGCTGATCGACGAGCCGACGCGTGGTGTCGACGTCGGCGCCAAGCAGGAGATCTATGGCCTGCTGGCAGCGCTGGCGGCGAGCGGCGTGGCGATCGTGATGGTGTCGTCAGAGCTGCCCGAGATCCTCGCCGTCAGCGACCGGGTGATAGTGATGCGCGAGGGCAGGGTCACCGCCGAGCTCTCCAGGGCCGAGGCGACCGAGGAAAGGATCATGCACCATGCCACCCACGGCTGACGAACCATCTGCGGGCTCGTCGTCCGCTTCGCTTCTCCTCGCGCCGCTGGCGGCGTCGAGGCCGGCCAGCCCTTCCTCACCGTGTTCGGCCGCGGTCTCGTCGGGGAGCTGGCGAACTTCGTCCACCCGCCGTACCTCGTCGTCACGATGGCCGACCTGTGGCCGCTGTTCGAGGCGTCGCTCACCGGTTCCGGGTTGGCGGGCGTGCACCTCGTCGACACGATCGAACTCGAGCAGCTCGAAGGTGCGCTCGACGCGGTGCCGCAGGCGGCGAGCGTGGTCGGCCTCGGCGGCGGACAGGCAATCGACGTCGCCAAGTTCTTCGCCTGGCGACGGCGTCTGCCACTGTTCCAGGTGCCGACGGCGCTGACGGTCAACGCCCCGTGGGGACACCGGGCGGGGCTGCGCACCGGCGAGCTCGTGCGCTACGTCGGTTGGGCAGTGCCTGAAGCCGTGTACGTCGACATCGACGTGATCCAGGCAGCGCCTCCGGAGCTCAACCGCAGCGGGGTCAGCGACGTGCTCTGCTATCACACCGCCCATCACGACTGGCGACTCGCCCACGACCTCGGCAAGGTCGAGGCCCGCTGGCCCTACGACGAACGCCTCGTCGAGGCGGCCCGCCTGCGCCTCGACGCCGTGCTCGGCCGTCTTGACGACATTCGCGACGTCACCGAGGCGGGTATCCGCACGCTCGCCCTGGCCCACCGTTGGGGTGGGTCGACGTTCCACGACTCCGGCTGGAACCCGCGCCACATCGAGGGGGTCGATCACTTCGTGTTCTACAACCTCGAGCGGATCACCGGCCGCCACTTCATCCACGGCCAGCCGGTCGGGCTGGGCATCTACCTCGGCTCGCTGTGGCAGGACAACCGGGCCGACGAGATGCTCACCGCCCTGCACCGCGCCGGCGTCGACATCCGCCCCGAGGCGATGGGCGTCACGTGGGACGACGTCGCCGAGGCCGTGCGGACACTGCCGGCCTATGTGCGCGAGGCCGGACTGTGGTTCTCCGTTGTCGACGCCGTCCCGGTCGACGAGTCGCTGGTGGCCAGGGCGCGGGCCGGCGTCGAGGCCACCTACGGCGTGTGGGGCGGTGGGTGATGCGCGTCGGGCTCACCCTGCCGCAGGGTTGCGACCGCGAGTACCTCGGACTCGACGCCGAGACCGCTTGGCGGCGGACCATCGAGGTCGCCCAGCGCGCCGAGGAGGCCGGGTTCGACTCGCTGTGGGCGTACGACCACTTCCAGGTCGACCCGCCCCCCGAGGAGGCGATCGTCTTCGACCCGCTCGTCGAGCTGTCGGCGCTGGCGATGGCGACATCGCGAGCCTTCCTCGGAACGCTCGTTGCCGCCGCCGCCTATCGCAACGCGGCGATGACGGCGAAGATGTTCTCGACGATCGATGTGATCAGTGGCGGGCGGGTCGTGCTCGGCATCGGCGCCGGGTGGAAGGAGGACGAGTGGCTGGCCTACGGCTACGGGTTCCCTCCGGCCGGCACCCGGCTGGCGATCCTCCGCGACCACCTCGAGATCATCACCCGGATGCTCGGACCGGGACGGGCCACGTACACCGGCGAGCACGCCCACGTGGTCGACGCGATCCACGAACCGAAGGGACTGCAGCGGCCCCGCATCCCGGTGATGGTCGGCGGCAACGGCCCCGAGGTCACGTGGCGGCTCGCTGCCCGCTTCGCCGACAAGCTCAACCTCGACGCCTTGCCGCCCGCAGCCGTCGACGAGGCGTTGCCGGTGATCGCCGCCCGGTGCAAGGAGGTCGACCGAGACCCGGCGACGTTGCAGGTGTCGGTGCACCTGTGGGGGCCGGCGATGGACGGCGCGGCGCCGGGTCCTGCTCGCCAGCAACGACTCCGCGAGTACGCCGACCTCGGCCTCGAGAGGGTGGTCGTCCAGGGCTTCGCCGCCGTCAAGGACCCGGACCAGTTGGAGTCACTGATCGACGACTGCGCCGCCGCCGAACTCCTCGTCACCTGATCCTCAAGGGCCGAGCCCGCTGCAACACCCGATCATTAGGCTTCGTCCTCATGAGGACCGTCGTGCTCGGGTCTCGTCCCGCAGAGCTCGACGAGCTCCTCGCTCGGCGCCACGCCCTGGGACAAGACCGCTTCGATGAAGTCTGGGAGGGCGACTACCACGTGGCGCCGGCACCTCACCTTTGGCACGCCTACCTCGCCGCGCACTTGCCCGCTGTGCTCGAGTCACACGCTGTTGGCGCCGGACTCGTTGCCAGCGGACCATTCAATCTCGGTGAACCGGACAACTACCGCGTGCCTGATGCCGGGCTGCACCGTTCACTGCCGAACGCGGCCTTCGTCTCTACCGCGGCGTTGGCGATCGAAGTCGTCTCGCCTGGCGACGAATCGTGGGACAAGTTCGATCACTACGCGTCGCACGGCGTCGACGAGGTGCTGATCGCCGACCCGGTCGAGCGGACGATTGCCATCTTCGTCTACAACGAGCGCGGGCTACGACCGCACCGATGCCAGCGCCCTGCTCGGTGTCACCGCCGCCGACCTCCACACCGCTGTCACCTGGCCGAGCTGAGGTTCGGGCTTCGTTCGTGATCCGGCGTCGGGGCTCACACCACGCGGTCGACGAACGCGCCGCTGGCGGGATTCTTGAGGATCAGCTTGCGGCGGCCGTCGGGGAGGTGCTCCTCCTTGATCACGGTGAGCCCTTCCTCGCTGCGCGACGGACGGGCGATCCGTGGCGTCGTGCCACCCCGCCAGTCGAGCTCGACGGGCTCCCAGGTGTGGCTCGCCGCCGAGCGGTAACAGGCGTCCATCACGGCGTTGACCACGTAGCCGTCGTAGAACGTCTCGGTCGGCTGGCGACCCTCGTCGATGGCGTCGAACATGTCGGTGAACATGTCGACGTACCCGAGCTCGGCGACCTCGTCGCCGACGGGGAAGATCCAGCCACTCTCGGTCTCGGCCTTCTCGGCGACGTAGCCACCCTGCCCGCTGGAGAACATCTCGAACCCGGTGCGCAGGAAGTGGTTCGTCCAGATCGTGCCGTCGGTGCCGGCGACCTCGTCGCGCAGGTCCATCCCGCCTCGGAACGTCCAGCTGACCTCGAACTGGCCGATGGCGCCGCTCTCGAACTTGACGAGGGCAATGGCGTTGTCCTCGGCCTCGATCGGGTGGACCAGCGTGTCGCTCCAGCACATCACCTCGACCGGGCGGTTGCCCTTGCCGACGTAGCTGCGAATGATCTCGATGCAATGGCAGCCGAGGTCGACGATGCAGCCCCCGCCGGCCTTCGCCGCGTCCCAGAACCACGCGCTGTGGGGCCCGGGGTGGGTCTCCCGGCTCCTGACCCACAACACGTCGCCGATCGCCCCGCTCCGCACCGACGCCAGCGCCTTCAACGTCTTCGGGGCGTACACGAGGTCTTCGAGGTAGCCGGCGAACACCCCCGCCGACTCGACGAGGCCGAGGATCCGCTTGCCCTCCTCGGCGGTGCGGGCGAGCGGTTTCGTGCACAGCACGGCCTTGCCCGCCGCCGCGACGGCCTCGATCGCCTCCTCGTGCATGTCGTTGGGCAGGCCGACCACGACGGTGTCGACGGCGGGGTCGTTGACCGCCTCGTCGACGCTCGTCGTCGCCCGCGGGACATCCCACCGCTGCATGAACGCTTCGCCGCGCTCGACCGAGCGGGAGTACACGACCTCGACACGGTCGCGGCCACGCCGGCCGTGCAGCGTCATCGTGTAGAAGTCGCCGATCAACCCGGTGCCGAGCATGGCGACGCGATGGCCTGTGCTCACGATGATCTCCCCCTTTGTCCGGTCCGTCGCCTCGCTGCGCGATGTCGAGACATTCAACCAGCTCGGCCCCACCGGAGCAGCCCGCTCGACCGCGCTGTACGTGAGGTAGCAGACGCCTACGCCGATCGTGCCGAGCCCGACGCCGACGGCGTTGGCGCGCACGTCACTGGCCTCGACGGCCCGGGTGTCCGACCACTTGCCCTGGGCGGCTTCGACCAGCAGGCTGACGGCGAACACGGCGACGGCGCCAACGAGCAGGCCACGCCACGTCCACACGGCGAGCCCGACGAGCGCCACGGCAATCGCCCACACGGCGATGTGGACGATGGCGTCACTCTCGGGCAACCGTGGATCGGCCAGCACGTCGGCGGCGCGCTCATTGGCGTCGATGCGGGCGAACAAGCGGCGCACGAAATCGCCGCCGACCCGTCGCAGCGCGCCTGGAGCCCGGTCCGACAGCATCAACAGGCCGTTGAACAGCAGCACGCCGACGCCGAGCACGGCGAAGCCTGCACGCAACCACACCGGCGGGCGATGCACGGGGTACACCACGCGGCTCACCGTACGGTGGGAGCCGAGCGGCCCGGGAGTCGTGTTCAGTCGGCGGTCATCCGCCACGGCTCCCAGCTGCCGGAGCGCTGGTACAGGGCGTAGGCCGCCGTGGCGTTGAGGTGCGGGTCGTAGAGGCCCTCGACGGAGTTGATGCCGAGCCCGGCGAGCCAGCTGGCATGGACGTCGTAGTAGATCTGGAACAGTCCCGAGCAGCAGTGGTTCTGCGCCCGCGGGTTGTAACTGCTCTCCCGCCAGGCGATGCGGAGGGCCTGCTCCTCGAGGTCGTCGGGCCACGCATCGCGGATGATCTGCTCGATCTCGGACGGAGGCGGCGGCGCCGGCGGCACCGTTGTCTGTTCCTCCGTCGTCGCCGGCTCTGTCGTCGCCGGGGCGGTCGTCGCCGCTGCGGTCGTCGCGCTGCGGTCGTCGGTCGGGGCCGCTGCCGCCGCTGCAGTCGTGGGTGGTGTCGTGGTCGGCGCCGCGGTCGTCGGTGCCGATGGTCCCGCGGCACCGGCGGGCAGGCACACCTCGGAGCCGGGGTACAGCGGAGTGTCCGGCGTGGCGTCGTTGAGCTCGAGCAGCTCATCGAGCTCGAGCCCGGCGGCGTCGGCAATGCGCAACCAGTAGTCGCCGGCCACCGACTCGTAGAGGTTGGCGCACGGCGCCTCCTGAGCCGCCAGCGCGGTTGCGCCGCCAGACGAGTCCGCGCTGCTCGACGCTCCGCTGCCGGACGCCGCGAAGCCCACCGGCTCCGCTGCACCCTCCGGCAGGCAGATCGTGCTACCGGGATAGATCGGTGTCTCGGCCGTCGCCTCGTTGACATCGAGCAGCGAGTCGAGCGACGTTCCGCTTCCATCGGCGATGCGCAACCAGTAGTCCCCCGCAGTCGCCGTGTACTGGTTGGCGCAGTCGGGCGTCTCGCTCAGTCCCTGCGAGGCCGTCGCCGCACCGTCCAGGTCCTCGTCCTCGACCGCTGTGCTCGCCGTGCCGGCACTGCTCTCGCCCACGTCGGTGTCGCCGGAGATGTCGGGGTCAACGGCGGCCGTGACGACGACGACCTCGGGGTCCGCCGTGTTCGGTGTGGCGATCGTCGTGACGGTCGTGGTCGACTGCTCTTCGATGGTCCGCAGGGCGTCGCCGTTTCCATCGTCGCCGAGGGCACCGAACAGCGGAACCGCGAGCACGACGGCGAGGGCGACGGCACCGACGCTGAGCACGCGAGGGTCGACCGCGCCGAGCGGCCCGAGCCGTTCGGCGATGCGCGGCGCAGGTTCGACCCACATCGTGGATTCGTCGTCGAGGTGTTCGAGCGGCTGCTCGCGGCGCACGACGTGATGGGTCCTGGTGCGTTCCGGGGAGCGCCGGCGGACCCGATCGATCTGCGAGGTTCTGTCGGGATCGAAGCTCGGTTCGTCCCAGAATGCGTCGTCGTCGTCGAAGTAGTTGCTCATGCGTAGTTGTCGTTGAGCGCCCGCCGGGCGCTGACAGGGGCACCGGTCTAGCACGAGTCGTCATCAGATCGCAACATTGGTGAACAAATGGAAATCTTCGACACGCGAGCGACATTGCCCGTTGGTGGCGGCGACGACGCTGCCGCCTGGCCGGAGCCGATACCATCGGGCGAACATTCGGAGAGGTGGCGGAGTCCGGTCGAACGCGCCTCCCTGCTAAGGAGGTGACCGCCGCAAGGTGGTCCGTGGGTTCAAATCCCACCCTCTCCGCTGCAAGCCGTCCGGCGACGGCTCACCAAGGAGCACTTCCTGTCCCTGAGAGGAAGGAAGATGCTGGTGAGACCACATGGAACGGTCAGGCAACGCAACGGCCGCTGGCAGGCGGCGTACCAGTCGAAGGCCAACGGCGGGCGTCAGATCGCCCTCACCTTCGACTCCGAGAAGGCGGCTAGAGAGTGGCTTGCCATGGAGTTCCATGGCACCCCAGGTCACAGCGCTGGGATCCATGGCACACCCGGTCAGAGCATCAGAGTTGGCGACTTCTGGGCCTCGTGGCTGGCGAGCAGGAAGCTCGCTCCACGAACCAGGGACAGCTACGAGAGCACTTGGCGGCTTCACCTTGCCCCGACGTTCTCCAGGCTCCGCATGATCGACGTGACACCGTTGACGGTTCGCTCTTGGTTCGCAGCGATGCCGGAGTCAGCGCATCGGGCCAAGAGCTACCGGGTGTTGGCGGCGATGTTCCGTGATGCGCTTCGTGACAACGTGATCGACCGATGCCCTTGCACGCTGAGAGGGGCAGGGCGTGAGCATGTCCCTCCGGTGTGTGTCGTGGCACCTGGGGATCTGGAGCGCATCGCAGAAGCGGTGCCGGGTCACCTTCGGGTCATGGTGTTGGTCGCCGCCTACGGCGGGCTGCGCTATGGAGAGCTTGCCGGGCTGGACGTGTCCTGTGTGGACACAGCAGCCGGGACGGTGAGGGTCGAGGGGACACTCCAGGAGTTGCACGGAGCGCTGTCGTTCGGCCCGCCGAAGTCGGCCGCTGGTCGGCGCACTGTCGTCCTGCCTGCCTCCGTCATGGCCGAACTATCCGCACACATCGACGGACGGTCCGGCCTTGTGTTCACCAACGGTGACGGCTCTCCGCTTCGTCGGTCGTCGTTCGGTGCCGTGTGGCGACGTGCCGTCCGCAACGCCGGTCTCCAACCTCTCCGGTTTCACAGCCTTCGCCACACCGCCGCCACCATGGCCACTACCAACGGGGCGACGTTGGCGGAAGTGATGTCCAGGATCGGGCATAGCTCCGTGGCGGCTGCCGTCCGCTACCAACATCTTGTGAGCGGGCGGGATGACGTGTTGGCGAGTCGTCTGGATGCCCTGAGGTTGTCTGCGTCTTGAACGGTGCCGCCAGAGGGCCGTCATTGGTCCTGTGTGCATTTCTAAGGCGAGTAACGGGGTTGGTGGGCCGACTAGCTCACTCGAACAGTCGTTCGTTACGCTCAGTCCTGTGGGGCCAGACGAACAGTTCCGCCAACTACGCCTGTCGGCTGCCTGTGCCCAACTGTCGAGAGATCAGATCACGGAACTGTTGGCGATCACAGCGAACCTGCTGGAGGAACGCAAGCGCATCCGCACCGTCCTCGAACGTCTACCCCAGCACTTCACGGAGGTTCGCAAGCTCCTCAACGAGCTTGATCGAGCCCTCAAGTAGCCCGTCAGTCGTGACCGACTGGCCGATAAGCTTATGCTCTCACAAACATGAGCTGAGGACGTTGCACGTCCGGGCTCCGATCACCAGACCGGCGGAGGATCTGATGACCACCACGCAACCTACCGACTCTCGGCGGTCGCCCCTTTCGTACGACTGCCCAAAGTGCAAGGCCAAGCCCGGAGAACCCTGCCGTGGCGACGGCAAGCTCAGCAACGAGTTCCTCGACTACCCACACCGTCAACGTGTTCCTGCCCCATCGAAGCCGGTGTGGGATGAGCGTCAGTACAACGGCGTGGTGCTCAACGTGATGGGCGGCATCTTCTGGCTCATCGCTGGCTTCGGCGCCTACATTGCCCAACGGGACGCCAAGGACTCCGGGCTGTCAATCGCCGACGCCAACTTCGCTCCGGCTATTGGCCTGTTCGGCTTCGGCTGCTTCCTGCTGCTCCTCGGCGTGATCCTCATCGCTGGCGCACAACGAGTGGACCGATGAGGTCGCCGTTCATCCCTGCCTTCGTCGGCGGTCCATGCTGTGTTGAAGGCACCGGTCGAATGGCAATCGTCCTTTCGACCCCTCCGAATCGTTCCTGCGGCTGAGGATCGTCTGATCGAGGTCGTCTTACGATAAGGGACAGTGTCCGCCGCACTGATCTGGGTCCTTCGGGCCTACATCGCCTTCTATGCCTCCGTCGGGCTGTTCATCGTTGTGCTGATGGCTGCCGGCCTGCTGGGCCGTCTGTGGTCGAGCGTCGTTGCCCGATGGGATCGAACAGTTGGGTGGGCAGCAACGGTTGACAGACGAAGCTAGGACGGCGTTCCACACCCACCTGGACGCCTGCTGATAGGAGGGGGGACCAATGCTCAATGCACTCGCCTTCGCTGGCCTGCTGGCAATCTCGCCAGCTACTCCACCGCCACCAGACCGAGATGCTGTCGAGGAGTCGTTCAGTGCGGCGGTCATCGATCAGTACCCGGAAGCCGACCCACTAATGAACGTTGCCTGTGACGTCGCTGGCGGAGTGGTCTGTTTCGCCCAGTACTTGGACATGGAGACGTTGGCTCCAGTGGTGCTGACCGGCATCGCCCCGAACCGTGACCCAGTCGATGGTCCGCCGATCCCCGATCCGATGGACTGGCCATGGGAGATCTACCCCGCCGCATCGACGATCATCACCACAGTCCTAGGCCGATCCACGTGATGCCGGCCTCCTCGAGGGTCGGCAGGACTGCTGGCGACGACCCGGAACTGACGGACGACGACGTCGAGGACGCCTTAGAGGGCTGCATGATGTTCATGGATACGGATGAGTTCATGTTCGCCGAGCGCATCAGCGGTTGTGTCGCTAACGAGCTGAACGACGTGATCTCGTGAGGCTTCGACCGCACTGGCGGAAGATGACATGGGCGCTCCTCGCATGGGTGGCCCTCACCGTCCTGTTCATCGTCGGCATCAACACCTGGGCCAACAACGACGTACGTGAGGAGTGCGTCGGTGGCACGTTCGAGTGCGACACGGCCATCTCCATCGCCTCCGGTGTCTGGACAGCCATCGGGGTCGTCGTCGGATTCCTGGGCTTCTTCGCTCTTGGCCTCATCTGGCTGATGACCCGGCCACGACGACACTGCCCCGCCTGCGGCAGAGACGCCAAGAAGGGGTGGACGGTTTGTAGGAAGTGCGGGTACGACTTCGCCCGGTCAGCCATTGCCTCACCGATTCAGCGGGGACCGCTCCCTCCACCAACACCGCTACCTCCGCCGAGTCGCTAACTCGGTCGTCGCCCCGGATTGACCCGACTCGCCTAACCGAACCGGGGATCCGTTAGCCGACCTCAGGCACGAACAACAAGCCGCTGACGCCGTGGACGAACCCGTTCGTTGCCGCCTGATCGGCGGTGGTGATCGAAACGGCGGTGCCATCCTCGGCGGTCACCGTTCCACCGGCGATCACCAACACCTGACCACCCAGCGTCTCGACCTGACCTTGCGCTTCCAGTCCCGCAACATCGAGCGCACCATCGACGACGTAGCCGTCTACGAACTGGGCAGCAAGTGTCGGGTCATTGAGTATCTCGGCTGGAATGGCACTGTCGGGTGGAGCAAACACCGTGAAGCTGCCCCCCTCAAGCTGACTCTGCTTGCCGGCCGTAACGATCACCTGGGCGAAGCCCGGGTTGCTGACCAGAATGATCTGGAAGGCGTTCTCGGCCGGGTCGGTCGTGACCGGAGCAATCGTCGTAGCTGACGCACTCGTCGTCACGGGCGTCGTGGATGTCGTCGGCGGGACAAGTGTTACGGGCGGGTCGAAGGTGATCGGCGGAACCGTCGCCAGAGGTAGCTCGGATGGGTCGGTCACCCAGATCGTGATGCTGAGGCCGTCATCAGGGTGGTACGACCATTGAGCGCTGTAGCCGTTCCAGTCGTCCTCCTGGATTCCGTCGAGGGCACGGGTGGAGGCGACGTGGTTCCGCACACGCTCCGGCATCTCCAGAGCGTCGGACAGGCAGTCGTAGACGAGCCCAGGAGGAACCCACCTTCGCTGGTGCCGTAATCACTGTCGTCGTCCCATGCGCCGCCTATCGTCACCGTCGCTTCGGCGGGATTGAAGGTCTCACTGAGTAGTTCTCGGACGAACTCCTCGGGCGTCATCGACAAACTCTCACCTGCCTCGGCCAAGCCGCCGTGATAGATCTCGCCTACGAACGCATCATGTCCAAGGACGTACGCCTGGAGGATGTCATCGCTTATGCAGTGAGCGTGGACGGCAGCGAGATCATCGGGGGGAGGAGCGGCCGGGTCGGTCGGTGGTGTCGTCATCACCAGGATGGCTGCTGCAAGTGCTGTCGCAATCATGCTGCTCCCCCTCAATCACTGGAAGTACGGCAACGCTAGACCGACTACCGAGTCGGAGTGCCTGAGACTTCCAGGCGGAGGCGAAGTCTGGGTGTAGGTCGTACTCCTCTACCTCATCATGGTGAACCCAGGCGACTTCGGAGACCTCCCCAGTTCGGTGACGTGTTGAACGGGGCGGCGACTTCCAACACGTACGTGGTGTACTCCCACCCGCCTTCGTCTCTATGGACGTGCTGGCCAGCCCAGTAGGGCAACGCAGCACCCCGGCCGCTCTGGCCTCTCAGGAGCAGCTAGGACTTCGGCCCAGCTCCTTCTGGACGGCTGCCCAGCGAGCAGCGTGGCAGAAGTTGTCGGGAGGTCGCATCCGTCGTCGCAACGACGGCGGCGTAACACAAACAGGAAGGAAGTGAGATGGCAGAGATCCTTGTGAGCAACGAGGCCTACGCCTTGGTCGATTCGGCCACGTTGGTCCTAGCGAAGGGGCAGCGGGGCTACGACCCCGTTGGCCGAGTGACCAAGATCGGTGACGGCAGCCGGAACTGGGCTGCGCTGCCTGCCCACTCCACCGGCTGAACCCCCGAAATGATCGGCCCCATCGATGTCGCCGGTACGGGCCAACCGATCCGCTAAGACGAGATCGCTTCGACGCATCCTGCGCCTGTCGCTGTCGGGGAGCTGCCTGGTACGGCGGTCACCTGACCAACGCAACGACCACGTTGGCGACCGCCGTGAGGGCGGCGGCGACGACGATGGCGACTGCGGAGAACTTCGCCACCGTGACATCAGCGTCTGGCTTCGGTACTTGACCCTTGGACCTTCTTCCTGCTCAGGGTTGGGGGGTTTCACTGGCCCCCGGAGGTTCTAGGCCTCCGGGGGCTTGTCTGTTCACGACTAGTCCAGCACATGGGTGATACACCACGAACGACCAGGGCTTATTGTGCGTGTGCGGTCGCATGCACCTACTAATAGTCGTAGTAGGTGCTGTGGATTGGGGATAACCCACGATTGCCGCAGCGTGGCTGCGGTGGCTGGGGACAGCTCTATCCCCGGCATCAACGGTACGCAGGAAGTGTCAGTGGGTGATATCCGCCCCTTCCATGGCGCTTCCATGGCAGGAACCGCAGGCTTGACCGCAGATGTGGCCTCTGGTTAGGTGTGATGCGGACAGGACGAAGCTCCCTGCTAAGGAGGTGACCGCCGCAAGGTGGTCCGTGGGTTCAAATCCCACCCTCTCCGCTGCGAACAAGCGCCGGTTTTGCACTCGCCATGGCGGTGGCGGCCACGATGTCCGCCATGACGACGACCAATAGTCAGGCAGCCGACAATGGTGAGCGGCCGGTGGCCCACAGCATCATCCCTGCGCCAATCTCCTACGAGGCCTTGCCCGGCGAGACGTTCGAACTGATCCGAGCCGCCCGGATCGTGGTCGTCGCCGACGATCCCGCCGTCACCGCGGTCGCCGAGCGCTTCGCGGTGTGGTTGCGCCGTTCGACCGGATTCGCTCTCCCCCTGGGGGGCGATCCCGTCGAGGGCGACATCGTCCTCACCGCCGCGACGTCCGCCGAGCTCGGCGCCGAGGGCTACACCATGGACGTCGACTCGGTCGGCGTGCGCATCAGTGCCGGCACGCCGGCTGGCTTCTTCAGAGCGCTGACGACCCTGCGCCAGATGCTCCCCGCGACCGTCGAGTCCACGGAGGTGCAGCCCGGGCCGTGGACGGTCGGTGGGGCGGAGATCAACGACCGTCCGCGTTTCGACTACCGCGGGACGATGCTCGACGTCGCCCGCCACTTCTTTGCGGTCGACGACGTGCTCCGCTACATCGACCTGATCTCGCTGTACAAGGTCAACGTCCTGCACCTGCACCTCACCGACGACCAGGGGTGGCGGCTGACGGTGCCGGGCTGGCAACGGCTCACCGAGATCAGCGGACCGAGCGACATCGACGGCGGCCCAGGCGGGTTCTACAGCCCGGCCGACTACGCACGGATCGTCGCCCACGCCGCCGAGCGCTTCATCGAGATCGTCCCGGAGATCGACGGCCCCGGCCACGCATCGGCCGCCCTCGTCGCCTATCCGGAGTTGAGCTGCGACGGCGTCGCTCCCCCTCCGTTCCACCACGGTGGCATCTCCGAGGTCTCGCTGTGTACGTCGGCCGGCTCGACCTACGCGTTCCTCGGCGACGTGTTCGACGCCCTCACCGCCGAGCCGGGGCGGTTCATCCACATCGGCGGCGACGAGGCGATCGGCACCTCCCGCGACGACTTCCTCGAGTTCGTACCCCGAGCCGCCGAGCTGGTCATCGAACGCGGGCGGGCGCCGGTGATGTGGCACGAAGGGGCCCAGGCCGTGCTGCCCCCGGGGAGCGTCGTCCAGTATTGGGGTGTCGGCCAGGACGAGGCGACCGGCCTCGCCCGCCGCGCCGTCGCCCAGGGCGCCCTGCTGATCCTGTCGCCGGGCAACCACGTCTACCTCGACATGAAGTACGACGGGGACACACCCCTCGGGCTGGAGTGGGCCGGCCTTGTTCCCGTCGAGCGCGTCCTATGCGTGGGAGCCGGCAACGTTGATCGACGGCGTCGACGAGGCGTCGATCCTCGGCGTCGAATCGGCACTGTGGTCGGAGACGACGGGTGACCTCGCGGCCGCCGAGTACATGGCGTTCCCGCGCCTTGCCGGGATCGCCGAGATCTCCTGGTCGCCGGCGGCGGCGCTGCTGTGGGACGACTACCGCCTCCGCCTCGCTGCCCAGGGACCCCGATGGGAGATCGCCGGCGTCAACTACTTCCGCTCTCCCGAGGTTCCCTGGCCAGCGTGACGGTCTCGTAGAGCGGACGGAACCCGGCGCGGGCCAGGTTGCGTTCCGATGGATTCGCCGGGACGGTGGAGGAGGCGACCAGGTCGCAGCCGGCCTCGGCCGCCAGGCGCAGGCGATGGGCGACGAGGGCAGCCTGGACGCCGCGTCCGCGCTCGGACGGCAGTGTCGTCATCGCCCCGAGGGTGGCCAGCCCGTCGCGAATCGTGACGCTGGCGCAACCCAGTGGGCGACCGTCGCGACGGTCGTGGGCGAGCAGGAACCCGCCCTCGTCGACGTCCGCCGCTGCCTTGGCGAAGGCGTCGCTCGCCCGCCGAGGCTCGCCCTCGTCGACTCCGAAGCCGGCCGCAGCGATGTCCTGCCAGACGCCGAGCAGTTCGCCATCGGCGCGCTCGATCATGATCGACGGATCGCTCGACAGCTCGCGCACATCGGCTTCGAGTCGGCGGATATGTGTCGTCAGGAACCGCAGGACTCCGTAGCCACGGGCCGCGGCGAGCTCGGTGATGCTGCGGTCGGCCGTCGGCACGACGTCGACCGAAGGCGGCACCCCGACGGCGGCGCTGCGCTCCTCGAGCAGCTCGAAGTCGTCACCGGCGACCGGCCCAGACAGTCCCATCGCCAGGGCCCGGTTGACGTACAGGCCGGGCCCGCACAGCACGGCGCAACCACCGGCGAGATCGAACACCTCCGTGCCCCACGAGCGATCCTGGATGGCGAGGACGCGAGCGTGAGCGGCGGCATTGCCGGCCCACGTCCGCGCGATCCACTCGATCAGCGCGCCGCGATCCACCGCAGCAGTGTTGCTCGCGATTGGTGAGCCCAGCGTGCGGATTCCTGCACGCTCCGCTCACCAATCCTCGGGCAGCGAGGTCGATAGCCTCGAACGACGGAACGGTGGCAGAGCGGACAAATGCACCCGCCTTGAAAGCGGGAGGCCCACAAGGCCCGGGGGTTCGAATCCCTCCCGTTCCGCTTTCAGGTGTTCGGGTGTCTGCCGACGTCCACCAATGTTCACGTACTACCTGGTAGATGTCTATTGCGGTGTCTCGGCGTTCACCGGCGTTCCTGGAGCGTTACTGTCCTCGTTACTGTCCTCGGCACCGCTAAGGTGTCTCGCACAGCCGCGCGAGGAGGTCCGGGGACATGCCACGAAAGCCGACTGGCAAACGGGTGCGGCGCGAGGACGGCACGTACGTCGTCGTCAACAAGGCCGGCAACCGGGCCGGCAGCGTGTTCCACGTTCCCGAGCGACGAACGGCTCTGTCCGACGGCCGCGTCCGCATCCGACGGGCGCACTGGCGAGCGACGTACCGGGACCCGGTGTCGGGGCGCGAGCGCGCAGTGTCGGCACCTACCCGTGACGAGGTAATTCACCGAAGAGACGAAGCGCTCGCTGACGCTGTCGATCGAGCGCCTCGTTCGAGGCGTTTCGGTGAAACGACGACGGTGGCGGAGTTCGCCACGTGGTGGCTCGGCACGCACGCAGCTCGATTGCGTGCCGGCTCCGTGATCAAGTACCAGGAGCGCCTCCACCGACTCGGACCGCTCGCCGAGCTCGCCATCAACGACGTGACCGCCGAGCAGGTTGCCGACTGGCAGACGTGGCTCCTGACGACACCGCGGCCGGACGGCCGCATCCTGTCTGCCACGACGGTGGCGGACACCCGCACCACCGTTCGCCAGTTGTTCAACGCCGCAGTCGACCTCGGCCTCATCCGCACCAACCCGGTCGACCGAGTCAAGCCGCCGCGAGTCGCCCGGTCAGCCGGGCGGGTGCTGGCTTCGGAAGAGGTTGCCCGCCTGATCAACGAGACCGATCGGCACCGCTACGGCGCCGTGGTGGCCATCCTGTTCACGGTCGGCCTGCGAGTGAGCGAGGTTCTCGGCCTGGCGTGGTCCGACATCGACCTCGAGGCCGGGACTGCGCGCGTCCGCCGGGCGGTCGTCGACAGTGCTGAGGGCCGAACGTTTGGCCCGACGAAGACCGCTGGCGCCACGGGTGTGCACCACCTCGCCGCCGGCACGGTCGAACGGTTGCGAGCGTGGAGGAAGCGACAGGCGGAGGAGCGTCTGGCGGCCGGGCCGCTGTGGCAAACCCACACCTACGAATCGGTCGTCGTCGATCCAGTGTTCACCCAACCCGATGGCCGCCTCGTCGCTCGGCAACAGATCGACAAGCTGCTGCGGCGCGCGGCGGAACAAATCGGGATCGATGCGACGCGCCTTGGCACGCATGCGGGCCGCCGCACCGTCGTGACGACGCTCTACACCGCCGGCACCGACATCGGAGACATCGCCCGGCACGTTGGCCATGCCAGCCCGACGACCACATCTGGCTACGTGGCCAGCCTCGGCGATCGTCCGATGAAGACCGCCGAGCTCGCCGCCAAGCTGCTCGACACACCGATGTCGCGCTCGACGAAGCAATGATGAGCCCCGCACGCGAGCCGGTTTGACATTGAGATCGACCGAAGCGTTCAGCTGGGTGCGCGTCAGTCCGCCCGATGCCGTCTGATGGAGGGTTTCGTTACACGTCGTCCGTCTGGTTCCCGCCCCGTATCAGCCCGTGTCGCCGAGTTCGGTCACGTTCTGTGCGCGGATCGACTCCCGAACGAGACGCAGGGGCATCGCTCAACCGCTGCTTGACGAGGCACGGCACGGCGCGACCGAGCCGTTCTGGGTGGGTCCGGCGTGGTTAACCGACTCCTCGTCGATGATGTTCCCTACCGGGCAATCTGTGCGCGAGCGCGGTGCCGGTCGTGGGCCGGCGACCATTTTCGGGGCCTGGATGTCAGTCCTTCGATTCGGCCGCCGATCGTGAGCACGCTCAACCGAGTTTCAGCACCCTGCTTAACCCGTCGCACGCTTGGGATAAAGTGAGGCGTGCGCAACGTGTGCGAGCATGGCATCTGACGTCGTGGAAGACGTGTGTGCCGTTTGCGCGGCCGACCGGGTTGCCAATGCTCCACCACCAGCCGGGATGCAATGGAGTCCTGCGACCGGAGCGCTTGTTAACGGACGAGGAGATCGAGCGTTCCTCACATGCGCCGACAAGCCGTTGGAGATCGCCAAACTCCAGGATGCCGCCAGACCGCTCGAGGAACGGGCCCAATGGGTTGGTGGTCCCGAACTCGACGCCCTCCTGGGGGAGGTTCGACGGCTCAAGCGTGAGCGGGACCGCTTACTCGACGAGCTGAGCCGATCGTCATGGCTGAGCGACGTCCACCGCTTTCTGGTCGGGAACCTCCATCGCGAAGAGCGATCGCACGAGTACGACTATTCCGGCGGAGCAAGGATCGGTCGGATACGTCGCCAGCTCGACATTGTCAACCTGGCGCAAAGCATGGCCCGCGACCGTCATGGCTGCTGAGCAAGAGCGTGAGCGACTCGCTTCGATGAGCGCGCGCGTGAGCGCGTTGACGATGCCGTGGGAGCGGCATTGATGTCTGGAACGGCGACGGTGCTTAGCTGGTGGGAGAGTCGCAAAGACAAGCGCCGCAAGTGACGCGCACGGTGTTCGAAACGATGGCCGGGAATTGGAGACACCGCAGCCTTGACGCCTGGCTGGACGGCGACCGGGAGCCGATCGCGAACTGAGGCGCCTGCTACCGGGCCGTACGGACTCGGCGTTTCGTACCCACACCGCGTCGGACTGCGAGTGCTCCTACCAGGCCGCCCAGATCTGCCGTTATCCATGGGTCGACGGGTGGCCGTCGGGTATCGCTCGATCCGCTCCGATTCGGCGATCGGCGTGGTCATCGCATCGACTCTGAGAAGCTCACTCCTCGCCGATGGCAACCGCTCGGCCCGTCACCTGTGGCGCATGCCGCGTGCCGAACAGCGCCGGTCGTCGTTCGGTAGCGCATCGAGCCGGCGGTCTCGGACGCGTGCGGTGCGCGGTATCGGATGTTGGTATCGGATGTTGGTATCGGATGTTGGTATCGGATGGGCTCCGATTCGCCGGCTGATGGACGCGCCGGGCTGTCGCGGGCGGCCGGCGCTCAGAAGCGTCCTAGGGATTCGAGCTGGAGACTCGGAGCACCATCGGCCTGTGCCAGCCCGAGGTCGACGATGGCGACGAAGTGCCATTCGCCGTCGCCCGCTGGGTCGGTCAGGCGCTGCGTGACGACCCAGCGTTCGGGTTCCTCGGCGAGCTCGAACTGCGACGCGGCTCGGGCGTCGGCGTCGATGATGATGCGGTCGTACTCGACCCAGTACGGCGTCATCGCAGCGTGCAGGTCGTCGTTGGTCCATCCGCTGCGTTCCGCCAGCGCCGGGTATGAGCGTCTCGCCAGCAGCTCGACCCAACCGAACGCGGCGGTTCGCACCGCGGTCCGCCACGCCGGCGGTGGGAACGGCCGTGATGCGTCGGGAGCGGTGGGCGCGAGGTGGTCGTGGACGGGGCGGCCAGCGAGCAGCGTCCACTCGTCGAGCAGCGTGGCGTCGGTCGCCCGGATGAGCTCGCCGAGCCACTCGACGACGTCTTCCAACCCGTCGGTGTAGACGTCGTCGGGCAGCGAGCGGTCGAGCGATCGCCAGGCGTCGGTGAGGTACCGCAGGACGAGTCCCTCGCTCCGCTCCAGGCGGTAGCGGCGTACGAACGTGGCGAAGCTGTCGCCGCTCTCGAGCATCTCGCGCAGGATCGACTTCGGTGCCGGCTCCGTCGTCAGCCACGGGTGGTGGGCCCTGTACGTCGTGAACATCGTGTCGAGTAGTTCGGCCAACGGCTTCGGCCACGAGATGGCGTCGAGCCGTTCGATGCGCTCTTCGTACGGAACGAACTCGGCCTTCAGGCGGGCGACCTCGGCCGCCCTGGCGGCACTCTGCTGGGCGTACAGGATCTGGCGCGGATCCTCGAGCACGGATTCTACGACGCTGACGACATCTGCAACGTAGGACGGATCATCCTGGTCGAATGTTGCGACGACCTCGATGGCGAACGTCATCAGCGGCGACGAGAATCGCAGCGCGCTGCGTTCGTCCTCTCCCTCGACGAGCGAGCCAACGCGCACGCCCGCACAGCGGCCGTTGGCATCGCGGAGGCGCTCGGCGACCCCGGCCGCTTCGAGGCTGCGGTAGACGGCGATCGCACGCCGTCGGTGCTGGCGGCGCCGCGGTTCGGGGTCGTGGTTCGTGCGCAGCAGGTGGTTGAGCGCGACCGGGCCGTCAGGCCTCGAGAGCACACTGGCAACGAGGTCGGCCGTGACGAGGAACCGTGACGTGAGGGCCTCCGGCGTGCCGCTCACGAGCCGTTCCATCACGGCCTCGTCGTAGTGCACGAAACCCTCCGGGGCCTTTGCTCTGGTCGCCCTGCGGCGTGCCTTGGGGTCGTCGCCGGCACGCGACAGGGCCTTGGCGTTCTCGATGACGTGCTCGGGCGCCTGCACCCACACGTGCCCGTCGGGGTCGAACCCGGGCCGTCCGGCGCGCCCGGCGAGCTGGTGGAACTCGCGCACCGTGAAGCGCCGGACGCGGTTGCCGTCGAACTTGGTGAGCGCCGTCATCAGCACCGTGCGGATCGGGATGTTGACGCCGACCCCGAGCGTGTCCGTGCCGCAGATGACCGGCAGCAAGCCCTGGCCAGCCAGACGCTCGACCA
The DNA here is from genome assembly GCA_963732335.1 of Ilumatobacteraceae bacterium. Classification (GTDB taxonomy): domain Bacteria; phylum Actinomycetota; class Acidimicrobiia; order Acidimicrobiales; family Ilumatobacteraceae; genus Desertimonas. The sequence continues at coordinate 25,843 of CAVSZO010000041.1, read as the reverse complement.
GGCGGCGGTAGCGAGGGAGCATCCCTGCGTGGTGGACGCCGACACCGTTGCGTAGGAGACGATCGAGGGTGGCCCCGAAGCCGCGTCCCATCCGCACGCCCTGCAGCGCCTCGGCGATCGCCTCGCGTTGGGTTCGGATGGTGACGTTGAGGCTGACGAGGGCCTGAGCCCGCTCGATCGCCGCAGCCTGGTTGGCGTGGACGACGTAGACGGGGAAGAGCCCTTCGGCGACCGCTTCTTTCACGCTGTCGGCGACAGTCGTCGTGCGCCACTGGTGGTACAGCGGGGTCGGGCGGTGCACCGACGTCACCGACGTCACCGCCCGGCCCGAGCGTCCCTCGAGATCGGCGCTGATCGTCGTCATGTCGCCGAGGGTCGCCGACGCCAGCAGGAACTGGCATCGCGGCAGCTCGAGCAGCGGGACTTGCCACGCCCAGCCCCGATCGGTGTCCCCGTAGAAGTGGAACTCGTCCAGGCAGGCAAAGCCGACATCGCTCAACGGTCCCGTCATCAGAGCCTGGTTGGCAAGGACCTCGGCCGTGCACACGAGCACCGGCGCCCCCGCGTTGATCGCCGCGTCGCCCGTCGCCAGCCCAACCTGCCCAGCACCCAGAAGATCGACGAGGTCAAAGAACTTCTCGGCGACCAGCGCCTTGATCGGCGCGGTCCACACGGCCCGGCGACCCTCGTTACGGGCGAGCAAGATCCCGGCTACAGCGACGAGACTCTTGCCCGAACCCGTCGGAGTGGCCAGCACGACATGGTCACCAGCCGCCAAGGCCAGCGCCGCCTCCTCCTGATGCGGGTACAGCGAGCGCCCACCTTCGGCTGCCCACACCCCGAAGGCGTCGAGCACCGCGACCGGGTCCGACCCGGGTGCGGGCAACAGATCGACGAGCGACGCCATGGGAGATCAAGTCTGACCTGAGGAGTGGCGATCCGCTGCACCTGCGCTGACTCCTGAAGCCGACACCGGTGAAGGCGCAGAGCAGTTCACGATGTGCTCGAGTTGGCGGTGTCCGGGTGCATGGGACCCGATGTGTGGCGACACCCCTCACAGCCCGGACACCCGCCTCAACGGCACCGGCGCTGGTGAACCCCGGAAGGTGGTCCCAAGACTGGCGCTCAGGTGGTCCCATCCCGCTGGCGCAACTCACCGTCCAGGTGGTCCCATGTGACTGGCGGGCGGCAGCGCGGACCAGATAGCAAACGACCCGGACGGTATTCCGAGACTCCCTGCCGATTCGAAGCATTCGCCGTGGCGAGCACCGGCGGCGTAACCGGCCGGAGCGAAGCTTCGCGCGGCGGCGAGTTCAGGCATTCGCCCGGGGCAGAGCTTCGACGACGGGCAGACTGGGACGGTGACGGACAACGGGTTCGAGGTCGTGGCCTACGACCAGATCTGGCCAGATCGGGCCGCGGCACTGATTGAGCTGCTGGCGAACACTCTGGGAGATGGGGCGCGACGGATTGAGCACATTGGCAGCACTGCTGTTGCCGGCATGGATGCGAAGGACATACTCGATGTGCAAGTCAGCGTCGTCGATCTCGATTCCGCCGTCATCGAGTTCGACGATGCGCTGAACTCCGTTGGCTTCGCCCGGTTGCCGTACGAACATGACCACGTCCCCGCAGGCCGCGACGACGTTCCGGATCGATGGGTGAAACGTATGTGGGCACGCAGGAACCATCCGCAGGGTGATGTCAACTTGCATGTTCGCCTGGTGGGGTCACCGAACGAAAGGCTGGCGCTGCTGTTTCGCGATTGGTTGCGGGCGCACTCCGAGTCGGTGCCGGCGTACGGCGCGTTCAAGCGAGCACTGGCGGCGGCCGTGCCGACCGTCGACGTCTACACCGACATCAAGGACCCCGTCGTCGATCTCGTGGTTACCGTCGCCGAGGAATGGGCCGCCACCACCGGCTGGCAGATCAGGTCGACGTCCTCAACCTGACTGGCTGACAGCCTTGCGCTTGCGAGTCCAAGATCGGGCCGAGACCTTTCTGCCCCGGCCGTGGTGATCAGGGCCCAGGTCGAGCCGCGTACGCAACACCCCACGGCGCGGATGGGCCGCCTTCCAGCCGAGTTCGGTGCGGGCGCGCCGGTGCTGACCGGACGCGTGGTGGGTAAGGAGTACGTCCGGACCATGGGCGCATTCCTTACCAACGATGTTGCCGCAGTTCGAGCCGGGGGCCGGCTGGTCATATTCGGGGCGGACCTTCAGTGCACGTCACGAGACGGGGTTCGCCGGGCGAGGGTGTCGACGTGAGACTTGCCACGCGCTGGTGGGGGGTACCCTCGGTGGCGGTCGCCATGGCGGGCGGTTGGCGCAAGAGGGAGGGTGAGATGCGGGTGTTGGTGTTGGGCGCCGGCTTTGGGGGCTTGGAGTTGTCGACGACCTTGTCCGACGAGCTCGGCGACGATGTCGAGGTCATCTTGATCGATCGGGCCGACAGTTTCGTGTTCGGCTTCTCGAAGCTCGATGTCATGTTCGGGCGTCGGATGGCCGAGAGCGTGGTGCATCGGTACGTCGACATCGTCAAGCCGGGTGTGAGCTTCGTGCAGACGACGATCCGGGCGATCGACCCCGATGGGCGGCGGGTCGAGACGGATGCCGGATCGTTCGACGGTGACGTGATGGTGGTGGCGCTCGGCGCCGACCTGGACCCGTCGGCGACGCCTGGGCTGATCGAGGGTGGCCACGAGTTCTACACCGTGGCCGGGGCGTTCGCCGCCCGGGACGTGCTGGAGGGTTTCGGCGGTGGACGTGTGGTCGTCGGTGTCACCTCGACGCCGTTCAAGTGCCCACCCGCCCCGAGCGAGACGGCGCTGTTGATGGATGACTTCCTGACCGCACGCGGGTTGCGTGAGGGTTCCGAGATCGCCCTTGTCATGCCTTTGCCGGTCCCGATACCACCATCGCCCGACGCTTCCAAGGTGATCCTCGAGGCGTTCGCTGATCGTGGCATTGAGTGGTACCCCAGCCACCTCGTGCGCGAGCTCGACCCGGCCCGCAAGGTTGCCCGCTTCGAGGACGGCACGGAGATGCCCTTCGACCTGTTCCTCGGCGTCCCCCAACACCGTGTGCCCGACGTCGTCGCCCAATCAGGGATGTGCGTCGACGGCTGGATCCCGGTCGACCCGGTCACGCTGGCCACCCGCTGGCCCGCGGTGTACGCGGTCGGCGACGTCACCAGCGTCGGGACACCCAAGGCCGGTGTGTTCGCCGAGGGGCAGGCGTCAGTGGTGGCCGGCGAGATCCTCGCCATGGCCCGCGGTGGCACCGCCAGCGGGTACGCCGGGCGCGGCGTGTGCTACCTGGAGCTCGGAAGCCGCGGGGTCGCCGTCGTCGACGTCACCTTCGTCGCCGGTCAAGCACCGTTCGGCTTCCTCGATGGACCCTCGATCGAGCTCAGCGCCCAGAAGTCGGAGTTCGGCAGCACACGGATCGCCCGCTGGTTCGGCAAGGACTGGTGACCAGAGGCGGCGCGCCCGTGCGCCCGCCCTACCCCCGAGCTACCACCGACGCGTGATCGGGCGACCGATCAGACGTCGGGTACGACGGCCCCCCAGCCCGTCGCCCACTCCAGCAGTTCGCGTCGGGGCCGACACCCGGCGATGTTCGAAGACGCATGGGGTGCGGGTTATCCCCTCGATTTCGCGGACACCGCCAAGACTTGTTCTGTGCGCCGCGTCTGTGGCGCGGCCGGCCCATCACGGGCAATCTGGGCGTCCTCAGTCTCATTGGTCGATGACCGGCCACCAACGTCATCACCGCAACCAAAGAGTTCGGGATCGCGGCCGAACTGCCGATCGGCATCGACCGCACCTCCGTCCCGACTCCAGACGACCCGCTCCATAGTCGGCGATCGGCACGCCCGCCGATACGGGACTGACGCGGACATCGGGCCTGCCGACGGCCGCACTGACATCTACGGCCCGTCAGGGCGAGCCACCGAACGTCGCACCTGTGCGTTCGGTCGCGAAGGCGACTGGACGGTTCGGTGCCGTCGCCGACCTGCCGACGATTGTCGACGTCCCAGCCACGAGCGCCGACCCGTCGTTCGGAGCGGGTCCGGCGTGATCAGCTGACTCGGCGTCGACGCTCCCGACCGGGCAATCTGTGCGTGTGAGCGCGGTGCCGGTCGCGGGCCGGCGACCATTTCGGGGCTGGACTCAGTCCTTCGATTCGGCCGCCGATCGCGAGCACGCTCAACCGAGTTTCAGCACCCTGCTTAACCCGTCGCACGCTTGGGATAAAGTGAGGCGTGCGCAACGTGTGCGAGCATGGCATCTACGTCGCGGAAGACGTGTGTGCCGTTTGCGCGGCCGACCGGGTTGCCAATGCTCCACCACCAGCCGGGATGCAATGGAGTCCTGCGACCGGAGCGCTTGTTAACGGACGAGGAGTATCGAGCGTTCCTCACATGCGCCGACAAGCCGTTGGAGATCGCCAAACTCCAGGATGCCGCCAGACCGCTCGAGGAACGGGCCCAATGGGTTGGTGGTCCCGAACTCGACGCCCTCCTGGGGGAGGTTCGACGGCTCAAGCGTGAGCGGGACCGCTTACTCGACGAGCTGAGCCGATCGTCATGGCTGAGCGACGTCCACCGCTTTCTGGTCGGGAACCTCCATCGCGAAGAGCGATCGCACGAGTACGACTATTCCGGCGGAGCAAGGATCGGTCGGATACGTCGCCAGCTCGACATTGTCAACCTGGCGCAAAGCATGGCCCGCGACCGTGTCATGGCTGCTGAGCAAGAGCGTGAGCGACTCGCTTCGATGAGCGCGGCGTGAGCGCGTTGACGATGCCGTGGGAGCGGCATTGATGTCTGGAACGGCGACGGTGCTTAGCTGGTGGGAGAGTCGCAAAGACAAGCGCCGCAAGTGACGCGGACGGTGTTCGAAACGATGGCCGGGAATTGGAGACACCGCAGCCTTGACGCCTGGCTGGACGGCGACCGGGAGCCGATCGCGAACTGAGGTGCCTGCTACCGGGCCGTACGGACTCGGCGTTTCGTACCCACACCGCGTCGGACTGCGAGTGCTCCTACCAGGCCGCCCAGATCTGCCGTTATACGGGTCATCGACCGCGGAGCTGGCCACGTCGCGGTGCGCCCGTAGTCGGCGTTATCGCGTGCGGATGCGGCCTCGCCGTGAGTGGAGCCGACGTCGTGCTCGTGGTGCTCGGGTGCCAGCTGCTTGCTGAGTGCAGGCGCCAGAACGTCGCTCGATGAAACCTGGGTTCGCCGCCGAAGCTTCCTCGCTCGGTGGTTCGGCCGGGCCGCCGGATTCGGGCTGATGCTCCGCACCCTCGATGCCACCTGTGCTGGGTTCGCCCCTTTGAGGCGATCTGTGAGCCCGATTCCATGGCCCTCCACCCAGCCTTTGCCGCGATCGCCGGTGCCAGTCAAGGGCGATGGCATGCCGGGTGATCGGTCGGCCGTCCTCACAGTCCGAGTTCGGGGCCGGCTCGTTGGAGGGTTCGGCTGTGCCGTGTGGCGGCGGGCAGGTCGATGCCGGCGTCGCCGGCCCAGTCGTGTACCGTCTGGCCGAGCGTTTGGAACTGTTCGGCGTGTTCGTTTCGGCGGCTGACGTTGGTGAGTTGTTCGACGATGTCACCGAGTTGCTGGACGTTGACGGTGTCGCCGCCAGCCCAGCGACCCCACAGGTCGAGCGATTCGACCTGTCGTCGCAGGGCCGCGACGTGGTCGACGGTGTGGTTGAGCTGCTGGCGCATGTCGTGGCGATGCAGCGCCGTGGCGGTCTCGTCGGCGCGTGTTCGTGCCTGGTGGTAGTGCTCGACGTTTGCGGCGGTGTGTCGTCGGGTGCGTTGGAGGTGTTCGGTCGCTGCTTCGAGTTGCCCGACAGCGGCGTGATGGTCGCGGCGGGCCGCCCGTCGGCCGCGGATGCCGCTGTGGTCGAGGTGGTGCTGGGCGCGGGCGTGGCGCCGCCAGGCCTCCTCGTAGCGGCTCGTCGCCGCCGCCAGCGCCTGGCGAGGCGGAGCCGTCGCCGCCTCGATCCGGACGAGGTCGCGTTGGGCGGCGGTGGCCTCGGCTGCAAGTCGAGCCCGCTTCGCCTCGCTCGCCGTGAGGGCCTGCTCGGCGTCGTTGAGCTCGCGGCGCAGCCCGGCGAGGAGTGGTTCGAACCATTCGGGGACGACACAGCGCCCTGCGGGTGCGGACGGCTGTCGCCGCGCCTCGGCCGGTTGTTGGTGGGCGAGGGTGCGGCGTTGGGTGACGGCCGGGATGTCGGCACGGTCAAAGGCGAGGATCGTCTCGAGGGTGTCTCTGGCTTCGGCGACGTCGTCGCTGTCGGTGACCACGCAGAGCAGGTTCTGCTCGCGGCCGCGGGTGGCGGCGACGTACAGGCCGCGGCGGGTCGTCACCGCAGAGACGAGTGAGAGGCTGTGGTCGACGGTGTCGGACTGGTAGCCGTGCTCGGTCGCCGCGTAGCCCAACCTGACGTGGTCGTGGGCGTAGTCGGCGGGCAAGGTGACGGTGCCGTGTCCCTGTTCACGGGTCACGGTCAACGAACCATCGGTGCCGATCGCCGTGACGGTCCAGGTTTCCCGGTTGCGCACCGTCTCGCCGGCCGAGGTGATCAGGGTGCGGTCGTTGCGGCGGGTGGCGACAACGTCACCGACGTGAGCGTGTTCTCCGCCGGCGATCGCCGCGGCGATGTCGGGGTTGAGGTGTCCGGCGGCGACTCGGGCGGCTTGGACGGCGTGGTTGATGGCGTCGACATGATCATTCGTGGAGGCGACGAGGGCGACGGTGTCGCCGCGGGGGCGATTCTCGATCCACGTTTCGGCGATCGCGGCGAGGTGGTCCTCGAGGCTGCCGGGGATGATCCGATCGTGGGCCTCGTAGGCGTCGAGGGCGCGGGGATCGCCGGATCGCAGTTGCAGCGACGCGTCGGCCTCCCAGTCATGTTTGAAGCGGTGGAGGTGTTCGAGCTCCTCGACACGGCCGTTGAGGCACAGTTCGGCGAACAGGCCGCCACGTCCGACGGCCTGCAGCTGGCGTGGGTCACCGACAAGCACGAGGCGCCACTGGTTCGCCTCGGCAAGGATCGCGAGCTGGTGCAGCGCCGGGGTCGACAGCATCCCTGCCTCGTCGACGACGAGTGTCGTCCCGGTGCCGAGCCGGTACTCCGGTCGTGGCGGCCGATCGGGCCGCTGCCACTCATGCAGCAGTTTGGCGACGGTGTCGGCGACCATCCCGGTATCCCGTTCGAGCACTCTGGCAGCCTTCGCCGTCGGGGCCACACCGAACACCGCACGATGATCAACGTCCAGATCAGCAACGGCGGCGGCGATCATCCTCGTCTTGCCAGCACCGGCAGGGCCGACCACCAACACGAGACGGTCGTCGCCGGCCACCGACGCTGCCGCCTCGCCCTGCATCACATCGAGGTCGGCCCGATCGAGTGTGCGTGACGGCGACGCGGTTCCGGCTTGGGCATCGATCGCCCAGGTGAGAATCCGCTCCTCTTGGACGAGCACCGCCTCGGAGGTGAACCTCGGTGCCGTTGGCTCGATCCACAGCGAGCGACCATCCGAGTCTCGTCGCTGTGTCGCGTCGGGCGGGTCCAAGTCGACGCAGCGTTCGAGTACCTGGTCGGCGGCGTGTTCGATCGCGGCTGCCCAGCGGTGTCCCGACATCTGCGACACGGGACGCTGGAGGTCACAGATCGCCTGGATGACGTCGGGCCGGCCCCACGACGAGTGCTCCGCCGACACCGCCTCGACCACGTCGGTGACCGTCAGCGAGTTTGTCGGGGAACGGTCGGCGGCGACCCGCCCGACGTGCTCGACGAGCCGTTCGACGGTCCAGCCGACCTCTGCCGCCTCGCCCTGCCACCGTGTCGCCAGATCGGCGACACCGAGCCCGGACTTGCGGCCCCGGGTGTCCGCCGAGGCTTCACGCTCCAGGGCGGCACGCTCCTTCGGTGACGGTTCCCGGCCCTCCCGGTGGCGGAACTCGTCGAGCTTCACGTCCATCGCGCGTCGATCGCCGCGGCGCGCTTGGAGAACACCGCCAACAGATCCTTCGGCACGCCGGCGATCTCGGCCTGGCCCTTCACGATCGGCCGCCACTCGACCCCGAAGCGGTGGGTCAGCTCGTTGCGCAGCACCGACTGGTACAGGCCGCCGAGCATCCGCTGATACTTCTTCAGATAGCGGGCATCGAGAGCCAGCCAGCGGCCGTCGACGGTCTGCACCTTCGCCGAGATCACGGCGTGGGTATGGATCTGCGGGTCATCGGCCCGCGACGTCGTCTGGCGGAACACCGCCATCGTCAAACCTTGCGTGTCGGGATGCAGCCGGCCGCCGTCACGGCGGATCCGCGTCGTCGACCCGAACCGCTCCAGATGGGCCAGCGCCGCCGTGACGGCGACATCGTGGGCCTCCAGGAACCGCTCGTCGCCCGCCAGCGCCCAGCACACTGAAAGTGACTTCGGTGCCGAGAACGTCGCATCAAACCCGGCCACCGCCTGCACCACCCGCCCATCGGCGAGTGATGCGATCGACAAGCGGATAGCCCAGCGGTGTCCCCGATTCCCGGGTCGCGGCCCTCCAACAGGGCCTGCAGGTCGTCTCGCCTGACCTTGCCCGAGAGTCCCAGACCGGCTGCCTGGCCGCCCGACCACACCCCCGGCACCTCGCCCGGAGCGCCGGTCAGGTAGCGGGTGTAGTACTTCGCCGACGCCCCAGCCGACGACGCACGGATCGTCGACACCCGCAACATCAGACCCGACACCCGATCGCCCACACGGGCACCTGTCTGCAAAACCCGATCGGGCGGACGAGAGCGATAGGGGACACGACTTGCTCAGTCCTCCGGGAGAAGCCGCAGCTGCTCCACCGAACCAGCGCGACGCCGACCGGGCGAACGGAGGCCGCCACCGGCAGCCCGCCTGCCAGACGAGCGCGAACGACGTCCCGCGTCCGGCTCCACGACGGCCGGGGTCGGGCTCGCGGTCCGCCGGTCGCTCACCTGCTCGCCCACCTGCTGCCCGTGCGCCTCGAGCTCGGCCACGGTGACGACACGGCCGGTGAGGACCAACACCGCGAACGCCCAGCGAGGTACCCGGTACAGCTTGTCCAGGCGGATCACCGGCAGCCCGTCGCACCCGGTCGCCTCGTAGCGGTGGGCCATGTCGTACGCCTTCGCCGGGCAGACGTTGAGGACTTTCGCGGCCTGGCGGATCGTCAGCAGTAACGGCAATTCGGCCAGTTGAACCACGTCGATGTCGCCGGGCACGTCCACGTCAACGGCTAAAGCGTCTCCAGGCAGGCGAAACGCGACATCGTCCCGGTCGCGATCGTCCTCTGGGGGGCGAAGCGAGACCGCTGCTTCCGCTGCGGTCTGCCGCGCTGTGCCATTGACGCGTTAAAGGCAGCGGACCACGCCGTGGAGGGACACCCGCGTGCCAGATCTGTGCGGCGGCATCGCACCCAGACCGGGTCGTGCATCGGTCAACTGGCGATGGGGCCGTCGCGACCATCGACGTCGATGAGCCGTTCCAGTTCGCTCACCGGCACCCGTCGGGTTCGTCCGATGTTGACCGTGCGTAGCTCGCCGGAGTGAATCAGCTTGTAGATCATCGGTCTCGACAGGCTGAGCATCCGGGCCGCCTCGGCTGGCGGTACGGCGAGGACCGACGGCTCGCCCTCGGGTGTTGTACTCACACCTACGTACTTACACCCATGATTTTTGGTGCTTGCAGGGAGGCCGGTGGGAGCGGTGTTCAAAGCGTCGCTTTGCGTGTCATCCAGTTACATCTCGTGACATTTGGATGCGTTGCGTCCGTGGGAAATTTCGTCGCCAACCCCTTGACAAGCTCGAGCGCTGTCGATCGGACAACGCGATGACGCTGCTGCCGCCGAGATGACTGTGCGACCCGGCGGCCAACCGCTACGCCGTTGATCCGAAGCGCCACCGAGCGGAACCGAGTGCTCGCTTGCGGCGTTGAGTGACTACATTGTAGTCGTGGCTCACCCTGTGTCAGTCCGCTTCCGTCGCCACGATGTGGCAACGCGACTCAAGCAGGAAGCTGACGCGGAACGTCGTTCCGCGTCAGCACTGATTGAGGAGCTCGTCGACGAGGGACTGCGAAGTCGGCGCCATCCCCACATCGTTTTCCGCAACGGGGCGAGTGGTCGCCGCGCCGCGGTCGCTGGCGGGCCGGACGTCTGGGAGATTGTCGACGGCGTGGTCGGCGGAGACATCCGGGTTGCCGAACGGGTCGATCGGACCGTCGAGGTGTTCGGGTGGTCGCGCGTCCATGTCGAGTCCGCGCTGGCGTACTACGCGGAGTATTCCGACGAGATCGACCGCGAGCTTGACGCCAACCGGGCCGCCGCGGATGAGGCTGAGGCGGCGTGGAACCGACTGCGTGACGCGCTCGCGCGATGAGGCTGCTGCTGGACGTTCACCACTCGCGCCACGCCGCCGAACGACTCCGCGACGAAGGCCACGACGTCGTCGCAGCCGCAGACGACCAGAACCTCCGCGACGCCGCGGACGACGAGCTTCTGTCTCTGGCCACCATCGACAACCGCGTCCTCGTCACCGAGAATGTCAAGGACTTCGACCACTTGGTTCGCCAGTGGGCTGAGTCCGGTACGCATCACGCCGGCGTGATCTTCACCTCACCGCGACGCTTCCACCGGGGCAGCTCCGCGTACCCCGAGAACCTCGTCAAGGCGCTCGGCACCTTCCTGGCCACGGCACCCGAGCAGTTCACCGACCAGATCCACTGGTTGTGATCGCAGTGGGCCTGGTCAAGTAGGCACGCACTACGACGCAATTGCTGGTCGCCAACGCTCGCCGAATTGGTTGTTGACCCAAACGTCCTCGCTTCCGCCGCGTCGCTGGTAGCTACCCTCTAAGACGTGGATCGGATCACAGTCAACCCTCGGCAGATGGGCGGAGTGCCATGCATCCGCGGGTTACGGATCCCGGTGGCCACCGTTGTCGGGATGATCGCCAACGGTATGACGGCCGACGAGGTGATCGCCGAACTGCCTCCCCTGGAGCTCGAGGACGTTGCTGCGGCGTTGCGGTTTGCCGCCGACGCTGTGGCTGATCGGGAGATCCCGCTTCAACCGACAGCGTGAGATTCCTCGTCGATCAGAATCGGTCGCCACGGCTTGCCGAGCTGCTGAACGACGCGGGTCATGACGCGGTGCATACGTTGGACGTGGGCTTGGAGCAGGCCGACGATGACGCCGTGCTCGCTCTGGCTGACGCCGAGCATCGAGTGGTCGTCACCGGCGACACCGACTTCGGAGCGCTGCTCGCTGTAGCACGGGCTCGCTCACCTTCGGTGATCCTCTTCCGTGCACGTCACTTGCCCCGCGCGTCGGATCAGGCGCAGATCATCCTCCGGTACCTGGACGACCTCGCTAACGATCTCAGCGAGGGTGCCGTCGTCGTCATCACGGACGATCGCATCCGTGTCAGAAGACTGCCGCTCTTGCACGATGTCTGATGGGGCGAGCCTGAGCGCGGTTACTGTCCTCGTTGCTGTGTAACGGCGCTCGTCCGAGGCAAAATCGCCAGCGTATGGGCCTGGTTCGAGCCCTGACGCGGAATCCCTCCCGTTCCGCTGGCTGGTGTTTCGTGCAGGGCTGGCGCGTGTCTGAGGTCCTCGGTCTGGCCTGGCCGGACCTCGACCTCGATGCCGGCGGCCGCGAGGGCGCGATTCCCTGCGTCGTTACTGAAGGCGGTAGCGGAGGTGGACGACGCCGCTGCTGAATCGGTGTTCGTCGATGAGCTCAAGATCGGCGCGCGTCTCGGTCGGCAATGCGGGGTTGCGCCCACCGAGGACGACCGGCCAGACGAACAGGGCCAACTCGTCGACCAGCCCGGCGACGAGAGCCTGTGCTGCGAGGTTCGGGCCACCGACCAACAGATCCGCACTGGCGGCAGCTTTCAGCTCGTTTACCACGTTGGGGTCGAAGTGGCGTTCGAGCCGAGTGTTCGCGGTGGGCGGCGCGGTCAGGGTCGAGGAGTAGACGACCTTGTCCGCCGCCTGCCATGCGCTCGCGTAGTCGGCCATGAGGTCCGACTGCGCGGCCCGGGTGGAGTCGGTCTCCCACACGGCCAGCGTCTCGTACATGCGCCGCCCGTAGAGGTACGTGCCTGCGGACCGCATGAGCTTCGTGATGAACGCGAAGACGTCGTCGTCCGGCGGAGCCCAATCGAAGGCCCCGCGTTCGTCCTCGGTCCAGCCGTCGAGGGACATGTTCGACGCGTAGATCAACTTCGCCATGACCGCTCCTGCGTCACCGTCGACACTCTCGACATCCTCGCCATCCAACCATAGGTGCGGAGGCAGAGCGACTTGATGATCGTCCCAGACGTGCCGGTGGAGGCCCAGCAACTCCGGCAAGCACGAGAGCTCGCATGCGCGCTTGACGGCGTACCGATTCGGCGCTCGGTGCGCGCTCGGCCTTGCGTTCGCCTCGTCGTATCGCGGGCCTGGCGCGCGGTCAAAGCCTCGTCGGTCACTTAACAGGTTGCGGTGCCGCGAGCCGCGGCCTATGTTGCGCCAACCCCCGAGGCAGGCCGGGGGGCAGACCGAACAGCGGCGGAGCGGACACCCCTCGCCCAGCACGGTGCGGGGGGTGTTTCGCGTCGAGGCTTCGACTGGTGCGCCAACGGGAACCAACAGGTACTCCGTCGACGCACGGAGTGGAGAACCGGTGCCGGCGCGTACCCCAGGCGGCGGAACCTGGTCGCAGTCGGCACCGGTTCCGCCGACCAGGGTGGCACATGACGCCGCTGCGTCACATTCGACATGCTCACAGACTGCGTGCTGCCGGGTGCGACGGCGCGCCCATGCCGGCAGGTCTTGTCCAAGTCCAGCTCGGCGGCGTCGTTCGGGCGTGCACCGTAAAGTCTTTGGATGTCCCTGCCACTACCGCCGATCGACCTCGATCAGGTCGAGGCGTTTTGGAGTCGGGCAATCGCGAGCGGCGCCGTAGCTGTGGGGTCACCGCTGCCGTCGGTGATCGAGCCGTTCGGCGACGGCCAGGAGTTGGCCGACGAGCTCATAGCGCTCGTTGTCCACGGACACAAGCGGGCCACTGCGGCCGCCCTCGCCGATTACGAAATCGACCAGGCGTCACCGCCGCGGCCAGGCCAACTGTCGGTCGCAACTGATGGTCGAGGCAACGCCCGTGCCGTTCTCCGCACCACCGACGTGCGGGTCGGACCGTTGTCATCGGTCGACGACGCGTTCGCTTGGGACGAGGGCGAAGGCGACCGCACCCGGGCCACGTGGATCGAGGACCACGAGAACTTCTTTCGGCGCTACTTGCCAACGATCGGCGTCGAGTTCGACTCGACGATGGCCACCGTGTTCGAACGGTTCGAGGTCGTCTACAGCGAGTGAGACCGACGAGCCGCGGCCAGAGACCGGCCCATCGATGCCCGTGAGTTCGGGACAACCGCTCGAGCGCTCGTTCGGTCGTCAGATTCTGGTGTGCAGGGCGTTGACGGCGTCGCCGAGGATGCGACCTTGGCGCAACCCTTCCTCGATCGCTCGGCGGTAGTGGATGCCGCCGTAGAGACGGGAGATAGCGGCCTCTTCAGCGGCTTGGTCGAACGTGGCGAAGTCTCGGGCGGCGACGCTGCTTCGGTCGGTGAAGGAGGTCTCCCCGAACATGCCGGTGAGCACCCGAGAGGCTGCTCCGGACTGCACCGAGTGCCCAGACGTGTACTCCGGGAACGGCGGTGTGGTCAGGGGCAGAGGGTCGCCCCAGTTGGGATCGATATGGGCACGGATATACGTGATCGGCCGGAGCACGTTGTGTTCGTACTTCGTCGCCCAACAGCAGACGAACGCGTCGGACAGTGCGATGCCGAGCCTGGCGTAGGCCTCGGCAGCGAGTTCGAGGCTGGCGCCGCGGGCTGTCAGCACTTGGGTGAGGATCGCCATCGAGTGTCCGGCAGGTGTTGCGGTCGCTCCCGGGTCGTCGGACCAGAAGCGGGCAATATCGAGCTGCTCCGGTGTCAACGCGTTGACCGTGTGGTACACCTCGGCGGCCTCGGCGTAGAACGCTGAGGCCGGATCGGTTGAGTAGGGCAGTGGTGGAGCGGCCACGGCTACTTCGGCGATGGCGGGGAGCATCGTTCGGTTCGATCCCCAGTTCGGCTGGAGCGGGTCGAGGTATCGCGGCGGTGTCGGCTCCCACGACCCTTCGCCCGTAGGCGGCGTGTAGTCCTCGGTGATGTTGCGAAGGTGGCCGTCGTGTCCGCCATCGCCGGAAGCCCACGCCGCCACGGCCGCGGCGACGGTTTGTCCGTGTCGCCGTGAACGGGTGGCGACGTCTCGCTGCGATGGAGTCGTGGGGCCGGCGATCATGCGCTCGAAGTCGTCGATCGCCTCGGTGACCGGTCCGGCGGGGAACAACTGACGGAACGATCCGGCGAGGGCGGCGTTGGCGACCAGCCGCCAGTCGAGATCTGGATTGTCGATTGTTACGGGTAGGTGTTCGCCGAGAGCGTTGAGCTGTTGGGCGAGCGAGCGGTGGTCGGCCATGGCGCTCACCAGCGCCTCGTACAGCGCGACGCCGGCGTAGCCGTAGGCCCGAGCGGTGACCGGTGGGCTGAACCCAGGTGTTGTCCGTACCAGGTCACTGACGTATGAGAACCACGCAGTGGGCACGTCGGCGCTGAGCTCGGCAGGCCGGGGATGGATGCCCGCTGAGCTGCCGGCGGCATGAGAAGCGAAGACGGAGGTGATCTTGTGCGGGCCGAGCAGGGCGACGCCGCCGGCGGCTGCGCCGAGACGCAGGAGCTGACGCCGGGGCAGTCGTCCCGTGTCGGGTCGTGGGCGGGGTTGTTGAGTCATGGCGCCTCCATTGCGGCGTGTTGTTGGGGACACAGGACGGGGGTGCCGGCATCGGCCGGCACCCCCGTCGGCGTGTCGTTACCGTCGCTCGATGTTGAGCTCGACGGTCTTGTTGATGCCCATCGTCGGCAGGTCGGGGTTGTTCATTCCGAGCAGTTCCTGGTCGGCTTCACCGTTGGCGGTGGCGTAGTCGCCGGTGCCGCCGGTGATCGCGCCGGTGACGATGGCGCCGACCTCGGCGCCTTCGTAGCCGGTGACGACGACGGTCTCGGCGCCGGTCTCGGCGTCGTCGCCGAAGGCGAACAGCTGGGTGGTGAAGACCCACGCTCCCTCGGTGGCGTGTGCGCCCTCGCCGATGAAGTAGCCGCTGCAGCTCCACTCGCCGATGACCTCGTCCGGGAACTCGGGGGTGCCGTCGGGGTTGACGCCGTTGCTGTCGGTGAGCGTGCCGGCCGGGTAGATGTACCCCTGGGTGACGAAGGCGTTGCCGTGAGCGGGGAAGCCGTCGTCGAACACCGGTGCGTCGTCGATGACGAACCGTGTGCCGTCCTCGGCGATGTCGACTTCGATGGTCTCGACGCTGTCGTTGCCGCCGGTGTCGGCTGCCGAGGCGATCGACACGCCAGCGACGGCAGCGCTCGTCATGGCGAGGGCGCCGATGCCGGCCCGGAGGGCCGCTCGGCGAGTCCGCTGCGGGGTGGACTGTCGGAGTGGGGATCGGTTCGGTGGTCATGGTGGTGGTTTCCTTGTTGCTGTTGGGGTGGTATGGTGGCGGGTTCGCCGGGACGCAGGATGATGATGAGTGGCCCGATCACGCCGGTAGGGATCGAGCCGTGGAACCGTCGACCGCGGCGGCGAACCGGGTGGCATGTGCCACTGCTCGCTCGTCGGCCGCATCGGCGGCGCCGGCATCGCCCGCTGCGCTGAGCATCTGTCTGCGGCGGTGCCACGACCAGACGCTGGTTTCGCGAACGGCGAGTCGTTCGTCGATCAGGCTGCGGGCGAGTTGCAGCTGGCCGCTGCGGATGGCGGAGTCGACGATTGTGCGCTGCAGCGCGTCACGCTGGGCGTGCGAACCGCCGAAGCGGGCGAGGATCGTGCGGATCGGCATCAGCTCGGCAACGACGTCGGTGTGGCGGTGCTCGACGTGTGCGAGCACGGCCCGGCAGGCGGGTAGGCCGACTTCGGCGGTCATGCGGACGTTTGACGACGGCGGGCTGACTGTGACGAAGGTTGCCAATCGATCGATGACGGCTCGGGCGTCGTCGGGTCGGCCGGCTCCGGCTAGCGCGATAACCGCGTGCAGGTCGTTGAACACGTACCACGAGTCGTGTGCCGTGCGGGTCGTCCAGGCATCGGCGAGTGTTGCGAAGCGACCGCCGACGTCGATTCCGTCAAGGTGCAGGCGCCACAGCAAGGCGCTGGCGTCGAGCATCTCGATCGGTACGCCGGCCGACTGCTCGTTGTGAATGTGCCGGTCGTAGACGACCAGCGCGTCGTCGAACTCGCCCGCCTCGAGCAGGAACAGCGCCAGGTGCCACCAGTTGTGGACGGTGAACAGGTTGCCCTCGCCCCAATCGGACTGGCGGCTTTGGAGGAAGCTGATGCCCTCGTCGACACGGCCCTGCATCTCGCAGACGTGGGCGACGGCATGGGTCGCCCACACGTCGTCGTGGTTGCGGTCGAGGGCCGCGAGTCCGTGGTGCTCGGCCAACGGATAGTTGCCGCTCTCCTCCAGGCCGAAGGCGAACATCCCTCGTGCGTAGGCGTGGTGGGGGTGGGTCGGGTCGATGGCCAGCAGCGAGCGCCCGACGCGGTCACGCAGATTGGCTGCGTCGCCGAGAAAGAAGTCGAGCTGGTGACCGATCTGAAGACCGAGCATGTCGGCGGGCCAGCGGACGAGTAGGTCGTCGAGTCGGCGGGCCGCACCGTGCCAGTCGCCCGACGACCATGCGCCGAGGGCGGCGCGATGGGCGGACTCGCGCTCGTTGAGCACGAGGGTGTCGAGATGAGCGGCGAGTTGGCGGGCGCCATCGACGTCGATCGCATCGGTCGACATCAGCGCCAGGTAGGCAGCCAGGACGTGGCCCATCGCCAATCCGGGCTCGTCGGTCACCAGCGAGGTCGTGGCTTCAACGAGCTCTTCGCGATAGGCGAGCAGATGGTCGATGGCCGCGTCATAGCGTTCGATGGCAACCGGCGAACCGGAGATCGGGTTGCCGTGGGCGTCGGTGGGGGTAGCGAGTGAGAGCACTTGCTGTCCTTTCGAAGTGGGGGTTGGGTCAGGAGCGGTCGAGGATCCACAACGTCAGGCGCAGCACCGGAACGAAGCCGAGCAGCTCGGCTCCGGGGCGGCCGAGGTCGCTGAACAACCCGGTCGTCCACAGCGCTGGTGTTGCCCGGAGGCGCTGGATGGCGAGGTGATGCCAGAACCCGCGTCGGCGCGCCGCTGGAATCGTCGTGCCGAAGGCGAGCGAGGCGATCCCGTGGGAGACGAACGAGGCGCCCGCGGCGACGGGGTGTGACGACTCCCGGCCGAGGAAGAAGTGCATCCGATCGTCATCGAGCAAGGCCGGCGGGGCGAAGGCGCCGATGGGGGCGCCGCCCAGCTCCGGCAGGGGGTAGCCATCGATCGCAACGTGTTCCCAGTCGGCCAGTTCGAAGTCACCGGTCACCGCTTGGACGTCGATCGACTGAGCGGCTGTTGTCACGGGGTTTGTGGACAGTGGCGGACGGATGAGCAATGGCGGATGCCCGGAGAGTTGCCAGCCGCGATCGGCAGATCGGGCGTCGGCCACGCACTCCACAGACAGGCCTGCCCGCGCCCACCGTCGAGGAAGCGCTCGACCCGCGTCAGGACCGCATCCCAGTCGGCTGGTGGGCGCAGCAGCACCGCACCGTTGAAATAGCCACACGGTCGACCCAGATCGGTCATCGAGACGTCATCGGCGTCCAACGCCCGCCCTCCGCCCGCGAGCGTGAACGCGGCCCCGAGCGCGGCGTGGTGGAACAGGAAGCGGCGCAGCATTGTGTCGCCGACCGCCGTTGCGTCCTCCCATCCGGTCGTCAGGTTTGGCTCGGCGAGCATGCCGTCGACCGTGACATCGCGACATCGCAGGGTGACCGCAGGGGGATCGCAGCGGATGGCGTGTCGATCGCAACGGGTTCACGTCGTAGCGTCGTGCCGATGCGCATCCGTGTGCTCGGCGCTGTGGAGCTGGTCGACGCAGGTGGCAACGCTTGCCCGATCGGGAGCGCCAATCAGCGCACGCTGCTCGCCGTGCTGCTCGCCCATCGCGGCGAGGTCGTCAGCATCGAAGCCTTGATCGACGCCCTCTGGGGTGAGGCCCCGCCCGCAAGCGCTGTATCGACGCTGCGCACGTACGTCTCGCGTCTGCGTTCCCACCTCGGTTCCGCCCTGGCGAGTCGGGGCGGAGGTTTCGTTCTCGACGTCCCACCCGACGACGTGGACGCCGGGCGCTTCGAGGCGCTCGTGGACGCCGCCCGTGGCGCCGGCGCCGGAGAGGCTACGGAGCTGCTCGCCGGCGCGCTGCAGCTGTGGAAAGGTTCGGCGTTCGGTGATCGTGCCGACGTCGACAGCGTTCGCGCCGAGGCCCGCCGATTGGAGGAGCGACGTATGGCGGCACGCGAGGCACATGCCGCAGCGCTGCTCGCCGCCGGGCGAGTCGATGAGGCGGTCGCCGCTGCCGAGTCCCTGAGCACGGCCGAACCGCTGCGCGAGGGCGGGTGGGCAGTCCTCATCGAGGCACTCGGCGGAGCGCATCGGACCGCCGACGCGCTTCGGGCCTTTCGGCGCGCTGCTGCGGTGTTGGCCAACGCCGGGTTGGAACCGTCGGGCCGGCTCCGGGAAGCCGAGCGCACGGCACTGGCTGGCGCTGCCGCCGGGGGCCGAGTCGCCGACGTCGAGAAGACGCTTCCCGTCCGACCACCCAGATTCGAACTGCCGGTGGTGCCTTCGTCCTTCGTCGGGCGGGAAGGCGATGCTCAACTCATCGCCGAGTTGCTCGACCAGTCCCGTCTGGTGACGCTCACCGGGCCGGGCGGGGTGGGCAAGACCCGGTTGGCCCTGGAGGTCGCACGCCGGGTGAACGAGCAGTGTGAGCTCGGCGTGTGCGTTGTCGGGCTGGCGCAGATCGAGGACGCCTCCGCCGTTCCCGACTTCGTCGTGGCGTCGCTCGGACTCATCGCCGATGGTAGATCCTCGGTCGAGATCCTGACCGGGATCGGCGCCCTCGACGTGTTGATCGTGCTCGACAACGCCGAACACGTCATCGACAGCGCCGCCGACTCGGCCGAGCGCATCCTGGCCGGCGGCACCGTGGCGCGGGTTCTCGCGACGAGCCGTGAGCGGCTGTCGGTCGACGGCGAGCAGGTTTGGACGGTCGCGCCGCTGGCGACCGTCGGTCCGAGTGCACCGGCCTCGCAATTGTTCCGCGACCGCGCCGGTGCCGTTGCGGCAGTTCCGGACGATGCCCTGGTCGCGCGAATCGTCGAGCGACTCGACGGACTTCCGCTGGCCATTGAGATGGCGGCTGCCCAGCTGGACACGACAACCCCGGAGGAGTTGGCCGAGGCTCTCGACGACCACCTCGATGACCTGCGATCACCGCAGCGGCGTGTGGATCGGCGACATCGCAGCCTCGCCGACGTCGTCGCCTGGTCGGAAGCGCGCCTCGATGACGACGAGGCGCGCACCCTCGCCGAGCTCTCGCTGTTCGCCGGACCTGTGATCGCCGTCGACATCGATGGAGTCCTCGGTCATCCTGGCGTCGCCGACAGCGTGCGCCGGCTAGCGAGACGATCGCTCGTGAACGTCGACCGCTCACGCGCTCCGACGCGCTTCTACCTGCTCCAAACGATCCGCTCGTTCGCTCGCCAACGCCTGGCAGGATCCGGTCGCGCCGAGGAGATGGCGCGACGCCACGCAGAGTGGTTCGTCGACGTAGTTCGCACGGCCGACGCGCAGTTGCGCACTGCCGAGGAAGCTCATGCCGTCGATCGGCTCGACTCAGTCGTCGCCGAACTCCGAGCGGCACACGGGTGGGCAGCTGCAAACGACGTCGAACTCGCCGCTGAGCTGTCGGCCCATCTCTATGTCTACGCCCAAGGCCGATTCCTCGACGAGCCATTCGGCTGGGCGGAAGAGCTGCTCGGGCTGATTGGCCCCGACCATCCGTGTCGCCCGGTCCTGCTCGCATCGGCGGCTACACGCGCCACCCGCCGCGGGCACATCGCTGAGGCGCGTCGGCTCGCGAGTGAGGCTGTGGCACTTGCCGGTGACACGGCGGCTGCCCTCCCCGCCCTCGAAGCGCTCACCGACGCCGGTCTGTTCGACGGTCGTCTCGTGGAGAGCTCGGCGACGGCTCGGGCGATGACGCAACTTGCTCGCCGACACGACGACCGACACTTCCTCGCCATTGCAGTCAGTGGCGAAGCGCTGTCCGCCGCCTACGGCGGGCCGGTGATGGCAGACGTCGAGACCCAACTGGCCGACCTCGACGACGGGTCGCTGTCGCCTACCGGCTGGGGATGGGCCGAGTACACCCGCGGTGAGCTGAGCCAGGCGAACGACCCGAACAGAGCGCTCGCCCACTACGCCAACGCTGTCGCCGCTGCGCGTACCGTGCACAACGGCTACATCGAAGGGGCTGCGATCGTTTCGATTTGCTCACTGCTGGCCCGCGTCGGCGACCCTGATGAGGCGCTCGACGCCTTCTCCGAGGCCATCCACCACTGGCTCCGGCGCGCCAGCACCGCCCAGCAGCTCACGACACTGCGCAATCTCGCCGTGCTGTACGAGCGCCTCGACGCACCAGAGCCACTTGCCGAACTGCTCGGCGCCGTGGATCGAGGCGACGTCCCGACCTACGGCGAGGAGGCTGGTCGGCTCAGCGCAGCCCGGGAATGGGCCGAGGCGAAGCTCGGCCCGGAACGGTTCGAACAGCTCTCTACCGTCGGGGCTGAGCAGGACGTCACCGCCGCCGCCACCACGGCGCTCCGGTTCATCGACGACCTGTCCCGATCACCCATGACCACCTGATCTGAGTCGGCCACGGTCACGTACCCGCCCCGGTGAAAAACGGATGACGTCGAACGGGTGCCCAGCCGATCACGCGGCTGCGGGACGAGTATTCATCTCCCCGAAACCGAACCGTCGATCGTCGCGCGTAGCGTCGCCGACGGCGTCGAGTCGGCCGGCGAGCGCTCACCCCCAGCCGGTCGGCGGCCGACTCCGCCCGAAGCACTAGGCGGCGCTCTGCAGTTGGTCGAGGGCACCTTGCAGGGCGATCGTGTCTTCGAGTACCCAGTCGTCGACGATGCGCCCCCATCGCAGTCGCAGCCATTGCACTCCCTCGTTGCGGTAGGTGGTGCCGTCGGGCAGCGGGGCCGAGATGGCGAGGCGCACCGCCACCCGGGTGTTCCACGGCCAGCCTCCGACGAGGACGTCTTGAACTTGGAACGTCAACCCGGGAAGGCGTTCGCCGACGGCCCGGAACCAGGCGAGGAAGGCCTCCTTGCCGCGCAGGTCGGCACCGAGGGCGGTCTCCCCGACGAAGCGGAACCGCATGTCGGCATCGGCCATCTCACCGGCGGCCTCGACCTCGCCGGTGGCGATCCGCCGCCACGTGGCTCGAGCTTTGGAAGCGACGATCATCCGATACATGCGCCGACCGTAGAACACTGAGTTCATAATGTCAACCCACTAGCCTTGGGCGGCATGACCCGACACAGTTTCGGCACGATGCACTGCTCGATGGCCAGGGCACTCGACGTGATCGGTGACCCCTGGACGCCGCTCGTGCTCCGCGACCTCTATCTCGGCCTGTCTCGTTTCGACGAGGTCGCCGACGATCTCGGAGTGGCCCGCAACCTCCTCACCCGTCGCCTCGACCACCTCGTCGAGCGTGGAGTCGTCGAGCGGAGCCCGTACCAGGATCATCCACCCCGCTACGACTATCGGCTCACAGCATCAGGCCGAGAGGTCGTGCCCATCCTGATGGCACTCACGGCGTGGGGTGATCGCTGGTTCGGCCCGGAGGAAGGACCACCGATCCGCTTCCGCCACAGCTGCGGCCAGATCGTCGAACCCGTGGTGATGTGCCCGCAGTGCTCTGAACCGTTCACCCTCACCACCGTCACACCGCTCCCCGGTCCCGGCCACAAATCCGCCGACGGGACGAACCTCGTCGGCGTCACCGGATGGACGCCGCCTCGCCCGGCCACCCATGCCGCGGCACCAGGGCGCGACCCGAGGTAGCGCGGTGATCACCATCCGCCGGTGACAGCGTCCTGTCAGCGGTCTGACAGGGCTACGAGTTCGGCTGTGTTGCGCCTGTAACGATCGAAAGAAGGAGCCCATCGTGCCGATGACCGCCTCTGACGAGTACTTCCTCGGATATCGGCCGGCAGAGCAGGAGCGGCTGCAACAGCAGGCGATGTTGCTCGCCGACGAGGCGGCGAGGTTGTTCGACCGAATCGGGCTGCGCGCCGGGCAGTCGGTGGTCGAGCTCGGCTGCGGCCCTCGGGGCTGTCTGGATCTACTCGCCGAGCGGGTTGGACCCGACGGCAGGGTGGTTGGCGTCGAGCGCAGCCCGGATGCGGCCACACTCGCCCGTCACCTGGTGACCGAACTCGGATTCAATAACGTCGAGATTCGCGTTGGCGACGCGAGAGCGACTGGTCTTCCCCACGCAGGGTTCGACGTGGCGACGGCGAGGTTGGTGCTGGTGAACGTGCCTGCCCCAGAGGAGATCGTCGCCGAGGCAGTCGCGCTCGTCCGGCCGGGCGGCGCCGTCGCCTTTCACGAAGCCGACTGGGTGTCCCACGTGTGCGACCCGCCACTGCCCGCGTTTGATCGACTCATCGAACTTTTCCATACGTCTGCCCAACTGACCGGCACCAACCTGTCGATCGGACGGGCGCTGCCCCGGCTGCTGCGCGAGGCTGGACTCGTCGATGTGCAGGCAAGATCGATGGTGCAGGTGTTTCCGCCCGGACATCCACGCCGCACGATCACCCTCGACTTCGTCGACAACCTCGCCACGCGCTGGCTCGCCCAGGGCCTGACCACCGAGCCCGAGCTCGCCGAGCTCTCCGCGTCCGTCCGGCGCCATCTCGACGATCCCGGCACGCTGCTGATGTCGCACCTGTTCGTGCAGGCCTGGGGGCAAAAGCCTTCGTAATCTTGACTGGGGTGTTACCGGCCCGGGCGGCGGTGTCGACCCCCGTGCTCCTCGGTAGCGCACGTCGTGCTCACCCGTCGGAACGGGTGAACTCGACGACCGCGATGATTTGTTCCTCCGTGAGTTCGTCGCCGAACGAGGGCATGTCGCCGGGCCCTCGGTCGGTGTCGTGGCACGCCGCGCAATGCTCGGCGTAGAGCAGTGCGCCATCGGGTCGAGGAGCAACGAGCGACCCCGTCGCCGCCGGCGATCGACCGTCTCCGGGTGACACCTCCGGGTCGCCTACGAGGGCCGCAACGAGCACGCCGCCGACCGACACGACGGTGACGACGACGATCCAACGTGAGAAGCGCACGGCCATGGCTACACGATGACATGGGCGTGCGAGACGTGCCGCCGAACCGGCTCGAAGATGTCATCTGCCGTCCTTCTCCGCGTCAACCGCCGGTCGCGGAATCGTCAGGTTCGTTGGCCTGAAATGGTGGTGCCGCCGCATGGCCGTGAGGCACCAAGACTGGAGGAGCTCGTGTGAACCGTGTTCATCGCAATTCCGCCGTCGCCGCCGCCATCGTCGTCGGGTCAGCAGTCGCCGTCGCTGCCCCGGCCAGTGGGGTGACGGAACCACTCGACATCGGCTCGGTCGACCCGACGACCGTCCAGGTGGAAGCACGGGCGACGCTGAGCGCCGATTTCCTGGCCGACGACATCCCGACCGGTTCGCTGTCGGATCCGGCCAACGGTCGCACGCCTCCGTACGACGGGCACATCATTCCCGGGTTCTCCGGAGTGGTCGTCAACGACGACGGCTCAATGTGGGCGATGCCCGACAACGGGTTCGGGGCGATCGACAATTCCGCCGACTTCCAGCTGCGCCTATACCACATCACTCCCGAGTGGGAGACCGCCGAGGGAGGGTCCGGGGAGATCGTCGTCGATGAGTTCATCTCGCTGCGCGACCCCGACAACGTGATTGGCTTCGAGATCGTCAACGAGGGCACATCCGACCGCCTGCTCACGGGCGGTGACCTGGACATCGAGTCGGTGCAACGCACCCCGGACGGGACGTTCTGGATCGGCGAGGAGTTCGGCCCGTTCATCCTCCACTTCGACGAGACCGGCGTGCTGCTGGCACCGCCGATCGAGCCGCCATTCGGAATGTCACCGCAGAACCCGCACCTAGGTAGCGAGGAGCCGCGGGTGCTGCCGAGCCGCGGTTTCGAGGCGATGGCACTGGCTCCCGACGGGACGACGCTGTACCCGATCGTCGAGGGCTACTTCGCCGACGACGACGACCAGCTGCGCCGCTACGTCTACGAGGTCGACGTCGCCACCGGCGAGTACACCGACAACTCCTGGCAGCTGCACACCGAAGCGCCGGAGAACGTCATTGGCGACGCCCAAATGATCGATGACAACCGCTTGCTGATCATCGAGCGCGACAACTTCGAGTGGGCCCACTCGGCCCACAAGCGGCTGTTCGTGATCGATCTCACCACCCCTGACGAGAACGGCTTCGCCACCAAACATCTCGCCGTCAACCTGCTGTGGATCGCCAACCCGGACGACATCGGCGCCGGCCAGCCAGCCGGCGGCTTCGGGCTGGGCACGACGTTTGCCTTCCCGCTCCAGTCAGTTGAGGTGGTCAACGTGCTCCCCGACGGGCGCGTCCTCGTCGGCAACGACAACAACTACCCCGGCAGCAACGGCCGCGTCCGCGGCACACCCGACGACACCGAGCTGATCATCCTCGGGTTCATGGCCGTTCCCGCGTCGTCGGTGCCGGCCACGTCCGCCCCAGAGCCCCTGTCGCTGGGTTGAGGGTGGGCGATGAGTCGTACCGGCAGGCGAGGTCTGTATCGGTAGTCGCAGGAAGGAGAAGTGCCATGCCTACGCCGACGTTGGGGAGCGTGTTGCTCGCCAGTGCGAATGTGAACCGATTGCGCGAGTGGTACGAGAGGGCCTTCGGGGTCGTGCCGAATCCGGATGGATTCCTCGAGTTCGGCGGTGTGTCGGTGCTGATTGACCCTCGCGACGACGTCGGCGGCCAGGCCGCCGAGCCTGCACGGGTGATCCTCAACTTCCACGTCGGCGATGCCCGGGCGGTGGCCGCTCATCTCGACAGCCTGGGTGTCACCTGGGTCGTCCCGGTGGAGTTCCGGGGCGACGCCTGGTTCGCCACGCTGTTCGACCCCGACGGCAACCTGCTCCAGATCATCGAGCTGACGCCGGCTTACTGGGCGAGCCGGGGCGGTCTGCTCGCCGGGTCACCAGTCGCCACCAGGCTCCCGGCACAGGATCTCCAACGGGCGCGGCGGTGGTACGCCGACAAGCTCGCACTGGAGCCGGCTGAGGAGCGCGAAGGCGGTCTCCGCTACCAGTGCGGGGGCGTGTCGTTCGCGCTGTTCGAGTCGGCGGGCAAGCCGTCCGGTGCTCACACGCAGATGGGCTGGGAGGTTGCCGACATCGATGCCACCGTCGCCGAGCTACGGGCCCGCGGCGTTGTGTTCGAGGACTACGACCTGCCCGGCCTCGTGACCGTTGAGGGCATTGCCGACATCGACGGCAACTACCTGTCCAAGGGCACCGGCGAACGGGGCGCCTGGTTCTACGACAGCGAAGGCAACCTCATCGGGCTCGGCCAGCCCGTCGGCACCGTCAGCTGACCCAGTCCGGCATCCGCCACCGCGCGTCGCTCGACCCGAGACCGGGTGAGGTAGGCCGCTGGGTCGGCGGATCGCTGCTGCGGTTGAGGCGACCAAGGTCGGTGAGT
>CAVSZO010000040.1:0-16472 GCA_963732335.1 Ilumatobacteraceae bacterium | reverse complement strand
CTGTCCGCCAGCGCAGCGGCGATCGTTCCATGGCTCCGTGGGCGACCAGCCCTCACGTATCGAACGCCCCGCCCCGGTGATGACCGGCCGGCCACGGGCTCGAACTGCGGAAGTCGTTGGTAAGGAATGCGACCATGGCTCGGACGTACTCCTTACCCACCACGCTGATGCAGTACCCGCGCGCTCGCACGGAACTCGGGCTGGAAGGCGGCCCATCCGCGCCGTGCGAGCGACGGCGTGCCGAGCAACGGCGTTCCGAGGCCGTCGGGATAAAGAACTCTGGGAGGCACAGGCGCGCATGGTCCGACATCGCGTCGCGGGCGGTCCGGTTGCGCCAGGAACGCGCGTTACCGGAAGGCACGATTGGGACATCGCGGGATGAACGCGCGAATGGATTGTGGTATCGGATCCCGACGCCCTCTTCGCCAGACGACGAGCCGCTCGGTCAGCCTGCAAGCGGTTCGCCGTCGACGAGTCCGACAGCGCGGTCGAGGTCGAACGAAAGTCGCCGCGGATGTCGGCGACGACCTGGAAGTCGGAGTGTCGTACGCCCAGACGATGCCGTCGTGCGTCTCGCCGTCCACCGTCGCCGACCATCACAAAGCGACTCCCTAGAACGAGCACATCATCTCGAACGTCGTTCGTCGCGACAGGATCCATGCCGGCGTCGTCCTTCGGCACGTAGTAGCAGTTCGGACGCCCCGTCTCCTCAAGTCGCAGGGCACAGTCGCTGCTTCGCAAGCACTTTCGCTGCCAGCAGGGGGACCTCGACGTGTGCGTCGGTCGGCGTGATAGTGACGGTGTGGACCAGCGCCTCGTCGCACCATTCAACCGTGCGTTCGTCTGACGCCGTCGTGGAGTCGCGACTCGCTCGACGCGTTACAGCCCGCACTCCCCCCATCCCGGACAACGTGCGTAGGCTTTCGGTACTCGAAAGACGGATCCCACCGATCGCGCCCTCGCTGGCGATCGATCGGCGCTTCGAGGGCCCGGAGCGTGCCGAACTGCCGAATCCGTGCGCTCGCGACAGCAAGCGCTCGACCCTGGACCGGCCGTTGTGACGTGCCACGGAGCCGGCGTTTCGGGGCAGTCAGAACCCATGCCGTCGGCCGCGATTATGGGACGCGACGCATCGGAAATGGCCCGATCATGGTCGCCTCTCGGCGGAGCGGGCCACCTGTGGCCTCTCTTGACGTCTTACGATCTGGGCGTCGACGAGCAGGCGATCTCCAGCACGGCCCCAGCCGGATCGTCGGATGCCGGCACGAAGTGGTCAACACCGATCCCGCGCAGGAACTCTTCGTCGCGAGCGGGGGCGATGGAACGTTCGATCAGACGGCGGCCGAGCCCCTAATGCGACTACTACCTCCGATCATGCGGATCCAGCTCGACGAGCCGGACGCGCACGCGCTACGGGCGACGCTCGACCTGATCGACTCCGAGATCGCCACCGCCGGCATGGGCGTCGACTCGATCGTCGACCGGCTCGCCGACGTATTGTTCGTGCAGGCGCTGCGTGCCTGGTGTAACTCTGAGCAGGGGACCGGCATCGGGTGGGTCGCCGCCCTCAAGGTCCGTCCGCTGGCCGCCGCGATGGGGGCCATGCACTCCGACCTTGCGCATCCATGGACTGTGGCCGAACTGGCGCGAGTCGCGGCGATGTCGCGGTCGGCCTTCGCGGCGCTCTTCAAGGCCGTCACGGGCGACAGTCCGCTCACCTACCTAACGTGCTGGCGGGTATACCGGGCGAAAACGCTCCTACGCGACACAGACCTACCGCTGACAGAGATCGCCGTGCGCGTGGGATACGACAGCGACACAGCGCTCAGCCGCGTATTTCGCCGCTTCGAACCGCTCCCTCCCGGCGCATGGCGCCGGACGCATCGGTCCGGACCCTGAACAACTTGCCTGGCATCGCTTGGAGAACCCTCGAGCGTGAGGGTCGACGGTGAGCGACCCTCGGATCCGAGGCCCAGCGCGTAGCGATGGCGTGCTCGGTGCGAGCGCGGCCTGTATCAGCGAAGTCCGGTTCCACGTTCGAGCGCCTGTCCCCGTGACATCGCCTTCTCGGAGGCCGATCTCGAACGGATCGGCGGAACACGCGCTCGTCGCCAGCCCCCGGCTGTGGTCGAGCCGGACGATCACCCAGGTGTCGACGACGCTCGAAATCTGGTCAGTAGCGGCGCGGCGTCGACACCAGGGGCGACCGCGCACGTTCGGCACGGCAGCCGCCGGTCTGACTAGTCATCCTGCGTGTCATCGCGACGCGCCGCACATCGTCCTTCCAATGGTCATTAGCGCACACTGACGAGGTGCGTCGTGAGGACCACGTCGTCACGGCGGCCCTCGAGTGCCCGACCGACGACCTCCTCCGAGTCCCCGTACGAGTCAGCGGTGTCGACGAGGTTGATGCCCGCGTCGAGCGCCTTGTGGATGATCCGGATCGAGTCCTCGGGGTCGGTGTTACCGACCTGTGTGGCGAACATGGGCGCGCCGAGCGCATATGGGCTGACCTTGATGCCTGTTCGGCCCAGGTTTCGGTACTACGGGTTCGGCTGACGATCGAACCGCAGGAGTGTGGCGTCGGACTCGCGGCCGAGCACGAACCGGTGCGGCGCATCCACATCCGCGAGCGCGCCGTCGAGCTCGGGATCGACGAGGAGCACAGACGCGCCGGACTGTTCGACGATGTATTGGACCTCCTCGGCGTTGAGCCGGAAGTTGATCGGCACGATGACGCGCCCGTAGCCGGACACCGCGAACAAGGCGACGAGGAGCCGTGCGCTGTTCTGCGAGACGATCGCCACCCGCTCGCCCGGACCGACACCGAGGGCGTCGAGGCCGGCGGCCATGGCCCTGGCGGTCTCGGCGACGTGCCGCCAGGTCAACCGCCCCCAGCTGTCGGCGGGCTGGTCCGGCTCGTCGATCACACCGACGCGGTCGCCGTAGACGTGCTCGGCGCGATCGAGGAAGTCGAGGATGTTGAACGGGGTATTCATCGGATCGTTCCTGAGTATCGGGCGACCATGCGGTCACGTTCTCGGGCGGCCGCCTCTGTCGGATCTGTCGACCGGGCCTTCGAGCCCGGATCGAGGATCTGCGTTGCTCCGCTTCGTCCGGTCGCTGCCAGCCGGCTGCAGAACAGCCGAGGGCAGCGCACGACACGTCGAGTGCCGTCCGGCTGCTCTCGGCCCAGATCAAGCAGATGCGCGCAGCACACCGCGACGAACTCCGCAGGCTGGAACGCGCGCTCGCCGCAGCGCACGGCGAAAACCTGCGGCTCCGCCGCGCAGTTCAGGCCCACACCTCGAGCGCGTGACAAACGGGAGCTGACCGCTGCGGCAAGCCGCCGACAACCAGACCAGGTCAGATACTCGCTCGGCCCAGCCTGCGCTACGGATACCACGTGATCGACCTCGAGCTCGGCCGGGTCGGTGACCGTCTGACCGTCGTAGACCGAGAGCCAGTTACCGGCGACGACGTGGCAGCCGTTCGGGTCGACCTGGGCCGGGGTCCGTGAATCACGGATGAGCACCTCAGCGCGTGCGGCGCACCCGTCACTGTCCATGTCGAGCGCTTCGGGGAACAGGTCCCGCTGGTAGCCGCCGTCGAGCTCGTTGCTCACTGGCAGGACCGCGAGGACATCGAGCGCCAGGGGCGAGCCGACCACGGTGGTCGTGACGCTTGGTGGTGCCGTCGAGGCCGGCGCCGTGGCCACTGCTGAGCTGGCGACGGTCGTTGCGGCATCGGTCGCCGGTGGCGTGGTCGTCGTCGCGGGTGGGCTTTCGGTCGCCGGCGTCGTGGTTTCGGCGGTGAACGTTGTCGTGAGTGGAGCCGCTTCGGTGCCGCCAATGACTTCGCCTCTGGCGACGCTGGGATAGGCAAGTCGTCGCTACTCGAGGTGGTCGTCGAGCGGGCCCGAGAGGTGGTCGATGACCGTGCATTCGACACGGGGGGTGCTGTCCGAGTCGCACTTGCCATTCGCCGGACTCCACCGCCTGCTTGCCGAAGTCCTGCCATTTCTCAACGAGCTTGGCGTCTCACAGCAGAAGCATCTGCGTGCGGCCTTCGGGCTCGAGGAAGGTGCGTTTGCCGATCCGTTTCAGATCGCTCTGAGCGCACTTCAACTTCTCACATCTGCAGCGCGGACGGACCACTGCTTGTCGTCGCCGATGACGCCCAGCTCTTGGATACGCCGACCGTCGACGTGCTGACGTTCGTGGGTCGGCGGCTGGCCGCTGACGCGATCGTGGTCTTGTTGGCCGCTCGGGGAGACGAGGCGATCGGTGGGTCCGGCCTCGAGGAGCTACACATCACGCCGCTGGACGGCGTCGCATCCTTGGCGCTCGTACGCCAGCGAGCAGCGGATCTGCCGCGACATACGCAAGAACGCATCCTGCGCATGGCTGCCGGCAACCCGCTAGCCCTCGTCGAGCTTCCCGCCTCGATGCAAGCAGTTGATCAGGACGCTTCGTTGTCGTCTGACCTGCTGCCACTTTCAGCTCGTCTAGAGCGCTTGGCGCGCGCGAGGTCACTCGCAACAGAGCTGTGTAGCCGGCGTCAGTGGCACTCGCCGTTGACGTCGCAGACGCCTGCGACGCCTTCCGGAGGCGAGTGAACGTCGTCAGTAGGTGCAGTCAGCAAGGCTAGTGGTTCGGCGTAGCCGTTCCCTTTTGGCCAGACGAGGTTGACGCTCGCTGGTGCCGCGAGGCTCGACAGCAACGACGTCAGCCATGACGTGCGGCTGCGGATTCAATCGCCCGAAGGATGACGTCCGGGGGCTGGGCGCCGGATAGCGCTACCTTGCCGCCGAAGACCGCGAAGGGGACTCCTCCGATGCCGATCTGGGCTGCCAAGGCGACGTCGGCATCGACATCACCGCCATGTAGCGCCTCGTCGTCCAGGACTGGTCGAGCGACGGCGACGTCAAGACCGCCATCCTTCGCGATCTGGAGGAGGTCCTCGGGTTCGTTCAGCCGCAACCCGAGGGTGAAGTAGCCACGGAAGGCCGCCTCGGTGAACGTCAAACCGACACCGGCGGCATCTGCGGCCTTCGCGAGGCGGTGAGTGGTGCGGGTGTTGCAGGACCACATCCGGCTGTAGTCCAGCGTGAGACCGGCGGCGCGGCCGGCGGCAATGATCGGCTCGAGCACCGCGTCGGTCTCGGCGGTGTCACCTGGATGGCCGGGATAGACGAGCGGCCAGAAGTCGCGGATTGGCATCGACTGATCGGCGGGCGCCTGCGGGTGCAGCTGGAACGCCCGGTAGGTAATCTCGACCGCAGTCTCGGTGCGGGCGATTGCGGCTTCGATGTGACGCTTCCCGACGTAGCAGTACGGACAGACGACGTCAGACCACACATCGATGCGAACAGGCGCTTCTCCTTCAGCCACCGGTCATCCCTTGAGGCGTTGGCCGAGCAACGTGCCGATCCGTGTCGCGCCTGCGGGTGAGCCCGGGTCGGTCGGCAGCCGCAACCCCCAGCCGTCGCTGGCGTCGGCGACATATGGCACGACGAACGCGGGCGTACCGATGTCAAAGCGGCGGCTCTCCTTCAGTGACCCGGCGTCCACCGCATCCCAGCCAAGCCGGTCGAGCAGCCGGGTCGTGACCAGTTTCGCCTCGATCGAGTCGCCGGCAATCGGCAGGGCGCTGCGGTCGGGCGCACCCGCTGGCCGGCTCAGAGCCGCCAGGTGGTTCGCGAAGATGCTGCTAAAGGCCTTCACGACGCTCGCGCCGGCCAGCCGGGCAGCCAACAGCTCGGCGGGCGTCTGCCCGGTTTCGATCAGGGCGGCAACTGCCCCGTCGCGCCCGGGGTCAAAGTTCATCGTGTCGATCACGGTGCGGTCAGCGAACGCGGCTGCGGGCAGGTCCCGGAACCGGAAGAACGGGATGGCGACCACCACGCACTCACCGGCGCGGGCAGCCTGATCGACGGACCCAGCCCGAACCCCGGGGCCGAGCTCGTCAACCAGCCCAGCGAGGGACTCAGGCCCACGCGAGTTCGCGATAACGACCTCTAGACCTGCTTTCGCCGCCAGCCGGGCCACGACCGAGCCGATGTTCCCGGCTCCGACCACACCAACGGTCCCTTCATCTGACACGCGCTACCTCAGTTTCGTCGGACGATGCCGCCGAGGCTTCGGCGACGAACCTGTCGACATCGGTGGCGTCCAGGTGTTGAAGAAGTTTGGCGCCTTCGACGTCCAGGTCGGGCAGGTTGCGTAGCCAGCGCGGAAGCCACCACGCGGCCTTGTCGAACAGGGTCATCACGGCAGGGACGATGACCATGCGGACGATGGTCGCGTCGAGCAGGACGGCCACGGCCAGGCCGATTCCGAACATCTTGATGATCACGTCGTCGCCGAGGACGAAGGCCCCGAACACGGAGATCATGATCAACGCGGCGGCAGTGATGACACGCGCAGAGCTCGCCAGCCCCTTGAGCACTGCGTGGTGGGGATCGCCACTGTGCGAGTACTCCTCTCGCACCCGGGAGAGGATGAACACCTCGTAGTCCATCGACAGGCCGAAGAGGATCCCGAACATGATCGTCGGGATGAACGAGACGATCGGGACGCTGGAATCGACGCCGATCCAGCTGGCCACCCAGCCCCACTGAAAGATGGCGACGACGACACCGAGTGATGCACCGATCGACAGTAGAATCGCGATCGCTGCCTTGATGGGCACCAGGATCGATCGGAACGCGACGAGCAGGAGCAGCATCGTCAGAACGATCACGAACGCCATGTACTTCGGTAGTGCCGAGCCGAGCTTGTCGGAGATGTCGATGTTGGATGCGGTGTTGCCCGTGATGTACGTCACCGCACCTGACCCGGCTACGGCATCCGAAGCGAACGTCTGCCTCAGTCGATGGACGAGCTCCTCGGTCTCCTCGCTTGCTGGCCCCGACTTGGGGATGACGGCCACGATGGCGGTGTCACGCTCGGCGTTGATGATCGGGTCGGCGACGACCACGACGTCGGGATCGTCGGCCGCAGCGGCGCGAATCGCGCTGAGCGCCTCGGTCCGGTCAGTGACCTCTTGCAGGTCGGCGACGACGGTCAAGGGACCGTTGAAGCCGGCGCCGAATCCGTCAACGAGCATGTCGTACGCCTGACGTTCGGTCGTCGCGAGTGCCTTGGTGCCATCATCCGGGACGCCAAGCCGCATCGACAGCATCGGTGTGGCGAGAACGAGCATGAACGCGACGCCAACGATGAGGTACGGCCAGGGTCGATCGGTGATGGCCTTGGCGAATCGTCCGGAGAAGGTGGCCCCACTGTCGGCGACCTCGCCGGTCGAGAGCTTGATGCCGGGGATCCGAACCCGGTCGATGTTGTCGCCGGCGAACCCGAGGAGGGCGGGCACCAGGGTGATCGCGACGAGCACGGCGATGGTCACCGCGGCGGCGGCGCACAGGCCCATCACCGTGAGGAACGGGACGCCGGTGACGAACAGGCCGGCGAGGGCGATGATCACGGTGCCACCGGCGAAGACGACGGCGCCGCCAGACGTCGCGGTTGCGCGGGCGGCGGCCTCCTCAGGGGGCAGGCCGGTGGTGTGGAACGCTCGGTGACGGGTGACGATGAACAGCGCGTAGTCGATGCCGACGGCGAGGCCGATCATGATCGCCAGCGTTGGGGCAGTGCTGCTCAAGTCGACGAACGCTGACATCAGCGTGATGCCGAGCACCGCGATCACCACGCCGATGAGAGCTGTGAGCATTGGCAGCCCCATCGCGAGCACGGACCCGAAGGCAAGTAGCAGCACGACCATCGCGACCACGAACCCGATCAACTCGGACGGTGGCTCCGGCTCCTGGACGGCTTTGCTGACGGCCTCGCCACTGAAGGCGACCTTCAGCAATGCTGGAGCGGCCTCCTCGGTTCCGTCGACGATCGCCTGGATCAGGTCCTTGGGGACGTCGGTCGCCGATTGGTCGAACCGGATCTCGATGAATGCGATCCGCCCGTCGGCAGAGACGGTGACCGCCGACGACGGATCCGTCGGGGCGACGACGTTCGGGAGCAGGAACAGCGGCTGCAGATCGCGATCGAGCTGCGCCTTCGGAGCGAAGTCTTCGATCGTCCGACCCTCCGGTGCTTCGAGAGCGATGCGGATCGTCGTGCCGGACTGCGCGGGGAATCGCGCGGCCAGCAGATCAGCCGCATCCTGTGATTCGGTTCCGGGGATGGACAGCTTGTCATTGGTCGTGCCGCCGGCGGCGTTCGACCAAATGCCGACCACAGCGAGCAGTGCAACCCATCCAAGGAGTACAAGTCGACGTCGTCGGACGCAGAAATGGCCCAATCGATAGAGCAGCTTCGCCATCGAGACTCCTTCGGGCGTGGTGCTTAGGGCGGCAGCGGCGGGCTCGCGGGCGGGGGGAGGTGGCGGCGAGCCCGCCGCTGTGGGATCAACTGGCGGTGGCATGGCGGAACGTGTCTTGGAGCGCGCTGATGGCAATGGTCATCGCCCCGCGTGTGGCGTTGGTGTTGGCGAGGGCGTCGAGCATCACGAAGTCGTGGATCGTGCCGTCGAACCGCGCTGCGGTGACAGGGACTCCGGCCCGGCGCAGGCTGGCGGCGTAGGCCTCACCTTCGTCGCGGAGCACGTCGGCCTCCGCAGTGATCACGGTGGCCGGCGGCAGCCCTGCGAGGTCGTCGGACGTTGCTCGCAGGGGCGACGCGGTGATTTCGGCACGCTGCGCCGGGTCGGTCGTGTACTGGTCCCAGAACCACTGCATAAGGTCGCGGCGGAGATGGAATCCCTCGGCGAACTGCTCGTACGACGGCGTGTCGAACGCCGCGTCCGTCACGGGGTAGAAGAGCAGTTGGTGTGCGAACGTCGGTCCGCCGCGCGCCTTGGCCAGGAGGCTGACGGCCGTTGCCATGTTGCCGCCGACACTGTCGCCGGCGATCGCGATCCGCGAGGAGTCGAAGCCGTTGGCGGCCCCCTGCGCCGCGATCCACTGCGCCACCGCGTAGATCTGCTCGATGGCAGTCGGATACCGCGCTTCGGGCGACAGGCTGTAGCTCGGAAACACAACCGCGGCCGGGGTGCCGACGGCGAGTTCGCGGATCAGCCGGTCGTGGGTCACGGTGCTGCCGATCACCCATCCTCCGCCGTGCACGTAGAGAACAACCGGTAGGTCGCTCGGCGCGTCGGGTGGGCGCACGATCCGCACCGAAACACGTCCGGTCGGCCCGCCAGCGACGTCGACGTCGGTGATCTCAACAACTGGTTTGGGGACATCGCCGGATTGGACCTCGTCGAGCACGGCGCGGCCCTTCTCGGGTGGGAGGTCGGACAGGAACGGTGGCTTGGCGACGGCGTCGGCGAATCCCTGGGCGTCCGGTTCGAGCACGATCTCGCCGATAGCGATGGTGGACATGGCAGTTCTCCTTCTGAGTGTTGGCGGGTCAGTTCGTGGCGGGCGGGGGGAAGCGGCCGGCGAACGCCGGCAGCAGGGCGGTGAGGTCGCGGCGGGCGACGCAGCCGGCCCATACGCCGGTGCCGTACGCGAAGTCGTCGGCGAGGCGGAGCAGGATGAGGGTGACGACGCCGAGGTCGGGACGTTGCTCGCGGTGCTCGATGAGGGCAGGGACGACGGCGGCGGCAGCGAGAGCTGGGCGCGCTCGTCGCCAGCCCAGGAGCAGCGCAAGCGTCAGTGGCCACCAGGGGCGGTGCAAGGCGTCGGCGACCTGGCGGCCGGCGAACAGGTTCCCGAGGCCGGCCAGCCTGAGGGCTTCGGCGACCGGGTGGCGCAGCGAGCGCAGCTTGGGCACGAGCGCCGCGGTGGTGCCCGCCCCGACGACGACGCCGGCCATTGGCGAGCCGGCGACCACCAGACCCCAGGCGGCGGCGCTCCACCCCGACACCGTCAGCGGCGCAACCGCGTCGCCGTGGCGCTGGGCGAGCGCGGCGGCCGAGGTGCCGTAGCGGTACCGCTGCCGGGCCCATGCCAGCCAGGTCGGTCGCATCGGGTGGTGGGCTCGGGCAGACGGTTCGTAGCGCACGACCCACCCGGCCCCGTGGAGCCGCCACACGAGGTCGACGTCCTCGCCGACGCGCAAGCCCTCGTCGAAGCCGCCCACGGCTTCGAGGGCATCGCGCCGCACGACGAGCGCGGCGGTCGGGACGAACGGCACGCGGGCCCTGGGCCGCACCGGCGACTCGAGCGGACCCAGGTCGAGCGAGGAGCGGCAGGCCTCGTACGCGGCGAGCACGGCCGGGGTGCCCGGCCGCGCGGCGGGCAGGATCCGCGGGGCGACGGCGGCCACCCGCGGGTCGGCGAAGTGGGCGAGCAGCGGGTCGAACCACCGGCCGGTGGGCTCGACGTCGGCGTCGACGAAGGCGACCACCGGCCGCGTGGACGCCTGCCAGCCGACCTGGCGGGCTGCGGCCGGTCCGACGTTGCGCTCCAGCCGCAGGAGACGTGCGCCGTGCGCGGCGGTGACGGCCGCGATGGCCTCGCCGTCCGGCGACGCGTCGTCGACCACCAGCACCTCGCCGACGGGGCCCAGCGTGGACAGCGTGCGGTCGAGGTCACCCGCCTCGCCGTGGACAGGAACGACGGCCGTCATGTCGGCCTGGGCCCAGGGCGGCGGTACGTCGACGGGACGGGGGTGGGCCAGACCGGATTCGAGGAGCCGCCGGGCGAGACGCTGGGCGCCGTCGGCCGCTTCGACCGGCGCGCCGCCGGCCCAGCCGTCGACGAGGCACTGCCCGGCCGACGAGAGGCGGACGATCAGCAGCGGGAAGCCGCCGATGAGCGTGGCGCCGTCGTCGACCCGCCGGACCGCGGGGTCGAGGGCGAGCCGGAACCCGTCGGGCAGCACGGCGGCAAGAGCGTTCATCGCGGCCGCCGCCAGTCCGCCACCGCGGCGAGCAGGTCGTCGGCCAGCGCGTCGAGCAGCGCGTCGCCCTCGGCCGAGCTCGCGCCGGTCGGGTCGCCGAGGATTCCGTTGGGCGAGACCTCGGCGACGCCGTGCCGGCGGAGCGCCGGCAACAACTCCGCCAGTGGGCGGGTGTCGCCGGGCTGGGCGCCCGGCCGGACGAGCCCGGGCGCCAAGCCGAGGAGGAGCGACGTCTCAGTCCGGCCGGCGTGGGCGTCGCCCCCGGGGACGTGCGGCCACCACACGAGGATCGACCGACCCTCGGCGTCGAGCGTCGCCGCGGCGGCGGCGAGCGGCTCGGCGTTGCCTGCGTGGCCCGACACCAGCACGACGCCGGCGAAGGCGTCGGCCGAGCGGACGAGCTCCACGACCAGGTGCTCCACCGCTGCCTGCCCGATCGAAAGGGTGCCGGGGAAGTCGGCGTGCTCGCCGCTCGAGCCGTAGGCGACGGCGGGGGCGACGAGCACGTCCTCGCGGGCGTCGGCCAGCCGCTGGGCCAGTGCGGAGGCCACCAGGGTGTCGGTCGCCAGCGGCAGGTGCGGACCGTGCTGCTCCGTGGCCCCCAACGGCACGACCAGGACCGTGGCGGCGGCGCGGCCGTCCAGCTCGGTCCACGTCGTCTCGCCCAACGCTCGCCCGGTCACAGCGCCAGTCCTCCGTCGACCGGGACGACCGCGCCCGTGATCGCGCCGTTGTGCACGCCGGCGAGCCAGACGATCGCCCCGGCGATCTCCTCCGGTTCGATCAGTCGCTGCGCCGGCTGCTGCGGGGCGAACGACTGCCCGCTCGGCAGCCCGTAGAGGCGGGCGCTCTCGGTCAGGATCGCGGTGTCGGTGGATCCCGGGCTGACCGCGTTCGCCGTCACCCCGGTGCCGCCCAGCTCGGCGGCCAGTGCCCGGACCAGCCCCGTCACCCCGGCCTTGGCCGCGCAGTAGACCGCCAGCAGCGGCATCCCGCGGGTGGCCGCCGCCGAAGCCACGGCGACGAACCGCCCGGTGCGCGGCTCGGGGCGCCGCAGCAGCGCAGGGACCGACGCACGCGCCAGGGCAAGGACGCCTCCCAGGTCGACGTCGAGCACCGCCTGTTGCCGGGCGACCGGCATCTCCCACAACGGAACGCCGCCGGCGATCACCCCGGCCGCCGCGACGGCGACGTCCAGGCCACCCCACCGCCGTTCGGCCTCGGCGACGGCGTCGACCATGGCGGTGGCATCGCGGGCGTCGGCGGTGACGGCATGCACCGCGTCCGGATCACCACCGGCGGCCGCCGCCTCGACGACCGTCCGCTCCAGGTCGTCCGAGGTGCCGAGCGGATAGGGAAGCGCGGGATCGTCGGCGCACCGGTCCACGGCCAGCACCGCCCAACCCTGCGCCGCCAGCCCGCGGACGGTTGCCGCGCCAATGCCGCGTGCTGCTCCGGTGACAAGCGCGACCCGAGTCGAGAGATCCGTCATGGCCACAGCGGACCTCAACGGAGGCGCTGGCGTCCTCAGTAGCCGCTACGAGGAATCCCGTAGGCACTACTGAGGACCGGTCAGGACCGTCGTGGTCCGATGCAGCCGTGGACGCAGCCCCGCACCCGACCGCAGAAACCGGCTCCGCCGCAACGCCACCGGTGGTGCCTTCCGACGAGGCGCAGCCCGGGTCGCCGGACGAGCCCGAGGCCGCGCTGCTCGTCGAGGCCCTCCTCGTCGAGGAAGTGTCGATCGACGGGATGTGCGGTGTCTACTGACGCGCGCCCGACC
This sequence comes from Ilumatobacteraceae bacterium, assembly GCA_963732335.1. Classification (GTDB taxonomy): domain Bacteria; phylum Actinomycetota; class Acidimicrobiia; order Acidimicrobiales; family Ilumatobacteraceae; genus Desertimonas. The sequence goes on along the minus strand of CAVSZO010000040.1, from coordinate 3,824 downwards.
CGCCCGCGGCCGTTCGACCTGGACGCCGGGTGGCAGCTGCACCCGCAGGTGTCGGTCCGGCCGGAGCGCTTCGGTGCGCTGCTCTACCACTTCGGCACCCGCCGGCTGTCGTTCCTGAAGAGCCCGAAGCTTCTGGCGGTGGTGCGCCACCTGGCGACCTCGCCCAGCGCCCACGGCGCCTGTGTCGCCGCCGGCGTCGTCCCCGCCGAGCTACCGAGCTACCGGAGCGCGCTGTCCACCCTCGCCGCCTCGCAGATGATCCGTGAGAGGACCGACCGATGAGCGCGGCGGCCACGCTGCCCCTCGCCGACCAGTTCGAGCACGGCCTCGACGCGCCGATCTGCTTGACCTGGGAGCTGACCTACGCCTGCAACCTGGCCTGCGTCCACTGCCTATCGAGCTCGGGCCGGCGCGATCCCCGCGAGCTCACCACCGCCGAGTGCAAGGCCGTCGTCGACGAGCTCGAGCGCATGCAGGTCTTCTACGTCAACATCGGCGGCGGCGAGCCGACGGTGCGGCGGGACTTCTGGGAGATCCTCGACTACGCCACCAGCCACCACGTCGGCGTGAAGTTCTCGACCAACGGCAGCCGGATCGACGCCGCCGCGGCCCACCGGCTCGCCGCCGACGACTACGTCGACGTCCAGATCTCCGTGGACGGCGCCACCGCCGAGGTCAACGACGCCGTCCGCGGCCAGGGCTCGTACGCCACAGCCGTCCAGGCCATGCGCCACCTCGCCGACGCCGGCATGCGGGGCTTCAAGCTCTCCGTCGTCGTGACCCGGCACAACGTCGGCCAGCTCGACGACTTCAAGGCGCTCGCCGGCCGCTACGGCGCGCAGCTGCGGCTGACGCGGCTGCGGCCGTCCGGACGGGCCGCCGACGTCTGGGACGAGCTGCATCCCACCGCCGTCCAGCAGCGCACGCTCTACGACTGGCTGCTCGCCCACGGCGACCAGGTGCTGACCGGCGACTCGTTCTTCCACCTGTCCGCCTACGGCGACCCGCTGCCCGGGCTCAACCTGTGCGGCGCCGGGCGGGTCGTCTGCCTGATCGACCCGATCGGCGACGTGTACGCCTGCCCGTTCGCGATCCACGAGTCGTTCCTCGCCGGCAACGTCCGGGGCGCCGGCGGCTTCGCCAGGGTCTGGAGCGAGTCCGAGCTGTTCACCCGCCTCCGCGAGCCCCAGACCGGGGGCGCCTGCCGCGCCTGCGCCCACTACGACACCTGCCGGGGCGGCTGCATGGCGGCCAAGTTCTTCACCGGGCTCCCGCTCGACGGACCCGATCCCGAGTGCGTCGAGGGCTACGGCGAGGCGGAACTCGCCGGGATCGATCCCGCGGCGATCCCGAAGCCGGGCATGGACCACTCCCGCCAGCCCCGCGTTCACCGCGGTCCCGTGCTGGTGACCATCGGCAGCCGGCCCGACCGGGCCTGCGAGACCAGCCCGCTCGCCGCGTCGGCGGCCGGCAGAGGAGGAAACTGATGGAACTCGCACTCCTGGCACTCCGCGTGGTCATCGGGCTGACGTTCGCCGCCCACGGTGCCCAGAAGGTGTTCGGGCTCTTCGACGGAGGCGGAATCGGTGGCGTGGGCGCCGTGCAGATCGGCCGCCTCGTCGCGGCGCGCGCCGCTGGTCACACGCGGCCGGAGTCGACACGGGCCGCGTGACCGCGGACCCCTACAAGCAAAGGAGACAGCGCTATGGCACGTCTGGATGGAAAGGTCGCCTTCATCACTGGCGCGGCTCGGGGTCAAGGCCGGAGTCACGCAGTGAGATTGGCGGAGGAGGGCGCCGACATCATCGCCGTCGACATCGCGTCGCAGATCGACTCGGTTCCGTTCTCGATGGCTACACCGGAGGACCTGGCGCAGACCGTCAAGGAGGTCGAGGCCCTCGACCGGCACATCGTCGCCGGCCACGCCGACGTTCGTGACTACGACGCGCTGAAGGCGCTGCTCGACGACGGGGTCGCCCAGCTCGGCCGGCTCGACATCGTCACCGCCAACGCCGGCATCGTCAGCTTCGGCACGCTGGACGACCTGCCCGAGCAGACCTGGCAGGACATGATCGACGTCAACCTCACCGGTGTCTGGCACACGGCCAAGGCCGCCATCCCCCACCTGCGGGCGGCCGGCGGCGGCTCGATCGTCATCACCAGCTCGGTCGCCGGCCTCAAGGGCACAGCCAACGCGGGACACTACGTGGCGGCCAAGCACGGTCTCGTCGGACTGATGCGGTCGCTGGCCATCGAGCTGGCACCGGACATGATCCGGGTCAACACGGTGCACCCGGGCTCTGTCGACACCGACATGATCCAGAACCAGACGACGTACCACCTCTTCCTGCCCGACCACCCCGGCGACATCACCCGCGACGAGTTCGAAGCCGGCGCCCGGCCGCTGCAGGCCCTGCCGATCCCGTGGCTGGAGTCGCGTGACATCTCCAACGCCGTCCTGTTCCTCGCGTCGGACGACGCCCGCTACGTCACCGGCGTCGCCCTCCCCGTCGACGCCGGCACCACTCTCAAGTAGGGCGCGAGGAGTTCCGATGGCCAGCACCAGAGAGTGGTTCGAGACAGTCGCCGAGGCACAGCAGCGTGCTCGGCGACGGCTGCCGAAGGGTGTCTACCTGGCGCTCGTGGCCGGGGCCGAGGAAGGGGTCACCATCCGCGACAACGTTGCCGCGTTCAGTGACTTGCGCTTCGCGCCGCCACACGTCGCCGACCTGCCCGCCGAGCGGGCGATGTCGACCTCGGTCCTGGGCCAGGACATCTCGTTGCCCGTGATCGCGTCGCCCACCGGAGTCCAAGCCGTGCACCCCGGCGGCGAGGTCGCCGTCGCACGCGGCGCCGCCGCCGCGGGCACCGCGGTGGGCCTCAGCTCGTTCGCCAGCATGCCGGTCGAAGATGTCGCTGCCGCCAACCCGAAGACGTTCTTCCAGGCCTATTGGGTCGGCAGCCGGGACGACATCCTCGAGCGAGCGTCGCGGGCCAGGGACGCCGGCGCCAAGGCACTCATCGTCACCCTGGACTGGTCGTTCTCGAACGGCCGGGACTGGGGCAGCCCGTGGATCCCGGCGAGGATGGACCTGCGGGCGATCCTCCGCTATGCCCCCCAAGGGGTGCGCCGTCCCCGCTACGTGCTGGGCTTCCTCCGTCACGGCGGCCTGCCCGACCTCACCTTGCCGAACATGGCGGAGCCCGGCCAAGCCGCACCGACCTTCTTCGAGGCGTACGGCCGCTGGATGCAGACCCCGCCCCCGACGTGGTCCGACCTCGTCTGGCTGCGCGAGCACTGGGACGGCCCCTTCCTCGTGAAGGGGATCATGCGCCCGGACGACGCCCGGCGGGCGGTCGACATCGGCGCCACCGCCGTCTCGGTGTCGAACCACGGCGGCAACAACCTCGACGGCACCCCCGCCCCGATCCGGGCACTTCCCGCCGTCGCCGACGCCGTCGGCGGCCAGATCGAGATCCTGCTCGACGGTGGGATCCGACGCGGCAGCGACGTCGTCAAGGCGCTTGCCCTCGGCGCCAAGGCCGTCATGATCGGCCGCGCCTACCTGTGGGGTCTTGCTGCCAACGGCTCGGTCGGCGTGACCAACGTTTTCGAGTTCCTGCGCGGCGGCATCGACTCGACCCTGCTCGCCCTCGGCCGGGCCTCGATCGAGGACCTCACTCCCGACGACGTGATCACGCCGACCGACTTCACCCACGGCCTCGAGAAATGACGAGTACAGGAACGAGAGATCGATGCCCACCAGGAACCGTCTGACGATCTCCAAGGTCACACCCGCCTATTGGCGCGTGATCATCGACAA